>NZ_QNFY01000056.1 GCF_003290185.1 Chryseobacterium lathyri | reverse complement strand
CCTGAAGAATTACACGGTCACGGCAACCACGTATGATCCTCTGGTGGGAGTAACGAACTCCATTTCCGCGAACGGAATCAGAACGGTAAATACCTATGACAATGCAGGCAGACTGATTAAAGTAAAGGACGCAGACGGGAAAACACTACAGGAGAACCAGTACAACTACAAACACTAAAAATCATGAAAAAAATTATAACAGCATTTCATATATTGTTTGTTGCGGGGCTTTCTTTCGCGCAAACAACTCCCAGTACGACTGAGAACTACATCTATACCAAAAACTGTCTGGATGGGGATTGCACTAAAAAATCAGAATCTGTTCAGTATTTTGATGGGCTCGGAAGACCTATCCAAAGTGTTGCCATCAAAGCTACGCCGCTTGGAAGAGATGTTGTC
>NZ_QNFY01000055.1 GCF_003290185.1 Chryseobacterium lathyri | reverse complement strand
GAGATGTGGTAGTTCCTATAGAATACGATTCAAAAGGAAGACAAGCCAAAAGCTACCTTCCTGTTCCCCAGTCAGGTACTGCGAACGGAGCCATCTATATCAATCCACTAGCCAATGCACCTTCTGCAGGATACGGAAGTGAAAAGATCTATACTGAAAAGCGCTATGATGATCTCTTTACCGGAAGAGTAAGCCAGGTTGTTCCGGCAGGAACCGCCTGGTCCCAGAAACCTGCCAACATGACCTACGGAATCAATTCTGATGGTGAAGTGAAAAAATATAAGGTAACAACAAGCTGGATAGAAGGCAGAACGGACTCCAGTATTTCCCTGGTAACTTCCTATGCTGGGGGGCAACTCATGAAAACTTCCGCTACTGATCCGGACGGAAATACCACTACAGAATTCCAGAATGGGAAAGGACAAACCATACTGGTCAGAAAAAATGACGGTACCCAG
>NZ_QNFY01000054.1 GCF_003290185.1 Chryseobacterium lathyri | reverse complement strand
GAGATGTGGTAGTTCCTATAGAATACGATTCAAAAGGAAGACAAGCCAAAAGCTACCTTCCTGTTCCCCAGTCAGGTACTGCGAACGGAGCCATCTATACCAATCCACTAGCCAATGCACCTTCTGCAGGATACGGAAGTGAAAAGATCTATACTGAAAAGCGCTATGATGATCTCTTTACCGGAAGAGTAAGCGAAGTTGTTCCGGCAGGAACCGCCTGGTCCCAGAAACCTGCCAACATGACCTACGGAATCAATGCTGATGGTGAAGTGAAAAAATATAAGGTAACAACAAGCTGGCTAGAGGGCAGAACGGACTCCAGTATTTCTCTGGTAGCTTCCTATGCTGGAGGGCAACTTATGAAAACTTCCGCTACTGATCCGGACGGAAATACCACTACAGAATTCCAGAATGGGAAAGGACAAACCATACTGGTCAGAAAAAATGACGGTACCCAG
>NZ_QNFY01000053.1 GCF_003290185.1 Chryseobacterium lathyri | reverse complement strand
CTATCCCGGTCAGTATACCGTTACTGCCAACGTACCCCTACAGAATGGTCAGGTTAATTTTGGGCTGATAGAAGTTGTGGCAAAGCCTGGACCTTACCGTAATGCTAGTCCATCTACATCATACAGGATACGTTCCATTAAAAGGTTCAATAGTATTAACAGCAGTATCCCGGTAAAAGAAATTTCATACAAGTATGATGATTTTTCCATTCCAAACGCTTCAAGCGGCTATACTTCTAAAGACGGCAGAATCCTGTTCAAAAATGTAAAAGTAATGGACGGTTCAGGAAACGGGTATGCAAAATATTTCTTCAAACTGGATAGGGATTATCCATCGTATCAGACTACGGTAGGTGGCAATACCGTTAATTTCCAGCCTTACTACAACCTTTTAAGATCAGGGATACTGGAGAAAAAAGAAATGTATAGTGAGACTAACCAGCTTCTGGGAAAAGATGATTATCAGTACACATTTGGCATTGCAGATAATGTTGATTATCAGACCGATGAAGGATTTTATTCCAAAACAGCATTTATCAGCCAGACAAAGAGCACTTCCATAGCCTATCCTTCAGGATCTGCGGCAT
>NZ_QNFY01000052.1 GCF_003290185.1 Chryseobacterium lathyri | reverse complement strand
TGCACTAAAAAATCAGAATCTGTTCAGTATTTTGATGGGCTCGGAAGACCTATCCAAAGTGTTGCCATCAAAGCTACGCCGCTTGGAAGAGATGTTGTCGTTCCTATAGAATATGATGCAAAAGGAAGACAGGCCAAAAGCTACCTTCCCGTTCCCCAGCCGGGCACGGCGAACGGAGCCATCTATACCAATCCGCTGGCCAATGCGCCTTCTGCAGGATACGGAAGTGAAAAGATCTATGCTGAAAAACGCTATGACGACCTGTTTACCACAAGAGTAAGCCAGGTTGTTCCGGCAGGAACCGCCTGGTCCCAGAAGCCCGCCAATATGGCCTACGGTACCAACGCAGCCGGTGAAGTAAAAAAATATGAGATCACAACAAACTGGATAGAAGGGAGAACTGATTCGGGTATTTCCTTCTCGGCTTCCTATGCTGCTAACCAGCTGATGAAAACCTCCGTTACCGATCCGGACGGAAATATCACCACGGAATTCAAGAATAGTAAAGGCCAGACGATACTGGTCAGAAAAAATGACGGTACCCAAAATGTAGATACCTATTACCTGTACAATGAATACGGGCAGCTG
>NZ_QNFY01000051.1 GCF_003290185.1 Chryseobacterium lathyri | reverse complement strand
CTATCCCGGTCAGTATACCGTTACTGCCAACGTACCCCTACAGAATGGTCAGGTTAATTTTGGGCTGATAGAAGTTGTGGCAAAGCCTGGACCTTACCGGAATGCAAATTCAGGAGGCTCAAAATACAGAATCCGCTCCATCAAAAGATACAATGACCTGAGCAGCAGTACACCTGTAACATCAGCTTCATATACTTATGATGATTTTTCCATTCCTAATGCTTCAAGCGGCTATACTTCCCAAGACGGCAGAATCCTGTTCAAAAATGTAAAAGTAACGGACGGTTCAGGAAATGGGTATGCAAAATATTACTTCAAGCTGGATAAGGATTATCCGGCGTATACCATTTCTAAAAATGGGAGCACGGCTAATTTCCAGCCTTACTACAACCTTTTAAGATCAGGGATTCTGGAGAAAAAAGAAATGTATAGTGAGACTAACCAGCTTCTGGGAAAAGATGATTATCAGTACACATTTGGTATCGCAGATGATGTTGATTATCAGACCGATGAAGGATTTTATTCCAAAACAGCATTTATCAGCCAGACAAAGAGCACTTCCATAGCCTATCCTTCAGGATCTGCGGCAT
>NZ_QNFY01000050.1 GCF_003290185.1 Chryseobacterium lathyri | reverse complement strand
GCCGTCTGATATATATTTTTCTTTGCTCTTCTGGCATATTTAATCAGGAGATAAGATATTACAACCATCAGAATAAATGCTACTATCGTTCCTGAATGGAAAGGAAGTCCAAGCCCGTTGACAAAGAATATTTCCAGTCTTCCGAACATCGTCATGATCAATGGGAAGATAATTTTGAAAACAATGATCAGAATTCCCAGTGTGATTGCGTTGGCCCAGATAAAGTTTTTCCAGGTAAATTTATAATTTCTTGCATAGTATACCAGACATACCGCCGGAACTGCAAGCATCCCCATCATATGAACCCCTACTGAAAGTCCTAATACAAAGAAAATAAGGATGATCCATCTTTCGCTGTCTTTCGCCAGGTATTCATTTTCCCATTTGGTAATGAGCCAAACGAGTAAAGCAATAAACATAGAAGCCATAGAATATACCTCTCCTTCTACAGCAGAAAACCAGAAAGTATCTGAAAAAGTAAAGCATAATGCTCCTACTGCTCCTGCAAAAAGAATGGAGATTTCCTGGTGTTTTGTAATTTCATCAAAATCCTTGTTCAGCAGCCGTCTTACAAAATGGGTAATCGTCCAGAA
>NZ_QNFY01000049.1 GCF_003290185.1 Chryseobacterium lathyri | reverse complement strand
AAATCCATTACGGCAGCTGATTACCTGAAAGTGAAACCTTACAACCTGATCAATGTTCAGAAGCCTTCACTGGCTCAGAATATGGACTATTTCATTACATTCCAGAATGGGTATTATTTTGTAAGATACCTGATGTGGAACTTCGTGGGAAGACAAAATGATCTTGAAGGAAATATGGAAAACACTAAAGGAAACTGGATCTCCGGAATTCCTTTCATCGATAATGCACTGCTTGGGAACCAGGATAAAATGCCTGCAAAATTCAAGAATGAAAGTACGGTTAAATTCTTCTTTTTACCCTTAATCTTAGGGTTGATCGGTTTCTTTTTCCAGCTTAACAGGGACTTTGGAAGATTCTATGCACTGCTTTCATTATTTATTTTAACAAGTGTCGGAATTGTTTTCTACACAGGCGTGAAGCCTTTTGAAGTAAGGGAAAGAGATTATGCGATGGTGGGGTCCTTTTATGCATTTTCGATCTGGATTGGCCTTGGAGCCGGAGCTATCTTATGGTTTATCCAGTCTAAGATAAAATCAAACGGAGCAAACATTGCTTTGGGAGTAGTTTTATTGGGTGTCCCTTTTATGATGGG
>NZ_QNFY01000048.1 GCF_003290185.1 Chryseobacterium lathyri | reverse complement strand
ATGAAAACTTCCGCTACTGATCCGGACGGAAATACCACTACAGAATTCCAGAATGGGAAAGGACAAACCATACTGGTCAGAAAAAATGACGGTACCCAGAATGTAGATACCTATTATCTCTATAATGAATATGGACGATTGGCCTATGTTATTCCACCACTGGCGATAGGCACTTCAGCTCCCGATCAGGCTGCTTTAGATAATCTTTGCTATCAGTACCGTTATGACGGGCTGGGAAGGCTGGTGGAGAAAAAAGTTCCGGGGAAAGGCTGGGAGTATATGGTGTATGATAAAGCTGACAGGCTGATCCTAACTCAGGATGCTGTGATGAAATCAAAAAGCCAATGGGCTCTAACTAAGTATGATAAATGGGGCAGAGTAATTTATAATGGAATGATAACAGGGGGCGGAAGAGTCAATTTGCAAAATCTGATTAAAGATCTTGTAATTACAGAATCTTTCACTACCGGAGGTTTTATCCAAAATGGAATGACGGTTTATTATACCAATACTTATTTTCCATCAGATACTCAATCAATTTTAAGTATCAATTATTACGACACATACCCTTCCTACAGCTTCAATCCTGCTTTTCCTTCCACCATATTGGGAGAG
>NZ_QNFY01000047.1 GCF_003290185.1 Chryseobacterium lathyri | reverse complement strand
CTTTTCTATTTTTTTCTGGAACTGCATTGGGCAATATACCAATGAATCCAGTTCTTCAAGCTTGTCTTCGCTAACCACATTGGTGAAAACCACATTTTCCACACCGTCTTCGTAGATAGCAAAACCGGTCTGCATTTTAGCTATCACATTCTGATGCTTAAGGATGAATTGTCTGGCTTCTTCAGGATTATTGGTAAGGCAGGTTTCAGGAATATTAAGGCCTAGCTTAACGGCAATTTTCAACTGCTCTTCTTTACTGTCCAGCCTTCTGTAAATCCCCGGTTTCCCCAATGCATAAGCATCTACAGATTCTATAAATCCGAAAAGCGTGTTGCGGATCTCGCCCATTGCGGCGCTATAAAACTTTTTATCCATTTCTTCTTTCACCCCGTTCCCGATGTTATAAGCTCTTCTGTACCAAACTGCTGCAATATCGTCAAGACGGTATTTTGCCTCTTTGGTTTCAAGAATGCTTATCCATTCGCCATCCTGGAAAACAGTGGAGAGTTTATTTTGTATAGGATACAGGTCTACATCGAAGCGAATAACCTCGCAGCCGTTTTTTTCTATATATTCTGTTACTTTTTCAATTGAAAAATTATCCTGTGTATGCGTAATT
>NZ_QNFY01000046.1 GCF_003290185.1 Chryseobacterium lathyri | reverse complement strand
CCATTCAGGAACGATAGTAGCATTTATTCTGATGGTTGTAATATCTTATCTCCTGATTAAATATGCCAGAAGAGCAAAGAAAAATATATATCAGACGGCTGCATTGTCAGTGGTTTATATGATCATTGGCTTTTCCTGTTGGATGGTTATTCCTATCAGAGCAAATGCGAATCCACCAATGAACCTTAATGATCCTGATACTGCCATTGGTATGCTGGATTATTACAACAGGGAGCAGTACGGTGACTGGCCGACTATCTACGGTCAAAACTATACCGCTTTCCTTGATGCCAACGGAATTGAGAAAAATGAAGACGGAAGCTTCAAAACGAAGAAAACCGGAGAAATCTATGAAAAAGATGAAAAAACCGGAACTTACAGAAAAACCGGGGACCGATTCAATTATACATTCAGCCAGTCTCAGATCAGCTTAATGCCAAGAATGTTTAATGAGGACAAGGATGTAATGGCAAACTACATTTCTATGTACGGAGCTCCTGACTTTACCTTCAATTATGCCAATGAAGATGTGGCAGACAATCCTGAGGCAAAACAGATCTTTGATGAACTGAGAGCTAAATATGAAGATAAATCCATTACGGCAGCTGATTACCTGAAAGTGAAACCTTACAACCTGATCAATGTTCAGAAGCCTTCACTGGCTCAGAATATGGACTATTTCATTACA
>NZ_QNFY01000045.1 GCF_003290185.1 Chryseobacterium lathyri | reverse complement strand
CCATTCAGGAACGATAGTAGCATTTATTCTGATGGTTGTAATATCTTATCTCCTGATTAAATATGCCAGAAGAGCAAAGAAAAATATATATCAGACGGCCGCACTGTCGGTGGTTTATATGATCATTGGATTCTCATGCTGGATGGTTATTCCTATCAGAGCGAATGCGAATCCACCAATGAACCTTAATGATCCTGATACTGCCATTGGTATGCTGGATTATTACAACAGGGAGCAATACGGTGACTGGCCGACTATCTACGGTCAAAACTATACCGCTTTCCTTGATGCCAACGGAATTGAGAAGAATGAAGACGGAAGCTTCAAAACGAAGAAAACCGGAGAAATCTATGAAAAAGATGAAAAAACCGGAACTTACAGAAAAACTGGGGACCGGTTCAATTATACATTCAGCCAGTCTCAGATCAGCTTAATGCCAAGAATGTTTAATGAGGATAAAGACGTAATGGCAAACTACATTTCTATGTACGGAGCTCCTGACTTTACCTTTAATTATGCCAATGAAGATGTGGCAGACAATCCTGAGGCAAAACAGATTTTTGATGAACTGAGAGCAAAATATGAAGACAAATCCATTACGGCAGCTGATTACCTGAAAGTGAAACCTTACAACCTGATCAATGTTCAGAAGCCTTCACTGGCTCAGAATATGGACTATTTCATTACA
>NZ_QNFY01000044.1 GCF_003290185.1 Chryseobacterium lathyri | reverse complement strand
TCATAGGTATTTACCGTTCTGATTCCGTTCGCGGAAATGGAGTTCGTTACTCCCACCAGAGGATCATACGTGGTTGCCGTGACCGTGTAATTCTTCAGGGCAGGATCTTTTCTAAGATTTTCCAGAGCTTGTATAAGCGCAGGTTCGTTAGCCGGATTATCACGATCCGCATTGGAAGCGGCTATGGCAGCTGTTACTGTCGAAAGGGAGGCTACCTGGGAATAGGAGGCTCCTGAAATAACAGCAATAGGCAGGGTCTGGTAATATCCCCAGATTGTGGTTGTAGGAATTCCGTTTTTCCCGGTTACCTGTACCAGATTCCCTTTGTTGTCATAAACATCCAGTGTAGAAGCGGTAAAAGGACTCTGGTTCTGTCTGTTATAGCCGATGACAGAACTCGGGTATACATTAGCTGAATGATCAAATTTAGTTTCAGATTTTCCGATGGTTTTACCCCCTTCTTTTACTTCTGTTTCTACCGGCATTCCTGTCATATTAGCAGCCAGCAGCTTGGTGAGATTTTTGTCCTGGGCGTATTTATAGAAGCTTTCAGTTACCGTTCCGTCTGCAGCTGTAGTTTTTGAAGAGGAAGGTTTGTAATTATCTGCTCTTACATTGTTTTCACTTGAAGTTTGCAGGAAAGATGCCGCAGATCCTGAAGGATAGGCTATGGAAGTGCTCTTTGTCTGGCTGATAAATGCTGTTTTGGAATAAAATCCTTCATCGGTCTGATAATCAACAT
>NZ_QNFY01000043.1 GCF_003290185.1 Chryseobacterium lathyri | reverse complement strand
AGAGCCTGTTTAAAAAAGTATAAAAATTTTTGTTAGGCGGTTTTCAGAAGTTGGATATTTGAAAAAAAAAAATGCAATACCCAACTGATCTGACTGAAAACCAATGGCAATATATAAAGAAAGCAATGAACCTGAAAGAGCGAAAGAGAAAATATCCCCTTATCCTGATTTGGAATGCTTTAATGTACTTGATGAAAACAGGCTGTCAATGGCGTATGCTTCCTAGAGACTTTCCCAAATGGCAATTGGTTTATTATTACTACAGCAAATGGTCAGGTTCAGAAGATCTTGATTTACTTCTCTCTAAATTACGCGAAAAAGTACGATTTAGCAGAGGGCAGAACAGTGATCCAAGTTTAGGAATTATGGACAGTCAGAGCGTACGTTGGGGAAATAATCGCTCACTCAAAAGTTTTGATGGCAATAAGAAGGTAAAAGGTATCAAACGCCATGTAGTGGTAGATAAAAATGGATTTCTTTTAGCTGTAATGGTTACAGTGGCAAGTATCCATGATAGTAAAGCGGTAGATTTATTAATGAGAACTCTCTCTTATTTTCTAAGTCCTGTAAAGGTTATTCTTGCTGATGGAGGTTACAGGGGGGAAGTAATAGAAGCCGTAAAGAAAAAATTCGGCTACCTTATTCAAATCGTCATGCGTTCCGAGCATAGAAAAACAAACTTTAAGCCCATTCATAAGAGATGGATCGTTGAACGTACCTTTTCCTGGTTTGATAATGACAGAAGACTATGTAGAAATTACGAACTCCTAATGGAATCCTCTGAAAACATGGTCAAATTATCTGCTATAAAATTATTATTGAATAAAATTTAAACAGGCTCT
>NZ_QNFY01000042.1 GCF_003290185.1 Chryseobacterium lathyri | reverse complement strand
CCTGAAGAATTACACGGTCACGGCAACCACGTATGATCCTCTGGTGGGAGTAACGAACTCCATTTCCGCGAACGGAATCAGAACGGTAAATACCTATGATAATGCAGGCAGACTGATTAAAGTAAAGGACGCAGACGGGAAAACACTACAGGAGAACCAGTACAACTACAAACACTAGTGAATGATGAATGAAGAATTAAAAATTAAAAATAAGAATGTGCTGAAAGACAGAAGTTTTGTTTTCAGTATTCATATCGTTGAGCAATACAAGAGGTTGACAGGATCTAAGGAGTTTGTGATGTCAAAACAACTGCTTCGCAGTGGAACAGCCATTGGCGCATTAATACGAGAAGCAGAGTTTGCCCAGAGTAAGGCAGATTTCATCAGTAAACTTTCCATTGCATTAAAAGAAGCAAACGAAACCTGTTACTGGCTGGAGCTCCTGCATCGGACTCATTATATAGATGCGGAATATTTTGAAGACTCATCCAGACGTACCCATGAGCTCATCAGCATGCTGGTGGCAAGTATTAAAACCTCAAAATTAAAACTTAACAAATGATCACAGATAATGGAAAAATAAAAATGATTAATGAAAAATCAGGGATAAAAATAAAAAGTGAAAAACTAAAAACGAAAAGTTATTTTTCACTTTTCACTCTTCTCTTTTCATTAACCATCTACGCGCAAACAACTCCCAGTACGACTGAGAACTACATCTATACCAAAAACTGTCTGGATGGGGACTGCACTAAAAAATCAGAATCTGTTCAGTATTTTGATGGGCTCGGAAGACCTATCCAAAGTGTTGCCATCAAAGCTACGCCGCTTGGAAGAGATGTTGTC
>NZ_QNFY01000041.1 GCF_003290185.1 Chryseobacterium lathyri | reverse complement strand
CTTAAATCCTACAAAAATATTATCAATATTTATATTATTTATTATTAGTGTTGTTTGTATTTATCAAATAGACTCTTACAAATATAAACAGATAAGAGCTGGTTTAATTTTTTTATATTTTATCCCAGGTTTATTTATCTTTATTCCAGTGCTTATTTATAATATAAAGAAAAGTAATAAAGAGAATAATTTAAAAAATAAAATAATTTTAATTATTTTGTATTTTTTGTACATTTTTTTTATGGTACTATATGCCGTAATATGTCAGTGGTTAGGGGTTGAAAATCAAATGGGATAAAATTAAAATTTGATGATAAGAGTAAGTTGTTATTCTAGCCGATTAAAGATTTATATTTAGTTGTGGAGAAATTTTTAACAACAGGAAAATAAAAATCATGAATATAAAAAAAACACTTAATCCTTTCTCCAAGTCTCCTTGCTGCTGCTTATGCTTTGATTGGTTACGAATCCACACAAAGAGAAGCAGATTTTTCAGCACATTATTTATCAAGGAAATTAGATATAGGAAATGATGTTTATGCAAACGATTCTTCTTATCATTTTAGATTTGGAAATGCCAATACAATGTACAGTTTAATGGATGCAGGCAATTTTATGTGGGGAGGTTGATCGAAATTTATTGGCTTAACTGCAGCTGAAGTAAAAGCAGGAAGTAATGCAAATGAAATTAGATATGGTCACTTTGACAGTAAAGCCGATCAACGTGCAATTTTTAATGGAAGAAAATTTTTAACTACTGGAAAATAACAACAATGAACATAAAAAAAATATTTAGTCCTTATTATATTTTAATATTTTTTATAATATTTATATTAATATTCATATCTGTAAACTATTTAGGGG
>NZ_QNFY01000040.1 GCF_003290185.1 Chryseobacterium lathyri | reverse complement strand
GGATACAGGTCTACATCGAAGCGAATAACCTCGCAGCCGTTTTTTTCTATATATTCTGTTACTTTTTCAATTGAAAAATTATCCTGTGTATGCGTAATTATTAGTATTTTATTCATGGGTAGTATTGATTCTGTTTATAAGGTTATCGGCAATTCTTTCTGCAATAGGAAATCCCAGGTCTTTCTGGAGCATTCCCCATTCTCCCTGAGGATTTACTTCAAGGAAATAATATGCTCCGTCTTTTCCTCTGATCATGTCTATGGCTCCTATGTAAAGCCCCATTTCTTCCATCATGGAAGCTAAACCGGTTTTGACATTCTCCGGGAGTTCATAGGCTGACCAGAAATAATCTGCCTGAGCTAGTCTCCAGTCAACATTCTCACTATTGTTAATTTTTCCGGTAAAAAACTCCCCGGCTATGTAAACAATTCTCAATTCATATTCTTTGTCAATATAAGGCTGGAAGATCATCGGGCAGTAAGCAATGTCTGCAATATGTTCCAGGGTATCTTCTTCAATGATCATCGTTGAAATAAGGTTCTCACCGCTCATTGATTTTGCGGTCAGGCTATGAAGCTTTGCAACCGCTTTACCATTGCAGAATTCATGAAAAAAGGCAGTGATCTGGTGTTCATCGTTGGAAAAAATGGTTTCAGGAATAGTCAAATGATTGTCTTTAGCTATTTTCAGCTGAAGCATTTTGTTTCCATCGATCTTCCTTTCATTTTCATAGGGATTGATCCATGGAATATCTTCCAAAACAGTGATCAGGTTATAACGGAGATTTGCGTACGCGCTCAGGAATATTTTTTTGTAGTCTTCATCCAGTTCCTCAGGAACGCTTATTCCCCAGGCCTTTCTGTGCCACACTGCCTTGATATCTTTGGAATGAACGGTATTTCCAGACTCATCAGTGAGTTCAAATGAATCTTCATTCACACTGATCTTCTGGAGATGGTTCATCCGGTCAGAGTTGAGCCTGAAACAGGAAATATTCTTAGAAGAAAGATATTCAAAAAAAATATCAATATTGTAAAAATCATTCGAGTGGGTAATGCAGAGAATCATTGGCCGGATTTTATTAAAAAAGGAAACTTAGTGGTAAGTTTCCTT
>NZ_QNFY01000039.1 GCF_003290185.1 Chryseobacterium lathyri | reverse complement strand
CAACTTTTATTTATTAAAATATTGCTAAGCTTTTTCTCCTGATTCCTGTAAGCTTTTTTAAATACCTATCGCTTATCTAAAAGCTCTTCTGCGCTACTGTTCCACTCTCGTTTTTCAGTGCGGCAAAGATAACAACTTAATATCACGCAAAACAAACTTATTTAACATAAAATTTACATACATTTTACATTGGGGATAAGTATTAATACAGTATTTTGATTATTAAGACTTTATGCATATATCGTAGTTATCCACAAAGATCGAATATAAATAACACTATGAAAAGAAGGGGGATTATAAGGCGGTTAATAAGACGGAGTGATAAGTCCGGAGAAGAGCATCTCAAAATGTAAGATCAGAACAATTAGTTGAAAAAAGAAAGATGGGTTGTCTGGAATGGTAATTGGCTTTGTTTTTTTATCCTGGGATATTAACTATAGAAGTAGAGAGAGAAAAATTGTTAGATATAAAACCGGAAAAGTTTGAGATAAAGACAATATTAAAATGTGCGGGATGAGTTTTCCTCAGGCTACGCAGATCGCGCGGAACTTCTCAGGTATTATGATAGAATCCTGGAAGGAGATTTAAACTGACCAAGTAGCTCTCGCAGATCAGGCAGATGGAGCAGATTTTTAATTCTACATGCTGGTTTAAAAATTAAAACCAAGTCTCGATCTGGTTTAAAATATAAATAGAACAAGTGTATTGATTCCTTGGAAGAAGGTTTAGAAAGATCCAGTATCAAAAAAATAATGAAGCCAGTATTAAAATATAAACAGCCTGGATATTTTGCTTTACAAAAATGATATCAGATATCAGATTGACATAGTATAAGTTTTGGCTAAAGCCTTTTTGATCTTATACGTTGTAAGCAGGCTAAAGCCCGCTCCTATTGATAAAAAATTTAAGCCATATTGATCAACAATAATGTGCTTATTGCTTATTGCTTATTGCTTATTGCAAATATAAGTCTCTTGCTTGATTGTCTGTTTTGGGGTATTATGAGGATCAATGATCAGCGATGAATGATCAGATCAATGATTTTTGGCTTCACCCTATTCCCTAAGGTATGTAACAAAAAAAAGTCTCATACAAACTGTGTTGTATGAGACTTTTAATAAAAACTGGCGGCGGCCTACTCTCCCGCTTTCGCAGTACCATCGGCGCTGGTGGGCT
>NZ_QNFY01000038.1 GCF_003290185.1 Chryseobacterium lathyri | reverse complement strand
CAACTTTTATTTATTAAAATATTGCTAAGCTTTTTCTCCTGATTCCTGTAAGCTTTTTTAAATACCTATCGCTTATCTAAAAGCTCTTCTGCGCTACTGTTCCACTCTCGTTTTTCAGTGCGGCAAAGATAACAACTTAATATCACGCAAAACAAACTTATTTAACATAAAATTTACATACATTTTACATTGGGGATAAGTATTAATACAGTATTTTGATTATTAACACATTATGTACATAGCGTAGTTATCCACAATCGTCATTGATAAGGTGTATAAATGAATATGGGAAGACTGGTTCTTTATAAAAAGTAGGTACCAGCTAAGGGCGAAGATGAATAATTGACATGGGGTACTAGTATGCCCTTATCTTGGGAATATCAACTTTAGCTTAGCAGAGGAAAATTATAGAGATAGAACCGGAAAAGTTTGAGGTAAGGACAATATTAAAATGTGCGGGATGAGTTTCCACAGATTTCTCAATCGTGGAGTCTTACGTTGTATTGATTAGGCCTCCATCAAGGTTATCCTATCTGTAAGGAGTTCAAACTATTGATGAAGATTTTTGTAAGGATAGATTATCAAAATCCTGGATAAATTTTAAACGGACAGGATAGTTCTCGCAGATCAGGCTGATGGAGCAGATTTTTTAATTCTACATGTTGGTTTAAAAATTAAAACCAAGTCTCGATCTGGTTTAAAATATAAATAGAACAAGCGTATTGATTCCTTGGAAGAAGGTTTGGAAAGATCCAGTATCAAAAAAATAATGAAGCCAGTATTAAAATATAAACAGCCTGGATATTTGCTTTACAAAAATGATATCAGATATCAGATTGACATAGTATAAGTTTTGACTAAAGCCTTTTTGATCTTATACGTTGTAAGCGGGCTAAAGCCCGCTCCTATTGATAAAAAATTTAAGCCATACTGATCAATAATGTGTACTCTTTTCCCTAATAGAACCAGCTAACAGGTTAGGTTGCGTGCTTGTTCAAAGTTTAAGATTACTATGCTTATAAAAATATAATGGGTTATAATAATTGATAAGATTTCAGTTAAAGGAATATCTCTCGCAGATCGGCAGATTAAGCAGATCTCTGTAATGATTCCTGCAAAAGTAATTTACTACAAGCAATGTTTGTTAATAAACGGGATTTTAAATTATGCATGATGGTAGTACTTAATCTTCTTATCAATAGCTTGGTCCTTTACCGGATAAGCAGTACAGTAAGTTTCACAATAGTAATCGCAGAAAAGAGTTAATTATAAGAAAGTCATGCGCATTTCTGTACAAGACTATATTCTATTTTGTTGGTGAGACTATCTATAATAGCTGAAGGACAAGCGGTCAATGATCAGTTATTTCCCGCATTGCTTATTGCAAATATAAGTCTCTTGCTTGATTGTCTGTTTTGGGGTATTATGAGGATCAATGATCAAGCGATGAATGATCAATGATTTTTGGCCTCACCCTATTCCCTATTCCTTATTCCCTGGTTGATAAGTATGTAACAAAAAAAGTCTCATACAAACTGTGTTGTATGAGACTTTTAATAAAAACTGGCGGCGGCCTACTCTCCCGCTTTCGCAGTACCATCGGCGCTGGTGGGCT
>NZ_QNFY01000037.1 GCF_003290185.1 Chryseobacterium lathyri | reverse complement strand
CGGTAAGGTCCAGGCTTTGCCACAACTTCTATCAGCCCAAAATTAACCTGACCATTCTGTAGGGGTACGTTGGCAGTAACGGTATACTGACCGGGATAGTTATAAAATTTTATACCGCTTCCTTTTTGGTTGGTGGTTAATACCTCAGTTCCTCTTTTAAGGGTATAGGTAATTCTTTTATTTTCAGGTACGGGAGGAAGAATAATAGGCTCTCCCGTATTGGGATCAACTGAAGTATAAACGTCGCCGTAATTTACCCAGAATGTTTTTTTCTTTGAAGAATCCCCCGGGATCGTAAAAGAATAAGTCAGGGTTTGATGGGTATCAAAGCTGAAATTTAAAAACTCCTGCTGTTCCTGTGTACATGAGTCTACATAATCCAGGGTCAGTGATTCCAGATAGGCAGCAGAGCTTTTATCGGCATAAATTTCTGAACCTTCGTAAAGGTACTGAGTAACACCTTTTGTAGGATAAATAATCTTATTAAGAACACCGGATGGATCGACCTGTACGCTTCCCTGACACGATCCACCTGTTGGAACCTCCAGGCTGAGAGGATTATAAAGAAATGCGGTCTCTTCAAGGATATTCTGCCCGTCCATTTTCTTTATTTTGTCCAGCTGTCTTTTTTTGTAGGTAGCATCCCCCGGATTTGAAGGGAAAGGATAGGAATAGTCAAAGGCATATTCCGCCACTTTACCGTAAAAATTATTCAGCATTACTTTTTTAATGCTGTAAGGATCATTCATGGTTTTTTCCAGGGTCTGGTCGTAATCATAAACGATCTCGATATTTCCCAGTGCGGTATTGATTTTTTGAAGCTGGCAGCTTTTATAAAGCAGCGTGGTATTATCAGTATCGTACTTCGTATTTTTCTGATAGGTAAAATTCGCGGTTTCCACACCATCGGCATTGGTAATTCTGGTCAGGAAAAAGGCTGATTTGTATTCCCATCCCCAAAGCCCTTTCTCATCATAAAAACTATCATAAACGGCCGCTGTAGAATAATCATTAAAGTAATAGGTGCTGCCATCATCATCCGTAATAGTAAAGGAGTCTATAACCAGCGTAGCGGTATTATTCTGCTTTGTATAGGCTATTTTGACATGGTTCAGCGGGGTAAGATCTACTATTCTGAATGTGTTTTGTACGGTATCTCTTTCTATTTTAAATTTCCCCGAAAACCCGGGAAGACTATAATAGTATTCATCATCGAAGACATTTTTTTCATAATGAGCGCTTGCTGTATTCTGAAACGCTTCATCCACCATAATCCCATTAATTTTTCTGGAAATAACCCCGCCTTTGAACATGGACCAGCCTGCTCCAACTTCGCTCGCTGCATCGTCTGCAGAAACGCCTGTTGGATTATAGCTCAGCTGCAAGCCAAAATCAGATCCTCCATATCCTGAAATACTGAATAACGGAACAGAAATTTCAGGTATGCCCACCGCTACTGACGGCGGAGTATCTGTATGCCCGGCAAGGGAAGCAAGTGAAGGGACCGGATTGGAAGTATCTCCAAAGTTAACACCTTGAAATTGGTGCTGTGCCTGGAGATGACCATATAAGCCTACCAGGCTTATAAGACACATGTAGATTTTTTTCATTATTTATGTTTATTTTTTTATCAGTTTAGCATTTGCTGTTTTATTCGTATCCGTTTTAATGGTAACCAGATAAGCCCCCTGAATCAGATTCTGGGTATTGATCTTCGTCACCTTATTCTTTGTCTTTAAACTCTGAAGCTGTCTTCCGCTCATATCATACAGCATAATATCAGCTTCTTTAAATTGGGAGCCTATTTCCACATAAGCATAATCTGAAACAGGATTAGGATAAATTTTGATGTCCTGTTTTTCTATAAGCTGATCAAGCTGCTTATCTCCTAACTTTACAATCTTCCAGTTCTCTTTGCCAAGTTCTTCGGCACTGGTTCCAGCCAGGATAATGGAGCCATCCCTGTTCAGTTTTATATCAGACAATCTTTCCTCACGTTTTCTGGATTCTCCTTTTATGTGTTTTCTCCACTGCTCATTACCGTCCTGGTTCAGATACAGCATCCAGAAAGTTTCATCATCGGTCTCAATTTTTCCTTCTGCCTGGGTATAGCCTCCCAAAAGAATTCCTTTTGTGGCATCTTGGTTCTTGGCTCCCCGATCTTGACTCTGGATTACACTCGTTCCCATTAGAATATCCCGGTTTCCAAAATTGTAGGATTTCTGCCAAAGCTCTTC
>NZ_QNFY01000036.1 GCF_003290185.1 Chryseobacterium lathyri | reverse complement strand
CAAACTTTAATGTTGGAACCGTAGGAACCGTTGAACCAAATGTTTCCAGATTGTTATATTGAAATCCATCTAAGTAATCTGTATTCTGTTCAGCACCCGCTTGTATATACCTCTTCGATACTTTCGTTCCGTCAGCTCTATGGGTATAATAGGTGTTATTGGTGGAGTTAACAAATACTGTTTCTGTAATGCTGCTTGGCAGATTTAAGAAATTATATGTGATAAGCATTTTGTTTTTATCGGGATTACCCGTCATATTTCCATTTGCATCATACTGCATTGTATTTCCTTTATATCCTCCAATAAATGGTACCAGATCCTTAACAGATGTAAGTCTATTCCCCTGATAAGTATAATTAAGGTTATTAAGGAAATTTGCAGCAGTATTTCCTTCCATTAATTCAGAAGATCTTTTTAAATTAGTAATATTTCCATTCAGGTCGTACTCCAGTTTTTCAAAATATTCTTTCGCAGAAGGATTGCTGTCTTTCTGATAAAAACCTGCTGAAAGCCTATTTAAGCTATCGTAAACATAGCCGTATCTTCTCAGGTGATCATTAGCTGCAGTAGCAGTTCTCCAGTCTACCTCTGCGATATTCCCATTATACCTCGGCATTACTTTCAAATCAGGAAAATCGGTATTCGGTGTTTCCAATCCTTCAACCTGATTGTATTTGATTTTATAACCAAACAAATCGCTTCCCAAATTGACTGGATCATTAATATTGGTCATCCAACCACGGATATTGTACTTATAATCGATGGTCTGCAATGGGGATGCTAATGATACTCCTCCTACTTTTTTGGATTCCAGCTGGGAAAGTTCATTATACTTATTCTGAGCCAGATATTCAACAGGATTACTGCCTACCTGATGGGTTTGGGTTAGAAGCCTGTTCTGGGAATCATAGGTGAATTTTTCTACGAAGCCCTTTTCAGGATCCGTGATCAATCTTCTGTGATAGGTATTGGTCTGAAGGACGATTCCTGCAAAATCAAGCTTATGATTAACAACAGTATATCCTCCCAAATGGTTATTACTTCTTGAGCCTATATTTCTTCCTTTGGTATCATACCAGATAAAGTTCTTTGTCCATTTGTCATCTTCTATATTTTTGACATAGGAAGCGGTAAGCATTCCCTTCGTGGTTCGTGAATTGGCTGGGTTATCAGTCAAAAGCTCCTGTGCAAATACATTAGTGACTGCAGAGGATCCTGGGGGATAAGTGTCATAGTAATTAACGCTCAATACAGACTGGATATCTGAAGAAAAATAATTATTGCTGTAGTAAACCGTCATCCCACTTTTGGCAAAACCTGTAGTATTTCTGGATTCGATAATTACCAAGTCTTTAATTAAATCCTGTAAAGCAGCTCTTTCTCCTGCTGAAATAATTCCTGTAAGGATCGCTCTTCCAAATGTATCATATTTGGTCATGAGCCATTTATTTTGTGTATCCATTACAGCATCCTGAGTCAAAATCAAACGGTCTGATTTATCATACACCATGTATTCCCAGCCTTTGCCAGGAAGTTTCTTTTCTACGAGCCTGCCCCTGCCATCATAGCGGTACTGATAATAGAGGTTTTCCATTGTAGCAGATTCTACAGTGGGAGCTGATGCTAAAGGTGGTATCACAAATGCTAGCTGATCATATTCATTATAAACATAATAGGTATCTGTGTTCTGTGAGGAATTCAATACTTTTCTAACGAGTAAAACCTGCCCTTTACCGTTTTTGAATTCTATGGTTTTGTTGCCGTCTTCATCAGTTACCGTGTTTTTGTATAATTGTGAAGGCTGGAAATATTGGAGGAGCTGAACAGAGGTTTGGGTTCTGCCTTCAACCCATGTCGTAGTAGTTTCATATTTTCTTACATAATCTTCTCCAATATTAGTATCATAATCAAATTTAACAGGTTTAGTGGTCCAGTCGTTACCCACCTGAACTTGTTGCTGGATTCTGTCCAGTGGAGAATTTTCCAGAACCTTTTCTGCATAGATCTTTTCTGATCCATATACTGATGGAGCATTGGCTAGTGGAGTTGAAACAATAGCACCATTCAGAGTTCCAGATTGTGGAATAGGTAAAAAGTCTTTAGCCTGTCTTCCAAATCCGTCATATTCGATATGGGTAACCACATCTTTTCCTAATGGTGAGCCTTTTACATTCACTACCTGTTTTGGTCTTCCTAAGCCATCAAAATACTGAACGGTTTCTGAGGTTTTTGGGGTTGAAAGGGCAGGGTCTGAAAGATATGTTTTTGAATAGACGTAATTTTCTGTCGGTGAAAGCTGTGCATGAGCTAAACCCGTTATAAATAATGCACTGATCGGGATAATTATCTTTTTCATCGTGTGTTAGTTTTTGTAGTTGTATTTGAATTCTTTCAATACTTTACCATTGATGTCGATCACTTTTTCAAGACGGTTGGCAGTATCGTATTTATAAAGTTCCCTGATTCCTGATGGAGGAGTAATGCTTCTTACTCCAATTAATGGATCATAGCTGTAAGTAGTGATCTGATAACCTGATAACGCAGAATTATTTCTGAACACATCCAAAGCGGATATCAGTGACTGTTCTGATGCATCGGTATTTAGTTGACCGTCATTATCTGAAGCATTTACAATATTGTCTATTAATGACTGAGCGATATCTGAAAGTTTGGCACCTGCTATTTTGGCAATGGGCTGGGTTTTGTTATAACCCCAAATGATTGTGGTTGGAATACCTTCTTTTGTAGTGTACTGCTGAAGTTTGCCTTTTGAATCGTATTTGTCATAAGTAACTTCTGTGGATGAAACTGTAGAGTTTTGTAAATCGTAAGATAAAACCGAAGTAGGGAGCACCAGTGAAGCACTGTTATTGGTTATTTCTGCTACAGTTTTTGGATAAATAGTCTCGGTTCTTGACAGTGTTTTTGTGCTGCTTCCAATAGTCTGGTTTGTAGTAGTTTCTAATGGAATGCCAACCATATTCTTATCAATCATCAG
>NZ_QNFY01000035.1 GCF_003290185.1 Chryseobacterium lathyri | reverse complement strand
TATAGATGGCTCCGTTCGCAGTACCTGACTGGGGAACAGGAAGGTAGCTTTTGGCTTGTCTTCCTTTTGAATCGTATTCTATAGGAACTACCACATCTCTTCCAAGTGGGGTTGCCTTGATCGCAACAGCTTGGATAGGTCTTCCGAGTCCATCAAAATATTGAACAGATTCTGATTTCTTGATACAATCCCCATCCAGACAGCTTTTGGTATAGATATAGTTTTCTGCGGTACTGAGGTTCGTTTGCGCAAAAGAAAGCCCCGCAACAAACAATATATGGAATGCTGTTATAATTTTTTTCATGATGTTTTAGTGTTTGTAGTTGTACTGGTTTTCCTGCAAAGTTTTTCCGTCCACATCCTTTATTTTGATCAGTCTGCCTGCATTATCATAGATATTTACCGTTCTGATGCCGTTCGCCGAAATGGAGTTCGTTACTCCCACCAGAGGATCATAGGTAGATGCCGTGACTGTGTAATTCTTCAGGGCAGGATCTTTTCTAAGGTTTTCCAGAGCCTGTATAAGAGCAGGTTCATTAACCGGATTATCACCATCCGCATTGGACGCAGCTATGGCAGCGGTTACTGTCGAAAGAGATGCTATCTGGGAATAAGAGGCTCCTGAAATAACAGCAATAGGCATAGTCTGATAATATCCCCAGATTGTGGTCGTTGGCGTTCCATCTTTTCCGGTAGCCTGTACCAGATTCCCTTTATTGTCATAAACATCGAGTGTAGAGGCGGTAAAAGGACTTTGAGACTCCATATTGTAGCCAATAACAGAGGTAGGATATACATTAGAAGAATGTTCAAATTTAGTTTCTGATTTTGCGGTGGTTTTCCCATCTTCTTTTATTTCTGATTCAAGCAACAATCCTGTCATGCCCGACGCTAACAATTTAGTTTGATTTTTATCCTGGGCATATCTATAGAAACTTTCAGTCACCATTCCGTCTGAAGCTGTACTTTTTGAATAGGAAAGTTTATAATTATCTGACCTTACTGTATTTTCGCTTGAAGATTGCAAAGAAGCAGCAGAGCCGGAAGGATATACAAAAGAAACATTTTTTGTTTGGCTTATGAATGCTGTCTTGGAATAAAAGCCACTATCCGTATAGTAATCAACATCACTTGCTATACTAAATGTATATTCATAATCATCTTTTCCCAGCAGCTGATTAGTCTCACTGTAGACCTCTTTTTTATCAAGAATACCTGTTTTTAAAAGATTGTAATAAGGCTGAAAATTAGCCTGGTTTCCATTTATTGTGGTATAGTATGCCGGATAATCATGAGTTATTTTAAAATAATATCTGGTGTAGCCGTTTCCGGTCCCTTCCGTCACTTTTACATTCTTGAATAGGACTTTACCATCAATAGAAGTATAACCGCTTGAAGCGTTGGGAATAGAAAAATCATCATAACTGTATGAAACTGCTGTTACCGGTACACTGCTGGCATTATCCAAATATTTTTTAATGGAACGTATTCTATACTGGCTAGTTCCAGAAGCGGCATTTCTAAAAGGACCGGGTTTTGCCACTACTTCTGAAAGGGAGAAGTTAACCTGCCCGTTCTGTATAGGAACATTGACAGTAACCGTATACTGACCGGGATAATTATAAAATCTTATATTGCTTTCTTTCTGGTTGGTGGTCAGTACCTCAGATCCTCTTTTCAGGGTATAAGTAATCCTTTTATTCTCCGGTACGGGAGGAAGAAGGATAGGCTCTCCTGTATTGGGATCAATATTAGTGTAGAATTCATTATAACCCACCCAAAACGCTTTTTTCTTTGTTGGGTCACCGGAAATCGTGAAGGAATAGGTTAGGGTTTGATGAGTATCAAAGCTAAAATTTGAAAATTCCCGCTGTTCCTGTGTACATGGATCTGTGTAGTTTAAAGTTAAAGATTCCAGATAGGCAGCAGAGCTTTTATCAGCATAGGTCTCTGAGCTTTCATACTCGTACTTAGTAACGCCTTTTGTAGGATATATAACCTTATTAAGGATGCCTGCTGGATTGATCTGTATGCTTCCTTCGCATGAGCCATATGCAGGAATCTCTAAACTTGGAGGATTATACAGAAATGAAGTCTCTTCAAGAATATTTTGCCCATCCATTTTCTTTATTTTGTCCAACTGTCTTCTTTTATGGGTAGCATCTCCCGGATTTGAAGGAAAAGGATAGGAATAATCAAAGGTATATTCAGCCACTTTACCGTATAAATTATTCAGCATTACTTTTTTAATGCTGTAGGGGTCATTCATGGTTTTTTCCAGGGTCTGGTCGTAATCATAAACGATTTCAATATTTCCGGATGCAGTATTAATTTTCTGAAGCTGGCAGCTTTTGTAAAGCAATGTGGTATTATCAGTATCATACTTTGTATTTTTCTGATAAGTAAAATTAGCGGTTTCCACACCATTAGCATTGGTAATCCTGGTCAGAAAAAATGCTGATTTGTATTCCAGACCTGAAGTTCCAATAGTTTGATAAAAACTATCATAAACTGCTGCTACCGAATAGTCATTAAAATAATAAGTATTTCCTTCGTCATCAGTAATCGTAAAGGAATCAATGATGAGCGTAGCAGTATTATTCTGCTTTGTATAGGCTATCTTAACATGGTTCAAAGGGGAAAGATCAACAAGACGAAACGTATTTTGCTGGGTGTCTCTTTCTATTTTAAATTTCCCTGAAAATCCTGGAAAATTGTAATAATATTCATCATCAAAGACATTTTTTTCATAATGAGGGTTTGCTGTATTTTGAAACACTTCGTCCAGAGTCCCATTAATTTGGCGTGAAATAGCACCTCCCTTAGACATAAACCAGCCTGTTCCCATTTCTCCTGCTGCATCACCAGGAGAAACATTGAGTGGATTATAGCCCAGCTGCAGGCCAAACTTTGAACCACCATGTCCTGAGATACTCAATAACGGAATCGAAATTTCAGGTATACCTGACGCAAGCGATCTTGGGGTATCTGTATAATTGGTTATAGCTGATAATGAAGGAACGGGATTGGGCATATCCCCGAAATTAACTCCCTGAAATTGGTTCTGTGCCTGGAGATGACCATATAAGCCTACCAGGCTTATAAGACACATGTAGATTTTTTTCATTATTTATGTTTATTTTTTTATCAGTTTAGCATTAGCTGTTTTTCCCAAATCTGTTTTTATC
>NZ_QNFY01000034.1 GCF_003290185.1 Chryseobacterium lathyri | reverse complement strand
AGACTATGTAGAAATTACGAACTCCTAATGGAATCCTCTGAAAACATGGTCAAATTATCTGCTATAAAATTATTATTGAATAAAATTTAAACAGGCTCTTAATATTATCATTAAACACGTCAAGTTCCGTCGCCCTTAACCTATACTTTTGTTTCATAAATAATAATGAATCATGGATAAAGTAACGTCAGAAAGAATAAATAAGCTTCACCCTTCTGTAAGAGATGAAGTAAAACAGATCATAAAAGAATGCGATGAAGCCCTTACCGGAAGAGCCAAAGTAAGAATCACCCAAGGCCTGAGATCTTTTGAAGAACAGGAAAAACTGTACGCTATCGGAAGAATTACGTCCGGAAAAAAAGTAACAAATGCCAAAGCCGGCCAGAGCATCCATAATTACGGGCTTGCTGTTGATATCTGCCTGATGATTGACGGTAAGGTTGCAAGCTGGGACACGGTGAAAGACTGGGACAATGACAGGGTGGCCGACTGGTACGAATGTGTGAAAATTTTTGCACGCCACGGCTGGGACTGGGGTGGAAACTGGAAGACCTTCAAAGACCTTCCCCACTTCGAAAAAAAGAATATACAGACTAAAAAAAGATTGGTGAAAACGAGCTGGAGAATATTATCCAAGATGCCAAAAGATAAACAAAATTATATCCTATTTTAATTCCCTTTTATTTGAAAATAATTATAATACGACAAGTTCTGTCGCTTCCCCGCCCTACCTTTGTTTTGTAAGAAAATGTTAGTTACCTGAGATCTCAAATACTAAAACCAACATCCGCTTTTATAGGCAGAAAGTTGGTTTTAGTTGTCTCAGGACCTTAATTTTTCTTTTAAAACCAACAAAACATCACATGAAAAAGACAACCATTCTTTCTTTGGACGGGGGCGGAATAAGAGGTATTATCACCTGTATTATTCTCCGCTACATAGAGGAACAGCTTCAGTATCATGATAATCCGGGCGCCAAACTTGGTGATTATTTTGATCTGGTTGCAGGAAGCAGTACAGGAGGACTGATTGCTTCTATTATTCTATGTCCCGATGAACACCGAAAGGCGAAATATTCTATCCAGAAAGGGCTAGAATTATACGCTGAAAAGGGAGGCGACATCTTTCAGGTTTCTTTTTGGGAAAAACTGGTCAATCCGTTTGGCCTGCTTAATGAAAAAATTTCTCAGGATGCACTTGAAAAAAATCTGAATGACTTTTTTGGACAGCTTGAACTTAAAGAATTTATAAAACCATGTTTAATAACCAGTTATGATATTGAAAACAGAAGAGCAAAACTTTTTAATTCCTGGGAGGCTAATCTGAGTACGGATAACTTTTATGTAAAAGATATCTGCAGAGCGACAGCAGCAGCTCCTACTTATTTCAGTCCCGTGCAGATCAAATCGATGTACGGGCAGATCTTCAGCCTGATTGACGGTGGCATGTTTGCCAATAATCCTTCACTTTGCGCTTATGCGGAAGCCCGAAAAATTCCTTTTGCAGAAGTATTGAAGAACCATCAGAAGGCTAATCATCCCGGTGTAAATGATATGATTATCGTTTCTATCGGAACGGGTATTGAGGCTAAACCTTATTCTTTCAGAAAACTTCAAAAGTCGGGAAAAATAGGCTGGGTAAATCCAATCATAGATATATTAATGTCTGCAAATGCAGAAACTGTAGATTATCAGCTTTGCCAGATGTTTCAGACTTTAGGCCAGCGAAACCAGAAAAATTATTACCGTCTGAATCCTTCGTTGAAAAATGCATCTCCGGCAATGGACAATGTCAGAAGATCAAACATTGAAAACCTGATTCAGGCAGGATTAAGCTATATCGATGATAACAGAGAAATTCTGAATCAAATTGTACAGAAATTGATCAAAAATAAAATATAAGCTTTTTACCTTATAAAGGACCCATATAAGTTAAATCGCTAATATTTAAAAAATAAAAAAAGTTTTTAAAACACGTCAAGTTTTGTCGTCTTCTCCTACTACTTTTGGAGTATAAACAAAGACACAAAAAACAATCATTAAAATTTTAAAAAGCCTTTGAATTCAACATTTATTAATGCTGGACAGCCAGAAATATGTTCAAAACATCACCTCAACCTTAAAACACAAAACATGCAAACACCAGATCACAATCCAGATATCCTTTTCGATGAAGATCTCTATACTATTGAGTGGAGCGATATCGAACATGCTGAGATGGACTATGAAAACTATCTCAATGACATTGAAAGTTTTTTCAGGGAAGACTTCGAAAATGCAATTCCTGAAGAAAATATATACTAAATACATTATAACACGACAAGTTCTGACGCTGTCCGGAATTACCTTTGAAACACCAAATCAAAACACCTAGCAGTATCCTATAATCATTCAAATACACCTTTGAATCTATCATTCACAAAATGCCGGACAGCCAGAACTATGTCTAAAAATCTATAAAAAATATGAAAACGTAATTGTAAAGTGTGCAGTCAGTAATCACTATAAAATTAGACTAAAACCTGAAGAGATTCTACTAAAGGCTCTTCAATCATAACCTATTAATTAATCAAACAAAATCACACAATTTTATTATGAAAACAAAAGAAGGTTTAAAACTCTTATTTGAAAACGGAGACAAGCCTGTACAGGAAGATTTCTGGGCTTTACTGGACTCTTACTGGCATAAGGATGAAAAAATCATCCAGGATTCTATTGAAAGTATTGAAAAAGTAGTGCCCTTTTTTACCGAAGCCGGATTACTTGGCTCAGCAGCAGCAGTTACTATTCCTGCCGATACAAAAAAAATCCTTCCATCCGCCTTTGTTTATACAGGTATGTCATACCAAATCATAAAAGTACTTTTTAATGAAGGGCTTGAAGAAATAGGAGAATCTGCATTTTTCGGACAAAATATTAAAAGCATCAGAACTCCTTCAACATTAAAAACCATAAAAGGACAGGCTTTTTATGATCAAAGAAACAATATTAATGGCTCAGATGCTTTAGAAGAAATCATTCTAAATGAAGGTTTAACAACCATTGAAAGTCAGGCATTTTACTGCCCCAGAGTAGCCTATGTTGAAGACTTATACATTCCCAGCACAGTAACAACTGTCGGACAAAATGCATTTGCCATTCCTTCGCTAAAAACAGTTTCAGCTCCGGCTGGTCTGGATCTAAGTAATGCCGGTATTCCTGCAACAACAATAATCACC
>NZ_QNFY01000033.1 GCF_003290185.1 Chryseobacterium lathyri | reverse complement strand
AAAAAAAGTCTCATACAAACTGTGTTGTATGAGACTTTTAATAAAAACTGGCGGCGGCCTACTCTCCCGCTTTCGCAGTACCATCGGCGCTGGTGGGCTTAACTTCTGTGTTCGGAATGGGAACAGGTGAGCCCCACCGCTAAAACCACCCTAAAGAAGGTATATAAGAGGTTAGTGGTTAGAAGATTAGAGATTAGTAAAAACTAACTTCTAATATCTAGTATCTAACTTCTGATTTTTATCGATAAAAACGTTCACAAAGACAAAACCTTGACTGCGCATAAAAGGCTTGTATAATTTTATTATATTGATATAGCAACCATAGGCTATAAATCTACGGGTAATTAGTACTACTCGGCTATGACATTACTGCCTTTACACCTGTAGCCTATCAACGTCGTCATCTCCAACGACCCTTAAAAGATGTCTCATCTTGAGGCGAGTTTCGCACTTATATGCTTTCAGTGCTTATCTCTTCCAAACGTAGCTACTCAGCGGTGCACCTGGCGGTACAACTGATACACCAGAGGTTTGTTCAATTCGGTCCTCTCGTACTAGAATCAAGCCCTCTCAAACATCTAACGCCCGCAATAGATAGAGACCGAACTGTCTCACGACGTTCTGAACCCAGCTCGCGTGCCACTTTAATGGGCGAACAGCCCAACCCTTGGGACCTTCTCCAGCCCCAGGATGTGACGAGCCGACATCGAGGTGCCGAACCTCCCCGTCGATGTGAGCTCTTGGGGGAGACTAGCCTGTTATCCCCGGAGTACCTTTTATCCTATGAGCGATGGCCCTTCCATACGGAACCACCGGATCACTATGTCCTGCTTTCGCACCTGATCGACTTGTTGGTCTCACAGTCAAGCACCCTTATGCCATTACACTCTACGCACGGTTACCAAGCGTGCTGAGGGTACCTTTGAAAGCCTCCGTTACTCTTTTGGAGGCGACCACCCCAGTCAAACTACCCACCACGCAATGTCCTTCTAAAAGAAGTTAGGCTCCAAGTAAGTAAAGGGTGGTATTTCAACGTTGGCTCCACCAACACTAGCGTGCCGGCTTCAAAGCCTCCCACCTATCCTACACATTACTTACTCAAAGTCAATACGAAGTTATAGTAAAGGTTCACAGGGTCTTTTCGTCCCATTGCGGGTAATCGGCATCTTCACCGATACTACAATTTCACCGAGCTCGTGGCTGAGACAGTGCCCAGATCGTTACACCATTCGTGCAGGTCGGAACTTACCCGACAAGGAATTTCGCTACCTTAGGACCGTTATAGTTACGGCCGCCGTTTACTGGGGCTTCAGTCAAACGCTTCGCTTACGCTAACGCCCTTCCTTAACCTTCCAGCACCGGGCAGGTGTCAGACCCTATACAGCATCTTTCGATTTAGCAGAGTCCTGTGTTTTTGATAAACAGTCGCCTGGGCCTCTTCACTGCGGCCACCATTGCTGATGGCGTCTCTTCTTCCGAAGTTACGAGACTATTTTGCCTAGTTCCTTAGCCACGACTCACTCGAGCACCTTAGGATTCTCTCCTCGACTACCTGTGTCGGTTTTGGTACGGGTTGCTTCACTTCGGCTTTTCTTGGAAGCACTTTCCCTGCAGCAGCTTCGCCCGAAAGCTAGGCCTTGACTATTCCGTCAGTCTCCAGCAGGTACGGCACTCCGTCCCCTTTTTAGTGTGAGCAAGTATGGGAATATTAACCCATTGTCCATCCACTACCCCTTTCGGGTTCGCGTTAGGTCCCGACTAACCCTCAGCTGATTAGCATGGCTGAGGAAACCTTAGTCTTTCGGTGAGGGGGTTTCTCGCCCCCTTTATCGTTACTTATGCCTACATTTTCTTTTCTGTCCGCTCCACAATACCTCACGATACTGCTTCGGCGCAAACAGAATGCTCTCCTACCAGATATACCCAGAAGGTATAAATCCATAGCTTCGGTAATATGTTTATGCCCGATTATTATCCATGCCGGACCGCTCGACTAGTGAGCTGTTACGCACTCTTTAAATGAATGGCTGCTTCCAAGCCAACATCCTAGCTGTCAATGCAGTCCAACCGCGTTGCTTCAACTTAACATATATTTGGGGACCTTAGCTGTTGGTCTGGGTTCTTTCCCTCTCGGACATGGACCTTAGCACCCATGCCCTCACTGCCGACGAACATTTATTAGCATTCGGAGTTTGTCAGGAATTGGTAGGTGGTGAAACCCCCGCATCCAATCAGTAGCTCTACCTCTAATAAACTTAACATCGACGCTGCACCTAAATGCATTTCGGAGAGTACGAGCTATCTCCCAGTTTGATTGGCCTTTCACCCCTACCCACAGGTCATCCGAAGACTTTTCAACGTCAACCGGTTCGGTCCTCCACTCTGTGTTACCAGAGCTTCAACCTGCCCATGGGTAGATCACAAGGTTTCGCGTCTAATCCTACTAACTAAGCGCCCTATTCAGACTCGCTTTCGCTCCGGCTCCGGACCTGAAGTCCTTAACCTCGCTAGTAAAATTAACTCGTAGGCTCATTATGCAAAAGGCACGCCGTCACCCAACTTGTGGGCTCCGACCGCTTGTAGGCGTACGGTTTCAGGTTCTATTTCACCCTTCTATTCGAAGTGCTTTTCACCTTTCCTTCACAGTACTTGTTCACTATCGGTCTTTCAGGAGTATTTAGCCTTGGAGGATGGTCCCCCCATATTCAGACAGGATTTCACGTGTCCCGCCCTACTCATTTATCATCAAAATATGCCTTTCAAATACGGGGCTATCACCCTCTATGGCTGTTCTTTCCAGAACATTCTTTTAAACATATAAAGACTTTTGGGCTAATCCGCTTTCGCTCGCCGCTACTTACGGAATCTCTTCGATTTCTTTTCCTCCGGGTACTTAGATGTTTCAGTTCTCCGGGTTTGCTCTCTAAATAAATTTAGAGTAATACATCTTCAATGTATTGGGTTGCCCCATTCGGACATCTGCGGATCAATTCGTGTGTGCCGATCCCCGCAGCTTTTCGCAGCTTACCGCGTCCTTCTTCGCCTCTGAAAGCCTAGGCATCCGCCATACGCCCTTAACGATTTCTTTCCTATTTTTGGTTACTCAAGCGCTTTTATGCGCTCGGTTTTCTCTTTGTGATGTCTTTACCGTTAATGTCAATGATCTTAATATCTTTCTTTCAGCTTGATGAACAGATGTTGTTTTTGGCTCCATCCGTAACTTTTAAATCAAGCTTCCAAAACTGTGGAGAATAAGGGAGTCGAACCCTTGACCTCCTGCGTGCAAGGCAGGCGCTCTAGCCAGCTGAGCTAATTCCCCTCTAGTCAGATGTTAGTAGTTAGAAGTTAGAGATTAGTAAAAAACTAACTTCTAATTTCTAGGTTCTAACCTCTATTTCAATTAGTAGTCTCGGGCAGGCTCGAACTGCCGACCTCTACATTATCAGTGTAGCGCTCTAACCAGCTGAGCTACGAGACTTTGTTTTAGATGTTAGATTTTAGACACTAGAGGTTAGACTAATCTCTAACTTCTAATTTCTAACTTCTTTTTCTAAATCCCTCCCTCTGATACTAATTTCTAGTGGGTTTTGTATTTTTATATTATATAGCAACCAAATAAAAAACTAAAGCTTTACTTTAAGCAGAATCAATGGTACCGAAGTACCTAATTTTGTTTAACGTTCTTCAACGCTCTAAAATGAGATGTTCCAGCCGCACCTTCCGGTACGGCTACCTTGTTACGACTTAGCCCTAGTTACCTGTTTTACCCTAGGCAGCTCCTGTTACGGTCACCGACTTCAGGTACCCCAGACTTCCATGGCTTGACGGGCGGTGTGTACAAGGCCCGGGAACGTATTCACCGCGCCATGGCTGATGCGCGATTACTAGCGATTCCAGCTTCATAGAGTCGAGTTGCAGACTCCAATCCGAACTGAGACCGGCTTTCGAGATTTGCATCACATCGCTGTGTAGCTGCCCTCTGTACCGGCCATTGTATTACGTGTGTGGCCCAAGGCGTAAGGGCCGTGATGATTTGACGTCATCCCCACCTTCCTCTCTACTTGCGTAGGCAGTCTCACTAGAGTCCCCAACTGAATGATGGCAACTAGTGACAGGGGTTGCGCTCGTTGCAGGACTTAACCTAACACCTCACGGCACGAGCTGACGACAACCATGCAGCACCTTGAAAATTGCCCGAAGGACGGTCTATTTCTAAACCAATCAATTCCCATTTAAGCCTTGGTAAGGTTCCTCGCGTATCATCGAATTAAACCACATAATCCACCGCTTGTGCGGGCCCCCGTCAATTCCTTTGAGTTTCATTCTTGCGAACGTACTCCCCAGGTGGCTAACTTATCACTTTCGCTTAGTCTCTGATTCCGAAAAACCAAAAACGAGTTAGCATCGTTTACGGCGTGGACTACCAGGGTATCTAATCCTGTTCGCTCCCCACGCTTTCGTCCATCAGCGTCAGTTGTTGCTTAGTAACCTGCCTTCGCAATTGGTGTTCTAAGTAATATCTATGCATTTCACCGCTACACTACTTATTCCAGCTACTTCAACAACACTCAAGACCCGCAGTATCAATGGCAGTTTCACAGTTAAGCTGTGAGATTTCACCACTGACTTACGAGTCCGCCTACGGACCCTTTAAACCCAATAAATCCGGATAACGCTTGCACCCTCCGTATTACCGCGGCTGCTGGCACGGAGTTAGCCGGTGCTTATTCGTACAGTACCTTCAGCTTCCCACACGTGGAAAGGTTTATCCCTGTACAAAAGAAGTTTACAACCCATAGGGCCGTCGTCCTTCACGCGGGATGGCTGGATCAGGCTCTCACCCATTGTCCAATATTCCTCACTGCTGCCTCCCGTAGGAGTCTGGTCCGTGTCTCAGTACCAGTGTGGGGGATCACCCTCTCAGGCCCCCTAAGGATCGTTGACTTGGTAGGCCGTTACCCTACCAACTATCTAATCCTGCGCGTGCCCATCTTTATCCACCGGAGTTTTCAATATCAAATGATGCCATTTAATATATTATGGGGCATTAATCTTCCTTTCGAAAGGCTATTCCCCTGACAAAGGCAGGTTGCACACGTGTTCCGCACCCGTGCGCCGCTCTCAAGATTCCGAAGAATCTCTACCGCTCGGCTTGCATGTGTTAGGCCTCCCGCTAGCGTTCATCCTGAGCCAGGATCAAACTCTCCATTGTATGTTTTTCCTGACCCACTCAAAGTTTTTTTACGCTTTAGTTTTTTTCTTACTTGGTTGTATATTGTATGTCAATGATCTTTTTTCTTTCCGCAATATATAAAGAAGCTTTTCTGTCGTTCTGTTCCTTATTTGCGGTTGCAAAAGTAATTATTTATTTCTAACCAGCCAAATGTTTCAAAGGAAAATTTTAAAGTTTTTTAAGTAACCTTAACCCCTTCTGACACTCCAATCTGTACTCACTCCTGCGCCCCGTTTAACCGGACTGCAAAGATACAAAAAAAATTAAAACCCACAACTTTTATTTATTAAAATATTGCTAAGCTTTTTCTCCTGATTCCTGTAAGCTTTTTTAAATACCTATCGCTTATCTAAAAGCTCTTCTGCGCTACTG
>NZ_QNFY01000032.1 GCF_003290185.1 Chryseobacterium lathyri | reverse complement strand
TTTCAGTCAGATCAGTTGGGTATTGCATTTTTTTTTTTCAAATATCCAACTTCTGAAAACCGCCTAACAAAAATTTTTATACTTTTTTAAACAGGCTCTTAATTTAAAAATATTATTCTTTAATGAGTTTAGACTCATATTTATTTTTCCCATCATTAATTAAAAGTATATAAACTCCTTTTTCAAGCTGTTGGTTTATTTTGTAGATTCCGTTTCCTTCATCAGATATAGAAGGTCTTGCCACTAACCTTCCCGACATATCAGAAATAGAAACTTTTAAATTCTTACCATTCTTAGCTTTGATAAATACTTTATCACCTGTTGCAACCGGGTTAGGATAAATCACAAGATCATTATTATCGGTCTTCACTTCACTTGTAACAAGATTAGTTACCAACATTACAGAATAATCTTCTGCCTGACCATATCCAAGCTGACCACACGGTGCATATGCGCTAGGTGATCCAGCATCAGCAAGAACCCTCATTCTTAATGGTGTGTTTAATATTGCAGTAGCCTGAGGTGTAAATGTTCCGGTAAATGTTCCTTTATGATCTGCGCCAATTGCCACATTATCACCAGAAGCTACCAATTCACTTGCTTCAAAAGTGCCATTGTTATTATAGTCTATCCAAACACGCACAAACTGAGGGTCTCCCAAAATACCCACATCAATAGTTTGTGGTTGGTTAACAACTAATGTTGTATATATATTCATGGAGCACGCCTTTGTAGTATAATCTACATAATACAATGTATGTCCCTGCCAATATCCGGGAGACTCATTATCTATTTGTCCTAATTTTACAGAAACCGGACCTCTCAAATCATCTCCAGGATTCGCTAAACCTGCTGGTGTACAAGCTACAGCCGGAACAACTGACGACACCGGGGTAGAAGGTAGAGCTGTACCCGCTTTTGAAGTTGTAAGACTGCTTCTGATTAACATAAAGGAAGCATTAATCCTATCCCCTTGCCCTGCTGTAAATTTCTGAGCAACAGAATTGGAATAATTCATCATATTATACTGAACACCCTGATAGTTTGAACCGGTACAAGAGTTAACTGTAGAGTTTGAAGGAACTGGCCATGCGGAGTAACCGCTTCCAGATCTTTCAGTATCACAAACCTGATCATCATCATCAGCACAAACTCCGGTGGTAGGCGGACAATAATCTGCATCTCCAGGAACAGCATCGTATCTACCATTCTGGAAAGTATGATATAATCCCATAGCATGTCCAAATTCGTGAGCAAATGTTGTGTCGTGGGGATTAGTTACAACTCCTGTTTTCATAAAGGATTCGTAATTAGAATCTAGGTTACTGGGGATGCAGCAAATCCCAACAAGCCTGAGCTAGGAGTTGTGTCCCCATCAAATGTGGTAATTAAATAAATATTAAAATAAGAAGCCTCCGGCCAATGTGGAGCCAAACCTTTAATAGCATCTCTAGAAGCACCACTCGCTGTTTGATAAGCCATTCCGGATGTATTATATCCACTTAATGTACCGCCATTATATCTCACAATACCAGTAGTCGCATTACAGTTCGGATCTCTTTTAGCCAAAACCAATCTAATAGGGAATACTGCTGATGTTACAAAATCTGCCGGCACTCCATTAGCAGGCCAGGCATAAGTTCCGGCATACATCTGGTTAGCTTTATCCAGCCATTGCTGAATCTGAGTATCTGTTCTAGTGAACGTAGGGTTATTACCTTCAATGACATGAACTACTACAGGAATTTCATAGGCACCATTCACCATTCCTTTAGCAGCTGATAAAGGATCTGCCTTTCTTTCAGCTTCTATATTCTTGATAACTTTATCAAAAATCTGTCTTACTCCAGGAATTGTTCTCTCCTGCAATTGTAACTCCTGATCAAAACCGCAAATTTTCTGCTGCTTTTGTGCAGCTAATGAAAGGGAACATAGCATTGCTCCATAAAAGAAAATTTTCTTCATAACTTTAAATATTTTGTTTTAGTAATTTTGTAAATTAGTCTCGGCAAAAAAAGATAGCTTGTCTCAAATATTTTTAATAGTAGCAAAAAACTGTTTTTGTTACTAATATTTTATTTTATACATTAGAATTGATGTCAATTTTTTTAACTTTTTCATCATTGCAAATTTTCATCTTAGTTAACATCTCTCTACAAAAGAAATAAAAACCCTCAAATTAAAACAAAATAAGAATACGTAATATATACGTATTTTATAAAAACCTGATTATCAATACAGTAAAAAGGAATTACTCCTTTCAAGGTAAACAACTGAAGGCATCACGAACTTGTTTTACTTTTCAGAAAAAATAAAATGGGACTATTTTGAAAAGAGCTCTCGCCATTGTGTTCCAAAGTTGGAAACCTTAGTCATCCGATTCATTTTATATTGGAATGTCTACTTCATCTGTATAATTGAGAAATGAGACATTGAAAAAACTTGGATATAATCCTTAATCCTTACATGCAATATTTCACTAGAAATATTAAAAAGATTGTTCTAAAAAAATAAATTGGAAATGGTATATTGTTAAGGGAAACACCCTTTGTAATAATAATTGAATAAAAGCTTATTGTACCTATTGAAATTTATTTTTTGTGGCTTTATAATTTAGCTCAAACTTTTTTGTTTCGTGAAAAATCTACAATCCTTTTCCATTTATTGGTAACATTTATCAGCCTTCTTCTTCGACAGTTGTAAACCGCTCTCTCAATTTTGCTGAAAGAACTCTGGCAAAATTCTAAATAAATGATTTCGCTGTCGATTCTCATATATACTGCGGTTAAACTTATTAATGCTAAATCACTTAATTTTTGAGTTCTGCATTGATAATCTAAATATTTCGAAAAATTTCAAAAATTCTTTTCATAATTACTATCAAATTGTACATCATAAATATTTTAAGATAAAAACAGCTTACTGATTAATACTCAAATGAAAAACTTTATTTTTTCTATCATAATGCACAGTGGGTTAATAAAGTAAGCAGATTGTTCTAAGAGCATCATGATTACATACAATTAACTATCTGTAATTTGAAGCTTCCATTACTTATAAAGGTTAACAATATAAATTTTCTTCCATCTTGCCACTGTACCTCGACTCAGTTTAAAATGACAGGCTAATTGACTATTGTTCAGATGATGTGCTTTTTGGTAATCCAAAATTAGTAAAATATCTGATTTACCGTAGGATCGGAACTTTTGATTAAGTGACATAGCTTTCTTGTTAGTATATCCAAATATTTTTGTATTAAGCTCAATAATGTCAAGAGAAGAAAGTTTTTCTTTTTCAAGGACAGGCTGACATACCTGTTTTTTATCAGGAATTTTTTTCTCTAGAATATCCAAATATATTTTGCCTGTAATTAATGTTTGATTTTTGCATTTCTTTAGGCTTTGTTAAGTATTTAGATCTTTGTATTTGCTGATCCATTTATATAATGTGGTTTTAGGAATTTTATACTCATTTATAATTTGCAGTTTAGTTTTTTCTTCATTTTCCAATAGCTCTAATATAAAATCAATTAGTTCTTTGGTATAGATATTTTTTCTAAACTGAGGCATCTTTGACTTTTCCTTTTCCTTTCCTGTTGGTCTATTAAAACTGACGCCATCTTGAGGTGCAAACAGAATGAGGTGTTGGGAGTAGATCCTGAAAAAATCATATCCAAGTAATTTACTCCACTTCAAGAGTAATTTCGAATCCAGGCTTTCTGTCTCATACATTTTCACTATTTTTTCTTCCGAACATTTAAAAAAGCTACAAATGCGGGATATTTGTACATCGTTTTCTGTAACACGTTGCTTGATCAAAGCACCTATATGGATTTTTTTAAAATTCATCTCAAGTTGATAAGGTAAGGCTCCACATCTGGAGCTCAAAGGTTTACATTTTGTATTATTTGTAATGTATCAAAAAAAGCAAGTAAAAGTTTACTCATTAATTGTCAATGACCTTTAAAGTTTTATTTCATATTTTGCAAACTTAGCTACTGTTATAATTACTATTGTGTTGGCAAAATGTATTTACTGGTTTAAATAAATATCATTTAGTAAGCAAATTTATTATGAAATTAAATATGATTGGAAGGAAGAGAAGCCAATAGGGAAATCGGCTTCTCTTAAAGCATTTTACAAATATGCTTTTCATCATATGTGGATTTTAGAATCTTTATTTATATCTACTAGTTCGGATTATTGAATATCTACTACCGATATGCGTACCCTTCCCTGTTCACTCTAGAATCAATAATCCGTCAATGTTTCTGTACCTTTCAACATTTTTGACGGAATATACAGAATAGTTTAGGAGTTTGTCATTAATTCTCATGCGGAAAAAAACCACAGGGATAATAAAAATAATTTGTTCATTACTTGTTTTTTTTAGTTCCCTACAAAAGGACAAAATATTCTTAATACCCTTGCTGCAAATTACTACGTATTAGATACGTAAATCTTAAAAAAATATAAAAACTAGTCTTCAATTTAAAATTATTGATCAGAACTTACAATACTTTGGATCCATATGTAAGTATCAGTACCTGCAGGAATATTAAATTTCTTACGAATATGATATTTCCGGGTCTGTACCGTTCTGGATGAAGTAAATGTAAATTCAGCAATATCTTTGGTTGAAAAATTAAGAAATAAAAAGGCACAAAATGTAAGTTCTGAAGCTTTCAAGTCAGGAGAAAGCAAAAGTAACCTGCCTACAAACTTCGGGTAAACCTCTTGAAAACGGGTAAAAAATTCGGGATGATTTTCTTTAGCCAAAAGAACCACTTCCTCAAATGATTCGTTTATCTTTTTTTGCATTTCCTTTGCTTCTGCTTCTTTAATTGCTACTATTTGTTTTTGCTTCAACAACTCTTCTTCTTTTATATTTTTATCATTTCTAACCATTTTATACAGTATACATGCAGCAACAGATATCAAAATAAAAGATATAATTCCCATCAAAAAAAAATTATGTTTTCTATTTTCATTATCCTGATGTTCACTATTAAGAAGGTGATTCATAACATATTGAACAGATTTGTTTCTTTCTGTTTCAATGCTATCTTTCTGTTTTATACTTCTGACTAAATATTCTTTTTCCTTCTCTACATCATGCATTCCCGAATAAGCTTTTGCAATGCTTTGGTACAAATAGCTTACGTCCGCATGAGGATTAATCTTTTTCTTTTCTGAAACAGCCTCAAAAAAAAAGTATAAAGCTTTTTCATATTGTCTTTTCTCAAGTTTAAGCATTCCCATTGCATAAAGAGGATGGTCTTCAATTGGACCATTGCTATTTCTTAATTCTATGAACGCCTTGTTAATATAAAATTCCGCTGAATCCAACCTCTTTTTCTTCATAAAATTCAACCCAATCCCTGTGTACACATCGCTGTGATTATTCTGTATACCTGATACACTATAGCTCAACAATAAACATTTCTTATAATAATGATTACTGGAATCGAGGCTCCCATTGGATTCATGAAAAAGTCCAAGCTGGAAATATGTACTATATATTTTTTTTGATTTTGTATTTTCATCCTGAATTTTATTGGACCAAAATAATTTCTTTCTGAACTCCTTTTCAGCCTTACCGTACAATCCCAGCTCCATATAAATATTACCGATAATAGATTTTACATCTGCCTGCTGGACGTAATCGTTGTTATAAACATATTCTTCTCCTTTTTCAGCATAATAATAGCTTTCTTTAAGCATTCTCAAATAAAATAGTGTGTAGGCAATGATATTATATCCTTCAGCAATTCCCTGATAATAATTCTCTTCTCTAGCTAATTTTATTGATTGTTGTGCAATTCTTATTGATTGGGCAGAATGACCATATGACAGATTATTTGATATGCTTAGAAGGCTGTCTATTTTTTTTATTTTCTCAGACCTACCTTGCCCGAGGAATAAAGAGGGTATTAAAAGAAATAAATACTTTTGGAATTTCATCATTGAGGGAATTTATAAAGTTAATGATTTTCCATTTTAGTTTCAGAATGAATGATTATACGATCAGGCAATGTTTATCATCCTTGTACAAAAGCTCCTGCCTCTTTAAAGAAGCAGGATCAATTGATTGAGATGTAAAATTTTGAAACTTTATATGGAAAAGAAAGTAATTCTCTCACCTAAAATATATAAGAGATATTATATTGGTTAAAATTTATTACCAAAGGCTTAAAAATATATAACGACTTACAATGAAGTTTTGGTATTAGTCTAATTTCTCTACAAATAAAGTTACCGAAGATGCTGCCGCTGGGACACCACCAGATGAAGCAATATCGCCATTTACATTTGCTGTTACTCTATAGACCTCTTTCGTATTATGGAGTATTATAATTGCATACCCTATATCCCTGTTGCCTGGATTTATATCTCTTGTAGCACTTCCATTCTCACCATTGAAACTGTACCAAGTATTAGCCAAAGAAGCCTGTCTTCCCCATTGCTCTAAAGAAGCTCCGCCACTTCCTGCTTTATGATATAAAACAGTTACATGATTGGCAACAGAAAGATTATATTCCATATTAGCAGCGTTGGAAGAAGTTCCATTGAACCTCAGACTGATATTTCCAATAGTAGTGATAGAGTTGGTTGGAGTACTCCCATCAATGGGACTTACTGTGTTTCTTACATAAGTTAGAGGCTGTACGTTTGTTGTTAAAATCGCTCCTAAAAAAGAAAGATCCCATAGAGGACCAGCAGAGCTGGATAAGTCATTTTTTATAACTTCAACATAATATCCGGGCTTGATCACGTAAGATGGGGAATTATTAGTCGCAGATAACTTTATGAGTTGTAATCCACCAAATCCAGTTAAAGTGAGATCCTGGGTAGAATTGTTTTTAATACGGTACACCCTACCTGAGAAAGAATTGCTTACTGTTCCATCAGGTAGTGTCACGGTTATAGGTGAAGTTCCATTTACTGCAACATACTGATCTTGAATAGATAAAGTCGTATTAGATATGATGTTTTTATATGCTCCTTCATATGAACCTTCAACGACTAATGTACTAAATGGAGTAGATGTGTTGATACCTACTTGGGCCTTTAATTTTAGGCCCAACGCAAGAAAACCTAAAATGATTAACGTAATTTTTTTTTTCATAATGTTTTTATTTAAATGTAATAATCATCAATAATTTTAAAGAATTCTATTATCGCTCAAAAAAATGTAGTAATGCAAAATTGTGATCAAATTAGATTATTTTCTCCATTTTATTATAAAGCAATTGCTTTTACTTTCTACTCATTAAAAGAAGAAAACTCATTTTCATTTATTTTTTACGATATGAATAAGGATAACTCTAACAATGCAAAATTATAAAAAAAACAGATTTTTATTAAAATTGTAATACGTATTAGCTACGTAGACCTTTTATAACTAAATATAACAAATTCAATATCATAATATATATTTTTATCTATCACATATTTCCGTTTTCGGAAATTAATGTTAAACTGCTCTGAATTAATTATTCTCAATTTGATTGTTCAATAT
>NZ_QNFY01000031.1 GCF_003290185.1 Chryseobacterium lathyri | reverse complement strand
ATATTATACTCAAGATTATATATGAATATTAAAATTACAATATTTACTATAATTGATAAAAGTGAGAAAATTAGTATATAATATTCCAATTTTATATGCCAAAATAAACTAAGAAGACCAAATCCAATTATAATGTATGAATATATAAAATTTATTACGGATTTTTTATATATATCAGACTTGATCATAGTTATTTCTATTTTAATACAAATTAACAGTATTTAACTCATTTTAAAACACTAAAATAGGATTTATTTTATTCATTTATTCAGTATTACTTAAATGTATTTTTTATCAGGTTGATTTATAGGAATATAAGTGTTAAATGATTACCTGTATTACGCTTATAGATGAGCATTTTTATTCCAAACTTTACTATAGTTTTACAAAACAAAAGCTAAAATATCAGTCATAATGTAATTCTATAATTTTTAACTTAATAAATAATACAAATTTACAATGAGAAAAATATTTATTTCAACTGCCATTTTTACGGTTTCTTTAATTTCTGCACAACATGTAGGAATAAATACTGTAAGTCCAGACGCTTCTTCTGTATTAGATGTAGTCTCATCCAATAAAGGATTTTTAGCACCAAGAATTAATCTTACTTCATCAACGATGGATCTGGATGGAGCATTGGGACAAGCTGCTGGTTTATTGGTTTACAATAGCGGAACCACTCTTTCTAAAGGATATTATTTTTGGAATGGATCAGAGTGGAGAATTATAGATAATTCTACTTCTGTAGCTCCCTCTGTTTCCAATATAGACTGTACAACTGCAATATTAAGTCCATCAATGTATACGACAGGAGTCCCTTTCACGGGTATTTTGAAGGTTTCATATGTTGGAGGAAATGGAGGAGCCTATCCTGGAGGTAGTCCTGTTACAGTAAATGGATTAAGTTTTCAATTACAGGCAGGAAAATTAGCAATCGGAGCTGGAGAACTCATATTTATTGTATCAGGAACGCCTACCATTACTTCTCCTACAACTACTACAATACCTATTAACAGCACCACAGTACCATTTTATACGGGAAGTTGCAATGCTACAGTAGGAGGACAAGATATTGCAGAAATAAAAATTGCAGCAACTATAGGACCACTAAAATTAACCAACGATCCTTCAACAGGTTATGATAGAATTCTGACTTCCCCTGATGGAAAATTTTCGGTAAGAGTGGTCGTTTCTAATACTCCTCCCAATAACGGATTTGATCTAGCAGATTTACAGATAAGAAGTAACACCGGTACTCCAACTATTATGTGGAATGGTGCAACTGAATATGTAACAAATGGCCAGATTGTATATGGTAATAATGGGATGACATTTCCGGCGCAAGGTGTTTGGTATGGAAACGGAGGAGGAAGTGGTACAAGTATGGGAGGAGCTATTACTGATGCATGGGGAGATCCGGATATTTATTTTGGTTCTCCGGAATACAGACGATATACCTGGACAACTACTAGTGCATCAGATCAAACTATGTATATTTTAACATTTATGATGGGAGCTGCAAATTTTGGGCCTGCAAATGCAACAAATTGTCCTGGAGGTACTTGTACGACAACAAAAGCCTTTCTTAGAATAGAGCAGGTACGTTCTACCAATTAAGCACAAATATTTATTATATCTTATGCCTTATTTGTTATTTTTTGACAAATAAGGCTTTCTAATGAATATTTATAAACTCAAAATCACACCATTATCTTTAAGCTGCTGAATTGGTTTTGAAAACCAGAATAATTCAAAATCTTCAAAATTTTCTTCAAACTGATTCTTAAGCTGTTGAGCTGTAACTTTTTTAGGGTTTTCTATAGAATTTTCTTCCAGCACTTTCATCAGCCATTCTGCTTTATCCTGCTCCAGATCTATCTTTACAATGTTGGTTTTTAAATGGAATGTAAGAAGCGTATATGCACCGGAGTATTTCTTTTTATTTTTTATGCGATTCTCAGCGATTACGTTTTTAGTCAGGAAAACAACCTTAGAGTTGCCTTTAAAGCCGAATTGGGTATCATCCAGAAGGCAGTCATGAATATAATCAGGATGAACTGTTGTTTTAGGAATTTTAAAATCAAACCATTCTTGAAGCGGAAATTCAAAATTGATTCCGTGCATATAATTAAAAAGAGATTTTTTCAATCCAAAGCTGAACTGGCTGTGATCGATTCCGGTTTTATCCTTAAAATCAATATCATTGTTGGCAAACAGAATTTTCTGCTTCAGAGGAGTCACTCCAAATTCCTCAGGATTTATTCCGACAGGTGAATGCGCTGTCATAGCAAACTGATGCCAGAAAGCACTTTGGAGAATTCCCATCTCAAACATCTGCCTTACCATTTCCAAAGAGTCTACTGTTTCCTGGACAGTCTGAGTAGGGTAGCCATACATCAGATAAGCGTGAATCATGATTCCGGCTTCCGTGAAATTTCTTGTTACCTTTGCAACTTGCTCTACAGAAATACCTTTATCTATCAATTGTAGCAACCGGTCGCTGGCCACTTCCAGCCCTCCGGAAACGGCAACGCATCCCGAAAGTTTTAACAGATAACATAAATCACGGGTGAAACTTTTCTCAAACCGGATATTGGTCCACCAGGTAACCACAAGATTTCTGCGAAGAATTTCCAATGCAACTTCCCGCATCAATGCCGGTGGTGCAGCTTCATCCACAAAATGGAATCCCGTTTCACCTGTTGTTTTAATGAGCTCCTCCATTCTGTCCACTAAAATTTTAGCGGAAATAGGCTCGTAGATTTTGATATAGTCCAGAGAAATATCGCAGAATGTACATTTTCCCCAGTAGCATCCGTGGGCCATGGTCAGTTTATTCCATCTTCCGTCACTCCATAAACTGTGCATTGGGTTGGCAATTTCAATCACTGAAATATACTGGTCTAATTTTAAATCTGTATAATCTGGTGTACCGATATCTGCCTGCTTATAATCGTGTCTTTTAGAATTATTTTTATAAGTAACCTCTTGATTTTCAATTAAAAATGTTCTCTTGTACTCTGCGGTTTCTTCTGAAATATGCAAGTTGTTGTAAAGAAGCTCGAGAGGAAGCTCACCATCATCAAGAGTGATAAAATCAAAAAATTCAAAAACTCTCTGATCTTTTACTTCCCGCAATTCGGTATTGGGGAAACCGCCACCCATCGCAGTTTTAATGTGGGGATAGTTTTTTTTAATGAACTGGGCACATTTGAATCCGGCATACAGATTTCCTGGAAACGGGATTGAAAAGCATACCAATTTTGGCTGAACTAATTCTAATTTTTCCTGAAGAATTTTAAGGGTAAAGCTGTCAATAAAGGTTGGATTATTTGACAGTTTTGAATACAGCTCATCAAAAGAATTGGCACTTTTTCCGAGACGTTCTGCATATCTGCTGAATCCGAAATCCGAATCAATATTTTCAATAATATAATCTGAAAGATCTTCTAAATATAGGGTAGCCAGATGCTTCGCCTTATCCTGAAGCCCCATATTGCCAAATGCAAAATCCATATCATCCAGCTGGTTGAAACGGGAGGCTTCCGGCAGAAAATTCATGCTGCAGATCTGTCTGGCCAGCGTAGGGGTTTTTCCCTGTAAAAAAGGAATCACCTGATCTATTGTTCTTAAATACTCTTCCCGTAATGCATAAATCCGTTGTGAATTTTCTGAGAGTTCCTGATGATTGATTTTTGTGCTGAAAATTTTCTCAAGTCCGTTTTTCGAAAATAACTCCAAAATAACATCAAGTCCCAGATCGGCTTGGTAGCTGGAAATATTTTTGGTATTCAGAAAGCCTTTTATATAAGCTGTTGCCGGATAAGGAGTATTGAGCTGGGTAAAAGGCGGAGTAATGAGAAGAAGATCTTTCAAACAGGAAATTTTTGCAAAGTTATTTTAAATTCATCTAAAATGAAAAAGCTAAGCAGGAAAGTTTAAAAGTATTTTTTAATTCTTTATAAACCCTAGTGATTAGTGCTTAAGTTTCCAATGATAATAGGTCCATTCTATCCCAAATAATCCGGAGTAGGTTTCAATATCAAGATAATTTCCTTTTCCAAATTTATGATACGTTTTGCGGTTTACATATATGGTAAGAGGTTTTGGAGATTCTTTTAAATAGTATGAATTCAAATATTCATAATTGTTTTTATATTTGGCAGGAATGTTATATTTCTTAACTTCAATAGTATTCATTTTTTCTTTTGGAATAACCTTAAACTGATAGTTCGTAATTTTATAGTAACCTTCTGAATCCCATTTTTCTTCTATAGGACTGGCTTTATCGGTAATAAAATATTCTTTCGATGATGGTTTGGAAAAATCAAAAGATATATTGACCGCTAAAAAGAACGGAATACAATAGTAACTCATTGTCTGTAGGATGTTCTGAGTGTTGCCTGAAATATCTTTACTTTTCGTTTTAATAAAAAAACTTACTATTACCGGTAAAAGAAATAAAATTAACTGGGTAATTAAACTGAAATGATACCATTCAAAAAATTTCCAAAGGATAAGGGCATATAAAACAGGGGTGGTAAGAAACAGAAGCTTATACCTAAGATACAGATCAATATTTTTCCTGTCAAAATCATTCATGAAAAATCTTATCCAGGGAATACAAAAAACGATCACGCATAGAAATCTAAACTGCCATGATACAGGTTCCGAAAACAACAAAGCTGTACATAAAAATATTCTTGTAATAAGAGAAAAAACGATCTTTGGAATAATTCGCATATTGTATTTGCTCATCAGTTTGTTGAGTAAATATAATATAAAAAATTGTTATAGAACAGTTAATTGTCAGCCAGTCACTTTATGTGAGCTGAGTAAGCTTCGACTTTCTGTTGTCTGCAATAACATTAAAGGTTACTCCTAAAAGGATAAGCGTAATACCGATGAGAAGATTTACCGTAAATTTTTCATGAAACATGGAGACACTTACCATCACTGCAACCACAGGTTCCAATGCTCCTAAAATAGCAGTTGGCGTGGACCCGATATATTTTATAGCATACACCAAACACAGACTTGAAATAACGGTGGTGAGAAAAGCAAAAACAATAAAATTTAAAAAGATGGATACGGAAGGGATGGCAAAAGATTCACCTTCAGCGGAAGCTTTTACCATAAAAAATGCTGAAGTACAAAGCATGGAGTAGAATGAGAGCTTGAATCCTGATACTTTAAGATCAGATTTATTAACGATCACCATATAAAGCGCATAAAATAATGAGCTCAGCATCACAATTCCAAGACCTGCAAAATTAATCTCCAGACCATTTTCTTTTAAGCATAAAACAATAACCCCTGCAAAAGCTAAAAACAGAGAGATTATAGAAAGTTTTGTGAGTTTTTCCCTATAAAAGAAAAACATGATCAAAGCTACAATAACCGGATAAATAAACAGGACGGTAGAGGCAATTCCCGGGGTAAGAAAATCATACCCAATGAACAAAAATTCTGAAGAAAGGGCATAGCAGACTCCCAGAACAGCAAGAATCAAAGCCTCTTTTTTATTGATCCTGAAGCTTTCTCCGGAATACAGCAGATATCCGCCAACCATTGAGGCAGAAAACAAAAATCTATAGAACAGCGTAATATCCATAGAGAAATGGGCCTGCTTCAGCGGCAGGATGAAAATAGGGATCAGTCCGAATGAGACGGACGACAGTATGCCTAACAAATAACCCTTGAACTTCATTTTTAATCACAAATTTGATAGGATGAATATGTAATAAAAAAAAGCCACTGAAATTTTCAGTGGTTTTTATCTTTTCATTAAATCGCCTTAAAACTTAAACCCTGCTCCTGCAGAAGTTTTTGTTCTTGCTCTTTATAGTAACCACTTACTAATTTATCATGAATGGCTTCAAACGCAGCTAATGTTTCATTAATTTCTGCATCCGTATGGGAAGCGGTAGGAATTAATCTCAACAGGATCATTCCCTTCGGAATAACCGGGTAAACCACTACAGAGGTAAAAATCCTGTAGTTTTCTCTTAAATCTTTTACAAGAAGTGTGGCTTCCACCGGAGTTCCCTGCATCATTACTGGTGTTACGCAGGTGTTTGTATCTCCAATATTGAATCCTTTTTCTTTAAGTCCGCTTTGTAATTTATTTACATTTTCCCAAAGCTTGGCTTTAATTTCCGGTCTGGTTCTTAAAAGTTCCAGTCTTTTTAAACCTCCGATTACCATTGGCATGGTAAGAGATTTAGCAAAAATCTGAGATCTTAAGTTGAATTTCAAGTATCTAATGATTTCTTTATTTCCCGCAAGGAAAGCTCCGAAACCAGCCATAGATTTAGCAAAAGTAGAGAAGTATACATCAATCTGATCCTGGCATCCCTGCTCTTCACCAGCTCCGGCTCCTGTTTTTCCAAGAGTCCCGAATCCGTGTGCATCATCTACTAAAAGTCTGAAGCTGTATTTAGATTTAAGATCGCAGATCTCTTTAAGTTTTCCCTGCTGACCTCTCATTCCGAAAACACCTTCCGTAATCACAAGAATACCACCTCCGGTTTCTTCTGCTACTTTGGTTGCTCTTTGAAGGTTTTTTTCAAGACTTTCAATATCATTATGTCTGTAGGTAAATCTTTTTCCGGAGTGAAGTCTTACACCGTCTACAATACAGGCATGCGAATCTACATCATATACGATCACATCGTTTCTGCTCACTAAAGCATCTATAGTAGAAACCATTCCCTGGTAGCCGAAATTCAATAAATATGCTGATTCTTTCTGTACAAAATCTGCCAGCTCTCTTTCCAGCTGAAGGTGTTGTTCTGTTTCACCGGACATTGCCCTGGCTCCCATAGGATAGAACATCCCATATTCTGCAGCGGCTTTAGCGTCAGCTTCCAGCACTTCAGGGTGGTTGCATAATCCTAAATAGTCATTAGCACTCCAGAAAATCACTTCTTTTCCCTGAAACTGCATTCTAGGGCCGATAGGTCCTTCTAATCTCGGGAAAATGAAATACCCTTCTCCGTAATCTGCAAACTGTCCAAGAGGTCCTGGATTTTCTTTTATTCTTTCAAAAATATCCAACATTTTGTATCGTAATTTTAAGTAAAAAAGCCTTTCCTGTAAAACACAAAAGGCTTGATTTGTATCGTGGTTTATTTAAATCTATTTAATGAATTCTGTCTTGAAAACTTCATCGTAATTGTGTACGCAGTTATTTACAAAACCCTGTTCGGCCATCCATTTGTCACTGTATACCTTAGTAATATACCTTGATCCGTGATCAGGGTAGATCAGGACAATAATATCATCTTTGGTAAGCTCGTGAGACTGTGCATACTGAATCAGCGCCTGGGTTACGGCTCCTGTGGTATATCCTCCCATAATAGCTTCTTTAAGGGCTATTTCTCGGGTTCTGTAGGCAGACATTTCATCATTTACCCTTACAAACTCATCTACTTTATCAAAAAGCAGGGCAGCAGGGATCAAGTTTTTCCCCATTCCTTCAATCTGATAAGGATGAACATCTTCTTTATGGATTTCTCCTGTTTCGTGGTAGCTCTTCAGGATAGAACCATCAGCATCCACACCAATAATCTTGATATCCGGATTTTTTTCTTTTAAAAATTTACCCGAACCGGACAATGTTCCACCCGTTCCAGTGCAGGCGAAGAGGTGGGTAACCTTACCTTCTGTCTGCTCCCAAATTTCAGGACCGGTAGTCTGGTAGTGTGCATCAATATTCAATTCATTAAAATATTGATTGATGTAAACTGAATTTGGCGTTTCTGAAGCTATTCTTTTAGCTACTTCATAATAAGATCTGGGATCATCTGCAGCCACGTTGGCAGGACAAATGTATACCGTAGCCCCTAATGCTTTCAAATAGGCAATCTTTTCGGGCTTCGTTTTGTCGCTTACCGCCAGAATACATTTATATCCTTTAATAATACAGACCATCGCTATAGAAAATCCGGTGTTTCCTGAAGTAGTTTCTACAACTACAGAATCTTCCTTTAATAAACCTTTTTGTTCAGCATTTTCTATAATATGAAGTGCTATTCTATCTTTTGTGGAATGTCCAGGATTATATGATTCTAACTTGGCATAAACGGTTGCAGGAATATCTTTTGTAACAGTATTAAGCTTCACCATAGGAGTATTTCCTATTAGGCCAAGAATATTATCGTAAACATTACTCATTATTTGTTATTTTCAATAAAAATCTGACCGCAAAAATACAAAAAAATAAATAATTACTAAACTTTTGTTTGATTTCAAGCCAGCGATTCAGCAAAATTTATTTTCTGATTTGCAATCTTAGCTGAAGTACAATCGCAAATACTACGCCAAAATTTTTAAATTTTGTTAAAAACACCACAGAATGGTATAAAAGCCTTATTTTCGCGTAATTGATTTAATACTATGAAAAATTGGACTTTTAGGCAATGGAACACCGTTTTAGGATGGGTGATTTTCGTCATTGCATTTTTCACGTACTTGTCGACCATAGAACCCAATTTCAGTTTCTGGGACTGCGGCGAGTACATTTCCTCAGCTGTAAAACTTGAAGTAACGCACGCTCCCGGAGCCGCTTTATTCCAGATTGTGGGTGCCGTGGCAGCCATTTTTGCTTTAGGGAAAGGTGAAAATTATTCTATCGTAATTAATGCGATGTCTGCATTGTTCAGTGCGCTGACGATTTTATTTTTATTCTGGACGATTACCCATTTTGTAAGACGGCTGCTGAACAAGGATTTTGATGAAATTACAAAACACCAGGAAATCTCCATTCTTTTTGCAGGAGCAGTA
>NZ_QNFY01000030.1 GCF_003290185.1 Chryseobacterium lathyri | reverse complement strand
ATTAATTTTTTATAAACAATTAATTAAAACACGAATGATGAAAAAAAACAATTATTTAATAAACCACTTTTCGGTATTGCTTCTCTTTAGTTCAGTATTATTCTGGTCCCAGACCGTTGTACGTTACAGCCAGGATATAAAGGGAGGTGCTACAATAATTGGTAATTCCTGGTACTATAGTACCAGCAATACAGGCTCACCAAGGATAACACCGGATGTAGACGGAGGTTTTGGGACTACCCGGTCTACTTCGGCAGATCTGATTCTGCCTGCAGGATCTATTATTGATAAAGCTTATTTATCTATAGAAAAAGATGACTTTACTAATGATCCTCCTGCTTTTACTTCCGTAAAGCTAAAAGTTCCGGGTGCAGCAGCTTACACGACATTAACTTCGGCAACCAGTATTGCTAATAGGACTACGCTCCCATCAGACTGGCCCACGGGCCAGATGATTTGGGATATCACTGCGATGATGCCTGCTGCCGGATATGTAAGTACAGCAGCTGGTGGAGCTGCAGGGCGTTATTTTCTGGCTGATCCTCTTCCTGCTCCATATGATATGGGAGGCTGGTCTATCATTGTGGTCTATAAAAATCCAAATTCAAAATTCAGAAACGTTACAGTAGCTGATAATTGGCAATATTTCACTAGTACAACCATCAGTACAATAATTCCGGGCATAAAAGTTCCGCCCGTTGGTACTGTAAAAGCTGTTGTGGGGGTTACAGGAACTTATGGAGATAGAGGGGCTTCAGATTTCTTAAATTTTGGGAAGACTGCTACTGCATTAACTGCACTTAAAGATCCTATGACAGGCGCTGCCAATGATGCCTTAAACAGTTCGATTGCCTGGGGCAGCAATAATAATGTGCTTGCTGATGGAGTAGCCGTTCCCATAGGCAATTATGTAAGACGTAATCCTATTAGTGCAGGGCACTTATTTGGTGCCTCTGAATCCTATGATTATGATGCGGATATTTTTGATGCGACAGGAGTTTTAGCTCCTTCAGCGACTCCTATCAGTGTAACCCTTCAACAGCAGGGCACAGGTAACGATATCCTGATAAGCGGCTCCTATTTTATCTCTGTGGATATAGCCGTACCTCCAAAACTTACAAAAACAATATCTCCATCTGTCATTAGTGATGGCGGTACCGCTGCCTATACCTGGACGGTAACCAATACTTCACCGGATGCACTCTTGCAGACCATTTCTTTTACAGATAATCTGCCAAGCAGTATAATAGTTGCGGCTATTCCTAACGCCAGTATTACAGGAGGATCGGGAGGTACGATTACTGCTGCTGCAGGTTCCGGAACGGTTACTATTGCTAATTTACAATTAGCGCCGGGACAAAGTGCAACCATAAAAGTAGACATTACCAATGTACCCGGACAGGTTAATCCAGTATGTACAGGTCAGCCTGCCTTTACCAACAGCGCTTCAAATATTACCGTTCCTGCTTCATCCCCAATTCTGGATACTTCGGGTATGGTTCCCCAGTGTTTAATGGTACTTGCATATTGTTACAAGCCTGCAGTAACAGCCGGAACAGTACTGGACACCAAGTCTGGTATCACAGCATTAGGAAGAGCAGGAGCCGAGAACGGCAACTGGCCGATGGTCCGTAAAGGAGCTTGGACAGCACTGGAAGCCAAAACCAAAGGATTTGTCGTGAACAGAATTCCGACAACAGCCCAGGTAAATACTATTGCTGCTCCTGTGGAAGGGATGATGGTGTATGATGAAGAAGCTGACTGTTTAAAAATCTATACCACAACCGATAATGGACTTACATTTAGCTGGCAGTGTTTCAATACACAAACTTGTCCTTAGCAGATTATAATTCAACCTTTGCCTGCAATTTATTATTAAAACTTTAAATCAATCAATAATGAAAAAAATATTTATATCAATATTTGCTGTTATTTTTGCATGTGCTTTTTCACAGGTGGCGGTAGGCAGAACTTCCGTTACCAATACTTCTGTTTCTTTAGAATTTGGAACAGGCAATAAAGGATTGCTACTGCCATGGGTAACTTCTGCAGCTTCCGTTACCGGAGCTGTGGATGGAACCATCATCTATGATACCACCGATAAAAAAGTAAAATACCGAAAAAACGGAGGCTGGTTTGACCTAAGTATAGATGCGACAGGAACTGTGGATACTACATTACAAGATCCACTTACTGAAACAGCTTCTGCAAAAACGGCAATAGGAGCCAATGCCGCCATAGATGCTGTCTCAGGTATTTTGGTATTGACAGATACTAACAAGGCAATGATTCTTCCCAAGGTAGACAGTCCGCATTTAAATATAATCAGCCCCTCAGCGGGAATGATTGCATATGATAATATCAAACATCAGTTGGCAGTATTCAATGGGACAGTATGGTCTTTTTGGAAACCTTAAAAAATATAGCTTTTTAATAAGAAGCAGTAACTATGAAGGCGGCTGATATGGAATTAAGGAAACTCATTTTGGATCTAATTGATACCAACAGAGATAGATCTAGGAGGCAGTGCGAGAACTCTTTACAGATAGATGAAAAAATGATAAAAAAAACACATCTTCAATAACATGGATATAGATTTTAAAAACATACATATTGGAAATTGTATCAGAGAACAGGTAGTACAGAAAAAAGTCTCTATGGAGAGAATGTGTAATTTTTTCAAAACCGGAGAGGAGGAAATTATTAAAATGTATGAGAAAAAAAGTATGGATACAGATTTTCTTCTAAAATGGAGTAAACTGATAGAATATGATTTTTTTAGAGTGTATGTGAACCATCTTTTACTGTATGATGGGATCTCCAATACCAAAAACAATAAAAATATAAAACAGGCAGGAGATAAGATTATTTTCAGGAAGAATATTTATACCAGAGAGATAAAAGAATTTCTGGTTGGTCTGGTTACAACTAATCAAAAGACTGTACCTCAAATTATGAAAGAATATAATATCCCGAGAACTACAATTTACAAATGGCTGAGAAAACATTAAACACTATTTTATGAAAACACCCAATTATCAAAAAATCTATCAGGACCTTCTAAAATTTAAAGGACTAGATAAGGAAATTACAATTCCGAAACTGGAGAAAAGCATTGATATTATCAGATTCAATGATTTAATATCAAAAAGACAGAAAGAAAAAAGATCTGAGATTACTCAACATGCGAAATCTTATGATGAAGAATCCATACTTATGCTGCTTCGTTATCAAAAAAAAAATAATCTTAATAATACACAATTGGCTAATGAATTCAGGCTCAGTAGAAATTCTGTATCGAAATGGAAGAAAATTTATCAATATAAAATTTAATTATCAACTTCAATTGTTATTAAATTTTTAAATTTAGAAGATAATAACTATTAATATTTTAAAGTAAACACTTTTATTAATAACTTTAAATAAAAAATAATATGAAAACTAATCTTTTACAATTAAGCCTCTTTTTGCTTTTGGCTTGTTTTTTTCACGCTCAAGTTGGAATAAATACAGTACTGCCGGGAAGTACATTAACAGTAAACGGATCTATTGCCGGTCAATATAAAATATCCTCTACATCGGCTACTTTGGGGATTGGCGATTTTTATATGGCATTTAATGGAAGCACAGCAGGTACATTTACTCTACCAGCTGCAACAGTGGCAGCACCTGCACAGGGAAATATTTTGGGAAGAGTATATTATATTAAAAATACCGGTAGTGCACAGCTGACCGTTGCAGCCAGCGGAGCAGAACTGATTGATAACCAGACAGGTTCAGGAGTTACCAGTTTTAAACTGAATCCTGCTGGATATGCTATGATTATCAGTAAGGGAACAGTCTCTGGAACGACATGGGAACTGGCTACATTCATCGATAAAACAACTGCAACTATTGCCGCGTTGGGAGCTACTGATACGGTAACTTATACAGGAGCTGCATTTACCGCTTTTAATAACAGTATCCCACAAATTATTCCATTTTCGGTAGGAGATGTCATTGTCAATCAGGGAGGATCTGTAACATGGAATGATGCAGGAGATTACTGGCAAATTTTGGAATCGGGAGTGTATAAAATAGAAGGATATTCCTATTTTGGAAGTGGTGGTGCACCATCAGGTGCTTTTCAATGGACGGGTATTAACCTAAATATTACAAAAAACGGGACGGCTATTGCCAATATTATTGGAGGTAACAGAGGGAATTTTATGGATATTATTGCTCAAACTGCAAACACACCGATTAATGTCAATTGTATTGTGCATTTGAATGCGGGAGATCGTGTTTATTTAACAATGAATTGGGGTGCAGGGGATAAGCCTACAACAAATGCTCAGATTACAGCACCTAATTCGTTGATAGAAAGTAGAAACTTCTCGCTACAACAACTATCAATACCTTAACTATTTTTTTCTTCTCAGAGATTTCCTTTAAAAGGAGTTTTAAATTATTTGTAGTTTCATGAAAAGTAAAAAAATCGGTTAAGGATAATATTTATTAAAAATTTGTTTTAATCTAAAAATTCCTCGAGGATAAGAAGAAGAAAAGATAACTGCCAATATAGAGCTGCAGCCAAAAAATTTTTCAAATCATTAAACAGAATTATTTATGGAAATAGACTCAGAGCAAAAAATCATGGGGCTAGAAATGAGATTTGGGACGACAAGAGAAAAGGCATAGTATCTTGAATTGTGAAACGATTGAGGAATTTAACAATTAAAAACAGAATTTGCAAAAATGCAGCTTAGCTCCTGTTGAAAATTTATTTGCATATCCAATATAGGCTAGCCGACAACTTTATTTGCTATTTGAAGCAAAATTGTGGTGAGGCAATCTGGAAATTTACAACAAAACCAATTTAATCAAACCCATATTATGAAAGCAGCTTTGATATGCTTATTTATACTATGCTCTGTATTTCATAATGCACAGAGATATTCCTCTGCCGAAATAGATAGTTTATTAGAATGGAAACATTATGAGTTGAGAATTAGTGGTAGACATAAAGAGGCCATTAATCTTAATAAACAATTACTAATGGAGTCTAAAAAGATGAAGTATACTAAAGGTGAAGTATGGGCATATATCAATCTTGGAAATTTGTATTGTACGCTGGGAGAAAATGAGAAAAGCATTTATTGCCTTCAACTTGCAGAATCAATAGAAATTGATGATGATTTTTTAAAATCTCTTATATATACAGAGTACGGAAGAAACTATAATATATTAAGACTTATAGATAAATCCAATGAGAATTATGATCAATCAATAAGGCTAGCAAAAAGAATTAAGGACAATAATAAAAGAAGACGGCTTTTGGGTTATTCTTATGCTAGTAAAGCAGATAATTTTGAAGGGACAAAAATGCAAGATTCTTTATTCTTTTATTTAAAGAAAGCATACGAAAACGGGAAGGGACCTATAACAGCAGCTCGTATATCCGGATGTTTTTCTTTTAGAAATAGTATTGATTCGGCTGAATTTTATTTAAAAGAAGCAAATAAATTATTTAATTCAGGAGTGACACCTTCATTGTATAATAAATCAATCCTATTATTAAATCAGGGAATATTACTCTCAGCCAAAAAAGATTACAGAAGAGCTTTAGAAAGTTATGAAAAATCGCTCACTATAATGGAAAAACTAAAAAAACAGGACGGTAGAAAATCACTTTATAAATTAATTTCAGATACTCATAAGTTATTAAATAACAGAGAAAAATCGAATGAATATCTTGAAAAATATTCATCTTTAAAAGATAGCCTGGATATCGTTGAAAGAAAGTTAATAGAGGTCTCTGTAGACAAATTTATAAATAAAAAAGAGAAAGAAAATAATGAAAATAAAAATAAGCTATATATTATTATTACTTCCATTCTTCTCTTGTTTGTTTTTTCCTTTTTTTTAGGTTGCTGGAAATTCAAAAAAAATAATCTTCAAAAAGAAACATTATTACAACAGAAAGAAGATATTATTAATCAAAAAGAAGAAGAAACTGTTGAATTAAAGCAAAGAATGGATACAGTATTTGGTGAAATAGCAAGCCTGGCAAAACAGAATGATCCATTATTTCTATATAGATTTCAAGAGGTCTATCCTGATTTTTGTAATAAATTATTAGAGATTAACCCTAAATTGGTTAACAGCGAACTTCATTTATGTGCGATGACCAGGCTCAATTTTTCATCCAAAGATATTGCCAAATATACATTTGTCCAATATAAGACAGTCGAAATGAGAAAATATAGGCTTAGAAAAAAGTTAGGCATATCCGCTGATGAGAACTTTTATATGTTTATGAAAAATCTTTAAAATTAATATTGCGTTGCTTTATATCACAATTTTTATAGTATTCTACTGTAGTAAAAGGTAGCTATGATTTTTTGATTTTAAAATTTATTTTTTGAAATATTTGTACCTCGGGTAAAGCAATACAATATTCAAGTAAGATATAAATTTATCAATACGCTAATGTGTTTCTTGTCGGAAGATGTGTGGGATATTAAAAGTAAGCAGTAGCAGTTTCTATCATATAATAGTAATCATCTGTATAAATCTTTATATGGGCTTAGTCCCGGATTATATGGGCCGTTTTAGTTTTTTTATACTTTTTGCGAAGATCATGATTCTGCTGATAAAGCCACAAATATTCTCCGTCGATCCATTGATTTTTCGGTAATTTCCTGTAATTGTTCGGCATGTGATTTCTTTAATGTTGGGAAAGGGTACCTGAACTGAGTGTGAAGCAGCTCAAGGGTGCTAAAATTTTCAGGATTCATGATTTGATAGTTTTGGTTTAGTTTTAAATACTAATAAAGCACTATTATTTCATTTTATATTGATTTTTTAAATGAAATATTTAATTATGGTTATTTTAATGGTAGTGATAAGCGTATAGTGTGTATTTATCATAGGGTGAAATACGAATATTTTTGATTATTTTATAACTAATTAAATTATCTTTTTACAAATAATTTCCTTTTTATGTATTAAGTCGGGACAATATATTGATGTTATAAAAATGATTTATCCGATGATACTCATCCATTACGGATACTCTCTCTCTTTTTGTAAGGTTCCATATTTTAAACATTATGAAAATTGCTCATATTGAAACCTTTAATAATGAGCTTAAAAGTATTGTCATATGGAACACTCCAGACATTGAAGTGAGAATAATTTATGATATATATTTTGGGAAGCTTAATTACTGCTTTCTAAAAAATGATACTAAACTTGAAAAAGTAAATTATGGTTGAATGCTTAAACTTTTATTAATCCGAATTCCGGTTAGTAGGTTAAGAACAACTAAACATTCCACGAAATGTTGAACTTAATTTAAAAAAAATGTAATTGATTGTAATTATTATAATTCAATGTCTAAGTTCATAGTTTTATAAGGAGTTTTCTTTTGAACTGTATTTATATAGTTATCAGGTGCCTGTAATCAATGAGGTATAAAAAATATATTGTACGTATCTATTACGTATGTAGTTTAACGTCAACAGAATCAGATCGGCTTTTACCAAATATTTTAACTTGTTATCATAGTATCAAATCTATTTAGTAAAGACCTGATATACTATCTAACCAAGTATTTGTTCTCTCTGTCACGCATATTACTCATTGTATAATTTTTGTTGAAATAATAATTACTGTGTGAGTTTGATTTTCTTTATTGTGTATTACACAGGGGAGCTGCAATATCTTTTCCATTGTCATAAAAAAATTAAAAGAAAAACTTCATTTTATACATAAATATGTTGCTAATCTTTTAAGAAAGTCAAGTTACATTCCAGCTGTGTTCTTATGGATGCAGCTATATTTTTAGTATTTTATATTTGAAGAATATTTATAAATGTATAATTTTATTGTGCTGTATATTACTTATTTATGTTAAAATACGTATATCCAATACCTACCTCTTTTTTGTCTGAGCTATGAAGGGGGGCTAATGGGAATTTCGATTCCAATAATCATTATTATAAGAAATGTTTATTATTAAACTATAGCCAGAATGGAACATTAAACTATCACGACCCTGCAAAGGATGGTGAAGCTGTGCCATTTTCAAGGCAGCAATACTGGTGTCCTGGACCTTCATCGTACCTTCTGCCAAACAAATCAATGACTGTCGTAAGATATAGCCAACCCTTACCTGTGCGGATGTAAGTAATATCAGAAACCCAAACTTCTTTGTTGTTTTTAACCTGAAAGTCCTGATTCAAATGATTTTCTACAATAGGATATCTGTGAGAAGAATTGGCAGTTTTCTTAAATTTCTTTTTTACAACACTCCTCAAATGACCTTCCTTCATCAGCTTTGCTACAAAACGACGTGAAGCTTTTAGTCCTTTTGCTTCAAGCTCTCTGGCGATTCGGGACTCCCATATCTTCCAGGACTCCAATGATAAATCTTGAAAATTTCAGAAGATAACATCACTCTTCTCTCTGCTCGTTTAGCAGGTTTACTTTTCTTCCAATGATAGAAACTGCTCCTACTTACTTGTAAAACATCACACATCTTCCCGACAGGAAACACATTCGTGTGATCCTTGATAAATTTATATCTTAGCCGTCTTTCTTGGAGAAGATGCCTACCGCCTTTCTTAAGATGTCACGTTCTAGCTTTGTTTCTTCAAGCCCCTTGCGAAGTCTTAGTAGTTTTTCTCTTATCGGATCTGAAGAAATTTGTTTTTCATAGGTAAGCTTACCTTCTTTGTGAAGTTTTCTCCAAGTAACTAGACTTTCTTTGCAAATTTCCAATTTTTGAGCTATCGAAGACACATTACCTCTCTGCTCACTTAAAGATACGGCTTGCATCTTAAACTCTAAATTGTAATTTTTTCTGATCTTTTTCATACCCTTAAAGTTAAAGAGTATAAGAATCATGTCCTAACAAAGTTAGCAATTCCAAAAGCATTGAATATGTGTATGTTGTTTAATACGTGCATAATACGTACTTCTTTTTTAAAGTGGTGCAAATTCTTTATATTATAACGTGTATGTAATACGTATATCTATTTACTTTGAACCTGAAAGTTTTCGCATTACTTTGCAAAAAAGTTAAAGAGATGAAAAAATAAGAAAACTGGCATCAATTTTAGCAATTAGCTTTTCCTTTACAACTTATGGGCAAGTGGGTATAAACACACCAAATTCTCAAGGCATACTCCATGTTGATGGAAATAAAGATAACCCACCAACAGGAATACCAATTCTGAAAGTTTGCAGAAACCAAAGAATACACAACCATAAAGTTTTCACAAGTTTGGCAGAACGGGGAAAGTTTTCGATGGGCTGGTTTTATGGATTTAAGCTGCATATGGTTTGTAACGAGAAAGGTGAACTTTTATCCTTCTATCTAACGAAATGAAATGTAGATAACAGGAATCTGAAGCACATTAAAAATATGGCTCAGCAGCTTTTTGGGAAACTATTTGCAGATAAAGGATACCTTTCAAAAGCCTTGTGTGAGGTACTTTTTGCCGATGGCATTCAGTTATTTACTAAACTTCGCAAGAATATGAAAAATCATATCATGAAAATGGAAGACAAAATATTGCTTAGAAAAAGAGTAATCATTGAAACCATAAATGATGAATTAAAAAACCATTGCCAGATGAAATACTCCAGAAATCGAAACGTAAACAATTTTATGATGAACATTTTGGGAGGACTAACTGCGTATTCTTTCTTTCCAAAAAACAGACAATCAACTTAAAAAAATAAATGATAGGCAATTATTTTTAAACTTCGCTTAACACAGAATCTCAGGTTAACATACATATATCATGTATGTTACTTGTAAATTAAATTCTAAACACAGCACAAATGATAACAATAATCTATTCAAACTAACCATACAATTATCCTTTTTATGACAAGTCATTTATTTCTGACTGGTCATCCTCATTTTCCTCTTCCTTAATAACTAAAGGAAGATGGATTTGGGGAAATTAACAATTTGCTTTTCAGCAGAAATTCCATAAACATAATAACCAGATCTCCGGATTTATAATTAATACAAATATGTTAGAAAAATTACTTGATAGCTTTGAAAAGCTTTGTCTGCAGGTTATTATTGAAATACTTCACATACCTATAACCATTTTTAAACTATATCACAAGTCAACGAATTGTTACGATATTCCTGCTTACGAAATGAAGAAGGAGGAATCAACACGTTTTCATGACTACCTTTCACCGATTAAGCTATCGCTCTATACTTCTGTCATCTTTTCTGTTATTTTAATGGACCAAGAAGGGGGTAAAAATTTTTTTTCAAAAATTTCAGGATTGAGTGTGGTAGAGAAGGCTTTGATCTTATTTCTTATGAATAATTTCACTTCAGTACTGTTCAGCCTGATCATCTTATGGGTTAAAAAAGAAAAGGTAAATATCCCGATATTCAGTAAACTTCTATTCAACTTTATCTATACAAGCACCTATACTACGGTACCTCATTTTATAGTTACTCTTTCATCCATGTTTTTTGGAGAGACATTGGAAATTGATAAGTATATCGAAAATTTATTCAAATCAAATATTTCTGATCAGAATTATTATATTTTTCTTGTTATTTGTATCATAGCTTTTTTATTATATTTTGTAGGACTGATTAAATTGTTTAGAGCCCTACACTATATACTTAAGAACAACTTCCTGTATCATCCATATGTGATATGGTTTTTAACTTTTTTATTTTTTTTAACACAAATTTTCTTTACAAGAAGCTTAATATTATGATTTTATAAAGGAACCTGTTTAAACTTTTTTATGGAAAGAGTTTCCAGAAAATTAGCAATTTAGAGTTGTAAAAAAGAACTAAAATCTGGAACTCATTCTCTCTAACCTTGAAAACAATTCCGTCCATTCACACAATCAAATATTTCATCTAAAGGTCGGTTCTGCCACGCAACCACTCGCTGGCAACTGCATTGGTAATTTGTGAGATGGTGGAAGTGGAAATATCAAAATCATACATCTCTTTGATTTGTTCTTCAATATCACTTACACTCATTCCTTTAGCATAAAATGAGATGATAATATTCTCCAAACCATCAATGATGTTGTGTCTTTTTGGAACTAATGTAAGTTCAAAACTGCCTTCTCTATCTCTGGGAACCTTTATTTCTCATTCACCAAAAGATGATTTTATCTTCTTGGTTCCATGTCCGTTCCGATAATTTCCGTTAGTGGTTTTTTCGTGTTTTGAATTGTCCAGATGGTCGTCCAGCTCAGCATTCAGCATATGTCCACTGCCTTTTTGTGTGCCGCTTTGAAGAATGATGTTAAATCTTCTCCATTCTTAAAGGATTGTAGAAATCCTTGTTGTTTAGTAAGTCTTCTTTGTCGACCATAACTATGTAATGGTTAAAAAAAATAAAAAGTTATTTCCAAAAAATTTATTGAGCTCTAAGGGCTCAAAATTTTCCAGAATAATTTTTTAACTTACACAGTTAATGAGATACTACCTGTTCAAGCTAAAAAGTAGAACAACATAAAGGATAGCTTCCACAATCTACTCTAACGATACTTTTGCGTTATTTTTCTTTACTCCTAATGATAAATACGGACAAATTTCATTTTTATAATATCTTTGCTTAACAAAACTTTTTTTTGAAAGAATGATACAATTTTTTTGAAATTATTTATTCTTTTTACTTTAAAAAACATCGATATTATAGCCTATTAAACAGAAAAGCATACAGTTAATTACTTTTTTAGGGATGACTAATTACTTAGAAACTTCTAAGCTCTTCTCTTCCTGTATTATCATTTAAATTAGTAATGTATTCCGTGGGAGTAATGCTTTCCAATTATTTAAATTTCCTGTTAAAAGTAGATTGATATTTAAATTCGGCTCTATTGTAAATATATTTTAAGGTATGTGTTTCATATAAACCTTTCTTCAGATCCTCTTAAATCTGAGAAATGCGATATTTATTAATTAAGCTTTTAAAATTCAATTTCAGTTCAGTATTGAGGAGCATGGAAATATTAGTAATATTAGAACTTAGATGGTCCGTCAGATCATTAATTGAAAACTCGGTATTTTTATATGTTTTTCTGTTCCATACAATTCTTTATATTTTTTATTCAATACATCTTGTCTTCTAATTTCAAAGGCATTTTACCAGTAATTGTACTTTCCGCTTTTTCTAATTCATTTTTTTATCCACAAAGTATAGGACAAAAATAGTATAGAAAAGCTTGAAATTACAATATAACTCTGAAAAATAATCCTTGAGTGGGGTTATTTTAAAATCAAAAGGAATCATATTACTTAATAATAGAGTAAGTACGACTGATGTTGAAATTGCAGCTGTCCAGTATAACATATTTTCAAAAGACAGAAAAAAATGTATAGCAATAAGGTTGAGAACATAGTACATATATTACGTACAAATCATTTCCTAAATAATTTTTACTAATTAAGCTATTATCGATAATAACTTAATTAACTAATTGATATGTAGTTGTTTAATTTTTATAAACAAATACAGATAATAGCTTTATATATATAAAAATC
>NZ_QNFY01000029.1 GCF_003290185.1 Chryseobacterium lathyri | reverse complement strand
AGGTGGTGGAGGCGGTGGCTGGTAGCTTACCAATAAGTTTGTCGTTATGTAATGAAAATATTTAACCGTTGTACTTGGTATGGCGGTTTTTTTTTGAATCTAAGGGGGAAGTTTCTGAAAATTTCTGCTGAATTTGTTTTTAAATGATTTGATATTCAATATGCTGTGAAATTATTATGCTGCGTATTTTAAAATGTATATTTCATTTCAAAGAGATGTATTAATTTTGCTGACACATTCTTGCTTCTGGATGAGGAAATCGACTAACCAATGGAAGGAGGAGGATTATAATAGCAAAATATGAAAAAACTGAAGTTTTTTACTTTGATCTTTTTTGGATTAATCAATGCTCAAAAAACGAATTTAGCTCCGTCGCAACTGGCAACAGATACCTATTTTGGACTTAAACTAACAGATGAATATAGAAATCTTGAAAATTTACAAGATGTATCAACAACGAATTGGATGAAGTCCCAAACAGAGTATTCAACTTCTGTCCTTAATAACATTCCAAATAAAAATTATTATCTGGATAAAAGATTAGAACTTGATAAAAGACAAGGCTATTCAATTTCCAACTTAAAAATCACAGCCAGGGATGAGTATTTTTATGTAAAAAAAGAAGCTAACGAAAAATCTGGCAAAGTCTATTATAGAAATGGCTTTAACGGAAAAGAATTATTATTGTACGATCCGTATAAGCCCGATCACGACTATTTAGTTACCTTGATCAGTCCGAGTTGGGACAGTAAGAAACTTGCCATTTCTTTATCAGAGAAAGGAAAAGAAATTTCACAGATTATTATCATGGAAGTGGAAAATAAATATATTTATCCACAGGTTATTACCCAGACTAATCCGGCTTCTGTTGGAGGAATAAAATGGCTGGAAGATAATTCAGGCTTTTTCTATATATATTATCCCGTAGTTGATGTAACGTCTAATCAATTTGGAAAGAATACTCAGTCGATTTTATACAGAATAGGCGAAGATCCGAATATGCGGAATGATGTATTTTCCAGTAAAAACAATCCTGATTTAAAAATCAATGATGATGATTTTCCCGCTATCATTTCCATGAATGCTGATGAGCAGTATTATGTAGGTATATTGGTTGATACGGATGATTTTCGAAAAACATTTATCTCTGATAAAGAAGATCTTTTACAGGGCAAAAAAAATTGGAAACCGCTTTATGATAAAGACGATAAAGTAACGTATCTACGATTAGCAGGAGACGAAATATTTTTTCTTTCGGGATATAATTCATCAAATCTGAAATTGTGTAAAACCAATGTGAAAAATCCTGATTTCAGAAACCCGGATGTGCTGGTACCGGAAAAAAAAGATGAGGTATTTAAAGATTATACAGTCACTAAGGATGGAATTTACTATACAACGACGAAAAATGGTGTAGAAGCAAAACTGTATTTGTATAAAGATGGAAAAGAGATTCCCATTGTATTGCCCTACGCATCTGGAAATGCTGATCTCCAATCTAAAGGTAAAGATTTTTCAGATATCTGGGTTTCTTGTTCCGGCTGGGCAAACGAAGAGCAACGCTTTCGATATACCCTTAAAGAAAATGCTTTTACGTTGGAAAATCTAGTCCCTGCTTTGGAATATCCGGAATTTAAAGACATTGTTGTAGAAGAAATAACTTTTAAAGCAAGGGATGGGGAAGAAGTTCCCCTGTCCTTGATCTACGATAAAAATATAAAGAGAGATGGGAACATCCCTGTTTTAATAGACGCCTATGGTGCCTATGGAACATCCAGGAATCCGTATTTTGTTAAGAGTTATATGTTATGGGCAGCACAAGGAGGTATGATTGCCGTTGCCCATGTGAGAGGAGGAGGTGAAAAAGGGGAGCAATGGCGTTTGGCTGGTTTCAAAGCGACAAAACCTAACACGTGGAGAGATGTGATTGACTGTGCAGAATACCTGATTAAAGAAAAGTATACTTCAAAAGAAAAAATAGCTATCTGGGGAGCAAGTGCCGGAGGGATTGCCGTCGGAAGAGCAATAACCGAAAGACCGGATTTATTCAAAGCTGCAATTATTGAAGTGGGAATTACCAATATAACCAGATTTGAAAATACACCAAATGGGGCAGGAAATGCTAAAGAGTTTGGAACTGTAAAAGATCCGGATGAGTTCAAAAGTTTATTGGAAATGGATGCTTATCAGCATATTAAAAAAGGAGAAAAATATCCTGCAACACTTATAACCGGAGGAATTAATGATAACAGGGTAATCGTTTGGCAGCCTGTGAAGTTTGCAGCTAAGTTAATGGCCAAAAGTAAATCTGAAAATCCTGTTTTGTTAAAGATAGATTATGAAGGAGGGCATGGTAATAATATTCCTCTTGCTCAGCGGTATTCTAATTTAGGAGATATTTTTGCTTTTGCATTCTGGCAGCTTGGACATCCTGATTACCAAATTAAAGCAAAAAAATAATTTATATAAATTCTGAAAAAAACAAAAAGCGTTCAAATTAATTTGAACGCTTTTATATTATAATAAATATTTTCCTAAATTCTCTCAATATCCGCCCCAATGGCTTTCAGCCTTCCGTCGATATTTTCATACCCTCTGTCGATCTGTTCGATATTGTGGATGATGGATTTTCCTTCTGCGGAAAGTGCTGCGATAAGAAGTGCATTTCCTGCTCTGATATCCGGGGAAACCATAGTCGTTCCTCTCAACGGAGCTTCCTGGTTCAGTCCGATTACCGTAGCTCTGTGCGGATCACATAAAATGATCTGTGCCCCCATATCGATCAGTTTATCCACAAAGAATAATCTGGATTCAAACATTTTCTGGTGAACCAAAAGACTTCCTTTTGCCTGAGTGGCTACTACCAGAATAATTGATAATAAATCCGGTGTAAATCCAGGCCATGGAGCATCTGAAATGGTAAGAATAGAACCATCAATAAACTTCTGAATCTTATAGTTTTCCTGGGCAGGAATAAATATATCGTCATTGCTCTGCTCAAGTTCGATGCCTAACTTTCTGAATGTGTTGGGAATAACACCAAGCTGGCTCCAGTTGACATTTTTAATAGTGATCTCAGATTTAGTCATGGCAGCAAGGCCTATCCATGATCCGATTTCTACCATATCCGGAAGCATTGTGTGTTCCGTACCATGAAGATATTCAACCCCTTCAATCGTTACCAGGTTAGACCCGATTCCGGAGATGTTTGCCCCCATTCTGTTCAGCATTTTGCAGAGTTGCTGAAGATAAGGTTCGCAGGCGGCATTATAAATTCTTGTTTTTCCTTTGGCAAGAGCTGCGGCCATCACAATATTGGCTGTTCCGGTTACAGAAGCTTCTTCCAGGAGAATAAACTTTCCTCTCAGCTCCTTAGCTTTCAATGAATAAAAATATTCATCTTCGTCATAATTAAATTCAGCGCCAAGTTCTACAAGTCCCTGGAAATGAGTATCTAATCTTCTTCTTCCTATCTTGTCACCTCCCGGGGTCGGCATATACGCTTCACCATAACGGGCAAGCATTGGACCCATCAGCATGATAGAACCTCTTAGTTTAGCACCGTCTTTTTTAAATTCATCAGACTTGATATAATCGAAATTGACCTTATCGGCTTTAAATGTGAAATCACCCTGCCCATTTTTGGTTACCTTAACCCCAAAATCGCCCAGAATTTCAATAAGTCTGTTTACATCATGAATATCCGGAATATTTTTAATTCTTACCTCCTCATCTGTTAACAGGACAGCACATAAAATTTGAAGAGCTTCATTTTTTGCCCCTTGTGGAGTGATTTCACCATGCAGTCTTTTCCCTCCTCTTATCTGAAATGTTCCACTCATTATTTTCTGTTTTTATGGTTGTTGTTATGCCTTCTCTTATTGGTCTGGTTCTTATTATTGTTGTTATTACTGTTGCTGCTTCTGCCGCTGTTATTGTTGTTCCTGCTGTTGTTGTTATTGCTGGTATAGTAGATCTTGCTCTTCTCCAGGGATTCTATTCCCGTAAGGTCCAGTCTGTTTTCAGAAAGCTCCTTCAGGTGACGGAAAATAACATCATCCGTTACATGTTCCTTATTATATACATTATAAGACTTCTTCATGTTGTTGGCAATCACTTCGATCAGGGCTTCCTTCTCATCACCAGGTTCCAGTTCGATAGCTTTTTCTATCAATTGAAGAATACTTTTCCCGTAGAATTTAAAATCTCCCTGAAGTTTAGGGTATTCCATTCTTTTAGGCTTTTCGGCAAGCTGTTCTCTGGTAGGAAAAGGGTATGGGGAATCTACATCAAGATCATATTCTGCTAAAATAAAAAGATGATCCCAAAGTTTATGCTTATAATTTTCTTCGTCACGGAGCTGAGGGTTTCTCTGACCCATAAAATCGATAATGGCCATAGCCATTTCACTCCTTTCCTCTTTGGTAGGGAGCTCTTTGCAGCGTTCAACCAGCTGTTGTATAATTCTGCCATATTCCGGCATATGAAGCTGAGTTTTTTGGGTATTGTATTCCATAGTATGCAAATATATGGATTAAAAGAAAAATTGCTTTGAAATTATTAAAAGTTTATGATTTTTTAATGAATTTTTTATACAGCCATTGTCAGGAATCTTTTATTGAAAATGAAAAATTTTTGTGTTTTATATATTTTGTTTCAATAAAATTGTAATTTAGTTAATAGATTAATAATTAAAATACACGTATGAAAAAAACACATTTCTTAATTTCGATGCTGTCTTTAGCATTTTTAAGTTCCTGTCAGAGCGGTGATGAAAATGATAATGAAAGTCTTCAGAAAGAAGAAGTTCATGCTAAAACCGTAAATGTTACCAACCATGACGGGCGGCCCTTTAGTACAGGAAGCGGATCTTTGACCGGGAAATATGTATCCGGTCCTGGAGGCGGTGTCCTGATGCAGGGGTTTTACTGGGATGTTCCCGAAGGTGGAAATTGGTGGAACACTGTGAAAGACAAGCTGACTGCCTGGTCAGACTCCGGAATTAGTGCAGTATGGCTTCCACCTGCTTCAAAAGCTCAGAACGGAGCTTACTCTATGGGATATGACCCGACAGATTACTATGATTTTGGAAATTTTAACCAGAACGGAAGTGTAGAAACCCGTTTTGGATCCCGGACTGAGCTGGAAGCATTGATAACAAAAGCCCATGCAGAAAATATGCAGGTGTATGCAGATATTGTTATCAATCATAACAGTGGCGGACAGTCTCAGGCCAATCCTTTTACCGGAACAAATACCTGGACAGACTTTTCAGGAGTTGCTTCCGGGAAATTTCAGCGAAGTTATAATGATTTTTACAAAAATTCGTACGGGAATAATGATGAAGGTGCTTTCGGAGGGTTTCCCGACCTGTGTCATGCTAATCCTTATGTCCAGGACTGGCTCTGGGGAAGAGATGATTCTGTAGGGAAGTATTATAAGAATGTTATGAAATTTGACGGATGGAGATTTGATTATGTCAAAGGCTTTGGACCTTGGGTTGTCAATAACTGGAATTCCAACGTTGGTGGATTTTCTGTTGGTGAACTTTGGGATTCCAATGTAAATACCTTAGAATGGTGGGCTAATAATGCCAACAGTTCTGTATTTGATTTTGCGGCATACTATAAAATGGATGAAGCTTTTGACAACGGAAATTTAAATGTTCTGAATGACGACATGATGTGGAAAAGAAACCCATATAAAGCAGTGACTTTTGTGGCCAATCATGATACCGATATTATTAACAATAAGATGCCGGCTTATGCTTACATTCTTACTCATGAAGGTTATCCTACTGTTTTTTACCGTGACTACGAAGAGTGGTTAAACAAAGAAAGGCTTAATAATCTGATCTGGATCCATAATAATAAGGCTACAGGAACCACTTCCATATTATATACGGATAATGATGAATATATTGCAAGGCGTAACGGCTATAACGGGAATCCTGGCCTGGTGGTTTATATCAATAATTCATCGAGCTGGCAGGAAAGATGGGTAGAAACCAACTGGAGCAGTAAGCAGATAAAAGATTTTACAGGTCATTCCGGATGGTATCCAACAACACAGGGAGATAAATGGGTGAAAATTCAGGCTCCGCCAAACAGTTATTCAATATGGTCATTGAACCAATAAAATTTAAGAAGAGCAAGGATGAATTTCATCTTTGCTTTTTTATTATTTACATCCTGGAAAATATAGATTAACAGAAGCGGATTTAGTCTACAAATTCAGGATTTAAATTAGATTTCAATAAATTTTTTCTTTTGCTCACGATCAGGAAGAAAACATTTCTGATTGGCCAGTTTCATTCTGTTTCTTGAAATAAGATCATACACCTGATCACTCAAAAATGCAGGCAATACTTTTCCGGCAGCCGACAGTTTATAAACCCCACCCAATATAGTGGCGATCTGCAGTACAGCACGTGATTTGGTGAAATAATACTGTCCAGGTTTCCAGAGGTATAGCGTGTTGAATACTTGAGTTTGAAGACCTCTCTCAGACAGAAACTTCTGTCCGAAATCAGACTGCAGGGATGCAAACATAAATCGGTCATTCTTATCCCGTTCAAGGACCCACTGTACCCAGAAATTACAGACGCCACAGTCGCCGTCAAAAAATACAATATGTTTGTCTTCCCAGTTCTCCTTCATGATATAGATATTTAAAATAACATTTTCCTTTCCGTATCTTCTTTTACTTTTTTGAAGTATTTCACCAGTTCCTTACGCTGTTCCGCAGTCAGCTTTGCATCCTGATGTCCTACATAATAAGACTCCAGGGGCATTTCTTCTTTTTCTGTCATTTCTATACATTCTCCAAGTTTATGGGCCTGCCTTTTAGGTTCGTATACTGCAAAAGTAGAGAAATTAAGATGCTTTCTGCCTTCCTCTATATGATTTTTAACAAACCATGAAGCTGGTGAAATGCTGGCATACCACGGATATTCAGTTTCATTGGAATGGCAGTCATAGCAGGATGTTCTGATGATTTTTGCAATAGGTTCCGGCGTGTTTTTGATCTTCAGGAAATCCATACCCGGCGTTGGGGCCGGATTAGTCCTGTCGATCGGGAAAAACTGTATAATAATAAACGCAACAAGCAGAACAACCAGGATTTTTTTCATATCAATTATATTCTTGAACTATAAAAATAATCAAATTTTATTAAATCGAATGAATTGATTATCAAAACATACAATGCTCATTTGAATCATTCTAAATATGGCAACTTAGACTTGCTTTTTTCATATCTGCTTTTGAATTTTAACTAACTTAATTGCATTATTATAACTTTTAATATCCTGCTTTAAAATGATTTATAAAGATTGGCTAGTTATAGTTTTTGACTATCATTTAAATAATAATTAATAGATTGTATTTATATATGAGACTTTGTAAGTTTGTTATGTTTAAAAAAAACTGTATTAATCAACATAAAAATAAACGACAATGGAAAATGATTTGAATGACATCAGTAAATGTCCGTTCCATAACGGAACAATGAAAAAAGAAGCTGTAGCTGGAGGAGGAACCAAAAATCTTGATTGGTGGCCTGATCAGCTTAGGGTTGATATCCTGCGCCAGCACTCATCTCTTTCAGATCCTATGGATAAAGATTTTGACTATGCGGAAGCATTCAAAAGTCTCGACCTTGAAGCTGTAAAAAGAGATCTGCATGCATTAATGACAGATTCTCAGGACTGGTGGCCTGCCGATTTTGGCCATTACGGTCCCTTGTTTATCCGAATGGCATGGCACAGTGCCGGTACCTACCGTGTTGGTGATGGAAGAGGAGGAGCCGGTGCAGGACAGCAGCGTTTTGCTCCACTGAACAGCTGGCCGGATAACGTGAGTCTGGATAAAGCCAGAAGATTGCTGTGGCCTATCAAGCAGAAATATGGAAATAAAATCTCATGGGCAGATCTTTTGGTCCTTACCGGGAATATTGCTTTAGAGTCTATGGGCTTTAAAACATTTGGTTTTGCCGGAGGCCGTGAAGATGTTTGGGAACCGGATATGGATGTTTACTGGGGTTCGGAAAAAACATGGCTTGGAGGTGACTTGCGGTATGCACACGGTTCAGAAGGTGTAGCCGAAAAGCATGGAGTACTTCCAACTGATGATGATGCAGACGGTGATGTTCATTCCAGAAACCTTGAAAAGCCTCTTGCTGCTGTACAAATGGGGCTTATTTATGTAAACCCTGAAGGCCCGGACGGAAATCCTGATCCGATAGCTGCTGCCAAAGATATCCGCGATACATTCGGACGTATGGCGATGAATGATGAAGAAACGGTAGCTTTAATTGCCGGTGGACATACTTTTGGAAAAACTCATGGTGCAGGGCCTGCGGATAACGTTGGAAAAGAGCCGGAAGCAGCGGGAATTGAACTTCAGGGACTAGGATGGACCAGTACTTATAAATCAGGAAAAGGAACAGATGCTATTTCCAGCGGTCTGGAAGTAACATGGACAGAGACTCCGACACAGTGGAGCAATTATTTTTTCAAAAATTTATTTGAAAATGAATGGGAACTGACCAAAAGCCCTGCCGGAGCTCACCAATGGGTCGCCAAAAACGGAGCTGAGATCATTCCTGATGCTTTTGATCCTGCAAAAAAGCACAGACCTACGATGTTGACTACAGATCTTTCCTTAAGACTGGATCCAGTGTATGAAAAAATATCAAGACATTTCTATGAAAATCCGGATGCATTTGCAGATGCCTTCTCCAGAGCATGGTTTAAGCTTACCCACAGAGATATGGGGCCTAAAGCAAGATATCTGGGACCGGACGTTCCTCAGGAAGAACTGATCTGGCAGGATCCTATTCCTCAGGTTGATCATGAACTGATCAATGATGCAGATATTAGCACCTTAAAAGAAAAAATATTAAATTCAGGATTAAGTGTTTCAGAGTTAGTATCTACTGCATGGGCTTCCGCATCCACATTCAGGGGAAGTGATAAGCGCGGCGGGGCCAACGGAGCAAGAATCAGGCTGGCTCCTCAAAAAGATTGGGAGGTAAACAACCCTGTTCAGCTTCAGAAAGTTTTAGGGGTTTTGGAAAATATTCAAAAAGAATTCAACAACACTCAAGTTGTCAATAAAAAAGTATCATTGGCGGATGTAATTGTTCTTGCAGGAAGTGCGGGAGTTGAAAAAGCTGCAAAAGAATCAGGGCATGATATCAAAGTTCCTTTTGCACCCGGAAGAATGGATGCTTCACAGGAACAGACCGATGTAGAATCCATGAGCTATCTGGAGCCTGCAGCAGATGGATTCCGTAACTATCTGAAAAAGAAATTCAGTGTATCTACAGAATCCTTACTGATTGATAAGGCACAGCTTTTAACCTTAACAGCACCTGAACTTACCGTACTTATAGGCGGAATGCGTGCACTGGACACGAATTTTGACGGATCAAAACATGGTGTATTTACCAACCGTCCGGGAATACTTACCAATGACTTTTTTGTTAATCTTCTCGATATGGGAACGCAATGGAAAGCTATTTCGGAAGATCAGGAACTGTATATAGGAACCGATCGGTCAACAGGACAGCCAAAATGGACAGCTACCCGTGCAGATCTTGTTTTTGGCTCTAATTCTGAATTGAGAGCGATTGCAGAAGTGTATGCCAGTTCCGATGCCCAGAGAAAATTTGTAAATGATTTTGTTTCCGCCTGGGTTAAAGTGATGAATTCTGACAGATTTGATTTAAAGTAATTGTAAACTTAACATAATATTATGAAGACAGCTGTAAAAGCTGTCTTTTTTTATAGATATTTTTATAAATTAATTTATTAAATAATATAATGTTCAAATTAATTATATATTTGTTGATAAAAAACAAATAAATATGTTAAGAAAATTATTTCCTGCCCTATTATTGGTAGGGTCATTTAGTTTTGCCCAGGTGGGAGTGAATACAGATCTTCCAAATGCTACGCTGGATGTAGCGGGCAATCCGACCGATACTTCAAAATTTGATGGAATTATTGCACCCAGAATTACAGGTGATCAATTGAATCTCAAAACTTATACACCTTTACAAACAGGAGCATTGGTATATGTAACCACTGCCGGGGCTTTAAGTGGACAAACCGCTGATGTAAGCAGCGCAGGATATTACTATTTTAACGGGGATTTGAATAAATGGGTAAAGCTAAATACTGGAATTTCCGCATCTCCATGGAATTTACAAAATACTGCTAATCCTGCGACCTCTAATAATCAAAACATTTATCAGAATGGAAAGGTAGGGATTGGATTTACTTCTGCTGATGCTGTATCTGACAGACAGTTTGAAGTGAAAGGTGATATGAAAGCTCAATATGGAACCGGAAGCAATTACTTTGGTGTAGATACTAACCTTTTAGGAGCAGGCAGTGGTATCTATTATTCGGATAATAGTGATCTGTCTGCTGCTACAAGTTTAGGTGTGGTTATGGCAAGACCGGGTTTAACCACCTTACAATCCAATTATGGAGACAGTGGGGGCAGCATAGCCACCTTTTCACAGTCTACGGGCGGATCCTTTGGTCTGGTAGCTGTTAATCAGGATCAAAGTATAAATGCTTCTATATGGGGAATAAGTAATGGAACTAGTAATAGCTTAATTCTGAGTCACGATGGAGGAACAACGGGGGTAACCAATGTTACTCTTGAAAAAAGTAAAGGGGTTACCTTTTCCTATATAGATACATCCGGGAATCCTCAGGGGGCATATACTTTTCCGAGAACAAATGGCCAGTCCGGCCAGGTTTTAGTAACAGATGGGTCGGGAGTATTGTCCTGGAAAGATGCTTCATCTTTAAATGCAAAAATAAAAACTTTGTCTACGGGAACTGTTGCTGCCGATGATTATACGGTTCTTGTAACAGGAAATATTTCTCTTCCGGCTGCAACTGCAGCCAATCAAGGAAAAGTTTATAATTTGGTCAATGATACAGCTGGAAATGTTACTATTAATGGAAGTTTTAGGATTAATGGAGGCAATTTTACCAATTATGGTTTGAATAACAGTGATTGGGGAAGAGCAATTGTAGTACAAAGTACCGGCTCAGCCTGGGTGGTGATTTCGAGATATTAACCGTTATTAATTAAATTTTGTAAAAAGTTTGACGAATAATAATTTTTAATAGGAGGCGTCTCAAAAGATAAATACTGCTCTGAGAATCTCCCAAACAATAAAAATTTATCATACAGGAATCCGAGAAGAGGGGACTTTTGACACAGCTTGTTCGTTATTATATCATAAGCCACTGTTCAACAAATCAACTACAAAGTTAGTTATGAATATGTGGAATCCAAATGAAGATAAATATCAAAGCCAATTAAAACTTAACCAAAATAAAAAGCAATCAACTGTAAACCAGAAGATTGCTTTTAAATTGTAGACCCACAGGGAGTGTAATAGTTTAGTCAACCTAAATACATTTTATTTTATTTAGATGTATTGTTATGTTTAATTAATTGATATTTAGTATTTTAATATATTTGTTGATTGCTGTTTAGTTAAATGAAGTAAGATGTATTTAAGATAAAATAATATATTTTTGACTAGAAATTGACTAGATTTGTATTGTTGAAACTTTAAGTACAGATTTATGGCCACCGTAAAATTTATTATCCAGTCAAAGAAACCAAGTGCGGTTATCTATGTTCGTTTTTCGATAGGCAGCAATCAGGTTTATAAACGTAAAACCCGCGAAACGGTTAATCCTGAAAACTGGAATGCTAAAAAAGGTGGAGTAGTCCAAAGAACGGCATTAACCAGAGAGGCTCTGCAGAATCAGACTGAACAGATCAATACCTTAACAAAACTGGAATCGTTTATTTTAGAGCAATACCGGAAAAGAAACGAAACTGAAATTATTAACGGAGACTGGCTGGCTGAAATTATTGATGCTTACTATTCCGGAGGGCGCAAAATAGAAAGGCTTGATTTTATAGAAAACTATCTTGAACATTATAAGACTGATATTTTACCCTTTAGAAAATATAAGGGGAAACCAATCACAAAGGGAACCAGGCAAAAACATTTAACAATTGTAGATAAGTTTCAGGAATTTTTAAAGACAGAAAAAAAGAGGCTTAAAGTCTCGGATTACAATATTTCTGCTGGAAACAGATTTGTTACCTTCCTTCGGGGACAGAATCTGAGTGATAATACAGTCGGGAAATATTTGAAATATACCAAAACAATTTTTAAAGATGCCAAGATTGATAATATTGAGGTTCATGACCAGCTGAGTGAGATAAAAGGATTTACTGTTGATACTCCCACTCCGTATTTAAAGCCTGAAGAACTACAAAGAATACAAGAATTATTAATAGTTAATGAAAAGCTGGAACAAACGCGTGACTGGCTTATTATTGGCTGTTATACCGGGCAAAGGGCATCAGATCTGTTTAGAATGACACCTGAAAAATTTGTCACAATCAACGGTAAAGAATTCATAAATTTAAGTCAGAAGAAAACCAAAACGCCTGTCTTAGTTCCTATTCATACGGAAGTTAAGAAAATCTTGGATAAAAGGAAAGGGTTTTTTCCTGCTCAGTTTTCAATAAATCTGGAGAGTGCAAAGACTATTTTTAATGAGAACCTGAAAAAGATCTGTAAGTTGGCAGGCATAGACCGCCCGGAATATGGAAGGGTATATGATGAGGTTAAAAAACATTATGTCTTTGGAAACTATCCCCTCCACGATTTAGTTTCATCACACATATGCAGGAGAACTTTTGCTACTATGTATTACAGTAAGATTCCCACTGCAATTATTATGAGTGTTACAGGGCATAGGACCGAAACCGAGTTTTTGGGATATATCGGGATTGATAACAGTACCCTTTCCGAGCAGATGTATTCCTATTGGGAGCAGCTAGATCATAAAGAAAATAAAGACGATTTAGTAATCAAGAATGTGAATTAATAATAATTCTAAATTTTATGATGATAACATGTCCCTATAAATACTTTTGGAATCCTGAACAATAAACTTTAGGTTTTTCTACTAATATTTTGACCACACCGTGTTTTTAGAATCTATACGTTTGCATAGAGAGTGCCAGATTGCGTTTCACACAGACACACAAAGTGATACGCAAGGAATTTTAAAATTTACAGAGGGGTAGCCTTAATTCCTGTATTTATAAAAATTACTTCAAACCATAATAAATAAAGGGAATCAGTTTATCCGATAAAATAATGAAAGATGACTTATTCTGGATTCTAAACTTTTTAATTGGTAGAACCAGATATAATTTAAATTTTAAAATCTTTGAATACTATAAAAAATAGATGCTTCAACCGAGTTTATCCTATCTTACACACACATAAGGAGTAATAATTTGAAACATTTTGTTGAATATCCCCCTATCTGTTTACGTGTAAGGAACTGTAGCTGCCATTAATTTATATTTGAAAATTTTTTGAATATTCTGAAAATCATTATATTTTTATAAATTACTTATGTCCAATATTTTATATGAATATTATATAATTTGTAAACAAAAGAAATTTTCAATCTATGAACTTACCTCCGGAACTATCAGATCAATATTTAAAGAATGTACTTTATAATAAGTCACTGAAAAATCTCGCTGATGAAGAGTGGAAATCTATTGAAGGTTTTGAGAATTATGAAATCTCCAACTATGGAAGGGTAAAGAGATGTAAGCGTTGGTTTCAGTCTCGCTTGGGTCATGAATACATATTGGCAGAATTGATTTTAAAACCACTTTTCTCTAAAAATTTCAATAATTATCTCCAAAGTTATACTTATAATGTACAATGTAGAATTTCACGGGAAGGTAAGGCTCATACAAAGTCTTTAGGCCGTTTGGTGTATTATCATTTTATTGAAGAATTTGATATGGATGATCGTACTGTCGTTATTATACCCAAGGATAATAATAGATTTCATATGCATTGTAAGAATCTGGAGAAAATTTCAGTTAAAGAAGAAAGCCTTAGAATATATCATTCAGATAGAGCTAAAAATATACACGCCATATATTTGCAACCTGTTAGCCAATATAGTGTCGAAGGTGCACTGATTGATCAATTTGATAGCATTTATTCAGCTGAAGAAAAACTCGGCATTTCTTGTGAAAGGATTATAGATGTAATCAATAAGAAATTTTTAACTGCTGGAACATTTCGATGGTTTTTGCAAAGTGATCCACCAGGTAAAGAAGACTTTCTGGTTAGTAGAATAAAAACTACATCCGGAAAGCTATTTAATGAAACCCTTTGGAAAAACCTTGGAAGACCCAGGATTAATAAAAATAATCCACCACCATGTATGAATCTATCAATAGAGGATCTTCCTGGAGAATATTGGAAGCCAATACCTATAGTAGGTTTTGAAGACCAATATTTAATATCTAATAAAGGAAGAGTGAAACGGCTAAGTAGATGGTCTTTCCCTGAAAAAAAAAGAATAGTAAAAGAACATATCCTCTCACAGGCTAATATCAATAGAAAAAATACTCCCTGCTATCTATATTGTGAGTTAAATAATAAGGGCAAGATTATTACGGCAATTGTAGGACGATTGCTTTATTATTGTTTTGTAGAACCTTTTGATTTAAATGATGAAACACTGGTTGTAATTAATAAAAATGAACCACTATGGAATATGGATTTTTCAAAGCTTTCATTATGCTGTTCATTACTGAAAAAAAATAAAATAGATTCGGATGAGTATTGAAATTAACAAATAATCATAGATATTGTTCTTCTTCTTCTTAAAAATGAGTGGTAGTCATAAAAGTAATTATGTGATAAATAAAACGAAGTTAATTAATAGTTTGAATTACCATTGGTATATGTAATTATCATTCTAAAGCTAAAAATTGTCAGATTAAGTATTTTATTCACCCGATTGAAAATATCTATATAAAAACATTTCTTCCTGTTGTGAATTTAAACACCTATAGTTTCAGAAATATTTATATCTTCGCACTTAAGATTTTAACGAAAAAATATAAAAGCATCTGCTTTTTTCTTGTCTTGGTAAACTGGTAATTTATAAAAAGAAACAAGAATAGTGATGCTCACGTCCGGCGTGGGCTTTTCTCTATTTGTTTCTTAGGTATACCAGTACCTCCAAGGCAGTAGAATTAGTTCCACGCTTTCTTATTTTTTTATCCAAAAAAGAATTTACCACATCATGCAATATAATGCGACACGCTTTGTCGTCTTGTGATTATATCTTTGGTGTAGAAACAAAACAGAATATTAAAAAAACAACACTTTATGAAAACACTTTGTTCATCGGATTAAACTACCCTAAAAACACAATTAAAATATGGGGTTTTCCCTATGTTAGGAATTAAAATATAATTATTAAATTCGCAAAAAATAAACAGATATGAAAAAAAATTACATACTCGCACTCGCCCTGTGTGCATTCCTGAATTTTTCGGCCCAGGAAACAGAGGTAGCATGGCAACGGGACATCAGATCCTCTACGCAGGATTTTCTAAGCCAGGTGACCACAACAATAGATCAACAGTATCTGATCACGGGAAGCTCAATTCAATCCAACCCTTTAATAGGCTCAGAGACCTCAAACCAGAAACAAAATAACGGCTACGATTTCCATCTGGTAAAGCTTAACCAGCAAGGAGAAGAAGTTTGGGAAAAATATCTGTCAGGACAAAACCACGATTATCTATCAGGTTCCGTGGCTACCCAGGACGGAGGCTTTCTAATTGTCGGAACAAGCTATTCAGGAAAAGGATTGGATAAAAAAGAAGATTCCAAAGGAGGATCCGATATTTGGCTGATACGACTTAATGAATTTGGAGACGAACTCTGGCAGAAAACTTTAGGATCTGCAACGGATGAAGAAGCAAGATCAGTAATTCAAACAACAGACTTCGGATTTTTTGTAGCCGGAAATATTCAAAATTCAGCCAAAGGTTATGGTTCCAAAGATATTTTAATTGTAAAACTTGATAAGGATGGAAAAGAACTATCTCAATCAGTTTTAGGAGGAAAAGGTCTTGATGAAGTAGAGAAAATGATTCCCACTAAAGATGGTGGTGCCTTGCTAGGTATCTATTCCAGAAGCACAACAGGCGGTTCAAAGAAAACCGAAAACTTTGGTGAAGGAGATTACTGGGTGATCAAGCTTGATAAAACCGGAAAAATAGAATGGGAAAAGAATTTTGGAGGCAAAGCAGATGATCATTTAAGAACCTTGGCACTGACCTCTTCCGGCTATTTAATTGGCGGAGAATCCAGATCCGAGAGATCAGGAAACAAAACCGCAGGTATAGAAGAAGGCACCGATTTATGGCTGATCTCCTTAAACGAAAGAGGCGAAGAGCTTTGGCAGAAATCCTACAATTTTGGAAACCGGGATATTCTAATGGGAACGAGTGTAATCCAGAGTCAAGATCGGGGAGCCAAGAACCAAGAT
>NZ_QNFY01000028.1 GCF_003290185.1 Chryseobacterium lathyri | reverse complement strand
GAATTCAAGAATAGTAAAGGCCAGACGATACTGGTCAGAAAAAATGACGGTACCCAAAATGTAGATACCTATTACCTGTACAATGAATACGGGCAGCTGATCTATGTCATTCCGCCATTGGCGGTGGGCACTTCGGCTCCCGATCAGACGATGCTGGACAAGCTGTGTTATCAGTACCGCTACGACGGATTGGGAAGACTGGTAGAGAAAAAGGTTCCGGGGAAAGGCTGGGAATATATGGTGTATGACAGGCAGGACAGATTAATAGCAACACAAGATGCCAATCAAAAGCCTAATAATAAATGGTCTTACATCCGTTATGATCAATTTGGAAGAATAGCCTATACAGGTATAGCTACCGATTATGCCAATAGAGGACAGCTTCAACATTATATGGATACTGCTGGCGTTGCCAATGCTGCCCACAACGCCACAAGAACATCAAGCCCTTCGTTTAATTTAAGCGGAATGGATATTTACTATACCAATGATGCTATCCCAGAACAAATTGATAATGTGCTGACTGTAAACTATTATGACACTTACCCTTCCTACAGCTTCAACCCGGCTTTTCCTTCCACCATATTGGGAGAGCCAGTGATTACCGATACCCAGAATGCTCCGGTAAATACCCAGGCGATGCCTACCCTGAGCCTTGTAAAGAATATAGAAGATGATAACTGGACTAAAAATTATGTCTACTACGATAAAAAAGGAAGAGCAGTAGGCACGTACAGCATTAATCATTTGGGTGGAACCACCAGAACAGAATCAGAATTGGATTTTGTGGGGATGGCCAAACAGACCAAGGTGTATCACAAAAGACTGGGAACAGATACCGAAAAAGTAATCTCCCAAAGCTTTGATTACGACAACCAGAACCGGGTAACGAAGCACCGTCACCAGGTAGACAGCGGTCCTGTGGAACTGTTAACGGAAAATACCTATAATGAGCTGTCGCAGCTATCCAATAAAAAAGTTGGGGGCGGACTTCAAAGCATCGATTACCAGTATGACATCCGTGGAGCACTTACCAAAATCAATGATCCGGCTGCACTCGGAACCAAACTTTTTGGCTATGAGCTGAAGTATTTTAATCCCCAGAATACCACTCAGGGCTCCACAGGGAAGTACAACGGCAATATTACGGAAGTGACCTGGAAAACAGCTTTAGACCAGGTTTTAAGACAGTATAATTACCAGTATGATGGCCTGAACAGGCTTAAAAAAGGAATATATTCTGAACCGGGGGCTTCTGTTCCGCAGAACGGTTTCTTTAATGAAACCTTAGCCTATGACCTGAACGGAAATATCACCTCTCTGCAGAGAAATGGGAAAAGCAGTTCAGGAACAGCGCAGCTTATTGATGATCTTACCTATAATTATACAGGGAATAAGCTCAATACCGTTACTGATACTTCAGGAAACTACAGTGGCTATCCTGATACCTCCGGGACTATCATTTCCTATGATGATAATGGGAATATGAAGGACCATAAAGATAAAGGTGTCTTACAGATTGATTATAATTTCCTTAATCTTCCTGATTATATCAAGTTTGATAAGGGATTATCAACACGAACGGGAATGATTAATGAAAATACATCTTATACCTATCGTGCAGATGGAACTAAACTTAAGAAAATTTATAACTATACTCCTCTTATTGTTGATCCTTTAGGTACCACTACCACGCTATCAACCAAAATTACAGAATATATAGATGGTTTTCAGTATGAAACACCTGCAGGCAAAAAGGGAGGGACAAATCTTATCTTAAAATTTGTTCCTACCGCTGAAGGCTATTACAATTTTGAAAATAATAAGTATATTTACAGCTATACGGACCATTTGGGAAATATCCGTTTAAGCTATTCCAAAAGCCTGAATGGCAGCGCAGAAGTTCTTGAAGAAAACAACTACTATCCTTTTGGTTTAAAGCATGAAGGTTATAATGCTTTAGCTGGAAATCCAGCTTACAGTTATGGATACAGCGGTAAAGAACTACAGAAAGAAACAGGCTGGGGAGATTACGGAGCCAGAATGTACATGTCTGATATTGGCAGATGGGGCGTAATAGACCCTCTGGCTGAACAGATGAGAAGATATTCGCCTTATAATTTTGCTTTTAATAATCCTGTAAGCTTTATAGATCCGGATGGGATGGCACCGCATCAGTTTAAGATGCCTGGCGATTCCCGCCCTGATGCCTACTCGGGAGGCCATAATCCAAACTGGTTAGGCTTAGGAAATACCGGAAGCCTTGAATCAGGAGGATATGGGGGAGGAAATGGTTATTCTGTTTTATCATCACTGGGTAACTCAAACGACTATCTGCTTGATGATCTTATTACAGGATGGGCATCGCAAGGTATAGATGCTAAAATTTCGAAGAATGGCTATCTATCATATTGGACAGGGGGAGCTGCAGGATATGAAAGTACTTCTCAGGAAATGGTTGCGCATATGATAAATCTAGCTAATGGGCTTCAAAATAGTCTTACAGATATTGCAAATAATCGATATTTTAAAAATATAAAGACTCATCTTGATGAAGTTCTTAATAATCAATATTATGACCTAGGTTCTTTAGGTTTAGAACAAGGTATTGCAAAAACTGCCTCTTATGTTGACGATGCTCTTAGAAACATGTCAACTGTAAATTTTACAATTTTAAGTGAATATGCCAGACCTTTATATAGGACTTCTCTATTAGGGTCAGCATTTAAAACATCAAGAGTTGCATCTACAGCTAAAGGCTTAAAAATAGCCGGAAATGCTTTAGCAGGATTAGGTGCTGCTGTATCAATTTATCAGTACGGCTCTGGTCAAATATCAGGAACAGAATTTACTGTGGACATGATAATGACAGGAGTAGGCTTCTTTGGTCCAGTTGGTGCAGGTATTTCGCTAGTTTATTTTGGAGGCAAAGCAATATATGAATACTCTACAGGAGAAAATTTATTTGAAAAACCCAATCAAAAATGATAAGATTTATAAATTATATTATTTTTCACTTTATTGAATTTCAGAAAAAAGTTGGAAATAGAGATATATCAACATTTACAACATCTGTATTTTTCACTATAATGATATGGATGAATATTTTAACGATAGTAAACTATATTACTTTGAAGAATTATTATCCAACTACAAATTATGTTATTCCTGTTACATTATTTTGTATAGGATTATTTTGGATAATCAATAGTTATATTAGAAAAAGGAAACATGAGAATTATAATTTTTACTCATCCTTTTTGGGGTATATATATTTATTACTTTATATTTTAATAAGTTTTGGCTTATTTATAAATAGTGTAGAGTTAATAAAAACTAGATAAGGGCAACGTTTCAAATATGTTGGTTTTCTTTATTAATCGAACTTAACGAGAAATAATAAGTAATAATTTTATAGAATAGAGTGATCGTTTGGTCACTCTATTTGTTTTTTAATAGAAAATTGGAGTCCTTATGCAGGTAAAAGTTTACTCATGTATCAAATGTGTTGGTGATGATTTTATAAAATATGGCAAAACTAATTATGGAAAGCAACGTTATCAATGTAAGTTCTGCAAAGCCATAAATGTTTTACAATATTCTTATAATGCTTATAAAAATGACATCAATACAAAGGTTATTCAGCTAACTAAAGAAGGCATGGGGATAAGAAGTATTGCGAGGATATTAAAAATTTCAACAACTACTTTACTTAAAAGAATTGTTGCAATTGCAAATAGTATCAGTCAACCCCTTATTCCATATTATCAAACCTATGAATTAGATGAAATGAGGTTTTTCATTAGAAAAAAATCTAATGTAATGTGGCTGGTATATGCCATTAATATAAGCATCCAAGAGATTATCGAGTTTTATATCGGTAAGAGAAATAACAAAACACTGAATTCTGTTGTTAAAACTTTTATCACTTCCAAAGCTGAAAAAATCTATACCGATAAACTCAGAAATTATCAATATTTGATTCCAAAGGAGATTCATAGCACAAAAAAAATACGGAACCAACGGAATAGAAAGGAAAAACCTTAGCATCAGAACTCATGTAAAAAAATTGAACAGGAAAACAATTTGTTTTAGTAGAAGTACTTTAATTTTATCCTCTATCCTGAAAATATATTTTTGGAAATAGTTTTTAATGCGACACAGTTTGTCGCATTAGTCATTTAATTTGGCAATAAACTAAAAAAAGAACAGAAAAATGGAGGCGAAAAAAAAGAAATTAGATGAACTTGAAGAAGATTTATTCATTGCTACAGTTTTGTCATATGAACCTGAATTTATACATCATTTAGAAAAATGCATGGATATTTGTTTTGTAGGACTAAAAGGGACGTTTGAAAAAAAAGAACCTGCTAATGAAGATGAGGTTATAAGCTTTTCAAGTGCTATGCAGGCCGCTATGGAAGAAAATTTTTCTATCACTGATAAAATGAAAAAAATATTCACAGATTTTCATTATGCCATTGATGAGGTAAACGAAAAAATCTACTTTAGAAGTAGTTGTATTATAAAAATATTTTCTTGCTACCTTATACAAGAAAAAAAGCTGAAATTTAATGTAGATAATGAAATTTTCGATTTTTTATTTTATTTTTATTACCAAAGTGACTCAAATTGCAAAGAAACTGCAAAAGAAATCTTTGTAGATTTTATGGTAAATCTGTTTCGTTTTATCATATATCGGGACTTTTTAAAGCTGATCCGCTTTTTTAATAGTGATTTTTTACTTAAGCCTAATGATAACCATATTCCCATAAGGATTGCCTTGCTGGATTCCTTAAATCTTATTGGTGAGCTTAATAATAGCGTCCCAAATAAAGAGAATATATACAGAATTATTCATGCTATTGTTGGCGGAAATGAAGACAATGTAAAAAAATATTGTCTTTCACTTATTGGCAGAAGTAGCCTGTCACAGAAGCAAATTACTAAAAAACATAAAGAGTTTGCACAAAGATATATCAACGAGAAAAAATTGTGAATCACATATTATTAATTCGAAAATTTATTTGTGATACTTTGTTATTTCAATTGACTTAAATAGGTGTATCACAAAAAAAAACTAATATAATGGAAGATGTCAATAGATTACAAGAATTAGAGCAAGATTTATTCCTATGGAATATTTTAGCATATGAGACGGTTCTTATTAGAAACTTAGAAACCTCTCTGAATATAATTTTTAGAAGTTTTAATGAGGCTTTTGTAATTGAAGGTCCAATAATTGAGGAAGAGCTAGAGATGATTACATATGATATGCAACAAGACTTGTATGAGAAATTTTCTCTTACGGAAAACCTAGAAGAAATTTTCTCATCGTTTGAATACGCTCTTAACGAAAAAAATAAAAAAATCTATTTTGAGACTGACAATATTTTAATAATATTTGCTGAATACTTAAAAGTGTTAAATTCTGAACTAAAATTTGATGAAAAGGATCCACTTTTTGATCTTATACTTTATTTGTATTTTTCTGATTCTGATGAACGTACAAATGAGTCCATACAAATTCTTTCAAATTTTTGTCAAGAATTGTATGGATATATAATTTATAGAGACTTCATCAATATTATGAGATTTATAAACAGTGATTTCGTAGTATCTTCCAATGATAATCATATTCCTATTAGAATTGCGATGTTAAATTCTTTAAACTTGATTAATGAGCTAAACAATACTGTCCCGAACAAAGAGAATATTTACCGTATTGTCCATGCAATAGTTGGAGGAAATGAAGATAATGTAAAAAAATATTGTCTCTCATTAATTGGTCAAAATAGTACCTCTCAAAAGCAGATCACTAAAAAACATTTAGATTTTGCTCAAAGATATATCAATGAAAAGAAGCTATAACTTAAATTAAAATGGGCCCCAACTTTACCCCAAGCTTACCCCTAAATACTAAAATACTGTAAGCATAATTCCAACCTTTGTATTGTGAAACAACAAAAAATCACTATACAATGGAACAAGTTAATTTTATCGGAGTAGAACCCGAAAACCTCATCAATGAAATCGTAAGTAAAGTAAAAGAATCCCTACTTACCGATTTAGAAAAAACCTTCAAAGAAAACGAATCCAAACGCTATCTTTCAGCTGATGAGGTCTGCCAGTGTTTCGGAGTCTCCAAACCCACTATTCATGAGTGGCGCAAACGCGGTATTTTAATACCCCATAAGCTTGGCTCCAGAGTATACTACAGACTGGATGAAATAGAAAATGCAATGATTATTAATGATTAAATTTTCTCTCATGCCAGTTTCTGAAAACAATCACTATCCAACCATTGTCTACAGGCTAGATGAGGTTAAAAAGACCTTCAGGCAGTATAAAAGGAAAGATTCACATTCAACCGGAAAAGATTATTTCCTGCCAGAACTTCTGCGTATCGAAAAGAATAATGGTTACAATACCTTTAGCGGATTTAATCACCTTCTGCGGCTTCGTGATGCTTCCAATTGGTCCGTATGCACCAGACATGGTCTAAGACCTACCGGATTCCACGAATTTTACTTCATAGCCTTATTTATAAACAATGCAAAGATTTTATGTATTGTCTATTACCCAAAAGAAGATCCGAGTATTGAAATTTCTCTTTTTCCAAAATTTTATCCGTGTGGGAAATTAGAATTTGAGACCAAGCTAAAAGAATTGGTTCAAAGTATGACCCATAAAAAAGGAATATAAACTCATGTTCCTTAAAATATTCAACCTGACAAAAGTTTAACCCTTTTGTCTTTACAAAGAAAAGAAATTATGCCGATCGACTTTGTAAAACTCCAATACACGTATAAGAATTATGATCTGCCTACAGACAAAACAGATTTTACCATTTCCGTCAATAATGAAACCGGAGAAACCGATAATAAAAAAGAAGGCAAATACTTTGGGATGCAAATCATCAAATATCCCTCCGGGCGAGTAATGATAAAAGGAAGCATCCATAAATTTTATAACCGTACAGATTTTAATGGAAATGATTTTGATATGAGAAACTTTTGTTCAGCATTACAGGACCTTCAAACCGAATTAGGCATACACCCCAAATACTGTAGACTTGAAAATATTGAAATAGGAGTCAATATACAGCTGCCGTTCGATCCCAATAAAATCCTTCAGAATCTGTTGTTTCACCGATCCGTTGAATTTAATAAAACCATTTCCGGAGCTTTTTATTATCAATCAGCCAAGAGAGATTATATTATTAAGATGTACAATAAGACTGACCAGTATGAAAAGAAGCTGAAGAAATATGCCCACAATCACAATTTTATCAAACCTGATGAAAAGAAAGAGTTTAGTTTATTAAAAAAGACTGTAAAAGAGAATTTACAACCTAATACGCTACGGTTTGAAGTCAAGTTTTTAAAAATGAATATGTTGAATGATTTAGGAATCATGTATTTGTCAGATGTTCTAAAGCCTGAAATGGCTACTCACCTTAAGAATTTTTTGTTGAAAGAATTTCAGGAAGTGTATTTCTATGATTATACTACTGACCACACCAAAATGAAAAACTTAGAGCTTAACAAACTCAAGGATTACCGCAATCCTAATTATTGGGTGAACCTCGGCAAAAAAGATAAATACTATCACAAGAAAAAGTTTAATGAAATGACATTGAAATATTCTAAAAATTTAAAAGGCAAAATATCTGAATTGATAAAGCAGAAAATAGAAAGACTAATGCAGAAAAATTTAGACTTTTCGACCGACAAATTTAATGAAAATGAAAAACAAAAGTTTAGACTTTTCGACCGTTCAGATATAGGGTCAAAAAGTCTAAATCTAAGACCTCAAAATATAATATAATGGAAAAGAAAATCAATGCGGAAAATAAGGCTAAAAATGGAGTGACCTTAAATTATGATTTATTTAAAAGTAAGAAAGAAAATGGAAAATATCATAAAGACAATAATAAAAGGAAAGAACAAAATTGACAGCAGCCCAAAATTGAAGTATTAGAAATCAATCTTTCAGAATGAGGAGTTGTTTTTTAAATGTTTTCAATATTGAACTTAGTATACTTGGGTTCGAAATAACAGAATTAGATATAGAAATGGAAAGAATACTGAAAATAAATCTTAATTTTTAGAAATTGATGTTGCCTGAAATGAATATAAACCTGTCGGGTTTACTGGAGGACTTCACCATAAATTTATTTGATTTTGATGTGTTTATCGAGTCATAATGCGGATTTTGAGGGAAAATAAGCTGATTTTAAAAGGGTGACATTTATGACATGTTTCAAAATGGCTGTAAGTATCATGGATAAAGAACTTAATCTAAAAGTCAAGTGAAAGAGTTGGAAAGTTCCTTAATAATTTAGGTTATTAATTTAAACCAGGAAAGAGACTCAAAAATTTTAGAGCTTTTGCAAAATTTAATAAAGCAAATACAAAGTATTAACAGATAAAAGTGAAAATATGGGAAGATGGAGCAGCAGTCCTGATGAAGTGGAAAGTTTGAAACGAATAACAATTAGCGATTTGAAAAAATTGGGTTACTTAAAACCAAATGCACATCTTAACCAGAATATATTTTGGACAGATCAGAGTGGAGAAAGAACCAGCTCTATTAGTGTCATCATTGATACTACCGATACAGAAGGTGTAATTACCTTTGATTATACCTGGCAAAAGACGCATAAAATAAACTACAAAGTAAGATTGATAACGAGACCTTCAAATCTCGGAGATGGTATTTTATGGTTCTTTGTCTGTCCCAGTACATTTAAAGAGTGTAGAAAGTTGCATTTAAATAGCGGTTATTTTCTTCACAGGACAGCTTTTGAAGATGTTTATTATGAAAAACAGTTACAATCTAAAAAATGGAGGAGTTGGGAGAAAGCTTTTGGTCTTTACCTAGATGATAAATTGTATGAACAGCTCCATAAAAAGTATTTCAAAAAGTTTTATAAAGGAAAACCTACTAAAAAATATTTACAACTGATGAAGAAGATAAATGCAAGAAAACCCATTGAATTAGAAGATATAGAAAATTTTTTATTGTAATAAAATCATATTCCATATTTGAAATTTCTAAAAAAATCCATAATTTAGAAATATTATTACAATTTTATATTTTCTGATCTAGCGTGAGAATGATTATAAGATAACATAATCCCATGTTCATGATTAAAATATTCTTCATAGGCTAATGCGGTAAATACACAACATTTCTCGGAAATAGGATAAAAAGTCTTTTTGTCACAAGTTAGAATTACATCAACATTAGAGTTTTTGCCATTTTCTATAATCATCATATCTTTTGTTATCCACTCTCTTGCCATCATAAAGTCTCCTGTTTTAAAACCCATTGAAGCAGCGAATTCGTTTAGTTTTGCTTTTGGTAAATATTCATATAAGTCATGGTTAAGCAATAAAGACGTATCAAGATCAAAATCAATAAATTCAACATTGTTGCTATCAAGTAATTTTATAATTTTTCTTACTTTTTCAGAATCGTTTTCTTTAGAAAGAATCTCAGATACAGTTATTGATGTAATAAGAAACTTTCTTTCTTTAGAAGAACTAGTTTTAGAACCAGATAAATATTTTATTAGGGTATGAACAAAGTTAAATTTTACATCAGTAGAGCTACCTTCTACGAAAGCAAACAAAGCACATAGAATACTTGTGTCAATTAAGATGTTTTCCCAGTCACTAATTCTTTTTTCAATTACCATAAATAGAATTTAAAAGATCATCCATTGTGTTAATACCTTTTAAGAAGTTAAATCCTGACGGTCCTACTTCTTTTAAATTATCTAATAGTGTATTTTTACCAATTACTCTAAAACTTATCAGTTCAGCTGAAAATTCATTTCCCGTATGAATGGAAACTTTAGTTCGAATTTTAATTGCTAGTTTGTCTGTTCTATAATGGCTTTTTAATTGGAGATCTAAGTCGTTATTAATTTTTATCTTTTTATTATAACCATCTACAATAATGTGCTTCACATCAGAATTTACTGTTTTTCCACCTTGTTCTGAAATGATTCCATATATTGTTTTTTGTTTGTAAAAATATTCTGGTGTATTGTCTACAATGAGATGGCTTAATTTGGCGATTCTTTCACCTTCACTGTAAGCATTTATGTAGAATCCTTTTTTGAAAATTACATTTAAAGAAGTTGCATATTTTTGTTCCTCATTAGTAAGTTCATCAGTATTTAATTCTTCCATTCTCCGATGTAAAGAAATAAAATTTTCATTCTGAACCGCATTTTCCGTTGTGAAATCTAATGCATAGCAATTCCCTCTGATGTTACTAAGAGTACACTTTGCTTTAGTTCCATCATCTATTGCACCATAAAGTGTTTTTAATAGGTCTGAAATAATGTCAATAGAAATACCATCCTCAGCAGTTAAGCTGTGATTTTTATCATCAATTTTTAAAGAAAATTTGAACATATTCTATTGATATTAAAAAACTAATTAAATAGTTAACTACTATTTATACTGCAATATACAAATAAATTGCAATTGTATTTATGGTTTTCCGTAATGAAAATTCATTATTAAATATTGACTACTTAATTATCAAAAACAAAAAATATAGATGGATATAAATATGTAAAAAGATATTTTTTAAGCCTCAAGCATTTTAGGAAAACAATCTTATTGGCTGTATATTGACTAAAAAATATAAAACCACTTGATTTTCAAGTGGTTGATTGTTGTATTGTAGACCCACAGGGATTCGAACCCCGACTGACGGTACCAAAAACCGGAGTGCTACCGTTACACTATAGGTCTGCTTTATTTTGGTGGCGCAAAACTATAAAAAATTATTTAACTGGAAAAATATTTTTTTAAAGGTTAATAATAAGAAAAGGCAGTGTTTGTTTATAATTATATGATTTTTAATGGAATAGATAGATGATGGTTGGGTAAGAAATTATTTCAGGAATTGTAGTTTTTCAGCAGCTAAATAATAAAATCTTATCTTTGCAAAAAAAATTGGGCTCCAAAAGTTGGAGATACCCATTAATAATTTCATTTATTAAACATTTTTATGTCAAATATTGTCGCAATCGTTGGGCGTCCCAACGTAGGAAAATCCACACTTTTTAACCGTTTACTAGAAAGAAGAGAAGCCATCGTAGATTCTACGGCGGGTGTTACCAGAGACCGTCATTACGGGAAATCCGACTGGAACGGGGTAGATTTTACAGTTATAGATACCGGCGGATATGATGTAGGAACGGATGATATTTTTGAAGAAGAGATCCGCAAGCAGGTTCAGCTGGCAATAGACGAAGCTACATCCATTATCTTTATGATGAATGTGGAAGAAGGTCTTACTGATACCGATTACGAAATTCACGAACTTCTTAGAAGATCAAACAAACCCGTTTATATCGTTATCAATAAAGTAGATTCTGCCAAGGAGGAAATAAATGCTACTGAATTCTATCAGTTAGGAATTGAAAAATATTACACTTTATCTTCAGCTACAGGTTCCGGAACAGGAGAAGTTCTGGATGATATCGTGAAAGATTTCCCTACAACAGATTACAAAGATCCTTTCGAGGGATTGCCGAAAATAACAATCGCAGGCCGTCCCAATGTTGGTAAATCTACCTTAACAAATGCTTTGCTTGATGTAGAAAGAAACATTGTAACTGATGTTGCAGGGACTACAAGAGACAGTATCCAGACCCTTTATAATAAATTCGGATACGAATTTGTTTTAGTGGATACTGCCGGAATGAGAAGAAAATCTAAAGTAAATGAAGATTTGGAATTCTATTCTGTAATGAGATCTATCCGTTCTATTGAATTTTCAGATGTTGTGATCATTATGGTGGATGCAACGCTGGGCTGGGAATCTCAGGATATGAATATTTTCGGTTTGGCACAAAAGAACAGAAAAGGAATTGTGATCGTTGTGAATAAGTGGGATCTTATTGAAGATAAGAAAACCAACACGGTTAGAGATTTTGAAAACTCAATTAAAGAGAAGATCGGTCAGTTCAGTGATATTCCAATTCTTTTTGTTTCAGCATTAACGAAGCAGAGAATATTGAAAGCTGTGGAAATGGCAATGGTTGTATACGAAGACCGTAAGAAAAAGATCAAAACTTCAAAATTAAACGAAGTAATGCTTCCTATTTTTGAACAGACTCCGCCACCGGCCAACAAAGGGAAATATATTAAAATCAAATACTGTGTACAGCTTCCTACGCCGTCACCGCAGTTTGTGTTTTTCTGCAACCTCCCTCAGTATGTAAAAGAACCTTACAAAAGATTTACAGAAAACCAATTGAGAAAACAATTCGGATTTACCGGAGTTCCTATTGAAGTGTATTTCAGACAGAAATAAAAATAATCCCTTTTAGATTTTTCTAAGAGGGATTTTATTCATATTAAATTTAATATTTTTAATAAAAGCTTTTTCAAAACAATGAATACAATTGTATTGTCAAAACAATTTTCTTTAGTAAACTCCTGGATCAATGAGCTTAGGAATATAGACATCCAGCATGACAGAATGAGGTTCCGTAGAAATATGGAACGTATCGGTGAAATCGCAGCTTTTGAGATCAGCAAAGAACTGGAATATAAAGAAGTAGAAATTCAAACGCCTTTAGATAAGATTAAAGTTCAGGAAATAGCCGTTCAGCCGGTAATCACCACTATTTTGAGAGCTGGCGTTCCTTTGTTTGAAGGAATCCTGAGTTATCTTGACAGGGCAGACTGCGGTTTCGTGGCTGCTTACAGAAAGCACGATGCTAATGATTACTTCTCTATTAAACAGGATTATCTTACCTGTCCCAATATTGAAGGACGACCATTGATCGTAGCGGATCCGATGCTGGCAACAGGGGCCTCATTAATTGAGGCTATCAAAGACCTTCTGACCAACGGAACTCCGACCCAGCTGCATATTGTTGCTGCAATAGCCTCCAGACAGGGAGTGGAAACCATCGAAAAAGCTTATCCTGATGCGAAAATATGGGTAGGAGCCATCGATGAAGGGTTGACTTCAAAAGGGTACATCACACCAGGACTTGGTGACGCCGGAGATTTGAGCTACGGTGAAAAACTTCAACGATAGATATTAAGAAAGGTTCCAGAAATCTTTCATCAGATCAAATAATAAATTGGGTCGTACTTTTTCCATAGGATGCTTGGTATCCGGAAGTATGGCCAATTTTGCATTCGGAATACTGCGGTAAGCACTGATGCTTTCCTCTATACTTACCATATTATCCTTATCCCCGGTCATGATCTGTACAGGAATACTAATTGCCCAAAGGCTGGTTTCATTCAGAGGAGGATTTTTACCTAGTGCAACCATCAGCTCTGCAATGGCAGGCAGCAGCTGTTTCCATTGTGCACCGTGCTGATTTTCCAGCTGCTCAGCATATTTTGGGACTTTTAAAAGAATAGCTTCCGGGTCAAGCATTTTACTCTCCTTTAAAGCCTGCTCTTCGGTCCAGTCGAATTTTGTACCCAAAGTCATGATGGAATTGATTCTTTCAGGATATCTTAGCGCACAGCAAAGCGCTGCATAACCTCCCATACTGTGTCCAAAAATACAGACATCCCTTAAATTTTCTTTTTCTAAATAATCCTTTATTTCCTCAGTATACTTTTCAATACTGATAGCATTTTCCGGTAGTTCTGTATTTCCGTGTCCGGAAAATAAAAGTGTATGAATATTGAAATACTTTGACAGCTCCTTTTCGTAAGGCTTAAAAATATCAATGTGTCCCAGCGCTCCGTGCAGTAAAAGCAGATTTTTCATGATCAATAGTTTACCGGAAAATTAAGAAAAAGAATCGGAGGAGAAAAGTATTGAGTGGGAGAGTTATAGAGTTTTAGGGTTTGGAGGGTAAGGGTGCTGGTTTTAATAACCACGTAAATCACGGACATCCCCGCCTGGAATCCTAAACTGTATTTAATACTCTAAACCTCTCAAACCCCTTATTACGCATCCACTGCCATCACCAAAACACTCACTTTGTTATCTCCCGCATTTAAAATCTCCCAGGCAATGGATGATACGGTGTTTCCGGTAGTGAAAACGTCATCAATTAAAAGAACATGTTTTCCGGAAATCGGTTTCGAAAGAGAAAAAGGATTTACTGCTTCCAGTCGGTGTTTCTTATCTTTTAAAGCCTGTGCTTTTGAATAATGATTTCTTTGGATCAATTCATGGTCGAATGGGATCTGATAAAATCCGGACAAAGTCTCAGTAAATAAATGCAGCTGGTTGTAGCCTCTTTCCCTTAATTTTTTGGGATGAAGTGGGACAGGTACTAAAATATCAGGTTTTTCATCTTTGAAGTCCAGACGTTCCACAGTCCATTCGGCAAGAGTTTTACCCGCATTTTCCCTGCTTTTATATTTCAGCTCATGGATGAGTTTGCGGCTCAGTCCATTTTCCTCAAACTTCATCAGTCCATAAGTATTTTCAACTGGAAACAGGAGCCTGCATTTTTCTTTAATGATATTTTCACTGAAATAATCAAAATGAGTAAAATGAATTTGCTCAAAACATAAGCTGCAGACTAAAAGATCTGCATCTATGATCCGGCTGCACTCAATACATCGGTTAGGAAAAAATAAATCTAATATCATTTGTGTGTTATTTTAAAATAAGAAGTTAGAAACTAGAGATTAGAAGTTAGATTTCAAAGTTTTAATTTTTCAACTATCAACTATCAACTATCAACTGTTTCCTGATCTTCTCAATTGCATTCTTCATACTCAGGTTAAAGTGCTCCTTTTCCAGCCGGACCGGCGGTGCCTGCCTCACTTCACAATCCGGAATACTGCAGGATTCGCAGGTAACGCCTACATTGATTGTTTTTAAAGTCGGAGATTTTATAAAACCGATCTTTTTTATAGTTTGTGTATTTAATAAAATTCCCAGGCAGTAGCTTCTGTTGCTTCCGTCTGAAAAAGGATTTTTCTGTGACGTTGAAATAACAAGATAACTGACCCCCTGATCTTTGTAATGCGAGATCTGGGCATCCGTAAGCGTTTCATTTTCCTTTAAATGATGCAGGTTTTTTACAGCGATCCATCTTCGGCAGTAATGTTCATTCGTAGCATTGGCATGAGGAGCCTGCTGGTGGTTGAGGTGAAGTTCCTTTAAGATCTGGATCTTGTCCGAATCTTTTTTCTTGACCAGGCACAGATAAAACAAATCCTTAATACCCAACTCAGAAGAAAGCAGATTGGTAAGCCTGTAATAAAAAGTTTCAGGAGAATCTGTAAAGCTTTCGATCAGTTCCTCAAAACTTGTCGGTTCCCAGGTATGCTGAAGGAGAAATTCGGTGGTTTTTCCAATAGCCTGCTCTTTAGGGATCAATAAAGCTCCGGCGAAATATGAAGCGTAAAAATTGTTCAGAATTTCCTCAAAACTCCCGAAATCCAACCATGAATAAGTGTTTGGACGGATTTTTAATTCCAGGACATTGAATCCTATTTCCTTAGCCAGAATAAACGTTCTTTGATCTTTCTCTAGTTTCCGGTTCAAAAGAAGAAGCTTTTGTTCAGGAATAAAGAGAGAACGCAGGTTATCCAGAGTGCCGAACTGTTCAAAATCTTCAGACCTTATGTTGTAATTAAATTTTTCAGTAAGAATGCTTTCCAAAACAGAAGATCTCAGGTCTTTACTGATATCCAGTCCGTTTTTCATGATGAATTCCATCGCTTTTTCCTCAATTTCCGGGAAATAATTATCGTAAAGCTCCTGGAAAGACCTGAGTACAGCAAAATAAAAACGCTCCTTACCCAAATTGTAATTCTGGGAGATCTCAATCAATGCATTGATAAAAGCAGTAACTTTTTTGGGGGCATCGCTGATAATGCTGATCAGATTGTTTTTACTGATACCAAAAAGGTCCAGTGGTACTTCCTTGAAAAAATCCGATTGAAGGATCTCATTAAAAGGAGCTAAGCTTTTATCCAGCTTGGTAGAAACCAGTTCATCAAAAGTAGATCCCAATGATTCTGAAAGCTGGATGATTTTATCGTGCTTCGGATACTTCTTTCCGTTTTCAATTTCGTTTAAATAAGATTTAGACAGTCCTGTCTTTACAGCAAGATCCTGCAGAGACCAGTTTTTCTTTTGTCTCAGCTGCTTCAGCTTCAATCCGAACACGGTTTTGATAAAATCACTTTCTGAATTCATAATCAAATATAGAAAAATGAATGCGATTATTCGCATAATAATTTTTTAAAATAATTAGCGAACGTTCGCTGATTGTGAATATTTTTATTTATGTTTGTAATGTCAAATCACAAAATCAACAGGTTATGGAAACAGAAACTCAATTAAAAATAAAAGCCCAGAAGCAGTTTGGAGAAATTTTCACTCCGGAATTAACAGATTTTCTGGTAGCTCTTCATCAGAATTTCAACCCAAAAAGACTAACGCTTTTAGAAGAAAGAAAAAAAACACAGCAGTTTTTTGATTTGGGAAATCTTCCCGCATTTTTACCTGAAACTGAAGAAATCAGAAACGGTAACTGGAGCTGTGCGCCACTTCCAGCCGATCTCTTGGACAGAAGAGTAGAGATCACAGGACCTGTAGACCGGAAAATGATCATCAATGCATTAAATTCCGGTGCATCAACTTTTATGGCTGACTTTGAAGACAGCAATTCGCCAACCTGGGAAAACTGCATTCAGGGACAGATTAATCTTTCGGATGCAGTGCAGCGGAAGATAGATTTTACTGTTGAAAATGGAAAGTCTTATCAGCTTAATGAAAAAACAGCTGTTCTTCAGGTGCGGCCAAGAGGACTGCATCTTCCGGAAAAACATATCGAGATCAATGGCGAAGAAGCATCCGGCTCACTGACAGATTTTGGCATTTACTTTTTTTCTAACACTGAACACTTGTTAAAAAACGGAAGTGGTCCCTATTTCTACCTTCCGAAATTAGAACATTACAAAGAAGCCCGATGGTGGAATGAAGTTTTTGTTTTTGCCCAAAATTACATGGGAATTCCCGAAGGAACTATTAAAGCTACCGTTTTGATAGAAACAATAACAGCTTCCTTTCAGATCGATGAAATTTTATTTGAATTAAAGGAACACAGCGCAGGACTGAACTGCGGAAGATGGGATTATATTTTTTCATTCATCAAAAAATTCAGAAACCTTCCCGAATTTATGGTTCCGGACAGAGATCAGGTAACAATGGCTTCTCCGTTTATGAGTGCTTATTCAAAAAGAGTGATCGAGATTTGCCATAAAAGAAACGTTCATGCTATCGGAGGAATGGCTGCACAGATTCCTGTAAAAGATAATTATGAAGCCAACAGTATTGCTTTTGAAAAAGTACGGAATGACAAAAAACGTGAGGTGAAAAACGGTCATGATGGAACCTGGGTGGCACATCCGGCTTTAGTATCTGTTGCAAAAGATGTTTTTGACCAGTATATGCCGGAAGAAAATCAGATTGATAAAAAATTTGAATATCATATCAAAGAAACGGATCTGCTGGAAGTTCCACAAGGTGAAATTACCGAAAAAGGGGTACGAAAAAACATCAATGTAGGCATTCTTTACCTTGAAAGCTGGCTGATGGGCACCGGTGCAGCTGCCATTTACAATCTGATGGAAGATGCTGCCACTGCTGAGATCTCAAGGACGCAAATCTGGCAATGGCTGAAAAACGAAGCCAAGCTGAACAATGGTCTTGCCCTGACCCGTGAAATGATTCTTCAATGGGAGGCTGAAGAAATAGAACATATCGAAAAATATGTAGGCGAACAGCGTTTCAAAAACGGAAAATTCAATTTAGCCAAAGAACTTTTCAATGAACTGATATTCTCAGAACAATTTGAAGAATTCCTGACTCTGAAAGCATACCCGTTTATTGAGTGAAAGGAGTTTTGAGTGGAAGAATTTTAGAGTCTTAGAGTAGGAGTGTGGGAGAGTTTTGGGTGTAAGAGAATTGACATGTGAAAAGCTGAAAGATTCTATTGCACTGAAATAATCTACTCATATCCATATCTCATAAACTTATAACCTAACCTACTCTAAAACTCTCCAACTCTCAAACGCCCTCACCCTCAAACTTAAATCTACAAACAATAAATCCAAATATTATGAAAACAAGACAAGAACAAATCCAGGCTATAGAACAGGACTGGCTGAACAATCCCCGCTGGAACGGTTTAAAAAGAACCTATACGGCTGAAGAAGTACTGAAGCTCCGCGGCTCTTATACCATTGAGTATACCATTGCGACAGAAATGTCCAAAAAATTCTGGGAGAAACTGAATAGCCAGGATTATGTAGCCGGGTTGGGTGCCCTAACAGGAAATCAGGCGGTTCAGGAAGTTGATGCAGGGCTGGAAGCGATATACCTTTCGGGCTGGCAGGTGGCTGCAGATGCGAACCTTTCCGGGGAAATGTATCCCGACCAGTCATTGTATCCTGCTAATTCGGTGCCTTCTGTGGTTAAGAAAATTAATAATGCTTTATTAAGAGCAGATCAGATACAGTCGGTAAGCGGGAACGGAGATAAAGAATATTTAGTTCCAATTATTGCAGATGCAGAAGCAGGATTCGGTGGAAATCTGAATGCTTTTGAGCTGATGAAGCAGATGATCGAGGCCGGAGCAGCGGCAGTTCATTTTGAAGACCAGCTTTCTTCGGCAAAGAAATGCGGACATTTGGGAGGCAAGGTTCTGGTTCCTACCCAGGAAGCCATTAATAAACTGGTTGCGGCCCGTTTGGCTTCGGATGTTTTGGGCGTGCCAAGTGTTATTATCGCAAGAACGGATGCAGATGCAGCAGATCTTCTGACTTCGGATATTGATGACAGAGATAAAAAATTTGTAACCGGAGAAAGAACTTCCGAAGGCTTCTATGTGGTAAACAATGGAGTAGAGCAGGGAATCGACCGTGGCCTTTCTTATGCACCTTATGCTGACCTGATCTGGATGGAAACCTCTAATCCTGATCTGGAACAGGCAAGAAAATTCGCAGAAGGAATCCATGCTCAGTTTCCGGGAAAAATGCTGGCGTACAACTGTTCACCGTCATTCAACTGGGCTGCAAGGCTTAGTGTGGAAGAAATGGCCAATTTCCGTGAGGAGCTTGCCAAAATGGGCTATAAATTCCAGTTCATCACGCTGGCAGGTTTCCATGCGTTGAATACCGCAATGTTTGAGCTTGCTTTGGCTTATAAAGAAAGAGGAATGGCAGGTTATTCCGAACTTCAGGAGCGGGAGTTTGCTCTTCAGCAGAAAGGATTCCGAGCGGTAAAACACCAGTCATTTGTAGGAACCGGTTATTTTGATGAGGTTCAGAATGTGGTAACTAACGGTTCTTCGGCAACGGTAGCCATGAAAGACTCTACGGAAACAGCACAGTTCCATTGATCATTTCCATATTAAAATAAATTTTTCAGAGGTGAAACCTTCTCAAAACTGAGAAGGTTTTCGTTTCATTAAGAATAAAAAAACTTAAAGTCCATATATTTGATTATTAATGAAGCCGAAAAAAATGAATTTAATATACCAAAAACAGATTCAGGTAACGGAAGAACATATAGACCGGAATAACCATGTCAACAATGTGCAGTATGTGCATTGGGTAGAAGAAATAGCTGGTGAACACTGGGAAAAAGTAAAGGAAAAGACAGAGTATCCGGAAGATATATGGATGCTCGTTGATCATCATATCCAATACAAAAAGCAGGTTTACCTTGGAGATGTGATCACCGTTAAAACCTATCCGAAAGCTCCGGAAGGAATCCGGCAGCCCAGAAAAGTTGAATTCTACTGCAACGATCAGCTCGTTGTTGATTCAAGTACCCTTTGGGTCCTGGTTGATTCGAAAACTCAAAAGATTAAAAGACTGGAAATCGACTGGCTGGATAAGCTTCGGTAAACGCTTGTCCTTAGGGCTCATTACATTATATTTTTCTTTCAGTTTAATACACTATAATTTATATTTTGTTATAATACGACATGCTTTGTCGCTTTGGAGAAATACCTTTGTTTTTATAAGACTATTATAAAAACACTTGCAAGTGATATTATCTATATTAAATCTCAGCAATGAGATTTGTATGTGCGTTAAAAAATGTTAAATTTGCAAAATTATACGAACTAATATACACAAATAGATGAGAAAACTCTACATGAGTGCATTTACGATGTGCACAATCCTGGGTCTGTCGGCCCAGGAAGTATTATGGCAGAAAGACATCAAATCCTCTACGCAGGATTTTCTAAGCCAGGTTACTACAACAATAGATCAACAGTATCTGATCACGGGAAGCTCAATTCAAGCCAGCCCT
>NZ_QNFY01000027.1 GCF_003290185.1 Chryseobacterium lathyri | reverse complement strand
TATTTTTTAGTAATTATTTAATAAAAATCATTAATTTTATTTATATATTTTTCCAATTGCTCGTTTTTTTCCCTTAATTCTTTTACTTCTTTACTAAGTTCTATTACATGGAGATATAATTCTTCTATTTTCTCCATATTGGTTATGGAATTTTGGGTAATATCCACCATCATATCTTTTTGTTTCACTTCTTCTAAGGATTGATATCCCGGAAGATGTCCTTTCTCTTTAATGAAATTCTCTACTTCATCCAGCTTTTTAAATTGATAAGCAGGATTAATTTTTGAAAAGCCATTAAAATAGCCTTCGAAAACATAATCAGGATAAGTAGTCGTTCCGGAGATTAGAGAACCTGTTGCTCTTATATTGCCAATAACGTCCAGTTTTTGTGATGGCGAGGTAGTTCCTATCCCGAAATTTCCACTGCCTGTGAGTATAGCTCTAGTATTACCAGCACCCAATATTAAAGGGGCTGAATTGGTTGTAGTACCTATGAACAATTCTGTGTTTCCTGCAGACATAATTCTAGAGGTGCCATTACTAAGAACATCCATATCAAGCATTCTTGAAGAACCTACTCCTGCTCTTATTACGGAGGCAACAGACCCTACTGAATACAGACGGATATTACCTGCAAAAGTAGATCCGACATCAAACAATATGTTATTAGCCGAATTTTCTGAAAAGAAAAGTTCCTTTCTGTTCATAGAAACCACTCTATGATTAGTAAGTACCCCGTCGGAATTATAAATATTAACTCCCTGCGGAAGGGTAACGGAGCTTGAAGAAATTCCGTTTACCGTGGTAGTCAAAGTATTTCCAGAAACCGTATTGGTCACACTGTTGATGATAGGTGCTGTACGCGCAATCCCGTTGACCGTTGAGGTCATCGTGTTACCCGAGCTACTTAATAGGTTCGTGGTAGCTGCTGTAATAGCAGGAGCGAGATTAACTGCATTACTTGCAATCCCATTCACTGTGCTTGTCAGACTACTCCCGGATAATGACAATGCATTAGTGTTAACCGCCGGAGCAGTAGAAGATATTCCATTTACATTAGAAGTAATGGTATTTCCAGAAGAGCTGAGCATGTTGGTAGTTACTCCACTTGAAGCAGCCGTAAAAGGTTTCCAGGTTCCCCCGTTGATCGTACCAGATTTATTGTCGTAATACCAGAATCCTGAAGTAAGGGTTCCCTGGGTTGTCCCTACTCCAGCCACTCCGCCTGCATTGGTGTTATATACTACAAATCCGTCATAATATGCTGGAAAAGAGGTAGAAATACCTATTGGAGTCCCTCCGAACGAAGTAAAAGTGGTAAGATCTACTCTTGGATATAATAATCCTTTACCAACATTGGTAGTAGAATTGTAGGTAGGGTTTGAAGAGGCATCTATAAATGCCGAGCTTCCGGGAACAGCAATATTGGTAGCATTATTGGCTATTCTAATCTGTGATTGGGCTATCCCACCCCATGCTATTCCAATGATCAAAATAATTTGTCTGATTTCTTTTTTCATCCTTTTAAGTTTTATATTAATTGTGTTTTTATTTAATAGCCAGATATAAGAGACCAAGGAGAAGTAGCATTCCCTGTATAGATTAATATATTGCCCTGGCCTGGATAACATAGCGGAGTAGCTGTCTCTCTTGGTGCTGGACTAGGTTGTACTGAGGTACCCCCTATAACTGATACAAATATTTTTTTCCCAATCGGAACACCGGTGGTAGGTAAGGTCAAAATTGGACTAATCCCCGAAGAATCAGTCGTATACAAAATAATATCATCATTTACTGTAGCAGTATAGTTACCTGTTTGGTTGGTAACATTCAGAGGAGCCGTTGCAGGAGAACTAGAAACCGTTTTTAATACACCATTAGCATCGGCTACTACAATTTTATCAGTACTTGCACCGGTAACCGTATTAATGTTTCTTATCCTTACATTACCAGAGCCTACATCCAACATTTCGGTTGGCTTTGCAGCGGCTTCTGTTCCTGCAATGCCAATACCTGTATTACCATTCTTCAGTACTGTCATAGCATTTCTTTTTGTAGCGGATGTTGCTGAGGCACCTATTTGAAATACCGGGTCAGTTGCTACAAAAGAAGCATCAGTACCTCCAGTAGTGATAGCGTTCCATCTTCCTACTGCTATTTCATATTGTGATGAAGTAATATTGCCAAACCCTGCCGTTAAACTTCCGACAGCATTGGATTGATTTGAACCTCCTAAGGCAACAGCCATGTTTCCTGCTGCAGAATTATTGAATCCAAATGCTGCACTATTAGCCCCAACGGATCCGGTCTGGCTAGCACCCCCACGCACGGCACCTTCTACATCTAAAGCCGTACCTAAATAATTAGATTGTTTTTGAATTGCAATATTCCCAGTCTGATAAATATTTTGGGTATTAGATGTAGCTTCGGTATTCGTAGTTTGGTTATACCAAGGTTCCATACCTGCTGCTGCACCAGAGCCTGTTTTTATCCATTTAGTCCCATCATTATAATATAAGCCGGGGGTAACATCAGATACTGTAGCCGTATTATACACCATCATTCCCGCCACATGGATGCTGAGGGGTGAAGGACTCGCTGTAGAGCTCAAAGCAATACGGGTATTGAGAATACCCTTGTTGGTGGATACTACATCCAATGCTGCATCAGGATTCGGAGTCGAAGTATTTATGCCAACCTGAGCAAATGAGAAAGTTGAAATCAGGAAAATTCCTAAAGAAGTTACATTTTTTTTCATTTTTTGTGTTGCTAGAATTGTTTTTTATGTTATTATGGAACAGTCCATAATTTTTTATTTGATATAGATTGAATTCATAAAGAAAATTTGAAATGTTAAATAAATAGTGTTAATAAATATCAATATACACTTGAACATTAATATTTTTTTATTGATTTATCGGGGATACAAATATTTCAAAAAATAAATTTCAAAATCAAAAAAAATATACCTACACTTTAACTACAATAGAGTTTTACAAAAAAAACACCCTGTAAATCAGAATGTTATTAATTTTAAAGATTTTTCATCTTCTTTTAGTATGTCTTTAGTTGGTTCTCCTGAATTCTTAAAAGCTAATTTTAAAAAGAAACAAAATTTCAGTTACAAGAATTTTGAAGCTTTTTCATCATTGGACGAATTGTTTTGTCTAAATTCTAAAGAAACTGAAATACAAATGAGATTGTGTAATTTTCCCTAAAAACAGAAAAATCCTATACCAGCATTAAGGACACATGAAATGTGTCCTTAATGCTGGTGGTATTGCGTAGCTATATGCAGGCACAATCACAGGAAATTTCGGGTACCATGACTGGTGGGATCACTCACCAGTATTAATGGACCCTAATGCTGACAAGTTATAAGAGATTACGGAGAATCAATAGATAAAAAATGAATTTAATTATTTAGCTTTTCCAAAATGACCAAACTGTTCCATTGAATACTGCAAGCTGTTTTGTTGCCGTGTCATAAACTATCATTCCGGGAGAAGGATTGATGATATTCAAATGCGGGCTCTCAACTTTTGGCAATATCATTGCTTTATCAGTAGATTCCAAAACCAAGATACCAGGAGCGGTAGTGGTGGAAGCTCCTATAATAACTTGTGCATTTGCTGACTCTGCAGGGGAATCTTGCAACGAAGTATCCACAACACCTGTAGTATCTACACTCAAATCTTTCCATGAGCCTAAAAGTTTTAATTTTACTTTTTTGTCTGTAGTATCAAAAATAAAGGTTCCGGGTATTGCCCCCGTTACACTTGCTGCGGAAGCTGTCCAGGGGAGTAAAATTCCTTTATTCTGAGATCCAAATTCTAACGAAACAGAGCTATTACTTACACTTGACTTACCAATTGCCACCTGGGCAATTGATAAGCTGGATATTGTTACGATTAATATGCTTATTATTTTTTTCATTTTGAATATAAATTAATTAGATTAATAAATTATTAAGGACATGTCTGTGTGTTATAGCATTTCCATCCGGTTGGTGTGCCATCAGTATTAATCTGAAGACAATCCTGGCTGGTATTATATACAATCATACCTTCTACTAAGTTGGCCCCAGGAATAGCAGCAATTTGTGCATCATTAAGCCTGTTGATTACAAAGCCTTTTGTTTTGGCTTCAAGAACTATATGTGCCCCTTTTCTTATCATTGGCCAATCATTAGTTACATTTCCATCTCCGTCGTTTCCTGCTCTTCCCAGTGCGGTAATGCCGTAGACAGAATTTAATGTGGTACCAACTGTAGCAGCTGGTTTATAACAAAATGGAACAAGAAAGCAATCAGGGTCCTGAGCAGGATCAGTATAAGTTCCTATTCCCTGGCCACCACTTATTAACAAAGGGACCCCATTCGCATTTACAGCACCAATAATTCTTCCACTGCTATCCACCTGAGAAGGAGTAATACTTCCTGCACCCTCTACCGCATCAAAGCAAGAATCATAATTTATAAGACCGCTACCCCCGTCACTATTATTATCAAATCTATTTACTATTCCATCGCCATCAAAGTCACAATCTTTAGACGTTTGTATCTTTATGCCATAAGCAAAAGAGTTGGCGATGATACGGGACAGGTTTCTTATATTAAGAGTACCACTATTTACATTATTTGTATTGCCGGTAGCTATGATTTGATTATTTATATCGGTTGCATCACTTAAAATGATATCATTATAAGGAATGGATCTTGCTACTGAAGGCCTGCCGTAGTAATCTTGAAATAAAACATCAAGTCCTGCGCCCCCAAACGTATTTTGTACTGAACCAGCCTGATCATAAGTAGATGATGCACCAAACGGAGCTGAACTACCTAGGATAAATTGTCCGGAATTAGTAAGATAATTACTATTTACATTGTTGTCATCTACAGCATAACCGTAATAGCCTGCTTCGTTTTGCACTGCAAATACAAAATTATCCAATTCTGCTTTTGACCAAGTCAATATAGCGTTCATGTCGCTTGCTGATGCTACCCCGGCTGTACAGATGGTTGATGGAGAGGATGCACCACAAGCATTGGCAGAAGAACCTACATATATCATATCAATTCCTTGAGCTTCAATACTTGCTTGACTCACCGGTGTAGTTAGAGGTACAAATTGTAAAGTATATGGTATTGTACCACTCGGACCAAAATTTGTAAGATCAGTTAAAATGTTTCTCACATTTTCTACATCATTATTTGCAAGGATCACGTCAAGATATCCCACTTTGTATGTAGAAGCACCACAACCAGAGTTTTCAGTAACATCTAGTATTCCATCATTATCATCATCCAAATCTACAACATCAGGTACTCCATCTCCATCATAATCCAGACATTTATTGTAATCTACCGAATTGGCAAATGAGGTATAAGTAGAGGTGTAATTGATAGCTCCGCTGTCCGGAGTAGTTTCCAACATATCAGCCAGTCCGTTGGCTCCTACATTAGAAGCACTTCCTATAACAGGTGTACCAGGATTATTTGTTGCCCCACTTTCAAAAGAATCATTACATAAATCTCCATCACTATCAAGATCCAAATGATTAGGCAGACCATCCCCATCCAAATCTGCACTACAGTTTCCTTTAAAATTTAAAGAACTATTATAATTGCCAAATACAGGAACAACCTCTTGTATTTGAGAAAAACTATACACAGTTCCGGAAACTCCCAATACCCTGTATCTGTTATATGCTCCTTGATTTTGGGTAAGATTAAATACTATACTATTGATTCCTATTTGTCCCACAGTATTATTATCAGCAGGTGTTGCAGTCAAGGCAGGATTAATATTTCCTGTAAGGTCTACCCAATCAGTCCCATCCCAGCCTTCCAAACGAGCAGTTGAACCAAAATTAAAAAAATTAATGCTATTTTGTACAGGAATTACCAGTTTTGTTAATTGTGCTTTGGAAACAATGGTGAAATCAAATACACTTTTACCAGTAATATTCTGGTTATCTGTAAATTGCGAACCATTTAATGGATTGGTATCCAAATTGTTTTCGTAAATACTATTATTAAGTTGATTGAGTCCTCCAACAGAAAAGCTTAAATCACTACTAAACGAACTGAATTTCAATAGCTCTACATAAGAATAGAAACATTCAGGAGATTCGGTAGAATCTGGTACACCATCATTATCATCGTCTATATCGATAGGATCTGGTACACCATCATTATCACTATCTATACATAAACTAAGATTTCCATTAATAGCATAGTCAGTATAAGTTGATGTATAATTAATTGTTCCGGAATCTACATGCATTTCTACAGAATTAGCCAAACCGTTGGTCCCGTAAGGTCCCGGAATAGTGAAAGTAGTTTTTACAGCACCCGTCACATGCGCTTCATAAGCATCAGAACACCCGTCTCCATCACTATCTGTATCAAAGAAGTTAGGAATTCCGTCTCCATTGGTGTCTTCACTGCAGATCGCTTTAGGATAGGTAGTAGTTGGATCATAGTTTACCACCAATTCCGCCATATAGGCAAGATCTGTAAATCCGGTTCCTGAACCCTGTATTCTATATTGGGTATAATAATTAGGGGTAGTTATGGAAAAAACATGAGTATTCCCGGCAAAACCATCTGCTTCGGATGTGGGAGTATATGCAGTGCTTAAAGTTATCCAGGAACTTCCATTCCAGCCTTCTAAAGTATAAGTTGAGTTTCCAGTATAATAAAATGGATTAACTCCTGCAAATGGAGATGTTACTGCTATGCTGGATAATTTTACATATTGCGGATAGTTTAGTTGTAAAATAGTTTTTCCGGCTACTGTTTGGGCAGAAGTATAAACATAAGTATTGGTGTTTTTATCCGTTAGACTTGTTTTAATATCTGTAGGCCCACCTACATAGAAAAGACTATAATCACTATTTAATGTATAAGATGCATTTAATTCGTTTTTGGTATAAAAACAACTTGGAGCTTCTATTGTATCAGGAATTCCGTCATTATCATTATCTATATCATAGATGTTATCTATTCCGTCACCATCTCTGTCAGCGCAGGAATTAAGAACTCCTGATACCGCATAGGGATCAAAAAAAGAAGTATAATTTAATACACCGCTATCCGAAGAAGTTTCTACACTATTAGATAAACCGTTTAATCCTACTGTTAATGGTGAAAAACTAAAAGTAGTTTTTGTGGCACCTGTCACTCTTGCTTCATAAGCATCCGGGCAGCCATCATTATCACTATCAGTTTCCAGATAATTTGGTGTACCATCACTATCAGAATCATTCCTAAAGCCTGTACAGCTGGCTTTAGGATAATTGGATTCAATAATACCATAATCCGGAACAATTTCAGATATATAACTAAGATCGTTATTTACGCCCGCTAATGCAGTTCCAAAGATTCTATATTGTGTATAAGCTATAGTAGGAGTAATTGTATTAGTAAAGATATGTTGGCCTCCTGCAAAGCCATCCGCATCACTTATCGGAAGGTAGGGCACACTCAAATTTACCCAAGCCGTGCCATTCCAGCCTTGTAAAATGTAAGTTGCTCCTCCTAAATAATAAAAAGGATTTGAATTTAGAGATTTAACAGTAATACTATTTAACTTCACTGATTGCGTTCCGTAGTTTAATTGTAAAACAGCTTTATTATTTACTGCTTGGGCAGCAGCATAGATATAGGTATTTAAATTGCCGTCCGTTAGTTGGGACTTCAGAGTATTGGCAGGGACATAAACAATTCCTGTATAATCTGTTGTAAGTGTGTACATAGCATCTAATTCTGCTTTGGTATAAAAGCAATCGGGAGATTCAATAGTATCCGGTACTCCATCGTTATCATCATCAAGATCTGTAGTATTTGTAATACCATCACCGTCTGCATCTTGTGCAAATGAAAGTTGTGGAGTTACTAAAAATGCGAAAAAAAGGATAAGGATATGAAGGACATTGTTTTTGTGTAGATATTTTTTTTTCATTTTATGTTTTTGTTTTTTTAATTCTTATCAATAAATGTTCATATACATAGTTGGGCAGCTGTGCTTTAGGACATTTATTAAAAATAACCGGCATCACTGCAAATTTTTATTATAAAGAATGAATTGATCATCAATCGTTTCTGAGTTGAAAGTAGAATATATATTTTCATTAAATAATTGATCTATTGTACTTTTTCCATTTAGAAATGGTATTTCTACTAAGTTTAAAGTAACTGGCTATTTGTGTATTATTAAGCTTATATTTTTCTTGATAGCTTAGGATTTCATTAATTGTTTCTTTATCATATGACTTATGTTTTTGGTTAAAAATCAAATCTTCCTTTCTTAATTGTCCAAAAATTATATGTTCCAGTCTTATGATATCTAAAGCACAAATAATTTCTTTTGAAAGGATAATTTCACATTTCAGCAATTTATCAGGGTGCTTTTTTGAGATTAAATCTTTGTAAATTTTTTTAAAGTTGGGTTGTTCTAATTTTCTGTTTTGTATTTGCTGATCCATTTATATAAAGTAGTTTTAGGGATTCGGTATTCTTTTATAATTTCATTCTTTGTTTTTTCTTCAGTTTTAATCATCTCCATGATAAAGTTTATAACTTCTTTAGTATAAATATTTTTACGAAATTTCGGTACGGAAGAATCTTTTTGTCCCTGAACAGCATTATACCTTTCAGAGGAAGATGGGGAATACAGAATCAAGTGTTGGGAGTACACCCTGAAAAAATCATATTCCAGTAGTTTTGACCAGCGGAGCAATAATTCTGAATCTAGAGATGGAGCTTTGTACATTTGCAATATTTCAGCCTCTTCCTTTTTTAGAAAATTACAGATTCTTTCTGTGGATAAGTTTAATTCCTTGACCCTTGATTCGATATACTTTCCAATATTAATTTCCATTAAGTATGTTTCCATAGAATTTTAAATTTTAGTTAGCAGTTGGTAATTGATCGCGATTTTTTACAAAAGTACAGTACTAGATAAACTGATTTTTATTAATGACAAGCTATTATTTATATTTGCTTATATTTATTTAAATAATTGAATATCAATTATTTAAATAAACTATTATCGATAACGGTTTAATCCGTACATATTATTTAAAAAATAGTTTGTGTATATAATAGTTTACATATTGCATTATAATTACATTCATTTTTTAAAATGGATGTATTTATAATTCCATGGAAGGACTCCTACTGAATATATACTATTTAAAGGATAACATGTAAAAAGAGAACTTTAGGGACAATATTACATTTTTGTACAATTGATTACTATTGTGAATCTAGTTTAATCATTGAGACTTACTAAAATTTAATCTCAATAAATACTGACTTCGTAATATCCTGTAATACTTAAAGATATCTGCAAATTTAATTCTGCGTGCATTAAGTACGAAGATGTATCTCCAAAAGTGGAAAACCTGATAGGAAAGGTGAGCCGTAAGTAGGCTGTTTCGAGAACATTTTTCCAGACAGTCTAGCCTTGAGGCAGCTATGACTATCATCCAAGAAAAGATGAGGTAAACTTCCTATTTTTGGGAAAGTTTTTAATGATTCTCAACTAATTGATTGTCTGATTTTTCAGAATAACCCCAATTTATAGATCCAGAGATGTATCATAATCTCAGAAGATACTATGCTGAAATCATAAAGAGCTATATCCATTTATAAAAACTAGGCTAAATTTTTAAAAAGCAGAAGGGAAAGGGAAAACATTAACTCCTGTTATCGAAACAAAATATCCCTTGTTTCAACAATATCAATAACGAAATGATAGATTTTTCCATTTACAAGAACAACAGATATAAATGTCCAACGTTGGGAGTGACTTAATTTTTTTCTATTTAATTTTTTATTATTAAATCATCCCGATTTTTTAGGCCATGGATATGTATATATGTGGAAGGAGTCATGTTTTCAACTTGTTTAAATACTTTATTAAAAGTAGATTGGTGTTTGAAACCTGCGGATGTATAGATATACATTAAATTATATTTATCATAATTGACATCACTCAATTGGGTTTTTACTTGTTCGATCCTATATTTATTTACAAAAGTTTTATAGTTCATTTTAGTATTTATGTTTACTGCCCGAGAGATATATGTGCTGTTACTATGCAATTGTGCAGCAAGGTCTTGGATACTAAAATCAGCATTTTGATAAGGCTTATTTCTTTCAAAATACGCTATAATTTCGCCAAATAACTCTTCATATCTTTCTTCACTCTCCGTGACTTCCTCTGTAGTAACGGAAAATGGTGGATATTTTATTATTTTCCTCTTTTTAAAATCTAGTTCCTCCTTACGCTTGGTAATCTTATTATTATAGTATAATATAAAAACGATCATATATAAAATAGTAATAATCGTATAGGCATTAGTGAACAATATATACTTCTTGGAAAATGCAGATTCTATTTTATAAATATTAGGAATTAATACGGTTAAAATAATAACACCAAATATGGCAATTACCCATCTGACAATAATTTTATATGAGAAAATATTGAAAATTCCAAAAGGGATGAGTAGATACCATATAAAGGTAACCAAGCTGGCCTCCCACAGATTATAAACAAAAAAGTATATAAAAATAAATATAAAAATAAGATATAAGTTTATAAGTGGCTTTATATATAAAAAGGGTAATCGGTAAATAAAAATTATAAATAACACATGTAAAAAGAAGCATACAGCATTGGCGATTGCAAAAATATAATGCATAAAAAAATACTGCATCAAACAGTTAATAATTAATATTCCTAATATAGAATATAAGTAATTTATAGAATACTGTTTTAATAAACCATCTATTGTGAGTTCAGATTCAGAATTTTTTGACATTTTATGAATTACTTATCATAACAAATATAATTAAAAAAAGAATAATAGTGATTCTAAAATTATTTTAACAAAGTGAAAAGTTATTTCATAAAATAGCTCATTTACAACATTGAAATACAGCTAATTACAATTTTACAGTCCTTTTATTAAACAATTGAATGTTTTTTTTTACGCCAAAATTTAATATCTAAATTTGTGGTATTACTTCAACTATAAGTAAACAAATATAATTTTAAAAATAACAATATGAAAAAAAAAAAATTACTCACTTTGCTGATATTAATAAGTAAAGTTTCCCTCGTAAATAGCCAAGTAGGTCTAGGAACAGCAACTCCGAGAGGAGCTTTGGATATTAATAAACCAACAACTAATAATATGGGTCTGGTACTTCCCACTAATCCAGATCCTAATAATATTATTAATCCTCAAGGTGGTGCAGTAGCAATTGGTACTATAATGTATGATTCAACTAATAACTGTATTAAATATTACAAACCAACAGGTTGGTCAAATTGTCTTTGTGATAGTTGTCCCGTGGTCTCTAATCCTCATGTTAGCAGTTTAGACTGCGCTAGTGGAGCATTGACAGGTTACTATAGAGAAAACTTACCGAGCGGAGGCACAAAAGTTATTAATTATACAGGTGGTAACGGGGAATCATATAATGCTTTTAGTATAACATCTACGGGAGTTACCGGGCTTACTGCAATAGGATCTTCAGGTACTTTGGCTAATGGGAATGGAAGCTTTACATTAGATATTAGTGGTACACCTTCAGGACCAGGATTGGCAAATTTCTTGTTAAATTTTGGAGGCCAAATTTGTACCTTTAATGTAAATGTGACAACAGTAAATACAAACTGTACAGCCTCAGAAGAATTGGGAGTAAATGTTTCTACCAATCCGGCCAGCCCAACAGTTTTAACTATTGGAGGGGAGACAGTTAGTGTATATCGGGTTACCGCAGGGACAATGCCCAATCAAACAGCAAGCGCATCAGGGTTTCCGCCTCCTCAGGCAATGAGTGGTGTTTCTATGAATAATGCAAGTGCTTATTTTATATTAGGAAACGGTGTGTATAAGCATGTGACCTCTATGAAACTAGTTTTCAGTAAACCTGTTAATAATATGGGGTTCAAAACTAATTGGTATGCAAATACTGATTCTAGCCAATTATCTGCCAAAGATATTAATGGAAATCCTGTTACTCTGACAATGTATAAAGTGATAGGGAACACCAGTGTTCTTTCTTATAATTCATCAGGGAATAATTTAACTGTTACAGGACAGGCAAGTTCCGGAAATACAGGTTCCATAGGGTATATAATTTCTTCGCCGACACCATATACAGAAATTACAATAACATCTCCTACAAGTTATGATGATATACTGGCAGCATTCACCTATTGCAATGCATATGTAGCTCCGTAGAAATTTTTAGAGATTGATTATATCATATTAAGATCCAATAGATTTATTGGATCTTAATTGTGTAACATAGTCAGCACGACTCAACTTAAAAACCATAATTCCAGCCCCTATGATTTGTCAATTGCTCCTGTTGCCCACAATGTAATTGGACCACTGCCACTTAAAATTTGACACAAATAGGAGGCCTCATAAAAATGCCTTAGCAGAAAAAAATCATAAGAAAGCTCTTGAAAAATAAAATTAATGTCAAATATTGTAAGACAAATTCAAGATGAAAATGTCAGAGTAAATTGATCACAACAAAATAAGAAATAGTCAAGTAAAAAATCATATTTTCCCTTATTGAATAACTATTCAAAATACTAAATAATACACTAAATTGTGATATTTAAATGATTTAATAGTTCGAATAGAAATAAAATTCATATATTTGAGTAAACTATAATGCAATTGAACTTTATTTTTAGTAAGTTTTAAAGTTTGTGCTAAAATAGCTTTACAATTAGCCGGAGCATTCTAATCAATGCCCCGGTTTTTTATAATATTTGTCAATAACCAATATTAGTCATTAAAGCAATTACTTTAATGTTAGCGTCTCAGTAACTGTTTAAGTTAAACGGACACGGAAACAAGAAAATAAAGTCATTTGGAAATCTTAAATCAAAGTCCAAGGAATAGAGTGTCAATATTACTGAGATTTACACAATAAGATATATGAAAGGCTCAAGAACCCTTATAACTTCGTATAATAAAAACATCTCCCCAAAGTTGCAACTGGCAGGGAATGCTAAAATTATAGTACATGAATCTAAGATGAAATGTAGGATTATAATTAACTCCATTCAATATTGAACCATTATCAAAAATATTAGAAATAATATTAATGTGTAAAGTATATTTTCATTATCTAACTCTAATAATTTTCCATTAGTAGAAAAAAAGCCGTCATCAACCAAAAAGATTCCATTAGGAATATCAATCTCAATATCTGCTGGATTAATTTCTACTTTCCAGTGGTTACAAACATAATCTTTTTGCTATGTATTGTTTAATACATTATGCTGTGTGTATAATCAATGCTTAATTCTTCTGTAAGCTTGTCTTTTATATTATCAGTTTTCATGTTTAATCATTGTTAGTAATATTTGAAATATTATATACGATCTAAAAATTAAATTGCGTAGGATGAAGCTTCTGAAAAAATTACCCAGTATATATTGTTGGTATACTAGAATATATTTTTTATGGTAATGATACACTATTTTATCTTAAGTAAATCCTAACAAATTTACATTTCATTAAATCTAAAGTTCTTCCTCTTCTTTACCATACTGCGGTATAATAAATCCCTGGGTTTTATAGCGGGTTGAACCAGCATTATCATACCAATTCTGACAACCGCTTGCCATCAATTTTATATGGTATACATAATTACATGTCTCTTTTTGATACGGGCTAAAATCAGGAAGAGAAGCATGCAAGGAATCCATTTCCGCTACAAATTCGTCATGTATCCGCATGGTTTCAGCAAGTGCCTCTTCTATTGAAATTTTGTATTCATTTTGAAGAACAAATACAATATTCATCATTTCACTTTGTCTTACCATTTCTTTGGGAAGTGAAGCTAGATCATTCTGAATTGTTATCAGAAAACATAAAAGTTGCATTAATCGCTGAATAATTGGGTGTTGATAAATATGCACCGGAAGTGCAAAGTTGAGCCCTGGATCTATTAGGTCTCCATAAGGCATCATCCCAATAGAATACTTGCGTATTACAAAATAATGAGCAAGTGAAGGATAAATTCTGGTCTTTGCTAGTTTAAAAGGCGTTTCTTCCATTACACCATAAGTAATATAATCATAGAAATTAGTAGAGATCCGTTCGATCCAGAACTGTGGCATTCCCTGCAACAGCCATTCTTTTCTAGCTGCTGCCATTTGGCGATACAATCCAATCTCATTAGGATTTGGGTCATCCCCCATCATTACTTCAAAAATACGATCTCTTACAGATCTTAATTCATGTAAAGGGGCAAGTTCAAAATAATCGTCAAAAATTGTTATGTACATTACAAATCTGACCAAAGGACGCATGTGATCTATATTGATGGTTGTTGGCTGCATATATGTTGCAACTTGAGACATATTCTGTTTTTTATATCTTTTTACTGCTTCTTGTGAAGTAAAAGTATAATCTTTATCATACCAAGAAAGCACCTCATCAGCAAATGAATCAGCAATTGGGCTCTGTATTGTAGGCCACGGATAGGTTGGTTTGGGTATAATTAATTTATTCATAAATAGATTTGTCAATTAAAGGGTTATTTATATTTTTTATTGTTTTAAACGGTTTAGATTTCATTTACACCTGGTTACTTTCTCCGAGCTATGTTGTGATAAATAAATTGAAAAAGCCTATTAAAAGTGATAATATTACATTTGATTGAGTTTTTCCTTCAATTCTGCAGCATTTGGAAATTCCATAGCATTATAACGGGCCAGCTTTGTGGAAATATTCTTCCATCCACTTAAACCATGCTCATATAATGTATCCAGTTGACAACCGCATCCTGCCAGATGCCAAAATCGGGAAGTGAAGATTGTAATTCCATAAATTCCCTAAGATCTTCATTGTGAAGGCGCAGATCTTCCAGACAGGATTCTTATAGGGAAATCTGCCGTTCGTTCTGGATTACTTTTACAATGTTATAGTATATGCTTCCTGTAGCTTCATCCTTCACTACAGACTGCATCTCATTAAAATAGGTTACCAAATGGCATGCTAACGCTTGTAAGCGACGTATCACGGGATGTTCATGAATTTCCTCAGGGAGGATAATACCAGTTTCCACTTCTGTAAGCTGAAGAAAAGGATATAAGCAGATTGAATCTTCCCTCAGGGCAATACATTCCTTTATTGTTGGGAATTTTTTATTTTTTTTATACCGTACTTCTTTTTCTAATCTAATGAAATACCTGTTAATCATTCGAGCGAATCTGGAGATTGATTTCTCCGGGATAAATTGCAGAAGCTCCTGCCTTAGTGAAAATAGCATGGCTCCTAAAGGAATTGTTGATTCTTCGGCATTAATTTCACCATTCAGAATGGCAATAGACTGGCTGCGAACGACCTCAATATCCTCCGGCTCGCTTTCTTCATAGATATCATAATTGTAAAGCGTCCAAAGCATCAGCCTGCAAATAGGCTTAAAACGTTCAACAGGTGCAATTGGAAACCACTGAGCAGCAATATGAGCTGTTTTAGTTTTTTTATACTTCTTGCGCAGGTCCGGATTTTGCTGATAGAGCCACAAATATTCTCCGTCGACCCAGTCATTTTCAGTAATCTCCTGCAGAAGATCTGCATTAGGATTTTTTAATGTTGGGAATGGATACTTAAAATGATTATTAAGTAGTGATAAGGTGTTCATGGTGGTATTGTTTATTAGTCTTTCATAGAATATTGGTCTTGTTTTAATCTCTAACAATGCAGCATAACATATAATTTCATTTAATTATAGAATGTAAAAATAGAGATTGAAATAACTTAATCCCAAGTTAATTATTACAAAAAAGTGCATGATTTTATTGGATAATTGATAAATAACGATACTTTATTCAGGCAAGTGACTAAATTGTCTGTATAGACAGCAATAGTAAACTAATGAATCATGAAACGATTTCATTTTTTAGTTCTATGGAAGAATATATTTTTCATATTTAATAGTTTGGTGGTTAACATTTTGTGGTATTAATTTCTATTGCTAAATTAAAAATTTATTTAATATAAACTAATTTTTTCAAGAAAATTCTAAATTTCAACTCTTTTGATTGAAAAAATATTTTTAATAATGAACTATCCTTTATGAAATAAAATAATTTACGGTTTTATATCCAAAAAGAAGATTCTTTTATAAAATATAGTCTCTATTAATTGGTATATCGAGGTGACCGTCATGCGCACTGAAGAATCTCTTTATGGAACAAGCGGGATTGGTAGATCAGAAATTAGCACATTAGCCACTTCATCTGCTCGGGCACCGGTACTAAACATAAAAAGTCACGGTATATAATCCCTTCTACCCGGACCCGCTTGTTTGTCAGGAGCATCCAACATGGTATTCATTTCTGCATCTTCGAGGGGGCATATTGCTGCTTTCTGCTTTTCTTTAAATGGAATAATTCGTATCTGCCAGCACCAATCTATATACCTTGGGCAACTTATCCCTACAAACTAAACTCTGTAAAAGTATGGGTACAAGGCAGTCGTACATTTCTTGTTGCAATTGAACATTTATGGGTTTGCACCAAATCGGAAAGAAAAGATTTAATGATCTCCGTTTTCTGAAATTAATGTTAAACTGCTCTGAATTAATTATTCTCAATTTGATTTTTCAATATATTTTGACAACTCAAAAAAACAAAAAAGTCTTATTAACTAGTCAAATAATGAAAAGAAAGCATTTATTTTCGTTTTTCTCTGCCAATGAAATAAGCATTTCATCTATTCCACATATGGAAAAATAAAATCTTTTATGTAGAACATTAAAATGATAGCTTAATGACTAATTTTAATATTTCTTATAGCAAGTATAGAGTTAGCAGGAATACTTTCACCAATAGGTCAATTTATTTATAGAAGATAATTTTTAATTAATTACGTTCCTCATATCCTCCCAAAGTAATATCTTAATTAGACTATTTTCACATCTTAAACTATTTTCGCTAAAAATTTTAAAGAATAAATAGAAAAAACTAATCAAAAATGTTTTCATTTAACTTTACCTAAATATATTTCAAGATCCCCCATTAACACAACAATAATTAAATATGATTATAATAAATACTAATTTAAATAAAATAACATTGTAAATATTTAAAATAATAGTGCTATATTAGTATTGAAAACTAAACCAAAACCATGAAATTATGAATACTGAAAATTTTAGCACACTTGAGTTGCTCCGCAGGCAATTTAAGTATCCTTTCCCAACATTAAAAAATCCCTATGCAGAACAACTGCAGGATATTACCGAGAGTCAATGGATCGACGGAGAATATTTGTGGCTTTATCAGCAGAATCCTGATCTTCGCAAAAAGTATAAAAAAACTAAAACAGCCCATATTGCGGCTCAATGGTTTCCCACAGCATCATTTGAACGGTTCAAACCCATCTGCAGACTAATGCTGTGGACATTATACAATGATGATCTTTATGAAGAAAGTGAGCCTGAGGCTATAGGGCACGTACACATTCAATCAGTTGCCATACTGAATGGTAAAATAAGTGCTGAAGAGTCGGGAATACCTTTAGGCTCTATGCTGGCTTCATTGAGACAAGAGCTACTACAGTTTATTCCGCAGGAATCAATCTCTCGCTTTGCTCAAATGATCAGCAGGTATTTTACAGGACTGGAGACCGAACTGAAATATAAGAAAAACAAAACTTATCCTACTGTAGCAGAATGCATTGCCCTGCGTGAAAATTCTATATGTCTTTATCCTTTTCTTCAGCTTACAGAAGTGGAAACCGGAATTATCCTGCCTCAGGAGATACATGAGCATCCGGTGATCCGTCGTTTACAGGCATTGGCCTGCCATCTGGTCACTTTTTTCAATGAGGTGCAATCTGTATTGAAAGATGAGGCAACCGACAGCATTTATTACAATATTGTAAAGGTAATTCAACATGAAAACCAAATGTCCCTGAAGGAAGCCTGTCTTGAAGACCTGCGTCTGCATAATCAAGATCTGAAGGAATTTGTAGAATTACAGGCTTCGCTGCCTGACTTTGGAATATGGCAGGATGCGGTTGTCAACTGGATACACTATATGGGCATGGTGCTAAGTGGCTGGAAGAACATATCCACAAAACTTGACCGTTACAATGCTATGGAATTTCCAAATGCTGCAGAATTGAAGGAAAAACTCAATCAAATGTAATATTATCAATGAACAGCCCTTTTCCAATTTATATTTCACAACGAAGTTGGAGAACGACTTATAAAGCACAAATACTATCTTTTTATCATTTAAACTAAAACCATATATTATGAACAAACAATTTAGTGTACCCAAACCAGTATATCCTTGGGAAACCCTTCAAAGCCCATTAGTCGGAACCTTAGATGAAGAAGAAACCACTTGGTATGATCAGGATTATCAATTTTTATCCAAAGAGGCAATGGCAAGATACAGAAAAATGCGATTAGTCGATGTAGCCCCTTTTATGATACCTACTGCTACCAAAAAGGACAGGATTCTCCATGCCACGCGTTTTGCCATTTATATGACGGTAACCGATGATTATGCCGAGCTTTTACCTATAAATGAAATTGCAGCTTTCAGAGACCGAATTTTTGAGGTAATGATGGGGGACGATCCCCTGCCAGGAGAAATGGGGATATTCCGTCAAATGCAAACCAACAGAAAAGAGTGGATTGCGCTTGGAATGCCGGAATTTTGGCTTGAGCGAATAGCTAAAAAATACAAGTATAACTTTGTAAATGATGGAATTATGGAAGAGTCTCCATATAAGATCAGTAAGGATATTCCTCCCATTCCTCTTTTTCATTTGATCCGCGCCAATTCCATAGGCATGATTCCATTTGTTGATTTGATTTGTCCCACAACTGGTTTTGCCTTACCTGATTACATTTATAATCATACGGTTATCCAGCGTATTATTATGCTGCAGTCGATCATTGTTGCTCTTCAGAACGATTTTGCAACTATCGGTAAAGAGCTCGCAATAGAATCGGAGATTTTCAATATCATCAAATTATTGCAGCATCACAATAAAATATCTTTTGATGAGGCCTGCAAAGAAGGAATGAGGATCCATGATGATCTTGTAAACGAGTTTGTTACATTGTCCAATCATCTTCCAGATTTCAGTCCATACCAAAAGGAAACAGAAGAATTTATTTATTATATAAAACAAATGATCAGTGGTTTAAATAATTGGTATTATAAAAGCGGAACGAAACGGTATGAACCTGATGGATTTGCTGTACCTCCCAATGGAAAAGGAGAGACAATAGACAGAGTAGAAATTAAGTATTTCTAGAATTGTATAGACATATAATCTTCAAAAAAAATGAAACGAAAATAAGCATATCTCGGTTTAAATATTCTTACCTATGTTGGCTCCGATCCATCCTATCTCACTTAAAAAAAGGATTAACATTTAAATTTACCCAGCTGTGGAGCTAATGTTTTTTTTAGTTTATAATATGATATTTTGAAGAATGCTATAATTATGTTAGCTAATTTTCCTCCAAATACCACAAAAGACTTTTTGTAATTTTTGATAATACCAAAATTAAAAACTATAATCATGAAGATTGATAAAATTAAAGACAGCCTTGCAGAAAAAATAAGCAATGATTATGGTACATGGCATACTGTATTAAATAATACACAGTCGAAAAATTATGTTTGCAACCATTGGAAAGTAGAAATTAACCCAAGGGATATTGAGATTGATATTCCCAATGGAACTTTTTCTGCTAATGATGGATTTTTTTCTTCTAATGTGAAATTAGGGTCCAGTAGTGATGAGAAAGATATATTTTACAATAAAGCTTTTACGGCTAAAGGCAAATTCGAGTTCGAAACCAAATTCGATAATGCGAGCAGTCTAAAAATAGGGGAAATAGATATTGAAATTGAAATAGATATTTTTTAGGGAACTATATATTCAATTATTCATTATAAAAAATTGCTAGGCTTATTTTGCATAAATAAAGAAAAGGTTCTCATTCAGCAATTTTAAGTCCATTTAAATATGGTCAATTATTAGTGATAAATTATTAATCTTAAAAAAAATAATATGAAAAAAAAAGTTATACTGATTTTACTATTATCATCAGTTAGAGTTGCCCTCTTTTATAGCCAAGTAGGTATAGGAACAACTACTCCTAGAGGTGCTTTGGATATTAATAAACCAACTAATAATAATATGGGCCTGGTACTTCCCACTAATCCAGATCCTAATAATATTATTAATCCTCAAGGTGGTGCAGTAGCAATTGGTACTATAATGTATGATTCAACTAATAATTGTATTAAATATTATAAACCAACAGGTTGGTCAAATTGTCTTTGTGATACTTGTTCTTCAACGCCTACCCCTCTTGTTGGCGGTCTAGATTGTGCTTCTGGAGCATTGACCGGAACTTATAGGGATAATCTACCCAGCAATGGCACAAAAGTTATTAATTATACCGGAGGTAATGGACAACCCTACACAGCCTTTAGTGTAGCATCTACCGGAGTCACGGGACTCACGGCAATAGCACCGTCCGGGACCTTGGCCAATGGAAATGGGAACTTTACGATGACCATTAGCGGGACACCATCTGGATCTGGATCAGCTAATTTTACCTTAAACTTTGGAGGACAAATTTGTACCTTCAATGTAAATGTGGTAACAGTAAATACAAACTGTACTGCCTCAGAAGAATTGGGAGTCAATGTTTCTACCAATCCGGCCAGCCCAACAGTTTTAACTATTGGAGGGGAGACAGTTAATGTATATCGGGTTACCGCAGGTACAATGCCTAATCAAACTGCAAGCGCATCAGGGTTTCCAGCTCCTCAAACTGTAGGAGGAGTTACAATGTATAATCCAAGTGCTTATTTTATATTAGGAAATGGTGTGTATAAACACGTAACCACAATGACTCTTGTTTTTAGTAAACCTGTCAATAACATAGGGTTCAAAACTAATTGGTATGCAAATACTGACTCTAGCCAATTATCGGCCAAAGATATTAATGGAAATCCTGTTACTTTGACAATGTATAACGTGATAGGCAATACAAGTGTTCTTTCTTACAATTCATCAGGAAATAATTTAACTGTTACAGGACAGTCAAGTTCCGGGAATACGGGTTCCATAGCGTATATAATTTCTTCGTCGACACCATATACAGAAATTACAATAACATCTCCTACAAGTTTAGATGATATACTGGCAGCATTCACCTATTGTAATGCATATGTAGCACCTTAAAACCTTTTTAAAGATTTTTTATATTATGTTAAGATCCAATAAATTTATTGGATCTTAATTGTGTATAAAGAAGACAAACTTATTCCTGTTACATTCTACGTTGAAGTTAATGCAGAGTATACTAAAATTTTATGCATTTGATATTGAGTTACAAGGAAAGATTACAGTGGGTACAATTACTAAATCATTACTGGCTCAAGCGCAAAAAGCTGGGGACTCGGAAAAAATATTAGCTAATCTGAATAAAAAAACACAATCTTTTACACCTCTAAGCTGCAATGTGAAGTTTATTATTTTAACGTTAAAAGATTCTGCCGCAGCATTGTACTTTGTGCCTCGAAATAGTTCATAATACCCCCTGTAATGAGCAGTAATGATCCTGCTCAATGTACTGAATCATTTAAAACCAGACTCTTTCACCTTTTTTAAACCATTGCGCGATTTAGTCATAGCCACAGACTTTATAATGTTTTGATTGTAAGGCGGAGTGAAAAAAAAGGGGTTAAACCAATAAAAGATGGATTATAGAGTGTACTTTTCATGGCCTGACAACGATAGATTATGCAGAAATCATGAACTCCTAATGGAATTAATGGAAGCAACACCTATAAGAACTGATTTAGTAACTTTTTTTAACATTCTATCATTCTATACTCATAGCCCAATATTTTTATCTCTTCCTTCCTCTATTTCTCATTCATTTTCTTCTTTTTCTACAGTTTTATTTCCTCCAATCTGATGAGAGGGTTTGAGTTTCAAAAAAAAATTTTGAGTCAAATTCTTCTTTTGAGAAATCTCGTGTGTCATTCTCTCTATCGCTGTTTCAAAGAAAAAGGTCTCTATTGGTGAGGTGTCTCTATGTCTTTTAGATGCCTTTAATGCTTCAATGTATTTTTCTTTCTCTTCAGACCGGACAATTACCAATGGATGTTTTTTTTGAGCCAGAATATAATTTGAAAGGAGCCTTCCCAAACGTCCATTTCCATCCCTAAAAGGATGAAGATAAATAAAGTGATAATGAAACTTTGCACTAATTAACATAGGGTGTAATTCTCCCCTATCCATCGTTAATTGGGTTTGTTCCAAAAGTTTGGGAATTAATGCAATATTTTGTTTGTGATCTCCAAATAGGGTATCCCCGGCAGCCATGTCTGTTGTAGTATACTCTCCTGGTTCAGAATTTTTAGTGAATTTTAGAGTATTTGAAGTCAATACAGAGTGAAGTTCTTTAATGAAATATTCTGTCAATGGTTGATGAGTATTGCTAAATGCAAATTCATACGCTTTGAAGTGGTCCAAAATTTCAAAAGTCTCCAAAAGTGACTTATTGTGAAGTATAGCGTTTAGTCCTTTTTCATTTAGTTCCCGGGTATCATTTACAGAAAATGAATTTCCTTCAATACCACAGCTGTGGGCCGTAAATAGAATTTCCGTATAATCAAAAAAATCCTTATCATCAAATGCATTGATAATAATATCATTATACTGTTCTAACAGTAAATTATAGCGTGAAATTAATTTTTCCATAAGGATATTCAAATTTACAAAAATATTTTAACTTATTATCTGCATTTCTGGTTTAGTGATGTCTATCTCCAACTTCTAAAGCACTCCATAGATCTTAACAGGTTCTAGAAATTTTTTATACTTTTGAACCCAGCATAAGCATATTGTCGAAACCTTTATTTCCAATGAAAAACTCATTTAAAACAAGCCGCTAGAAAGCATTATCATTGTTGTAATAAGCTGAACCTTTTACCCATTTTATCTCCACAGGCATGTAATTTTCCTCAATTTTAAGAAGGGTTGTCAAAAAATAAATAACTTTCTTAAGCAAATTAAGTACTAAAACAACAACAAGTCAATAGTAATGAGTACGTTTAACTCAAATAAGAGTATTCTGGAATCATATAGAATTTCCAAAGATTAAAAAAGAATATACTGGGCTAATTTGAATCCTTTTTAAGATTTTAAAAAACAAAAACTAAGTTCCGCAGTTTTTTCTCCTTTTTGCAAAAAAAGGCAAGATCGTCTTTGTAGGTAAAACTTGAAAAGTTTGTACGTACAAAGACACATCTTGCTATATAAAGTCACCCACTTTTTTCAGAGCTCTGAAAAGCGCCCACATGAAGCCATAAGTCATTAATAAACAGAATATTGATTTCATTTATATGGTTTTTGCTGTTGAAAGAAAAAACATTGCAAATATCGAAGTACGGAGAATAAACTAACCTATATCCATTTACTCAGGGTAAGGAGATAACCTGAAACATATTTACACAGGTACTGTAATAGGGTGGGTAAAATTTACACAGGTTAGAATAAAACATGGGTAATTTTTACGCAGGTTCAGCTTTAATCTGTACTCATTTAAGATCAGAATGTACCTGATACTTTTTTATGCAGGTGCTGCAACAAGGTGGGTCAAAATTACTCAGGTTAGAATAAAACATGGGTAATTTTTATGTAGGTTCAACCTAATCTGTATCATTTAAGACCATTGATTCGGATTCGAGGACACTCGACTTTTTTCTTTATCCTTTACAATTGTAAAAGCAGAAATTGTCTTTCTCATTGATGAGTTCTGATTAGATTAGAGCAATTTTGATTAAATTGATTCGTATGACTGAGGTTCCGACTTTTTCTTTGCTCTTCCGCCCCAAGAACAGTATCAGGCACATAAACCGAAATCCTCCAATGTGTTGGAGGATTCGGCCCAAATCTTTTTGTCCGTAGGATTCAGGAGTTTCTGAAAAAATTATTGAAGCCCGGCGAAAAGAATTTTTTGAGATACCCAAAAAGATTTTTTTTGTGATTGATACTGTCCTAAATTGGCAATAGAAAAAGTAAAAACCTCAGTTATGGTAATTGAATATCGATATTAGATTAGATAACAAGTAAAAGCGTCCTACTGAGTATTTTTTATGTATTTCTGTATCCAAGGAATATTTATTTGATCCTTCAAATGATAATTAAACCAATCTAAAATCCTAACAGTAAGATCTTTCTGAGTTTCGTATTTCCCCATAACATGCTTTTCTTTATCATAAAACAATGCAATGACCGGTTTTCTATATTTTCGTAAAGCGATAAACATCGATTTTGTGCCTTCAGGACTCACATTTGCATCATCGGTTCCGGTCCACAACAACATTGGGGCGCTCACATTCTGTACCGACATAATAGGATTGTTTTTGATGTACTTTTCAGGATTCTGAGCAACCGTATCTCTGAACCAGTATTGACGACCTTCGTACCGATAATAATCCGGAGCTTTAAAATGATGATTGTATGCATAATAAGTACGGATAACATCCGACACCGCAGCACCTGAAACATAGGCAGCAAAACGGTTGGAATGGGTTGCAATAAAATTAGTCTGATATCCTCCAAAGGACTGTCCAATCAACCCTATTTTACTCATATCTATATTTTTAAAGTTCTGCATTTCATCCAATGCGTTATGTATACTCTCCACAGCGGAGATTCCTGCCCCTTTATCTGATTGAGAAATATCAGCAAGAAGCACTGCAAAGCCATCATCCATCAGTAATGGTATACTATAGCCCGTGGAATTAGAGAAAGAAGGTCTTAAAAAATTCTTGGTCATGTATTCCTGTTTCTCATAAATATGCACCACTACCGGGTATTTCTTTGTCCGGTCATAATTCAATGGCATAAATAAGTTACCTTTGATTTTTTCACCATCTGAGCCGTTATAGGAAAACCTGATCAGTTCCGTTTGTTCAAATTTTTCGTTGGCAGGATCTGATCTATAAATAACTTTCGGTGTGGACCTTCCTTTCTTCACAACCAACCTTGGACGCTTATTGTAATTTTCTTCCACCCAAAAGTAATCTTCCTTATTTCCCAATTTATTAAACCCAGTGATCCCATCTCCTGTAGAGGGGCAAATCACATGTAGCTTCCTGTTCCTGAAATAAGCATAGGACGTATGATCATTGGATTTATCAGTTATTTGAAGAACCAAACTCTTGGTCAGATCCACTTTCCTGAAATCACGTCTATAGCCAAGCTCTGTACCTATTTTATCAAAATCAATCAACTCAATAGTAACATTTGTCCTACGATATAAATCTGTAATTTTTTTAGAATTCAAATCTTGCCTGGCTATCCTATTTCCGCCAACCCATAGAATATCTGTATCTGAAGTAAAATAAGGAATCATCTTTTCACCGGCATCTAAGTCCTCCATCTTTAAGGTAACTGTGTTATAAAGCTGCCATTTATGTGCTCTCTGAATAACTAAATATTTTCCGGTAGGCGATATAACCATCTGCTTATCCACATCGGCAATTTTGGTATAGCTATTACCGGAAGAATTCCACAGATATAATTCATCGCTACCTTTATCACCGGCCTTATCCATTTTGTCCACCTGCTGCTTATCGACAGCATAAAGAAGGTATAAGTTATTTCCAATAGCCGTTTCTCCAAAATAGCCCGGACGGGTCATGATTGTCTTCTCGCCTCTTACTATATCCCAATCCAGCTGAACTGACTTTATAATAGCACCGTCATGCTCAGCGAGATCAAAATCAGTTCCGTACCAGATGCTGACCATCTCTGTTTTAGACTTCACTTTCTTTTGCAGCTTAATAACGATGCGATGATCTGTGAATGATGGACCCACCGCCACTAAACTATATTCCCTGTACCCGCTCACATCGAGCATCAATTGTTTTTTATCCTGAGTAATATAATGAATCAACTTCTGATCTGCACTTTCTGATTCAATGACAATCCCTCTTTCCATTGTCGGGGACGTCATGATATTTTTCACTTCATTTGTTGTGGAGAAGACATTTGTAAAATTACCTTTATTCAATACATACACTTCATTTATATTGCCTGTTTTCTTTCTCAAAATTGTTTCGCCATTATTGGAAAACAAATACTGAACATTTCCTAAGGTCTGCCTTAAGTTGAGATCGGTATCAAAAACTTTAAGTTTTTTTCCTCCTTCTTCATTGTAAAGCACTGCAAACCTATCATGCTTCCTATCATACAAAAACTTGCTGACCCCATTCAAAAATTGTGATTTTCCTGTT
>NZ_QNFY01000026.1 GCF_003290185.1 Chryseobacterium lathyri | reverse complement strand
AGACGGGGTAAATCTGCTTACCAAATGGGTAAGAACAGAACTTCCTTCAGATATTGAAGCTAAGCTTCTGGAGCTTTTAGATGTTTACAATGTAGATTATGGTGCTATAGACATCATTGTTTCTCCCCAAGACGAATACTATTTCATCGAGATCAATGCTGCAGGAGAATTTTTCTGGTTAGATAACTTAACGGAGGAAAACCTGATTTCCAAAAGTATCGCAGACGTTCTCTGCGACAAAGCGCCAAGAAGAAATAATAGGATATTCAATGATAATCATTCATTATATAATGCTCAATTAAAAGAATAATTTTCTTTTTTTATGTTTGAAATAAATTTTTATTTACTGTAAATAGTAGTTAATATTTAAATACTATTCCTAATTTAGTACATTGAAATTTGAATTTATAATAACATTAGGTATGAAAAAATTAATCTTATTAGGGTCATTATCGGTTTTTTTGATGAATTGTAATAAAAAAACAGAAACACCGGCTCCAAAAACTGAAACTGATACAGCAGCTGTCATTGAGCCTGTAGTAGACACACTTGGGCCAAAATCATTCTGCTATATCGGTGTTACAGGAAAAGACAGTGTTTTTGCCTCTATTGATGATAACCTGGGAACCATTACCGGAAAATTAGCATATAAAAACAATGAAAAAGACAGCTCTAAAGGAGATATAACCGGCTTTAAATCAGGAGACACCCTGAGATTAACTTATGAATTTCAGTCTGAAGGAACAAAAAGCAAAAGAGATATCTTCTTTATTCAAAAGGACAATACTTTAACAGAGGGAATTGGTGATCATAAAGAGGAAGACGGACAGTCTAAGTACGCTGATGAGAAAAAGATCAGCTATAAGGACGGGCAAAAACTGGAAGCTGCAGACTGCAGAGTGGTTGTAAAAGCTTTAAAATAATATAAAAATTAATTATACTACATTATTGAAAAAGGTGGCCTTGAAATTCTCAGCCACCTTTTTTATTAAAGCTCTTTCCGGATGATCTCTATAAAACGTTCTACCGCTTCATCCCCTGTATTCCAGGAAGTAATAAGGCGAATGGCAGAAGAATTTTCATCCATCTTTTTCCAGACAAAAAATTCAAAATGTTCCGACAGGATTTTAATAAGATCATTATTCATAACAGGAAATATTTGATTTGTATAAGTATCAGCAAGAAACTCTACTCCTCTTTCTTTCAGGGCATTTTTAATCTTCATTGCCTGCTGGTTGGCATGTTTTGCCAGATCAAAATACAGATCATCTTTCATCAGTTCCATAAACTGAATTCCAAGAAGGCGTCCTTTGGCAAGTAATGCTCCTTTCTGCTTGATATTAAATGCAAAATCCGGCTGTAAAACCTGATTATTAATGACAATGGCCTCTCCTATCAATGCTCCGTTCTTTGTTCCGCCCAGGTAAAAAATATCCGTCAGTTCCGCTACTCTTTCCAGCGTAAGATCACTGATTTCAGAAGTAAGACCATGCCCCAGCCTGGCCCCGTCCATAAACAGATACAGCCCGTTCTGGCGGCAAAAATCAGAAAGCTCTTCCAGCTCTTCAGCCATATAAATTGTTCCCAGCTCCGTAGAATTTGATATATACACCAATTTTGGCATGACCTGATGCGGAATATTGCTGTGGCTTTCCAGTACCGGAACAATGTCTGAAGGCTTAAGTTTACCGTCTGCAGTTTCAATGCTTAAAACTTTGTGACCTGTAGCTTCAATAGCTCCTGTTTCATTATTCAGAATATGGCCCGGTGCTGCAGATATTACACATTGATATGGCCTCAGAACCGAAGAAATCACAATCAGATTGGCCTGTGTCCCTCCGGAGACCAGATAAACTTCTGAATCCGGCTTATTAATTTTTTCTTTGATCAGTTTTTTTGCCTGCAGAGAATATTCATCTTCACCGTATCCGGCCTGCTGCTCAAAGTTAGATTTTAAAAGTGCTTGTAGAATATTCGGGTGACATCCCTCGGAATAATCGTTTTTAAAAGAAAATTTCATAAGGTAAAATTAAAAAAAGTTAAAATAACAAGGCCCGATTTTACATAATATTTTGTTAGATTTGTATTGAAAATCATCTAACATTTTGAGAACAACATTAACAGAAGAAAATTATCTGAAGGCTTTGTTTCATCTAGTTGACAATGAAGGGAAAGTGACAATCAATGAGCTCAGCAAATTTTTAAACGTAAAAATGCCGAGCGTCAATAACATGATGAAGAAGTTTGCCGACAAAAAATGGGTTGTCTATGAAACATACAAGCCCCTGCTAGTGACAGAAAACGGAAAACGTGAAGCTGCACTGGTAGTACGCAAACACAGGCTTACCGAAATGTTCCTGGTAAAAAAGATGAACTTTGGCTGGGAAAATGTTCACGAGATCGCAGAACAGCTGGAACATGTCCATTCACAGATTTTTTTCGATAAAATGGACGAAATCCTGGATCATCCTAAATTTGATCCCCACGGAGAGCCTATTCCTGATAAAGACGGAAATATTATTGCACAGGATCTGCAAAAACTGAGTGCTTGCAAAGTTGGAGAAACGGTAATATTTGCTTCGGTTACACTTTCAGATGATGGCTTTTTAAGCTATTTAAATGAAAGAAAACTGCTTCTGAACACTAAGATCAAGATCGTTAAAATTGAGGATTTTGATAAATCAATGACCATAGAGATTGGAAATTCTAAAGAAATACTCAGCAGAAAAGCTACAGAAATAATACTGGTGAAGAAATAGGATATGATGGTGCCTTCGGGATCCTCAGCCACCAGGTCCTAATATTCCAACATTTTTATCACACTTTCAATTTCATCAGCAGTATTAAAGTAATGCGGCGACAGACGAATAGCCCTATCCAGGTTTTTCAATGTAAAATCAATGAGTGCATTGCTTTTATTACTTACTGAAAAATACACATTGTTCTCTTTCAGTATTTTATAAATATTTTCAATATTACCATCTGGGGCACAGAAAGTAACAATACTGCATAAGTTATTGCCCTGATCCAATATTGTGAAACCCTTATTATGAAGCCCGGCCCTTAAACTTTCCGCCAGTTTTCTATTGTAGTTTTCGATATTCTGCAGACCAATTCCGTTTGCATATTTTAAAGCTTCTGTAAATCCTAAAAGCGAACTGATGGAAGTTTCCCAGTGTTCAAATCTTTTTGCAGTTTTAAGCAGTTTATAATCATCGAATTCTGTCCATTCTGCACCTGCCATGTCCAAAAATACCGGAGCCATATTCCTTTCTAAAACCCTGTCCGAAACATATAAAAATCCTGTTCCTCTAGGCCCTCGCATGAATTTCCTGCCTGTTGTAGTCAGGAAATCACATCCTATTTTTTCAACATTCACAACCAGCTGGCCAATGGACTGGCAGGCATCAACAAGGTACAATACATCATACTGGCGACAGATTTTACCTACTCCTTCCACATTCTGGATCAATCCGGAATTGGTCGGAATATGGGTGACCGCAACGAGTTTCGGATGGTATTTTTTGATTAGATGCTCAAGGTCTTCCAGATCCAGCTCATGGTCGGAAAGATTTTTCATCCTAATCAGCTTAACTCCCCGTTTTTTCTGCAGTGAAAAGAAAGCCATCTGATTCGAAATATAATCGTCATTGGTTGTAATAATACAATCCCCATCCTGAAATTCAATGCTGGACAGGGCTTTAGCGTAAGCATCGGTAGAACTGACCGTGAAAGCAATATTATCGGGCTGAGTATTGATAAGCCTGGCTGCTTCTGTATAGAACAGGCCGAGCCTATCCGCAGTCCTTTCTGCTGCACCATAAGCGCCATGCTGCTGTTCCAAAAAAATATAATCAGTCATTGTTTTAACTACAATTTCCGTCATCAATGATCCTCCGGCACTGTTTAAAAATATTTTATCTGCACAGCCAGCTGTGTCTTTTCTTATGGTATTTAGATCCATGTTCTATTTTATTTTGAAAATCTTTATTACCTATGTGAACTGATAACTTGTCGATTACATTCTACATCTTTTGATATTTTAAGCATAAAAAATCCCGAAAATTTCAGTCCGGGATTTATATTCTTAGTCATTTTTATTAATCTAAAACACTCCAGCCTCTTTTTGGGTTGGTATTGGAAGAAACTTCCTGTTCGTTAACAATGATGTTTTCTTTTCTCTGACCGATATAGTCAAGCTCGCTTAATTTAGAGAAAATAATTTCCAGGCTGCGTAGCATCTGCTGAATATACAATAATGGCTCTCCGCAATTATGGTGGTCATAATTGGTTTCTGCTACAATAGAAAGCTGATTCAATAAGGTATGCGGAGCAATTTCACTCCATTCTAAGCTATAGTTAAGCATTTCTTCCAGTTCTGCAGGAACAAGAAGCTGAGTTGAATTGTAAAGATGAAGGGCTAATTTTGCAAATGCTTCGATCAAAAATACAGGCGGCTGCCACGGAATAATGTTTCTGAACTGAAAATACATATCTCCAAAGGTATTCACCATGGTTGTACACAAAAATTTAACGTTCTGTGCCAATGCTGTATTTTGGTTTTTGTGAGATGCTTTCTGAATAATCTTAAAGGCATACTGCTGCAGATTTCCTATTGATTTTGCATAGCTGCTGTAGTAATCTATCAGAGCAGGATGGCTCTGGATAGAGGTACACGGCGGAATAAAATTAGAATCTACCTGTGCAATATTGGCTCTTAAATCTACTTTTCCGATAATCAGGTAATTTCCTCCGGAATAGCTGCTGTTCAGTGAAGTAACCGGAAGAAGCTCGATGTGATGATTTGGCTGTGCGTTTGGATGACGGGGCGGAATTTCCTCCGGGTCAATATCCCCAAAAGGTACCTTATCAAAAGGATTTACAGAAATCAGGATATAATAATCACCATCTGCCTGCTCCTCGCTCATAGATTTTGCCAGTGACTTCACGCTTACTCTCCTGTCGCTCAAATCGATACGATAACCCGCCATAGTAATGGCGCTGCATCTTTTGATCACAAGTTGCACGTCATTGGTAGCAGTATTATGAACATCAAATATTGTTTTGTCCGTAAATTCATTAGAAATAGGCAAAAGCCCATAATTATATGTGTTGATTCCCAGTGAGCTGGAATCTCTTATCGTGTCAATTAAAAAATTATCCTGATCATTAAGGTGTCTCTGGGAAACTTTCATCCCGTCTACCCAATTGATCGCAAAATGCTTAATAGGCTGTATCATAGTTAATACTTTTTAAATTTTCTGTGATTATGATTTTTTCAATACTCCTTCTTCCTCATGCTGGATCACTCTTTTGCAGATTACCACTTCATTTTCTGAGATGCTATTCGTAGAGATATCCTGGTCGAAATCAATATATTTTCTAAAGCTGAAAAACGATTTTTTGGTGTAAAAAATCCAGTAATAAGGCTCTTTTTCTGTATCTGAAAGATGAATAATAGAATTGGGATTTTTATGATTATAGTCGTCCACTACCCTGTAGAACCAGTCTCCGAAAGTAACTCCGGTCGGAAGGGTTTTGGCTTTGATCCTAAATCTGTTTGCATCTTCAAGATTTTTGCTCAATTCAACATTTAATACCATTAATCGGTCAAAATCCGCCCCTTCAAAGTCCGGAAGTTTTTGGTCAGGAGAATATCTCCAGGTTTTATAGATATCAAAAGGAATGCTTATAAACTGTACGTAGCAGTAATAAAATACCATTGGAACAACAAAGATCAGCATACTTGTGGCAGCCATTACAGCATAGCCTGCGCCCTTACTTATCCAGTTAAAGATCAATGTAAATAAATATCCTCCGAAAGCAATACACGTTAATGAAAGTATGGATTCAAACAAAATGCTCATTCCTACAGAGTCAATATGCTTTCTGAAATACCTGTGCAGTAAATTAACATGAATAATACCAAAAATAAGATAAATAACCTGTGCAATAAGGTACCAGTAAGGATTAAAGAGGTTTTTTGCAAAACCAAAAAAGCCTGGTAATGCAAGACATAAACCGCACAGAAGGACATATATAATAATTACTTTAATTTTGATCGCAGGTTTGTTTCTTCTGATGATCCCAAGAATGACCATCAAAATCACCGCGATTAAAGGCATTAAAATATACCTTAAAAAAATACCTTTTACTGATGAAATTTCCATTAGTTTCTTTTCAAATTTATACTTTGTTGGTAGTTGTAAATATAATAATTATTTTAGAGAAATGTAGAGTATCCGAGACGGCTGGCATTTCTTTCATCGTCCTCAAGACTAAATGAGTATTCCTCTTTTTCGGTAATAAAATTTTCCTCCACGTCTACCGTTACCGGAAGAAAATAATCATATAAAGCCTGCAGAATATTTCTGAACGGGCTTCCGGAAATATACTTTTTCATTTCTGTATAAGGAATCGGGCCTATGTTCACTACCCAGTTCCGCTGTCCGTCCATATGTCTTCCGCTGGGAATATAGGTAACCCCCAGTTTTGAGTTTCCTAACAGCATGGAATCGTCGTTCCTTTCTATCCTGTCAATAATATTCGGGGCAAAAGTAACCTCCACCGGTACCTGAAGGAAAGCGGTCATACATCTTTCAAACCATTTTTTATCTCCTCTGATCTGGTGAAAGAAAGGTAAAATATAAATAAAAATATAGGCATTCTGCTTATCAAGCAATTTTATAAGAGGCCAGAGCTCGCTTACTGTGTCCAAAAGGGTATCGGTACTGCTTGAAATATCAAATTCAGATTCCTTAAGCAGGGAACTAATTTCCGTAAAAAAGACTTCAAGCTCGAAAGGACGGAAAAATTTCCTCGCATCCTCCTCCACTTTTTTCTGCTTCCGAATTTCACGCACCACAGAATCTACATTCTTTCTAGAAGCTCCCAGAGACGGCGGATGAAACAGCCCTTCCGGAAGATAGTCATAAATACCCTCTCTATAGGTTTCTATGGTGAACACTTCCTCATCAAATCCCAAATAGCTGCTTGAAATACTTTTGATATCCTTAAGGTAAGCCCTGTCATTGATCCCGATTCGTTCTATAAATATATTGCTTACTGCCCGCTGATACTTCAAAAGATTTACCGCTACGGCTTCAGCTTTGAAGTCGGTCTGCAACTTATTGTAATACATGTCTACAATATTATTCTCATGCATAGTGTTTCCTGTGATTATGACTTGTAAAGATAATATATCTCATAAGTTTGAAAAAATAATTTGGCAATAATTTTATTTTAAAAATACTAATTTATTGGCACTAAAAGGAATATTCCATGACAAATTCCGTAAAAATACGGTAATAACGGCTCATTCATGTTTGAGATCGCAGGTTTAAAGTTAAATTGATCAGCTGATAGGCAGACTTTTACACCTGTTTTTTCTGTGTTTTTAATATTATTTAGAATTTTGTCCCCCATTTATTTATTTAGATTAATTTTTATTAACATTTTTTGAAACAAGAAAATGATGATAATTGATACAGGTTCGGAAACCGGGACGTATCTTTGCAGCTTGTAAAATGTTATTTATAATGAAAAGTATTTATTCTAAAATTCTGATTTTAGCATTCATTTCATCTTCACTTTATTCTTACGCATGGGGGCTTACAGGGCACCGCGTCATTGCAGAGATCGCAGAAAACCATTTGTCGGGTAAAGCAAGAAGAGAAATAAGAAAAATAATGGGTAAAGAACGTCTTGCCTATTGGGCAAACTGGCCGGACTTCATTAAATCTGATACTACAGGAGTCTGGAAACAGGCTTCATCATGGCATTACGTAAATATTGATCCTCAGTCAGATTTTAAAGCTTTTGGCCAAAACCTGAAAATGCAGGCAGGTCCAAGCCTTTATACTCAGATAAACACTTTATCCAGCCAGATTAAAGATGAAAAAACCTCAGAAAAGGACAGAAAAATTGCCCTGATCTTCCTTATTCATATTATGGGAGACCTTTCCCAGCCTCTCCACGTAGGAAGAGCCGAGGACCTTGGAGGAAACAAAATTAATGTAACCTATTTCGGAGACAAAACCAATCTTCATTCTGTATGGGACGGAAAACTGGTAGATTCACAGAAATACAGCTATACGGAATATGCCAATCTTTTAGACATCAAATCTAAAGAAGAAGTTAAGCAGATTCAGGCCGGAACCGTAGAAGACTGGCTGTATGATTCTCATAAAATAGCGAACAAAATCTACGCACAAACTCCAAACGATTCAAAATTATCGTACGACTATCAGTATAAATTCAATGATACGCTTGAAAGACAGCTTCTTTACGGAGGTCTTAGACTGGCCAAACTGTTGAATGATTTGTTTTAGCAGTTGAAATCTAAAATCTTAATCAAATAATATAAGCGGGACTTCGGTCTCGCTTTTTTATTAAGCCTGAGATTTAGGCTAAGGCTAAGATTAAAAAACTACCATTCAATCTTTATACCTGCATACCCCCGTCTGATATCTGACATCTCTCATCCTGATTCATGGCTCTTGGTTCTTTACCTTCAATCCTGACCTTCCATTACTATATTTAAAAAATAATTAAAACTGGTGTAACCTTTTTATCACTTCATACGTATAATATTATAGTAACTCTTTTTTGAGGATAAAAATAGATGAGACAATTAAAAATCACTAAGCAGGTAACCAACAGGGAAACTGCTTCATTAGACAAGTATTTGCAGGAAATTGGTAAAGTGGAACTGATCACTGCGGACGAAGAAGTAGAACTGGCACAAAAAATACGTGCAGGCGACAGAGCAGCACTTGAGAAATTAATCAAAGCCAACCTTCGTTTCGTAGTTTCTGTATCTAAACAATACCAAAACCAAGGTCTTTCTTTACCCGATTTGATTAATGAAGGTAACCTGGGACTGATGAAAGCAGCAAAAAGGTACGATGAAACTAGAGGTTTCAAATTTATCTCTTATGCGGTTTGGTGGATTCGTCAGTCAATTTTACAGGCTCTGGCTGAACAGTCAAGAATTGTAAGGCTTCCGCTGAATAAAATCGGCTCCATCAACAAAATTAATAAGGCATACGCTCACCTTGAACAGGAAAATGAAAGACCACCTTCTCCAGAAGAATTGGCTGAAGTTCTTGACATGAGCGAGGAAGATATTAAAGAATCTATGAAAAACTCCGGAAGACACCTGTCCATGGATGCACCTTTAGTAGAAGGTGAAGATTCTAATCTTTATGATGTATTGCGTTCAGGAGAATCTCCAAGTCCAGACAAAGATCTGATGCTTGAGTCTCTTCAGATTGAAATCGAAAGAGCATTGAATACTTTGACGCCTCGAGAGGCTGACTTAGTAAGATTGTATTTCGGACTGAACGGGAAACACCCGATGACTTTAGAGGAAATCGGTGAAACTTTCGATCTTACAAGAGAGAGAGTTCGTCAGATTAAAGAAAAAGCAATTAAGAGACTAAAACATAATACCAGAAGTAAGATCCTTAAATCTTATTTAGGTAAATAATTTTTAGCGTAAAAAACAAGTAGCGGAGTCTGTTTTCAGGCTCCGTTTTTTATTTTTGTATTATGAATACAGATGTTTGCTTTTTGATCGGAGGAATTATTTTATTCTTTATCTTAATTAATGTCTTACTCTATTTTTATCATAAACTACGATTTAATACTTCTTTTAAGGAAATACGAAATGATATACTGGAAATAAAAGGAGATACAGGCCTGGGAAATTTTAAAATTACTTTGAATTTTAAACACAAAAACTTTGATTTACATTCAGTTGTATAAAGAATGTAACAATCTTTAAAGTATGTTCAACTAATAAGGGATAAATCAATCTAAAAACTATGAAAAAAATACTTTTCGCCTCTGCTTTAGTCCTATCACTGCTTTCTTGTAAAGAAAATAAGTCCAGAAATGCTCCGGCTGTAGAAAATGCCGTTGACAATGCAGAATCATCTGTTTCCGGTTCATTAAAGAGCTATCGTAAAGGAAATATGGTTGACCAGATTTATCATGAACTGATCAAAAACGATCAAAGCCTGAAAACCCTGGATAACAGGATTATAGAAATAAATGAAGAAAGCAGTAAAGTTCTGGCCGTTTATGGTGAGACCCTCCAAAAATCCGAGTCTTTTTATGCTGATGCCTATTATCAGGCCGGTACCATTAAAGATTCTCTCTTAAAACAGCAGCTGGAAAAAGAAATCAAAATAAGCTCCGACAATTACAACCAGAAAATAAGCAAAGTAAAAGAGTTGATCAACAAAGTGAATACAAACAATGATCACATCACCAATCTGTACACTGCTTTCAAAATCAGAAAAACACTTCCGGAAATTGAAAAATACCAAAATGCTCACCCGATGAAAACGGACAACCTGGAAAGCTTCATTAAGAAACAGGATCAATTACTGAGTGAGCTGAAAAATATAAAGTAATGGATTATAACCACCAAATTGCTAGATACGAAAGAAGTAACAGGTTCAATAGTTTCATAAAAAAGGCTGTCCGAAAAATGGGCAGCTTTTTTGTTGGCAATTTTCTCAAAAATATTATTTTTTTTCTTTATTCAATTTCTGATATTGTTTGAAATAGTTCGTGAATGATTCACTTTCCTTAGGATTTGACTTCTGCCAGGCCTTTAATGCCTCGTTCTGCTCTCTATAGTTAAGGAATGTTTGAGTATCTATGATCATATTTCCCTGTGTCTTTATTTCCTGCAGCACATCAGTTCTTATTTCCTGTTTCGTCCGGACACTCTCCTTATACCATTTCACTCCTGAAAGAGCACTGAAAATTCCAAGTCCCCATCCAGATAAAATAACAAATAGGGAAACATATAAAAGAGGCTTGTAATGGTTGAAATAATCTTTGTACGTTTCAAGCTGCCGAAGATCCTCCGGAGAAATTCCAACCTTTACATTTCCAACTTTTTCCTTAAGCTCTTTCAGATTTTGCTCTACGAAATATTCTGTTCGTTTTAGCTTTTCATCCATAATGGATACTCCGGAGCTCAGACTTTGAAATTCTTTGTACAAAGATTCCGTTTTGATCTTGAGTTGTTTCATTAGCTCCATAGAGTTGAGCCCTTCCGTACCAAAGTTTTGATTTTCTTCCATAATTGATTTTATATACTTAGGATAGAACTATGAAACCTCTGTAAAGCTTTTTTACAGCATCCGTTTCAGTAGCACTGGATTTTATGCAATTATTTTGATAAAATTTTAATCAAATTCTTATAAATAGTAAAATTAAATAATATAGCTGAAAATAAATATCACAAACAATTGAATACTATTAAAATAAAACTCATTGACAATTCAAAATTCAAATATAGCCGTTATCAATCACTAAAATATGGATTTTTTACGTTTAGTCTATAAATTAGATATAATAAATCACTTTAACATGAACATCAGTTAATATAGATCTATATATTAAATAGATTTAATAAAAAATCAATAATAAAGATATATTAAAATCTATTTGATACTTTTTATTTAAAATCGCTAATCCTGACAAAAACAAAATAAAATATCCTGGTCTTATATGAAAGTACCGAAAAAACTTAATGCCGTCAGAAGAAAATTCATGCACAGCATTACAAAAAATATAGGCAAATCAAGCTCTTCTACCGTAAATGCCCAAAACACAACGATAAAAAGAATATTAATCTCCCGTCCAAATCACAGACTAGGAAACCTTTTATTGCTTACACCCATTGTTCAGGAGGTTACCAATTCGTTTCCGAATGCCAGGATTGATCTGTTTGTAAAAGGAGGCATCTCTCCCACTGTTTTCAAAAACTATGGGAGTGTTGATCAGATTATCCAGCTTCCCAAAAAGCCCTTTAAGAATTTGTTTAAATATGTAAATGGCTGGTTTACTCTGCGTTGTAAAAAATACGATCTGGTGATTAATTCTACAAACGGCTCGTCATCAGGAAAGCTATCCACCAGGCTGGCCAATGCCAAATACAAATTCTATAGCGAATGGGATGAGGAACTTCATCTGAAACATCCTGATTATGAGCACTCAGCGAAAAATGTGATATATAATCTGAGGAAATTCCTGACGCAATTGGGATTTAAAGAAAACACTAGCAAAATACCCTATTTAAATATAAAATTAGATCAGGATGAAATAGAGGATGGTAAAAAAAAGCTATTTCAAATCTTCAATAACAACAACAAAACAATCTGCCTGTTTACCAATGCTACAGGCGATAAATGCTATTCTGAAAACTGGTGGGGCTCTTTTTATGATCATCTGCAATCTGAATTTCCTGACTATAACTTTGTAGAGCTTCTGCCCGTAGAAAATATTTCCAAATTAAATTTTAAAATACCTACTTTCTACAGTACCGACATCCGGGAAATGGGCGGATTTATTGCCAATACCTGCATTTTTATCGCTGCTGATAACGGAGTGATGCATTTAGCAAGCGCATCAGGAACGCCAACGCTAGGTTTATTTTCCGTCACCAATGAAAATATGTACAAGCCTTACAATGATAAAAGCTTTAGCGTAGATACCAACCAGCTCAATGAAAATGAAATATCAGATCTGATAAAAAAAGCACTTCAATGATGACTACAGACCAATATAGAGCCGCATGAACTTAATGAAATTTGAATATATTAATACTGCCCAAATGTTACTATGAACCTTATCGTTGCAACAGATTACGCCCATTACGCAGCTGATGTGCTCCGTATTATAAAGAATTTTCAAAATGAAGGGAACTTAATAGGGCCCGGAACCAGAAATATTGTAAAGTGGATCATTATCAACAATATGACACTTAATTTTAAATCATTTAAACAGCATAATATAATTAACAGGCATGTTTACAAATTTTACCGGAAATCCAAAGCAAAACGCTCTTTCGAGTATGCCCATTTGTTGATCTCTAAAAATTTCTATACTCCGAAGCCTATTGCATATGTGGAATTTCACGACTACATTGGGTTAACAAACAGTTACTATATAAGCGAGCAGCTGGAAGACGGGTTTACATTGGAGGATGTATTTCTCAACAAAAGTTCCTTTGAAGACTGGCAGGAAATTGTTAAAGGATATACTTTATTAATCTATCAGTTACATGAACAGGGAATTGAATTCATTGACAACTCTCCCGGTAATTTTTTAATAAAGAAAATCGACAATGAATACCGCTTTTTTCTAGTAGACTTAAACAGAATGAATTTTCACGACAGATTTGAAATTCCTGACAGGTTCAAAAATTTTTCGCGGTTAACCAATGATCCGGAAATCCTGCAAATCATATGTAAGGAGTACTCACTGTTATCGGGAATATCGCAGGAACAATGTCTGGAACAAATTATTAAAGCTACAAACAGGCAAAAGACTAAGCGTAAAATAAAAAAAGTGTTGAAGTTTTATAAATATTTTCTAAAATAGTACTGCTTATAGAATTCTGGATAAAAACAAAAGGTTGCCAAAAAATGGCAACCTTCTTATTAATAGGTGAAAGTAAGTCCTGCTCCCCAACCCATTTCATTATCATAATTTCCTGAAACGGATAGCCATTTCTGTAAAATATATCTCAAACCGGTTGAGAATTCTCCGTCTGAGTTCAGAGAAAAATTTCCTCTTATCCTTCTGGAAATCGGAATATCTTCCCGGCTTAATTCCAGCAATACTTTTCCGTTCTGGTCTACACTTGCATCTGCTGTAATCAGCATGGGTAAAAGATACTGTACCCCAACCATGAAAGCATATTTGTCTTTTGAAGCTTTCTGCTGTCCAAACCAGGTTTTCTTACCATGGAATTCCATGCCCATATCTTCGGCCATCTGTCTTTCCATGATCTCATGATTTTTTTGAATCCTGAAACCGGCATATGGAAGGGCCCACTGGAATTTCCCAAGGAATCTTCCGACTTTCATACTTCCTTCAAAATGATCAAAGTCCCAGTTGGAATGAAACTCGTTCAGGTTGGCCCATCTCGGTCCGAACATAGTCATCGTTTCTGCATGTATTTTATTGCTTGCTATATCCAGCATGGCCATGGAACTGATCATTTTATTATCTTTCAGAAAGTTTTTCCAGGCCAGTTTTCTGTCCGGTAACTGTGGATTGGGTTTTGAATTTTCATAGCTGAATATTCTGCCCATTCCGGCCATCATATGGTATAAAATATGGCAGTGGAAAAACCAGTCACCATCCTGATTCGCAGCAAACTCAATTGTATTGGTTTCCATTGGCATGATATCCACTACGTTTTTCAGCGGAGAATATTCTCCTTTTGAATTGATCAGCCTGAAATCATGACCGTGAAGGTGCATCGGGTGACGCATCATCGAATTGTTGTACATGGTAATTCTCAGGATCTCCCCTTTCTTTACAAGAATTTTATCTGTTTCCGTTACTGTTTTGTTATCCAGTGTCCACAGGTATTGATTCATGTTTCCTTCCAGGGTAAACTTTAGCTCTCTTACATTTTCATCAGGGAGAATAGTCTTTTCGGGAGATTTTAAAAGATTGTATGACAGCCTTTTGATCGATTTTTCTTCCTTCATATCCATTCCCGAATGTTGGGAATGATCTTCCTGCCTGCCTTGATCATCTTCTTTGGTTTTGACTCCCATCATTTCATTCATGTGCTTCATTGTCATTTTCCTTTGGCTTTCAGGAAGTTCGGGATACATCACTTCATTCATATCCATCATCTGGTTGCCCATCGTCATATTCATTGGTTTCATATTCCCGCTCATTTCCATCATTCCGTTCATCATTTTCATTCCTTCAAAAAGCATTAGCCTCGGCAGATTAGGCGCTTCTACTTTTTCACCGGAACCCAGCCACAGTGAAGCGTGTCCTACCCTGTCTTCCGATGTGGAACGGAATTCAAAACTTTTATTTTCCGGAATGGTTACCTCAATATCATAGGTTTCGGAAACCCCGACGATGAGACGGTCAACTTCTACCGGAACTACATCATTTCCATCATTTCCTATTACTTTTATTTTTCCGCCACCATAATTCAGCCAGAAATAGGTGGATGATCCGCCATTGGCAATTCTTAATCTCACTTTATCGCCGGCTTTCAGATTGGAATAATCAGAGCTTGGAAGTCCGTTGATCAGGAATTTATCATAATAAACGTCACTCACATCCATAGCCTCCATTCTTTTCCATTCATTCAGGGCTTTTGTTCCAAAATTGCCGGATTTAATGGCTTCCCAATAACTCTGTACTGCATTTTTCTTAATCGCATACCAGTCTGTATTCGCCATATGAAGTCTTCTTGCGATCTGCATCGGGTCTTCATCGCTCCAGTCTCCTAATAATACTGGTATTTCAGCATTATACAATGGTTTCGGATCTCCTTCTCTTTTATTAAATACCAGAATTCCGTTCATCCCAATCTGTTCCTGCAGTGCCTCATGGGAATGGTACCAATAGGTTCCGTTTTGGGATACTCTGAATTTATATAAATGAGTTTCTCCGGGTGTTACAGGTTTTGTGGTAAGGTATGGAACCCCATCCTGCTCATTGGGAAGGATCACACCATGCCAGTGAAGTCCTGTATTTTCTTTGAGCATATTGTGAAGATAGATCTCAGCAGTATCCCCCTCCGTAAAATATAAGGTGGGAGCCTGCAGCTTTCCATTGATCGCAATCGCTCTTCGGTTTTTTCCTGTAAAATTGACAACCGTATCTTTTACATACAGATCATATCTCACTGTTTTTCCACCAAAAGTTACTTTTCCGTTTTCCGAGTTTCTTTTGAATACAGATTGATCTGTTTTCGTCTCTTCCACAACAGCATGCTGATGGTTCTCTTTTTCTACCATTTCCATTCCGCATTTTGGACACTTTCCCGGTTTGTCTGAAGTGACTTCAGGGTGCATGGGACAAGTGTAGACAGCAGCAGGCTGAGATTTTGATTGAGACTTAGAAGCTTTAGGCTGAGGATTAAGTTTTGTTTCAGGTTTATCTTTTTTGACTTCCTGAACCTTTGGCTTTGCAATAACCTTTACCTTAGCCTTAGGCTGAATTTTAGTTTTATCCTTATGGGTCTTAATTTCTGTAGGCTTTTGTACTGCTTTCTTTTCGGGCTGTGGCGTAGCTTTCGGTTTTACCACAACGGTTTTCTTCACCAGCGTCATTTTGCACTTCGGGCAGTCTCCGGGTTTGGAAGATACTACCTCAGGATGCATGGGACAGGTATAATAGGTTTTCGTTGTTTGCGCGAAAGTAAAAACAGAGAACAAAAGCACCAGAAATATGATTAGCTTTTTCATAATATTCCGAACTTTAAAAAGATGCATAAATTAAAGTAAAATATAACTTAAGATATACAACCTATTGTTTTAAAATTAAATACAATAATTATTTTATTTCTGACTTTACACTTCCGCAAGAAAGCATAGATTTTCCGTAGTAAGGATTAATGATTTGTTTTTCATCACTTAACCAACTGGAATCGGCCATTGGGCAATATTGTACGTAAACCGGTTTTTCTGAAAGCTTAAATTCTTTCGTTAAAGCAATCATATTCTCAGAAAGATTGGAAAAGGTTTCTCTCTGAGCGGTAATATTTCGGGCATCAGAGATTACTGTGGCATCTTTTCTTAAAATATTAAGGTTACCTTCAGAAACCATTTTATAATCAACTGCTGAGGCTGTTTTGATAAATTCTGCCGCTGCTTTTGAGGTTTTATCCGCATCGTCGGAAGCCAAAGCTGATTTAATGGCAATATAACTCTGATACAGTTTTGTAACCTGAGCGTCCTTTTTAGACTGTGCAGAAAGTGAAATGATTGAGAATAAAGATAATGCTGCTGTAATGATATACTTTTTCATTGTTTTAAATTTTAGAATTAATTTTTAATAAAGAATAATTGAAACGCATGATGCGTTGAGCCGTGTTGTCTACGAAGGAATGATCATCTGATTCATACCAGACAACAGACGGATCTTAAATTCTAAAATTACAATGATTGATATAGATAGGAACAGGCCGGTATTCAGGTGGCCCGTTGATTCTTATCTGGGTAAATTTTGTAGCCGAAAAAGATTTGTCAACAAAGAAAAACTGGTGTTGTGGTAAATCCGGAACAATCTGACTTAAAAAATTAATCATCAGCAGATCGGATTTCTGAGAATCATCTACTTTTACGACCTTAATTTCAGTTTTACAGCATCCTTTTTTTTCTTTGACACCACATTTGCCACAAATATCTGAGGTTTTCTGGCTTACAGAAACAAATTCCTCCATACAGAAATGTACGCTGAAAGCTGCTCCGGAAGAGAATCCAAAGTAGAAAACAGAAAATAGTATGGCAAGAATCTTTTTCATTGATAAGACAAAGGTAAAAATATCCTAGAAACCACTGTTATAAAATTCAGTATACTTGTTATAAAATTCTGCTTAATAAAAAAGCTTCTGAATATTCAGAAGCCTTTTTTATTTTTTACTCTCACTGATTTTACAGATTGATCAGATTTTAATTGTTTAGCAAATTCTAATTTCTAAAATCTAACTTCTAACCTCTATTCTACAGTTTGAATTCAAGTTTTACATTAAAGAAACGTCCTGTAAGACGTACCGGGACTGGATACATTACACTTGAATTGTAATCTGTGATCCATTGATTGGCAACGGTATTATTAATGTTAAATGCATTAAAAACCTGAACCCCTAAGGTTAATTCTTCAAAATTACCCCAGAAACCGGAACGCTTTTTCTTGTCTTTGGAATCAATGAATACTTTTGAAAGTCCTAAATCCACTCTTTTATAAGCAGGTAATGTTTTCTGGTACTGGTAAGGATCGGTAAAAACAGGTGCGCCGTTCGGAAGTCCCATAGCATATACCAAGGTAAGATTGACACGCATCGACGGGAATTTCGGCATATAATCCTGATAGAACATCGCAAATCTGAATCTCTGATCGGTAGGTCTCGGAATATTTCCTCTTCCGTCAATATTTTCGTATACCCTAGCATAACTTGCAGATAGCCATGAATCTACACCCGGAACAAATTCCCCGAATAACCTGGTATCAATTCCATAGGCATATCCTGAAGCATTATTTTTTCCTGAATAGCGGATTCTTACATTATCCATATAATAAGGAATCAGATCATCCATTTTCTTATAATAGGCTTCTGTAGTCAGCTTAAATGGTCTGTCATACATGTAGAACTCATAGTCGTTGGCAAGAATTAACTGTATGGAACGCTGAGATTTTATATCGGAATTGAAATTTCCGTCAAGATCTTTGATCTCTTTGTAGAAAGGAGCCTGGTAATAGATCCCTCCGGAAAGTTTGAAAAGCATATCCGTATCCCAGTCAGGCTTTATCGCAAACTGAAATCTTGGTGAAAAGATCGTTTCTTTATTGAAGCTCCAGTTTGAAACTCTGGCTCCGGCATTAAGGAATACTTTGCTGGCTCCCCAGTAAAATTTCTGGGAATACTGCGCATAAGCAGACAGTCTTGAAGGTTCTATTTTATTTTTCCCTGCAATCTGGTAAAACAGCTCAAGATCTCCCGATTCTCCTGTCCTAGGATCATCAATAGGACGCGGAATACTGTATCCTGCATTGTCTACTAACTTCCATTCGTTGGTATTGTCATTCAGGTTTTCTTTTTCGTATTTAAATCCGACTTCAATATCAGTATTAATATTCGGAGAAAATTTTGCTCTGAACTGTGTTCCGTAAGTTCTTACAAACAGGTCATTCCTCGCATGTTCTATCTGCCCGCCACCATCAAAAGAAGGGTTGGGTGCTCCTGTCACAATATCAAAAGTCTGGATCTCATAGCTTGAAGCAATAGAATAATATTCTTTTTCTCTGTTCTGATACGCAAAACTGTCCAATGTAAATTTCCATTGGTCCGAAGGCTTATAGTTCAGGGAAAAAGTTCCCATCATATTTTTGTACATATCCTGCTCCCTTCCGCCATAGCCAATATTTACCGTAATTGGTTGCTGGAGGCTTCCAAAAGTGACGCTCTTGGCTTTTGGAACCATTTCATAATCGTTCTTGGAATAGTACCCAATGAACGACATGGAGAATTTATCGTTGAGATGATAGTTGATATAAGACTGGAAATCCCAATAGGTAGGGTTAAAATCCGTATCCTCGTTCAGGGTATTCAGAACAAGGTTAGTATTCCTGTATCTTCCTGAAAATAAAGCAGTCAGTTTTTTATTCTTAGAAGCCAAACCGGCTGTTAATCTTCCGCCAATCAAACTTGCTTCTCCTGAAAGTTCAAATTTTTCAGGTTCGCGGTAGTAAATATTCAGTGCTGAAGACATTTTATCGCCGTATTTCGGCTCGAATCCTCCGGCAGAGAAATTGACCGTCGAAACCATATCAGGATTGATGATGCTCATCCCTTCCTGCTGTGAATTTCTGATCAGAAAAGGTCTGTAGATCTCAATATCATTGATATAGATAAGGTTTTCATCATAGTTTCCGCCACGTACCATATATTGGGAAGACAATTCGGTATTAGAGTTTACGGAAGGAAGGGTTTTAAGAAGACCTTCAATTCCTCCCCCTATGGTAGCGATTCCTTTTGCATCTTTTGCGGAGATTTTTACATTGGTAATGTCATTTGTTTTCCCGATCACTTTTTTCTGGAAAACGACTTCCTCAATATCGGTTACTCTATCCGCAGTATCTTTTTTTCTGTTTTGAGAGAAAATAAGCACGGGAACCATAAGGCTTAGTGGTAAAACTAGTTTTTTCAAAAGAAATATTTTAAGAATTTCTAAAAATAGGGATTTTTTAACAATTACAAAATCGATTCTCTAATTCTTGTTAATTTCTGTAACAAATCTTCCAATAAATCTAATCTTAACATGTTGGCTCCGTCTGACAAAGCGGTTTCCGGTGTAGGATGGGTCTCAATAAAGATTCCGTCTGCTCCTACAGCAATCCCTGCTTTGGCTACCGTTTCTATAAGATCAGGTCTTCCACCCGTAACTCCGGAACTCTGGTTAGGCTGCTGCAATGAATGGGTAACGTCCAGTATAACCGGCGCATACTGTCTCATGGTAGGAATACCTCTGTAATCTACAATCAGGTCTGTATATCCGAAGGAATTTCCTCTTTCAATAATAGCCACTTTCTGGTTATTGGAGTCTGTAATTTTCTGAACAGCAAATTTCATAGATTCAGGAGAAAGGAACTGCCCTTTTTTCAGGGTCACACATTTTCCGGTTTCTGCCGCAGCCACTAAAAGGTCAGTCTGGCGTACTAAAAATGCAGGAATCTGAAGTACATCAACATACTGTGCAGCCAGCGCAGCATGCTCATTTTCATGAATATCTGTTGTAGTAGGAATATTAAAGGTCTCTCCTACTTTTCTAAGAATTTCCAGAGATTTTTCTTCACCAATAGTTGTGAAAGAATCTACACGGCTTCTATTTGCTTTTTTAAAGCTACCTTTAAAAATATACGGGATATTGTATTTGTCTGTTAAGCTTATTACTTTTTCTGCTATTCTCAATGCCATATCTTCGCCTTCAATGATGCATGGACCGGCAATAAGGAAAAAGTTTTTTGAATCTTTGTGATGAATATTATCTAAATACTGGATCATTTTTATGTAAATTAAAAAGTTCAGTAAAAATACTTATAAAGTTTCAGAATCGGAAATTATTTGAAGGCTTTAACCATTCCTAGAATTATGACGAAATTTTAATTATTCATCTACTTGAAATTGTCCTGCTTATGTTTTATTATTTTATAACTTTATACTATGAAACCGAGAGAAACTTTGGAAGAATTTTATATTCTGCACGGAAAAGAACATGATCAGGATGCTCACTGCAATGTATACCGCAGAGAGGATTTTGAATGCAGCAAGAACTTAAAACCTGTTTACCGCAGAGATTTTTATAAAGTATCCATGATGTGCGAAGGAACAGGTATATTAAGTTATGCCGATAAATTCATCAAAATTGATAAGCCTTCGATTGTATTTCTCAACCCGTTGATCCCTTATTCCTGGGAGCCTACCTCTTCAGTACAGACCGGCTATTTCTGTCTTTTTACAGAAGAATTTGTAAGCTCTGAACTTAAAAATGAGAGTCTGTCTCAATCGGTTTTATTTAAAGCAGGAGGAGATCATGTGTTTTTTCCTGATGAAGCCAGCATACAACTGTTGAAAAATGTATATGAAAGCATGCTGAATGAGGCTCAGTCGAATTATGATAATAAGTACAGTCTCCTCAGAAATTACATACAGATCATTATGCATGAGGCAATGAAGATACAGCCACCTCAAACGTATGCTCAACATTCGAATGCTTCCGAACGCATCAGTATGTTATTTTTAGAACTTCTGGACCATCAGTTCCCGGTTAGTTTGGATAATGTCATGCTACTAAAAAATGCAAATGAATTTGCTACCCAGCTGAACATACATACTAACCATCTGAATAAAGCTCTTAAAGAAACAACGGGCAAAACTACCTCAGAATGGATTGCCGGACGGGTCATGAAGGAAGCAAAATCTTTACTCCAGTTCAGCAATTGGAGTGTCAATGAAATTGCTTATTGCCTTGGGTTTGAGCATTCTTCCAATTTTATTATTTCTTTCAAGAAAAAGACGGGAGATTCTCCTAATCAGTTCAGAAAAAGAATCCTTTCCAAATCATAACCTTTGATTTGTTCTGCATAACTATTTTATTCCAGTACCGCCGAACTTTGTGTCATCTAAATAACAAATTATGACACATCCAACTTTTCAAGGAAAAACAGCACTCATTACGGGAGGTACTACAGGCATTGGGCTGGCTGCTGCGGAATTATTTTTAAAAAATGGTGCACAGGTCGTTATTGCCGGCCGTAGGGAAGAACAGGGAAATGCGGCTATAGAAAAACTGCGCTCAACAGATCACAAAATACATTTTGTACAGACAGATGTTTCAAAGAGCGATCAGGTCCAGCATCTGATTAATGAAACCGTCAGACATTTCGGAAAATTGGATGTAGCATTCAATAATGCCGGAATTGAGGGGCAGTTTTCAACGATTGACAATACCTCTGAAGAGGAATATAACAGGGTTATGAACATCAATACAAAAGGCGTATGGCTGGCCTGCAAATATGAAATTGAACAGTTTAAAAAGCAGGGAACCGGCGGAACAATTGTCAATACTTCTTCATGGCTGGCCAGAGGAGCATCTTCCGGTTCAGCCATTTATTCAGCAAGTAAAGCTGCAATAGATGGGCTAACAAAAGCCCTGACCATTGAAACGGCATCTGAAGGTATACGGATCAACAGTATCCAGCCGGGATATATCCGTACTCCAATGTTTGACAGATTTTTTCCGGGAGACAATGCTGACGAAGCAATAGAACCATTTAAAAAGCATGCTCCGATAGGACGTTTTGCAGCTCCTGAAGAAGTGGCAGAACTGGTTTTGTGGCTCAGCAGCCCTGCAGCTTCTTTTATAATGGGTGAAAGTATTCTGGTAGACGGAGGTTTAGCCATTGGAGGACAACGATAAAAATGAAAAATATCTTTTATTTCATTTTATGGGCAGCAAGTAATCACTTCAATGCCCAGCAGACGGATCACAGCAATTCTTTACTCAAAAATCCAGCAACAGATCACACAATGGAATCATTAAAACACAATCACCTGTACCAGTATGGGATTGCAGAAGCCTTTATAGGTGGACTTTATAGGGGAACACTTTCTCTGGAAGATTTAAAATCGAGAGGCGACTTTGGATTGGGAGCACCTGATATGCTGGACGGAGAGCTTACGATACTGGATGGAAAAGTATATCAAACGAAGGCTACAGGCCTGACTATTACACCCGGCGACCAGTTTAAAACATCTTTAGTTTTTGTTACTTTCTTCAAACCGGATCATATTTTCACCATTAAAAATAAAGTAGATTATCAATCGGCTTTACGGGAAATAAGTAATATTCTTTCACATAAAAATTCAATGTTTGCCGTAAAAATAACGGGGAAATTTACCCATGTGAAAACCAGAGCTTTCCCTCCTGTGGAAAAAGAACCGTTTCCTGCTTTAACTTCTATTGCTGATAAACAAAAAATATTTGACTTTTCGGATACCGAAGGTACTCTGGTTGGTTTTTATCTTCCTGAATATTTAAACGGGATCAACGTCAAAGGTTTTCATTTCCATTTTATCTCATCAGATGGAAAGCAGGGCGGCCATGTCCTGGATTTTGAAGGTGAGAATTTAAAAGCAGAAGTAGCCGTATTGAAAAGTTTCAACCTTGAAACCTCTGACAATAAGGATTTCCAAAATTTTCAGTTTCAACAGAAAAATAATGAATCTTTAGAACGTTTGGAGCAGAGAAGATAATCCGGCCCCATTCAAATACTTTTTAAATCTTAAAAGCAGGTTTCATTAGATAATATGGAGCCTGTTATTTTTATACTCCCATTTTTTTCAAAATCTTTTCGAAAGTATTGATGTTGCGGCTGGTGAATTGATCTTTAAGGCTTTTCTTTCCCAGAATTTTACCAAAAGAAGAATCTAAAGTATTTCCTTTCGGGACCTGCCAGTAAAATATTTCTCCAACAATCTCCGCTTTCTCGTTTTCAGTTTTGGAAGCTGCTTCGAATTCTGTCATCAAAACATTTTCTATTCCTGGATTTCCTACAAAAGCATAGATATGCAGATCATCCTTTTTCTCAAAAGGAATGCTGTTCCAGAAAACCTGTGTTTCTTCCTGCGATTTTATGAATAAGAAAGCTTCGTAAGAAAAACGATCAGACATTGCTTTTTCTAAAATTTTCTTTAAATCTTCTGTGTTTTTATCAGAAGTGAACACAATATTTCCCGAGGCTAATATTGAACTTACATCCAACATTCCGGCGTCTTTAAAAACCTGGCATACATCAGCCATTTTCATATTGGTTCCTTTTACGTTGACACCACGGAGAAAAGCACAGTATTTCATATTTTTAGGAATTAGATAATAGGTATTAGGTTGCGGGGTTTTAGAGTATAAGAGTTTGTACTTCTTCCCTCTTTCCCATCAATCTTTAAATCTTTAAATTGTTCAATCTTTTAATCATTCTTAATATATAAATTATAATCCGTTCCGGATGGCTTAAGATGATAAATCTTTTCCAGGATAGGATTATCGCTTTTCAGATTGTCTTTTATCCTGAATTCTTTCATCAGCTTATAATGTGTCTGGTAGTACACAGCATCATTTCCTTTAAATAAGTTCTTGTAGGAAAGAAGATATTTTGGTTTCCTGCTTTTTACGGTATTGATCCAGTAATGAGCTTTGTCTTTTTTTATTTCCGTCTGGATCTGCTTGTCTACCAATCCTACTTCATCAATCGTTTTTAATCCTGAAAAATAAGGTACATAGCCCGCAGGTTCCAAAAGTATCCACTGGCTTTTATCTTTCTCGAAAGTATCCAAAAACAGTCCTATCTCTCTGCGGTAATTCCACTCTCCGTGTCCTGTAGCAATGGCATGCATAGTTTGGAAAGCCAGCATTGGAACTATATAAAATACTACTAATAAGGATAGCCATACATTTCTCCTCTCTTTCTGCTCCAAAACAAAAATAAGAATGGGAACAAAAAGCAACAGCTGTGGCACCCAATAGTACCAGTCAAATAAGCTTTTTTGGGAGATAAAAATAATTTGCTTTACCCAACCGAAAATAAAAATCATCCATAAGAAATAATTCCTCTTTTCTCTCTGTCTTACAAGATAAATAAAGCACAGCAACTCAAAGATTAGTATAATGATGGTTACCGGATTGAAGTTTCCGGGAAGTTTTAGCATTCCCCAGAAATTGCCGAAGCTTACCAGAAAGTAATTGAGGTTTTGTGCAAAAGTAAAATCATGTTCATAAAGAAGTTTTTTGGCCACAATGGTATTATTAACCAGCTCTCCAAAATACAGCCAGTTAAAAGACAATACAGATAAAACACCTAGCATTCCTCCAAAGACATATTGCCATCTGATTTTTCTGTTCCAAAAAATATCGACAAGAAATACAATTCCAAGAAAAATAACCGTATCAATCCTTGTAAACATAATCAAAACCGGCAAAAGAATCAGTGCCCATCTTTTGTTTTTACTGAAACCGTAATACAGAAGCGCCATTTCCAGAAAGAAAAGTATCCCGTATTCCATTCCAAGAATAGAAATTTTAATGGAAGGCGGCAATATTCCGATTAAAAATATAAAAATAGCTTTATGCCACGCATTCTTAAGGGTCAGATGCGCAAGAAGCAATGTTCCTATGGTAAAAAGTATGGAATTGAAGGTCAACAGGGGTTCAATAAAATATTCTTTTCCTAAGATCAGATTGAATATATAAGACACAAAAACATACAGATGTGTGGTAGAAGCTGAAATTTTGGTCTCTCCGTTGAAACCTATTACACCATAATCTAACAGGTTTTGGGCTACCCTCCAGGTAATGAATGCATCTTCCTGAATATAGTGAGTCAATAAAAAAAGAAGTTTGAAAACAACCGTAAAAATCACGGCATAGATTGGGAGTCTATTATTTTGAGCCATCACGCATTTTTAATATCACAAATATAATCTTAAATTTATGAATCCAATGACAAAAAAAAACGGAACTAAAAGTCCCGTTTTTTTTAAAATATTTTATTAATATTTTTTATTGTGTTGCTTTAATAATTGCTGTAGTGATCTGCTCCTCTTTTTCTTTTGAATAGGTAGAATCAAAAGGTTCCATCACATCGAACAAATACTGGTAAAAAGGTGAAATCTTCTGGATATTTTCAGATTCTTTCCTTGCCTTTTCTTTACCCATCTGCTGAAGATCTTTGAGGAAAGTGTTGAACTTCTTATCAATCGGTTCTATAGATTTTACCAGGTAAGCATATGCCTTTTCATCCTGTCCCAATTTCTTATAAGCATCTGTAACAGCAGCTACCACAAGAGAATATTCCATTGGTTTGGATCTCATCTGTCTTCTTGCAAAATTTTGATCAGCCGGTGAAAGACTCAGATAGTAATCGTACTCTTCAAAAATACCTTTTTTTAGGATTTCTGCCAGCTGCAGACCTTTTTTCTCCTGTCCTGCAATGATATATCCGGTGACCATAGAGCTCAATGAGCGTGGATCATTAAATTTCTCAGCAGGAATCTCTTTTGAGGCAAGATCTAATAATTCTATAGCTTTAGCTTTCTGTCCTTTTAATGCCAATGCTGAAGCTGCTCTGCTTGCAGACATTCTGTAGCTCATAATGTTCGAAGTAGCAGTTTCATCAAAATGAGTATTCAGGTCTTTAAAATTCCCCCATCTGAAGTTCTTCACAACATTATATAAAGAATTAGTATCCACTCTTCCCATATCTCCATCTGCGTTCTCCTTGGTATGAATAGGAACTAATCTATAGCTGAATCCGTCAAACTGAAGGTATTCATTCAGATAGAAAATATTTTCACTGTCATAAATTCCTCCCGATGAGAAGCTAATAGGACGCTTCCAGTCGAAATTGGCCAGCATATCCAGCATGATCAGGTTATTTTTATATAGTGTGTTTCCTTTGTAGGTGATCATGATCTGGTTCACCACATCCGGAAGATCTGCCTGAGTAATGATTCCTGCTTTTAAAGCATTTTCTTTATTAACCGGAAGAATGAACTTGTTTACCGGAAGAATATTATATTTCTCAAACTTTTCTTCACCGAAGTACATTTTTAAAAGCTCATCTTTTTCGGGAGATTTGAATTTGATAAAGTCAACAGCCTCTTTCAATGTCAGTGAATCCTGTGTAAGGTATTTTCTGAAGGCTCCGAATTGTGTATCAGGGACCCCCTGTTCTTTCAGCATAGAGAAAACTCCTTCCCAGTCTTCTTTCTTCATCATGTAAATCTGGTCGTTTACACCGTCTCTGTAGTCCTCGTGAGTCAGTTCACTTGGAATTCCTGCTGCATTATATGTTTTTCTCTTTACCTGATCTAGGTTCCACGGAGTTGAAGCAAGGGTAAAGTTAACCACCTTCACATCATCTCTGAATCTTTCCGTTTCCTGGATAGCCCATACCGGGTACGTGTCATTATCTCCATAAACGAATAAAATATCGTTTTTAGGAAGTGATTTTAATACTGAATAGGCATAATCATAAGCGGTATATCTGTTGCTTCTGTCGTGTACATTGTAGTTCTGGAAACCCATCATAAAAGGGACACCCAATAAAACTACTCCCAAAGCAATGTTTGCTCCGTTTGATTTTATCTTAGACTGGATAAACCATAAGATAGCTCCGGCT
>NZ_QNFY01000025.1 GCF_003290185.1 Chryseobacterium lathyri | reverse complement strand
AAATTACATAAAAAAGTAAAATAATATTATAAAGAGACACAAATCACCATCTAATGTAATATTCGAGAATATAACAAGGCATTGTAAATTGTTAATGGTTCTGAATAAATAAGAAAACTTTAATATTCCATAAAAAGCTTCTCAATGAGAAAGATCTCTTCTACGCAAAAGCCTAATACTATATTGTAAATTTAAGGAATGTAAAGGTGGAATCAACAATTGGATTTGATGAAGCGGACAGATTGGAATCACATAAAAAGAGCTGTAATGATTTTACAGCTCTTTATCTTTTTTTTTTTATCTAAGTTTTATTCAGCGATAACCCTTACCATGCTTTTCACCTTCACCAGCTTTTCCATCAGCTCTTCTCTGGAGTCAGCCAGAACATTGATGTGTCCCATTTTTCGTCCTGGTTTGGTTTCGGTTTTCCCGTAGAGATGAATGTAGGTTTTCGGTAACTTAAGAACATCATCCATTCCTTCATAGATCACTTTTCCTGCATGTCCTTCTGCCCCAACAAGGTTAAGCATTCCGCTGTAAGTGAAAGCATCTGTGTCTGCCAATGGCAGGTTTTTTACAACCCGGTACATCTGCTCAAACTGGGAATTGGTATTTCCTTCCTGGCTTTGGTGACCTGAATTATGCAGCCTCGGAGCTGTCTCATTCACCCATACTTTTCCATTTTTATCAAGGAATAATTCGATGGCAAAAAGACCTGGAGAATTTACAGCATTTAGAAATTTCTCAGTAATGGAATCGATCTGTTTCTGGATATCGTCACTTAGAAATACGGGACAGATATTAAAATCCAGTAAATTTAACTTGGGATCAGCTACCATTTCTGTTACGGGAAAAGTTTTGGTTTCACCGTTTTCATTTCGGGCAACGATTACGGAAAGTTCCTTGTCTATATCGACCAGACTTTCGATCACGGAAGCTTCTTTCCATAAATGTTGATAGTCATCTTCGGTTTTAATTACCTGAACTCCTTTACCGTCATAACCTCCTGTATTCATTTTCTGCACAAACGGCAAAGGCATCATGATCTTTTCTTCGCTGTCCCAAACGACCTGAAATTCAGGGCTTGGAATATCGTATGTTTTATAGAATTCTTTCTGGAGGATCTTCTGCTGAATGGTTTTAATAATGGCCGCATTGGGAACTACTTTCACACCCTGTTGTTCAAGCTCGGCTAAAGCATCTGCATTTACGTGTTCTATTTCAATGGTTACCACGTCTTTATCTTTTCCGAAATTCAGTACCGTATCATAATCGTTGAAATTCCCCTGCGTAAAATGGGAAATACTGCTGCACGGCGCATCGGAAGCTGGGTCCAGTGTGTAAAATTGGTCATCGTATTTCAGTGCGCTTTGTATCAGCATTCTTCCGAGCTGTCCGCCTCCTAAAATTCCTATTTTCATTCTTACTTTTATTTTTTCTATTAGATTTTTTAATGGAAAGCTTTATTGAATTTTATCGATCTTTAAATACCCAAGCCCTATTGGGTTTTCCTGATTCTCTGCCTCAGATTTTGAAAGGATGATGGAATATTTTTCTTTCATTTTTTCCGGCAGAATATCATTGACATTGAAGATATCATCAATATCAACACCGTGCTTATCATCAATATGGCTTACAGCTCCTTCAAAGCCCATTGTCGCATAAAATTCTGTTGCCTTTGCCCTTTTAATGATTTCTCCCATTGATTTCCCCACCATCAGGTGTTGTTCGTGAAATTCTTCAAAAAAGCCTTTTTTGTACCCTCCTAAATTAAGGAAATACAGCTGGTCTTCGGATGGCAGATCTGTTTTTTCAACAATCTCCACCTCATATCCGTCTGCAAATCTCACTTCCTGATAACAGTCCACATGAATCTTTCCTTCTGCTTCTTTCCAGAAATCTTTCATATCAGGAACAAGATCTTTAAGGTTTTCTGCGATCCCGAAAAAAACGTCATGCTGCTCGATATTCCTGCCTTTGGGCGTTGCACCGAGAATGATATAAAATAATTTCATTTCAGTTTTCATAACTGCAAAAATACGTCAAATTTATCTTTTTTAAACGTTTGGCAGAGTACTACAATAGTTTTATATTTGTAGCATGTCAGAAATCATCATTCTGTTTCTCGGCGCAGTTTCCGCCGGTCTTTTGGGTTCACTTACAGGTTTGGGAGGAGGAGTTATTATTATTCCTTTATTGACGCTGGGTTTTGGCGTTCCGATGCATTATGCTATTGGTGCTTCTTTAATTTCTGTGATCGGTACTTCTTCGGGTGCTGCCGTAGCTTTCGTGAAGGAAGGTTTTACGAATATGCGGATAGGCATGTTTCTGGAAATCGGGACTACTGCCGGAGCGATTATCGGAGCATTAGTTTCCGGAATGCTTAATCCCAATACCATTGGAATTATTTTCGCAAGTATCCTTTTATTAACAGTTATTATCAATCTTAAGGGAAAGCCTGATCACCAGGAACCATTGATAAAAGGAAGCCTTGAAGAAAAACTGAAATTATACGGAACTTTCCCCGATAAAGGAGTTTTAAAAAGTTATTCTGCAAGAAATACGGTTTCGGGATTTCTGATGATGCTGTTTGCCGGTGCCATGTCCGGACTTTTAGGAATCGGTTCCGGTGCATTAAAGGTTTTGGCAATGGACAATATGATGAAGTTGCCGTTTAAGGTTTCTACAACAACAAGTAACTTTATGATTGGTGTAACGGCTGTGGCCAGTGCCCTGATCTACTTCCAGAGAGGCGAGATCATTCCTGTAATTGTGGCTCCGGTACTTATTGGTGTCGTAGTAGGAAGTTTCATAGGTTCAAAAACCCTGATGGTATCCAAAACGAAGAAATTAAAAGTATTCTTTGCGATTGTGATCACCATTTTATCAATATATATGATGTATAACGGTATCAATAAAAGTTTCAGATAATGAGAAAGAATTTTACAGATGTGGATCTGAACCGTTCGGTAGGAAATCTTCTGAGGCTTGGTGTTATTTTGTCTGTGGCAACATCATTGATCGGCTTTATTAAGCTTTTTATGGAAGGCTTTAAAATGCCTAAAAAATATACTTCTCTGGATATGGGTTCCTCTTCTGAAAAGGTATGGGGAATGTTTTGGAATTCTTTATGCAAGGGAGAAGGTATGGCCATCATCCAACTGGGAATATTGCTGCTGATCTTTACGCCTCTGGTTAGGATTATTTTTGCCCTGGTAGGGTATTTAAAAGAAAAAGACTACGTGTATGTAGTCATTTCTTCAATCGTGCTGGCTATTATGGCTGTTAGCTTCTTTACGGGTTATGCCCACTAATTTTTACATTTCATAAAACTCCAGCGGAAGCTGATCCGGATCCTGGGTAAAGAAAAATTCTTTTCCTGTATATTCATCTATGCGGATGGCTTCACAGGTGAGCCCTTTTGCTATGAGCTCATCTCTTTTGATTCCGACATTATCTACAGAGAATGCCAAATGCCTTAAGCCACACGACTCCGGGCGGGAAGGTCTTGGCGGCGGCTCAGGAAATGAGAACAGCTCAATAACGTAATGATCTCCGATAGCAAGATCAAGCTTATATGACTGTCTTTCTTCACGGTAAACTTCACGGATAATAGTAAGGCCTAAAATTTCAGTGTAGAATTTCTTTGAAACTCTATAATCTGAGCATATAATGGCAATGTGATGGATCTTCATTTAAAATGTTTTTAAATTCTTCTGTCAGATTTCTATAGATTTGAAAATGAAATCAGATTAATTCTCATTATTTTATTTCTCTGCAGTTCTCTTTTCTTCTGGTATCGATGATGTACTGAATTTTCCAGTCATTTTGCTGCTTAACCAATTGAAAACTGTTCGCTCCGCAATGTGAGAATTTACCTTTAAAAAAGAATGAATACGGTGTAAAAACACTGGCAAGTCCGCCATCTGTATGCACAGCATCAATGACAATTCTTTCATCCAGATCACCTTTTGAAAATTTGGAAACAGAGGCTATAAATTCCTGTACATTTTCGTTTTTCACTGTTCCGTCTTTAGCAATGCTCTGGAGAATGGCTCCTTCTGCAAAAGCAGATTTCATCAGTTCAGGATCTGCATTCTTCATTCCTAAAAACAGATCACGGACCGGTTTTTCTATTTCCTGGTTATGCTGTCCGAAACAGAAAGTACTGAAGAGCAGGACAACTGCAATAAGTTTATTCATATGGTTTTATTAATCTGACAGAATAAAAATAGGGAAAATTATGCTAATCTAGTAAATTAGCATAGCTAAAAAGCGAATTGATTTGAATTGTATAAAAAATAAACTATTTTTATCCGTTGATTAAATTTTATGTGGGGTATTTATTTGTCGTTAATCGGATTGCTGGTGCTTTTGACACTATTGCCTAAAATTCAGAATTCCCATTGGATATTCAGGGTTCCGGAGTTTGGTAAGATTCAGATTACTTATGCTGTTTTGATCACTTTTGTTTTGGGGCTTTTACTTGATCAGTCTCAACATCTCTGGTACTCACAGAGTCTTCTGCTGTTATTGTTCATTCACCACGGGGTTACCCTTGTGAAGTATACACCGCTTTATCCGGTCAAAAAGCATAAGCAGCAGCATAAATCTTCTCGAAAACTGCATTTTATTTCTGCCAATGTTTATCAGTTTAATAAAGAATACGAAAGATTTATTCAACTTATTAAAAAATACAAACCTGAAGTCTTTATGACTATGGAAAGTAATGGAGATTGGGAACAGGCCTTGAAAGTTCTTGAAAAAGATTATCCGTTCCGGCATAAAGTAACTCTCGAAAACACCTACGGAATGCATTTCTACTCTAAACTTGAGATCAAGAGTGCACAGACTCATTATTTCGTGGCTGATGATATTCCGAGCATTGAAATACACCTAAAGACTGAAGACGGATTTTCATTTGTATTTTTCGGAGTGCATCCGCCTCCGCCAAGCCCAACTGAAGAAGAAACCTCTAAAGAAAGAGACGGTGATCTTTTAAGTACGGCAAAACGGGTAAAAGACATCCATGAACCGGTTATTGTTGTAGGAGATTTTAATAATGTAGCATGGTCGAAATCATCCATATTATTTAGAAAAACGAGTCATTTGATTGATCCCAGAATAGGACGTTCTTTTGTGTCTACCTTTCATGCGAAATACCGCCTGCTAAGATTTCCGATCGATCTGATGTTCCACAGTGAAGATATTTTTATCAAAGAGCTTAAAACCCTGGAAAATTTCGGTTCAGACCATCTTCCGGTATATTGTGAGTTTTTCATAGACCATCACAACGATGAACAGGAAGAGCGGGTTCAGGAAGCGACTCCGGAAGAGAAAGCGGAAGCAGAAGAAATGATACAGGAAGGAAAAGAAGAAGACGGTAACCGCGATGAAGTGATAACTGAAGGATAAATATATCTGACAAAAACCAATAATTTATAATAAAAAAGAGACTGTCAGGTGACAGTCTCTTTTTATTATATTGTATTCCAAAATTTAGAATAATTCTTTTCTGATAATATTCTGGCTTCTTTCAGGACCTACAGAAACCAAATATACATTGATTCCCAGGTATTCCTCAATAAACTCTATATATTTCTGAGCATTATCCGGAAGTTCGTCATAGCTTCTTACTTTGGTAAGATCTTCGTTCCATCCCGGTAAATCGTGATAGATTGGTTCGTAGTTGTATAATTTCTCCGTTGAAGAAGTGAAATAATCAATGATCTTATCATCTTCAGTCTTATAATGTGTAACGATTTTCAGATTTTCAATTCCTGTAAGTACGTCTAATTTTGTAATAACCAGGTTATTGATTCCGTTAATCATACAAGCGTGCTTTAAAGAAACAAGATCTAACCAGCCTGTTCTTCTTGGTCTACCGGTTGTAGCACCAAATTCACCACCGATCTGTCTGATCTTTTCTCCTAGTTCGTTATCCAGTTCGGAAGGGAAAGGTCCGTTTCCTACTCTTGTACAATATGCCTTGGCAACCCCGATAAGGTTTTGAAGTGAAGTCGGCGGAACACCGGCTCCTGTACAAACTCCTCCTGTAGAAGGTGAAGAAGAAGTTACGTATGGGTATGTTCCGAAGTCGATATCCAGCATCAATGCCTGAGCTCCTTCGAATAAAACATTTTTACCGTCTCTGATCGCTTCATTCAACTCTACTTCCGTATCTACGATTCTGTCCTGAAGCTGCTTTCCGATGGCTAAAAATTCGTTATAAATTTCCTCTACATCCAGTGTTGGCTTTCCGTAGTATTTTTCAAAAAGAGAATTTTTAACTTTTAGGTTTTTCTCAATTTTATCTCTTAAGATTTCAGGATTTAAAAGGTCTACCATTCTGATCCCGATTCTTGCGATCTTATCTTCATAGCATGGCCCGATTCCTTTTTTAGTAGTTCCGATCTGAGTTCCTCCATGTTCCTCTTCACGGTAAGTATCCAAAAGAATGTGGTAAGGCATGATCACATGCGCTCTTCTGCTGATAAAAATGTGGTCAGTTCTCAAGCCTTTGCTCTCGATCTGGCCAACCTCTTTAATGAAAGATTTTGGGTTTACCACTACTCCATTAGCAATGATACACTTCCCTTTGCACTGTAGTACACCAGAAGGAAGAAGGTGAAGTACAAATTTTTCTTCGCCTACATAAACCGTGTGACCAGCGTTGTCTCCCCCTTGGAAACGAACAACATAATCCGATTTAGCCGATAAAACATCCGTGATTTTTCCTTTACCTTCATCTCCATACTGAAGACCTACAACTACGTAAGTTGACATATTTTACTTTTATTTTAGATTCATGCAAAATTACTTTTTAAAAATAGGGTGGGCAAATTATGAGGGAAATTTATTTTATAGGTGAGGTGAAAATCATGTGTTTATTATATAAAAATTTCTTTATCATGACAGACGGCCCAAAATATTTAATGTAAAAAAGAAAATTATTAATTCCGTATATTTGATTGTCTACTGAAATAATAAGGCAACCCATATGGCATCAAAAAAATCATCTTACTTCTCCCCAACACCTACCAGCGAGACAAAACTCTTCCATACCCTGTTCACTCCTGATACAGTTCCTGTAAAAGCTACTTTACTCATTATCCACGGCATGCAGGAACATAGCGGAAGATATGCTGAAATTGCTAGTTATTTTGCAGACCGGGGGCTGGTTGTACTCACTTATGATCATCTGGGACATGGAAAATCCGTAAAAGATAAAAAAGACATCGGATTTTTCCAGCTGAACCAACCCGATGAAAAACTTGTTTCAGATGCTGAAGCAGTGAGTAAACATCTTCACCAACAATATCCGGATGTCCCTCATTTTGTTCTTGGACATTCCATGGGATCTTTTGTTACCCGCTGCCTTCTTCAGAGAGCCAGCAGCCAGTTTACCGGAGCAGTTATTACAGGAACAGGAGGTTCCCTGGCCGGCATCAGTCTGATAAAAGGTTATCTTTCATTAGCGAACAAAATAGCGCCTCATCATCTTACTTACCTCAATACTCTTTTCAATATTGTCAATAACAAACATTTCAAGAAAGATCCCGATTTCAGTGATACAAGCTGGCTCAGTCTGAATCAGGCTAACAGGAAAGCTTTTACAGAAGATGAACTTTGTGGTGTTCCGTTTACCAATAATGCTTTTTATGCATTGTTCAGTATTTACAAAAAAGCAACGGCAAGAAGCTGGGCTGCTTCTATTCCAAAATCCTTCCCTTTCCTTTTCATTAGCGGACAGAATGATCCTATCGGAGATTTCAGTAAAGGAGTGCTACAGACAATCAATCATTTGAAGCAGGATGGATTTAATGATGTACATACGAAAATCTATCCCGAAATGCGCCACGAAATATTAAATGAAGAAATCAGGGAAGATGTCTTCAATGAAATATACCAATGGATGTCGAAGCATTTATAACATAACATCTGTGCCATCTGTGAAATCTGCGGGAGATTTTCAACCATGGTATCTCCTGCAAACTACTCCTTTATATTTAGATAAGAGATTGCTTCGTCGCTGCGCTCCTCGCAATGACAAATACAAAAACATCTGCTCAATCAGCAAAATCTGCGGAGCATAAAATCATCATGTCATAACGGCTCAATTTAATCTAGAACAATCTCCCTCTCCACCCCGATTTCTTTCAGGAAAAGCTCATCATGTGAAATCACCAACAATGTTCCCTTATAATCTTTAATAGATGCTGTTAAGATTTCTACGTTCTGGAGATCCAAATTATTCGTGGGTTCATCAAGGATAATCATATCAGGAGCTTTACTGCTTATAGAAAGCCCACAGAGAAGCAGTCTTAAGCGTTCCCCTCCGCTCAGTACTCCACATTTCTTATCCCAGGTTTCTTTTCCAAACAGAAATCTGGCCAACAGAGTTTTCACTTCAGATTCCTGCATTGCTCCGTCATTAAACTGCTTCACAAAATCATACACACTTATTTCGTGCCCGATCAAGGAATATTCCTGATCAATGTAAATCGTATTAAATTCTGACCTCGAAATATTACCAACATTCGGTTGTAAACCTCCCAACAACAGTTTTATCAAAGTTGTTTTCCCTGATCCGTTTGAGCCTTTGATAGAAATTCTGTCACCACTCCTGATCTCAAGACTGAGATTTTCCTTCCAGAGATTTTGATGTCCATATTTGAAATTAATGTCTTCCGCACTAATCAGAATTTTTCCGGAATGCAGATTGGAATCGTTGAAATTCACTTTCATCTGATCAGAATTTTTCAGTGAAGAACGAAGATCGCGAAGATCGCCGGAAATACCGCTGATTTTTTCAGCATGAACGCCTTTTAATTTAGAAGTATTTTTTTCAGCACTATCCCGTAAGGTATTCATCATAATTCTCGCGACGCCGGATTTCTCCTGCTTCTGTTTTCCTCTTGCATCCAGTTTCTGTTTGCGTTCTATAGTTTCCCGTTCCTTTTCTTTTGCTTTTTTCAGGGCCTTTTCCTTAGCATGAATATCATTCTGGAGTGCTTCCTGCTCTATTTCTTTCTGTTCAGCATAAAAGTCATAATTTCCACCATAAGTAGAAATTCCCTGATTGCTTAATTCAAAAATGGTATCGACCAAATTCAGCAAAGTACGGTCATGGCTCACAATCACAACAGTCGAATTTGTTTTTTCAATAAAATCATACAACAGATTTCGTCCTTCCAGATCGAGATGATTCGTAGGTTCATCCAGAATGATAATGTCCGGCTGACTAATCTGAATACCAGCCAGAAAAACTTTTGTTTTCTGTCCTCCGCTTAAGCTTTCCAGCTTTTGACTTAAGTCCAGATCTTCAAGTTTCCAGTAACTTAATGCATTCTGACAACGTTCCTCAATATCCCAGTCATCATTTAAAATTTCAAAATATTCTTCATCTACTTCCCCACTTGTGATCTTTTGAAGAGCATTCAGTTTTTTGTCAATTTTAAAACATTCTGCCACAGTCAGATGATCAAAATTTCCGAACATCTGCGGAACATAGTATACATCACCCTTAACGGTTACACTTCCTTCTAAAGGTTGAATCTCCTGACCCATAATCTTCAGGAGCGTAGACTTTCCAATACCGTTGCTTCCGGCTAATGCCGATACGGTGTGAGGTTGTATGGTTAAATTGATTGAATTAAAAAAGAGATCCCCTCCGGGAAACCCGTAAGATATATTTTGCAGTAAAATCATTATTTCTTTCTTAGTAATAGTTAAACATCAGCAGCACCTGGGCTACTGTTTGATAGATCGGAAAGAAACTGAATCCTACATGTTATAATTGGGTTTTAGAAATACAAAGATAGCAAATTATTAATTATTCATTTTTTTTAGTCAAAAAACATAAAATCTTCATATAAAAAACAAAGGTAAAAGCACAAAAAAAGCAATATTTTTACAATGATTAAATTCATTGGATCAGAATTTCTTTTACGTAAAGGACTTGTAAAAACGAAGATTTTTTCGAATAGATTATGATAATTGAAGCTTTAAAAGGTGAATTATTTCAAGATATTCGTTTTAAATGATATGTTTATTAAATCCGGAATAAAAGTAGAAAAGATTTTAATCAAAAATCCGTAACTTTGCCGACTACTAAAATTTTTTATGGAAAGCATTAAAGTTCACGACAAAACTTTCGTTCCTTATCTGAAGGACGCCGAAATTCAGGAAATTGTAAAAGAAACAGCGTTAAGGATTTATGAAGATTACAAAGACGAGGTTCCTGTTTTCATCGGGGTTCTGAATGGGGTGATCATGTTCTTCTCAGATCTTTTAAAATACTATCCGGGCGAATGCGAAATTGCTTTTATCCAGATGAGCTCGTATGCAGGAACAGAGTCCACAGGGATTGTTTACCAAAAAATGGAACTGACTAAAGATGTGAAAGACCGTCACATTATTCTTGTAGAAGATATTATAGATACCGGAAACACGGTTGAGAGTCTGTTCAAATATTTTACGGAAACACAGCGTCCTAAATCTGTAAAGCTGGCTTCATTCTTACTAAAGCCGGATGTTTACAAAAAAGATTTCAAGCTGGATTATATCGGAAAAGAGATTCCAAATAAATTTGTTCTTGGTTATGGTCTTGATTATGATGAATTGGGAAGAAACCTTTCAAACCTGTATCAACTGGAAGAGGGACAGATCAACCATTAATTACTGCTACTAGCTTTTGGCTATTAGCTATTAGCTTTAAATATTAAAATCGAAATAAAGTAAATATTAACTAAAAAAGCTAAAGGCTGAAAGCTTAGTGCCGGAAGCTGCAAGCGAATCAACATTATGATAAACATTGTTCTGTTCGGCCCTCCAGGAAGTGGAAAAGGAACACAAGCTCAAAACCTGATCGAAAAATTCAATTTAAAACAGATTTCAACAGGTGATCTTTTCAGATATAACATGAAAAATGATACGGAGCTTGGAAAACTGGCTAAGTCTTATATCGATAAGGGAGAACTGGTTCCGGATCAGGTAACAACGGATATGCTGGTCGACGAGCTCAGAAAACCTACCGATACCAACGGATTTATCTTTGACGGTTACCCAAGAACTACTGCCCAGACGGAAGCTTTGGAAAAAATTGTAGCAGAGGAACTGAACGATAAGATTGATATCTGTCTTTCGTTAGTAGTAGAAGACAAAATTTTAGTGGAAAGACTTCTGAAAAGAGGGGAAACCAGCGGAAGATCTGACGACAGTAATGTGGAGATCATTGAAAACAGAATTAAAGAATATTATACTAAAACAGCAGAAGTTGCCGAACTTTACAAGCAGCAGGGAAAATATGTTGAAGTAAACGGCGTAGGAGAAATTGAAGAAATTTCCCAAAAGCTTTTCGCTGAAGTCGAAAAAATTAAATAATCGGGACATGAGTTACAGGATTTGAAAAATTCAGATTCTGTAACCTACAACCCGCAACACAAACTATATGTCTAACTTTGTAGATTACGTAAAGATCCATTGTAAAAGCGGACACGGAGGTGCTGGTTCTGCCCACCTTCGCCGTGAAAAATATATTCCTAAAGGTGGTCCGGATGGAGGCGACGGAGGCCGTGGCGGACACGTCATCATGAGAGGAAATGCTCAGGAATGGACTTTACTTCCGCTTCGATACACCCGTCACATAAAAGCTGATCGTGGTGAAAACGGAGCGAAAAACCAGCTGACCGGTGCTGACGGTGATGATATTTATATTGATGTTCCGATTGGGACTATCGCTAAAAATGAAGAGGGAGAAATTATCGGTGAAATCCTTGAAGACAAGCAGGAAATTATCTTGATGCAGGGAGGAAAAGGAGGAAAAGGAAATGAGCATTTCAAATCTTCTACCAACCAGACTCCAAGATATGCACAGCCGGGAATGGATGGCGAGGAAGGTTTTGTTGTTTTCGAGCTTAAAATTTTGGCCGATGTAGGTTTAGTTGGTTTTCCAAATGCCGGAAAATCTACCCTTCTTGCATCCGTATCTGCTGCAAAGCCTAAAATCGCGAATTATGCATTTACAACTCTGACCCCCAATCTTGGTATTGTGGACTACAGAAATTACAAATCATTTGTAATGGCTGATATTCCGGGAATCATTGAAGGCGCTGCTGAAGGGAAAGGTTTGGGACACAGATTTTTAAGACATATTGAAAGAAATTCTATCTTATTATTTTTAATTCCGGCTGATTCTGAAAGTCATTTCCAGGAGTTTAAAATTCTGGAAAATGAATTAACGGAGTACAATCCTGAACTTTTGGATAAAGATTTCATCATTTCTATTTCAAAATCAGATCTTCTGGATGATGAGCTGAAAAAAGAAATTTCTGCTGAATTCCCTGAAAACAGAAAGCCATTATTTTTCTCTGGTGTAACGGGAGAAGGCCTTGTAGAACTGAAAGACGCAATCTGGAAAAAACTTCACGGATAAAAGATGATACACTCATTGAAAAAAATAACAGCACCCGCTGTTATTTTTGTTTCATTTCTCCTGCCTGCCCTGACTTATGCTCAGGACAGCTTTTCATTCATGGAAACATCCAAACAGAATGAACATGCTCCTTTAAATAATAAGGCGTTCTTTAAGTATGAATTCAACAAGAGGTTAAAATATAAATTTACTTACGAGAAGGCAGAGGGTCAGGGTACAGATAATGAGGTGAGCGATATTATAGAATATTACACCAATGAAAGTGATTTTTCTGTGTTGTATTTTAACAACAGCAGAAATGGGATTATCTATAATTTAAACAAAGATACCAATCCTGTACTTCCTGTTTCGATCAAGGATGAAAGTAAAGAAATCAAACCCGGAAATTTTGATTATTTCACCGGCGATATTCCTTTGGAATCTGAAATTGCTGACATCAGAAAAAGGAAAAAATTGAAAACTGATCAGATATTAGAGTTGGTTGAAAAGAAAACGGAAAATGATCTTATCCATTATAAGTATAATCTTATCCGTAATAATAAAGCAAAAACGAATCTGGGAATTATTGAACTGGATGTAACCAACGATGACCAGAATTTCAACAATAATATCCTGTACGATATGGAACCTTTGTTCTTCAAAAATAAGATCATGTTTGACAAAGGCGAAATAAAAAGCTATTCTTATTACAATACTGCCAAGAAGAGAACAAAGTACTATGAATCAATGAATAATGATTCTGTACTATTAAGATTATCATTTACCAAAGGCTGTTGTGTTTCATCTCTGGAATAGTTTCTATACTACGACAGTTCAGCATTTGGAATAATTATTGAAAGAAAACAGGAAACCATCGCTATGAAATATATATTAAGACTTTGTGCATTTTTATTTTTATTTTCTTGTACAACCCAGAAAACCAATTCAAAATACGCTAAAATCGAATATGAAGCAGGAGCATGTTTCGGATCCTGCCCTATCTTCACCATGACCATTAATCCGGACAGAACAGCCATATTGGAAGCTGAGCATTTTAATTTCTCGAAAGATTTTTCAAAAGGTGAATTTTCAAAACCGCGTGAAGGAACTTTTAAAGGGGTAATCAAGGAAGCAGATTATAACAAATTGGTTTCTCTACTGAATGGTCTTGACGTGAAAAATCTAAAAGATAAATACGGAACAAGAAATATCACGGACCTCTCAACTTCATATCTGAGAATTAATTTTACGGATGGAACTTCCAAAAACGTAGAAGACTATGGCAAAAAAGGAAGTGAAAAACTGAGGGAAGTCTACATGTTCATTGAAGACCTGAGACATAACCAGCAGTGGGCAAAAGTAAAATAATCCGTTTAAAAATATTTAGACTACCTTTGCATCGTATCATTCCTTCACATTGAGGGAATTTTATTTTAAATTAAAAAAACAGTTCATTTGAATTTTACAGACCTAAACTTAATAGAACCTATTGCAAAAGCAATTCAGGAACAGGGATATACGAATCCCACGCCCATTCAGGAGAGATCTATCCCTGAAATCTTAAAAGGCAGCGACTTTTTAGGATGCGCACAGACAGGAACAGGAAAGACAGCGGCGTTTGCTATTCCTATTCTTCAGAATTTATCAAAAAATAAGACCAAAAATAATCATATAAAAGCCCTGATCTTAACGCCAACAAGAGAACTTGCCATACAGATCGAGGAAAATATTAATGCATACGGAAAATACCTTCCGCTCAAACAGCTCGTGATTTTCGGAGGTGTAAAGCAGGGAAATCAGGAGGCCGCCTTAAGAAAAGGTATCGACATTCTGGTAGCAACTCCCGGCAGACTTCTGGATTTTATCGCTCAAGGTATTATCAGCTTAAAAAACATTGAGATCTTTGTTCTTGATGAGGCAGACAGAATGCTGGATATGGGCTTTGTACATGATGTAAAAAGAGTGATCAAACTTCTTCCACCAAGAAGGCAGACTTTATTCTTTTCAGCAACAATGCCTTCTGAAATCCAGAAACTGGCAGATTCTATCCTGAATAATCCTGTGAAGGTAGAAGTGACTCCGGTTTCTTCCACTGCAGAGACGATTAAGCAATCAGTTTATTTTGTAGAAAAAGACAATAAGCTTAATCTTCTTTCCCATATTCTAGAGAATGACATTGCAGATTCTGTACTGGTATTTTCGAGAACAAAACACGGTGCTGACAAAATTGCAAGGAAACTGCAAAAAGATAATATCTCAGCAGAGGCTATTCACGGGAATAAATCCCAGAATGCAAGACAAAATGCCCTCAGTAATTTTAAATCCGGAAAAACAAGAATTCTGGTCGCCACAGACATCGCTGCAAGAGGTATTGACATCGATGAACTTAAATATGTAATCAATTTTGAGCTTTCCGATGTTTCTGAAACATATGTTCACAGAATCGGAAGAACAGGAAGAGCGGGAGCTGAAGGCTCTTCGATTTCTTTTGTAGACAGTCTTGACCTTTTAAATTTAAGGAATACGGAGAAACTTATCGGAAAGAAAATTCCAGTTATAAAAGACCATCCTTTCCACACGGATGATCTTGTAGCCCAGAAAAGAGATTCTAATAACAAGCCTATGGCAGCCGGTGGTGACAGAAGACCTCCGAGGTCTCCAAAGCCACAAAATAATAACAATAAGCCTGCAGGCAGCACCCCAACGAGTTTTAAAAAACCGAAGAATAAAAATTTCACCAGAAAAAAATAATACGAAAGCCCTTTCCAACGAAAGGGCTTTTTTATATAGAATTTTTAGATTTAAAAACGGTTATTCTACTCACGATTCTAAGATTTTTAAATATAAAGGAGTTTGGGTGTTAAAGAAAAATTTAGATTATAGGGCTGGAATTACTAATCTGATTTTTTACCCTTGTCAAGGTTTAAAACCTTGACAAGGGTAACCGAGACTTTTTGGATAGGGTGATATAAGAATTTGTCTTCGGCAAAATAAGCAGATTTAAGTAATTCATCTTTAAACTCAATCATCTGAATATTCAGACTTTCTCTGTTTCTTTCTGAACTGAAAAGCAGTAAGCAATAATACTGAAAGGCAGACAGGCCGCCAGATAAGTGGTTGAAAAAAGATTATGCTGGAAACCCAGCCCGAAAAGTAAATATTTTTCCAGTACAAAGCTGAGCATCACCAGAAAAACAATATATGCCGAAAAATAGAATACATCATGTATTGTTCTGACATAAAACGACATAACCAGAGTCGTCACCAGAAAACCCAGCATGACAAGTGTATTGCTCTGCCCCTGAAGAACCAATGGATTATGCTGTATAATATAATCAAGATTATCAGCAGGAAAAAAAACAGTCAATAGTAAAATACCTACGCTGAGTATAAATGCAACAGCTGTTTTTATTTTACGGTTTGTATCTGTTGCTAAAAAAGGCTTCAGTAAAAAAATAATCAATGGAATAACTGCCACACTCCTTGTCAGAAACAAAACACCAAGGCACACACCCAACAAGACCGGTTTCTGAAAATAATCTCCTTTAAACTCACTGTGCCAGAAAAGGATGAATGCGGCCACGAAAATAAAAGAAGAAATAAAATCACTCTTGCAGACCACTTCGTAAATGTAAGACAGCGATATTCCCAGCATCAGTATAGCTGTGAACCTGATGAGATTGCTTTTAAATTCCAGAAGAACAGCATATGAAAACAACAAAAAAGCGGCTACCTGAAGATAACCCACATTTCCCAGAAGATAGGCAGGAAGAGCTAATAAAAGCTGTCCGGGAAGGTATGAGGATAAGTTCCCCATAAAATTCCGTGTGTTATAAATATATTTTCCGTGAATCCAGTAATCTAAAGAAAAATCCAGCGTCTGCCAACGGTCTATATTCATTTGATAAGGATCTTTTAAGATATGGCATAAAGCAATATATCCTACTCCTAAAATACCCGTCAAAAGATAGACGAGCTTTATATTAATCTTTTTTGTCAACAATTCATTCTTTCTCAGAAAAAACAAAAAAATATGTACAGCAATAAAGGCAACAATCAGAATACTAATCGGGACAAATGACTGTCGGATACCATATTTGGTCAGGAATAAAAAATTAATTACAAAATAAACTGCAAACAACATTAAACTGTTTGCCTTGCTATTTTTTACATTGGTTAAAATTTCTTTCATCTGATTAGATTAGCAACTGAAAATTCTCTTAGCGTTTTCAGTAGTGATTTTATCAATTTCAGAAAAATCCTTACCATAGATATTCACCAGCTTTCCGGCTACGAGGTCCAGGTAAGAGCTTTCATTTCTTTTTCCTCTGTGCGGAACAGGAGCCAGATAAGGTGAATCTGTTTCCAGAACGATCTTGTCCAGAGGAATTTCATTCAGAAACTGATCAATCTTCCCATTCTTGAACGTCACAACTCCGCCTATTCCCAATATAAAATTCAGATCAATGGCATGTTTAGCCTGTTCGAGATCTCCCGAAAAGCAGTGAAAAATTCCACGAAGCTTCGGATGCTTTTTTCTTTCCAGAACCTCGAATGTTTCATCAAAACTTTCTCTTGTATGAATCACAATAGGAAGATCCTTTTCTATAGCCCAGTCGATTTGCTGTTCAAAGGCTTTAATCTGGATATCCAGTGTTGTTTTATCCCAGTAAAGGTCGATTCCGATCTCTCCTATTGCCGGAAAATCCTTTTCACCCAGATAATTTTTAACGATATCAAGCTCTTTTTCCCAGGATTCAGGCTTTACATAACAAGGATGAAGCCCCATCATGGAAATGATCTGCCCTGGATATTCAGCTTCCAGCTGAAGCATCTTTTCATGGGATTCCGAATCAATGGCAGGAAGATAAAATTTTGTGATTCCTTTATCTACAGCCCTTTGAATAGCTTCTTTTCTGTCTTCATCAAATTCTTCAGCATATAAATGCGTATGGGTATCAATCATTGTCTTAAAATTTTAACAGATCTTTATACGGGTTTTTCAAGTCCATCAGTAAACCGAAAGCCGGTTCAGTCTTGATTCCCTGTTTCTTAAGTTCTATTATTTTATGTTTAAAATCTGCTCCTTTTTCTTTTAATATTCTATATTCAGCCAGCATATGCCGGTAAGCATTCTGTTCAAGTGAGGGTTTGTTCTGGCCGAAAATCTCTATTGGAAATTCTTCCAGCATAAAGTTCAGAATAATGCTTTTTTCTCCGTCAACAATGATATTCTCGATTTTCACTTCAATATCTGCAGGACTTAATCGGTTAGACATGTCATTCAGAAAATCTTCTTCAAATTCAAGATCAACTTCACAAATGATATCCAGATCACTGTTTTCAATATCAATTTCAATCGGAATAGTTCCGGCAAGAACTGGAGAATAGGGCTTTAATTTCTCAAATATCTGATATTTTTCAAGAACTTCATAAGCCCTTTTTTGCCTTTCGTTTCCGGATTTCAAATAATCGAGGTTCGTGAAATCAATCATTTATAAAAATTTTATGCCTTACTTTTTCCCTCTGAACTTCAATTCTTTGATTTAATTTTTCTCTAAATTCAATATACTTCGGATCCTTTTCATCATCAGTTCTATGTTCCAGTGCTTTACTTATCTTAAAATTTTCTTTGATAAAACTTTTTGTCTCATCTGAGAAATAGGCTTCTCCGAATTTATCAAAAATGTAATTGACAGCCTGCGATGTCGGATGGATCATATCTTCCTTATAAAAACGGTAATCGCGCAGATCATCCATCAGTATTTCATAAATGGGCAGGTAATGGCAGTTTTCCAGCTGCAAAAGTGCTTCATGAACAGCGGTGATCAGTTTGGATTTGCTGAGCTGATTCTCAATCATTCCATCCTTGGTATGACGTACAGGTGACACAGTAAAAAGGATCTGTATATCATCCCTGCAGATATCTTTCAGGTTTAAAACTGTATTATAAATGGAATCTGTAAGTTCCTGATGGGAAAGCAACCGTTTTTCAAAAAACTTCTGTGGGATTTTGTGGCAGTTGGCAGCCAGTTTTTTTTTCGGGATAAATTCATAAATAAATGAAGTTCCGTACGTAATGATCACCCACCCTGCATCCTGCAAAAACCTGTTTCCTACTTCTATCCCCGTATTAATCCTATCCAGAGTCTGATGGACATATCTTCTGTCGAAGCTGCTGTGATGGTCCAGGGAGATAAATTCATCGTTAAAAGTAATCAGCTCATCTTCTGTATAAAACTCTGAATCATGGAGTCTTTTAACAGCGTTACTGATCGAAAACGGATTAAAAATAGTTCCGAACGGATTGTTGACCGTCTGAAGCTGCCCCTGACCCAGCAAATCTGCCATTTCTGAAGCAAAGCAAGAGCCTATTGAAAATATTTTATCTTCAATATCAATTTTTTTTTCTGACTCCGGAATGTCAACTTCAGTTCTGAATTTCATTAATAAGGGATTAGGGCTTAGAAATCAGGGGTTAGGAAGCTCCAATAAATAACTAATCCCTACACCCTAATTCCTACTACCTTTATTTAACTCTCTCTTCTTAACAGATAATTAGCCAGTTCTATGAAAGGTTTTTTCTTTTCTTCTGGAATATTGATCTTCTCAAGGTAGCTCTGCCCTATTTCATTGTGCTTTTCGATCAGACGTAATGCTTTTTCATCCACTTTGGTTCTTCTGAAGATCTTTTCAACACCATATACTTTATCAATATTATCAGTTTTCTTACCATACCAATGGTCCAGCTCTCTTCTTTCTTCATCTGTTGCATGTTCTCTAGCTAAAAGATACAGCACTGTTTTTTTATTTTCATAAATATCCCCGGCATGTTTCTTCCCAAACTGAGCCTGGTCTCCAAATACATCAAGATAATCATCCATAATCTGGAACGCAATACCAATATGCTTTCCAAAGTTGAATATAGCCTTGGCATCTTTAAAATTAGCTTTTGCAATAAGTGCCCCTATTTCAAAGGAAGATGCACTCAGAACTCCTGTTTTATAAGTAATCATTCTGATGTAGTCATCATACGTTACATTCTCCTGAGTTTCAAAATTGATGTCGTACTGTTGTCCTTCACACAGAAGAAGTCCTGTATGGGTAAAGATCCTGATACATGCTTTGAAAATTTCAGGCTCAAGGTCTTCGAAAAACTTATAAGCTTTCAGCATCAGCCCGTCTCCGGAAAGGATCCCAACATTGATCCCATGAAGGGTATGGATGGTAGGTTTATTTCTTCTTAAAGGAGCCTCATCCATAATATCGTCATGGATAAGCGTGAAGTTATGGAAAAATTCAATGGCCAGCGCAGGTTTTATAGCCTGTTTAAGGTCTCCCCCGAAAAGGTCGCAGGCCATTAGCACCATAATAGGACGAAGACGCTTCCCGCCATGGGAAATGATGTAGTTCATCGGATCGTAGAGTTCCGCAGGCTTGTCTTTGAAAGTATACTTAGTGATGGCTTCAGCAACGATCTGCTGGTATCTGTCTAAAAATTCCATAAAATTTAATAGTTTAAACAAAAATACAATTTTTCAAGGCTTTATAAAACAAAAAACTTTGTCCAGAGGGACAAAGTTTATATGATGTATTTGAACATTTAAATTAAGACAGAAACGTTACTGCAAGATAAGTAACCGCAGCCACAATTGCTGAAATTGGAATCGTTAATATCCAGGCCCAAAGAAGGCTTACCGTAATTCCCCATCTTACAGCAGAAATTCTCTTCGTTAATCCTACCCCAATGATAGAGCCGGTGATGGTATGTGTTGTAGATACAGGAATACTAAGCTGATCTGTAATAAAAAGCGTGATCGCCCCTGCAGTTTCAGCACTTACTCCTTCTAATGGAGTCACCTTTGTAATTTTCGTTCCCATTGTTTTGATGATCTTCCAACCGCCACTCATAGTTCCTAAACCAATTGCAAGGAATGACACCAAAGGAACCCAAAGATAATGCTGTGCAAAGTAGTCAAAACGACCGGCAGACGGAATGTTAAGATATACCGGATCATGAAGCATCTCCACGTGATAGTAAATAAGAGCTGCCCCAATAATTCCCATTACTTTCTGAGCATCATTCAGACCGTGTCCTACACTGAAAAGTGCTGAGGAAACAAGCTGCAATCTCTTGAAAGACTGGTCTGCTTTGTACGGGTTTGATCTTTTGTAAAGGTGAACAATAATTAATGTAATGATGATCGAGATTACCATCCCTATCACCGGAGCCATGAAAATGAACAGGAAAATAGGAATTACTTTATCAAATTTCACAACACTCTGAGTTGTTAACTGATGAAAAGCCTGTGATAATGTATCAAACAATCCCAAGTTAGGTTGTGTCGCTACTACATCGTGATAGTCCAGCATAAAAGCATGCATCAGAGCCGCTCCTAAAAATCCTCCGATAAGTGTATGGGAAGATGAAGACGGGATACCAAACCACCATGTTAAAAGATTCCATGCGATTGCCGCTAAAAGACCTGAAAATATTACCTCAAGCGTGATAAAATTCTCATTCACTGTTTTAGCAATTGTATTCCCTATCCTGAACTCACCTATCACATAGGCTGCTAAAAAAAAGGCTGCGAAGTTCCAGAGTGCTGCCCAAAGTACAGCCTGAAAAGGGCTTAAAACCTTTGTGGAAACAATGGTTGCAATTGAATTGGCCGCATCATGAAAACCATTAATATAATCGAAAATTAATGCCAAAGCAATAATAACCGTAAGTAAAATCGGAAATTCCATTTCTGTAAGTTATAATTGTTTAAGCGTATTTAATCATGATGTTCTCAATCGTGTTGGCAACATCTTCTGCTTTGTCAGTTACTATTTCAAGATAATTAAGTACAGATGAAACTTTGATAATGTTAATGGCATCATTAGTTTCAAAAAGATCTACCATTGAGTTGGAAAGCAGGTCATCTGCAATGTTTTCAATAGAGTTCACTTTGATACATGCTTCTTTTACCTGGTCCATATTTTTGAATCCTTTTAGGTTTTTCATTGCATTCTGGATCTCAAGACAAGCTTTGTGGATCAGTAATGAAAAATCTGAATAAGCCTTCATTTCAGGCGATTTGTATAGGAAGATGTATTTTGTGGAAGCATAGATGTAATCAGCGATATCATCAAGGCCGGTTGCCAGGGTGTGAATATCTTCACGGTCGAACGGCGTAATGAAGTTTTTTCCTAATTCAACAAAGATCTCATGGGTAAGTTCGTCGTTTTTGTGCTCGTAGTCACTCATTCTTTTTAACATTGTATCATCATTAAGATCGAAATCTTTGATACCGTTATTAAAGTCTTCAGACATTGCCACTAGGTTCTCCGTTACTTTTTCAAAAAGCACAAAGAAGATTTTATCTTTTGGTTGAAAAGCGTGGAAAATATTACCAATTCCCATTTTTATGTATTTATAATTTGAGTGCAAATTTCCTAAAAAAGGATTTGCCCTGAAACAATATAACATTAAGTTTTGTTAACATTAGGTTAACACTTGATTATCAAATAAAAAAACCGGCCAAAAGCCGGTTTTATATATCTTAAGATGCCTTAGTTTGCTACTTCAGCTCTCATTTCTTTTCCTTTAAATTTCATTGAAGGAATATTGCTCATTACATTTTCCTGGAATGATTTTTCCACTTCAAAGAAAGAGAATTTCTCCAGGATTTCAATATCACCGATTTCCGCTCTTTTTTTGCTTTTCCCGGCTGTTGCTTTATTGATGATATCTAATACATCAAGTTTTTTCAACTGATCTTTTTTCCCAAGGTTGAAGAAGAATCTTACCATGTTTTCGTCCTTTCTTCTAGGTTTTCCACCACGGTCTCTGCTGTCTCTGCTGCCTCTGGTATCACGATCTCCACGTTCTCTTCCTCTGTCTCTGTCCCTGTCGCGTCCTCTGTCTCTTCTTGAATAATCATCATCTCTGGTACTGAACTTCTGCTCAACAAGGTCATGCTTATCTTTGTAGTACAACGCAAGATCTTTCAACTGGAACTGTAACAATTTATGAACAAGTTCTTCTTTAGTGAAAGCACTCAGATCAGGAATTAAACTGTCGTTGAACTCAAATATATCTTCTTCGTGTTCCGTAAATAGTTTTTCAAAAACTCCTCCAACCTGAGCTTTGATAATATCATCACCCGTTGGAATAAATTTTTCTACAATATCAATCTTAGTTGCAGATTTGATCTGTTTCAGCTTTCTGCTTTCTTCCGGCTTTATTAATGCCATTGAAATACCGTCTTTTCCAGCTCTTCCGGTTCTTCCGCTTCTGTGAACGAATACTTCCGGATCATCAGGTAAAGAATAATGGATCACGTGGGTTAAAGAGTTCACATCCAAACCTCTTGCAGCAACGTCAGTTGCAACAAGGATATCAATGTTTTTCAGTCTGAATTTCTTCATTACCGTATCTCTCTGTGCCTGGGAAAGATCTCCGTGAAGAGCATCAGCCGCATAACCATTCTGCATCAAGAAATCTGCGACTTCCTGAGTTTCCATTCTTGTTCTGCAGAAAAGAATAGAATACTGGTTAGGGTTTGCATCAATTAATCTCTTAAGAGCTTCTTTTTTCTGACGGTAACCCACTACGTAGTATTCATGCTTAATGTTCTTTTTAACCTCGTTAATAGAACCTACAGAAATACGGTGAGGATTGGTAAGATAATTTTTAGAAATTCTCTCTACTTCTTTGTTCATCGTTGCCGAGAATAAGAAAGTTTGCTTTGTGTCAGGTGTTTCGCTTAAAATTGTTTCCAATTCATCTTTGAAACCCATAGAAAGCATTTCATCAGCCTCGTCTAAAACTAACCAATGAATGGCAGAAAAATCAAGTGCTTTTCTGTTGATAAGGTCAATTACTCTACCAGGAGTACCTACAATAATTTGTGGCTTGTCCTTTAAAGAGCGAATTTGATCCATAATACTGCTTCCACCGTAAACCGCTGTGGTTTTGATGTCTTTCATGTATTTGGAATAATTTTTTATGTCTTTAGAAATCTGAAGACATAATTCCCGTGTCGGACAAAGGACCAAAAATTGGATTTTGCGACTCGTTTCGTCAATCATATCCAAAATCGGAAGCGAAAACGCTGCTGTTTTGCCTGTCCCTGTCTGCGCAAGTGCGATCAAATCGCGAATATCTGAAAGAATGAAAGGGATAGTCTGTTTTTGGATTTCTGTCGGGCTTTCATAACCCAGTTCGCCAACTGCCTTAAGGATGTCAGGACTTAAATTGGACTCCGTAAATAAATTCATTAAATATTTTAAAATTTTTGCAAAGATACAACAAATATTTGATTTGTTTTTGAATAAAGTTTTAAATATGTAAACTTTAATTCAGAATCCTTTAATAATTTCTTAATTTTTAAAAAATTAAATCCAAAAAAACACGGTCTGCATTAAAAACATGTTAAACATTATTTTTTTTTATTAAATTGGATTGATTTTTTCGGTATTATTTATGAATTTTCAAAAATAACATTATTCATGGTAAATTTTTCTTTAAAATTACCTTTCTTTTCCAACCGCGTTATTTCCTTTAGTTGCCGCAGTTTTTTAGATATTGATCACTCAATAGTTAAGCATAATTTTCTTTACGTCCGGTTATTTTAAGTATTATATTTATTTTTTTAAACTGCAGGAATTGCCTGCTTTTATTTTAAGGCATGGACTGCAGTATATAAGTTTGGTCAGCATAACTTTATTTTTTAACTTGGTTTAAAATAAATTCAACAGCACATCATATTAAACATTAAAAACATGAACAGTATAAATCCGGAAACACTGACATTTCTAAAAAACCTAACCGTTAACAACAACCGTGAATGGTTTAATGAAAATAAAGCCGCTTATACCGAGGCACAGGAAAATGTTATTACCTTCCTTGATGAACTGATCAAAGAAATGTCCGGTTTTGATGAAGAATTAGGAAAAATTGATGGTAAAAAATCACTCTTTAGAATTTACAGGGATACAAGGTTTTCAAAAGACAAATCACCATACAAAACCAATTTTGGAGCATCTCTGGGAATGGGCAAAGGAAGCCAGAAAGGAGGCTATTATCTTCATATGGAACCAGGAAAGTCTTTTCTTGCAGGCGGTATCTATATGCCGGAATCGTCTGTCCTGAAAGAAGTAAGGAAAGAAATTTCGTTATATGGCGACGATTTCCTTAAGATCATCAATCAAAAAGACTTCAAAAAGCATTTCCCAGAGCTGGATCAGGATGATAAACTGAAAAAAATTCCTCAGGGATTTGAGAAAGAAGATCCAATGGGCGAATATCTGAAATTAAAGAATTTTATTGTGATTTATTATTTAAAAGATGAAGAAATTCTGGATAAAAATGCCATAAAAAACATCACTAAGATCTTTAAGCTTATGAAGCCTTTTAATGATTTCCTGAATGCCCCCTTTCAATAAAATTTTGATTAATTTTCTTTACGTACTACATATTTTTTAACGCAAAGGGTAATTTTTAACCTTGTAATTTTAAACCTGCAAAGAGGGAATCAATTGCATTGATTTGATGAAGCAGAGATATGATACCTTAATCAATACATTTTAATTAAGATTAGTATTAAAAAGAATCTGCTTGATCTGCTAAATTTGCAAGAAACTTTTACGCTCGCAGATTTAGCAGATCAAACAGATATTGATATTCTTTATTCTTAAAACTTCATTACATCTTTCACTACTCCATTTTTCTGGGTATGCTGTAGTAATTCTGTTTCGATAAATGCTTTGATTGTATCTTCAGATCCATTGTCAGGGAATAGAAGATGAACATTGGCTCCTGCATCCAGTGTGAAGAATAGCGGAAGAGCCGTTTCTCTTCTAAAATCCCAGATCTTATTGATCACTTCCAGTGTTCCGGTTTTCATCAGGATAAAAGCAGGATCACTCATCATCATCATGGCGTGAAGAGTAAGTGCTTCATGTTCTACCAATGTGATGAACCGTTCCATATCCCCGCTTTTAAGAATTTCCTTCATCGGAACAAAATTGTCTCTTGCTTCCTGAAATCTTCTTTCAGCATAAGGATTGGTGTTCATCAGGCCGTGTCCTACCGTTGAGGAAACACTTTTCTGGCCTTCATGGATCAACAGCACCCAGTCGTTGAAGCTTTTAAATATATCATGAATTTCGGTATCAGGATATTTTACCGCAAACAGATCTGAACTTCCTGCTACCTCATCTGATGTTCCCCAGACCACCAGTCCATTGTATAGACTTCTGCATGCGCTTCCGCTTCCTAGTCTTGCTAAAAATGATGCTTTTCTTAATGATTCTTCTTCAGATTGATTTCCTGAAAATTCTGCATCCAGCTTCATCAGGCATTTGGCAATGGCTCCGAACCCAGAAGCGGAGCTCGCAATCCCGGAACTGTGGGGGAAGGTATTTTCTGTTTTGATGATGTATTTTCCTTTCAGAATCCATGGAAGATACTGTTCAATATTTTTAAAATATTTTTCTATTTTTTCAGCAAATTTCACCTCTTCATTTCCTGACAGGAAAGTTTGAACAGAGAAAGGTTCATCTGCCAGAAATTCTATAGAAGTATTGGTCTTACAATGATTCAATGTATAACTGATGCTTGGGTTTGCAGGAATCTGATTATCGTATTTGCCCCAGTATTTGATCAGGGCAATATTGGATGGACAGCTTTCTGAAACTGTCTGAGTATGGATGGTGAAATTTTGTTTTCCTAGGAATTCTTGTGTTGTCATAGTCTGATTTAAAATGGTAAAACGCTTTTATTTAACCACAAAAGTCACAAAAGAATCTTAACACTTGAGTTATTGATAAAGTTAAATAAAACTGTCTATTCTAGACCACTTAAGTTTTCAAAAATCTCTGATTTTTTATTGAAAAAACCGTTTGCGTCTTTTGCGATTTAGATCGTTTTATTTTAATACATTTTTTCTATAATATCTGCATATTTTTTAAGAACCACATTTCTTTTGACCTTCAATGTAGGCGTAATTTCGCCAGTATTGATATCAAATTCAGCAGGCATTAATGTGAATTTTTTCACTTTTTCAAAATCCGCCAGGTGAACCTGCAGTTCTTTAATTTTTTCTTTGTATAAAGCAATGATTTTCTCATTTTCCACCGCTTCTTCCCAGTTGGTAAAAGGAATATTGTTTTTCTTCATAAAGTCCTGCAGAAACTCGAAGTTAGGAACGATAAGAGCTGAAACGAACTGCCTGCCTTCTGCTACAAGCATGATCTGCTGGATAAAATTATTATTGGTAAGAAGATTCTCGATCTGCTGTGGGGCTACGTATTTTCCGTTGGACGTTTTCATCAGGTCTTTGATCCTGTCTGTGATAATCAGGTTTCCTTTATCATCAAATTTTCCGGCATCCCCGGTTTTGAACCATCCGTCTTCCGTGAAAACTTTCTGTGTTTCTTCGGGTTTATTGTAATAGCCTTTCATAATCCCGTTTCCTTTAGCCTGGATCTCGTCATTTTCTCCGATACGGATTTCTACACCCGGCAAAGGTTTTCCGCTTGTTCCGTGCTCGAAATGGGTTAATGGGAAAAGCGTCAGTGTAGCGGTAGTCTCCGTCAACCCATAGCCTACTGTTACGTGAATTCCCACCGAGTCGAAGAATTTTGTAACTTCCGGTGAAAGAGAGGCTCCTCCGCAAGGTAGGAACCACAGCCTTCCGCCCATCTTTTCTTTAATTTTGCTGAACACCAGCATATCTGCCACGGATTCTTTCAGTTTTAACCCGAGAGGAATCTGTTTTTCGTTTCTTTTCAGTTCTGCAGTCTGCCATCCTGTTGCCAATGCCCAATCGAAGATTTTTTTCTTCAATGATGAACCTTCTTCTGCTTTTTCGAGAACACCGGCATATACTTTCTGGAAAAACCTCGGCACCGCACACATCATGGTAGGTTTCACTTCTTCCAGAGTTTTGGCAATATTTTTTGGATCTTCTAAGAAATAAACTCTCGCACCACCATACAAACACAGCAGGCTCCAGCTTCTTTCGAAAACATGGCTTAATGGAAGAAATGCCAATGACAGTTCTTCTTCAAAATTTTTGAATTTAAAAAATTCAAAATGGGAATCGAAAGCTTTGATGAAATTGCCATGAGTAAGCATTACGCCTTTTGGAGTTCCTGTAGTTCCGGAAGTATAGATCAGGGTCGCTGTATCGTCATATTCTTTTTTACAGATCTCCAGTTTAGGAGAAGATTTGGCAATGAAATCTTCGAGGTAAAAACTATTGAATTCTTTCTTGATCCAGACAGATTTTTTGGAAACAATAATGGTTTCCAATTGATTTTCTTCTTTCTGCAACAACTCCAGACAGGCATCATACTGCTCCTGGCTGCCAACAAGCACAGCCTTTGCAGAGGAATCATTAATGATATATTCTGCCTGCTCTGCATTATTGGTAGAGTAAACAGGTACGGTAACCGCACCAATGGCCATTGAGGCCAGATCAAAAATCATCCATTCAGAGGAATTATCTGAATAAATGGCTACTTTATCATTTTCCTGAATTCCTGCATTTTTTAGTGCATTGGCTGTTTTAAAAACGATTTCACCGAATTTTTTCCAGCTCAGTTCTTTCCACGCCTCATCTTTCTTTTTAAAGCCTATCGCTGATTTTACCGGATGCTTTTCTACATTTTTAAGGATAATTGCTGCTGCAAGATTCATGAATTCAGCTTTTTGTCGTTAATATAATTTTTAAGATGAAAATCAATACTGTCCTTCACAGGAATAAATTGATAATCAAGTTCTTTTTTAATTTTTTGGTTGGAAATGGTATTGAGCGATGATATGGATTCAACATTTGATTTGGTGATGATTCTCAGCTTCGGAATCAGCCATCCAAAAAGGATATTGGCAAATCTCCCCAGGCTCAATTGAGATTTTGTAAGGATTTTCGCTTCTTTCAGACCAAGCTGTGATCTGATCTGTTTTCCTAGCTCTGCATATCTTTTATTTTCGGAAATGAGAATAAAACGTTCTCCGAAAGCATTCTTTTCCATGAGCTCAATGGAAATCCTAGCAGCATCTCTAACGTCTATATAACTGGTTCCCCCTGAAAATGTAAAGCCGTTTTTTTCAAACGTAGGAAATATATCTCCACTGCTCTGTCCCCAGTTTCCACTTCCGATGATCATTCCCGGATTCACAATTATGGTGTTCAGCCCTTCAGCAGACGCTCTCCAGACTTCCATTTCAGCAAGATGTTTGGAAACAGCATAAGCAGAATGTTCTTCTTTGGGATTAAATTCTGAAGTTTCGTCCAGTTCTCCTTTTTCATTAAAAACATCCAAAACAGCAATTGTGCTTACGTGCAGAAATTTTTTCACTTCTGTACCTTCGCAGGCAAACAACAGATTTTCTGTACCTTTTACATTGGTATGGTACATTTCTTTTGCATCATGAGGATGGAAACTTACTTTTGCGGCGCAGTGATAAACCTCATCTACCCCTTTCAATGCATTTTGAAGGGAATCAAGATTATCAAAATCTACGTCTACCCACTCGATCTTATTAAAAAGATCTTCGGGATTCTCCGTATAGAAGCCGTAAGAATGTTTTACATCGTTCAAATTGCTGCCCGGTCTTTTGGAGGCACGTACGTCTCTTCCTCTTTTCAAAAGTTCCAAAACGATTACTCTACCCAAAATTCCCGTTGCTCCTGTTACAAATATCATTTACTGATTTAATTTATTTTTCCGCTCCCAAGCATTGTCTGCCATACAGGTTTATATATCGTATTTTTAATACCTTCTGTATGATAAGGATTCTTTTTATTTCCTTTATTGGGATTCTCTAATGAAAAGTCTATTTTTTTATCTAAGGCAAAGATATGATCTTTTGGGATTTTTAATGCGGTACATATTTCTATTAAAGATTTAGCAGCTACTTCATCAATATGATAGGCGGCATACCATTTCTCTACCGGTGTTTTGCTTTTATTAAAATACCAGCCGGCAATTTTTTTCTCTTTAGAATCTGAATAATCCCAACCGCCTGAAAAGCTAATGACCCTGTCTACAGAGTTATTCTGAGCAATAAATTCAGCCATACCTCCGCCCTGTGACTGTCCGGCAATGGCAATTTTGTTCCAATCAGGATTTTCATTTTTCAGATAGGCAGACCAGCCTCCCTGAAGATCAGATTTTGAAAGACTTTGTAATAGTTTTGTCAGCCTGGGTACTATTGCATCCTGAGGCTTATCCGGAATTAAAGAAAAAGCGGGTGTTCCGTAAATTCTCATCCTTCTAAATTCAGCAGCACAATTTGTATCTGAATTTAAAGTATCCCCTATGCAAACCTGAGAAACTCCCGGTTCAGAGATAAACGAAAGTGCAATTACTCTATACCCGCTTTCTAAAGCCGTATTGATAAATAATTCGGGAACATGTTTTGTTGTTCCTCCTGTTCCTGTAAGCCAAAGCAAAATTTTATTATTTTTTACTTTTGGATCATAAAAAACAATATGGGGATCGTCCGCCATCCGGACAGATTGATCTAGCTTGCTTGGTTTCACTTTAATTATTTTGTAAACAGCTGAATCTATATTTTTTTGTGCTGTTACCATTACAGGAACATACATTAAAGCTATAATTATAACCAGAATGTTCCTACTAATACCTTTTTTCATTCCTTTATGTGCTTATTTCACAAAGGTAGTATTTTAGCTAATGATAAAAGTATTTTTGCATGGCTGTTGCTTAAATTTTATGACTTTTTAGGAATTGTTGAAAATTAGATTTATTTATACCAAAATCCTATTATTTCTTCTTGGTGCTTTGTCGCAGAGAACGTCTGCGATACTTTTGGAAATCAGGTTTTCCTCCGTTAAATTATCTAACCAGAAAAATTCTCCTGCAGCATTGATCTCGATGAAATAGTATTCGTCTTGGGGAGAAACAATGATGTCTATAGCACCGTAATCTACATTGTAAACATCTAAAAGCTCCAGAAGCTTAGCTTCAATATCTGAAGGAAGTTCTGTTCTTACCCATTTGGTAAGCAGATTTACCCCGTCTTTTCTCCAGTCCACCTTTGCATCTTCGGACTGCTGGGAATCTATTTCAAATGCATAGACATCCTGCCCAACAATGGTAACCCGCAATTCTTTTTTCTTTTCTATTTTTTTCTGGAACTGCATTGGGCAATATACCAATGAATCCAGTTCTTCAAGCTTGTCTTCGCTAACCACATTGGTGAAAACCACATTTTCTACACCGTCTTCATAGATGGCAAAACCGGTCTGCATTTTAGCTATCACATTCTGATGCTTAAGGATGAATTGTCTGGCTTCTTCAGGATTATTGGTAAGGCAGGTTTCAGGAATTTTAAGGCCTAGCTTAACGGCAATTTTCAACTGCTCTTCTTTACTGTCCAGCCTTCTGTAAATCCCCGGCTTCCCCAATGCATAAGCATCTACAGATTCTATAAATCCGAAAAGCGTGTTTCGGATCTCGCCCATTGCGGCGCTATAAAACTTTTTATCCATTTCTTCTTTCACCCCATTCCCGATGTTATAAGCTCTTCTGTACCAAACTGCTGCAATATCGTCAAGACGGTATTTTTCCTCTTTGGTTTCAAGAATGCTTATCCATTCGCCATCCTGGAAAACAGTGGAGAGTTTATTTTGTATTGGATACAGGTCTACATCGAAGCGAATAACCTCGCAGCCGTTTTTTTCTATATATTCTGTTACTTTTTCAATTGAAAAATTATCCTGTGTATGCGTAATT
>NZ_QNFY01000024.1 GCF_003290185.1 Chryseobacterium lathyri | reverse complement strand
CAACAAATGTGGATCATTACACTATTAAAAATGAGAACAAAATACACTCCTTTCATTATAAAAATCTTAAAAAGCAAATGTAAATATTATAATATTCAGAATCAGCATTTGAATGTTATTTTTCAAAAAAAATGTTAAATTATTATAAAACAATCCCAAAATATAATAAACCATTACCACTATCCAGTAGAAAAAAATGCCAAGTACTAATAAAAAAACAGCTTACTCTTCTACTCATTTTTCATAAAGATTTATTTTTTTAACCTCATAATTATAAAAAATTAATCATTTAATTTATTGTTGAAGATAATTTTCATCCATTCTGTTTTTGTAAATCTTTTGTAAAACAGATCCAATACAATGATTTTCAATTCATTAAAATTTTACCGGAATAATACTTTTTATTTACAAAAGTATGCTTCTGTTCACCACTAATTTTACATCATCAAAAAAATTAATGTTATGAAAAAGTACCTATTACTGGTGGCTGTATCCAGCACTTTCATTATGTGTAAAAAAGCAGAAGCAACAAAATCTCAAATAGAAGATACTATTCATACGGCAGACAGTACGGCTGCTGCAGTAAATGAAACTATCAATTCCATCAACAATACCGCAGACAAGGTTCTGGATTCTGCTAACGTCAGAATAAAAGATTTTGAAGATGCCAAAGGCGAAATTCAGCAGAAAATAGAAAATACGTCTAAGATGGTTGACTCTTTAACCGATAAAATTGCTTCAACAAAACTGGAATCAAAGATCGAGAAAAAAGATTCGGCACAGAAAAAAGCCGAAAAAATTGTGGTGAATGTCCCTGCTCCAAAAGTAATTAAAGAAACCCAAATTGTTTATAAGGACAAACCTCAGAATGATGCTTATGAGCTTAAAAATAAGATGGTGAAAACAGCTATTCTTTCTATAAAAGCTGACCATGCAGAAACGGTAAAGGAACTTGTAAAAGATGAAATCATAAAAAATAATGGTTATGTAAAAAGCGAAGAGCTTTCTTATGTTACGACAGAAGCAGCCAACAGAAACTCTTCGTACGAAGAAAACAACCAAAAGGTATATTATATGGACGTTAAAGTTCCTATCCGTAATTTTGACAGTTTAATGAATGACCTAAGTGAGATTGGAGATATTGAAACTAAAAGTATACAGGTTTCCGGAAACAACTACGCAGAGAATACCCTATGTACAATAACCGTGACTCTTACCGATAAATCGAGTTTCGAAAAAGAACCTAAAACTTTCGGCGAAAAATCACTGGCAGCAGTTTCATCAGGATGGAATGTGATTACATCGGTCTTTCTTTTCATTCTTCCGCTCTGGCCATTATTCCTGATCGGCGGAATAGGATACTATTTCTATAAAAAGAAAAAAACCACGGACAACAATCTCCAATAAAACAAAATCCATCGAAAGATGGATTTTTTAATATTATTTTAATAAAAATCAAATCTCTGCCGAATTTGTTCTTTGTATATTTAAATATTCGTGTTTGATGGTATTGGTCGGTTACGGAAGTTATTTCGCAGGAATTTAAATAAGTATGTATTTAATCAACAGGATACACCATGTATTCAGCCTGGTTAAAGGTATATTATAAAAGTGGTTTGTAATAAGAAAGGCTCCCGATGGGAGCCTTTCGCTATTTCATGTTCACTATTTTGTCTACGATAAACTTTGTGTTTCCTCTCCACGGAAGCGCTCCATTGTATTCCTTATAATGAAGATCGAAAGTTTTGCCGCTGTTGGTTTCCAGCTGTTTAAAAATTTCAGGATCTTCTACCGAAAATTCAAATTCATAGCTTGTAATGGTTCCTGTTTTTCCTTTTCCAAAACCTTCCTGGATGAGTTTTCCTTCATAGGTTTTGAAAACATAGCCTTTTTTCATGGCATAATTCAGATAGCCGGACTTTACTCCTTCTCCAAAGACGAAATAGTATTTATACCATACCGTTACCCCTATCAGAAGAAGTATTACCCCGAGGCTGATCCACAAAGTTTTTTTCATAAGCAGTGTGTTTTTATATTAATTATTTGGCGATGCTTCTGGAAATCACAATTTTCTGAATCTCCGAAGTACCTTCGTAGATCTGCGTAATCTTTGCATCTCTCATCATTCTTTCTACGTGGTATTCTTTCACATATCCGTATCCACCATGGATCTGTACTGCCTCAATGGTAGTATCCATTGCCACCTGGGAAGCGTATAATTTTGCCATTGCACCGCTTTCAGAAATATCTTTACCTGCGTCTTTCTCACATGCGGCTTTGAAACATAACATTCTTGCTGCAGTAATCTGGGTAGCCATATCTGCTAATTTAAATGCAATTGCCTGGTGATTAATGATTTCAGTTTTGAAAGCTTTTCTTGTTTTAGCATATTTTAAAGCCAGTTCATAAGCTCCTGAAGCAATACCCAATGCCTGAGAAGCAATACCGATTCTTCCTCCGTTCAATACTGCCATAGCAAAGTTGAATCCGAATCCGTCTTCCCCGATTCTGTTTTCCTTAGGTACTTTTACGTTATTGAAGATCAAAGAATGTGTATCACTTCCTCTGATTCCCAGTTTATCTTCCTTCACACCAACTTCAAAACCTTCCCATCCTCTTTCAACGATGAAAGCGTTAATTCCTTTATGTTTTTTCTCAGGATCTGTCTGTGCGATGACAATATAGTAAGAAGCCGTACCACCGTTCGTGATCCAGTTCTTGATACCATTTAAAAGATAATAATCTCCCTTATCTTCTGCGGTTGTTTTTTGGGAAGTAGCATCAGAACCTGCTTCAGGCTCAGATAATGCAAAAGCGCCAATTACTTTTCCACTGGCAAGAGGAGTAAGATATTTCACTTTCTGTTCTTCGGAAGCAAATTTTTCAAGACCTGCACATACCAGAGAGTTATTTACGGACATTACCACAGCTGCAGAAGCATCTATTTTTGCGATCTCCTCCATTGCCAAAACATAAGAAACGCTATCCATCCCTGCTCCTCCGTACTTAGGATCTACCATCATTCCCAAAAGCCCCATTTCACCCATTTTCTTTACTTGCTCTGTAGGAAATTTCTGATCGCGGTCTCTTTCTATAACTTCAGGTAATAGTTCATTTTGTGCAAAATCTCTTGCAGCCTGCTGAATCATCAGCTGTTCTTCCGATAAATTAAAGTCCATAAAAAATAATAATTAGTAGCCGTAAATTTACACTTTTTAACCAAATCTGAAAATAGAATTGGAAGTAAGGGACAGACTCCTTTAAATTTCCGCAGAATAATTGGTAAAAGCCCCTAATATTATGGCAGGCATTCAATTAATTGTCAATTGATGATTTCTGATTACTACAGTTAAAAAAAATGCTTATATTTAAAATTCTTTAAAAATTGCTTAAAAAATCATGACAATCAAAAGATTATTCGATATTCCACATTATGCTTTGGAGAAATTTCCTAAAGCAGATATGTTTGTGACCAAATATCAGGGTGAATGGAAAAAAACCTCAACGTTAGAATTTATCAATCAGGGAAATAAAATATCCAGGGGGCTTTTGAAGCTGGGTATAAAACCTGGTGACAAGATTGCTCTGATCACCACCAATTCCCGTACGGAATGGGCAGTTATGGATTTTGGACTGTCTCAAATCGGTGTGGTTTCCGTTCCGGTTTATCCGAGTATTTCTGCTGAAGATTATGAGTTTATATTTAATAATGCTGAAATACAGTATTGTTTTGTATCTGATAAAGAATTGCTTAATAAAGTAATGAAGGTGAAACATAATATCCCTTCACTACAGGGGATTTTTACTTTTGATACGATAAGCGGGGCAGCCAACTGGAGAGAAATTCTGGATCTTGGTGAGGACGATTCTACCCAGATTGAGGTGGAGGATCTTTCCAATGCCATCAATTCTGAGGATCTGGCTACCATTATTTACACTTCAGGCACTACAGGAAGACCGAAAGGAGTAATGCTGACCCATCATAATATTGTTTCTAACGTTTTAGGCTCTGTTCCTAGAATTCCTAAGAAAAAAAGCCTGGATTACAAGGATACGAGGGTGCTGAGCTTCCTTCCTATATGTCATATTTTTGAAAGGATGCTTTTTTATCTTTTCCAGTACAATGGTTTTTCAGTTTATTTCGCTGAAAGCATCGATAAAATGGGGGAAAATGTAAAAGAAGTAAAACCGCATTATATGAGTGTGGTACCCAGACTAGTGGAAAAGGTATATGATAAAATTTACAACACAGGTTCTTCAGCCGGCGGGCTTAAATCAAAGATATTCTTCTGGGCTTTGAATCTGATCAGTAAGAAAAAAGAAATCTCCAAACCTTCAGGATTACAGGGAATTATTGCGGATAAACTGGTATTTTCTAAATGGAGAGAAGGTCTGGGTGGAGAAATCATTACTTTAGTTTCCGGTTCTGCAGCTTTATCGACAAGATTAAACCTGATGTTTCAGAATGCCGGTATTCCTATTTTAGAAGGATATGGCTTAACCGAAACTTCGCCGGTTATTTCTGTAAACAGTTTTGATAAAATGAAGATCGGTACCGTGGGCAGACCATTGGACAACCTTCAGGTAAAAATCCAGGAAGATGGTGAAATTACAGTAAAAGGACCTTCTGTCTTTAAAGGTTATTTTAAAGCTGAAACTATGACAAAAGAAGCTTTTACTGAAGACGGATTTTTCAAAACAGGAGATATAGGACATATCGACAGTGAAGGATTCCTGCAGATCACTGACCGTAAAAAAGAGATGTTTAAAACTTCAGGCGGAAAATACATTGCCCCTCAGACAATTGAAAACCAGGCAAAAGCTTCAAAATTCATTGAACAGATCATGGTAGTAGGAGACGGTGAAAAAATGCCGTGTGCTTTGGTACAGCCTGATTTTGAGTTTGCTAAAAGCTGGGCAATGAGAAATAATCTGAATATAGGCTCTACCCCTGCAGAAATTGCAAAAAGCCCTGAATTAAAGGAAAGAATTGAAAAGGAGATGGAAAATATCAATGAGCATCTCGGAAACTGGGAAAAGATCAAAAAAATCGAACTGACCCCTGAGATATGGGCCATTGATACAGGACTGCTTACTCCTACCTTAAAGCTTAAAAGAAAAGCAATAAAAGAGAAATTCATAGATCTGTATAATAAAATGTACGAGCATCAAGAGTAAAAATACAATAAGCTGTTTCAGAAATGAAGCAGCTTTTTTAATATCCTTATATTGTGACGGGATTAAAGCCTCCCACCTTTTGAATTTCCAGTTATGTATACGTTAAACAAAAAATGTGCTTCATTGCTGAAGCACATTTTTATTATTTTGAATTGTAATTAGAATTTAATTACAGATTTCATTCTTTCGTTTTCTTCCATTACCAATTCGTCATCTACAAGGATTTTTCCAGAATGCTCATCAATAATGATTTTCTTTCTCTGAGCAATTTCCATCTGCTTCTGAGGAGGAATAGTGAAGAACGACCCTTTTGGTGCTCCTCTTTCTAATCCTACAACAGCCAATCCGTTGATAGAGCTCTTTCTGATTCTGTTATACGAAGAAAGTAATCTTTCGTCAATCTTACCTGCATACTCTTTAGACTGCTCTATTAAGTATTCTTCTTCTTTCTGGGTTTCAGACACAAGATCATCCAATTCTTCCTTCTTGAATTTCAAATGGTTTTTCAGATCTTTGATTTTCTCGTTAAGTTCGCTTAAAGTTTCATTTTTGTGAGCAATTTTAACTCCGAATTCTTTAATTCTTTTTTCAGCAAGCTGAATTTCAAGATCCTGGAATTCCATTTCTTTTCCTAATGCTTCAAACTCTTTATTGTTTCTTACATTATCCTGCTGAGATTTGTACTTTTCAATTAAAGTTTTTGCATGGTTAATTACTTCATGCTTTGTTTTGATCTGATCTTCCTGATCTTTGATATCTGCATGAAATTTTTCAGCTCTTTTTTCAAGTCCTTCGATCTCAATTTCAAGATCTTCAACTTCAATTGGCAATTCTCCTCTAGTATTTCGGATTTCATCCAATCTTGAATCAATGATCTGCAAATCGTATAAAGCTCTTAATTTTTCTTCAACTGAAATATCGTTGGTTTTTGCCATATTTAAATGAAATAATTTACTGGGTTGGTTTTTTCAATAGATTTTGAAATTGCAAATGTACTAAATTTTTGTGACAAAATTTCAAATAATTGTTGAGTTACAAATTGTTCGGATTCATAATGGCCTATGTCACAGATCAACATTTTGGATTCTGCCTGGAAATAATCATGGTATTTGATATCTCCTGTAAGATAAGCGTCGCATTTTTGCGATAAAGCAGCCTTTATTCCGCTGGCTCCGGACCCACCGAGAACACCTACTCTTCTGATTTTTTTATGGATAAAATTGGAATGTTTAATGACTTCGAGTTCAAATTTTTCTTTTACCATTCTTAAAAAGTCCTGTTCATCCATTTCTTCGGCAAGTTCCCCATACATTCCCAAGCCTGAATGGTGATTCTCATTATCCAGCTGATATACCTGATAGGCTACTTCTTCATAGGGATGCACAGCCTTCATTGCTGAAATGATCTTTCCTTTTTTATAATCTTCAAAAATAACGGAAATCATATCTTCATCAGCATTTTCACGGATATTCTGCTGTCCGGAAAACGGATTTGAGCCTTCAACAGGCCTGAATGTTCCGTTTCCATTAAGAGTAAAGCTGCATTCGTCGTAAAAACCTATATTTCCTGCTCCTGCAGTGAATAGCGCTTCTTTCACTTTTTCCGAATGGTCTTTCGGAACAAATACGCTCAGCTGTTTTAAATTATTTTTCTTAGGCTGAAGAATCCTGAGATCTTTTAATCCCAATTGACTGCAGATCTTATGGTTGACCCCAAAGAAATCATTATCAAATGCAGTATGAATGGCATAAATGGCAATTTTATTTTCAATTGCTTTCAATACAGCTCTTTCGACATAATTTTTCCCGGTCAGAGATTTTAATCCGGAAAAAATAATAGGATGAAAACATACAATCAGATTGCAGTTTTTCTGGATAGCCTCCTCTACAACATTTTCCAAAGCATCGTGGCACACCAGAATTCCGCTGACATTTCGGTCCGGGACACCACACAGCAATCCTACATTGTCAAAATCTTCTGCCTGCTGCAGGGGAATACGGTTTTCTATTTTTGAAATTACTTCGCTTATTGTCATTTTATTCTGTATGTTTGCTACGAAAATAACGATAATTTGTTAATTTTAAAAAATAGTAAAAAATGGAAAGAGAACATAATCTTGTTCCTGAAGACAAACTTTGGAAAAGATTTCTTTACAGGGTTATCTACCGTGCTGATACCAAACTAGGCAAATTATTCGACATCACTCTATTATCCCTTATCCTGATAAGCACTGCCATTATTATGATGGAGAGTGTTCCTCAGCTTGACAAAAGATTTCACTACACCTTTCTGATCCTGGAATGGATTATTTCTATTTTTTTCACAATTGAATACTGGATGCGCATCAGCGTTGTAAAGAATAAAAAAAATTATATTTTCAGCTTTTTCGGAATCATAGATTTTCTTGCACTGGTTCCTTTTTACCTTAGCTTTTTCTTTCCTGTTACCAAGTATTTCTTAATCTTCAGGATGCTGAGGATGCTGAGAATTTTCAGGATCTTCAATCTTCTGGATTTTATGAACGATGGTTACCTTATCGTTCGTGCCTTAAAGAACAGTTCCAGAAAGATCTATATTTTCCTTTTGTTCCTGATTATTTTTTCAGTGATCGTAGGTTCGCTTATGTTTATGGTGGAGGGCGGAAGACCCGGCTTTGAAACGATTCCACAATCTATTTACTGGGCAGTGGTTACGGTAACTACCGTTGGTTATGGAGATGTCTCTCCTATCACTCCGATGGGTAAATTTTTTGCTGTTATTTTAATGCTTGCAGGTTATTCTATTATTGCAGTTCCTACAGGAATTGTAACGGCAGAAATGCGCAACAAAAGACAGAATCTGGAGAAAATCTGCGACCAATGCGGCAATGAAGATATAGATGATGATGCACGGTACTGCAAACAGTGTGGCAAGAAATTAGCTTAGTATTTGGTATTGATATTAATCTGTTAACCAAATACCACAAAAATCATGGAACCACAAAAGAAAAATAAACCTAACAGCCTGGTCATTATTCTTTTCTCTTTAGTTGTATTAATGATCATTATTTATTTTATACTCGTGATGTTTTTCCCTGCCGTCTTTGAACAAATGAACACAGGAGATATACAACCAGTACCCAATAAGTGACACTAATATAAAAAAGACGGCAATTGCCGTCTTTTTAGTTTAATATGGTTATTTTATTATTTCTTGATCGCTTTGATCATCTGCCTTGAACTGTCTTTCATGTTTAAAGTAATGAAATACAATCCTTGTTTAAGATCCCCTAAATGAAGAGCAGAAAATGGATTTTCAATAGTTTTTAACAATCGTCCGGAAACATCAGATACAGAAACTGACTTTACAAGATCTGCTTTTGAAATATTCAATACATCAGTAAAAGGATTCGGGTATGCTTTAACATCTTCTTTTTCTTTGGAAACCTCGGATGTTGCTAATGTTGCAGTCTCTACTTTAAAATTATCAACAAAGAATTCATAATCTTCAGCATCATTTACAGTACCTTCAGAAGCATAAAATGCAAATACGGCATTGGCTCCCGTATAGGAAGTAAGATCGTAAGAATAAGCTGTAGAAGTATTGGATGGTGCATTAGCCGCATTCCATGTCTGCAGAACGGTCCACGTAGTCCCTCCATCATTTGAAACCAAGAACTGAATCACATCATCAGATCCCATAGCCGAAGCAGTGGTATCTAAAAACGCTGTTACCCCATAATCGAATTTCACTCTGTATCCTCCTGCTGAAAGGTTGAAAGGTACCGTCTTTAGCCACGCTATGGTTTCGTTGTAATAAAGATTTATTTTAGCAGAATTATTATTATTTCCTTCATTCAGGAAGTCTCCATCAGACCATAATTCATCTGTATCAGTAGATCCTGTAGCCGGGTCTCCACCAGAAGCCTGTTCCCAGCAATTTCCGGGGAATGTTGAAAAATCATTGGTATAAGCAGCAGTAGGAACTATTGCGGCACAATCAGTTGTAAATGATGCACTTAAAGACCATGCGCTTTTATCGGAAGTGCTGCATACAGACCTTACCCATACATAATAAGTAGTGGCAGGAGTTAATGCAGACAAAGGCGCAGATAAAACCGAAGCACCTACACTTCCTGATGCTACAGTAGTGCTTGTTGGAACTGTATTCGTTGAGGAATAATAATATTCATACCCTACTCCTACTGTACTTGTAGAAGCTGCCCATGAAATAACAGCTGAGTTGGCAGTTAGGGTACCCGCAGACAAGTTACCTGGTGCCAGACAGCTCGGTGCAGCTCCAATCACTACAGTATAATCATGTGCTTCTCCGTAGCCTAATGTGTTGCATGGTTCCGGTTCATTGTTAAAACGGTCCCCAACTCTCATTCTGTAGGTTCCCGGTGTAACTGTTGCAGGAATAGTTATATTGCTATTGGTAACTGAATTATCATCCGGTCCGGTACTACTTCCTGTTGCTACCAGTTCCGGTGCCGCATCATCAAAGGTTCCGTTATTGTCAAAATCTATCCAGATACGTACATATTGACTGGAATATTCATGAGTAACAGAAAATGCATAACTGAGACCTGCATTCAGGTTAATTGTTTGGGCTGTATAGTCTCCATATGAGCCCTGGGAGCATCCCGTATCAAGATGACTGAATCCCGCCGATGGAATCGTAAAACTGTCGATCATATCCCCTCCACTGCATTCGTTTGGAAATACCGGTGTGCAATAGGTCTGAGCAAAGGCAAATGCACTAATCGTTATTAAATTCACAAGTAAAAGCTTTTTCATGTAATTTTTTTTTATGGTTTAAACAAATCTAATAAAAAAAATACATTAAAACTTTATCAAATAGAAAAAGAGACAGTTAAAAAGCCGTCTCTTTGATTATATATTCTCAAGTTTAAATTTCATCAGTAAAAAACTGAAAATGCACCTCTCTATTCTAGCATTGAATAAGGGGCTATGACATTCATAAAAATAGCAGCCTTTCAGCTGCTATTCTATTGAGTATGATCAATAAGACTCTATTTCTTAATTGCTTTGATCGTTTGTTTTGATCCGTCTTTCATATTTAATGTTACTAAATACATTCCTTGTTTCAGGTCTCCTAACTGAAGAGCTGAAGAAGGATTATCAATTGTTTTTACTATTCTTCCAGCAAGATCAACAACTGATATTGATTTCACTTTAGAGATATCAGAAATATTCAAGACATCTGCAAAAGGATTTGGATAAGCTTTGATCTCATTTTTAGCACCTGAAACTTCAGATGTTGACAAAGCACTTGCATCATATGCTGAGATCTGGAATTGTCCATCTGTTGCTGTAGAATATCTCCAAACACTAACATATAATGTAGCACCCGGTGTTTGACCTGTCAATGACAATTTAGAGAAATTCCCATTACCTGTATCATCATCACAAGCAATAGAAGTAGTACTTGTACAATCTGCAAATACAGAAATTACTGTATCAGTTAATGCTGTACCTGTATTGGTGTCTGTTTCAAGAGTGATCTTACCTGAAGCCGGAACCACTACTTTGTACCATACATTCCCTCCTACATTTGTTGGCGTTGTAAGACAGCTAGCCGTTAATACAGGCGTATTTGTAGAACTAACAGTAGTTCCTACTATAGCATTCTGAGCAAATGCAGTTCCTACTATTAAATCTACTGCAGATGAACAATTATCATTTGCAGGTGGCGGTGGTGGAGTATTTAAACAGATATTAAAGCTATTATTATATCCAGCACCATTGCTGTTATAAACTCTTACATAGTAAGTTTGCCCAACTGTTAATCCAGATACTGTTGTAGTATTTGTTGTTCCACACTTAATGCTCGTTAAAGATCCACAAGAACCACTAAATATTTGAGTATATAAGCTTGTAGATGAAGCAGTTCCTGTTGAAACCACATTAGAAAGAGAAACTGTATGAGCAGCAGATCCTGCTACAAAAGAATACCAAACATCATCATCCGGTGTTCCTGAACAAGTACCTACAGGTACATTTGAATTGGTAGCACCTAAAGTATTTCCTACAGTTGTTGCAGTACAAGTAGTATCAGGGTTTACTGTTAAAGTAACAGCTGTTGCACAGTCATCATTTGCAGGTACCAGAGCAAAGGAAACTGGTCCTACCCAAGCACTTTGATCATTTGCGGAACAACGGGATCTTATCCAAACATAATATGTACTAGCTGTAACAGCATCATTAATTACATAACTTGTTCCTGTAATAGATGTCATATTTGGTGTAGATGCAGCTGTAGGAGCTGTATTTGTAGTACTGTAGTAAATGTCATATCCGTTTCCTGGTGCAGTAGCTGGTGCAGTCCAACCTATCGTAGCTGTTGTAGTTGTAGTTGTCGTAACAACAGGAGTGATAGGAACTAAACATGTAGGAGCCTCTTTTATTTCTACATCATCTAACAATAAGTTATCATAGAAGTATCCGTTACCGGCTACATCTTTATCAACAACGAATCTCACCTGTATAGTAGCTCCGTTATAGGCAGCAGGTAATACAGCACCTTCTGTTCTCCATAAAGTACTGTTGGTAGATGAAGTAAAGATAGTTTCCCATGTTGAACCTGTTACATTTTTAACCTGCACAGTAAGCTTGTTATTATCATAAGCTGGCTGGGTCCCTCCTGCAGAAGCTGCATGATTTTTAAACCATTTAAACTGAACATAAGGTACTGTAAGTCCCGCCAAGTTAATTTGAGGAGATGTTAAAGTAACGTCATGAATTCCAGTGTAAGGAGAAGATGCATCTACAAAAGCAACTGTTCCCGAAGCTCCATTACCTGTAGTACCATAATCCTGAGTACCGGTAAATTGCCATAAAGCGTAACTTGTATTATTGGTACTGGAATTGGACCAGCAGCTAGGTAAAGTCCCTGAATTGAATGACTCTAAGAAAGGAGCTAATAAAGCAGCACAAACAGTTGTAAAATTTCTTTCAGAACATGAAGCTGATGCTGTAGTTCCATCATAAGAATTAACACTGTAATAGTATTTAGTATTGTTTAATAAAGGAGAACTGAACGTATAAGAAGTTACGTTTCCTAGATCTGCATTATTTACAATATCAGTTCCACCGGCAGTGGTCCCTACTCTCAGTTTATATCCTGTAGCTCCTGTTACAGCAGCCCAGGTAATAGTCGGAGTAAGAGATACCCCAGTAGCAGCTGAAGCTGGTGCTGAAACTGTAGGACAAGGGATATTTAACGTTGTGAAAGATCTTTCACTGCATCCTGCAGATGGAATTGCTCCATTATATGCATTTACAGTATAAAAATATTGTTTATTATAATTCAGTGGTGTTGCAGGAGTATAGGTAAGAACATTTCCTAGGTCTGCATTATTCAGTACATCCGTTCCTCCCGCAGTAGTTCCGATAGATAATCTATATCCTGTAGCATTGCTAATTGCTCCCCATGTAATAGCCGGAGTAACAGAAACTCCTGTTGCTGCTGCTGCCGGAGCAGATACACTAGGACATCCTGGAATCGGATTGGGCGTAAGGCCTAAAAGAGTAACATTAGAAAGTGTAGCAGCACGTGATCCCGCAGCAACCGGAGCTGCTGGGTTGAAATCTGTTGTATCATTTCTATAGTACATACTGCTATTGGTTGTACCGGAAGCAGATACGTAGAAATAATCTGAAGAAGTGTTAAAATTCGGAGTATTCTCGTGAACTGCTATAACAAGATTATCTATATTATTATATGCAAATGGAGTTGTAAAAGTAACTTCCACTACTCCTGCATTATTGGTAATAGTACCTGAAAACACCTGAGTCATTGCTGATGTAGCAATCCAGTTTGAAGCTGCAGTCCCAGCAAAAGCAGTAAGAGTAGTATGTCCTACAAACACTTCCCACTGATTTGATTTATCAAGATTAGCAGTAGTAGGTAAATAAAATTTCAGACCAGTAATAGAGCCAGGAGCATCCGCATTAATTTTTGTTTTGGATATAATTTGTTGAGTATAATTATATCCCCAATTTGATGCTATAGGATATGTTCCCGTAGTTGTCCCACTGCCCAAAGTAATTTGGGCATTCACAATAGTGGCTATCAGAAAAAATAGGCACGTTAGTAAAAGTTTTTTCATACGTAGTAAAAATAAAATTAGGGGGTAAAAGTAATCAAATATTTCATCTAATATCAAAAATTATCATAAAAAATTAAAGACAAAATCATAAACAAAACACATCATTACCTAAAATCAAATATATATTTAGTTTTAATATTAAATCATCAAATAAAGATAAAAATTTAAACATTTGATTTTCAATTTATTATATTAAAATTAAAATCACTAAAAAGTGGAGTAATTATTTATTTAACATAAAAAATAATTTTATTTTTCACCAATTAACGACTTAATTCTAAATAAAAAAAGCGGCAAAAAATGCCGCTTTTTAATTTTATATTTCACTTTTCTTAATTCAAATAGAATTCATATTTATTAAGAAGCTGAATTTCCTTAATCAGATCTCCGTTCAGATCTACAGAATGTTTCATAGACTGAACTTCAATCTGGGAATCATCTTCAATATTTTTTATAAAGAATTTAAGTTTCTGATTTCCTTTATTCCGGTCAAGAACTTTTCTAAAAAAGTCAAGATCCTCAGGGCGGACATCCATAACATCCATAACGAGGGAAATGCTTTTTGCAAATCTTTCAAAAGCTTCCTGAAGTTCAATAACATCATTGACGTTAACAAAAACCCTTCCGTCCTTGACCTGTGCAAATTTTATTTTGAAAATCACAAATCTCTGAACTTCTAATTTCTCCTTCAGACGCATATAATCCCTATCTCCCAGCCTGAAAGAATAAGATCCCGAATAATCTTCCAAAGTAACAAAAGCCACTTTTTCTCCACTTCTGAATCCATCCTGTACTCTATACTCAGTGATTAGCCCTGCTACCGTATACTCTTTTCCGCCACCACCGTTCTCTCTTTCTTTCTGAAGCGTTTTCCAGTCTTTCTTTTTTTCCTCGAAAAGCTCTTCCTGTTTATTGGAAAAAGCCTGTTCTTTGTAAGCATCCACCTCATCAAGGTTTAAAAACAGGAAATTACCTTTCGGTTCAGCTTTCTTCACCACTTCCTCTATAACTTCCTCTTCTCCTATTGACAGATCATCAGAAACAATCTCAATAAGGTCTACCGTTTCATCCTGGGAATCTTTCTCTAAAATCGGAATTTCATCCGGAATCACTTTTTCATCGTCTTTTTCAAGCACAGTTTTTTTAGAAAGTCTGCCCTGCATAAACTGGAACTGGTATTTAAATTCATCCAGCGGATGAGCGGACAGGTAGAATCCTATGATTTCTTTTTCTTTGTTAAGTTTATGCATGTTAGGCCATTCCGGGCATGGCAGCAGTTTAGGCTGCTCAATCTGTACTTCATCAGCAAAATCAGCAAAAAGAGAATGTTCCATTTCATTTTTACTTTCCTGGAAACTCTGTCCGTATCTGATCAATCTTTCCAGGTTCGTTTTTCCAGCCATATCAATATCAAAATACTGACCCCTGTGATAGGAACCGAGCTCATCAAAAGCTCCGGCAAGCACTAAACTTTCCGCTACTCTTTTATTCATTTGGGAAGGAGGAATTCTTTCAAAGAAATCATAGATATTTTTGAATCTTCCATTAGCCCTTTCCCTTGTAATCGCCTCACTTGGCCCTTCTCCTATTCCTTTGATTGCTCCAAGACCAAAACGGATCTGTCCTTTTTCGTTTACAGAGAATTTATACTGGGATTCATTTACGTCGGGTCCTAAAACATCTACTCCAATACTTTTACAGTCCTCCATAAACATGGTGATAGAGTCCGTATTGTTAATGTTATTACTCATCACACTCGCCATATATTCAGCCGGGTAATTGGCTTTCAGATAAGCGGTATGGTAGGCAATCAATGCATAACAGGTGGAGTGGGATTTGTTGAAGGCATATTCAGCAAAAGCCTTCCAGTCATTCCAAATTTTATTTAAACGATCTTCATCAAGGTTGTTTTTCTTTCCTCCTTCAATGAATTTCGGATACATTTTATTCAGAACATCAATCTGCTTTTTACCCATCGCTTTTCTCAGCGTATCGGCTTCACCTTTGGTAAAGTTGGCCAACTTTTGGGACAAAAGCATTACCTGCTCCTGGTATACGGTAATTCCGTAGGTTTCTTTTAAATATTCTTCGGTTTCCGGTAAGTCATAAACAATTTCTTCAATTCCGTGTTTTCTGTTGATAAAGTTCGGGATATATTTGATTGGACCGGGACGATAAAGGGCATTCATGGCAATAAGATCGGCAAAAACGGTAGGCTTAAGCTCTCTCATGTATTTCTGCATCCCCGGACTTTCATACTGGAAAATCCCAATCGTCCTTCCTTCTTTAAATAACTGATATGTTTTAGTATCATCAAGCGGAATTTCGTCCGGATCAAGATTTATATTATGCCTTTGCTTAACCAGCTTCATGGCATCTTTAATGATCGTCAGGGTACGGAGTCCCAGGAAGTCCATTTTCAAGAGTCCTGCACTTTCCGCTACTGAGTTGTCAAACTGGGAAACTAAAATATCTGCATCTTTCGCTGCAATTGTTATCGGAACAAGATTACTTACATCCTCGGGAGTAATAATCACCCCACAGGCATGAATCCCTGTATTCCTGATACATCCTTCCATTTTCTTGGCACTTGCCAGTACATCAAAACGGGGATCATCAGGGTTATCCAGCACCATTCTCATTTCATCCACCAGCATCTGCTCTTCGGGCTTCAGCTTATCATATTTAGCTAAAGCTTTGGCAATGTTCATTCCGGGGCTGGCAGGAATCAGTTTGGCGATATTATTGGTATCGGGAATCGGGAGATCCAATACCCTTCCGGCGTCTTTAATGGCAGATTTCCCACCTAAAACCGAATAGGTAATGATCTGCGCTACCTGGCTCTGTCCGTATTTTTCAATTACCCACTTAATAACCCTGTCACGTCCTTCATCATCAAAGTCAATATCAATATCAGGCATCGAAACCCTTTCCGGATTCAGGAATCTCTCAAAAAGGAGATCGTACTTGATGGGATCAACGTTAGTAATTCCAATACAATAGGCTACTGCAGAACCAGCTGCAGAACCTCTTCCGGGACCGACCCAAACCCCCATGTTCCGGGCTTCGTTACAGAAATCCTGTACGATAAGGAAGTATCCGGGATATCCGGTATTGGCAATTACGTCAAGTTCGAAATCCAAACGTTCTTTGATCTCGTCTGTAATTCCGGTCATAACATATCTTTTTCTCGCACCTTCATAGGTTAGGTGAGTAAGATACGCCATCTCTCCTCTTTTTCCGCCATCCACTGCATCTTCCGCATGGATAAACTCTTCCGGAATATCAAATTTAGGAAGGAGAACGTCTCTTTTTAAGGTATAAGGACTGAATTTTGCGAGAAATTCGTCATAAGCCTCAAAAGCATCTGGGTAAGCCAGAAATGCTTCCTTGATCTCATCACTGTTTTTAATATAATACTCTCCTGTGGTAAGTCCTCTACGTTTTCCGAAGCCTTTTCCTACAGGTGTGGTTAATTTTTCACCGTCCTTGATACAGCTTACAATATCCTGGATATTTGCATCATCTTTATGGGTATAGAATGTTTCGTTCTGTGCCAGTATTTTAGTATTATACTTATCTGCGAGGTACAATAAAACTTCATTTAAATGCTCTTCTTCAGGCAGTTTATGATTCTGAAGCTGTACATAGAAATCATCTCCGAAAGTATCTTTCCACCATTTGAAGAGTTCCTCCCCTTTTTGTTCTCCGGTATTAAGAATGGCATCAGGGATATCCCCTAAAATCCCGGATGTCAAAGCAATTAAACCTTCTTTATATTCAGCGATCAGCTCTCTGCTAATCCTCGGAACTCCAAAATAAAATCCTTTTAAAAATCCTATACTCGAAAGTTTTGCCAGGTTTTTATACCCGTTAAAATCCTTTGCCAAAAGAACAACCTGGGTTCTTCTGTCCGGGTCATCTTTTGTAAACTGCTTCTGCTCATACCTGTCTGAGATATAAAATTCACAACCCACGACAGGAATAAGCGGAGCTGAAACAGGTTCCTGCTCGGTAAATTCTGTTCCATTTTCTTCAGCTTCCTGTTTTTTGGCAAGAAACTCTTTATGCTTTTTAGAGCGGTCCGAATTGGCAGATTCTACTGCTGAAACAAATTTAAAAGCTCCCATCATATTTCCGATATCTACCATTCCCACAGCGGGAAAGTTTTCATCAGAAGCTTTTTTGATCAGGTCATTGATGCTTGAAGTAGCCATCAATGTAGAGAAAACACTGTGACTGTTAAAATTGAAATATTTTCCTAGATCAATTTCATCTATACTTCCAAAATCAGATTGCTTTTTCTTATTATTAAATTCTGCAACCTGTCTTCTGATAACAATATTAAACGGCTTTATCGGGTCCGGATAAAGGGTTTTAAAGTAATTCAGCTGATCTTCAGAGATCTTCAGTACTTCAGCAGGGATTACTCCTATTCTCATCATTTCAAAGAATACCCGGGCAGTCGCATTCACGTCGGCAGCAGCGTTGTGCGCTTCGTCAAATTTGTGACCGTACAGCTTTTCGTACAACTCTTCCAGTTTCGGAGATTTATATCTTCCGCCTCTTCCGCCGCCAAGCTTACAGTAATCTGTTCCCAAAACCATTGTATCGGCTTTAGGTTTATCCTGAAGATTGTCTTTTAAATTTTTCCTGTAAAATTCTGCTCCTACAATATTATAATCGAATTCTACATTATGTCCGGACACTATTCTTACTCGGTCCAGCACTTTAGAAAACTCTTCCAAAATCTCTTGCAGGTCCCGGCCTTCTTCATGAGCAATTTTAGTAGTAATTCCGTGAATCCTTGCGGCGTTGAAGGGAATATCATACCCTTCAGGTTTTATTATATAATCCTGATTTTCAATTAATCTACCATCATCATCATGAACCTGCCATGCAATCTGAACCATTCTTGGCCAGTTGTCGGAATCTGAAAGCGGTGCATTGAAATTTTTAGGTAATCCGGTTGTTTCTGTGTCAAAAATTAAATACATATAAGTTTCTAACTTTTTTAAAAAAGAGAATGTAAAGTTACTTCAATTTTTCTAATAATGAACATCATGATTTCGGTTCAAAAGAGTATCAGAAATTTCTTTTTTTAAATCTCAATTTTAAAATTCACAAAATACAAAACATATAAAAAGAAATAAAAATTTACCAAAAATCAATATAAATCTATTAAAATCCATCTAAACAATAAAATTATACAGACTAAAAATAAGACGATTAAAGATTTTAGTATATATTTGCTAATCTAAAAATTTTAATATTTACTGAACCATTATGAAGAAACATTTACTTTTGGTCAGCACTTTGGCAATTACATTAATAAGTGCGCAAAACAATGAAGGATTAAAAAGAGAGTTTGAAAAACAAAACAAAGAGAATTCTGCAAAGTTTGACTCTTATGTTTCAAAACATTACGGAGCAGACAAATCTTCGGAGACTTTAAAAGAAATTGAAGAACTAAGAAGTAATTTAGCTGGATTTACTCCAAATGGTAAGCCTTTCTTTTATCAAAAAGAAGATAGCAGACAGGTTGCGAATGCCAATGCTGATAATCTTAATACAGCAGGCGGTGTAGTAGGATTAACCAACGCCTATAATGGTGAAGGCATTAAGTATACAATTTTTGATGGAGGCAGAGTATATGCAGCTCATCTCGCTTTCGACAATCTCGCGGGAAGAATTACCAATAAAGAAGCTACAACAGAAATTTACAGTGCACATGCAACAGGTGTAGCGAGTTTTATCGGCGGTAAAAGTATAAACGTAAGTGGTGGTGGCCTTAGTGGAAATACAAGAGGAGTTGCTATCAATTCTACAATGGATTCTTACAGATTTGCAACTACTACATTACCTGGCAATACTACACCAAGTACTGTATTTCAAAAAATACTTGCTGCCCAGCCTAATCTGTCTAATCACTCATATGGAACCAATCAAGGTTGGGATGTTAAAACTGTAAATGGTGTAAATGCATGGGTTTGGCCAGGTGTTTTTGAAAGCCCTTCTACTTCTATGGATTTACAGGGAACTTATTTCAGTCAAGATCAAAACTATGATCAGATTGTATATAACAATCCTTCTTATATTATTGTAAAATCTTCCGGTAATTATTTTGGTTACGGACCTGATTATCCAGGAACATCTGCTTTTCCTAAATATTATACCGATGATAATGGTGCCCAAGTTCAGTTTGCTGCAACAGATACACTTCCTACAACAAACTGTAGCAATGGGGCTGATTGTATCGGACCTGGATCTTTAGCCAAAAACATTATCGTTGTTGGAGCTACGGATGTAATTTCTACCAATAACTTTAAATATACTACTGCTTCTGATGTTGTTCATTCTGACTACAGTAGTGCAGGACCGAGAGATGACGGAGGAATTAAACCGGATATTTCAACTACAGGTACTGATGTATTCTCTGCCGCCACAGCAGAAAATACTGTTGGCAGTACAACATATAGCTACGGAAGCGGAACTTCTTATTCTGCACCAGTAGTGACCGGAGTTATCGGGCTATGGACACAAGTAAATAAAGAACTTTTCTCAAATCAGGTATTAAATGCAGCAAGTGCAAAAACCTTAATGATTCATTCAGCTTCTGAAGCGGGGAATGTAGGTCCAGATCCATGGTTTGGGTGGGGATACATCAATGCTAAAAAAGGTGCTGAATTATTAGTGGGAAAAGCTAACAATACTGTTATCTTTAATAACGAAACATTAACCAGCGGTACTCCAAACACAAAGAATGTTGTAGCATCTGGTACTGAGCCGTTGAAAGTTACAATTTCATGGATTGATCCTGAATACGTTATTCCTGCCAACCTAACGTGGGCTGATGCGTATAACAACAGAGCATCAAGATTGGTAAATGATTTAGATTTAAGAATTATAGATACAACAAACAATACGATTTATTATCCTTGGAAGCTGAATGCTACTTCTCCAATGACTCCTGCAACCAAGGCGGATAATACAGTAGATAATGTAGAACAAGTGGTAATAGATAATCCGGTTGCTGGTAGAACTTACCGAATTGAGATTACTAACAAAGGAACCTTAAAAAACAATGCTGGCGCCAATGCTCCACAAAACTACTCTATTATAGCTACAGGCCAGACACCAGCTGTTTTAGGAACAGGTGAAGCCAACGCATTAAGCGGTCTCGCAATAGCTCCAACCATTACAAAAGATATTGTAAACATATTGAAAGCTCCCAAAAAGTCAACTTTCGTAATTTATGATCTTTCTGGAAAAAAATTACAGAATGGAGTAATCAACACTGAGAAAGAATCTGTAGATCTATCTACATACACTAAAGGTATTTACATCATTGAAGTAAGAACAGACAAAGATGTTATTTCTAAAAAAGTAATCAAGGAATAATCCTTAAAATACATAGATTTCACACAAAATACTAACGCTTGTTAGTATTTTGTTTTTTTGTGTATATTTGCTTCCTATGGAAAATACACTTCACGAAAAAGTTTCTCAGGATATTTTGCTTAAAGCGTACAATCATATGATGCTGGCCAAAGCTATGGCAGATATCTACGAAGAAAACAGAAATATCTGTAAATATGTTCATAGTACATCAAGAGGCCATGAAGCCATTCAACTGGCAACAGCTTATCAGTTAAAAAAAGAAGACTGGGTATCTCCTTATTACCGTGATGAAAGTATTCTTCTAGGAATCGGTTTTGAACCATACCAACTGATGCTACAACTTCTCGCAAAAGCCGAAGATCCTTTTTCAGGAGGAAGATCATATTACTCACATCCATCGAGCAGAGACGAGAACAAGCCTAAGATTATTCACCAGAGCTCAGCTACAGGGATGCAGACCATTCCTACCACAGGTGTTGCGCAGGGGATAAAATATATTCAGGATTTTAATTTACAGAATTTCGAAAACAATCCGGTTGTAGTGTGCAGTCTGGGAGATAATTCTGTAACAGAAGGTGAAGTAAGTGAAGCTTTGCAGTTTGCTGCCCTTCACCAGCTTCCCATTATATTCCTTGTACAGGATAATGAATGGGGAATCTCCGTAACTAAGGAAGAAGCAAGAACATGTGATGCCTATGATTTCGTAGCCGGTTTCACAGGCCTTAGCAGAATGCGTGTAGACGGAACAGATTTTGTGGAAAGCTTCGAAGCTATGAAGAAGGCTGTAGATTTTGTAAGAACTGAAAGAAAACCTTTAGTAGTTTGCGCTAAAACAGTTCTTATCGGTCACCATACTTCCGGAGTACGAAGAGAATTTTACAGAGACGAGGAAGATCTAACCAAACACAGAGCTAAAGACCCGGGTGAAATCCTTAGAAAGCAGCTTCTTGAATCAGGAGTTGATGAAGATCTTTTAAAGCAGATCACTAAAAAAGCCCGTCTGGAAGCTGAAGAAGCTTTTGAAAAAGCTAAAAACGCAGAAGATCCAAAGCCGGAAACAGTAATGCAGCACGTTTTTGCTCCCACTCCAATTATCGAGGAAACAGGCACACGTGAGCCTGAAGGTGGTGAGAAAATTGTTATGGTAGATGCTGCCATCCATGCTGTTCAGGAGTTGATGTGGAAACATCCCGAAGCCCTTCTTTACGGACAGGATGTAGGAGAAAGAATTGGAGGCGTTTTCAGAGAAACGGTTACTTTAGGAAAAAAATTCGGAAGCAAAAGAGTATTTAATACAGCTATTCAGGAGGCATACATCATTGGATCAACGGCAGGAATGAGTGCGGTAGGATTAAAGCCTATTGTAGAAGTTCAGTTTGCAGATTATATTTATCCGGGCATCAATCAGCTGATCACTGAGATTTCAAAATCAAGTTATTTAAGTCAGGGAAAGTTTCCTGTAAGTAATATCATCCGTGTACCAATCGGTGCATATGGCGGTGGCGGTCCTTACCACAGCGGAAGCGTTGAAAGTATCTTAGCCAATATTAAAGGAATTAAAATTGCTTATCCAAGCAACGCAGCCGATTTCAAAGGTTTATTAAAAGCAGCTTATTATGATCCCAACCCTGTGATCATGCTGGAGCACAAAGGCTTATACTGGAGTAAAGTTCCGGGAACTGAAGACGCTAAAACCATTGAGCCTGCAGAAGACTATATCCTTCCTTTCGGAAAAGGTAAAATAATCATTGAAGCAGACCAGAATGAAACTGAAAAAGGCAGAACTTTATTGGTCGTAACCTATGGAATGGGGGTTTACTGGGCAAAAGAAGCGGTGAAGAATTTTAACGGAAGAGTTGAAGTCATCGACCTGAGAACAATAATCCCTCTGGATGAAGAGCTTGTTTTTGAAAGAGTAAAAGCACACGGGAAATGTATTGTTCTGACAGAAGAACAGCTGAACAACTCATTTGCCGAAGCATTTGCACACCGAATCTCGAAAAACTGCTTCAAGTATCTGGATGCTCCTGTAGAAACCATGGGATCTCTTGATGTGCCAGCTGTTCCAATCAACCTGCTTCTGGAAAAAGAAATGCTTCCAAATGCAGAAAAGCTTAGCAAAAAAATCGAAGAAATGCTGAAATATTAATCAGCAGTATTAAATATATAAAACCTCTAATTTTTTAGAGGTTTTTTTTATTACATTTAATAAGCATTAGAATAGCTCACTTTGGTATTTCTTTTGTTTGTATGCACACCAAATTTCACACAGCATTATGATCACCACAAAATATTTCAATTACAGACAAGTTCTAAACCTCGCAGGCGGCCATCTTATATGGCTTACGGCTTGGTGTACCTTAGTGGCAGCCCTTTTCTATTTCTTTAAGTGGAAGTGGATGATCATTCCATGGGTGCCTGTAGCCCTGATTGGTACTGCCGAAGCTTTTTATGTGGGCTTTAAAAACAATCAGGCCTACGACAGATTATGGGAAGCCCGGAAAATATGGGGTGGAATCGTCAATTCCAGCCGTTCTTTTGTTTCCATGCTGTATGCTTTTAATACCACAGGGGAAGGCAACAGTGAGACTGAAACCATGAAAAAGAAAATTGCCTACCGTCACATTGCATGGTTATACACTTTCCGTGAGCAATTACTGGTTCCTACAGAATGGGAACATATGTCTCAAAAAAGACATTTTGGGGATATTAATGTGAGAAGGCACCGACTGATTAAAGCAGGCTTTCCCGATTATGGCAGAACACCAATTTTCCTACATAAATACCTTTCAGAGCAAGAACTTGAACTGCAGCCGGAATATAAGAATTTCGCCACCTACCTGATCTCAAAACAAGCCAAAGAAGTCAATGATCTGAAAAATTTAGGTGACATTTCAGATTTCAACCAGATGCAGCTTCAGGATGCTCTCAACCTTTTTTATGATTACCAAGGGCAGGCGGAAAGAATTAAAAAATTCCCTTCACCCAGACAGTTCGCGAGTACTGCTTTTATTTTTAATGTGATCTTCATTATGCTTCTTCCCTTGGGGCTTGTCAATGAATTTGCAAAATTAGGAAACTGGGGAATATTGGTAAGCGTCCCTTTCTGTGTTATTATTGGCTGGATCTATATTGTCATGGAACTGGTTGGCGACTACTCCGAAAACCCATTTGAGGGAATGATGTTTGATATCCCAATGCTTTCCATATGCCGGACCATTGAAATCGATGTCCTCCAAATGATAGGAGAACATGAAGATCTTCCTGAGCCTATCGCTTCAAAAAACGGGGTCCTTGTATAATTTACAGAACAATAGCCGTTGTATTTTTCACTTCAGAGATCATAAAAGAGCTGTGAGTGCTTGCTATATGCTGAAGTGTCGTTAGTTTGCTGAGCATAAAATTACGATAATCCCCCATGTCTTTTACACCTATTTTAAGGATATAATCGTAATCGCCACTTACATGAAAACATTCTGTGACTTCCTGTAGATTCATGACTTCCCTTTCAAACTGCAGCACAAATTCTTTTTTGTGCTGGGTTAATTTTATATGACATAACACTATAAAATCCCGGCTTACTTTATGCCGATCCAGTAATGCCACATATTTTGAGATTACACCCAGGTTTTCAAGCTTTTTTATGCGTTCATAAACAGCCGTTACAGACAAATTAAGCTTGTAAGACAGCTCTTTGGTGGTCTGTTTGCAGTCTTCCTGGAGTAAAAGAAGCAGTTTTTTATCCGTTTCATCAAAATTCATAGATAATTTTTTGGAGAAAGTTTAATAAATTCAAATATAATAAACATATTTTCTATTTAAAACATAAATTATAGATTTATATTCTACATATTTAAATATATCTTGTAATAATTCTGAAAACAAAGCATATTTAAGCCTACAAATAAAATCTAAAAGCTTATGGAAAATTTTAATGCGGCTAATGAGATCCAGGATCTTCAGTATTTTGGTGAATTCGGAGGAGTAAATCCATCCATTTCTGACAGCTCTACTTATACATTCCTTTCCGCAAAAACCATGTTTGATACCTTTGAGGGAAATGCTGAAGGATGTTATTTATATTCCAGGCATTCATCCCCGATGAATCTTTACCTTGCACAGGCACTTGCCAAAATGGAAAATACCGAGGCCGCCAACGTTACGGCATCCGGAATGGGTGCTATCACTTCTGTATTAATGCAAGTATGTAAAAGCGGTGACCACATTATTTCCAGTAGAACGATTTACGGTGGAACTTATGCTTTTCTTAAAAACTTTCTGCCTCCTTTTCATATTGATACCACTTTTGTAGACATCAGCAACTTTGAGTCTATAGAGAATGCTATAACCCCTAATACCAAAGTTATTTACTGCGAAAGTGTGAGCAACCCGCTTCTTGAAGTGGCAGACCTTAGAAAACTTTCAGAAATCTGTAAAAAATACAATCTGAAACTGATCGTAGATAACACCTTCTCCCCTCTTTCTGTTTCACCTACATTATTAGGTGCTGATATCGTTATTCATAGTTTAACCAAATTCATTAACGGAAGCAGCGATACGGTAGGCGGTGTTTACTGCGGAAGCCAGGAATTTATTAATGATACGAAAAATGTAAACAACGGGGCCTGCATGCTGCTGGGACCTACTATGGACAGCTTTCGTTCTGCCAGTATCCTGAAAAATCTGAGAACACTTCACATCAGAATGAAACAGCACAGCCATAACGCAATGTATCTTGCAGAAAGGTTTGAAAAAGACGGGCTTAAAGTATCTTATCCGGGGTTGAAATCCCACAAGGATCATGAACTGATGAAAAGTATGATGTACGAGGAATATGGATTCGGAGGATTGCTGACGGTAGATGCTGGCACCACCGACAAAGCCAATGAGCTGATGGAAATGATGCAGCAGGAAAATCTGGGGTATCTGGCTGTAAGCTTAGGATTCTACAAAACTTTATTTTCATGCTCGGGAAGTTCAACTTCATCAGAGATTCCTGAAGAAGAGCGTGAAGCAATGGGCATATCGGACGGGCTGATCAGATTCTCGATCGGATTGGATCACGATATCGCCAGAACTTATGAAAAAATGCGGGAATGCATGCTGAAGACAGGCGTTCTCAACCATGAAACTCTATACATATCCTAATTTTATTGTTATAAAAGCTGTCGGAATTTCTGACAGCTTTTATTTTTTTTATCTATTTTTTATGGAAATGTTTTGGGAAAGCATCTTCCGGCTTCATTCTGAAAATATTCAGGAGCACCCATGATTTAAGAAAACCGTATCCGTAGGAAAACATCTGAATGTAGGTGGAAATTACCGCCATTCCGGCAATACTTATATTCTTCGTTACAAACATGGCATGGAAAAATACAAGGAATGTATACAGTCCGTAAAATGCTAGAATAATCCCTCTTCCCAGAATAAAATATTCTATAAAACCTAAAATATATCCCAACATGAAAAGTGTTGGAAATGCAAAAGATATCTTTACATAATTAGGATGTCTCTGGTTAAGAATAGGCCTTGCACATCCGAACTGATATACCTGTTTCGAGAATTTACCCAAATCCACTCTCCGCTTATGATATACTGCAATGTCATCAAAAAAAGCAGTCGTGAAACCGTTTTCCCAAAGTGTCATGGACAGATCCGGATCTTCGCCGATCCTCATTTCGGAAAACCCACCTACTTTTTCAAAAACCTCTTTATTCACCCCCATATTAAAGCTTCTTGGCTGAAATCTGGATACCGCTTTTTTACTTCCCCTGATTCCTCCTGTTGTAAAAACTGAGGTCATAGAATAGGAAATGGCTTTCTGCATCAGGTTAAAACCTTTATGGGCTTTATCCGCCCCACCGAAAGCATCACACGGAATGGTTTCTATATCTTTTTTAATATTTTCGATATAGTCTTTTTCTACAATCACATCGCTGTCTACAAAAAGCAGCCATTCATTCTGAGCTCTTTTTGCACCATAATTTCTGGTAAGTCCGGGACCTGAATTGTCCTTTCTGAAATATTTGATATCTAATATACCCTCAAAATTATGAATAGTAGGCTTAAGATCAATAAGAGAACCGTCGTCTACAATAACTACCTCAAACTCTTTATCCGTCTGAAAAGTTAAAGAATTCAGCAGTTCAAAAAGTTCATCCTTTCGGTTGAAAATAGCAACAACAATGGAAATGGTAGGTCTCAAATTGAAAATTTTTCAAAATTACTTATTCGCAGAGGAATCTACAAACAGTTTAACAGCTTATTCAAAGAAATTAACTTTTAAATAGGCATGTAAAAGTCTTGCTTTGAAACTCTCAACACAATAATTTGACATTTTAAACAAAATCTTAAGAATTAACAGCTTGTACCTTTGTTGTAGAAATTTAAACCTAAAAAATGACACACAACATCAATCCACTACAGCATCCTGTCCAGTCAGGATTTAATGCAGAATCTACGGCTCAGGAAATCATCAGAGAAATAGATCTTACCGGCAAAACAGTAATCATCACAGGCGGCTATGCAGGAATAGGCCTCGAAACGACTAAAGTTCTTGCATCTGCGGGTGCCAAAGTAATTATTCCTGCAAGAGATATTGAAAAAGCAGGAAAGAATCTTGCAGGTATTGAAAATATTGAACTTGAAAAAATGGACCTGATGGACCCTGCGTCTATCGATAACTTTGGCCAAAGATTTCTGGCATCTGGGAGAAAACTTGATCTCCTGATCAACAATGCCGGAATTATGTGGGTCCCTCTCCGAAGAGACAGCAGGGGTATCGAGTCACAGCTGGCAACCAATTATCTTGGATCATTTCATTTGACAGCAAGGCTTTGGCCAGCACTTAAAAAAGCAGACAGCGCGCGGGTACTGAATGTTTCATCTTATGGTCACCAGATGGCTCCGTTTGACTTTGAAGACCCGAACTTTGAGAAAAGAGAATACCAGACCCTGTTGGGATACGGACAGTCGAAGACAGCCTGTAATTTATTGGCCACGGCATTAGATGAAAGAGGAAAAAAGTTCAATATCAGATCCTATTCATTGCATCCTGGCTCTGTTTATGGGACGGATCTTGGAAGAGAAGAGCCCATCGACCTTTATATTCAGATGGGAACCCATGATAAAAACGGAAAAATAAAACCTGAAGTTGAAGCGAAACTAAAAACGGTTCCGCAAGGTGCTGCTACAACCGTTTGGTGTGCAACAAGCCCTATGCTTCAAAATATCGGAGGCGTTTATTGTGAAAATTGTGATATCGCTGAAATTGATTTTGGACAGATAGAGCACAGATATGATGAACCTGCAACGATCCGCGGCGTCCAGCCCTACTCAATTGATAGAGACAACGCGGAAAGATTATGGACATTAAGTGAGAAAATGCTTGGCTTCAAATTCGATACGGAATAATCCATTTTTAAATACATTTGTAACTATAAACTACAGATCATGGATTTCAACATACAGTATATCACTCCGGACATCAAACTTTCTACCTATGACGACAGGCTTTTCAAAACAGAAACGGTTTTTGAATTCCATATGCTGGTCTGGTTTATATCGGGGGAAACAAAGATTATCCAGGCGGATAAAACCTATGTATTCAAAGCCGGGGATATTTTCCTGATTCCTAGAAATCATCTGGCCACGATCATCAATTATCCTAAAGATGGGCTTCCTCATAAAGCTGTGGTGATGCATCTCACCACAGAAAGGCTGAAACAGTTTTATGCTTCCGTTGAAGTGAAGCATAAGACTTTTAGCCGGGAGTCTAAAATTCATAGTTTTCAAAATCATCCGTTGCTGAAAAGCTGTCTGGCCTCCCTGATTCCATATTTTGAAATGGAAGGAACTTTTCCGGAAAATATTGCCTCATTGAAAATTACTGAAGCTATCAGTATTTTAAGGGAAATTGATAAAGATATAGATACTGTCCTTAACGACTTTGAAGAACCGGGGAAAATTGATCTGGCTGGATTTATGGAAAAGAATTATATGTTCAATATGCCTTTGGAAAAATTTGGCTATCTGACGGGAAGAAGCCTTTCCACTTTCAACAGGGATTTCAGGAAGCTTTTTCAAACTACGCCTCAGCGGTGGCTTACCCGAAAACGTCTTGAACTGGCTTATTATCATTTAAAAGAAAAACATAAAAGACCTTCGGATGTATTTTTGGAAGTCGGTTTTGAAGATCTTTCTCATTTTTCTTATGCTTTTAAAAAGCAGTATGGGCATGTACCTTCTGTTTTGATATAGTTAGTTTATCAATCTGTAGGTATGGGAGCTTGCTTAAGAAGACAAAAAGATCTGCATAATCTGCCAAATCAGCGAGTTTCTATAGTAAATTCAAACTATAAAAATAAACCTGATTTAAAATAAATGAATGATACCAACGAAATAAAAAACAGGATCACAGAACCACTAAAAAGCAAGAGCTTAAAAAGACTTTTAAAATAATACAGCTCCAGAACATACAGAAGAAAAAACGGCACCCCTGAAATAGCAATTCCTATCAAAGAAATTATAATTAAAGTTTGTAAGTAATTTTCCTCCGGAAGCGGATCCTTAAAGACAAAAAAAAGTAAAACCACAGCAGCAACTATAAAACTTGCACTTACTTTCTCAGTAAAATATTTTGTTTTCTTCTTTTTTTCAGCCTTTTTATTACAATTCATTCTTAAAGATGATGAACTATTGAGGAGTAAATCCAGTCCGTTCAATATATCTCCCAATCCATCAAAAAAATTCCACATGTTTCATTTTAGTTTGAGCAAAACTATTCCTTTTTTCAATACAGCACAAAAAACCTTCCGTGACCGGAAGGTTTATATTTAAAATCTTATTATTCTTTTTCAATTTTATGAAGTTTCTTCGTGCCCTCATACATTTCATACTGAAGGAATCTGGTTTCCAGCTTTCCGTTGAAAAGTTTGATCTTCCTTGAAGGACGGAGTCCGATCTTCTTCACGGCTTCCAGATCGGATGAGATCAGCCAGGCCAAAGTATTCGGATAGCTTGTTTTGAATGTATCTCCTATTTTTTTGTAGAAATCATCATCGTTAATAGCAATTCTCTCATCATAAGGCGGATTGAAAACCATCAGCAATGGGAAAAGCTCTTTTTTGGACTCAAAGAAGTCCTGTTTTTTCACTTCAATCACATCTTCCATTTCTGCTGCTTCGATATTCGTTCTGGCCGCATTCAGCATTCTGTTATCAATATCATAGCCAACAATCTTTCCGGTAAACTCCTTTACTCTGTTTACCCTAACTTCTTTAATCTTTGCAAAAAGATCCGCGTCATAATTGGCCCAGTTCTGGAACGCAAATCTCCTTCTGAAAATCTGAGCAGGAAGATCCATTGCAATCATTGCCGCTTCAACAAGAAGGGTTCCTGAACCGCACATCGGGTCCAGAAAGTTTCCTTTTCCATCCCAGCCCGCCAGCTGCAGCATTCCGCTAGCCAGCACTTCATTGATAGGTGCTTCACCCTGCTCTTTTCTATAGCCTCTTTTAAATAAAGGATCTCCTGAAGAATCTAAAGAAATTGTCACCAATTCCCTGTCAATATGCAGATGAAACTTGATATCCGGGCTTTTCGTTTCTACATCAGGACGTCTTTTGAATTTTTCCTGAAAATAATCTACAATAGCATCCTTCATTTTCAAAGTCACGAACTGCGAATGCTTGAATGTCTCCGAATTTACAGTAGAGTCAATTGCGAAAGACTGATCTACATCCATATATTCTTCCCATGCAATCGCAGAAAGCTTATTGTAAAACTGATGCTGATTAAATGCTTTAAATTCAAAAACAGGAATTAAAATTTTTAATGCTGTTCTTGCCGAGTAGTTAATTTTATAAAGAAAACCGAGGTCGCCTTCACAATTGACTGCACGGTTTTTAATTTCAACGTTTTTTCCGCCTAATTTCTTAATTTCTTCTGCAAGGATCTGCTCCAGACCGAAGAAGGTCTTTATCTGAATCTTTAGATTTTCTGTGTCCATAAATATTTATTAAAAGATTTAATGATTTAAAAATGAAAAGATTACAGGTTCAATTTTACTGTTAATTGAAACTTTTGATCTTTCATTATTTAAATACTTTGCTTTTAACCGCACAAATTTAGTTATTTTTGCATTATGGAATGGTTTGAATCTTGGTTTGATACACCTTATTATCATCTTCTTTATAGCAACAGGGACTATACGGAAGCCGAAAATTTCATTACAAAGCTTACTGAAGACCTTCAGTTACCCCCTTCATCCAAGATTATTGATCTGGCTTGCGGAAAAGGAAGACACTCTGTTTTTTTGAATAAACTGGGCTATGATGTATTGGGTCTTGACCTTTCCAGACAAAGTATTGAATTCGACAAGCAGTTTGAAACCCAGACACTTCTTTTCAATGTCCACGACATGCGGAACCCGATTGATGCCGATCCTATGGATGCCGTATTTAATTTATTTACCAGCTTCGGATATTTTGATAATGAAAGCGATGACAAAAAAGTTTTCCAGTCAGTTTATGGTATTTTAAAGCCGGGTGGGTATTTTGTTCTGGATTATCTGAATGAAGAATACGTAAGAAAAAACTTAATTCCTGAATCTACCATTACCCGTGGCAATATTGATTTTAAAATCCTGAAAAAGATTGAAGGACGACACATCGTCAAAGACATCCGTTTTGAAGTGGACGGAAAATCTTTTCATTTCTTTGAAAAAGTAAAGCTTCACACTTTGGAAACCATCAATTCCTACGCAACAGACTGCGGTTTTGAAAGAGTAAAGATCTGGGGCGATTACCAGCTGAATGAATTTGATCGTGAAGTTTCACCACGCTGCATCAATTTATTTAAGAAAAAAGCATGATAACAGTTGTTTTACTGATATTAAGCGTTATTACAGGGGTATTTCTGGGCAAGCATTTCGGAAAAAAAGAAAAGCTGGCTAAAAACCTGCTGGTCCTGAGTGCCGGATTCCTGATCACCATCTGCCTGAATGAAGTTTTCCCACAGGTATATACTTCTGAAGCAGGAAGCAGTCTCGGAATTTTTGTGATCGCAGGCGTATTGCTTCAGATGATCCTGGAAGCTTTGACAAAGGGTTTCGAACACGGCCATTTTCACCATCATAATGAACATAACATTCTTCCTGTAGCTTTGATGGTAGGACTATTTATACATGCTTTTATAGAAGGAATTCCTTTGGCTAATGAAGAGCATCAGCTTTCGCCTTACCTTCTGGGAATTCTGTTTCACAATCTTCCTATTTCCTTTATTCTTGGAGCCTTTTTATTCAACAGAAAAAATGAGTCCAAAACGTCACCCTATCCTTCCATTCTGATTGTTGCATTATTTGCCCTTGCCTCACCGATGGGAATGCTGCTTGGGAATTATTTCAATCCCGATCTACAGCCTTATTTTCTGGCTATTGTAGGAGGTATTTTCCTTCACATATCATCTGTGATTATTTTTGAGAGCAATAAGAATCACAATATCGACTGGATGAAAATAGGTTTGGTCATTATTGGAGTTTCATTAGCACTCATCATGCATCTTTTCCACCATCATCCGGCTGCCGGACATTCTCACTAATCATTTTTTATTAAGCACAAAAAAGCCCCGAATTAAATCCGGAGCCTTCAATTTAATCACTCATTACACAATCTGGAATTAGAACTTCCAGCCTAATGTAATAAAGAAGTTATTCCTGTTATTTTTCACTTCTGAAACAGCAAAATAGTCTGATGACATAATTCTTGTATCAGAATAATACGCTGTATCAGTAGAAGGATTTCCTGTTTCAATACCTCTTAAGAAAGGATTGCTGTATGTAGAAGTTATATACTGATAAGATGCATCTATATAGAATGATTTGAAATCATACCCCAAACCGAATGAGGCAAGGTTTCTGTTATTAAGCATCATATCGCTGTATGACTGATCTGATGTGGAAGCATCCGGATTTATCTGGCTTACTGTTAAAGCATCAAAAGGATTGGATGTGTAAGAATAACCGCCTCTCAATCTGAACTGTTGTATCCTGTATTCTGCACCTATTCTTACCTCTGAAAGGTTTTTATAATTGTCTTTGAAGAAACTGTTCAGCTCGCTTTCAGCACCTGTAACCACTTTATATTTAGGTCTTGTTAATCCTAGAGTATAATCTACATTTAATGAAAAGTTCTTGCTTGCAACAAATGCAGCACTCACTGTCGCTTTAAGCGGTGTTGTAAGATCCCTTGATTCGGCTCCGCTGCCATCACCGTAATCCGGATCATTATAGAAATTATAACTTCTGTCTATGCGCCAGAAGGTCGGAGTTTCTATAGCACCACCAATTCTGAAATTAGGACTAAGCTTTCCGATTACCCCTAATGAGGCAGAAAATCCTGAAGATCTTTCAGACATAGGAGTGTTTTGTCTGTCAAAATATTCCATGGAACCATTATCCAATGACTGGAAGGCTGCTGTATCATACTGATCAATAGATGTGTTGAAAAAATTGAATCCTGCTCCAACATATAAATTATGATTATAATTGGCACCCACCCCAAAACTTGTTTTTGAAAGGTTTCCGTATCTGTTGTAGGCATGACCTGCAAAAGATGCACTTTTATCAGTAAAATCCTTGATCACATTATTGCTTCCGGGAGATTCTACATAATTATCCAATGACTGGTTGGAATAATTGATTCCGATATTGATAAACTTCCATCCAGATTCGCTCATCAAAGGAAAAGCAATTACCCCTCCTATATTTCCAAGATCCGTATTAGTTTTGCTGTAATCAATGGAAGTTCCTCCCCAGCTGCTTTTATTTTTATTTCCTGCAATAGATACCGTTCCGGAAACTTCCCCGGAAATAGCTACCCCCAAACCGGCAGGATTGGTAAGCAGTGAGTTCGCGTCACCTCCTAATGCTCCGTTAGCTCCTGCCATTGCATTGAATTTTGATGAACCCACCATGGGAGTGCTGGAATAAACATCTACAGTATTTCTCAATATAGAAACATCCTGTGCCTGCGCATAAAATGCAGCAGAAACACTCATTAATACTAAAGATTTTTTTAACATTATTTTTTTAATAGTTATTAAGTTTGAAATTATCTTCCGCCTCTGAAGCCGCCGCCTCCACCGCCGGATCTCATACCGCCGCCGCCTGAAGAACCACCTCTAAAGCCTCCACCTGAAGAGCCTCCGCTTGACCTGAAACCTCCGTTGTCATTGGATCTGAAACCTCCGTTATTGTAGTTTGGCTGAGAGTTATAATTAGGTCTTGGTTGAGAATTTGAATTACGGAATCCTCCTGACTGTGGCTGTGTTCTATATCCGCCATTCCCTTGTCTGAATCCTCCGTTGTTATATGAACCATTGTTTCTGAAACCGCCGTTCGTACTGCCGTTTCTGAAACCGTTATTAGTCGATGTATTGCGGAAACCGTTTCCACTGTTTCGGAAGCCAGAGGTATTGGTTCTGTACACAGCATTCGTTAAACCAGGATTGCTGAATCCACCACCGCCGCTTCTTCTGTAAACCGGTCTGTAGCCATTACCCCAGTAGCCGCCATTCCAGCCCCAATATGGATAACCGTAACCGCCGCCCCAGAACGGGTCATAATATCCACCCCAATAAGGAGAATATCCATATCCCCAGTAAGGACTTCCCCAGCCC
>NZ_QNFY01000023.1 GCF_003290185.1 Chryseobacterium lathyri | reverse complement strand
AAATAAATGATCCTAATTTCCTAACAAGTAAATAAAATATGTTTCTTTTATGTATAATCTCATAAACCAATAATAAATTTTAAGAAATAAAAAAAGAATCTCCTTCACTTGTAAGATAGAATCTTTAATTTATTAAATACCATTTAATACGTCCTACAAATATTAAAAGTGGAAAATTAAGCTTATAGAACATATTTAACCTTTTCCTAATTTTTCTATGAAAAACCAAGAAAATAAAGAATTGCATGAAAAAATTAAGCAGAAATAATCTCTACAATCTCATTAACAAAACATTTTCCATTACAAAAATATAATCCAAATATTGTTTGTTCTTATTATTAACTGAATCTGTAAAGCTTTTCTTCAACAAGAAAATCCACATCAGGCTAACAACAAAGCTCAGAAAAAAAATTAAATTAATTGCTGACATCAATATTCTAAAGTTTTCCGAAGAATAATCAGATTTACTATACAGCCCCATCAAAAAACCTAAAAAAAGAGTAATATAATTTTTTCCAAAAAAAATAAGAACACTTTGAAAATCTAAAAATAAACTTTCACTTTTAATTTGAATTCTATCTCTAGCCATATTAATTCTTGTTTGGATTTCCTCACTTCTAACGCTGACATAAATATTACCTACCTCTTTGATCCTTATATCATCATGTTCTGGCACTTTCCATTTATAAGGTAAATTTGAATAGGGTAAATTATTCTCCTTTAATTCTTTCTTTGCTTGATTGGTCTTTATAAAAAGATAAGTAAATAAGATAACCAAACTTGGAATTACTAACATCACCCCCAAAGTAATGTACTCATAGTGAAATAAACATATCCCAATAACTGCTAAAATAGTTGGTATCGTTAAAAACCACTCCTTCCTATATACTGAAAATGTATTTTTAAGGAATAACCTTTCAAAAGTACAATTTCTTCTGAAAAAATTAAATTCTTCTTCGAATGTTTTCATAATAAAAAAAATTAATGTTTAAATTCATTACCAAGCCAAACCCCAAATCTTTTAAAAAATTCATATTTAACAAGCCATTCTGACAACATTGTCAAAGATTTAAATAAAGGTACGTGATGAAAATCATAATCAGGAGGATAGTATAAACAAAGTGAATTATCGCTTTTATACATGTGAATCTTAGGATTAAAATCAATATTGGGGCTTATTATTTTAATTCTCTCAAACCTATTCCCAGCAATAAAAGGAGCAAACTCTATTTGAATTTTATATTTATTTTTACATCCAATTGGACTTAATTCACCTGTTCCTTTCAAATAAAGTTGCTTTTTATCATTCATTAATTTAAGGTCTACCCAATCAAAATTTTTCTCTACAATTTTTTTTTCCACAAAAAGAAATGCAGACAAATTTCTTAATAGAACCTTCATTCTATATGTCCCCAAAATCTCTGTGTCTTTCATTGTGTACTCCACTTTCTAAATTTATATTCCCCATAGTGTCAGTTAATCCTTTTCCACCTAATATTATCCCGCTTGTTTTAATTAGACTGTCATTTGAAGTTCTGCTAAAAAGTTTTGTATGTTCCACAACAACATCTTTATACAATGATTCTTTTATTCCAAATAAAGAATTATAAACATCTGGATGTTTAGAAAAGTCCATTTTTAATGCTTGCCAATTTTTATACATATCTTTAATAAAAAGCTTAAAGTATTCATATAGCTTTGGCTCATAATCCCATTTTTCAGAAAAATCTTCTGCAGGCATTACAGGATTAAAAACCTTTAATCTGAATGAATTTTCTAATTTCAAATGAATTCTACTTAAAATATTATTTATTGTAGAATATATTGTAGATTCACCTGAATATAAATGTCCTGCCAAAGTAGTTAAAATAATACTGGAGGTTTTATATTCTGGAATATTTTCAAAATAAATATCTCTACTTCTCTTTAATAGCTGAACCGCCCTTTGCAAAGGTTTTTTGTCATAATAATTTTCACTTGGCAAGGTCTCAATTTCTGCTTTAAGCATTAAATCTTTCGCAAAAGCTTTGTTAAAATAACCTTCCAACAATGGCTCAACAACAGTATTTGCTCTACCAAGAAACCAAGTAGAAAAATCTTTAGGATTGGTCGGTGTCCATTCTGAAAGCTTCTTGTCAGGAACATAAAGTTGATTAGTATTTTCAAAAGAAATTATACAGCCTGGTAAAATGTCCATATGAAAATTACCCGCATAGTTTAATCTTGCACATCTATTTTTCGCAACAAACATTCTTGCATAATTTTCATTTTCTTTTAACCTTCTAATTAATTCATTATAAATCTGTATTGGAGTAAATCCTGAAAAATGATGATGTAGGTGTAAAACTATATCAAGGTCAAAATCATCATCATTCAACGGTTTTACAGTAGTATATGTCCTAACTGAACCATGAGAATAAATATCTATGTTCTTTCCCTTAAAAAAACCTTCATCTTTATCCAACCAATCACTTACCGCTTTATATGATTGCTCCATTTTTTCTCTTCTAGTGGAATCAAGTTCCAATTTCTGAGCTATTCTCGCAAGAATATCTTCTCTTTGTAGTTCAAAATCATCGTAAAAATTCTTCATCTTTCTATTGTTTATAATTAAGTATCAATTTTGTATGCTGTCCTATTTTCGTATGTGAATTGTTAAAACATTCTTTATAAATCTCATCCGCTTCAACAAAAGCGTATTTATCAGAAAAAGAATTATTATCATATAATTGTTTAATTTCTCTCTCCTGTTCAGGTGTAAGGATAACTTTAAAAATATCATAAAAAATTGTGTGATATTTTTCATCTTTAAATCTATTTTCTTTACTCATCATTTTTTCTTCGGTTCTTAAAAATTCAACATCAATATGTTTAAAGCTTTCACCTTTCAATATTGTTGATTCAATTAACTCTTCCTGAAACTCTCTCCAGACACCAAATTCTCTTTCTTTTCCTGATATAAACCATTTTTTTATTTCAGGAATATATTTAGCTTTTGTAAAAAATCTTAAATCTAAAGGATTACTTCTGTCAGTTCTCGATTCTGCTTCCCAATCTTTATCAATACTTTTTGAAAGATTTTTATAAACTCCACCGACTGGCTGATATTGGTTAATTTTCCCTCCTTTAATTAAAAGATATCTATCTTCCCCAGCCAGCTTTATATTTAGCAGATAGCTTAAAGAAACATACACTTTAGCATTTGGATATAATATTTTACACTTAATTGACTTCCAGCCATAGTCGCTAAGTAATTGCCAGAAGCCACCTATACCAAACGTGGCCCCACTAAAAGCCAAACCTGACGTGATATCCTTTATAAAATCATTAGGCTGACTAATCACTAAATATCTAATTATCAGTGAAATTACACTCGCAATTAAGCACAATGAATATATTATTATGTTAATTCTATCCCTCATTATTTTCTTTTTCTGCACCATTATATTTACCACCAATTATTTTAACACTTATAAATTGAGCAGTACTACTGCCTCTTTTTACATATAGTCCATTTTTTATCATAGTTTCTATTTTTTTAATACCACAAATATATAAAATCTAAATATATCAAGCAAAATGTTTTAATATACTTAGATTATATTTAGAATTATTCTAAATATATCAAGCAGAAAAATATTATATTTGCAAAAAAAGTCATGAGTTCAATTGGTAGTACTTTAAAAGAGTCAAGAAAAAATATTGGATTGACTTTGAGGCAAGTAGAAGATATGACGGGTATTTCAAATGCCTACCTAAGTCAATTAGAAAATGATAAGATTAAAAACCCTTCTGTAAATATCCTATCAAAATTATCTTCATTATACAAAGTTTCCTTAAAAACTCTTCTAGGAAATGCTAATATGATTGATAAAAAAGAAACAAAAGAAGAAGAAGCTAATGCTGACTTTATGCAAAAAATAGCATTTAGAGCAGAACACCTGACAGAAGAAGAAAGAAATGATGTAATAAAATATTTAGAGTTTTTAAAATCTAAAAGAAGCGTATAAAAACACATGGATGACCTAACCAGAAGAGATATAGAAAAAATATCTTATAACATTCTAAAGGATAGCAAATCATTTGATACTTTTCCCACACCTGTTGACCAAATATTACACTATTCTGACTTTGCTCTTGACAAAAGCATTGATTTAAGAAATGTAGACCAGTCTTTTTTTGGGAAACTTAAGGAAAAATCTCAAAAAAGTCTCCTAACAGCCATTTCTAAAGTAATGGGGATTTTTGATAGACACGAGAAAACGATCTATATTGATTCGAATATCAACAAAAATTTGGGTAGAAAAAATTTTGTGAAACTCCATGAAATTGGTCATGGTATATTGCCATGGCAAAATGATATAATGCTTGCACTGGATGATGATGAAACCCTAAATGAAGAAATTGAAAAGCAATTCGAAGCGGAAGCAAATTATTTTGCTTCTATAACCCTTTTTCAACATGATAGATTTGTTGCAGAAATTGAAAAGGCAAGTCTAGGTTTAGGCACAGTAATGCAATTAAGTAAGAAGTTTGGGTCATCTGTTCACTCAACTCTGAGAAATTATGTATTAAAGTCAGGTAATAAATGTGTCCTTTTGGTGTTGAATAATATTAGCAAAAGTGAAAAAAATAATATATATACAAACAAGCTTTCAAAGAGAGACATTTTTTACTCTTCCAGATTCTTAAAAGAGCTAGGAACATTAAACTTACCTGAAGAATTTGGATTTAAATGGAATTTTATTCAAGATTTTATGTTTGATAAAAGATACAACGAAAATGGCGAAATAGATTTAATTACTGCTGAGGGAGAAGAAATAGAATGTGAATACCACTTTTTCAATAGTACCTATAATAGCTTTGTTTTAATTTTTCCTAAAGGAGAGAAAAACAAAGCTAAAATAAAATATATTCTTTCTTAGTATCCTGTAACTGACAATCTGGTGACTTTAAAAATGTTCGCATTAATTAATATTTTTTCGTAACAATATTTTCCCTGTACGTGATCTTTCTTTATTCTAATACTCAGTCAAATATTAAGATCTAATTGGAGTTATTTAATACTTATATAAATTTTCTTTCTGAATACACCGCTTAAAATCGACCCCTTATGGAACCTAAAATCTTAATAATCTTTGGCAATTAACGAATAGATTTTAGTGAAGTTTTCGTTTTGCTGTTCTTTCAGTTCAATGATTGTTTTCAATTGTTCCTCGAAGCTTTTCAAATCTTCATTGCTTATAAATTTTTGAGTATTTACTATTTTCGCTGCTTGGTTTATATTGGTTTCAATCTTTGCAAAAATATTGTCCTGCTTTCAATGAATGTGAGTATTTTTCTTTTTTCATCATCAAAAATCCTATTTTGCACCGAATCGATAATTAAACTGCTCAAAGAAATTCCTTTTTTGGAACAGAGCTTTTTCCAGTTCTCTTTCTTCTGTTTTTGAATCCTCATGAAAACATGTTCCTCTTTTTCCATAGTTCTTCATTTGCGTATAATAATTTGATTAAAAATTTTAAGACAAATATTAAGTACTAAAACAACAACAAGTCAATAGTAATGAGTATGTTTAACTTAAATAAGAGTACTCTGGAATCATATAGAATTTCCAAAGATTAAAAAAGAATATACTGGGCTAATTTGAATCCTTTTTAAGTTTTCTAAAAAATAAGAACTGAGTTCCGAAGTTTTTCTCCTTTTTGCAAAAAAGGCAAGATCGTCTTTTTAGCTGCAACTTGAAAAGTTTGTACGTACAAAGACACATCTTGCTGTAATAAGCATGCCAATTTTCCAGAGCTCTGAAAAAATAAATTTAAACAATATAATAATCTTATAATCAATTATTTATATTTATTAAAATATTTTTTGTTGTTGAAAGAGAAAATGACAATAATTATGAGATGAAAAAATACACTGACCTGTATTCATTTTACGCAGGTGGAAAGAAAAGCTGCGTAAAAATTACGCAGGTTTACCATTAACCTGTATCTATTTTACTCATCTCTATCATTAGTCTGTATTTATTTCATTCAGGCTAAAAACTTAAATGTTAGTGAGTGTTTTGCCAATTTTAAAATCTCTTATTGAATTGATTTGGCTTCGAGGACACTCGACTTTTTTCTTTCCTTTACAATCGTAACAGCTGGATTTGTCTTTTTCATATTGATGTGTTCTATTAATATTAAGTAATTATGATTGAATTGATTCGTATGACTGAGGTTCCGACTTTTTCTTTGCCAGTGACCAAAGGACAGTATCAGGCACATAAAACCGGAATGGAAAGCATTGGAATGGAGGCCCCGAAGTCTTTTTGTCCGCAGGATTCAGGAGTTTCTGAAAAAATTATTGAAACCCAGTGAAAAGAATTTTTTGAGATACCCAAAAAGATTTTTTTATGTGCCTGATACTATCCTAAATTTGCAACAGTAAAAAGTAAAAACCACTGTTATAAATAATTGCTTTTCAACCATTCTTATAAAACACAAATGTAGATGGAAAATTCTTCATTTTTTTATTAATCCATGCTCTTATTTTGACCGTTGCCTGTACTTGATTAGAGCCTATCTGTACCGTTAACGGATTACCAACCGGACAGCAGGTTTTCGGAACTTCCGGCCCTGATGTGGAACATCCACTTACGTGTGAGGTTACCCTTCGAAGAATTCAGTAATATTAAAAGAGCTCCCTTTATTTTAAGGGAGCTTTCGTTTTAACAGGTTGTATCCATTGTGGTGCAGGCTTTTCTTTTAAAAAGTGTTCCATCCACTGCCAGGTTTTTATATTCAGATCCCGGCTCGACCCGGAACCTATAATGCTATGTCCCTCCAACGGGTACTCTAATAAGACAGCTCCTTTCCCAAGCCTTTTCAGTCCAAGGAAATAAGCCCTTGTTTGCGCCGGTGATACATTATCATCTTTCAAGCCGGTCCACAACATAATCGGGGATACTGATTTACCCAGATAGTAAAGCGGAGATTGCCTTATATATTGTTCCCACTTTTCGAAAGAACTCCCATTGAGTGCAAACTGTTCATTTTCAATCCTGGCATAGTTGGGCTGACGTAAAACAGCAGAATTGCTAAGGGCCAAAGAAACCAGATCGGCAATCATAACCCCAACACTTCCTGTTTTAAAGAGTTTGGTCTTAGATAGAGCCAAAGCTGTTTCATAGCCCCCGAAAGACATTCCCAGTACGGCTATATTCGCAGAATCAATAGAAGCTTTACCAAGAGCAGTCTTAACACTTGCCTCCAAAGAAGTAAGCATCACTTCCGGTACATTGCCTTTCTGATATTGCAAATCCGGCAACAAAACAAAATAGCCCTGGCCGGCATAATGCCGGAAATTAAAACCATCTTCCGCCCTGAGATCGGGAACTGCGTAGTAAAGGATATCTTTCGACTTATCTTCATAGATGTTAACGAGCATTGGATAGGATTTTGAAGCATCATAATCAGCAGGATACAGAAGAGCAGCGTTACTGGTTCCTAAAGCCGTTGTATACTGAAAAAGTTCCATTTTAGCATCAGGTACTTTATCTTTGATAAATGTCTTATTATCAAAAATAACCCGGTTCGCATTTCCAGCAAGCCTGGTCACTTGAAGAGGCCGCTGATAGGACTCAGAAACAGCAAACAGACCGCCCTGCGTTTTAATGAGTTCGGTGAAATAGGAATCATTATACACCAGTGTTTTTAATTTTTTGCTCAATAATGCAAAACCTGAATGATAGTCTTTCTCATTAAACATTTTGAGCAGTATCCCCTTTTTGAGATCGGCAGGCCCGCTAAAATGATTTTGTACCCTATTTTGACCTTCAAGATGGACAATGCTATATTTAATATGGTTCTTTTCACCATCAGTCAGTCTTTCTGAGTGATGTTTAACCAGGTCCACCAGGAAAAGGTCATAGGCTCCTGAAACAATAATTTTTGAGGGCTGAGTCGTCGGGATTATTTTAGCAATGGGGGTATCGGTCTGCCCCAAATACCGATCACTGCCCCACTTCTGTCCTTTACCCTCCAGAAGCTTATGCTTCTGATGTGTTTTCACATGATAGCACCACCATTCAGCATTCTTAAAAAAGACCAATACCTGCTCTGGTTCATCCCAGTAATAATTTCCTTTGACAATACGCAGTTTCCCAAGATCATTAATGTTATCGCCATAGCTGCGTGCCATCTGTATGTTCAGTAGTGGATTACTCTGATTTTCTATAATATCTTCATCACTGTCATAGATTAAAAAGTCTCCCTTGTCTCCAAGCATAATCTGGCCTATATTTCCGGATTCCTGAGGCTTCCATTTCCATATCCGTTCTTTAAGATCATACATACCCAAAACCGGCAATTGATAAGCAGCCCTTCCACTCTTTAAAGTATATGAAATAATAACATCGGCTTTCCCACGTTCTTTTTCGGGCTGCTTTTTTGATAGTGGAACAAAAAGGTACCTGTGCTCATTAATTTTCATTTTATTCCATGAATGTTCTGCCATCATAAATCCCTTGGGCGTATCCACAGATACTTCCTGAAGAACGGACCCTTTTTTCGAGGATATATACAGCTTCCCTCCTTCTCCATGGGCGGCGTAGGCATAAAGAGTATCACTATAGGACTTAAGCCATGAAATACTTCCGCTCACTGAAAATGGGCGGGAATACTCCCTGCCCGTATCAATGTTTATTGTGCTTATCTGATTACCTGCACCATACATCACAAAAGATTCATCTTTGCTGGTTTCAAACATTTCAACACCGGTATGTGACCATTTCATCACTCCCTTTACGCTGTAACATGAAAACGTCTTCATGGCTGTACTGTATAAAAGGACGGAAATCTTATTTTTTTTCTTTAGGATTTTCTTAGACCAACTTCCTTCTATCTCCTTTACTTCTTTTGTTTGCACATTCATAAAAGACACCTTCCCAAGACTTTGAATGAGCAGATCTTTTCCAGTAAGAAAAATATACTCATTCCCTTTCATTATGCTGTCTGTTTTCCCTGAAATTGTATGATACAGCTTATAATCATTTTTACCGTACTGATTGGAGTCATTCAGTACAATATACTCTCCTGAAGGGCTGATGGCCATGACAGCCGTTGTAAACAACGTTGCGTAATATTCCTCAGTCTTTTTCACTTCTGCACTATCCTGTCCGCTTACCATAAGAGCACAAAAAAACGATAAAAGTATCAGCCATCTAATAGCCATCATTCTGCGGTTTAAGGTTAGGGTTTCTTAAAAGTTCCTGCTCGGGCAGTGGTAAAAACTTATAATAGCTTTTCCATGAAGGCTTCTGTGCCAGCATGGTCTGATCCAGTGTTCCAAAATGGCTGAGATCGTAAAACCTATGTCCGAATTCGGTAAAAAGCTCATATTTCCTTTCTCTTACAATAGCGGCAAGAAGCTCAGCTTGTCCCAGATTGGACAGCGCCGGAAGACCAGCCCGACCCCGGATTTTGTTGAGATCACTCAGTCCCATATTCAATTCATTTTTTCGGGTGTACGCCTCGGAGCGTATCAGGTAGAGTTCCTCTACCCTGAGTATCACCGAATATTCTGATGATGATGAAGTAATGGAAGACTGTTTGTATTTAAAAGGATAATAGTAGGGAGTATTCTGCGAATCTTTGACTTCTCCCATCCATGCAGATCTTCGCTGATCTCCACTTTCAAAGCCATTTACAAATGCAGGAGAGAGCGCTACTCTTGCCGGAGGCGCTGTTTGTAATACAAAGAAGTTCCCTTCATTGGTGGGATAGGTTGAATCATAAGGCATCAGCTGCCAGATGGCACTGGAACTACTCATTAAAAATGTTTTATTTAGGTCTGTTTCGGGGGCATAATCGCTGCGGGACAGTACCAGACTGCTGTACTCATGGGCTGCATTCCAGTCTTTTTGATAATAGGCTAACCGGGCAAGCAAGGCGTAGGCAGCCACTTTTGTCGGGCGAACCCTAGACCCTTTAGGTAACGCATCAGGCAGCCCTTCTACAGCCTGCAACAAATCCTCTCTGACTTTATTATACACCTCGACCTGAGATTCACGGCTGACATGGCTGTTGGTTTCATAATCGGTTACTTTTATGTAAGGAACCCCGCCGTAGGTACCAGTAAGATACAGATACAGTATTGCTCTTAAAAAAAGAGCCTCTCCGCTTAACCTGGCCTTTACGGAAGCACTGATACCAGGGGAATGTTCGAGCCCCTCTATGACCGAATTGATATAATACACCTGTTTATAGGTTACGCTCCACAGGTTGCCTACTGTTTGTGTTAAAGCATTATGCGTAAGGGTATAGAACTGGGAAGTATCGCTTCCTGCCGGGGCATATGATGACAGTTCATCGGTATAGCAGCTTAAATAGCTTTGCGCTCCACCGGATGATCCGGAGAGAAAACCGGATTCTTCCAGTGAGCGGTAAATTCCAGCCATGGCCGCATGGGCCAGCGCTTCATCTTTAAAGATCATGTCTCTTGTGATTTGATCCTGAGGCAGATCAACCTCTGTAAACCGGGAACATGCAGGGAACAGAAAAAGCATTCCCAGCATGATACCTATATTTTTATGTTTCATTTTTTATATTTCTTTTTTTTATTCTTTAAAAGTTAATAGGTCATACTGATTCCAAAGGAGATCACCCGTAACGGGCTGACATAACCTGCAAGATTAAATTCGGGATTAATGCCTTTGTAATTGGATAGGGTGAGCATGTTCTGACCCTGTAAGAAGAGTATTGTACTGAGCCTTTTATTGGAGTCATTAGGGACGGTATAGCTCAGGGATATGTTCTTCAAGCGCAGGGTAAAGGTATCGGATACGGTAGCATCGCTTTCCATAAAAAGCGAATTAGCGGTCAGGGCCTCATTATCATATCCGGCGGAAGGTTTCTGAAACTGGGCACCGGGATTTTCAGGGGTCCAGTAATCGAGATAAGCCCGGGATTTATTTCCCATGAGTCCCATATAGCCTTCACTGGCATATATATTGGAAATGTTCTGACGGGAGAGCCGGAGCAGCATACTGAAAGCCCAGTTTTTATACTGCAGGGTATTTTGGATTCCACCATACCAATACTGCCTGAGCTCTTTGGTGATCTGCCTGTCATCGGAATTGATCACCCCGTCACTATTAAAATCCTCAAAGGTATATAAGCCTGTCACCGGATCGATCCCATTATAGTGGTAGAGCTTACGCAGGGATGTTGATTTGCCGATTTCAAAATAGTTCTTATAGGAAGAGTTTTCAAGATCGGGAAAACTCAGCAGGCGGTCCTTGGGAAAGGTGATATTGAAACCTACAGACCATTTCCAGTTTTTCGTGTCAAGGATGCTGGTCTGCACGACCACTTCTGTTCCGGTATTAAGAACCGTCGCATCCATATTCCCAAGCACGGAAGCAAAGCCTGTCGTGGCAGGAAGCGTGATGCCCAATAGCTGGTTGCTTCCTGTGTTTCTGTACCATGCAGCGCTCAAAAACAGGCGGTCTTTAAATAAGGACCATTCCATAGCGGCTTCGAGCTTTCGGGTCACTTCCCATCCGAAATCTTTACTGTAAAGCCGGTTAGGGAGCATTCCGGTATACCCGTTATAAGAACCGCTGGTGGAAGAATAGGTATCAAAGAACTGGTAATCCCCGATCTGATCGTTTCCGGTCACTCCATAGCTTGCTCTTAGTTTCCCCAGTGTCAGCCAGCTTCTGTCTTTCAGGAAGTTTTCTTTGGAAAAAAGCCAGGCCATCCCTACGGCTCCAAAGTTGGCAAAGCGCCTGTCGGGTCCAAAACGGCTGGAACCGTCCCTCCTTCCGGAAAGGTTGATAAAATAACGGTCTTTGAGTCCGTAATTCAGCCGGGCATAGACAGCCTGGTACCTGTAGGTGAACTGATAGGCATTTTCAGTGGTAACACTGGCTGCGGAAGAGAGGTTATAGATCAGTTCATCGGATGGAAAACCCCTTCCCATGAGTGTCAGGTTTTCAGATCTCTGATCCTGAAATGAAACGCCAACCAGAGCGGTCCAATGGTGCACCCCTTGTTTTTTCTCATAGTTGAGCTGGGGCTCCACCATCCAGCTCTTATTGAGCATAGAGGCTTTTCGAAGGACAGAACGCTCACTGCCGATATGATAGGCTGGATCATAATAGGTCTTGGGATAGATTTGCTGCTCCTTGGTTTCGTTATTAACATAGCCTGTATTAAGGTTGATGCTGAGCCCTGAACCCAGTTTATAATTTAAAACTACGTTGGCACTGAGATTCTCATTCTTTGAAATATAGGTTCTGGTGGCTGCAGCCCTTGGATTGTGGAAGGTGCTGTTTTCCCAATTCAGAACGCCGTTGTTGTACAAATCGGGAGCATTGGGGCTTAGGGAGGCATAGACCTGATTGAAGTCGCGTGGTGGCAATACGTTATTTTGTGTGGCATAATAGGCCGTGAAGGTCAGCTTGAACTTACGGTCGGTGCTGGTATGCTCCATACTGGCATTGAAGCCGTTTTTCTTATAGCGGTAATTCCCGGGAAAAACAGTGGTTTCTTCATGATGGGAACCTGCCAGTGAAAAGCTGGTATGCTCTCCTCCTCCGGATACGCCGAGCTGAACATTGGAATACTCCGCCCTGTTTCCGACAAAGTATTTCTGCCAGTTTGTGGATCTACTAGAATCCCAGGTCCCATTGATATCATATTCGTAAGAGGGATAGTCTGAGATCCCGTCATTACTGAAGGCAAGCCTCCTCATGTTGATATACTCCTCGGTGGACATCATTTTGGGAAGGTTAGCAAACTGCCCGATCCCCCAGGAACTGGTCAGCTTAGCGGTAGTTTTGCCTTTACTTCCTTTCTTGGTGGTAACCAGAATTACTCCATTGGCGCCTCTTGATCCATAGATTGAGGTTGCATCTGCATCTTTCAGGACTTCAATAGAGACAATATCATCGGGATTCATGAAATTAAGGGGATTGGTATCTCCATAGGGAATGACCCCGTCGGAAAGCCCTGATTTGTATTCATGCAGGGAGGGAACGGGAACGCCATCGATTACATACAAGGGGCTGTTCCCATCAAGTCCCGTGGTCTGGTAGGTCCGTAAACTGTTCCGACCCCTAATTCTTACATCAAATCCTCCACCGGGTGTTCCGGTATTCTGGACAATATCGACACCGGCCATTCTGCCTGCAATAGCCGACAAAACATTATTTACAGGCTGGTTTTTGATATCTTTGGCGGTAACCCTGGCAATACTCCCGGTACTCTCCCGCTCTTTGACTTTGTAATAGCCTGCATTGAGCACGACTTCCCCGACACTGGTTGTTTTATCAGTTAAAGACAAGGAAACATTAAGAATTGATTTTTCTTTAACGGAAACCCTTCGCTCTCCATAGTCCGGATGACGGAAAATTAGAACCGGGTTTTCTCCTGAAACCTGCACTATGTACTTCCCTGAAGCATTGGTTAGTGCTACTGTATCACTCCCCTGTTGAAATACGGATACTCCCTTAACAGGCAGATTATTCTCTGTGACCGTGCCCGAAATTTCACGCATCTGTCCTATTGCCGTACAAGACACCAGCAATGTGAAGCCAAAAGCCAACTGAAGATAGCCTAGGCTGCAAAAGTTTTTTTTCATACTTTTGAAAAGTTTAATTTAATTAAGCACTTAGCTCTTTCCTGCCTCAGCTGTCAACTTTGCGGAAAGGGCTTTTCTTTTTTCTATGGTTACCTATACTCTACACTTTCTGTTTCTTAAAAAAATCTATTGTTTTTTTACTTAGTTCTTAATTTGTTATTGATGAAGGCCCGGGAGGAAGTCTAAGCACAAGGCATAACCTCCTGCCCTAAAGCCCATCAATTGAAATATGAATGAAATTTGTGTCCCGTGAAAGCTGTAAAGCCGCAATAGGCTGTACATCCCATTGTATCGTGCAGTCTTGATACTGTATTTTGTGGAAGCGGCTTAGGATTAATTGTAGAGCGAGCGGACAGCATTGGAAATAAAACGGCGTGGAACTCTACTTATCGGATTGGGGTACTGGTATACCTGACAACGATAAGAGAGCCCACGCCTAGGTCGTGAGCATCTTGCTTATCCTCTCGTTGTCTAAAAATTACCAGTTTTCAATCCGAGATTCTAAGCGAATGCTTCTATTTTTCTTTGAAGTATCGCAAAATTACGTTTTTTGTAACTTATTTAGCAAATATAATAAAACTTTTTCAAAACGATATATAAATCTTCATGAAAAATATTTTAATTCCTAAATTTTACAAAATGTATAAATGGAATGTTGAAGAATTAAAAATTCAAGTTGGAATTATTTTTAAGCTATGTCGGCTAAGGAAAGGGCTATCACAATTTCAGGTAGCAATTGAGGTAGGTCTCTCTAAAGATTATATTGGACGGATTGAAAGAGGTGAAACCAATCCAACAATTGAGATTATTGTCAACATTTGTAATTTTCTGGAATTAGATATAAATCAAGTGGTCACTAAAGAAAATGAAAGTCAACTCGCAACAATTAAGCTTGAAATATTAGAATTAGAAGCAAAATTAAAAAATCAAAATAAGAAAAAATCATAATAACCTTTGATTTTTTATTTAATGGCAAGTCATAGTAATTGGAAATATATTTTTTATATTTGAGAATACAACTGCAATAGTGAAATTATAAAACTAGTTCTTAAAAACTCTCATTTTATAATATCTCAGCAAATAATCATAAATCACCATTTCAAACAAACGTTGATTGGAAACAAAAAGCCTGTTGATATTCATATGAAATATGCTTTGAAAATAGCTTTGCAATGAGATTTCTAGGTTTCATAATGTTAAATAATAACATTCTACAATATTAAATTGCTTTCTCTAATTAGAAATTATAGCATTCCTCCCCTGCAAAGTTTCTGTGAATTGATGAAGTTTTTTTATTTATTCAACTACTAGTTTTCACCAATCCTATTTTCAAATCATGATGATGAACATATCGAAAGTAAATAATTTATCAACAACCAAGTATTTTCATCTTCAAACATAAATGACAAAAAGAGACTATATCGTGATAAAATTCACCAACGATATTTTTCACACAATTGCAGGAAATATAGACACTAGTCACAAATTATTTTAGAACAGGCAGTAAGTTTAAGAGTCTCTTCAAGTGTTCCAAGAAGTATTTCAGGGACAAAGTATTACTATAAAATAGTTATTAAGTTTACCCCGCAAAAGTTCCCCAACTTTTAATTGCGGGGTATTAAAAAACTATCATAGCAAATTTATGATTTTTTTATGTACAAATTAGGGACTAGAATTATTATTTTTGTCTTTTATACAACAGATGAAAAAAAAGATATTCAGTATCGTATTAGTAATTACACCAGTCATATTTTATTGCCAGAAATTGAGTCTTTTACAGTGTATTGATACTGCTTTAGCTAAGAATCCACAAATTGAAAAGTATATTCAATATAATAAAATTCAAAAGTTTAATAAAATAATTTCTCATCGAGAATATTTACCTGAAGTTTCTGTATTAATGAATAATAATTTAGGATTAGGTACTGACCAAGATGTCTTTGGTAACACAAGGAGAAATGATAATTTTAATAATAGTATTTTGTTGAATACTCAATGGTTTCTTTACAATGGGAGTAAAAACAAGTTTAATAGTCTAAAAAATGATTTTGATTATCAATCTGGCTTAAGTGATATAGAAACAATTAAAAGAGATATTTCAATTAATGTTGTTAACCAATACTTGAAGACACTATTAAGTAAAGAAATTCATGAAATTTCAACTAACTCTGTACAAGATGCTTTGAAAATTTTTAATAAAGTAGAAAAAAGTTTTGAATTAGGATATTCAACAAAAACAGAAGTATTAGAGGCTAAATCCAATCTTTCAAAAGAGAGACAAAGAGAGCAAATAGCTTTACTTGATGTAAAAAAGAATTTATTAGATCTAGCTCTTTTATTACAAATCAATGATGAAGAATCTTTTGAGATTGAAAATGAATTTATTCCTGATGATATAGAGGATAATTTTCCAGTTATTAATGATCTTTTGGATGAAATTATTAATAATGATCCAAAAATCAAGTCCTTAGAGTTAAAGTTAAATTCTGCTAAAAATCAGACAGAAATAATTAAAACCTCTATGAAACCGACTGCTAGTTTAATTAGTAATATTGGAAGCTTTTACTTTAATTCTTTAGTTGCGGACAATGAGTATCAATTTTTTAAACAAATACAACTGAACTTTTATCAACAATTCAGGTTAAATGTTTCTATCCCTATATTTAATAAAGGTATAAGTAAACTACAAGTTGAAAAGTCAAAAATAAATGAAGATATAATTATCAATGATATTTTGATTGAAAAGAAAGACTTATCAAATACCATAAAAAAAATTTTTTTTGATAAAAATCAAAATTTCAAAAATTATATTTTATCAAAAGAAGTTGAAGATGATATGAAAAAAACTAAGGAGTTAACTGGAAAAAGTTATACTGAAGGATATTCTACGATTTATGAGTTGAATAATTCAACAAAAAATTGGGTTGAAGCCATATCAATTCTTAAACAATTTAAATACAAATATTATTTTGATCTTTTGTTATTAGATATTTACACTAAAGGTTATTCCAACATTAAATATTTATTTTAATCCATTCAAATATTCAATAATTAAATTTCTTAGAATATGTGGAATAAAAAGAATTAGAAAATATTGAAACTTATTGAAAATAAGAAATGTTATAAAAAAATAAAATAAGAACTCAAGTAATACTAAGACATATATTACATTTTTTTTTCTAAAATGTAGATAAGTGAATAAAAGTGTTAAAACCAATTGTAAAATAATGTTATACTTTTCTTGATTGACCATCAATAAAAGTTTGAAAGGCATATATCTCCATAATAACTCTTCTATAAAAACTACCTTAACTTGATACAAATAATACCATTGATATTTAATTTTTAGAATCTTTAATGAAGTAGTGTTAAAATAATAAAAATAATATAAAAAAAAATATAATATAACACTGACACTTAGCACAATACTAGTGTAAAATAAGATTGAAAAAGATTTATTTAAAATGAGAATTTCAAATAACGTAATTAATAGTATAATTAATAAAAAAAAGCTAACAGGTACTGTAATAAGAAAATTAATAATTCTTTTTTGCATTTAAAGTTTTATTTTGTCAAAAGAGGATAAATAAATTTTTTCGTTTTTCTCTATATATGACAGGCTAATATAACCTATATTGTTTTGTTTATTTGTAGATTCAAAATCTATAAATATTTTCATTTTATCCTTTTTTTGATCTACAAATAATAGAAACCCTTTTACTTTTATTTTTCTTGTTGAGCTTGTTATTTTATCCAGCAATTCTTGATTCTTTATGTTGATTGTATCAAGACTAACATTTTTATAAAATAAATATTCAATTAACATGTTTGAAAAGTCATAAAATTTTTTTTCAAAAACTTCTCCATATTTGGAAGACGAAGTATTTAATGGACTTTTCGAATATACATCATTGATTGATGTTTTTTGATTGAAATTGAAATCTGGGTCTAAAATTATTTCCTTAATATTATAGTTGTAGCTTTTACTTATCTCTAGATTATTAGCGTTGAATTCAATTACATCAGAATATACTTTTTCTTGATCAGATATAATTTTTATTGGAAGTCTTTTATCTACAGTTAAATTTTCAACAGCAAATGTAATTTTATTATTGGAAACATTCTTAATATAAAAATCTGGCCACTCCCTCATATTTTCATTTCCCAATTCCTGATATAAATTAATATCTTTGAAATAGTCCAAAAAATCATCATAGGAGATTTCCTTTTCCTGATCTTGATATTTTTCAAATAATGATTTTAATCTACTTAAAAAATTTTCTTTCCCTATTTTATAGCTTAATTCCCTAAAAACTATAGGTAATCGATCATATGAAATTGATCTGTATAAAGAGTTATCGGTATTGTAAGGTGTTATTGTATCAATTTTAACTTTTTCAGATTGTAGCAAGTCTAACTGCAAATTCTTTTTTAGAAATGTCTTTTTTACATCATAATTTTCAACATCTTCCATATAGGATATAGCTGAATATTCAGCTAATCCTTCTCCAATACTTGAATGGATTTTAGCATTTGTACCCCACCAATAATGAGATACTTCGTGAGCAATTAAGGACTTTAGCCCTTTACTTATTTTTTCTTCAGTTCCAAGTAAATATTCCTGATTTAAAATAAGTCCTGAGGGAAGCCCATGCCCTCCTGTTCTCTTTAAGAAAAAAAGCTTAAATGTATTCTGGGTTTTTGTTGGAATACCAAATACCCTTGAAAAATACTTATATGAAAGTTCTATTTCTTTACATATTGAAAGCAGTCTTTTTTTGTTATAATTAATATTAACAGGTATGAAAGATTGAATTTTATTTTGCCTTGATATGTTGAAATTACCTAATATAATATAAGGTGGTTCATTTTGTTTATTTTGAAATTCATTATCCACATAAGTGTATCTTTTATTATTTTGTACTGTCGTTCTATAAATAAAATCTTTATTTTGCTTTTCTATTATTGGGAGATAATTTAGGTCTGGTAATAAATAAAATTGGTCTTTATCATAATAGAAATTTCTATTTGCAACTGTATCATTTTTTTCCTTTATTAGGCTATAAGACAAGGTGAAATCATTCACCTCTTTGTTGGCATTGGTTGCTATATTGATTTTATATTTATTTGAAGTTTCTTTTTGCTCAAATTTTAAATGATTTTCTTGTAACCGAATATCTGCAACATATGGTTTTGCCAGGTAAATATCCAAAATAGAAATAGGCTTACTTATTTTTATTGCTGAATTGATTGAAATACCATTATCCAATATTGTATAATTTAAATCGTACACAAATTTATTTTGTGAAAATATTAGAAAAGGGATGCACAATAAAAAAAATACTTTTCTCATTAAAATTTATAATAAGTGTTACAATTATATACTATTCAATTAAGTTCAATGTTTGTCATTTTTTTTATAACTCAATAAAGATGATTTATTACATTTTAATCGAAACATTAGCATGTATGAACCTTTATAGGAAGTTTACCCGTCAATAAAAAATAAAAGAGACCATCATGATTTAGTGAATAGCCACTTTTTTACTCGATAGTCCCTCTTTATTATAAATATTTTAATATTTTACTTATTAGTCACTTGTTCCACAATAACCATCTTTAACACAAGTATCCCATGTGCAATCAACTGTTGGTGAATCACTTGTGTAGCATATATCAGATAATGAGCAACCTTCATCACCATCTCTATCGCACTGGTCAGCTACTGAACAATGAGAATTGTCATATACATTACAGATGTCTATAGCCGAACATGATGGACCATCATCCTTACCTGTACAAATCTCAATATTACATGAGTCTGGAGTAAGATCAAGATATTCACAACCTTTAATAAGCTCCTGCTTATCTTTTTCAGAAAAAAGAACGAGTTTAAAATTTTTCATAGTTTGTATATTTTTTCAATTATATTCTATATGAAACTAAGCATTAGCTAATTGCATATTTACGTGCTGGAGCAATGTAAGTTTCAGTGTCTATAGTGCCACAATCACCACAAGGATCATAAATATCAAGGTATTCGCATGTTGGAACAATGCCATCTTCAGTACAAGTATCTATTGAACCACAATCGCCACAAAGATTATCCACTAGACATGGTTCGTAAACATCTAGATACTCACAAGCTTTGATACTTTGATTAAAATCGTGATTTCTTTCTATTAAAACCAATTTAAAATTTTTCATATTAGATGTTTTTATTTGTTATGGATTAACCAATTTTATTTTATATCCTTCTTTTTCAATTAGAATAGGATTCATTTTACTATTTTGTACTTCTTTAAATAGTAGTAATAATTTAAGAAAGTTTTCTGCAAAGTTTCTTAATAAATCACACTTCTTATTATCTGTTTGGGTTAGAATTGGGCTTTCGTCAAAGAAGTTAAATAGCCTTGTTTGGTGACAAATCTTTTTAGCCCAACAAGTATTACAATTTCCTATATCATGAAGTTTAACTTCATTATTCTTATAAATATATTCCCGATTATAATACCTTCCAAAATTGAATTTTAGTATTCTTACTATATCAAAATAATTTGAAATGTTAACATTACTTTCCGAAAAATAGTTTTCAATTTTATTTTTAACAAGTTCAACTCCTTTTAAAGCTGCATCTACATTCTCAAAATGAAAACTTATTACAATATTTTTGGGTATGCTTAAATTTAGGAACTTATCAAACTCTTCACTAGATTTAATTTTTAATTCTACAAATGTTCTTTCTTTGAATCCTGAGGATATAAACTTTTCCAAACTTTCAAAATTAGAATAATACTGAAAGTCTATTTTTCTTTCTAACAAAATAGATATTGTACTTTCATCAAAAAGGTTCTCTATATTTTCTCTAATAAGAATCTTTACTTTTTTATCCTTATTTTCCTCTTGAAAAGAGATAATATCTTTAATAAGCTCTTTTTGATTGCTCAAGTTGAAAACTACAAAGTGATCTTTTTGAGTACTTGATTCGAAGCTAAATTCAAAATCATAAATATCTTGGCTTGTTATATTTTTTAAATAATATTCTTCATGCAAAAGAAATTTATTATGTTGACCCTCATTATTTCCAATTTCACCAAATTCTTCTCTTATTAGAGTCTCAGTTGTTAAAGAATCTTTTTTTTCTAATATTGACCGTGCTTTTTCATTTGTTACCTGGAAAATATTATTATATTGTTCAATATAAATATAACCTGTGTTTTTATATGTAAAGTACATTTTTAGTATAAATTTTATTTAGAAAATAGAAAAACTCTGTCATCTTCATTTAACTCGCTGTAAATATTAATGGCATGTTTTAACTGATGCTTCAATTCTGAGCAATGTCTTGTATTAATATTATCAACATCTCCTTTCATTACCTCATTATCTTGAATGCAGCCTCCACCTCCGCATTGATATTTTGCCCAACATTTGGAGCAAACAGGATGTTTATCTAAGAAACTCACAGAATATTCTTTTCTTCGTCCTTCCTCAAAGTTATCTACGTTACCTAACTTAAACTTATCCTCTCCAACGAATCGATGGCAAGGATATACATCTCCATTAATTGCAATACCAACCATTCTTCTTCCAACACCACAAGCAAATTTGTTTTTTTCTTTTTCTTTTAATGAAAATACAAGATTTAAAATCTTACTGCTTCCAAGTGCATTAAGGGATTTCCTGCCTTTTATTGAGGCTAGGATTTCTCTTGCTTCATTATTTTCAGCATCATAAATATCTTTCATCATTTCATCTTCTAGGTTAATTGATGAAACTCCTCTATTATCATTTGCATATTCCGACACTGTTGCAACAGTTGCATTTGCATGTTTAAAACCGATTTCCTTCAATCTTGTTTTTAATAGCTTAAGATCGCTTGTATGATTGGTAACTGTTGCCCTAGCAGTAGCATTTCCGTCTCTAGACTTTAAAAACTCCTGTATCTTAGGTAGTGTTTTCTCGTAAGAACCCTGCCCTCCTCTAAAAGGTCTGTTTTTATCTTGAGTTTCCTGGTCACCGTCAAAACTAACTATAACATTGAATTTATTGTCATTTAGATATTTATTGACTTCTTTGTTAAATTTAGTACCATTCGTAGTAATGCTGAATTTAATAGCTTTGTTATGTTTCTCAGCTTGCTCTCTGGAATAATCAACACACTTCTTTATTAGAGGATAATTTAACATTGGCTCACCTCCAAAAAATGTTATTGTGATATTTTTTTGGTTTTTGGATTGCTTTACTAAAAAATCGATGCTTTTAAAGGCTGTTTCTTCATTCATTTTCCCTTTCAACCCATACTCTCCATCAACACCATAACAATAAACACAACTTAAGTTACACACTTGAGCAACATTGAGAGAGATATTAGTTAATGGGTGTTCTTCTAAGTCTTCTTGGTTTGGAATTTTCTTGTCAATCTTCTTTGAATTTAGAAAATTTTCAATAAACGAACTGTCCTTATCTAGTAAAAATTCGTATAGATCTTTTTCTATGCTATAAACTAGAACTGTCTCTACGTCAAAAACAAAGAATTTCCCCTCAAAAGGAAATATGTGAAAACGCTCATGTGAAGCGATGTCATAATTTTTATTCATACTTAAATGTTTTGGTCAAAAATAGAAAAATTCCTAATATAGCACTGTAATGTTTGCTTATTTGATCAAAATTTATATTAATTCTAAATAAAATGAAAAACTCAATCATAAAAGATGTTCTTATTTTTTTTGCGGAAAAAGATGTTAATTGTATTTTTTTAACAGGAAGTGTCTTGTCCGAAAAAAAATTTACTGAAAAATCAGACATTGATGTAGTAATATTGACCTCTGAAATCAACACCTCGTATACTGAGAAAATTCTTGTCAAAAAAAGATTGTATGAATTCATATTTCTTTCTACGGCAGATTTAGATCAAGTTTTAAAAAATGACATTCTATCCCTTAAAGGAACATTGTATAATATGATAAAAACTGGAGAAATTATAAGGGATAGAAATGCTTATGGTAAATCTTTAAAAGAGTATGTCAATTATTTACATCACATTTTGTATCCTTTTATGGATATCAACGAAAAAAACAGAATCTTTATAAAAGTTAATAATTACCTAAGTGATCTTGAATCAAATATCGAAAATTACTTAGAACAAAATGCTTTAATAAATGATACAGTCTCACTTTTAATACATTATCTTATAAATCAGAGCGGTGAATTTGTTGGTAATTCAAAAAATAAGTTGAATGTTCTTAACAAGCTTTATCCTGATTTATATGTACAACTAGAAAGAGTAGTCAAAAAAGCCATCAATACTTCTGATTCAAGAGATTTTGTTACATTGGTAAAGAATGTTTTAAATATTAAATACCTTGATGAAGAATATTGTCAAAAATTTTTAGGGTCTACAATCCGTGAAAAAGAAATTATTATAAAAGTAGAATTTCCATTAATTGTTATAAACATTTCTTATCATGAGGGGAATAGAAAGTTTGCCACCAGGTTTGGTATTCTTAGCTATTCTATAATAGACAATAAATTAGAATTATCAATATTAGTTACGACCTCACATAAAAATTATAAAATAATCCAAATATTAGCAGACGATTATCATATTAATACTATAGATATTAAAAATATTAAAATTAAAAATGATTATTTAACTAATTCCTTAAGGAAGGATAGTTGGAAGTTTAATATATCATTTACAAAATACTTCATAGACAATCATGATATTTTCCTTGAGGATAAAAGTATTATTGCGCTAGTATTAATAAATAGCATATTAGATAAAATTAATTCTAATATTCATCGGTCTTTTTTAAAATTTCTTTTTGAATTATGGTTTCCTACAGCGTATGATATTAATATGTTATTTGATTTCTTCACATTACTAAAATATAAGCAGAATATTTTGCTAAAATATGATTTTAAATGTATTCAAATTCATAATAGATATCAGGAAAAAAAAGATAATTTTGTGAAGTTATCTGACGAATTATGTAATATCCTTTTCCATAAATTCCAAGATAATACTGACAAAGGTGGTTTTTCTACAATGAGTGCTTTTTATAATAATTTTGCAGAAAACATAAATGATGATTTTTTAATACTTGAACAATTTCTCACAAGAATATTTAAGATGATTGGTTTGCATAACGACAAATCATTCTATGTTTATTTCTTTTTAAAAACACAATATAATGAATACAGACAATAGTGCCAATTATAAAAATTTAATGTTAAAAAAGCCCAAATGGTTTATTCAATATGGCTCAGGACTTATGTTATTGTTTTTATTAGTTCTTTTATTAATGAGCTATCTTATAAAGTATCCAGAATATATAGATGCAGAAATTAATGTTGTTAGTGAAGATCATATTAAGAGGCTTATTTCAAAAAAAAGTGGGAATGTAAAATTACTTTTGGATAATGGTAGTTTAGTTAAGGCTGGGGAGGAATTAGCATATATTGAAAATCCCACAATCCAACTCAAGAGTTTAACAAATTTAATTGATAGTATTAGCAACCAAAATTTGATTGAAAATCCTAATTTTATTTTACCAGATAATATAAGTTTAGGTGAACTGGAGCCTTACTATATCGATTTTTTAAAGAAAAGAAAAGATTTTTTCATTTTTGAAAATGTCGCAGCTAAAAAAAATAATAAAAATAATCTTCATCAGTCATTGTTATTAAACAAACAGGTTAAGAATAATATATTAAAAGAAAGGGAGATTTCAAATCAGGAACTTCTAGTAGAAAGAGAAAAATTAACCAGAGCTAAGAACTTACAGAGAGAAGGCATTATTTCCAAAAGTGATCTTAATAAAGCTGAACAAGATTTTTTGGAATTTCAAAAACGGCTACAAAATAATATCACGACTACTTCACAGGTTGCAGTGAATGAAATTGAAGTTTCAAATAATATTAATAATCTGGAATATCAAATAAAAGAAGATGAGATAAAATATCGGCAAGAATTAGAAAACTCTTTTAGTCGACTAAGATCGGAAGTTAATAATTGGAAATTTAACAATAGTTTTATTTCTCCTACAAACGGAAAACTAGTTTTTAATAATAATTGGAGCGATGGACAGTTTATTTCAGAAAGTCAAGAATTCGGAACAATTATTCCGACAAATAGGAATGATATTTTTTGTTCTGGCTTAATGAAGAGTTTTCAGTCTGGTAAAGTAAAGAAAGGTCAAAAAGTTAAAATTTATCTCGATGGCTTTAATTTTGAAGAATATGGAATTCTTGAAGGTTCCGTAGACGAAATATATCCTATACCAGAAAGAAGCAAAGATGGGAAGTATTTTTATAAATTGAAGATTAAACTTACTCATGGGCTTGTAACCAGTTTAAATAAAAAAATACCTTATACGCCAGATTTAAATGGTAATGCAAAAATTGTCACAATGGACATAAGTCTTTTAGAGAGACTATTTTTAAAAATTGTTAAGGCTGTAGATAATTAATTTTACTATGTTAAATTGGATAATTACGGATCTTCATGAAGACATTCATTCTTTGAAGATGTTTTTTGAAATGCATTCTTCTTGTAATAGAGCATCTAAGGTTTATTCACTTGGTGATAATATTGGTTTCTCGTCTTTCTATGAAAAATATGAGTCTAGGAGAGATGCGAACAGTTGTATTGAGATGTTGTTAAATAATGATATTAAAACTGTAAAAGGAAATCATGAATTAAATTTTTTAAAAATAATTCCTAAAATACCATTCTTTATATATCCTGAGAAACAATACATTGCCAATGAAAAAATAATTTCTGATAATATCTGGTCCTATCAAGATGAATTTGTAACTAATCTACATTTACATAATTTCCCTTTCATTAATAATTCTGACGATATTATTATTGATAACAATATATTATATTCACACTTTTTATATCCAGATTTTAATGGCAATTTAGTTCTGAATAAAACTAGGATTGATCAATTATTGCCCGTTCATTTTCTATTTATGGAAGTAAATAAGATAAAGATATCCTTCGTAGGGCATACCCATATTGATTATCCACTAATCGTTTCCTCAACAAAAAGAAAAATAAAATTGAATGACCGTGAGTTTTTTTTTCTTGATCCAAAAGAGAATTATATAATATTTTGCCCTCCGTTAAACAGTTATTTTTCAGATACATCAAAATTTCTTTCATATTGTGATGACACAGGAATTTTAACTTTTTATTCTTTGGGATGTAAGGAAGCATAGTACCCATTTTTTTCCATAAGATAATCATGATTTCCATATTCTAACACTTTCCCTTCATTCATTACAATAAAATGATCAGCATGCATTACAGTACTAATTTTATGAGAAATAATAATAACGGTTTTATCCTTAAAGAAAAATTTAAGATTATCCATAATACTTTTTTCTGTTTTGGGATCTAATGAGCTTGTAATTTCATCCAATAAAACAACGTCTGGATTTTTATACATTAGCCGTGCAATGAGTAGTCTTTGAATTTGGCCTTGACTTAATCCTTTTCCTCCGTAACTTAGGGTCGTATTAAACCCTTCGTTCTTACTTTCGACAAATTCCAATATTTCAGACATTTTTGCAATTCTCATTAATTTATCAAAATCATATTCTTTTCCCATTGTGATGTTATTCAAGATAGTATCATTGAAAATTATACTATCTTGTAACAATGCACCACATCTATCTCTCCAAGATTCTATATCAATTGTTCTAATATTAATTCCATTGATGTGAATATCTCCTTTATATGGATTATAAAATTTTAATATGAGTTTCAGTACTGTTGTTTTTCCACTTCCACTTCTACCAATAATAGCAGTAGTTTTCCCTGGAGGAAATTTTAGATTAATATTTTTTAAACTGAATGATTTCGAGTAATCTTGATATTGAAATGTGACATTTTGAAAATCAATATTTATAGGGTTTTCTAAATTATTTATAATTGCCGACTTGCTTTTTGTTTCAACATCTAGATTTATATCATTAATTCTTTTAAAACTGATTAATGCCATTTGATATTCCATAATGAAATTTGTAATTCCTCTGATAGGCATATTTGTTTGGCCTATGATATATTGTATTGCGATCATTATACCAAAGCTCATTGTTCCGTCTATGATACTTATTGCACATAGATAAAATATTAGATAATTTTTACTTTCATTAATTAATAATGAAACTCCGTCTTGTAGTTGTTCAACAATCATCATTTTCTGTTTATTCTTATATAATTCTATTTGATTGTCCTCCCAGTCCCATCTTTTTTCTTTTTCAATTCCATATAATTTGATTTCTTGTACACTCTGCAAGAGTTGTATTAATAGATTTTGATTTCTGGAATTAAATTTGAAAATATTTGTATCCATTTTTTTTCTAATTCTCCAGAAAAGTAGAATCCAAGCTATAAATAATATATTACCAACTATAAAAACAATAAATATTTTTTGATTAAAATATCCTAAAATTATTAAGAAAATTAATATTGTAATTATGTTAAATATGAAATTAATTATTGATTTTGTTAGAAAGTTTTCAATTCTTTTATTGTCCTCAACTCTTTGTAAAATCTCTCCAATCGTACTAGTGTTAAAATAATGAATAGGGAGTTTCATTACGTTAGTAATGAAATCGGAAATCATTGATATATTGATTCGTATACCAATATGAAGATAAAGCCAACTTCGTACAAATTCAGCTAGGAATTTTCCAATTTGAACAGCTAAAAGACCAAATATTACTATTTTTATTAAACTTAGATTTTCAACAATTATTCCTTTATCTATAAATAATTGCATTAAGAAAGGAGAGATAAATTGCAATAGAGTTATTACAATAATACCATATAATACTTGGTAAAAAAATTTTCTATATGGTATTATATAGTCTGTTATAATATTTAATAAAGACTTTGATTTCTTAGATCTATTTTTTTCAAAAAAAATACAGGAAATACCATTAGGGTTGAGTTTAAACTTGTTTTCAAAGATTGACTTATCGTTATATGCTTTAATGAGTTCTTTAATCTCTACCAGCACATAATCTCCTTCAAAACTCTCAATAAAAAAATATGGAACCTGTAAATCTTTCAACTCCTCTAATCTCAAAGAAACCCTTTTTGATTTGAAATTAAAAGTTTCAATAATTGATATTATTTGCTGATCCCTACTTAATTGCTTATTTAAACCATATAACTGTCTGATTTTAATTTCTGAAACTTCGTCAATATTATTTTGGAGTAAAAATCTTAAAATATCATCAATGTTTTTTTTTGTGTCTCCCATTTTGTAAATTCGAAAATTCAAATTTAAATAAAAAATGATGAAATTTAGTGATTTTGAGCAGTATGTAGATGATGGGCTATTTACAAAGGAAAAACACCCTCTTGCTGATCTTTATATTTTTGGATATCATTCTGGACCATATTCAAAACCAAAGAATGTATGGAATGACACTACGAAAATGATGAGGGGGTTGATAGTTGATTCTAATGGAATAATTCATGCTCGGTCTTTTGAAAAATTTTTTACTTTTAGAACTTATTTATCAGAAGATACTGCTTTATTTAGTGAAGGACAGATTCTAAAGTTACCAAATCTCCCTTATAAGGTATACGAAAAGGTAGATGGCACTTTAACAATTTTATATTGGATTGATGATGTTCCTTATCTTGCTACTCAGCGATCTTTCACTAGTGTAAAAGCCAAAAGAGCTACTGAAATTCTACACGCAAAATATTCTCATTTATTTAAGAAACTAAAAAGAGATCGAACATATATTTTTGAGGCTATATATCCTGAATCTCAAGTCTTAATAGATTATGGAAATGAAGAAGAGTTAATTTTGATTGGTGTAATTGATACTAATACAGGAAGCAGTTTACCGCTTGAAGAAGTAGGATTTAAAATATCAAAAGACTGGACTTCGGAGTTAAAAAATATTTCTAACGTGAAGGAACTAGAAAGCTTAAATATAAAAAATCTTGAGGGCTTTGTAATAGTTTATGAAAATGATTTTAGGATAAAAATTAAATTCCCTTGGTATAAAGAAGCTCATGCATTAATGAATAAACTTATACATTTAGAACATAGCATGGATTTAATAGGTGATAAGTTAAAAGAATTATTATCAATTAAATCAAATATTGCTACTAATTTTAAAATATGGGAAAGATTTAAAGCAGGGGAAACTACTGAACAAATAAGCAAAGATTTTCCTAACGCTTATAAATACTTTGGTATTGAAGAATGGTTAGAAAATGAATACAATAATTTTGTAGAAAATTCACAAGAAATTAATTATCCTTTAAATGAAGAAAAACTAATCAGAAATTCTTTAGTATATAAGTCTTCTAGTGAAAATATTATGAACAATAGAATACTAAACTTAAAAAAACGATATGATTAGCATAAAGTATAGAACAATTGCAAAAATATTAATAGGGCTGGGATTTCTATTCTCATATTTTATACTGTTAAAATTTCAGTTAGCAAATAATACTTTTAGCTTTAAAATAGTTAGATCTGAGGATTTATCCTGGATTGAAATTGTTTCAGATTATCCTATTAAAGATATTTTCTATTCATCTATTATAGGATATATTTTCTATTTGATGAATATAATTGGATGTTTTGTTTATTCTAATAATATAACTAGACCAACGAAAATTTATAATATCATACTTTTTATTATTATCCTTTTTTTATTTATACAGGATATATATTGTATTAATAGTTTGAAAAATGATATATATAACGGAAGTCACATAAGAATCCCTATCCTTATACTAATTTTGAATATTTTTTTTTACAAGATTAATTATAAAAACATTTCATAAAAAAATAAATGAAGTTTATTATTAATACATATCCTGTTTTAACATTTGTTGACAAGTTAAAATTTATTATATTCGTATCATACGATTTGAGAATAATTGTTAAAATTTCCTCGGTGGAATATTAGGTTACCTAATGAAATCTATTTCCTTAAACCCCTTACTACAAGGCTATAAGAAATAAAACATATATTCCTGGAGAAACCACTTGAAAACCTCTAATTTATTTAGAGGTTTTTTTGTTTTTATGGATAGGCTTTCAAAAATATTTAAACACAAATTAGCACTAATATTTTTGGCTAATTCTACAATTCTTTTAATAATTTTTCTGAATTCCAGACGGAAGCAAATTCATCATTTAAATTGGCAAGGGCAGTCAGATGGATCAGCTCGGCATCATATTTTTCGCCGTTTATCCCTACCCTGTCAAATGCTGCTGTTGCATCTGAAATTACATATGTTTCATACCCGAAATTTCCAGCCATCCTTGTCGTCGTTGAAACACAGTGATTGGTAGTTATTCCTGCAATCACTAAAGTATTGATATTCTGTTGGTCCAGCTTTTCTTTTAAATCTGTTCCGGTAAAGGCACTGTTTACATTTTTTGTAATAACAGGTTCATTATTTTGAGGCAGAACATGATCATTAAACTGAAAACCCGGGTCCAATTCATGCAATTTAGATTCCGGATTCACAGAGCTTTGTCTGACATGAAAAACCGGGAGTCCCAATTCTCTCCCTTTTTCCAGCAATATTCCACTGATCTTTTCTGCATCTTTATTATTTCTGTTTCCACCCCAGTACTTTTCAGCCAAAAATCCTTTTTGAATATCAATCAGAAGCAGGGCTGGTTTTTTATCTCTTAACTTTATCATTTATATTATTCTTAATATGATTAAAATATACGGCTGTAAAGGAATTCCTTATATCTGTCGTTTAAAGGAGAATCAAACAGATCAAATACATGCAATGCTCCCGGTATCACCCACAACTCTGTTTTGACTCCTGCCCTATATAAAAGTTGTGAAAATTCTATATTTTCATCCCTTAAAGGATCCAGCTCACAGGCTACTATTGTTGTTCTTGGAAGATCGCGAAAGGCATTATAGTTCGTAAGATCTGCATACTTTATACTTTTATCCTTATTATCATTTCCCAAAAAATGAAGCCAGGCGGTTTCTGCATATTTTTTATTCCATAAAGGAGCATCTGTAAATTCATTCATGGAAAAGGTATTAAGCTTATTGTGAATCACCGGATATAATAAAAACTGATGGTTTATATTTTTTATTCCTTTATCATTAGCCATCTGGGTAACAGCCGCAGCCAGATGCCCACCGGCACTTGCCCCAAAAACAACAATATGATTCGGATCGATTTCAAGCTGTTCCGCACCATGTTCAATGGTCCACTCCAGCGAGTCAAATCCGTCCAGTACCGGAACAGGGAATTTATATTGCGGAGACAGCCTGTAATCAACCGAAATTATTGTAGCATTAAGATGCTCTGCTAATTCAAACATCTGGTTATCTACCTGTTCCGGAAGGCCAAAGACATATCCTCCTCCATGAAAATAAATGATAGTTCTATTTTTATCAAATTCTTCCGGCTGATAGATATGAAGTCTTATTGAATGATTATCAAAAGAGCTTTCTATGAAAATATCTTTCACATTAATTTTATCAGGCCCCTTAAAAGGATTATTCTTTGCCCATATTTTTTTCTCTTTCTGAATGATTTCCGGGTTATTAAGAAATTCAGCTTGATTGATTTCCAATGAAAACGGAAAACTATCTATACTTTTCTTCAGGTCTTTATCAATTCTATTGAAATCCATTGTATTATGTAATGTGCTTTGGATGAACGAATTTTAAGTTTTGGCTCAACTGTCAATCTTTTTATTTTTGTAAATTTATATGATGAATATCGGGTCTCCAAACACTCAATGAATTGTGTGGAACAAACAAAAAAGTAAGTATGAGCATTAAAGAATCATCAACCAATCAAGAAAATAAAAAAGGTCTGGAGCTTAGCTGTTCTGAGATATATGCTGTAAACCTGATCAGTGGCCGATGGATTCTTTCAATCTGCTACTGCCTTAAAACAGGAAAACTGAGATTTTCTGAACTCAAGAACAGCATCCCAAATATCAGTGAAAGAATGCTGACCATGCAGCTCAAAAAAATGGAAGAAGAAAGGCTGGTTCTAAAAAAGGTCTATGCAGAAGTTCCTCCAAGAGTAGAATATGAATTAACGGAAATCGGGCGACAGTTGATCCCTGTTTTGGATCAATTGGAAATATGGGGCGAAGATCACAAGAAAATAAAGAAAGGATTATAAAATGACTGTATTGATTTTTAAGCAAATACAAATCACAAAAGATATCTTTACCCATACTTTTGAAATTAATTATAAAAAACTTGCACGATATTGCAAAAAGTTCTATTTTTGCACCCACGTTAAACAACGAAACAATTGGTTTCTTAGCTCAGTTGGTAGAGCAATGGATTGAAAATCCATGTGTCCCTGGTTCGATTCCTGGAGAAACCACAAGAAATGAGACAATTTCTAACACTCCCCCTCAAATTGTATGATTTGAGGGGGTTCTTTTTTAAATGGTATATCAAAATAAACCATTTTCTCTCAAATTGAAGGTGACCTTTTCGGTTACCTGAGCATATTAATTTTTTAGGTAACCGAATTTCTCCGAAAGTCCCACTATCAAAGCAAGCCTGTTCAAAATTTGAACATCTTGACTAAAGGGTCACCGAAAAGTAATTTAACCTTTAAAATCAATAATCATGAACACTAAAATTTCAGTATTATTCTATGCTAAAAAATCTAAAGCAAAAAGTAATTTGTGTGTACCCGTTTATTTAAGAATTACAGTTAATGGAAAACGAGCTGAATTCTCAACAGGTAAAACTGTGGATGCTTCTAAATGGAGTCCGGAAATGAGCCGTTTAAAAGGCAATTCTGAGGAGGCACGCACAATAAACAAGTATTTTGATGTTCTATCATCAAAGATCCTTGAAATCGAAAGAAATCTTGTTTTATCAAGCGAATCTTTTGATGCAACTGACGTGAAAAACCTTTTAACAGGAAAGCAAGATACCGAACGCTACTTAATCCCGATTTTTCAAGAACATAACAACAGAATGGAAAAACTCATTGGAAAAGAATATGCACTGGCTACTCTCAAAAATTATAAAACCTGTTTATCTCATTTAAAAAAGTTCTTATGGAATTTTTTTAAAAAGTCAGATATCAATATCAAAAAAATAGAACCTGCATTCCTCAATGATTTTGATTTCTTTCTTAGAACGGTGGCAAAATGTAATAATAATTCTACAGTTAAGCATACCAAAAATCTGGCAAAGATTCTGAAAATATGTTATCATAATAATTGGATTGAAAAAGATCTGGTAATGTATTATAAAGGAAAATTCAATGAGGTTACCGCAAATTTTCTTACAGATGAGGAAATTAAAACTATGCAGAGTAAAGATTTTGTAGGTCAGGGATTAAATCTGGTTCGAGACATTTTCATCTTTAGTTGTTATACAGGCCTAGCATACATTGACATTTATAATTTAACGAAAGATCATATTTCTACAGGAATTGATGGTAACTTATGGATTATGACCAACCGACAAAAGACCAGTACTATTTCAAATATACCTTTGTTACCTATTTCTGAAGAAATCATCCGAAAATATGAAAATCATCCTCTCGCTTTGGAAGCAGGTAAATTACTGCCTGTTTATACCAATCAGAAAATCAATGAATATTTGAAAACCATTGCCGATAATTGTGAAATCAATAAAAAACTTACATTTCATGTCGCCCGACATACCTTTGCCACAACAGTAACATTAGGAAATAATGTATCTATGGAAAGTGTCAGTAAAATGCTAGGTCATAAAAGTATTAAAACAACTCAGCATTATGCTAAAATTTCGGATAAAAAAGTAGCTGAAGACATGAATTCTTTAAAAAGTTTATTAGCAGCAAATAGTTGAATACCAATTTGGTATGTAATATCACATTTTAGAGGTAATATTGAAAAAATGTTGTAAAATATATTTTATAGCATTTTGTATTAATTTGATCAAAATAGTGGTTACCAGTGAGGGGTTCGAATTCTTTCCTTAAATCCGCATTGATAATATATTTTAAACAAATGATAAAATAAGGTAACTTAATTTATCTCTTGAAAATTGCTACAAATTGATTCATTTATGCTTTTCAAATATAATAGTTATCATTAAAAAACTAGTATAAATATACTGTCTTGTTAAATATAACAACTCCAATACAAAGTCTTAGTTAAAGGCTAGCTTATCTGCAAGGTGACTAATAAGCCCTAAAGCGATATTAAAAGATTTTCTATCTACATTACTGATATTATCACATGCTTGGTGATAACATGGAGCGAATAATAAAACTCCATTTTCTTCTTCTATATCATGAGTCATTACAATACCTACAGTTGGAGACAACTGGAAAAAAGGAGCGGTATCCGTACTTAAAGAGGTTATTAAATCATCTGTATATTTGATATTTTGCCCCTTGAGATAATTTTCTACAATCTTTTCTAATTCAGCAGAACCCGGATGAGGCTTAGGCATACCCTCTAACATTGCATTGATTTCTTTCTCTGGCATGCCGCTGTTCTTAAAGTTATCCTTAAGTTATTGAATGCTGCTTCCATCTCCATCCAAAACAAGAATTTCCGGATCCCTACCATATCCACATTGATATAGCTGTTAATTCTCTTTTTCTCCTGTTCTGAAAGTTGTTTAATATAACTAGCAGATCCTAAAACACCCTCTTCTTCAGCATCCCAAAAAGCAATATGTATTGTTTTTTCAGGTTGGATATTCATTTTTCTAGCAGCAGAAACCAATTCCAGTAAAATAGCAACTCCGGTAGCATTGTCATTTATCCCCGGACCTATTTCTACAGAGTCATAATGTGCCCCGAACATGACCACTTTATCACTCTTTCCTAGAATTTCTACTACAATATTCTGCCCCTTGATTTTCTTATTATTTCTCCCTTCAATTTCGAAAGGTAACTTGATGGGTTTTAGTCCCAATAATTCAAGTTGTCCAACAATATAATTAGCAGTAGCTATTCCTCCGGAGCTTCCTATGCTCCTGTGATTCTGATTTTTATCCGCAATTTTCTGAATATCTTCCAAATGTCTCCAAGTAGTATTTTTATCTACAAATTGTTCTATAGAGGTACTTGAAATCTGGGGTGTCTTATTAGATTTTTTGCAGGAAACCACTAATGTGGTTATGGATAAAACCATAAATAATGTTTTTTTTCTCATTGTGTTTTAGAGCCTGTTTAAATTTTATTCAATAATAATTTTATAGCAGATAATTTGACCATGTTTTCAGAGGATTCCATTAGGAGTTCGTAATTTCTACATAGTCT
>NZ_QNFY01000022.1 GCF_003290185.1 Chryseobacterium lathyri | reverse complement strand
AGCCCACCAGCGCCGATGGTACTGCGAAAGCGGGAGAGTAGGCCGCCGCCAGTTTTTATTAAAAGTCTCATACAACACAGTTTGTATGAGACTTTTTTTTGTTTTATACCTCCAATCAGGTAACTCATCATAATAACTTATCACTCATTAATTACTTACGGTAAAAACTATTCTACTGTTATAAGTTGCTGAAGGAAGCGTTACAGATACACCGCTTACCTGGTATTGTATATTAATACCAGTATAAGATGTAACCGATAAAATAGTGGATATTCTGAATAATTCAACAGCAGTAAGAGGAACGGTAATATAATTAGTTCCACCCGATATAGCACACCCTACACAAAGTGTGGATCCATTGCTTGTTCTTTTTGCAGATAAAACCAAAGAACTGTTCCAGGTAGGGTTACCTTCATAATGTACATATACTTTGACGCTTCCAAGTAATGCCGGTAAACCAACATTAATGCTAGCCTGGTTCGTCGGGCTGCTATAAGTCCCGCTATAGTCACTTCCCGCTTCTGTAATTGCGGGAATGGTAGCATTCCAGTTGGTAACAGGAACTGTTACAGATTGTGCTTTACTGTGAGAACAGAATATGAAAAAGAAAGTAAAGCAGATATAATACTTTATAGAAAATATTTTGCGATGAGCTATAATAGCAATAGGGTTCATTCCTTTTTTCATTTTATTCCGTGATAGTATAAGTTATAACAATAGGTGTATTGGTATGGGCAGAAAGATTAGCATAAGTGCTTACAGCAAGACTGATTGTTAATCTGTGGCCGTTATTAGCTCCGGTTCCGGTAAATGCACCACCTATTCCTGTAATGATATTTGTAGCAGTTGTAGACAGGGTAACTAGCCCGGATGATGTCCCTAATACTCCGCCACCGGCACCAGAAGCTGCAGCTGCCTGTATTCTTATGCTGACTCCGGGGATTAACTGATTTATAGAGGCTGTAATTCTTCTCGTAAGTCCTCCCGATGCAATAGCTGAAGTATAATTAACCCATTTGGTAGTATTGGCTGGGGGGACCGTTAAAGCCTGGCCAGCCTCAGTAGGTGCCGTAAAATTCAGAGTAAATGTTCCGGCAGGTTCTATATCCATTAAGGTCACAAGAGGAAGTGTCACAGCGATAGTGCTCTGAGAAAATATTGCGCAGGGGATCATAAAGAAAGTCAGATATATTATAGGTTCTTTTAATTTCATTTTTTCTTTTTTATTTCATTGTAGCCCACCTTAATTGTTTCCTGTTGGTATTTAATTTCACTTTGCTGCTTGACGATATGAATAGCTATATTCTGTGTTTGTGACGGTTTAAGACTGCATTGAAATGAGTCAGCAGCTATTTTATACCGTTTGTCCAAACCGTTTCTGTAAAGTTTCACTTTCCATTCACCTGGCCGCAAATAAGTAAAATCAAATGTTTCTCCAATAAATGCTATTTTGCGGTAAGTCTGCTCACCATCTGATACTTCAATAATGATGCTTTGTCTCTTCTTTTTTTCTGTTTTAGACTGAAGCTGTACAAAGCTGTATTTATTTTTTTCATCATCTTCAGAAAGTAGGATAATCCCTTTAATAGTAGATGCAGTAGTGAGTCCGAAATTGAAAGTATTCTCTTTATTAATGAGATGCAATGATGCAGGCAAAGAAATATCTGGGATATCATTAATTTCTGTTGTAGAACGGTCTATTTCAAGAAAATAATCTCCAGGAACAATATTTTTAAAAAGATAATTCCCTTCTTTGTCTGTAATGGATAAATGGCTTCCAAGCATTAATTTGATTCCTTCTGTCTTTTTCACCCCCAGGTTACTGATGTTTCCTGCCAAAGAAGTATACTCGGCAGTTTTTTCTACCGGTACATTAAGGCGCAGAGTATAACGTAAAGAAAATACAAAATCCTTATTACCCAGCTCACCGCGCTGTAATGAATACCTGCCCGAAAGATCAATATCACTGCCAGGAAAAACCTGCTGATGAAATAATACTTCAAAAAGATTCCTGTCCCTGAAATATTCTTCCGGCATATAGTTATTCTGGTAAAAAAGACTTAAACTGGTCTTATCAGTAAACCTGCTGAAGATTCTGGCCCCATAATAAATCTGCTTCTGATTCTGCAACTGATATCTCGAAGTAATGGCATAGCTTGCATAGAGATTGAAGGAAGTTCTAAACTTTTCAAAGGATATATTGGTAGTATAGAAACTGGAATTTCCATTAAATCCACTCAGGTAATTATTGGTCTTTCCAAGCTGTCCCTGAAGGTTTACCTGAAACATTCCTACCTTTTGATCAATACTTACTTTAAAATATTGTTCATAATAATCAAACTGTTTAGGCTCCAGACGGTCCTGATACTTTTGAAACCCGTTATAAAACGTTACCAGACCGGTTGGAAGATATTTGTACTGTATCCCATACTGAAGAAAGCTTCTGTATGGCGCTGCAAGAAATAAAGTATCCCGTTGAAAATTTTTGGCATCCTGTACATAATTGGCGAATACATTAATTTTCTTAGAAACATTATACTGCAGGTTTCCGTTAAACGTGCTGGTGTTGGTAAAGTAGCCTGCAAATTCAGGACTGGCCCGCATGTACATTACATTGCCATTAAGCTTTTCAAAAGAAGCCTGAGCCTGAGCCATATATGCTGTTCCTTCTAATTGTTCATTTTTGCTATATGCAGCCTCTCCGGAAAAACTTATATTTTTTGAAATTTTGAATTTCCCTGCAGTGTAGGGAAGATGAGTTTCAGAATTCAGTCTGATATTTCCGAAATTAATTTCTTCCTTCCGCGGAATTTTGTAAAGATATCCTGCAGTGATTTCAGACTCCTTGTGGATTTTAAAGGTCGAGTAAATATTGAACTCATCCTTAATATCCCGAAAAAACCTGGGATGATTATAAAAGCCACCAAAGCTGATTTTTTTTAAATCATAACGAATTTCTGCTCCACGGCCGTATCTTGCAAATTCAGTTAAAAAAGAAGCTGAATACATTTTATCACCCAGATGAACAAAGAAGTTATTTCTTTTGTAATTAACAAAATATTCTTCATACTGAGTAAAAGAATTAAATTCTACAGGATTGTGAGATACAGCGCGAAATTCGATCTGGTTTTTATTTTCTTTGTCCAGACTTCCCTTCCCATATATTTCGCCTTGAAATCCGTCATTGTAAATGCCCATATTTTTCATCCCGATAAATGATAAGGAAGCGGAAACAGGAAGCCTGTGGTAAATATCGTCTTCTACAGGTTTTACCGATATCACTTTTACGCTGACATAGGTTGTCTGATTTTCTTTAAGATTGTCCGGTGAGTAAACGGAAAGGTTGAGATTCTGAAATTCATTTTGACCAAGTTCTGCATTCGTGATTTTATAGATATTAATTATTTTTGATTCGTTCGGGGCTAAAGTTATAGATGCATCATGGTCAACTACGGCATTTTTACTTTCCAGAATGAGTCGTTCAGTTATATTTCCGTTGTTTTTTAAAAGAAAGGATGCCCGGATCGTTTCACCGGCTCTGATGAACTCCGGCGAATTTAATGAAGTAAGACTAAGCTTTCTGTTTCCGGAAATACGAACCTGGGAGATTTTGGTAAAAACCGTTCCGTCATATTGATCTCTTCCGTGTAGAATAACCGAATATATGCCTTGTGCTGCTTCCGCTGCAATTCGGATAGGAACAATATAAACTGTTTTTTCGTTGGCTGGTATTTTGAGTTCCGCTTTTTCTAAAATAGGGGTGAGGAAAGGACTTGAAGCAGTAACAGTAATATCATATATCTTGTTTTCAGCTGACGTGTTTTCTAAGGCAAAGGAAATAGAAGTAGACATGCCCGGCATTAGGCTATCTTTTTTACTGGCCAATGCATTGGGCAGCTGCTGAGAAAAAATATGTGCCGGGAATAGTGATAGTAGGACGATATATAAAATCCAGGTTTTAATCATTCTTAACTTCTAATTCCACATTGAGAGCAAATGCATTCTCTTCTTCATCGGTGGCAATCAGGACTGCTTTGTATTGATCTGCCGGAACTTTGCTGATATCAATATGGAATGATTTGGAGGTATGGGGTAACAATCCCATTGCAATGCTCGAGTAGCTTCCCAATCGTTCTCCGGTTTTACGGTTGTAGATTTCAATGGCTACAGAGGATTTACAATAGAGATCGCCGTTATTAGCTATGGCAATTTTTGCGGTTTGTCTTCCGTCTTCTTTCTCTACTTTTACACTTTCAAATTTTAGGTCAGGTTTTGCTTTTTCAGATTCATAGTCAGTGATCACCTGGATAGCGTAGCGTATCACAGAAGTAATATTTACTCCTGCTTTATCATTGCTGGGCTTAATCTCTTCTACAGGTTCTACAATAATAACGCTCCAATAGCTTCCGGGATCGGCAGGCTGGTTGGGAACGGTAATTTCATAAAATACTTCGGCTTTTTCCTTTGCCTTCAGAGTGATCAGATTGGTATTAAGTTTTATCCAGTCGCCATTACTTCTGTTATTAGTACGTATTTCGGTATAATGTATAGATCCGTCGGCCTTATAGGTGAAATCCTGTAAGAATAATTTTACATTTTGCGGAGTGCTTCCTGTATTTTCAATCCCAATTTTTCCTTTATATACTTTTCCGTTTTCCACTTTGTAAGTATGGGTAAGACCGTTCAGGACCACGATACCCGCATGTAGAAAGCTAAATTGCAGCATCAGGAACATCAGAAAAAAAATACGCTTTATCATAATCATGTAAAAGTTTAGAATTTAATCGTTGACCATATAAAACCGAGAAGAAGCTGATAAACGACTTCTTCTTGTTTTATCTTAAATTGAAATGAGATTAGTTATCTGCGATCGTATAAGTTACCGTAGCCACAGTACTAGCTGTTGCCTGCAGATCTGCATATACCGCTACTCCTCCAGGTCCGCTTCCTGCAGCTAGGGCATATGTAAGGTTGTGGCCATTATTGGCCCCGTTTCCTGTGTAAGCACTTCCAATCCCTGAAATAATAGTTTGGTCTGCTGCACTCAGTGTAAGCTGAGCTGCTGGTGTACCTAATGTACCTCCACCACTACCTGTAGCCGCTGCTGCAGTTACATTGATGTCAATTCCGGGAATAAGAGCATTTACCTTCACAGATACATTACGTGTAGGATCTGCCACAGATTTGATAGATGAATAATTCAGCCAAAGGGTGTTATTGGAAGTAGTCGGAGTAATAGGATTACCTGCTTCTGTTGGAGCTGTAAATCCCAATGTAATGTTCTTCGTTGCAGCTGGCTCAATATCTACCAATGCAACTTCAGGAATAGAAATTGTGATGGTGTGATTGTCAGTATTGGTATCCTGCGCTTGTAAGTTGCCGGAAATTGCAGCAGTAATAAAACATACTGCAAGGCTTAATGTTGATTTTTTCATGACGCTGTTAATTAGTTAGGTGAATTTAATCAAAATCAGTCAATAATATCAATAAAATTATCTTTTTTAAATATTATTAACTATTTCATTACAATATTCTATTATTCATTAAAATACTTACATGTAAATTATATAAAACCAGCATCTTAATCTATGATTGTAATCATAACAAAAGCCTTACACAATTTGTGTAAGGCTTTACTTCTTATCATTTTTTTGTTATGCCCAGTGAGGATCTGAAATGGAAACTTTTCCGGTTTCCGTTCTTCCGGCAAAATGCCAGATATGATCATCAAATATTACTTTTAGATCATACCAACCTTTATTTTTATTGAGATCAACTGTTATTTTTTCTTCTGTTTGATGTAAGGCGATTGTTTTTTTCTTCTTTTCATACAGATCTTCCAAAACAACAGATACGTTTGCCTTTTTCTTTCTGAAAACCAATTCTGCCTGATTCTTCAAACCGTTATCAATCAGCTGTACTTCTATGTCAGGATTATTTCCGCTGAATTTCCGGAAAAAACCATTAGGCCCGAAAACTTCATAATCATATTTTCCGGAATTTACAGTATGTGACAGCTCCTGTCTAGAATAAAGAGCATAAGAGAAGTGATAATTATTGCTATTCAATTGCATTCTGTCATAAACTAACAAAGGAACTCCGGCTTCTTTTAAATTGGTCATTTTGATCTTGCTGTTTTCCAGATTGACATGGTAATGATAAGGAAGCGGATGGGAAGGTTTGATCCCCCTTTCCTGAATTTCAAGAAGACTGTCGCTGATTTCATTTTCTTTATACCATTTAAGATCCGGAACAGGCTTGCTTTTGGCAGCATTGATGGTCTTTGCATAATCTTTTTGATCCAGATAATCCATCTGCGGAGCCTGTGTATTGGAAGAATTAAAGGCAGAAGTCAGATCGCCGCAAATCGCCCTTCTCCAGTCGCTGATAGTGTCAACTTTAACATCTTTCCGGTATTTTTTCTGAATAAATTTCTCCAGAAACTGCAGAACGGAAGTATGATCGGAAACCTCAGAATTGACAAAGCCGCCTTTCGTCCAGGGTGATGCAATGATCATCGGAACCCTGTAGCCTAAACCAACAGTGCCTTCTATTCTTTCATGGTCTTTCAATGGAAGAACAGACATGTATTCCTGGGATTTATCCACATATTCCACCCCTTCTTTACCATTCATATCAACCGGTTGGCTCGGGTTGAGCGGTGGGGCAAATGGAAGAACGTGGTCAAAATAGCCGTCGTTTTCATCATAATTGATGATGAAAATGGTTTTTTTCCAGGTTTCAGGATCTTTGGTAAGAATATTTAAAACCTCCGAAATATACCAGGCGCCATACCATGGTGATCCCGGATGGTCAGAAAAATGCTCAGGAGCCACCAGCCATGAAACCAGCGGAAGTTTTTTCTCTTCCACATCTTTGCGGAACTGGAACAGTACATCTCCTTTCGGAACGACCAGCCTTTCTCCGTTTTCGTCACTTCCGATTTCTAAGTTCCAATAGTCAGGATCATTACTATTAGTTGTAAAGGCTTTTTCGTGAAGGTTTTTTTCCTGCTGTGAAAGTTTGGAATAATTTTCGGGAGCGTATTTGATCTGGTCTTCTTCAAGCTCAGCAATCATTGCTTCCAGTTTTTTCTTCTGATCCGGTTTTTTTCCGGTTTCCTCTTTCAGGTAAGCAATAATTTTAGGAATATTCTGATAATAGCCTTTTGAAAATTTGACATTGAATTTTGAAAACCATTCAATGGGATTATCGGTGAAATTACTCAGCCACGCTTCCTGTTCTCCGGACATTCCTTTGGGAAGACTGATCTCGTTCTGGTAGATTTTCCACGAAACATTCTGTTCCTCCAATAATTCAGGAAAGCTTTTCCAGCGTGCCTGTCTGGCTTTATCATAATCAATGTTTTCATTGTAGACATTCGCTTTTACTTTGCCGTTCTGTTGCTCCCTGAGAGTACCGGACCAGTGAAAAAGTCTGTTCGGAGTGGTTCCTGTAAGTGAAGAGCAAAAATATTGATCAAATATGGTGAATGCATCTGCCAGCTGATAATAAAATGGAAGATCTTCCCGATTATAATAGCCCAAAGTAAGCGGAATACTTTTGTAGTCTTTATTTCCGGAGGCTTTAAACTGCAGCCACTTGTCATATTTTCTTTTGTTTAATGCTTTCTGCTGATCCGACCAGGAATGGGGCAGAGAGCTCATCCACGTAGATTTAGTATTTCTGAGATCTAATCTTGCAGGAGCAGCATATTTTCCTGCATCATCCTTTTGAAAAAAAACGGAATGTCCATCCTCTTTAATGAAAGCTCTTTTGTCAAGGAAGCCCCTTACTCCTTTCAATGCTCCGAAAGCATGGTCAAAAGAACGGTTTTCCTGCATCAGGATCACTACATGTTCCGCATCATAAAAAGTAGACAGTGCTGCCGGTTCAATGGCCAGTGCTTTTAAAATAGCAGGGTGAAGAACGCTTGAAGTTCCCAGCCCGGCCAGCAAAAGGCTTGACTTTTCTAAAAATTCTCTTCTGTTCATGTTCAATCAAAATAAGAAATAAACCGCAAGTTATTGGATTTTCCTGCGGTTTATCTGTTTTTTATATAAATATTAAGTTCTTACTGCAGCCACCATGGTTTAGAATTGATATTATCATTTCCTCCGTACTGGGCAGCCAGTGCGGCTTTTAAATTGGTGCTGTTATAGCTGTACTCGGCTTGCGGATACCTGAATCTGAATGGCGCAGAAACTCCTGTCTGCAGAGGGTAATTTGGATATCCTGTTCTTAAATAATCATAATAAGAGGTCCATTGGCTCTGATGGAACATCGTCATATATTTTTGAGTCATGATCTTTTCCAAAGAGGTTTGAAGAGGATCAGCCTCATTGTAAATGACTAATGGGGTTGCCAGATACTGATTCACATTAAAGCCTGAGAAATATTGTCCCGGATTTTTTACATAAGTCTGATAAAAACTAAAGCTCGCTTTTATGGCATTGTCATAATGTGTTTTTGCCGGTCCCGGGATCCATCCTCTGGCTGCTGCTTCAGCAAGGATAAATTCCAGTTCGGAATAACTTAAGACAGAAGAAGGCTCATTGGTAGGATCTTTATAAAAACGGTCATTTACCTTAGAGATATTTTTTGCTGTAATCAGTGCTGCATTGTCAGAATAGGAAGACGTTGGGTTACCTCCATTGTATCCTGTAAAATCTGTCACGGGTTTTCCTGCCTCTTTCGCGCCTGTAGTTTGAGCTGCAAAGGTAAACAGACGTGGGTCTTGTCTGGCCTTAAAAAGGTTAATAAAATAATCAGCCATGTATAAACTTGATCCGTAACCACTGTTATTGAACATGGTATATCTGCTGTCTGCCACATCAGCAAATTTAAGCTCTCCATTATCTGAAATAGATGTCATTAATGCCTGGCTTCCTGCAATAGACGCAAATTCAGTGGCTACATTATAGCTTCCCAGGGTAGATTTTTTAGACATGGTTATTAAGATCTTCAATCGGAAAGAGTTGATCAGCTTTTTCCATTTTGAAGCATCACCGTTATAGATAATATCGCCTTCAATTTTATCATTGCTATTGATGAGATCATTGGCTTCTTTCAGTTCTGATAAAATGCCGGCCATTACTGTTTCCTGGCTGTCGTATTTCGGCTGGGTAATTCCGGATTCACCTTTGGCAGCTTCTGTGTATGGGATACTTCCGAATTTTAAACTTAAATTAAAAAAATAATAGGCTCTGTAGAATTTACCAATAGCAGTGTAGTTCTTATTATTGATCTTCTCGGCTTCCTGCATCATTTTTACTGTGTTCAGAAGCCCTTTGGTGTATACTTCGAAAGAGGCGTCGTTCCATTTCATGTACTGATAAGTGTTTTCTCCGTCTGTACCGATCATCATTCTTGAGGCATACATATTGTCGCCGTTGATCTGGAAAGCATCTTTTGAAACATACGTCAGGAGAACTTTAGGATCTACACTGGCCTGATCATTAGGATTTTCGTTGATTTTGTCAAGATCGGTCTCGCATGAAGTGAGAATCAGCAGTCCTGCAAAAGCTGCCGACTTTAGCCATTTGATCATTGTATTATTTTGCGGTTTCGCTATAAAATTGATAGTCTTTTTCATTGTTCAGGATACTTTTTAATTAAAATTTAAGATTAAACCCGATGCCTATCCATCTGCTGGAAGGATCCTGGATATCATTGTTATCTTTCTTGAGCTGGTAATCCGGGTCGGAATAAAGATTCTTAGACTTTTTCCACATGGCCAGATTGTAAGCTGAAATATTGGCTGTGAAATTTTTGATCATTCCTTTTGGATTAAGGAGATAAGAAAAATCATATTCCAGGACTACAGATCTCAGTTTGATAAAAGTTCTGTCGAAAACATTTGCAAACAATTCACTTTCATCCTCTGTTACCCTTGCCTGATAAGGATAATTCTGTGCCCAGTCCTGAAAGCTGATCGGCTTTGTGTGTGGGGTATAGGTTCCGGTAGCCGCATTATAATTGACACCGTCCGGTACAAAATAATACGTTCCCGGATTGGCATATTCAAGGTCTCTGTAGGCTGTTGAGTTCGGATGTTTTCCGCCCCACCACATTTTTTCTACGACCTGGGATCTCATGACACCCCCTATGCTTCCGTCAATTCCGATATTCAGGGATAACTTTTTATATTTAAAAGTATTATTGAAACCAAATGTCCAATCCGGGTTGAAGTGGCCCAGATTACTTTGGGTATCCGCTCTTGTAGGCATTCCTGTGGCAGCATTCAGAATTACTTTTCCGTCCGGGGATTTCTTCCAGGTATAATCGTAGTAGCTGTCCATTCTTTCGCCGAGCTGGATATTGTTGTAGTTCGGCATATCGCCATAAATAGAAGTAAGCTTCTGTTCATACGTACTCCAGTTGATTAAAGATCTCCAGGTAAAATTGGCTGTTTTTACAGGAACCAGGCCTAAAGAGATCTCTAAACCTTTTGTTGTATACTCGTTTCCGTTTACATATTGAGAAGTAAAACCTGATGACGGAGCAGCCGGGAATTCCAGGATATTGTTATAATCCAATGTACTGAAATAAGTAACATCTAAAGTAACTCTGTTCTTGAATAAGCCAGCGCTTAAGCCCAATTCATAAGATTTGGTCTGCTCCGGCTTTAAAGAATTTTCCACATTGAGGATAGTAGGATAATTAAACATCGGATTTCCGTTAAAGGTGGCTCCTTTATTATTCAGATAATAATTCCTTATCGAATAGGGCTGGAAATCATAAGCTACCTTGGCCCACGAAGCTGAAAGTTTTAAAAGATTAACAGCTTCCGGCATTTTAACAAGATTCGAAATAACCGCACTTACCGATGCAGAAGGATAAAAATAAGATCTGTTGGCTTTCGGAAGGGTAGAGGACCAGTCATTACGTCCTGAAACATTGATGAAAAAAGCATTATACAATCCAATATCAATCGTTGAGTAGGCACTGTAGATCAGCTTTTCCTTAAGATAATCATAATACTTTATAGCTCCGGTTGAGTTTTCCAGGGTATACAGTTCCGGAATTTTCAGCCCGTCTGTTGAAGCATTGTCGATATCGTTCTTATAATAGAATGTTGATCCTCCGGCATTGATTGTAAAATCGAAGTTATCTGATATCTTTTTCTTGTAGGTGGCTAAGATATCGGAGTTCATATTCCATGTTTTGGAATCATTAAGGAGATAACCTCCACTTCTTGGAGCACTGTAGTTGAAGTAAGAATAAGGACTTAATATTTCCTGTTTGTTGTGATTTTCAACAATGGATATTTTCCCTTTTACTGAGAAATCTTCAGTGGCTTTATATTCCAGACCAGTCTGTGCATTAATGATGTTGGTCCTATTTTTATTCTTGTAATATTCGGCTCCGAACCATGGATTATTGTACCATGCATAATTCCAGTTAGCCTGTGCAGTACCTTCTTTCCCCGGGATCCACATGTGGTTTTTAAGGTCTCTTCCGTCTACATCCGCTCCCATCCAGATCAGGATGGTGTACATGTGCCCGCTTGGGTTATAATCGTAGTTGGGAATATTGGGCGTGAATGTTTGGTTAAAATTGAATTTGGTATCGAAGGTTAATTTTTCTCCCAAATGATTTTCAGAAGAAAAGTTCACACCATAGCGCTGAAGATAGGAACCGGGAATTCTGTCGTCATAATTCATAAAATTTCCGGATAGCCTGTAGATATCTTTATTGTTTCTATAGCTTACTGCAAAACTGTTATTATTGATCACCGCAGGCTTTAAAAAGATATCTAAGTTATCATGATACTTCCAATCGATAGGCACTCTTTCATATCTTGATTTGTCATTGTACTGAGTTCCTGCTACCGCACCGTACCACGGAATCACCTGCCCTGTCATCTTATCTCTGATCGGGCTGTTCCACTGCGCAATTTTCAGTCCGGGAACAAATTTCGGACCCCAGATCATGTCACCATCATTCACACCACCGTCAGCTCCGTCCCAGAATTCATATTTTCCATGTGATCCGTTTCCGTACTCGTTTTGGGTTTTCGGAAGATTGGTAAATCCTGCCGTCACCATCGTATTTTGTGAAAATTCTACAGAAAAACCTTTTTTCCTGGCACTTTTAGTGGTGATTAAAACAGCTCCATATCTTCCTCTTGAACCATACAGTGCAGAAGCGGTTGCTCCTTTCAGAACATTGATGTTTTCAATATTGTTGGGATCCAGGTTCTGAAAAACTTCTCTCTCAACAATTACCCCATCGATCACGAAAACCAGATTGGAATTTCCTCTCAACGTAAATTGCGGAGCCTGCTGCATTCCTGTAGGGTTGGATACATTAAGGCCGGCCACCTGTCCTGAGAATAAATTTCCTATACTCGGAGTGGTAATGGTTTCAAACTGTTTGGTGCCAACTTCCTGGGTGGCATAGCCTATCTTTTCTTTCTTTTTGGCAATTCCTAAGGCGGTAATAACGATACCTTCAATTTGTTTCTCATCCGCTTTTTTCAAAACAACAGCATACTGTCTTTTGGAAGAAACCTCCACAGTATACATTGAAAAATCAGGAGCATAAAATTCAAGGACGTCTTTAGGATTGGCAGAAATTGTAAAATTACCGCTTTCATCCGTCACCGTCGTTTTCCCGGTGTTTTTGTCGGTAATGCTTACTCCGGAAACACTGGAACCGTTTTCGGATTTTACATTTCCGGAAATGTTAATTTCTTGGGCAGTAAGGTAAAGGGGGAGTAAAAAAACAGCAAAAGTAGCTAAAGTCTTCTTCATTTTTTTTGAGGACAAATTTAGCGGTGCAGTGTTACCAGTATTTTAATGTGGTATTAAAATAAAAATACTATTTTAATATTTTTTAACAGGAATATTTAACATAATAATAAAACTGAAAAGGATGTTATACTTTAATATTTCCTTTTATTATACTATATATTATGCCTTTAAAAATCATTGCATTTTCATCAAAATTTCTTACTAACTGAAAACGAATGCTTATTCAGTGTCGCAGCCACACTTCTTTGCTTATCTAGAAATAGAACACACTTCTTTAAACTTTGCGTTAAAAAAACATATGATTTAACGCAAAGTTTGAGTTTTGTGATGCTTTATTTAAGAATGCAGACCAGTAATCAATTAAAAATTGATTTGCTGAAGATTGTGGATAAATAAGAATGAAAGATCTTTTTAAAATCTACTCAGGATCCCCCAATGGATTTTAATATCGTTAAACTTAAACGGATTTCCAAACTCATTACCGTTTGAAAGCTGGAAACTCATCAATCCGATCGGGATAAAGAAGTTGAATCCAAGCCCTACACTGTAAAGTTTAGGTTTAACATTTAAGGATTTGTTGTTAAGCTGTCCGTACTGCCCAAAGAAATCAAAGAATGCTTGACTTCCAATGAGGTAACGGTATTCCAGGCCTGCGTAATAATAGAAGTCGGCGGCAAGGGATTTCTCATTGAACCCGCGCATAGAATTCCAGCCTCCAAAACGATATAGTTCATTGGCAGAGAATTCAACCTTGGAATCCATCATGGCGCCTTCTGCCTTTATATTGAGAAAATGGTTTCCGGAAATATGATAATTATGTTCGCCGAAGAAATAAAACTGATTCTGGTTAGCCTTAATATTATCTTTGGTATAGGTCGTTGTCAGGTAATCATAGCCGGCATTGATCCTTGTCTTGTAAAGGAAAAGGTCAATATCTGTAGGTTCTGTCATTTCAAACCAGATCCCGAGCCCTTTTTTATTATAATCCTTACCCTGAACATATAAAGTGTCTATGATACTGGAGGATTCCAGGGTGCCTCTGAGTCCGATCTTGTTGCGGTTATTGATATGATAATAGAAAGCAGGAAGGAATTTTACATTCGCGAAAGTAGAATCCTGTCTGAAAATATTGACTTTCAGGTTCATCCCTACATTAGATTTTAGAAGATAAGGAATGTCAGTCTGAAGATCAAAAGTCTGCCCTTTATCAGGGTTTCTCTGCCAGTAAAGATTGACAGTTTCAAAGCCGTTGAACATATTCCTGAAGTTGACGTTCAGGGTTCCGTTCAATGTGAATTTTTCTGTTTTATCGTTCCCGAAACCAATCACCCCATCAAACGTATTGGTCTTTTTCTTTTCCATAAACAGGTAAATGCTTGTGGAGTCTTTAGTGAATAAGGTTTGGGGAGGCCGTTCAAGGGTTACAAAAGCATGGCTTTGAAAATTTTTGCTGATGGCCAGAAGATTTTTGTCATCATAAGTCTTTCCTTTGAATTCCTTTTCCAGGTTTTTCATAAACCTTTTAGGGACCCTTTCGTAACCTTTGACTACAAAATTGTCAATCTTCCGCTTATCATTTTTGTTGATATCCAGTTCTATGACAGGATAACCGTTTTTCTGGCCTTTATATTTAGATTTAAGACGGCTGAAAGAATATCCGTCATCAATATATCTTTTGTTGATGCTTTTCTTGGTTGAATCTAAATTTTTAGTAAAAAAATCCTTCTGGATCTTTAATTTCAAGGCAACAGAATCAGAAAGGTCTACATAGGTTTCATTAAAGTTTTTTCCTTTATCATAGAAAATTTCTGTACTGTCACCTTTCACTTTCACCTCTTTCAGCTTAGTGAAGAAGTAATTGCTTTGGGACAGGGAGTCCAGAAATTTCACTGCTGAAACAGAATCATTTACCTTTTTTCTGATATTGGTTTCCGTATCAATAAGCCAATACTGCTTCTTCTGCGCTTGTACAAAAACGCAGAACAGGATAAAAAATATTTTTAGAAATAACTTCAATGTTCAATTTATATAAACCATTAACAGAGCATGCTTATAGTTCTTAATAACTCAATATATCTTAACGGTTTAAAAGCAGTTTCAATAATTTTTTAATAACTGAAATTAATCCAGTTTATTATATTTTTTCATCAGATTTTCATAGGTTCCCTGAGGAAGAATCCATTTCAGCGGAACACCAATCTTTTGTCCGAATTTACCGAAATAATAATGAGCCTTCCATTTATTTTTATCCAAAAGCTTTTCGACATAAGCTGCCACTTCAAGAGGTTCGGTTCCGTCTCCTACATGCGAGTTCATCAAGGTATAAACTTTGTCAAATATGCTTTTGTACGGTTCGGAAACCTGTGTTTTTACTCTGTTCTCTGCGATATTTGTTTTGATATCACCAAGATGAAGTGAGCATACATCGATGTTCCATGGATATACCTCATACCTCATGGCTTCAGTTACCTTATCCAAAGCTGATTTGGAGGCAGAATAAAAGCCCCGGAACGGAAGTCCCATTTCACTTCCTATACTTGAAATATTGATGATTTTTCCGAACTTATTTTCACGCATTGTCGGAAGAACGGCACTCATCATCTGGACAGCTCCTACAAGATTCAGGTTGAACAGTTTTAAAATGTCTTCCTTAGTAGAATCTTCCACAGCCCCTACCATTCCCATTCCTGCATTGTTGATCAGTATATCGATCTTTGATTCTGTTTTTAAAACTTCAGCAATAGCATTCTGAACGGCCGTATTATCGGTAACATCTGTCGGAATAGACCTGAAATACTGACTTTCCGTATGTTTCCGGCTTAAACCGTATACTTTATGGCCTTTTTTTCCGAAATATTCGGCCAGTACAAAACCTATTCCTGATGAGGTTCCAGTGATGATAATAGTCATTGGATTGTTTATAATTTTAGACTTTTGTTTTTCTTCCGGCTGCTGTGTCTCAGCACAAACCGTATTTTCAGCAAATGTAAAAAAAGAAACAGGAACTCTATTATTTATTACGGTATAATTGTTCAGAAACAAAATCATCAGCTATATCTTATTTTTTTGAATAGGTAAGTGAAAAGGTATTTATAAATGTGGATAACTCTGTGGATAAGTATGTGGACAACGTAAAAAAGAAATAAGCAGAATTTTTATTCTGCTTATTTATCTGGTTGATTTTCAGTAATTCAATTCTTTTTTTAAGCCGGGTACTTTAAATTTGTTTTCCCCAATCCTGAAATTGTTCATTTTGATCAAAGTTTTAAATGGATGGACGAATTCTTTGTGAATATCTTTCGGAATATCCTTTTCTTCATCATCACAGGAGGAATATTCTTCATCTGTAATTACTTTCCCTGTTGAAAAATTGATCTCTGTCAGGTAATTGAACTCACAGGTGTCTTCAAATCTGTCATGGGAACCAATGAGGTAGAAATCACCATTCTGAAATCTGAAAGTATGTTGATAAGTCTGTGTATGTCTCGAATTGGTATTGAATATTTGGGTAATAGAGAGCGTGTTATTTTTAATAGATAGTTCCGGTGGCGTATTATCTTCTGAATAAAACCCCATTCCGCTGGAAAAAAGAACCGTATTGTTTTGTTTCCAGATCTTAAGTTTTCCGTCTATATTTTTTAGGATAAAGAATGTTCTCAGAAAATCATCGTGGTCATCCGTATTAATTTTTTTATCGGTATTAAAAATGATTACCGTTTCATCTTGTCCGTCTTTGTCCAGATCTCCTTTGGCTTCGGCAATTTTTTGATAACCTTTCGGTGCTGTAAAATCTTTCAGGTTCTGGGCGTGAAATTCTACAATTAATAAAGACGCAGCAAGAGAAAAAAGTTGTTTCATTTTAACAGGATTAAATTATGAACCAAAATCCTCTTTCTTAACATCTGTGTTTTCCAGATTACATATGCAGCCTTTGATGGTTTTATAAACTCCTGTAATATCAGTTTCTTTTCCTTTGCTGTCAGTGACGGTAATGCCGGTAGAAAACGATTCATCTTCTGCAGTATAGGTTCTGAACAGTTGATATTTGTAGTTGTTTTTGGTAAATGTCAGATAGCTGAGGTCCATGCCTGCATTTTGTTTTCCGCCACCTCTATGGTAAGAGCTGTATGTAAACTGCTTCCAGCTTTCTTTGGTTCTTGTGGCTGGAAATTCCATTTCTACACGGTCTTTACTTCCAAACCGATATTGAATGTAACTGTTCTTTTTATCTTTAACCAAAGACATGGTCTTACCATTTTTCGTCTGAAATGCAAAAATAGTCTCCTCATTAAGCAACAGATACTGTGCCCATGAAAACATAGGGATCAACAGAGAAAAAAAGAATACATGCTTTTTTATCATATTAGAATTTTTCAAAGCTTACTATCCTTTAATCATTATGTCATTCAGGTCTTTCCAGAACATCGGATAAGACTTTTCCACGACATCCTCCTCTTCAATAGTAAGTTCTTTAATAAGGCAGAAAGGAGCAAAACTCATCGCCATTCTATGATCCTGGTAAGTGGCGATAGAAATATTTTCTTCCGGTTCCCCGAAACTCACAGACTTGATGGTAAGGTCTGTAATTTCTGTTTCAGTGCCCAGTTTTTTCAGTTCATTATATAAGGCCTGTAGCCTGTCGGTTTCTTTTACCCTTAAAGTGCCCAGTCCGGAAATTTCAAAAGGAATTTTTAAGGCTGCTGCTGTTACACAAAGTGTCTGGGCAATATCCGGGCAGTTATTCATATCCAGGACGATTTTTTCCGGGAAAATAAAATCAGGTTCCGGCTGAAGGGTAATCTTATGTTCGTCTTCAGTAAAAGTCGTATCAATACCGAAAAAGTCTTTATAGATCTTGGCAATGGCAGAATCTCCCTGGGTGGATTCTTTGTAAAAGCTTTTCAGATGGATGGTTTCTCTTCCCAGTGCACAGATCGAGTAGAAGTACGAAGCCGAGCTCCAGTCACTTTCCACTTCGTAACTTGTGGCGGACAATTTGCCATTCACATCAAACGGTTCCACTTTAACTGTGTTTCCTTCAAAGCTGTTTTTTATTCCGAATCTTGTCAGGATATCCAGCGTCATTTCTATATAGGATCTCGAAGTAACTTCACCCACCAGGTTAATTTCCAGTCCGTTTTCAAGTTTTCCGGCAATCAGAAGCAAAGAAGTAATGAACTGGCTGGATATATTGGCCGGAACATTGACCTGTTTTTGAGTGATTTTCTTTCCTGTGATCTTTAGCGGTGGGAAGCCTTCATTTTCCAGATATTCAATTTCAACACCCAGGTCTTTTAATGCGTTGACTAGATTTTTAATGGGTCTTTCCTTCATCCTTTTGGATCCTGTAAGAACAGTGGTTTTCCCTTCAAGGATAGAATAATAAGAAGTAAGGAAGCGCATGGCTGTTCCTGCATGGTGGATGTCTACGGTTTCTGTATTTTCAGACAATGCTTTTTTCAGCAGCTGGGTGTCCTGGGAATTAGACAGATTCCCGATCTGTATATTCTTGAATAAACTTTCTAAAATCAACAAACGATTCGAAATACTTTTCGAACCGCTGATCTGAACTGTTTTATCTGATGCTAATTTTGATTTTTCTAACTTCATTATTTCTGCAATTTAAAAGATATTTAGATAACAGGCGTCAGATATCAGATTGTTTTAAAGTCTGATATCTGACATCTCATATCTATTTATTATTTCAACTTCTCGTTGTTCTGATGCCGTTCTTTATCACGGTCTGTTTTGATTTTCATTTTCTTGTCGAAAGCTTCCTGTAAGTTCACTCCGGTCTGATTGGCTAAACATAAGGTGACAAACAGTACATCTGCCAGCTCTTCACCGAGATCTTTGTTTTTATCGCTTTCCTTTTCGCTTTGTTCACCATATCTTCTGGCGATGATGCGGGCTACTTCACCTACTTCTTCGGTCAGCATAGCCATATTGGTCAGTTCATTAAAATAGCGGACTCCTATGGTTTTTATCCATTCGTCAACCTGTTCCTGCAACTTTGTGATTTCCATTATTGATAGGCTCCAAGGGTAGGGTTAGTTGTTCTTGACACATTCACAATATCAAAAGGTACAGTTCCGGCTACAGTGACGTTGCCTTTTCCTCTTGCGGGAGATGTTGTTTTTACCCGTAGGTTCATCTTCGCTGCAAAATAATTGAGGAACTGAGGATCCTGATTTTTAATACTTTGTATTACATTAGGACTGGTGTCAAAATTAAATCCGGCTTCGGGTACTCCTGAATATTTGATGAGGGAGTTTTGAATAAGGAATTCAAACTGCTGTCCCGGTGTCTGCTCAAAATTAACCGAATTATCCCTGTCTGAAAAGACGATACTGTTTTTTATATCAAGTCGTTGAAGCGCTCCCTGTTCTGTAGTTCCTGCGGCATTTTTCCATTCATTGGCTGCCATAATTCCATTTCTGTTAAAAGATCCCATTGTTTTAGAATAATTCGCAATTGTGGCATGGGTATAGCTGTGATTTCCACCTCTGAAAATCCCGATACACGATTCTCCACAGTTGTTCATCACTAAATTATTAGCCGTAACCGTTGAACCCACTGCATAAATACCGTATTCAAAGAAAGTATGGATGAATGAGTTTTTGATATTTGCCGTATTTTGTTTCATATCCAGTCCTCTTGTTCCTCCGAAAAGTCTTGCAAAATTCATATTGAGGATAGAATTGGGTTCCATTCGGATAGAATTCCAGTTCTTGGGAATTGTATCATAATATGGGTCATTTCTGTCTCCACGCAGGATCACTTCATTATCAAAAGCTCCGTTGATGTTTAAGGTTGCACCAGATGACACCTTCATACCGCTGTTTTTGTGAAAGTAAACTTTAGTTCCCGCCTGGATGTCCAGTGTGATATTGGGATTGATGGTTAGATCTCCATAGATGATCTTGGCCTTATTATTATTCCATGTTGTATGGGTAGCAATTACATTAGGATTGCCTGGTGTTTCGATGAAAAATTCCGCATCCTGAACAACGGAAAATAAAGTCACATGTTGCTGTCCAGCACCACTGCTGAAAAGGATCTTGTCTTCAGCTATAGCCTCGGGTCCGGTAGCTTCAGGTGCGATTTCCACAAAAATATACATACTGTCTTTCTTTCTCAATGGTACATCCTTGAAATCATAGCCTGGTTTCCCGTCTACATTGATCCTATATAATGATGCACTTCCTTTTTCCAGATTGATCCTCGGAATTAAAACATCCTTATCCTCATTATTATATACTTTTACAAAATATGTTTCAGAACGTACCTGGTGATAGACCGTATCACAGAATACAGTGTCCCTTGAAAAACTTAACTGCTGTGATGGAGCATCAAAAGTAATATCATCTTTATTGCACGATACTGCTACAAGAAGCATCCAAAAAGAAAAAGCCAGTAATAGTTTGATTTTCATCGAAATTTAAGTTTAAGATTTCAAATTTAACGAAAATACTTTGAATTTCTTATCTATAAAAAATATTGAATCTGGTATTTGTATATTTGAAAAAATGTTGTACTTTTGCAACCTAAAATTAGCAGAGAAATACCATTACTATTTCGGAAGCAAACTTTAATTTTTTAAAAATTGTATTATGAAAAAAGGAATCCACCCAGAAAATTATAGACTTGTTGTTTTCAAAGATATGAGTAACGACGAGGTGTTTCTTTGCAAATCTACTGCAGAAACAAAAGACAGTATCGAATATGAAGGACAAGAATACCCATTAATCAAAATGGAAATCTCTTCAACTTCTCACCCTTTCTACACTGGTAAAGTGAAACTAGTTGACACTGCAGGTAGAGTTGATAAGTTTATGAACAAATACAAAAAATTCGCTAAGTAATTTTTTGTCACCAAACATACTGAAGTCTTCCAATTTATTGGGAGACTTTTTTTATTTTAGAAATTAGAATAACGGTAAGGTATATTTGGAAGGCACATATTGATCCTGAATTCTGCAATCTAAATTTCAAATTCTATTTCCAGCTATTTTCGTATTTTTGTTTTGAACAGAAATTAGATGCTCCGAATTGTTAGCAAATCATTATCTCAACTTTGGATCTCTAACTTCTAACTTCTAATCTCTAACTTCTATATTACAATGCAATTAGTATTTTCAGATGCCCAGTATTGGGAAGATTTTCTTCCGTTAACTTTTACCCGTCCTGTTGCCGCCATGCGATGCGGAATCCTTACCTTTTCCGAGCGATGGCAGAAGGTCTTAGGAAATACTGAGGTTTCTTACTTTACCGAAAATTATCTTCAGAATAAATTTAAATCCCCTGAAGATATAGAAAGCTTATTTCTAGTCACTAATTTTCTGCCGACCGAAACAGTCATTCAGCAGATTAAAGATCTTAAGCAGGGGGAAGCCCTAGTTTACGAAGATGAACTGATTGCCGCCAGGATTAATATGAAAGGTTTTTCTCTAAACCAAATCGAAAAGATGACGGATATAAAAGAGAAACTGACTTTCTTTAAAAAGCCTGCAGACTTATTTACGTATAATCATCTTGCCATCGATTTTGATTTCAATTTGCTGACTGAAGGAAGAACTTCACAGGAATTATCTTCCACCAATGGATTTTTAGGGGATAAAAAAGATCTTTTCATTGAAGAAGGTGCCCAGGTGGAATTTTCTACCATCAATACAAAAACAGGAAAAATCTATATTGGGAAAAATGCTGAGGTGATGGAAGGCTGTAATCTCCGTGGACCGATCTCTCTCGGAGAGGATTCCAAGTTTAATTTAGGATCAAAAATTTATGGTGCCACGACTATTGGTCCTCACTGCAAAGTGGGAGGCGAAGTGAATAATATCATTATATTCGGATATTCAAGTAAAGGACATGAAGGCTTTGTTGGAAATTCCGTGATCGGCGAATGGTGTAATTTCGGGGCAGATACGAATTCTTCCAATCTTAAAAACAATTATAGCCAGGTCAAATTGTGGAGCTACAGAACGAAAGCTTTTGAAGATACTGGGCTTCAGTTTGCCGGTCTTATTATGGGTGACCACTCTAAAACAGCGATCAATACCCAATTGAATACCGGAACAGTAATAGGGGTCGCTTCTAATATATTTAAGCCTGGTTTTCCGCCAAACCTTGTGGAGAATTTCTCATGGGGCGGAAGTAAAGATGATGAAAGGTTCAAGCTGGATAAAGCCTATGAAGTGGCAGAAAGAGCAATGGCAAGAAGAAAAGTGGCATTAACGGATGAAGATAAAGCTATACTGAAACATATTTTTGAAACATATTAATATTGAAAGCCTCCATTTGGGAGGCTTTTACTTTATTGGATACTGATGATTCTCTCACAGACAATTAAATTATCTTCCAGAAAATAAAAAAAGAGTAATTTTATAAAAATCATAAAACTCCTTTGTAAACAGGTTTTATGAATGTATAGAGAATCTAAAATTAGAAAATTATCATTTTTTTTATAATGTAGTGTAATAGAATACAATTTTTAATTGTCTTACTAATAGAAACAAAACTCATGACCCAAGAAACTTTCAAGAATACGGTGTTTATTCTCAAAGACGAGATGTATCGTTTTGCGAAAAGATTCGTTATGAGCAGTGATGAGGCAGAAGATGTGGTGCAGGACCTGATGATTAAATTCTGGCAGAAGAAAGAAGAGCTGGAGAAGTTTGGAAATTTAAAATCCTATGCTTTGAAATCTGTCCGGAACGAATGTCTGAATCGGCTGAAGCACCATGATGTGAAGTTGGGATTTGCAGATTTGCAGCTTCACCGCTCAGAATTGTACAGCATGGACATCAATAATCTGAAGGAGCATATTATAGGTTTTATCAACCAGCTCCCGGAAAAGCAGAAAATGGTGATTCATCTGAAAGATGTAGAAGAATATGAGGTCTCGGAAATTTCCGAAATGCTGGAAATGGAAGAAAACGCAGTAAGAGTAAACCTGATGCGGGCGAGACAAAAAGTAAAGGAACAAATATCACAACTGATGAGCTATGAACAAAGATCAATTTCAGAATAAATACGATGAGATCTTCCACGATATAAAGGAAGAAAAGATGGACTGGAGTTTTGAAGATTTTCTTCAGAAAGCAGAAGGTGGGGCTGAAGGCTCCGAAACGAACGAGGCGCCCATCATTCCGCTCCAAAAAAATAAGCCTTCATTTCCGAAATGGTTTTGGATGGCAGCAGGATTAGTGCTTCTTTTCAGTGTTGGTTTTTTCTTTAATGATTACCGTACAGGGGTTATGGAAAGAGAAAAGCTGGTTAAAGATGAGGTTTTGAAGCAGAAATCAAAATTTATTGAAGAGAATAATGACCATCAGGAGCAGGTAGCGGTTAACCATACCGATTCCATTTCCGGAGCGAGAAAAGATTCTATCTTCCAGGAAAATTCAGTAGCGGAAAAGGATGTGCTGGATGAGATATTGCCAAAAAGAGGAAGATTGAAAAAAGAAACAAAACCGAAGTTCGTCAGTAACTCTTCATTCAAAAATAATAAAGCTTTAAAAGATTCTACCGGATATAAGGATTCTTATGTCATAGTTAACGGTAAAAGGATCGATAATGTAGATGAAGCTATCAATGTAACTAAATATTCATTCCAGATATTTGCCAATAACGTTAGTGAAAAGTTAGCTCAGCCTACAGTAGTAGACGACGATTATTAACAACAACAATAGATTATGCTCTGATCAGGTAACAATAATCAGCTTAAGAAAATAAAAATTGACTCATGAAAAAAATATTTATAGTATTCGCACTCGCTTTTTCCCATTTCTTTACAGTGTATGGGCAACGGGATAAGTTCGACATGCTTTTTGACAGGTACCAGGAGGTAGAAGGTGTAACCTCTATTAAAATTGCAAAGCCAATGTTCAGTATGCTGAGCAGCCTTGATATTGATGATTCCCAGCTGGATCAGATCAAGCCTCTGCTTTCGAAAATTAACGGATTGAAAATCCTTATTACAGAAAATCCGGAAAATATTAATACAACAGAAGGACGCAAAGTTCAGGATAATCTTTCCAGGCTCAGCAAAGATGTTTCCATGTATTTAAAAAACCTTAATTACAATGAGATCATGTCTGTCAATAATTCTGGTTCAAAGATAAAATTTCTTTCTTCTGATGCAAAAGACGGAATGTTGGATGATCTCCTGCTTAGCATTGATGGAGGAAAAGGAGAAAATATCCTGGTCATGCTGGATGGAAAGCTTTCTATGGATGATGTGAATAAAATCATTAATTCCAGCGAAACCAAGACCAATACCAAGACCAATACAAGGAACAGCCTTACCTCTGAAAACAATTCCTCTTATCTTAACGGGGAAGCAAGAAATGTAGGCGAGTTCTCAGGAATTCAGGTAAGTGACGGAGTGAATGTGGTTTTCAAACAGGAAAGTCCTGCCAACGTAAAGGTAATCGCTGATTCTGATAAACTTCAGTATATCATTACAAAAGTGGAAAATGGAGTTTTGAAAGTCTACGTAGACAATAAGGGAACAAAGAATTTAAAGTTTAAAAACTTAAGCGTTAACATTTCCTCTCCAAGAATGGACAATATTAAAGCTTCTTCAGGAGCTAACTTTAATGTAGTGAACTCCTTAAAAGAAAATAACCTGGTTATTGATGCATCATCCGGAGCTAATGTGAAAGGAGACTTTAAGGTCTCTAACACACTGGATGTTGGAACTTCATCAGGAGCAGTGATAAGAGCAGGAATTACGGCGGGAACTATCATGATAAAAGCATCAAGCGGGTCCAATACAGCCTTTGAAGGAAAAGCAGATTCCGGAATAATAGATATCAGCAGCGGTGCTCTTTGTAAAGCTGACGATCTGAGGCTGGGTAACCTTGAAGTGGAGGCTACATCCGGGGCAAACCTTTCGGTAAATGTTTCCACAAAACTGAAAGTAAAAGCTTCTTCAGGAGGAATGGTAAAATATAGAGGAAGACCTGAAATAGAATCCAATATCAGTAAAATGTCCGGAGGTAATCTGAAACCTATCGATTAAAAAATGATAACCATGAAAACTTTAAAAAACATTTTTTTAGGAATCCTTACATTGCTTACGCTTCAGTCATGTATTGTTTCAGGAAAACCTAATATGGACTTCTTTAAGCAGTCCGGGTATGATTTTAAAGGAGCAACATTTGCCAGCTTCAATGTACCTGTATTTATGGCAAAACCTTTTATCAAGAAAGCTTTGAGAGAAGATGGTGAAAGTGAAGAAGTCATTGCTCTGGTTAAAAAGGTCTCAAAAATAAAAGTCATGACCGTAGATAACGGGAGTAAAGAAATGCTGAACGAATATTCCAGGTATCTGAATGACAATAACTTTGAAGAATGGGCAACCATAAAGCATAACGGTGAAAATGTCAATGTAAGGGTAAAGCAGAATGGGGAAACCATTAAAAATATGATGATTACTGTCAATTCAGATAAAGAACTGGTTTTCGTGGATGTGAAGGGAAGCTTTACAGCAGATGATATTTCAAACGTAATTAATGCCGCTACAGATAAGTAACCACTGTTCATAAGTATGCATCATTAAAGATATAACAAGTAGTTTCATACTATACTAATTATTTTGTACAGAAAGGCCGTTCTTAATAAGAGCGGTTTTTTCATTTAAGTTATTGATTATTAAATTTTATTTAAACTATTGAAAAGGATTTTCATATCTCGTCAAAATAACCTAATTTTGCAAAGAAAGTAAAGATGTCTATTCATAACAAAATTGTAGAGACAGCCATCACTTTCGATGACGTTCTTCTAGTCCCTTCTTATTCAGAAGTTTTACCTAACCAGGTATCATTAAAATCAAGACTTACCGACAAAATTACGCTGAATGTTCCGATAGTTTCTGCTGCGATGGACACAGTTACTGAAGGAGATCTGGCTATTGCTCTGGCAAGAGTCGGAGGTTTGGGTTTTATCCATAAAAACATGACGATCGCTGAGCAGGCTGCACAGGTGAACCGTGTAAAACGTTCAGAAAACGGAATGATTTCTGACCCTGTTACCCTTTCTAAAGATCACACCTTGGCTGAAGCTAAGGAAACTATGGCCAAATATAAAATTTCTGGCCTTCCTGTAGTGGATGCAGATAATGTACTGATAGGAATCATTACCAACAGGGATGTAAAATATCAGGAAAACCTTGATATGAAGGTTGAAGAGATCATGACCAAGGAAAATCTGATCACTTCTGATAAAAATACCAACCTTGAGCAGGCTAAAGAAATTCTTCTTAAAAGCAGAGTTGAAAAGCTTCCGATCGTGGATAAAGACAATAAGCTGGTGGGATTAATTACCATTAAAGATATTGATAACCAGTTGGAATATCCGAATTCCAATAAAGATCACAAAGGGCGTCTTATCGTAGGAGCAGGTGTTGGAGTTGGAGAAGACACGATGGACAGAATTGCAGCATTAGTAAATGCTGGTGTTGATATCGTGGCTATTGACTCTGCACACGGACACTCCAAAGGAGTTTTGGATAAAATTTCAGAAATCAGAAAAGCATATCCGGATTTAGATATCGTAGGAGGAAATATTGTAACTGCTGAAGCAGCAAAAGACCTTATTGAAGCTGGAGCTAACGTTCTTAAAGTTGGAGTAGGACCCGGCTCTATCTGTACAACGAGAGTGGTTGCCGGCGTTGGGGTTCCCCAGTTATCTGCGATCTACAATGTATACGAATATGCAGCTTCCAAAAACGTAACAGTAATTGCCGATGGAGGGATCAAGCTTTCCGGAGATATTGTAAAAGCGATCGCAAGTGGAGCAGGAGCAGTAATGCTTGGTTCCCTTTTAGCCGGAACTGATGAAGCTCCGGGAGAAGAAATTATCTTCCAGGGGAGAAAATTCAAATCTTACCAGGGAATGGGAAGTCTTTCCGCTATGAAGAGAGGAGGAAAAGAAAGATATTTCCAGAGTGAGGCTAAAAAGTTCGTTCCGGAAGGAATTGAAGGAAGGGTGCCACATAAAGGGAAACTGGAGGATGTGATTTTCCAGTTGACGGGAGGCCTAAGAGCCGGTATGGGATACTGCGGGGCTAAAGATATTGAAGCTTTACAGAAAGATACCAAGATGGTTATGATCACCGGAAGCGGTTTGAAGGAATCTCATCCACATGATGTAATTATTACTCAGGAAGCTCCGAATTATTCTTTTTAGGATATTTAAAGATATATTATAAAACCATAATTTGTACGGCCAATTTTATTTAAAACCTACAAATAACCAACAGCTTGAAAAAGGAGTTTATATGGTTCAGATTTCCAATGGGAAAGATAGCAAAACTTCTAAACTGATCATTAAATAAAAGGTGGTCATACAAAATATAAATGCCTCCGGTACTGGAGGCATTTTTTATTATGATTGGTTCAGTTGATTTTAATATATTTAAATCTTCGCTTGATAACATTATTCAGGAATCTTCCCTTCGATTGGGCTTCTCTGAATTTTTCAGATATAGATACCGGAACCTTAAGGTAATCATAAACAGCCCCGGACTGATATACAATTCTTAATATTTCAGTCTCAGGAAAATAAGTATAGCTGTTGACAACACTTGAAGGCATGGAATATAACCTGCAAAAAATATTCCCCAAAATAGCCCTCAGAAATTCCGAAGGCTATATCAATAATCAAGTAATGCTATAAGACATTATAGGTTTTATTTTTTCACGAATTTAAATTCATGAGATTCAAAATTTTTAGTAGTAATTTTTAAAAGATATACTCCTGCAGAAAGATGTGATACATCGATTTTCTGATCAAACGGTTCAGACCTTACCAGCTGCCCATCTAAGTTATAGATTTGTGTCGTCTGCCCGGTATCAATTCCCGAAATACGGATAACATCTGAAACTGGGTTTGGAAAAATCTGAATTTTAGATTTTGTGACCTCCGATGTTCCCAATGGCGAGCTGTGTACATCCCCTGTCATTGTGGAATTGGTGCCGGTAAGATTTCCTCCGCATTGCCCACTCGTTACGGCTGAATTTTCCACCCAGGTTCCAAACGTATTGCTTGGTGGATTCATACTGGCGTTATTTCCTGTTGAATTGTAATAAATAAGCGAAGGAGCAGTAAAGGTTCCGTTTCCTTCATCAGCGAGAAATTCCCACCTGGTAAGGGCATTATTCCATTGAATTTTAAATTCGCAGGTCCCCAACCCACCACATGGCTGCCCATCAACCGGTGTTGTAATGTAAATATTTTTGTTGAATGCATCAACTCCGGTTTTCGTGAATATAAAATTCTGGTTGTCAAATAGGTTATGACATCCATTGAAAGTAATGGTCTGTGCGGCCATTGTACTTCCAAGAGCTATTGCTAATAAGTATAGAATTTTCATAACTTATTAATTAAAAGATGGATAAATACCCTGTAAAGCTATGATACATCTCATTGTAACAAAGGGAGGTCTGTTTTCATGAGGTTGAGATCCTCCGGCTGGATTCACCATGGTAGCCTTCATTGTTGTATTTGCATTGGCGTCTGAATATTCCTTGTCTAAAAGTTTAGTATCTGCAGGGAGATTCCCTGTAGGTGTGTTTTGATTTCCTTCAGCTGTTACAGCATTTATGGTATGACTATGAATAGGCATCTGTTGCTGCGTCAGTGTAACAGTTTCACTGCCGCCAATTTCTCCTATTAAATAATTCTGTGAAATGCCTGGTCCCTGTCCCTGGGAAACTAAAACTCTTCCTCTCATATCAGGCAGCGCAAAATTAGTTGTTCCGTTTCCTCCATAAGTGGTTCCCAATAAGGAGAAAAGAGCCTGGTTTTGAGCTATAGGCAGGAGTTGTCCATTGCAGTCTGCCCATCCGTTTGGTGCCCTGTTGTAGGGTACAAAAGCAATCTGTCCAAGAAAAGGTTCATATTGTGCTTTTAAAGTAGAAATGAATGCAACGCTTATGAATAGCGTGAGTGCTAAAATTGAGTTTTTCATGATGGTTAGTTTAGTAGAGTAAAATTATAAAATATTCGGATAAAATAATCATATATAGAAAAAACCTCTCAGAATTGACTGAAAGGTAAGATGTTATTAATTTTAATTTCTATTTTTCTGGATTTTTTCTCTACTGGCCGAGCATCTTATGATACGTTGCAATATGCAGATGTCCTTCTTCTTTAATGCTCACCTCAAGTTTATGTTTTTTTGCGGTCAGGTAGATTTCTTTAGGCAGCATACTACCTTTTTTGCTGAGTTCAATGCTCATATCTTTCAAAAGATCTAAATGAAGAAGCAGATCTTCCCTCGTTTTTACAGCGAGATCCTGCATCAGTCTTTCAATTTTTTTATCTGTAATATCATGCTGCATACGATGCGGATAATCCTCCAGGCTGTATGTTGCCTGATATTCTTCATCAAATCCGTATTTTCTGATATAATCGGTGGCAAGTATGGTAGCCTGCTCCCTGTCGTGGCTTCTTCCTATGCTTGCATTATTTTCTCCAAAAATGATTTCTTCAGCAATACCACCGGCCAGATAAATTTTAATCCTGTCAAGCAGGCTCTCCTTTGTATCATGGATCTGGTGCGGAAAGGTAAATCCTGCAGCATAACTGCTGGCTACTTTGCTTTTCAGCTGTAAGGGGGCAAAACCTGTATAAAGCATATAACATACTGCGTGGCCACATTCATGAACACTGATATTGGCTACTGCATCCTGCTGGCTGGATTGCCGTATACTGTCGATTCTTCCGGTATAAGGAATTTCAATGATACGTTTTCCTACTTTCCCGGTGATTGTTTTCTGCTTCACCAGATAATCAATTTCAATGGTTTTATCATCATTGATAATGGCTTCAAATAGAAATTTGCTGAGGTTTGTATCAAGGATATCAACTACACTACTGAATACCGGGCGCACACCCTGTACAGGAAATACCCCGTTTCTATAGATCAGCTCATTGATGCTTTTGCTGATTTTTAAGCTGATCCCAAATTTTGTTTTTGTCTTAGTCTTAAGATTGTTTATTTCCCTTTGGATAAGTTGCTGAAAATCTTCTGTCTTTAATGAAAAATAGATCAAATGGATATTTCCAAATCGTGCTACCTGCTCCGGGCGGAATTTTCTTGACAAAGCATTTTTTATATCAACAACAGTTATTTTCTTTGTGAATGCATGATATATATTCGCATCTATATCTGCTTCGCTGGTTTCACGGGACATCTGAAAAGCTTCATCCAGGTTTCCGCTGATAATGATCAGCATTTTGCTGTAATCTACCGGCTCATAGATTTTTTTCTCTTTCTGCTTCTTCAGAATCAGCTTGATCATATCTTCCTCTTTCATATCGATGATGCTCATCACATCATCTTCCATGCTGAGGTACTTTTTCAGTTCCTTGGCATCCCAAAGATTCAGATAAGGATTTTCATCCATTTCCGTTTCGCCGTTCATCTTTCTGCGCTCATTTTCCTTTTTACGCAAAAGGTAGGAGAACAGATAATGTTCAAGATCATCCCGTTCCCTTTTGCTTAGTCTTCCATCACTTAAAAGCTCCCAAAAATCGGTAAACTTTGTCTGTGGTACCGGAGTGCCGTCGGGATCGATTGTATTAAAACGCTGGATTTCATCAAAAAGAACGATGCTCGGTTTTTCATCACTGAGGCGGTTACTCTGGAAAATATCGGATACACTTTTACTCCATGAAGTTTCGTCGCTGTTGCTGAGCTCTATCTCTACAAAACGATTTTGAAATTCCAGGAACCGGACGGTTTTTCTTACAAGATCTGTCTTTCCTACGCCCGTCATTCCCCACAGATTAATCACTACGGGACGGGTTAGGATTTCGGGCATCAGATACCAGATCTGGATGTATTCCATTAAATCATCAATAATCTTATCAATTCCGATGAATTCTTTTTTCAGGAATGCTTTACAGTCGTCCAGCTTTTTCTTTTTCTTCTGGATCTCTTCTTTATCAATAATCATGCGTGAAAAATACGCTATTTTTTTAAATTATCCTTAAAATCATCAATTCTGAAATCTGTCAGGGCATTTCCCTTTTCAATTTTTTCCTTAGAGTAAAGCCTGAAATCATTTTCTGTTTTTTCTAACAGGTAATCATAAGGCCCGACATGGGAAATTAATTTTACCAGAACCGGAGAGATTTCAAGACATATGAAAAGCCCCATGATAAAAGCGGCCGCCAAGCCTATAATTGCTGAGTTTTTGCCCAATTCATCCAAAGCCTGGAGTCTTGCAGCAAAACCATTGAATTTATCCTCAAAGGTTTCCGAAGATTTCCTTTCTGTTTCCAGGTTCGTATAAACTTTAGAGATCTCTTTATCTAAATATTCGACTCTGGGGGCATTCTGCTTCTGGAAATTTTCCAGATCCTGACGACGCTGTTCCTTCAATTCCTGCTTACGTTTTGCGTTGGGACCATAACCTTCTTTTCCACTCGTAAGCCCGGACTGTTTTCCAAGGATTTCTTTTTCAAGCTCTACAGCTGCCGAATCATAAGCTTTCTGATACTGTATGGCTTTTTCTGCAATCTGTTTTTTTTCAGTTTCAAAAGGGCCGCTCTGTTTCAGGATTCTGCCGCTCATTTCACCCTCAAGCTGTTTTTTATTTCTTTGAATGATGGTATTGAGTTGTTTGTTAACCTCTTTTTCAAAAATTTTAAGCTCCAGAGGTTTAGAAATAATAATTCCTAGAAATGTTGCTAAAACAAGACGGGGAATAGCCATTAAAATCTGATTTCCCCATGTACCTGTTTTTTTGATGGAGGAAACGATGTAACGGTCCAGGTTGAAGATCATTAATCCCCACAGAATTCCGAAACCCACTGAAGTCCATATATTGTCAAATACAGTATACATGGCATAACCTGCAGATAAAGTGGCAAAAACGGCAGTGAATAATACAATTCCTCCAATTCCTGAAAATTTATTCCATTCACTCGGAGTCTTTCTTAAAATATGAATGTTTCCTCCGGAGCATACCATCAGAAACTTCTGGAACCAGTTTATTTTATGATTCGCTTGATTTATAGTTTGTTGGTTTGTTTTCATTAGTGAAAATTTATACAAATGTAGCACTAAAAATCATACCAATGTAAAAGATAGTATTATGTTTTGCCAAGTAATTAAATATTTTGATTTAATTGATTGATTTACATTATACTAATTGTTGCCAAATAAGAACGTTCAATAATCAATTTAAAATATTATATCTATGATTTTAATACGCCACGTTCTGTCGTTTTGCCCAGATATCTTTGCCTAATACAATCAGCAAAGTGATAAAAAAACACTTTAAAGTGAAGAAATTATATTAAATCACATTAACATGACTTGATTGTGTTAAAAAACGTTAAATTTGCAAAACTATACGGACTAATATACATAAATAGATGAGAAAGCTCTACATGAGTGCATTTACGATGTGCACAATCCTGGGTCTGTCGGCCCAGGAAATATTATGGCAGAAAGACATCAAATCCTCTACACAGGATTTTCTAAGCCAGGTTACTACAACAATAGATCAACAGTATCTGATCACGGGAAGCTCAATTCAATCCAGCCCTTCAATAGCCTAAGGGACCTCAAGTCAAAAGCAGAATAACGGCTACGATTTCCATCTGGTAAAGCTTAACCAACAAGGTGAAGCAGCCTGGGAGAAATACGTTTCAGGAAATAATCACGACTATCTTTCCGCAACCGTTGCTACACAAGATGGTGGATTTTTGATTTCTGGTACCTCATATTCAGGGAAAGGTCTTGATAAAAAAGAAGATTCAAAAGGGGGAGCGGACATTTGGCTCATACGCCTCAATGAATTTGGAGACGAATTGTGGCAGAAAACTTTAGGATCAGCATCCGATGAAGAAGCAAAATCAGTCATTCAGACCACAGATTTAGGATTCTTTGTAGCTGGTAACGTTCAGAATTCAGCTAAGGGTTATGGTTCAAAAGATGTTTTGATTGTAAAACTCGATAAGGATGGAAAAGAACTATTTCAGTCAGTTTTAGGAGGAAAAGGTTTAGATGAAGTAGAGAAAATGATTCCAACGAAAGACGGCGGAGCTTTGCTAGGAATCTATTCCAGAAGTGCTACAGGTGGCTCAAAGAAAACCGAAAACTTTGGTGAAGGAGATTACTGGGTAATCAAGCTTAACAAGGATGGAAAGGTTGAATGGGAAAAGAATTTTGGTGGCAAAGCAGATGACCACATCAGAACCCTTGCCTTGACCTCAAACGGATATATTATTGGAGGAGAAAGCCGATCCGAACGATCAGGATCTAAGACAGTTGGAATAGAAGAAGGTACAGATTTATGGTTTATCTCACTTAACGAAAGAGGGGAAGAAATCTGGCAGAAGTCTTACAATTTTGGAAACAGGGATATTCTGATGGGAACGAGTATAATCCAGAGTCAAGATTCAAGAGCCAAGAACCAAGATGTCACAAAAGGAATTCTTTTGGGAGGTTATACCCAGGCAGAAGGAAGGATTGAAGCCAATGATGAAACTTTCTGGATGCTGTATCTGAACCAGGATGGTAATGAGCAGTGGAGAAAACATGTAAAAGGAGAATCCAGGAAAAGAGAAGAGAGACTTTCAGATATTAAGTTGAACAGGGATGGCTCCATTATTCTGGCAGGAACCAGTGCCGAAGAGCTTGGCAAAGAGAACTGGAAGATTGTGAAGTTGGGAGATAAACAACTTGATCAGCTTATAGAAAAACAGGACATCAAAATCTATCCTAATCCTGTATCTGATTATGCTTATGTAGAAATTGGCTTTGATTTCAAAGAAGCAGATATAATGCTGTATGATATGGGTGGAAGACAGCTTCAGAGCTTAAAAACTAAGAATAAAGTAACGAAGATCAATACCCAGAATTTGATACAGGGGGCTTATCTGGTGATGATAAAAACGGATATGAATAAAACAGCCAGTGCTAAACTAATAAAGAAATAAATACAGATGAAAAAAGTATACTTATTATTGCCTTTGATGGCAGTTCAGTTTTTACAATCACAAACTGCTTCTGAACCTACTTCTGTAAGTAATATAATGGATAATGTTAAACAAATATATCCAGCAGTACCTACAGCGAATAATTTAATGAAATTTGAGGAAGTACCCGTGAGCAATTATAGTGGCATTCCAGATATTAAGATTCCTCTCATTACTCTTCCAATTAACAATTCACCTATTACAATGGATGTATCCTTAAATTATCATCCCAACAATTCAAAGCCTGATGATAAATCGGGGGAAGCAGGCCTGGGGTGGAATTTATTTGCAGGAGGAAGCATTACAAGAACAGTACGAGGAACCCCTGATGACCAAAATGTTATGCTCTCTCCTGGAGGTCAACCTAGTATAGGTATTTATTTTGATGAATTCACGTCTGACTTTTTAGATAAAAATTATACTAGAAAATATTTAGATGCATTAGAAACAGGTACAGGTTTAGGTTCTTCGGATAATCAGTTTAAAAAATTATTTTATGAAGCATTGTATTTCAGTCGTTATGATACTGAGTATGATTTGTATCAATATAATTTTATGGGATACTCTGGAAGATTTATCATAAAAAAAGATTCAAATAACCAGCTATATGTGGAAAAATTAGATAAAAATAATTTAAGAATTAGTATCAGTTCGGTTAGTTCAAACAATAGTTTTGAAGCTAATTCATTTATCATTACAGACGAACTGGGAAATAAATATACATTTGATATTACTGAGAAGTCATTGAGAACATCTTTAACTAATCGAGTAGGATTTAAAGGACATGTTAGTACCAACGCTTCTAATCTAGGTAATGTCAATTCAGCTTTCCATCTCAGTAAAATAACAAATATGGCTGATGTTGAATTAGCAAAATTTAGTTATTATCCTGCACAGCAAATTATATATGCTGATTACTCTCAGATATATAGATCTGTAAAGACTCCAATACAATCCTACGAAGAAAAGTTTGACAGAGAAATTCCGTCAGCTCAGGAAACAAGCACAACCAGTACGACTACTTTAGTTCGTATTTTGAAAGACATTGAAATTATTGGAAAAGGGAAAATTAGTTTTACTTATTTGCAGGGAAGAGAAGATTCTAATTTTACTAACCCCCAACAACTTTTAAAATTAGATAAGATAAGTCTAACTGATTATTCAGGGAAAAATCTTGAAAGTTATCAGTTTGAATATGATTATTTTGTATATAGATTATTAGGTAGGGATGTTGATGAAAGAAGGCTTTCACTAAAAAAGGTTACTAAATACAATTCCTCTTCAGGTAAAGATTTTGACTATACTTTAGAATACAACCAAAATAATTCTGGGTTCAGTTTAGGAAAAGACCATTGGGATTGGTTTAATTGCGTAAAACCGGCTGATAATTATTTACTTGCTAAAGAACCTTCTCCCGCATGTATAACAACCAATTTATTAAAGAGCATTAAATTACCATCAGGAGGGATAAGAAAATTTAATTTTGGTAGCAATACCTATTCTTATGTAGGTAATCAGCCTGTAGATGTATATGAAAATCCTGACAATTGGGAAAATTTAAATTCTGAAGTTACTTACCTAAAAACAGAAAATCGTGTAAGAAAATATTTCTTTACCCTTCCTTCTCCTCAAACAGTTGAATTTGAAAGTCTGGCCAATCAAATTGCTAATGATATTTGGAGTATATCAATTTATAAAAAAGAAGGGAATAATTATATATATGTCACCAATCTTGGAACATCTGTCGATTCTGGATATGTGACTAACCAAACAAGAGACCTTAATTCAGGAGAATATTATGTTGTTTTTAATGGGGATTTTACATCGAACTACAATGGAACTGTTAATTTTATTGCGACATACACAGATAAAAAAGTAAGTGATATTATTCCTTATCTGTTAGGAGGTGGAGTTAGAATCAACAATATAAGTTATTTTGATAAGCTCGGTGATGCCATTCCTGTGAAAAAAATAGATTTTGATTACAGCAATGTTACTAATTCTCAAAAAAGTAGTGGAGCTTTAATATTTCCAAGACCTATACATAGTTATAATTATGACTACAATAATGTTTTTGTCTATGATTGTAGCTCTATGACGCCTTGTAAACAAACCTTTACTAATAATTTTACAATTTTTTCTACAGAGAATTTTCTTCCTGTTCAAAAAACACAGGGTGCTGATATATGTTACCAAAATGTTTCTGTCTCAGAAACCAATAAAGGTGAAGATCTATTTACTTACACCTCTCCCATAGACAAATCAAATCCCGAACAGATTTCTTCCGTTCCTCCTTTTACTGCTATTGGAAATTATGATTATAAAAGAGGTTTATTGATAGATGAAGAAACAAAGGATAACAACAATACATTACTTTATAAAAAAAGTAATCAGTACACCACTTATGATTCAGAAAAATTATCGGGAATTACTTTAAGGCATGCAGGCTCTCCGTATACAGAATATCTATACGCAGGTAATTTTAAAACGTATGAATCTTATCTTTCAAACTGTGTAAATGCCATACCAAATCCTTCATGCAGTAGTAATCCTATTGATATGATTGCTATTACGAATCATCGTGAAATTATAGGAAAAGCTAATGCAAATTCTTCGGAGGAAATTTATTATTTACCTCAACCCTTGAAGACAACTAAATTTTACGAGTATAATAATTTAGATTATCCTATAAAGCAAAAAAACACTTTTTCTGATGGAATTGTTAACGAAGCTACCTATAGCTATGCTCATGAAAAAGGCAACCAGCTGATGATTGATAAGAATATGGTTGGCATTCCATTAGAAACTACTACAAACCAGACTATTGGAAGCAGCACAAAAACACTGTCAAGAACCGAGACTATT
>NZ_QNFY01000021.1 GCF_003290185.1 Chryseobacterium lathyri | reverse complement strand
CTTCAGGAAACTGCATTTCTTCAGTGGCATTCACAAGCTTCTCGAGATGTTCATACTTTTGTGCAAACAGATTTTCCGTGCACAACAGTACCAGCAGCATCATAAAAGCTAAGACTCCCCATTTCATTTGAAATATTTTTTTCATATTTGTCGTCGTTTTCAACTCCATAACCGTACAATTAATACCCATCATTCTGCGGTGTGAGGTTACTGTTCAACAGCATTTCCTTCTGTGGAAGAGGAAGAAATTGATTCGTAGTTTTCCAGTTCGGCTTTACTGCCTGTAATTGATCCAATTCACCCCATCTTTTAAGATCCATAAAACGGGTTCCATGTTCAGCAAAAAACTCCTTCCTTCTTTCTGCTTTCAATTCCAAAAACGCCTGAGCCTGTGAAATAGAACTGTTCAGAGCAGAAAGACCGGCTCTCTGTCTTGTAAAATTGATGAAAGGAACTGCCAGAGATGTTTTATTCTGTCTTAATAAAGATTCTGCAAGCATCAGATAAACATCTTCCAACCTGTAGATGATAGGATACTCTGTTGTATTAGTGGCAATAGTTATCTTGTATTTAGTTTGTTTATAGTTCGTCTGGGAACCAAACACCACAGCGGTAAAATAATTCTGCCTGCGCAAATCATCAGCAGCAAAAGAACTGATCAAATCAGGGTTAAGAACAAAAGAAGTCGGAGCTCCTGTGAAATTATACATAACCGCTTCCAGAGTGGCATCAGTATTATTTTTAGGTTTTAGCTGCCAGATAATATGCTTTCCTGACTTTTGAAAAATTTTGGTGATGTCATTCTGAAAAACAAAATCTGAACTTTGAATAATCGCCTGGCTAATCACTTCCGCTTCCTGCCATTTTCCGAGCATCATTTTCATCCTGGCAAGCAGGACATAGCCCACCGCCTTATTGACATAGATTCGTTCTGCATGTCTGTAGGATGACGGCAGAAGATTAACGGCTTCCGACATATGGGTTTCCAACCGGACCAGGAACTGATCTTTTGGCATTCTCTTCAACGTACTGTTGTACAAATAATCTGTAGTATCCGTGTAGGGAATTTCCCCAAACATCTGATACAGATAATAGTAAATCAATGAGCGGATAGATATAGCCTCACCTCTTATCCGTGCTTTTGAAGACGGAGAAAGGCTTTTGGATTTTTCTACGCCACTGATAATACTGTTGGCCATGTAGATCTGCTGATAAGCATTGGTCCAAACCAGGCTGATAGTAGCATTCGTGGGCAGAGGATTATTATTATAAATATCAAGAACAGAATTTCCGGCAGAGGTGAACACACACGTAATATCATCGGTATAGGTTCCCAGTAAAGCTCCGGAACCATCGGAAGTACCACTGACTACCGAGCTTGTCCATAGAGCGGAATACAGACCTGCCAGGGCAGCATCCGCTGTTTTTTCATCTTCAAAAACCATTTCTGTTGCCAGCTGGTTATTCGGAAAATCAGTTTCTACAAATTTTTCACATGATATTGTACTTAAAGCCGTCAGCAGCATCAGTAGAAAGCATATGATATGGTTGAGTATATTTTTCATTACAATAATTATTAAGATTGATATAGTGGTTGAATTATAAGTAGGTGGACCTAAAAACTCCCTGATTCCAGACCACGAATGTTAAAACGTGACCTGAAACCCAAGAGAGTAAGTTTTTAACGGCGGAAGGAATCCAACAAGGTAGAACTCAGGATCCATACCGAAGTATTTCGTAATGGTCAACAGGTTCTGCCCCTGAAAATAGACCATTGCTTCCTTAATCCCCATTTCTTTCACAGGAATCTTATAGCTGATCTGGACATTCTTCAGCCTGATAAAAGAAGCATCACTTACTGCTGCTGTCGAGTTCTGAAAGAACCCGTGCAGAGAGAGTTTCTGCGAATTATATCCTGCTGAGTATGGCATATACTGTCCATCAGGATTTGAAGCAGACCATACATTCAGTGCTTCTACAGGCTGGTTATTAAGAATTCCCGGCATCGGCATCGAACGGTTGTAGTTCCAGTTTCTCTGCTTAACAAACTGCCACAGGAAAGAAGCAGACCAATTCCCGAACCTCAGGTTATTCGACCATCCCCCAAAGAACCGTACTCCTAATTTTTCAACCGCTTTATTATCATCAGGGGAATTAATCTTCCCGTCACCATTAAAATCCTTAAACCTGAATAATCCGGTTACGGGATCAATCCCTTCATACTGATACACCCGGGCAATCGTCACAGGATAGCCGACTACATACTGATTGGAATAGGTAGAGCCTTCAAGGTTAGGAAACTCCACCAATGTATTTTTAGGAATACTCAGGTTAACTGAAGTATCGTATCTGAACGTTCCTTTTTTAAACACCTGCAGAGAAGCATCAAATTCCCACCCCGTATTCCTGATTTTAGCCGGAAGGTTGGATTGAATGGATGAAAACCCGGTGGTAGCAGGAAGCGGTATACCGACCAGCTGATTCGATGAAGTATTCTCATAATACGCACCTGAGAAATTAAACCGCCCGTTCCAGAGTCCTAATTCCAATGCCAATTCCTTTTTCAACGTCTTTTCCCAGCTAAAATTAGGGTTATACAGGCGTGCCGGGTTTAAAACGGTCTGACCGTTGTAAATACCCGATGATATGATATAAGTATTCAGGTACTGATAGTCTCCTATCTTGTCATTACCTGTGGTTCCGATGCTTCCCCGCAGCTTACCCATACTCAGCCATTTTAATTCTGACAGAAAACCTTCTTCTGAAAACAGCCACGCTCCCCCTATCGCTCCAAAGTTTCCAAAACGGTTACTCGGACCAAAACGGCTGGAACCGTCCCTCCTGCCCGTAAGATTCAGGATGTACCTTTTCTTAAGCTGATAATTGAACCTTGCAAACACCGCAGTATAATTATATTCACTGCGTACCTGATCCGATATAGTCTTCACATTGGAAGCTCCAATATTATCAATCAGTGCATTGCTTTCAAATCCCCTGCCTGAAATCGCCCCCTGATCAGCCTGCGTTTTCTGAAGTGTTGTTCCCACCAACGCTTCAAACCGGTGATTCCCTATTATATAACTGCCGACAATCTGCGGTTCCAGAATATAAGAGAAATTCACCTGATTATTCTTCGATGAGGTCGAGTTCAAACTCGTCTGTCCGAAAGATGGATTATTAATAGTATGAGGTTTTAACGAACGCTCTTCAAAATTCTGATAGCTGATCCCCGCATTCATCTTTACCGAAAGAAATGGAAACAGTTTATAAGACACATTGAGTCCGTTATTAAAAAAAGCAGTCTTATTCCGATACTCGCTCAAAAGCGATGCTATAGGATTGGTAAAAGTTCCGTTTTCCCAATTGATCCCTCTTTCAGAGGTATACAATGCTGGAGCATTGGGGCTCAGCCCAATAGCCTTAGAAGTCATATCATCATTCTGAACGTTATTGTTCTGAAAAGAGAAGGTATTCACAAAATTAAATTCCAACCTGCGGTTAGGCGTAAAATAGCTGAAATTCGCATTAATGGTATTGGTCTTGTACCTGAAATCCGTAGGTAAAACAGTACCCTGCTCATTATGGCCATAGCTGATCTGATACGACATATTCTCAGAACCACCACTCATCGAAAGCTGTACCGCATAGGATTCAGCCGTACCCCCAATCAACTCCTTCTGCCAGTCCGTATAGCGGGACTGATCCCATGTTCCGTTGATATCATACATTGTTGCAGGATAAGGCACATTATCATTCTGAAATGCCTGACGGCGCATACTGATGTACTGCTCAGTATTCATCATTTCCATAGGTCGTATAATCCTGCTTAAGGAATATGAAGTGTTAAGTTTGAGTTCCGATCTACCTTTCTTCCCTCTTTTTGTCGTTACAATAATTACTCCGTTCGCTCCTCTTGATCCGTAAATGGCTGTTGCATCCGCATCTTTTAAAATCTCAAAGCTCTCAATATCATTTGGGCTGATGGCATTCAGAGGATTAATAGAGGACCACGGAAGGATTTTATTGGAATACAGCGAAGGAGTCTCAGAAGCCTGGGGAACTCCGTCTATAATGTATAGGGGCTCATTTCCTTCACGGCGGATGCTATTCTTTCCCCTGATCTGGATATCAAACCCGCCTCCGGGTGTTCCGGTATTCTGGGTAATGCTTACCCCTGACATTCTTCCCTGAATTGTAGAAAGTACATTGGCTACAGGCTGGTTCTCGAGGTCTTTCGCAGAAACTTTGGCAATGCTTCCGGTACGTTCTTTGTCTTTTACCTTATAGTACCCTGCATTAAGTACCACTTCTTCAATACTGCTTACTTTTTCTGAAGGAGGCTTATTTGAAGGGGATAAGGTATCAGTCTTTTTCCTGAGTACGGAAGCTCCAGGGGTATTCTTTCGGGAAATAGTATCAGAATTGCTCTGTACCTGTGCATGAAAAGAGACGCCTGCTACCGTCAGCATAAGGACACATGAAACGTGCCCTATGCTGGTATAGGATTTTTTCATAAATTTGTTGGGTTTAATAAACTTATTATAACTAACTGCTCTTTCCTGCCAGCGTCAACTTTGCGGAAAGGGCTTTTTTATTGGTCTTTGTGGTTGTTAATTTTTACTGTCTGTTTCGTGCTGTACTATGGTTTTAAAGACCGTACGGAGGAAGCTTTACCAGTGCAGAAAACTCCCTGCCCATACAGGTCACAATTTAATATGAATGAAAATTTACCTCTGGTGTGAACTGTAAAGCTCCAATGGATGCGCTGCCATTGTATCGTGTCTAATTTATACTTAATAGTAAAAGCGGCTTAGAGAAATGTAGAGATAGCGGGGACAGCATTGGAAATAAAAACGGCGTGGAACTCTACTTACTTTACTGTATCAGGGGTACTGGTATACCTTGCTCACAGATAAGAGAGCCCACGCCGCGCGGTCGTGAGCCTTCAACTTATCCTCTCGTGAGCATTAAATTACCAGTTTTCTGATACGAGATTCTAAGCGAAAAGCTTCTAATATTTTTTCGAAGTATCGCAAAATTACATCATTGGATGCAATGTCTTTACAAATATAATAAAATATTTAAATATTCGGATTTCAGTCCGAATTATTTTTCTTTTTAAAGCCTTATTTTGTTAGTATGATAAAGGCAAACCGAAAAATAGTTGAATACATAAGGGATAAATGGGTTATTCCTTTGGACAACAACAGCAAGTTTGCAACTGAACACAATCTGGACGAAAAAACTGTCCGTCGTATTCGTGAAGACCATACTTATCAAATCAGCCTAATAACTATTCAAAAAATTTGCGAAGCTAAAGAATTGAAACTTCACGAATTCTTCAAAATGGTTGATGTTTAACTCCTCAATGCTTCTACGCTAAAATTTTGATCTTTTGTATAAAACCAAGATAGCTTTTGCCATATAGCAATTGTAAATCTATCCGTACATTTATTTTACAAATATATAAAAATAATTATTCGATACAAATTTGTATCGAATAATTATTGAAAATATTCGAATTTTTACTAGATGCAAGAATATAGTAACGAGCAACTTGATGCTTTAGCTTTACAGATTGGTTGTATGCTGAGAGTAGAAAGGTTAAGAAAAAAAATTTCTCAGGAAGATTTGGGTTTATTAATAGGTTCAAATAAAACTACTATTGGCAGACTAGAAAGATATGAGAGTTCTACAACTTGGAGAATTTTATTCAAAGTTTGTCAATCATTAAAAATTGATTTTAAGTCTCTATTTGTATTGAAACCTTTGGACTTTATTTTATCAATAATCAAAGAAGCTTACTGTCTGGAAGAAAAACTAACTGCTGAAAAAGAACAATATTATGTAAATTTAGAAATTGAAGCAAAGGAAAGATTTAAAAGAATTAAACAGTAAAATAGACTTATAAAAAAAATTATTATCTTTCTTTCCTCCCAAGCGGTCAACTTTTACAGGAAAGGACTTTTTTTTATTTCTTACTGTACAAAATATACACCCTTATGTATCATTGTAATAAAGGCCATTTCAGAGGTTATTAAAGACCTTTATAAGATTAAGGGCAAAGACGCTATTAGAGGAAAATAATGAATATTACATATAATGGGGGCACATTCGTAAAATATCTCACAAATTATTTTACGAATGTGCCTTTGAAAATTAACAGCTTTCTTTACGAAATTCTAACCGGATAGCTTCACGAGCATTACATATCCTGAGTGCTATGTTTTTGATTTTAAATCCTTTATTATAATACTGAATGTTATCGAATCATTTATTTTTTTAAAAACTATAATTATATCCCACCGTATAGGTCATTTCATTTAGATTAGGGTTTTCAACCGCTTGGTCTGTATTTCTGAACATCTGAATAAAAGCAAGATCAAAGCTATGTTTCTTCCACGGCATATAATTACCCCCCAATCTGAAATTCATGACATTGATATTTGCCGTTGAACTTCCTGAATGGTTATAAGAAGCTCCAATACTTGTCTTTAGCTTGTCTTCTTTAAGGAAAGACTTAGTAACAGTAACCGCAGGTCCCCAAATACTTGATACTTGAGATGCTGCATACATATGGGTGTAATTAACCGATGTAGCAATATTCATTTTCTTTTCCGGGAATCCGAGAGTGTAGTTGACATTCGCATTATGAAATCTGGATAAGCCGCCTTTTCTTACTATACCGTTTTCCCTGTTGACCATCTCGTTTAGGGAATAGTTGATATTGATATTCTGTACTTTTTCCTTACTGCTGGAAATGATATAATTAACATTAATGTTTGTATTCTGCGAAATCTGCTTATAATCTATCGAATCCTTTGGTTGCTGAATAAGCAGGGGATTATTATTAATGTTATTAAACTGGTTAAGCTGCTTGTTGGTGAACATGGTAAAGTTAGAGTAGCTTGCCGTAACCATCAATTTATCTGATGCTTTAAAATTGGCATTGACAGCCCCAACCCAGCGGCTCGTCTGCTTAAATTTCTGATTATCCAGATTATCTCGTTGTCTTCCTATATTGGCAGAAAGAGCTAATCTATCCTTCAATAAAGTGAAAGATGAGTTCAATGTAATATTTTCAAGGTCATTATTGAAATAATAAGCTCCCAATGTTTTGTATCCCGGATCTATCCTTTCATATTTTACACCTACCATCCCCTTTTTAAGCTTAAGGTTTACCCCTCCGTTATAAGCTGAGTAGCTTTCCATAGATGAATTAGGAGAAAGAAACCTGGCTGCCAATCCTTTTTTTTCTGCACCGCTTGAAGTTGCCCTCAGATCATTAACCAAGGCGGTATTGGCATATTCTCCAAAGACTTCAAGGTTTTTATCGATCATAAAGCTTCCTGTCATCGATAGTACCAGATTCTCCTGTGGCAACACTCCCTTTGCATCCGGAGCTCTTGATAGAGAACCCACATCGTCTTTTGCATAAAATCCGATCAATCCTAATTTATATCTTTCTTTCTCCCATCTCAAATGAGCACCATATCCCATTCTCCTGTAAGCGGGAATGGTATTGGGATTACCGTCATCTTCAATAGCTTTGTTAAGCCTACCCGTCATAAGTGCCACCTTTAATGGTATTTTAGGGGTAAGCTCAAGTCCGGCTCCCGTAAAGAGCAGTCCGTTAAATGTATACGGAGAAAATGTCATATTCGCATCCCCGATATAGGCTTTTATCCATTTATATTTTGGAGCAATACTTATTCTGTTGAATTTAAACGGCACCTGATATCCTAATTGGCTTCCTTGATTGGTTAAACTATACGATATGGGCATTGACCATTTATACAACCCTAAATTTAAATTTCCGTTCAGAAAATAAGTAAACGGGGCTCTTCCATTATATACGTTGGAGCTGTAAAAAACAGAATTAGCAGAAACTCCCCCACTTATTTTAAAAGGGTTCTTTTTGAGTTCCTCCATTGTCCTTTTCCCCAGATTTTCCAAATCTACCTCCTGTGCTTTATACATTGCACTGGCAGAAACAAATAGGGACAGCGTGAAGCTTCTTATATAGATCTTCTTCATAATTAAGGCTGTTTTTGAACTTTAATATCTACCAAAATATAAGAGCTTAAACCGTTTGCCACAAAGCTTTTAACCTTAACAGCTCCTTTTCTGCCGTCTGCTGTCTGGAACAGGATAACCCTTGGAACAACAGAATTACTGAACGGCGATTTTCCGGCATTGGTTTCTGTTACCGTAATGGTATTAAAATCACTTCCTGCATTTAAGGCGTCAAATCCTGACGAAGAAAGCTGTGTGCCTACCAATTCCTGTGAGTTGATAATTTTAGAATGAGTAGCATTAGGAATAGCCATAAATCCGGTATTCTGAACTTCATCCGGCGATACGAACTGATTGTACATAAAGGATGAATTCAATCCGAAAAAGGCAAAATCTATTTTGGAACCATTGGTTGCATTTACTTCATTCTGCTTAAGCACAGTTCCCAATTCAGATGAAAAGAAAGAACCTACCGTTGAACTGGCACTGCTTATTCCCAACTGAATATTTGAAAATGATAACAGATTAGCATCCGGTAAAACGGTTACCTGTTTTTGTAAAATCTTAGTTTCTTTATCGTTGATTGCTTTTAAAATAATCGTATATGTTCCTGCCGCCGGTAAATTAATGTCCGGGCTAACCGCTGTTGAAGTTGCAGGATTAGCGCCTACAATGGTCCATTCATACGTAAAGGCATTAGTCGATATATTATTCAAGTGTAATAATACCGGAGCCTGATAATCATTATCAATAGGATCAACAGTCCAGTTAAAATCTATGGTCATTGCCGGCTGTATGGTAACGGTTTTCTGGGTAGAATAAGTTTCCAGTCCATTGGAAATGGTCAGTTTAATCATATGATCTCCCGGAGTTGTAAATACTACATCCGGGTTTTGGGCATTGGAAGTTGCAGGACTTCCTCCCTCAAACTCCCAAAGGTATTGTGTAGCGCCTAAAGATTTGTCTATCATATGTAAGGTTACCGGAGAAATATCACTGCCCTGCATCTGCCATTCGAAATCTACATTCATCGCAGCATCTACTTTTACCTCAATTTCTTTCTCGTCTACATTTCCATCTTTATTGGATGCCTTTAGTTTTATTTTATAGACTCCGGGACTGGCATAAGTGATGGGTAAAGGGCTTTTTTCTGTAGAACTTGTTACTGAAGCTCCTTCAAATGACCATTGGTACGTCTCCGCCCCTGTCGATTTATTGGTAATTTCCACTTTTACAGGCACGGAATAATCATCGTTTATCACTTTTATACTAAAATCAGCCTTCACCGGAATACTTTCTTCCACTGCACACGCATTAAATGTAAATGCGAGTACACCGATAAGAAAAAAGTATAGCGTTTTTAGATTTTTATGAAATTTCATCTGTTATTTTTTAGTTTGTCATGGTTATTATTGTACAAGCATTTTCTTTACCAATGCCTCATTACCTGTTTCGAGTATGATCAGGTAAGATCCACCAGGAAGCGATGTATTGAATGGTACTGTAAAATACGTTGATGGAGTCAACTTTGTGGCAGGATACACTTCATGGGAAATCATATCAATAATTCTGATATTAATGATAGCCGCTTTTTCCAGACCTACCAATACTTTAAACACTCCGTTATTAGGGTTCGGAAGAATGGTAAACTCCCTGACATTAGAGGCTTTTTCGGGATTAAGATTTACTCCTGTAGTATTTTCTTCAACAATTACTTTTTTATAGAATGTTTTTTCGCATGCTCCCTGAGTTCCTTTCAGACCTATTTCATAAGCTCCAAGCTTAGAGAATTTCAGTTCTAAAAAATCCTTTGTTTTATTAATAACCTGGATATCCGGTGTATCAGGAATAACCCATTCTACCGTTTGTGGTTGTGTTGGAGAAGTATTAACCAATACTACTGTTGCTTCTCTGTACGCATGAGTGGTCAGCATAAACTGTGGATTCAAAACTTCTGAAGAGTTTTTGATTATTACGCTGTCAGTGGCTGTACACCCTTTAGAGTCTGTAATGAGTACAGTATACGTTCCCGCATTAGATAAAGTAATTGACGGATTTGTAGAAATTATATTTCCGTTTTGATCTTTCCATTGATAGGTTGCTGCCGGATCACTGATGGCTACATTATAAGTTTGGCTATCTCCCAAGCACAATGTAATGTCCTTTCCTAAATCTACAATAAGCTGCGTGGGATCTGTCAGCGTATAATTTCTGAAAATGCTGCATCCATTAGCATCCGTGACTGTGACAGTATAAACTCCTGAAGGAATTGATGTATTATTCAGTCCTGTTACTCCATTGGACCAAACAATATTGTATGGAGCTTTTCCTCCTGAAACCTCTATTTTAATTTCACCATTATTGGCACCAAAACAGATCGGGTTTTGTACTGAAATATCATTAATAAGCAGCTGATTGGGTCCTTGGATCTGAACACTTCCGCTTACTTTACAGTTTTTTGTATCATTAACCAAAACAAAATAGTTTCCTGCCGAAAGACCTGTTACCGTAGGTGTCGTATCATTGGTATTCCATTGATAGGTGTATCCGCCTGTACCTCCTGTGGCGGCCACGGAAACCTGACCACTGCTTTGGTTGTAACATGCTATAGTATTGGCAGAAAGAGTTATCGCAAGTTCTGCCGGAAATACTAAAGTATATTGTGTATCTGCCATATTGTTATTGGCATCTTTTACCAATACTTTATAGGTTCCGGTTGTAAGATTTCCCAGGGTAGACTGTGTTGCTCCAGCAATATTCTGGAAGAGTCCGCCATTTAAAATCTGCCATTGATAAGTATAAGTTCCGACACCACCTGTTACAATAGCTTTAAGGATACCGTCTTCTGCCTCATCCGGAACTCCGTTGTTATCCAAATCCGGTTTATACTGGTAATTATTGGCTATATTACAGGATATCTGTTTGTCAACCTGGATGTTAACTGTAAGAGGATCTGGCTGGCTTACAATGAATTCCTGGGAGATAATTCCACAATTACCTAACTGGCTTGATGCATTGGCATAATTTTTATCTTTTACCGTCAGATAATAGTTTCCGGCCGGAAGCCCATCTATCTTAATGGTATAAGGGTTATTCACCAAATCAGTCGTAATTCCCGTAGTGATAACCGGGCCTGTAGGGCTGTCTTTTCTCCATTCGAAATTGTATGATCCGTCTGTATTAGGCGTTCCCCCTACGACTCTTACCGAAATATAGCCATTACTTAGTCCATATCCTGTTGGCTGTGAAATATCAACCTCAGCAGATGGAATTGCAATAGCTGCGCTAGGTTGGGTAATAGTAACCGTGATTTCTTTTTCATTACCATTTTCCTTGGCCACACAAAGGTTGGAATCTCTTACTTTGATTTTATAAATTCCTGCTGCAAGGTTTTGTATCTGGGCAGTATTTCCACTGTTGAAATTCGTCCAATCCAAAAAGGGCTGTCCGTCTTTGGTTACTTTATACTGAAATTGGTTTTGTCCTCCTGCTGCGGTTAAATTAATAACCCCGTCGCTTCCCTGAAAACAATACACATTGGTTTGGGAAGTCATGGAAAAAGTAACCGGAGTGGGTTTTGTTATCTCAAAATTAATGGTGTGACTTGGGCTGTCGGTATAGGTTGCATTTCCGTTATAAGTTCCTAACAAATCCAATTTATAGGTCCCGGGTGGTAAATTTTGTAAGGTGTATGAAGTGCTGGCCTGCAAATCACCAGTAATATCCTGATTTAAAACCGCAGCACCTGTTACGGTATTGACCAATGATATCTTTAAAGTTTCACCAGTTACAAGCGTTCTGTCGAAGTTTAAAGTTACCGTACCATCTGTAGTATCAAAGCATTTGGTAGGAGTAACCGTACTTGAAAGCACATGTGGAGCAGATTTTATCATAGTTAAAACGACAGGCGAAGAAACAGACTGATAAACTCCGTTGGACAAACAAGAGGTAACTCTAAAGTAAATGTTCTGGCCAATATATTGTGAGTAATTATTTCCAAAAAGGTCTTTGGCAGAAACGCTTAGCTTGTTGAGATTTGATAATGAAGGCGATATATCAACCCAGTTTACATTATCCAAGCTATACTGATAATGGTATAAATTTGCCGCAAAGCCCTGTCTGGCATATAAATTAATTTTATCCTCAGAAGGCAAAACCGTATTTGTAGCTCCTGCATCGGTTAATGATACTAATGTATGAATAGGAGTTACCTTCATCTTATACGATATCCATGTCATTCTCGGTGAATGTGTATCAACGTTGTAGTTGTTCTCATTACATATATTGATGGCATCATACTGATCGTAGGTGGCATCTGTACCGGTTCTGAAGTTCACAAATCCCTCAGTATGGGCAGTAACAGGGAGCTTTGATGAAGTTTGCGGAGGGCTTAATGTCCAGTTATTCTCATTATCCCCATTATTAGCAATGGGTCTGAAATACAGATCTTCAGTAGAATTATCATTATAAATAACCGTAATGGTGACATGAGAGCTCGTACTGTTTTTCACTCCGGCATTAACGCTGTAGTTAAGACCATATAGTTCAATCTTATATTCAGCCTGTCCTCCTTGCCCCCAAAGAAAGATATTGGTTATTATTAATAGCAGTAATAAAAATTTTTTCATTGTTTTCGTATTGTATTTGTGTCCTAATATTCGATTGTGATTTTTTCAGTTTTAGCAACCTGATTGCTTTTTAACATCGGCTTTAATAAATAGGTATATGAATTTCCTACCTGAACCGATTTATCTTCGAGAAAATTCTGTGCTCCATTAAGGGTTCCCCACATCGTTGGCTTTTCAGTGCCTTTCTGACGGTAGACTATAATTTCGCCAACATCTTTACCAGTAATTTTCCAGTTAAGTTCAATCTGTTTCTTATTTCTATTGGCTGAACCTGAAAGATTTGTTAATATTGATAAAGCCTCAATTCTGTTGCTTCTCAGAGTCATCTCCTGAGACTTATCAGACTTTAGCTTACTTTTATCAACCGCCAATAAATAATACGTGTAGCTTTTATCTGCTTCTACATCCTTATCGGTGTACGTATAGTCCGGTTTTATGTCTTTAGTCTCATAAATCATTTTCCAGCTTTTGTCTGCATCATCTTTTGCTTTACGGAATAATTGGTGAACCTCAACATCATCACTATGGCTTCTCATCCAGTTAATGGTGATTTTTCCATCATCTTCCAGCTTATATTCTGTAAAAACCGGAGTTTGAGGTTTCACTTTATCGGGTTTTTCCAATTCAAGAATAATTGATGGTTTGGACTGATTTTTCCTTCTGTCTGTTGCCGTTACATAATAATACACCTTCGAGTTAAGGTTTTCTAAAACAACCTTATCTTCAAAATGGTTTTTGGTAATCGCCTGAGGAGTTACACGAACTAGTTCATCCCCTTTTTGTATTCCTCTGAAAATATGGTAGCCTTCCATGTCTTTTTCTGTATTGGCTTTCCATTTCAGATGGGCTACTCCCAATGAATCTATTTTCCCTTCAAACTGTAATGGCGTTTCCGGAGGTGTTGTATCATTAGGCTGTGCAAGAACTGAGAAAGATTCTCTTTTATCCCCTGCTTTACCGATGGCCTGTATCTTATAATAATTGGATGCCGCTAAGCTTTTTGTAATGATGCTTCTGCTGCTCACCGGGATCTTGTTTTTGATCACTTTATAGGTGTTCTGTAGATCAGTTTCGGAGTGCAATAATTCGAAAGAAGCAATATTTTTTTCGTCTTCCTGTGGAAATTCCCATTCAAGTTTGATATCTTCATTTTCATCAATAATAAAATCTGAGATCCTTGGTGTTGCCTCAAGGCTTTTCTTTCCTGCTCCTGAAACGATTTCGGAATAAGGACCATAATCTCCGAAGATTGTTTTCCCTCGAATACGATAGCTGAATGTAGAGTTATTTTGAGCTAAAGAATCCACAAAGGTCATTCCCTGAACCTGTCTTCCATCATTGTCATTCATGTTCATCACAGGAAGATCCCCTAAGGATTTGAAGCTGGCTCCATCCTGAGATTTCTCAACATAATAAGCTGTATATGTATCTCTCAATTGTAAATATTCCCATGAAAGGGTAACGGTTTTATCTTTAAATATTCCGATAAAATCAAGGGGTTTAGGAAGCTCATGAGTTGATGAAACAGCCGCTAAGGCATCTCCTTTTTGAACTAATAATGTTCCTTCAGAAGTATTGATGCTTATGGTGTAGAGATACCTTTCATTAGATTTCACATTGGTGTCTGTGTAAGCCCAGCCTGCCAGTTTTGCCACTTCAAAATCCAGGTCGGCAGCCATTAAGGCATAAGCAAACCGCTGCTCAACTTCCTGGGATTTGTTGACCACACCTTCCAGCTTACCCTGCTTCTCACCCATTTCCACTTCGAAGCTATCACCGAAAAGAGATTGTGCAACAATGGCTGCATTATCATTTTTCTCAACCACTTTCTTCCATTCGTTTTCGGAAGCGGGTTTGAAAATTCCCAAATCTTTTTCTTCTGCTTTTGGAAGAACTTTTCCGTCACGGGAAAGGGTGAATCTTTTTAAGGAAAATCCGATTTTATTGGCTTTCTGCCAGGCTATTGGTTCATCTACTGCCCATCGCAAAGAAATACGGTCTTTCTTACCGTCTACTTTTAGACGGATATGAGGAATGATTGTTTTGTCTTTATCCTTCTGCTGTCCCCATAAAAAAGGAAACGAAAACAGCAATAGCAGTAATAAATATTTATTCAAAATATGTTGTTTTTTTAATTTCATACGTGTTGCGTAATAGCTATTCTAAAATGTAGCTCACAAACTGATCTACTTTGTCATAAGGAATACCAGTATGAGGTGACTTAATTATCAAAGTATTCCAAGGTCTCCATTCATCAGAAAGGATTGTATTCGTTATCTTATGATGTTCTAAAATCCCTTCTATAAAATAATCTTTTAATGGCATTTCCAATACTCTTTCAACACCATCTTTGGTAAGGACAATTTTATATTCCAATTCACTTTTATCATTAATATGAAAAGTAAATACTCCACTATCCCAAGAGCTCAAATATTCTAATTCATCATCATTGTCATATTGAGTCGGCAGTAAATTATTATCTTTTTCAAACTCAAATATCATAGACATCATTCTTTCATTTGCCCACTGGAAAAATACTTCAGCACCTTTTAATAGATCTTGTCTATCTTGTTCTGCGTCCCACCAGTATTTTTCAGAATAAGTTCCCTCACTGCTTAAAATAAATTTATATCTATTGAATTTATTTCCAGTGTCTTTTGATTTACTATAACTTTCCCTCAACCTATCAAAGAGTATTCTCATTTCTTTAAAGTCAATCCAAAAATCTTCTTCATTATTGTTTTCATCAGTGAAAAATAATGACTCATATCCCATTGATCCCGGAGTAATTCTTATAACTACCTCAGCTTGCTTCCATTTATAATTATTTAAATGCGAGTCTAAAATTTCAATAATATTCTTCATTAACTTTATTCCAATATATAACTCACAAATTCATCCACTTTATCATAAGGAATACTATTATGAGGTGATTTAATTATCAAAGTATTCCAAGGCTTCCATTCATCTGAAAGTTCTGTATTAGTTATTTGGTGGTGTTCTAAAATTCCTTCTATAAAATAATCTTTCAAAGACATTTCCAGTACTCTTTCAACTCCATCTTTGGTTAGAACTATTTTATATTCCAATTCATTTTTATCATTAATATGAAAAGTAAATACCCCGCTATCCCAGGAACTCAGATATTCTAACTCATCGTCATTATCATATTGAGTCGGGAGTAAATTATTTTCTTGTTCAAACTCAAAAATCATTGACATCATTCTGTCATTTGCCCATTGGAAAAATATTTCAGCACCTGCAAGCAAATCATCCTTTTCCTTACCCTTATCCCAAAAATGATTCTCTGAAAAATTCTTATTATTATCTATTTCAATCAAAAACTTGTTAAATCTCTCTACTGTATTAATTGTATTCTCAAAATATTTAGATACTATTTCTATTTCATCATCAATTGGTCTCGGACTTTTAGTCGTTGAGACCACCTCTCCCGAATCCATAATATATTTTACAAAAAACTTATAGCTTCCCGATTCTGTAAACTGATATTCTACAATTATTTTTTTGTATACGTACTCATTGTAATAGTTATAAATTGCATTAACTAAAGTTTCAATATTTATATTCATCTTATGGATTTTTAATTTTCCTTACACTTAAGCTCTCATTATAATTACCATTTGTATAGATATCCACACCAACTTCAAAAGGTCGCTTAGAGTCTCCTGAAAACTTAAAATAAATTTCCGCTTTAACTTTGGTACTTGGATTAAGTTTTTTAAAATCCGAAACAGCCTTTTCCATATTATACCATTCACCACCAGCTCTGTTCTGAGCAGCATTTTGGGAGAAATAATTAATTTGTTCACTCGGCCCTCCCCATTCATTTCTGAAAATATGTCCACCATCATCATTCGGATATCCATCTTTTACTTTTTTAGTTTCCTGTTGATAGGTTTCATTTCTTGCTCTTGTATGGAAGTCTAGATCTTCCATTACCGCTTTATTTACTCTACCAAGCTCATCAGTTTCAAAAACATATCTGCCATTATCAACTACATATCGGAAGTTCTTCATCAATGGCGGTGCAACATTAAGGAATTTATTCCATCCCTGTCCGGCGTCACCTCCTGTAGCACGTATTTCGTTATTTAAAATCTCAGCCCATCTCTTGCCATCTTTATCTACTAAAACAAGTTTTCCGTCAAGTTTTTTAATCGTCCAAGTACTTGGGAGCTGTCTTGTAATTTCAAGTAACTCTGCTACTCTGGTAGCTCCTAAAGTACTGTTAAGATTTTGCATTATATCAGCATCAAGATTTCCTGAGAATGATTTGCCCATCTCTACACCTTCTCCGGTACAGTTCACACATTCTGTAACAGGTGGCTGTATTTTGGTGCTTGTACCATCAGGATTAATATGATACCACTCTGAACCATCTGCACGACGGATACCGTTTTCAAAAACCGTTATTGCCCCGTCGGTGGTGTATACTTTTTTGCCTGTAGCAGCAGCTAATGCTTTTGCAGATTCTAAATCTTTACAAGAAAGTAAAACAATTTCTTTTAATCTTCATTAGTTATACTCTTATAATACATTTGGGCTATTTCTAATTTACTTTCATAATAAAGGATATTTATTTTTTCAACAAAATACTCTTCCAATTCACCATTTAGGCAATCATAAATTATATATTTTATTCGATCATACAATAAATTTTTAATTTTTCTAGAATTTCGAAACGTATCTATATATTTTTTTTGTAAATATAGATGTGCTATTAACCTTGTAATTTGAATGTTAGTTTTTTTTGTTTTTTCAGATTTCGTAGTACTAAGTTTATGGCTTCTACTAAATCTAATATACTTTCTTCATAATTAAAAAGACCCAATCTAAAACCTTCTGTCTTTTTACTTGATTTCGATCTATAAAGTCTTTGTAATTGTTTCTCTTTACTACTTATATTATTCCAAGTTTCATCCGTATCTGCTTCATCAAAATTATATTCACTATCTAGCCATACAAATTCTTGTTTTAAGTCTTTATATGGGCCTAAGTAATTTGAATAATTTTCCTTAATATTTCTCCAATCCATATAAATTACAATTCTTTAATTTTATAAATTTTCATATCTATTTAAGTTAATTGAACTGTTTTATAAGCTATTCTTAGTTTATCTTGTTGTGAAAAAGGATATTCATCGCCTACATTCAAATAACAAAATTTATAATCATCCCAATCTATATTCATTCCTTTTAGAGTTGTAACGAAACCCATTTCTCCTGAATATTCCTTAACAGATTTTAAAACTCCATTAACTACACCTGAATCTATATACATTATACAATCATAGAAATGTAAAGATGTATCATTATCAAATAAAATAATTAGTTCTTTATTTATACTAATACTTACTATTCCTTTTATTTTCAGCCCAATCAAAGACATATTTTCAATATTCATAAGACATAACTTAATTTTATAGAGCCCCTTTTCCTATAAACTCAACCTCAAATGATTTACATGCTATACGAATTTGATTCTGATAATGTTCTTGACCATCTTCTCCTTTTACTAAAAAGTACTTATAATCATCAGCGTCTAAACCAATTGATTTTAAACCTATAACAAATCCCATTTCTCCATTGTATTCTTCTGCAATTTTTATTTTTTGTCCTATTATTCCAGAATCAAAGATCAGAGAACATCCAGAAAATGTTAAATATTTTGTCTCATCATCAAATAGAATAACAACTTTTTCAGATTTATAATAATGATTTACTCCTGTAACAGTTAAATTTTTAATTTCTTCCATTATTTTATTATTTTAATTCCTTTTCCTATTATTTCTTCTTTAGTCAAGACCTTACCACCATCATGAAATATAGTATTATTAAACCAATCGGAACTCCATTAGAAATTATCAGTATATTTTAACTTTTTTATAAGCAATTTTTAGTTCACTTTTATTTTCATAATCAGTGATATCCTTACTAAAAATTATAAAATTATATTTCTCAGGGTCAAGTCCCATTGATTTTAATTCTAATGTCATTCCTAATGTTCCCGAAAATGAAATGAACGATATGATTTGTTTTATTACTCCCGAATCAAAAGCTAAAACACAATCTTCAAAAATTATATTGAGATTATTGTCAAAATTAATTGTAAGTCTATTCTTATAATAATCATGAACAATTCCTATAATTTTCTTATCAGTAAATTTTGATATTATTTCAGTTTGTGTCATTATTTTATTAATTTAATACTTTTACTAGTGATTTCTTCTTTTGTTAGCACTTTCCCGGCTTCATGAAAAATAACATTATTAAGCCAACTTTCATTTCTTATAATCATCTGTAGCTCCAGTTCAGTGATGAAACCATCGTTAACCAATTTAGGATTATGAACTAAACCTCCATCAATAGCTTTTTGAATATTTACACCAGTAATATCAAACAAAATTTTTCCTTCGTTCTGATTTATTGTTTCATTTAAAACATCTGTGATATTACGTTCAAAACTTCTACTTTCCATTAAAACATACATATCTGTAAATATTTTATCTGTTTTGTCAGTCCATACATTTGCACCAACTTGTTTACCGAATTCCTCCAATTTTCCTCCAAGACTTTTTCCTAATGCAACATTATTGTATTTTGGATATTCTACCATAGCTCCTAATTTTGCATCCCATTTCTTTATAACTTTCAATACTTTCTTAGTTATAATATCTTTAACAAAAGTTATTTCACCAGAAGGTCCAATTTTATTCAATCCATCCTCACTTCCTACAACCGCCGTAACCTTTTCTCCATCAACTTCAATTTCTACCAGATGATTTCCATTTTCATCAACAGGAAGTTTATCTAGTCCTCCTTCATTATTTATTGCCTGCTCAATCTTTTGTTTAATTCCTTGTGCTTCCTGCTCAGTTAGGTTTACAAGTTTATTTTTTAAAGAAATTTTTATATTCTGAATTGGGAAGCCACATCCAAATCCACTTGGTGTAACTTTGATATCAATTCTTTTTATAAAATCAACACCTTCTTTCAGAACATATTTTACTGCTTTTCCAGATGCACTTACTACTGGTTTAATTACTTTTCCTGCGATTTGAATAGTTTTCCCAAGCAATTGCCCCATTACATCCAGCTTATCCAAAGTCTGAACTACAGCAGTTGCGCCTTTGATCTCTCCGGCTCCTATAAAGCAAGATGCTACAACAAATGTTACTTCACCAGCTCCATAAGCTTTCATACAAGGATTGGCAGTGTATTTATCCCATTGTTCGCCAACCATGCCTTTTACATCCTTCCACTGTATTTTAGAAATAGCGGTTGCAAGGTTAGTTCTGGCATTCTCCTCATTGGTAATCATTTTGATTAAGAATGAACCGCCTTCAGGTATTGCTGCCGCTGTACCGACTAAACCGTTCCAAACTCCACATGTAAATGCAAAATCTATTCTGCTTGGTAAATATTTTGTATCTGTTGACGAACCTGTTAAAGTGCTTAATTCGTCACTAATAACTCTTAAACTTACATAAGAGTAAATCTTCGCAGGGAAAGGATTGTAATCCGTAACATCAGGATTATAATATCTTTCCGGAATTTTAGCTTTGGTAAGTAATTCCGAAACACCATCTAGAATTGCAGTAAGCGGATTGAATTTCATCAGCCAGAAATCGTCTATCCAAGCAGAATTCTGTTTCAGCATTTGTTCTATTTGCTTAACAGATTTTCCGGCATATTCAGGAAGACCACTTCCAACATTGATCTTGATATCGAATTTCTTAGTCTGACTGTTTACATTCAGCCAGATTACCATCTCCTTAGCTTCCGGCTGATTGTATCTCGCCTGGACTTTTTGAAGTACTGAAGCAGCTGTATTTTCGTCAGTAATAAAGATTTTCCCCTTAATTCCGGTAGAGTTTTTATTAGAAACAATTGTTCCCAACATGGCCTGAATTTCCTCGGCAGTAAATCTTCCTGTATAGTCTACAACATCTTTGGATTCATCTGTAGCCGTACCATCACCGGTAGACGGTCGTTTATATAAATCATCAATAGACTTCAATCCACTACCAGATCCCGTTCCTGTACCTGAACAAGCAATAAATCCAGAGTAGATAGGTTTTGTCTTATCATCAATCTTATCATATTGCTGGATATAATCTGCTAATGCCTGAGTCTTGTCAGTCTTCGACAATATATTTGCTGTTACTTCCGCAAATGTAGTTTTGATAAATTTTGATTTTCCGCAAACTGCCTCATGATCGTAAATTAACCAGACTGTATTTTCATTTTTTGGAGTAACCGTAGATGAATAGGCTCCCTTCTGTACATCACCATTTGGATAATATGCTTTTTGAGATTCTACCCACTGATACTGAATTTCATTCTCAATAAAGCCAGGTAAAAATCCTTCTCCAACTTTTACAACATTTCCATGAACAGCAGTCGAAGTATTTGCTTTAATTAATTTGAAATCTGGTGTCAAACCAAAACCTCCTGCAATCTCACCGCTACCCTGACTTTGGAATGCATACAACTTAAACGCAGGGTCATTTACCTGCTTCCAGTCCAGATGAGAAAGCTCTTCTCCTGTGCTGTAATCCATTAACAGATCTGTAGCACCTTTTGTCGTCTGGTAAGCTTTCCAAGGGTGTTCCAGTTTAAACACTCCATGACCTAATTCATGGGCACCTGTTTTCTGCGGAGCATTATTGTATACATATCCAAACTGACCGTTCAGACGCATATACCCGTTCTGACCCGTAGAAGAAGTCTTGTTGGTAACGAATAGGACATATCTTGCATCAGTATCTTTATACAATGCGTTGATCTGCTGCTGCTGAGGGCTGTAGGTACTCATCAGGTCAGAATCTTCACTTCCTATCGTATTACCGCTTACAATGCTGCTGATATCTAAAACAGGTTCTTCTTTTACGGTAAAGTTGACTCCGATCTTATTATAGATCTGATTGATCTTATTGCCCTGTGCCTGTAGTTTAGATTGAGAATTGGCATCTAATGGCACCAGGCTTACATTGACCGTTTTAGGACTTAAATGTACTAATCGGAAATTGCTGATTACTTTTTGTTTTCCTGTACTTTCTTTCGGCATCAGTACAGCAATCACTTCTTCCTCTGCATAATCAAATGTTCCCGGAAGTTTTAGCTGGTAATTTCTTTCTGTATCTGTTTTGTTAAGTTCTATAGCTTCAATTGCCTTCCCTAAGCTCAACGTTTTAAAGATAATTTTGGCATCTTTAAGCGTTGGATCAGTAATGGTTACTTTAGCATCAAACAGTTCAGTTTGTTTGTTTACCGTAGCTTTATAAGGTACATATACGGTATTGTTTTCTGTATCTTTTACTGACGGATATTTAGATTTTGGAAGTTTTGTTTTATCTGCGGTATCATACGCGAATTTTCCATTGGCATCTTCTTTCCATTCGATTTTAATACCTTTTGCAGTATATTGGTTTACAGCCGCTGTATTTCCACTTCCGGTAACGCCTTCTGTATTTGATGAAGTCGACGCACCGCCTTCTGCCTCTTTACCTACTTTGGTTACATTACCATTTTCATCAACCGTCCAGATGTTACCCTCTTTGTCTTTGATCTGATAATCTTTTCCTCCCGGGAAATCCTGTTGACTTGGGGTTCCGCCTGTTCCGAAATCTCCATAAACAGTAATTTTCCCCGGTGGCGGTGTTGCCGTATACTTTATATCAGTTACCACATAATTAACAGTAACGTCTTTTACTCCTGCATCACCGAACGTTTCTCCTAAACCTCCCGAAGCATAATGCACAGCAGATTCGTTAGGATCATAGGTGGTTTCAATAACTCCTTCGATAAGCTTTTTATCGGTATTAAGCTTAATGTTGTTAAAACTTACCTTAATTTTTGTATCCGCCAAATACGGAACTTCAATATATCCTGTTCCTGTATATACTCCACTTCCCTGTGCTGATAATACGGTAACAGGGAAATCTCCCGCCATAAAGACTTCATTATTTCCTAATTGAGTATTTAATGGAGTTTTATTAGCTATATCAATGGCAGGCATAATCCCGCACTGGTAATTATTATCTACATCATTAGCATCTGTTGTGAAATATTGTATTCCGCTATATGAATAGGCATTTCCTCCGGAATTGCCGTTTTCAAATGGATTGGTGTTATTAAAAGTCTGTGTATTTCCACACACAGAACCGATACGGTATTCGTACTCGGTTTGGTCTTCCAGTCCGGTAAGAATGGCAGAAGCCTGATAACTTTGCTGGCTTACCCATTCCGCTGTGCTTCCTTTTTTACGGTACTGCACATTATACAGACCTGCCGGTTGGCCTGCAATACTCCATTGAAGTTCTACCCTTCCCCTGCCTACATTTTTTGCCATTAAAAGTGTAGGAACAGCACAGTTTTCTACGTAATCAAAGTAAAAGATTTCTGATAGACCATTGTTTTTATACACTCCGTTATCATCGGTAGGATTAGCTCCCAAAACAGGATTTCCTGATTTTGCCTGTACCTGCCAGGCATATCTCTTGCCCGGTATCAGCTGTGTCTTATCAATGCCATAATATAAGGTAGGCGCATAGGTTTCTTCGGTCCAGAGTGGAGGTGCAGAAAGAAATCCTGAAATCGGACTTTGCCCCTGATCCCAAAGCTCTTTTAAGGTAAAAATATATTTCGTGTTGGGTGCAATCTGTCTGGGCATCCATTGGAACACTATACCGGCTCCTCCGCTGTAAGGTGAAAGCGCCTGAACTTTTTCGGCATTTTGTGGCAGCGTAAGCATGGGCGGATCATACTGAACCATGAACACCGTAGCACATGTTTTAGCTGAAAGATTGTTTTTAGTAAAATAATCATAAGCCTGAAAGCAGAACTGATACACCCCATCCGAAAGTGGTTTGGAGTATTGAACAGCATTGATTCCTGAAAGGTTCTGAAGTTCAAATAATGATCTGAGATCTACATTGGTCAGGGTAACATTGTTACCGGGATAGAGCATAAAAGGATTCATGCCCACAATAAAATCGTTAGATCTCGCCAGTGGAACAGCATTTAAACCCGCCTCCAGGGAAAATTTAATTCCTGTCTGATGCTGAGGCTCCAGCAAATCTGTCATTAGAACCTGCAATTGAAGCTTGTTATCAGTACTTGTTGCATAATCCCCTATTTTTAAACTATAGGGTGGTATTACGACAGGAATCAGTTTAACAGGATACTGCTGAGCCTTTGCTGTAGGCAATAGGCCATAAGCCGTAAGCATGAATGCTGCCATGAGCTTCATACAATAAGCAGTAAGCTTTTGCCGATTATTTTTATATAGTTTACAATAACTCTTAGTCATCTTTCGGTGTTCGTATTTGTTGTTTTTGAGTGAATAAGTATTTTTATGTACTTATTTAAATTCATAGTTAATCTGTTTTTCTGTTCCCTGCTTATTCCCCGGCAACGTATATTTAGCTTTCACATTGTATCTGGTTTCAGGGATAATCCCATAGGTTGATTCCAGCAAGGCATTAATCACGGCTGGTCTTACGTTAGCCGGAGACCCTACATATTTAGATGCAGCTTTTGAAATCAGCTCATACCAGTCGGACTTATAATAGCTGAATAAATCATATTTGAATGGGAACGTTTGTTTTAAGAATCCGTTTCCTTTATCGCTTCCTAAATACTGCATATATGAAGTAAAGACAGGGAACGCTTTTACCGGTGGAATTCCGGCAAAATCATCTTCACTTTCAGCTCTGTTTAATGTTAATTCATCAATCGGATAATTGTTGTAAATCAATCCTTTAAATTTACCTGCAAAAGAATCATCCATCAATGCCGTAAGGTCAATAAGAGGCTTATTGTCTGTATATTTTGAACCGGAAATTTCAGTAGCATCAAAGTATTCATCAGCATTCATATTATTCTGAAGGGTAACCACATCGGAGCTTAATTTGATCCATAACGGATTAAAATTCAATGAAGACAACTTGTTCTCAAATGTATTATATTTACTTGTTCTGAAAGTATAAGCCAGTCTTTCGATCTCTCCGTCTTTGGAAAGGCTTTGAGCTTTTTTCACTTCCGTCGTTACGGATACAGCAGAATCGTCTGTATTTTCTTCTGTTTTTACTGTTTCTTCAACTGTATCATTTCCTGTGGAAGTAGTATTTCCATTTTTATTTTTAGCAATTAACGCAAATGTGTAGTCTTTCTGTTTACCAAGATTAGGGGTATTGAAGTTGACCGTATTATCATTGGCATTATAAGAGAAGTTACTTTCAGTTGGTGATTCAGTAGCAAAAGCTGATACCGTATTCCAGTTGGGATCATCAAATAAATAATCCTGTCCACGCTTAAGCTTTATATAACCTGTATTGGCTTCTCCGGTGTAATAATTTTCCTGTTCAGGAACCGGATATGCATATTTGATATTGCTTAAAGGAATAACATTCGGAGCTGATCCAGTGGTAAAGATTCTTTCTTCGATCTCAATTGCTTTTTGGCCGTCTGCCATCACCACTTCATACATTCCGTTCTTTTTCTCCATAAAGCTTACCTGCGCAATTGCTTTCAGGGTTTTGTTTGGAGGAAGAATATCTTCAGAAACAAAGTTGGCTACATCCTTAGAATTAGCATATTCTATGACTCCTTTAATTTCTTTACCCTGGTCATCGATGATGGTCATCTTATCGACAACAACCTTATAGGTATGATCCCCATCGTCCTCAGGAATGACAATAGGCTCATTAACCCGCACCGCAAATGTTGCCTGCGGAATAGCAAATACGTCTACATCTGTTTCATCTTTTTTAGGAGTAAGGTCAGAAATGATCTTCATACCTCCAAGGACAGAGGAATTTTCCAGTACGCATTCTTCTCCGAATTCCATCTTGAATCTGAACCGCCCTTTGATCATACCTCCAAGCAGGTTGTAATACCCACCAAGGTATCCTCTCACCCAGTAAGGATTAGGCCCTTTTGCCTGTAATAAAGAAGCAACTCCGGCTTTGATAATAGGAATTTTCTTTTTGATGAACCACAGTTTTATCTTAATACCAAGCTCACCCTGTAAGTACACATAAGCCTGTCCGTTAGCATACCATCCGTTGATACCGATCTGATCTCCCCCACGGTTGGAACATTTTGCCTCACCATAGTTTTTCAGCATAATATCAGTTCCTAAACCTGCCTGGAAACGGGCGTAAAGGAATAAAGCGGTCATGTCTCCGGTATCAAACTTCAGGTGGGTTCCGAATGCAAATCCTTTTCCGTCTCCTAACGCATTAAGGCTGCTCATATAATCAAGGTCATTTAACTGTAGCCCTAAAATCTCTGCAACTTCAGGTGGTGGCGGCGGGCTTCCCGGAATTCGGGTTCCTACCATAAAGTAACTTCCGGACTGAAGATAAAAACTTCCCAGACCAACTTTTAATCCGATCATATCGGTAGGTGTACCGATGTGCATATACCACTCATCAGGTGCAACGTGAATCACTGCCCATCCGGCTCTTCCATTGGGACCGATTCCTTTAATAATTCCGTGAGCAATATCTACAAAAACATCAAGGCTTGCATGAAAAACGCTATTGTTGAAATCGTAATTCATAGCGAGCTTGGCATAAATCGCACCATCCACTTTTTCAGTGACCGGATATTGTTCGTCAACAGTTTTGGTATCAAGGAAAGAATTTACATGACTGTTATTTTTAAGTTCATTCAGGAATTTTGAATTTCCGGTCATTTCTTTGAACTTATCTTTTACTCCTGCTAAAGGATCACCGGGAACTAATTTGGATATATCAGCCATCACAACAGCTTCTCCAATAAATCCGATATTAGCCAAACCACCATTCGGATTAGTAGAAATATTAAAACCGGCCATAATGCTCACTGCTTTCTCACTGGCTACTGAACCATAAATTCCGGCTCTCAGTGCCAAACCAACTGTATTATCCGGCTTTAAAACCAATGCTTTATTGGCATATGCGGGATTTAAAGACATATCCCTATCCGGAATCATATGATAGAATGCCCCTCCTGTAAATCCTGTAATCGTTAAAGCGGTAGCCTGGATCTTAAGTCCCTTGACAGAACCTTCAAATCCCCAATATCTAAAGGTGCTATATCCATAAGCGGCATTAACGTCAACTTCTATTCCTTTAATTCCTTTGATCTTTGCATTAAGATGTGCCGTAAAGCCATTGCCGTACAAGGGGTCTTTACGCATTATCTGAAATTCACCCGAAACAATGGCTACACCGATATCAACATTTCTAAGTCCTAGTTTGGTTAAATTAAAACCATCGTATTTCCACCTTTGCTTATTATTATCGTTGGCAATAAGGCCTCTTATCATCATTCCACCCGTAGCGGAAAAACGTTCTTCCTGCAAACCAACAGTTACAGAAAAGCCTAAGCTGGCCTGTGAGCCGTCAGCTATAACAACAATATCGCTGATACTTGCCGGAAAATTGGCTAATTTTTGCTCACCTTCAACACCAAAATATTGTGCTGTGATGTAAGGCGCTTTTGTTTGAAGGGTCAACCCCTGAAATTTCACCCCTTTAAAATCAGCATCTTTCTTTTCATTAGGATCATTGTCATCAGGGGAAGCGTTGGCTCCGATAGCAAGACTGCCATTAAGAATGGCTTTGGGTAAAAATTCACGATTTTTCACCCGCATCTCTATGGTTGAACCTACGGCAATGGTTGCCTTGGCACTCCAGATATCAAAGTTGATATCATCAAATGTCGTAACAGAAATTAAATACTCTTCTTCTGTTATCATTCCACGGTACCCTAAATATTTTGGAATACCAGTATTTTGGTTGTCGTTATTCTTCTGAATAGGAAGTTGGACAGTTCCTTCCAGGTTTGCTCCTACAATTTTAGAGGCAGCTAAATCAACTCCAATTTTATCCAGGGAATACCTCCATGCATTTTCTTTATTGGTTACCCCTCTGTCAATGGGGAATAAATTATTGGCCGCAAAATTTCCTGATACACCATAAGAATCGATCAAAAGATTATTCGCTTCAAAAGAAACCCTGCTGTCAATATGGTCTTCTGTTTTAAATTCCTGGGGCAGTCCTATATTTAACGTCTGAACATACAGTCCCCGCCATGATTCCGTACCTCCTATTAAATATCCGTGCGTTTTATAATACTGGGGGAACATCACACTTGGATCAGTCCGTAAGTCACTCAAATCCAAAACGGCATTATTCACGAAGAAAGAAAAATACCCTTTATCCTGATTTTTAATTTGGGAAGTGATCACAAAGGGAGTAATACTCACTTTTACTAAAATATCATTCCAGTCCGTAGCTTTAAAAGCAAAATCTCCACGAACCCTGTTAGTCTGACCGTTACTGCCAAACTCAGGTAAGACACTTCCATTACCATCCAAAGGAACCAGAACATTTCTGGATATCTGCACATTTCCTTTTAAGGATAACTCTTTTATACCGTCACAATCAATAATGACATAGGTATTGTCATTGACGCTTCCTCCGTTAAGCTTATTAATCCTTCCCCCTTCAAGAGTAAGCATCCACTGGTTCTGATTAAAGGGCATATTGATATCGCCAAGCAAGGATAGCTTGGCATCTCCTATAATCTTTCCATTATAAGAAAGCTTAATATCTTCCGCCCCAAAAAACAGAGTTTTTTTTCCGCCTTCTGCTCCTTGCTGTGGTGTTACTACACGGGCATATACATTAATTAAGGCATACTCAGGAGTGAATTTAGCTTTGGTAACAACGATTCCGTATTCTACGTTGGATATATTTTCTTTAACCCCAATCGGTAATTCCGTAAGATCATTGGGATTTATGGTATTGGTAAAATGGCCATTGGCTTCAATCGTATTGAAAGCTCCAATCGCCTTACCTATCTCAGCATCGGTTTCAGGATCGTTATCCGAATTATTTATAAAATGATCGGAATAAAGTTCCGGAATAGAAACACGGTTCTTATCCTTTATATTATACTGAAGGGAATCTTTATGGGCAGCAAAAGCATTATTGCAGCCCATAAGTATATATACGGAAAGTATTAAAAGAAAATAAATATTCTTCATCAATTGTACTATTTTTACAAAATCATATGTTTTTTTACACAAACAACAATGTAAAAGATTTCAAGCATTATTAACAGAAAAACCATTCTTAAGTATTGCGATTTTATGCCCTATGTAGCTAACAATACTAATGATGATACCATTATTAATTCTTGAAAAAACTTTTTAATTGGGTTGGTAAAAATAAATAAAACAGCAGGCTATGTTATAGGTATTTTCCCCATATTCATACCGTAATTTAACGGATACTGATCACATACCACTCCTTATGGGAACTTTGAAGTAAGTACTAATCACTATCTGCACCTATTACCACTACGGGCTATCGCCGAGTTTGCTTGATCTTATTTATTACATATAATTCATTATTAAATGTTTATGCAAAGATAAAAATTAATTTTACTGAAAACAGGCTTTGGAGAAATTTTTTCCCGATAATTTGATATAAAGTATAAAATAATCGAAGGGTAAAAATGATTAAACTAGAGAATTACTTCTTTAAGGAATGACATTGTTGAAAGCAACAAAAATCTTACTTTTGATAAAGGATTAAAAAATCATCTCCACGATAATAGACTGATTGAAAGATTTTTCTATCAAATCAGAAAATTCTTAGAATATCCGAGGTGAATAAAAAAAACAGAAATGGATCAAAAGAAAATTATAGCAGCAATAATATTAATAGCAGGATTCTTGACCTCTATTTATGTAGGAATAAATATATCTACAAAAAACAATATTTTTTTGTATGACTTTGTTATTAGTAAGCGTTTCTCTATTATTGATATAGCCATTGCTAGTTCGGAAGAAACCGTTTTCAAATCTCAGCTAATAAGCATATTGCTATATCTATTTTTTATCATTTTGTTCTTGAGGCAAGGAAACAAAAGCTTCATTGTATACATTTTTTTTAGCTTAATCCTTTTGGTTATCATTTTTGAAACTTATTGTATTTATTTAGTTTTGAATGATAAATATCTAGGACAACATCTCACATTGAATATAATAATTTTTCTATTGGGTTTATCAGTATTGAAGAAGTTTAAATCTTCAAAAGCAGGTTATGAAAATACTCAATGAGTCATTATAGCACAATCAAAATTTGCTCACTATAAAGAAAATTTATATTTTTGTTTTGAAGCAATTTGAGCAAATTTTGTCCTATTTCCCAAGGTGGAATAATCGGTTACCTAGTAAATTAAAAATCCTAAAATCCTTATTTATAAAAGGATAATAAAGAATAAAATATATTCCTGGAGAAACCACAAAAGTTGAACACAATTCAACTTAAACAATCAATAAAATCCCTTTTAAACAATGTTTAGAAGGGATTTTTGTTTTGATGATGTTTAATAGTGTTTCATAAAATTTAGTCCTTTTTTGTCCCTATGTTGTCCCTGAGGACAATTTAAAAAGATTTTCAGTTGTATCACAGACTAATTTTGAAACAAAAAATAGAACTATGAACATTGCATTTTTTTTAAAAGAGCCTAAAAAGGCAACCGAGACAATGGTATATGTTTCTGCAACCCTAAAAGGTCAGAGACTGAAACGCTCCACAGGGGTAAAAGTAAAACCCTCACAATGGACGGGGACAAAAGTGAGACAACTTGCTCCAGAATCAGCAACTAAAAATCTGAAAATTGAAAACACTGTCAAAATCTTAAAAGAGATTGAAAGGGAGTATTTATTGAAGGAACAACCTCTCTCTAAAGAAATTTTAGAAAAAGAGTTTAAACACAAGATTACACCCGTCAACACAACAACTGCTAAGAAAAAAGGTATCTTAACTGTTTTTGATGAATTTATAGAAGTTAGAAGACAGGAAAAATCTGAAAATACGGTAAAGACATATAAAACGTGTAAAAATCACCTTCAAGCATTTTCAGATGAAACAAAATTTAATTTATCGTTTGAAAATATCAACCTTAATTTTCATGATGAACTACTTGCATATTTTTTTGAAAAAAACTTTTATAACTCTACCATTGGAAAATATATAACAATACTCAAAACATTCATGAATTGGGCAGGAGAAAGAAGATTTCATAATAATATGGAATTTAAAAAATTCTTAGTTTTTAAAGAGGATTCTGAAAAAATAAAACTTACTCCTGAAATCGTAGAAAAGTTGAGAACAACAGATTTCGAGAATGATTACAGCAATATCGTTAGAGATATTTTCATTTTTAGTTCGTACACTGGTTTGAGGTTTGTTGACATTCAGAATATGAGACCAGAAGATATTAAAGAAGATTTCTTACGTTTACGCATTAAGAAAGCAAAAGAAATGCTCGAAATTCCATTATTGGATGTACCCAAAGAGATAATCAAAAATCACACAGAACGTTATGGTAGACTAAAAGTACCCACTAATCAATTCTGCAATAGAGAAATCAAAAAACTTTTTGAAGCAATTGGCTTTGATGATAAAATACGATTTGTAAAATATTCAGGAAGTAGCGAAATTACAGTAGAAAAAAATGCCCACGATTACTTAACAATGCATTACGGACGAGTATTCTTTATTACAAATTCCCTAATTAACGGCATGAATGAAGAATTTATCCGAAAAATAACTGGCCATAAGGATTACAAGTCTTTTAAAAAATATGTTCAGTTTTCCCGTGAAATGGTAGCTGATAGTTTACATTCTGCATGGAAAAAATAAAACCCTGTCTTATTGATAAGCTATTATTTTATTTAAAAAATGAAATAACAAAAATATTCATATAGACATTTTAAGAGCCTGACTATTGCAATCGCATAAATCAGGCTCTTTTTCATAGATTATCCATATAGCCCAAAATTGTGAAATTTTAATATTTTGAAAAATCAACAGGCAACTAAATTAAGTACCATTTTAGATATATAAATAATAAAGAGAGACACCAACCCCAATAGCATAAATAGCTCCTTTTTGCCTACTTTTTGATTTATCGATAGTGATAATTTCATTTTCTTTGAGTGGTCTACCCTCGTCACATCAGATATTATTTTTGACTTTCTGAACAGTTCCAATACTGACATTACAGATTTTAGCTGTATCTCTAATAGAATTTCCTTTCTTTAGATTCTTAATCACCTCTTTATACTTCAATAAAAAGTCTTCTATGCTCTCCACAGAACCTTTTTCACGCCCTTTATAGGTTCCACGAGCTTGGCAAGTGCAATTCCTTCACGTTGACGCTCTAAAATAGTTTCTCGTTCCATTTCGGCGATGTTAGCCATAACGGAAATAATAAGTTTGAATGCTTGATTCTCTTTACCCTTAATCAGGCTTTCTATTCCGAGATTATCAACTTTGAGAATAATGCCCCTTTCTTTGAAAAATTCCAAAGTAGTAAGAATGTCGTAGAGATTTCTTCCGAGCCTGTCAATAGAACTTACGGAAACGTAATTAATCTCATTATTTTCAATGGCTCTTATCAGCTTCTTTCCTTGTTCTCTGTCCTTAAAGGGAGTAGAACCGCTAACAACATCAATAAATATTCTTTCGCCCTGTGCCTGCTTCTCTTCCTGTCTTGCGGTGTTTTGTGCTCCTGTACTCACTCTTATATATCTTGCTTTCATAATTGTAATTGGTATAAAGCACCCTGCATTTAAGCAAGGTGCAAAGATTTTTATTGTGACTAGTTTCTAAAGTAATACCCGTTAGAACTCATATAATTGTACATCAGATGTCTGGCGGTTGCTTCCCAATCAATGTAAATGTAAGGGGGCAGGTTTTCAGGAATTGAGCCGTCCTGCTCTAAAATATCCTGCGCAAAGTCTTCATCTGAATTATACTGTCCGAAATAAGAATCTGAAAGGTTGTCTAATAGGTCTTCAACGTCCTTATGATAATAACTCATGCACTCTGCATAGGCTTCTATAACCTCGAAATCATAATCTGAACTATTGATTTGTTCGGCTATCTCGTAAATGTCTGCCGAAAGATGGCATTCACTGATTAGCTTTTGTTTGATAAAGAACTGATTACATTCATAGTCCTGAAACATAAACTCTGGTTCGTCTTCGTCTTGGTGTAGTTCCTGCATAGCTTGTAAAAGCTCGCCATAACTTAAATAATTTGATAATTGAAGCCATTCTCCGTAAATGCTTCCTGAATTGTACTTGCCATAAGTACCGACATAGATTTGGAAGTCCTCCAAACAATTTTGTAACTTTGTCATTGTAGATAAGTTTTAATTAGCGTTAGAATTTTTTACACTTCCCCATACAATATTAGTAGTATTGATGGGGTTTTTTGTTGATTTTATTAGTCGAAAACCATGCCAAATGTTCTAAAATTAGCATACTTTTGAATGAAACAGCAATAATATTTTGAATCCGTAGGAAATCTCTTGAAAACTGTTCTAACTTTGGATTGTAGTCTAAAAATGTTCAAAAAAGTGTTGAGGTTTTTAGATCGTTCGAAAAACTTTTACTCGGTTGTCAAGAGATGGGGGGGTACTACCGAAAACTCGCCTTACCCTTCCCCCCTTAGACTAATATGGGTACTCTTTCCAGACATATAATAAAGATTTCTAAATAGGGTATTTGCTCTATCATTAAAGCAAATTTGAACAATGTCAAAAAATAATACACTTTTATGGGAAACCACATACAGGGGATATTTTTTTTTACTATAATTACTCACTCTAACAAATAGTTGGAATAAAAACTAAAATAATCAAACTATGAAAGAAAGAACAGCTATTGATACAATAAAAGGTTATTTCTATCAATTCGATCTTGCTATTGTAAAATTATTAGAATTGAAAAAAGATACCGAAACAATTGTTATTGAAGGAATTGAAGATATTGATATAAACACTGCCACTGAAGAAACAGCAATTCAATGTAAATATCACGCCAAAAAAGAATATAATCATTCAGTTATTGCAAAGCCAATTCGATTAATGCTTGACCATTATAAAGAAGTTATAGAAGGAGCTAAGAAACAGATAAATTATAAACTTTATGGATATTTTGAATCGGGACAGGCAAAGCTAACACTGCCAATAGATTCAACTTTTCTTAAAAAGCATTTTCTAACTTACACAGAAAAAAAAGTTGAATATTATCACCATATAAAGCACAATCTTACTGATAATGAACTAGATGATTTTATTTCTTTACTTGAAATAAATATTAATGCAATGGAATACCAAAGTCAAGTCAAAAAAATTTCAACATTATTAATTAGTCAGTTTGGCTGTAAAGCTTTTGAAGCAGAGCACTTTTTCTATAATAATGCTCTTAAAGTCATAAAAGAACTTTCGATTGAAGATGATGTAAAAAAAAGAAAAATTAGCAAGTCGGAGTTTTTGAAAAAAATTGATTTAAAAAGAATTCTGTTTAACGAATGGTTTATTACATATAAGGGCGAAGCAAAATTATTTACAGAACTGAGAACTCAATATTTTACAGCTTTAAACATTTCTCCCTTTGAACGTTTTTTTATAATTGAAATACCAACGACAAATTATGTACGAACAGAATTAAAAGATATAATATTCACTATTTCAAAAAAATGGTCTAAACTTTCAAAAAGAGAACAAAAACCATTCTGTCCATACATTTACTTACATAATATTCCTCATAAAGAATTACTTGAGCTGAAAAAAGAACTTTATTCGGAAGATTTTATATTTATAGATGGGTTCGATTTTGATGGAGCAGAATTTAGTGTAAAATCAATATGTAAAACAGCTAATAATGACAATTCTATAAAATTTAAATTACTCAACAAATTTGAACATATTAATCTTACATTGAATGAGATAAATAAAACAAAGGAAATTTATCAATTCTATTGTACAAATCCTTTTTTTAATTCTTCATACATTAACGTGAAGCATGTACAAATTCAAATTTCACAATTAACTGACATCAAAAAAATCGTATAATATGGCACAAGAGACTGAAAAAATAAACGCAGAAGTAATTGCGGTCTATCCAGACAAAATAAAAATTGTTGTTGATAGCCTTGAAGATTTTCGGATAGCAGGAGAAGCATTACAAGTTGGTTCTTATCTTAAAATTTCGGACAATGAAAATGCTATATTAATGGCAATCATCGAAAATTTTTCAATAATTGTAAATGAAGCGGGAAAAAGAGATTATGCAATTGAAGCACTTCCTTTGGGAATGATAAGAGGAGGTAAATTTATTAGGGGTGGAGATTCTTTAGCAATTCCTCCCAAAAAAGTTGAACCAGCCACAGAAGAAGAGATAAAAAAGATATATGACCAATACATTGACCCAAAAGAAAAATTTACTTTTGCTTCTTTATCTTCCAATCCAAATATCCGCATATCAGTAAATGGGAATAAATTTTTCAACAAACATGTTGCAATAGTAGGCTCAACAGGCTCAGGAAAATCTCATACATTATCTACAATCATACAGAAAGCTATTGCTGAGAAAAATGGAAGCTTTTCAATTAACAATTCTCATATTATTGTATTTGACATTCATTCTGAATACAAATCTGCATTTCCAACAGCTAATTTTATTGACATTAAAAATTTAGTGCTGCCTTACTGGCTTTTAAATAGCGAAGAACTTGAAGAATTTTTTTTAGATACAGAGGCAAATGACCATAATCAAAAATTCATTTTTAAAGAAGCAATTGTTGCTGACAGAAAAAAACATTTTAAAGGAGTAGAAACTAATAAAAATAAAATTCATTATGATTCACCATTGTATTTTGATATTAATTATGTATTAGAGTATGCAAAAGAAAAAAATACTGAGGTAATTGGAACAGGAGAAGAATATGTTTCAGGAGCAAAAAAAGGTCAGGAAAAAACCACTCAAGGTAGCCTGTATGGAAAATTAACCAATTTTGTAAATAGATTAGAAAATAAGATAAATGATAATCGACTAGATTTTTTACTTGGACAAAAATCAAAAGACATAACTTTTGAAGAAACATTAAATCAACTTGTTGGTTATCAAACAGACAAACAGTCTAATGTTACTGTTATTGATTTAAGTGGCGTTCCCTTTGAGGTTTTAAGTATTACAGTTTCTTTAATTTCAAGAATGGTTTTTGAGTATGGCTATTTCTACAAAAGGTTAAGAAATGCGAAAGATCCAAATGAGAAAATAAACAATGACATTCCTATTTTACTCGTTTATGAAGAAGCTCATAAATATGTCCCTAACAGTGATTTGGTAAAATATCGTTCATCTAAAAAATCCATAGAAAGAATTGCAAAAGAGGGCAGAAAATATGGTGTTACCTTACTTCTTGCAAGTCAAAGACCATCTGAGATTTCTGAAACAATATTTTCACAATGTAATAACTTCATTGCCATGCGCTTAACAAACCCTGTTGACCAAGGTTATGTTAAGAAACTTCTTCCAGATACATTAGGAACTTTAGTTGATAAAATGCCATCATTGAAACAGGGCGAAGCACTACTTGTTGGAGAATCAATTATTTTACCTTCCATTGTTCAAATTGACAGGTGTGCAAACGAACCATCATCTAATGATATACCATATTGGGAGCTATGGAAGGAAGAATGGAAAAATATGAACATTGAAGAAATTAAAAATGAATGGTATAGCTAAAATAAAACAATAAAAAATATAAAAAGATCCACAGGATATGGATTTTTTTCTCATTTTTGTAATTCGTGAAATAACGGTTTAATTATTGATATAGAAAAATTTATCTAAAAAGCTATCAGGCTATTTTAGAAGACATCAACGATAAAAGTGAAAACTTTTTTTGCTAACGCTCAAGTAAACGGCTAATTTATGTAAAAGCACAGAAAGCAAAAACAAGTGAGCACCTTCCTATATGGCAGGTTGCTCTCTGTTTTTTGTGCTTAGGTTTTAGCCGACCTTCTTGATGAGAACAGTAGAGTTTACCTGCTTTTTTCGTTGCTCAAAATGAAATAAAATTTATAAAAATATGAGCAACACAAATGAGGGCGGATGCTTACCCGTATTAGCATTTATCCTTTACGCAGTCGTTATTATTGGTTCGGGAGTTCTTTCTTGGAATTTGACTGAGCCACAATCTTTTCTCGGAGCAATCGGATTTATGATTGTCTGGGGAATTCTTTCCTACATAGGACACTTTATTCTCATTGGAATTATTGCATTATTATCTGAAAAATAAGTCATTATGAAAAAAATTTACTTATTAATGGCTTTTTGCACAGTAGTTAGCTGTAAAAAACGAGACACTTGGGATGATGTTTATATGAACTCCGATTCCATTAGCACTGATACTACTTATCAGGCTTCTACACCTATTTTTAACGATTCTACATCTATTATTCAAGATACAATACCAACCGCTCAAACAAAGCCTAAATATGCAATTATATGGGCTATAATAGCTCCCAATAGTGATTCTGTACTTACTATAGAGAATATGTCTCGCTATCAAAGTATTGGTAGTGACGTTATTGAAATGATAGACATAAGTGAAGATGCTAAGTATAAAAAAATGGACGAGTTCGAGAAAACACTTTACAAAGACGGTGCTGTTCCCACAGGAATGAATATCAGAAAAAGAAAAATTCTTGTATTTGACAGTTACGCCGAAGCCTCAAAACAAAGAGAAGAATTTATCAAATAAAATATAGTATTATGAAAAAATTAATTTTTACACTTTCGTTGGTTGTATTGCCATTATTCTCATGCTCATCATCTGATAATGACGAACAGACAACCAACCCTACAACCGTAAACAACAAAATCAATCCTCCTGCATGGATTATTGGAAAATGGACTAGCTATTTAGGAGATACAGCTTATCAATCTTACACCTTTTCAAACGGTGATATTGTTATGTCGATGGGTGGATATTCTCAGAGCTACAAGTATATTGCTGATAACGGAGGGTATTCTCAAACGTCAAGTGATACAGAATTTACTTTCATTCTTGCTAATGGTGGAGTTTCTCAAATTTTCAAATTCAAAAAAGTAACAGCAACAAAACTCAACTTTGATAACGGAAACAGTATTACAGAATTTATAAAAGAATAACAACATGAAAAAATTACTATTTACTCTTGCATTGGCGTTGCCAACACTTTATTTTGCACAAGACACACAGAAAGATAAAAAGTGTGATTTACCGTCAAACTATCAAGAACCAGCTCCCGATAAGAAAATCCAATCTTTTTTGAAAAAAGTTGATGCAACGATTGAAGACCTTAGAAAACACGTTGCAATAGACAATGATTGCGAGGAAAAAGATGTTGTTTTCTTGCGAATTTCTGAGCAGAAAGGCAATGGGATTTATGAATTATGCGCAAACGGTAAACCTATGAAATACAAGAGAATGGGCTCAGTATTTATGAAAAACAGTGAAAATCCATTTGATGTAGCAAAATGATACTGCAATTACAAAAGCAAACCACTTGTTTTCCAGCAATGGAGTTTAAACCATACAGCATTTGGGATGATGTATTGCTTATTTTGATGTTATTTTCAATCCTTGTTTTGTATATTGGTTGCGCATACTATTTAATGTTTGGCTTGAAAATCGTAATCAATGCATTAAAGAAATAACTCAAAAAGAAAAATTACTAAATACTTTAAAACCTGTCTATAACACGACAGGTTTTGTCGCTACTCACATATTATTTTTTTCTTAAAAAAGCAAAAAAACTACCTCGTTTAACCGAGATAGTGCTTAATACTTTGGCTTTGAACTATCAAAATCGCACCAAATTGATAAAATTATACAATTTACATCTCCCTATAACAAAACCCACTGAAAATCATCTTAAAACCATTATAAGCATACCATTTTGGATGCAACTCTACTCGTTTTTTTATAGTCAGTTTGAAAATCGTGAGTTTTCCATTTTTCTTTTTCTATTTTAGGTATTAAACCTGTGTATTCATACATATAGTGAAGTATAAAAGTTTTCAAAATATGTCCGTACTCAACCGTTGTACTAACGGAATCCGTTTAAAGTTATTCAATTTGTTGATAACTGTCAGATTTAGTATTGACTAATTCGCTTACATCTTAGTGGAGAGTATCGCTTAATTTTAATTGTTTCAAAATACCAATAATTTAATAATGATTAATTCAAAGAATTAGGTGTTCGTTTTTCTTCCTTTTTAATTTCTTCTTGAAGCCTCTCTAGTTCTTTTTTCAGGTAATTTAATCTTTCTTCACTCGGGAATTTTTCTGAAAACAACTCAATTAGTTTTTTTTGCAAAATAGGTTCATCAATTAATTGAATTATATTTTTACATTCTTCAACTTTCATCTCGTTATTCTGTCCATTTAAAAAATCAATTACTTCATTAATTTTCTTTATTGCAAAATCTCCAATTAATCCGTTATCGATGAAAAAAGAGTCTGATAAAAGAGTAGATATATTTGCTGCGAAAGTATTTTGCTGTTTAAAATCTCTAGTTTTTCCGCCATCTAAAAAAAGAACATTTTGCTTAGGAATATCGGATAGAATAAAAGGAGAATGGGTGAGAAAAATAATATTCAGTTTATTAACATAAGCACCATTTAGAACTTTAATATTATCTAACAAATCTCTAATAAATGATTTTTGAAACTGAGGATGAAAATATAGTTCAATCTCATCGAAAATAATATTTATATTATTATATCGAATTAAATTTTCATTCTTATTCTCTCCTCCTCCTTTGCGACTTATTGAATAAAGATTTCTCAGATGATATATGACAGAACTTATACTAAATATTTTTTGCTTTTCACCCGAACTAAGATTTGAAAAAGTATTTTCTGTAGTTAATTCTTTTGAAAAATAAAGTTCTGTCTCAAAAAAAGAGGGTAATGATTCATTAATTGAAAACTCTAAATCAAAAAGGGAGTTTCCATCTTTGTCTTTAATTACATCTTTTATTTGATTTAAATTACTAGAAATTTTATTGTATAGAGAATCTACTTCCATTATTTCTTGTAAATCCTTTTCACATAAGTAACCCGAAATTGTATAATAAAGTGCTTGCCTCAATTTAAAAGTATTGTGGCTTGTATCATGGGATAATAAATAAAAATAATATTTTAGATTATCATCATTAATTATTGTAACTTCTTTATGACTATAATATTGCTCATCTATATTTTCTTTGAAATTTTGTACATACCCCCTATAAATAGAATAGTTTGTTATTTTATAAACTTTATACAAAATATATTCTAGAGCATATTCATAAAAATCGTTATTAGTGTTCGGTATTTTCTTTTCTCCATAGAATGACTCTAATAAACTTCTCAAAATGGATTCTTTTTCTTGTTTCGAGTTTGTGAAAGAACTTTTAAGTTTATTATTTGAAAAATTAAACTTATTAGTATTGAGGCTTATTTTAAGATAAGAAATTTCCTTTTTGTCAGATACTTTTCGTAATTCTTTTTTTTCAAGAATATTTACTAAAAATCTTGACTTTGTAAGACTTTTTTCTATATTAATGTCAATATTACCCTTGCTTCTATATGGATTAATCACAACAGGAAGTTGATAACCATCATTCTTATGGAATACTCCATGAATCCAATCTCCTATTTCCTTATTGTTGAATCCATAAAATGAATAATTAACAATCATAGAATAAAAAAAATCTTCAAGAAAATCCTCCTCATAATTTGACTTCAAAATCAAATCAGAATCAAATGTTGAAGACTTTTCATATTTATCCTTATATTTCAAATAATCTGTAAAATTGAAAGAATTACCACTAAGCACAATCTTTCGAATCATCATCTTTTTTGATTCGGCATAGGGTTTCAATTTTCCATCAGTTCCAATAAATAATCTATTCATTTTAGAAATGTAATAGATTTCCAAATGTAGATTTGAAAGGTCTATATTTATACTATTTTTGAATTTATCCTTTGCATCAGAATTATTAAAAAGGTCATCAGGATTTATAAATTTATCATTTAAAATTAGTGATGTTTTTACTATTGCTTTAATCAATAGTTCAATTATCGCACTTTTTCCACTACCATTTTTCCCCACAATAGCTCCCACAGTAATAGTTTGAGTGTCATTTGAATTAAAAAGGTTTTCAGGAACTTCACTATTTTCAGTAATAACCTCATCGTCAGTGGAAAAACGATAATTATTATAAAATTGATAAAGGTGTCCTTCTTGGAGGTTTTTAAGTCCTTCACAGTTCTCTAATGGGCGTATTGCTAAGATTTTAAAATTCATTTTTTAAGTTTTAAACTACCTGTATTAAATGCAATGTCTTTAGTTAATTTTGATAATGGCCGTTTGTGAAACAATTTTTCATCAAAAAAATTCCCATAAGCTATTTGATAGGCCTCTTCTAGCGTTAATTTAGCTTTGGGGAATGTATTTATAAGTACATCAATATATTTATCGTTTGAAATATATCGCCTCTTTAGTATTTCTTGTACTAAATCTTTATGTTGATTAACTAATAAGCTCTCTTCAAATACAGATATATTATTTTCAAATCGCTTCTTTGTATCTATATCCTTAGCTACACTATAATCAATTATAATATTTAAATCTTGACTTTCCCCAATCGCACCTAGATAACTATCAGGTTCATAATTATATTTAAAAAGTTGAGAACTTGATATATTTTCATAAGGTGAAATATAAGCCGAATATGAAAAATTCACATCACCCTTGCAATCACTATTACAAACCCTACAAGATGGTATTAGATTAAAAAAGTTTAATGCTAATAGTGGATTGTATTTTTGAGGTAAAAAATGGTCTAACTGTGGACGTGTTAATTTTTCAGAGCCTTTGGTTAAAGTAAAAGTGTATTGCTTATTACAGTAACAACAAACATTAATACCCAAACCTAAAGTAAGTTTATAAGCATTCCACTCTGTACTTGGTTTCAATGCTATAAACCAATCGTAATCAAAAATTTTCTCTAATAAGAATTTTATTGGTTCATAAATTTTTTTAAGCGTTGAATAGTATCTGAAATAACTTTCTTTTCTTTGGCTTAAATCAAGCTGTAATAAATTAAAATCTGAATGTTCTGTAGATTTAAGCCTCTTTAAAAGTAAAATTACGGTATCGAAATCTTTCTTTACTACTTTAAAATTTTTATCATATTTTAATTTAGTATATGCTTTTTTTGAAAAATTATGCGGTCTCTTAAAAATAGTTTTAATAAATGACTCATATTGTGTATGATGGAGCAATCTAGATGAAGTTATTTTACTTTCGATTGTTTTCCCTCCTATTTTTTTTCCATTTATTTCATTGAGTACAGTAAACAAATGTATATAGAAGTCCAATCTTTTATTAATTTCTTTAAAAATAAACTTGTTATGTTGTTCTTTTAGAGTTTGGATTTGTTTTTCATCCACACACTGCCTAATACTAATCATTATTCAGTTAAAATATTATGTATTAAAAAAACACTAAACATTACAAATACTGTAAATGCTCTGTTGTTAAAATCTTTAATTCAAGAAAACCATTATTGCTTTTTATTAATCCAAACACCGCAAATCCTTTATTCATCGAATTTTGGGGTAGCTCCTTATAATGTTTAATTTGATTTTCTGAAAGTTGTATAGAAAACTTGAAATTTTCTTTAACTCGAAATATTAGTTTCTTTATTTTAAATTTTTTGCCTGTTGTTGAATTCATGCGTTCATAATCCTTGCTCTCAATATTAGCAATTCCCCAAATTATTAGGTAATTGTCAATAAATTCTTCTTTTTTACCTAAAAGTCTATTAATACTAACTCTTGGTATTCTATCATATTTGTACTCGTTTGATGAGATTTTTAATTGATTTGTTGAAGTCTTTTTAATTGAATTTTCAACTGTTACATTTTCAATTATTTCATTTTTTATTAGTAAATTAATAGCACCTTGTAGATTATTATTAATTAGAAATTTTAATCTTTTTTCATCTTCATTATTTTTACTTTCAATAAGTTTATTGAGGTTTTTCTTAGTAATATAATCTTCATAATGCTGACAATCTTCTAAGTGTGCTTGTTTACTATTTGAAGCGTAGTAAGGAAATACATTTTGTTTACGCACAATATGTAATGGTGCTGTAAGGCATTCAGGACAGTATATTTTTTCATAATGAATTTTATCAATGTAGTCCTTAATTTCTACATTCTTTTTTTCAATTTTATAATACGCTTCTTCAAATGTTGGCATTTTCTGTCTTCTTTAATAGTTTTGAACTTCTCCATTTATCGGGAAAATAAGGGATTTGGAAATAGATATGAGCAAGATTTTTTAAAAAATAATAACCTGCTTTATCTGTTCTATATTCGTATTGAAATTCCTCAATTCTTTTTTGAAAATCAAGTTTGAATGCTTCAAAGTTCATTTCCTCATGTAAATCAATAAAAAGTTTTATATCTCTTTGATAACCATCATTTAGTCTTGGATTTGAAAACAATTGCTCCTCTAAATCATCTTCTATATTCTCTATTAAATGAGTTGAGGTAGAGTTTATTCCATGATGAGGGGTAAAAATACCTAAGTCTATTTTATTATCAATGACGAACTTTCGAATATCTTTATACTCTTGCTCTAAATCCAATATTGCAATATATTCCAATAGAACCGCTAAAAGAGGACTTGTACTATCGGAGTAATAAACTGGTTTTTCTCCCGTAATTGTAAAACGAATTACATTTTCATAACTATTATTAGCATCGGGTAATCTTCCATACTTTTCTTTTCCATTAACAATATAGCTTAATACACTTTTTAAGTAATTTATTGCACTTTGTTTATCATCAAGAAGTAAATAGAGATTTAAAATATCAACAATTGGGATAGAGTTTATATCTACCAATGGACGAAAAGAAACACTATTTGCATTAATTACAGAAGTTAAAATTTCTTTGACAGTATTTTTGTTTACATTGGGATTCTCAAAATCAATATTTAACAGGAATGTTAGATATTCTAAATATTCAAATGTTCGTTTTGTATATCCTATTTGTTCATATCTTCCCGAATTTTCATAAGATAAACCATTCTGAATTTTTGCCAATGGTAAAGTTCTTTTAAAATACTCGGTTAGTATTGATAAATAGAATGTTAATACATTATTAAAGTGAGCAATAATCTTTTTATCATTTTCTAATTTATTTTTTAAAATCCAATGCCAGTATTTTAGAATTAAATGCGTTAAATATCTCTTCGCAATATCAAGGTTATTATAATCCTTAGCTTCCGTATAGATAATAAATGAGATTAATTTCAAAGTCTCAAATAGTAAAATCCATTCTCTTTTTTTCTTGTTCCAACCTTGCCATTCATTTTTACTAAATAAATCATCTAATAGTTTTATAAAATCCTCTGAAATATGATTAGAAGCGTTTAAGTTAATTAGAACTTTATTGAAAAGTTTTGTAGTATTTTGGTCAGTTAAAAGATAAGCTCCGAATAAATGATTTGAAAACTCTAAACTTAATCGCTCAATGTCCCAACGGTCAAATTCAATACCTCCATTAGTAGGAAATTCTTTAGAAATAAACCCCGTAAACGTTTTTCTTGCATTTGCTTTTAGCTCCCCATTATGAACAAGCACTACTTTTTGAGGTAGTGTATTAAAATCTTTATAGGTAGTTTCAAAATCCGCATATTTTGCCTCCCGTAAAGACATCATAATTCCGTCGTTTTTCGTTAAAACAACGGAATTAATATCTCTATCATTACCACCTTTTAGTTCAAAGTAAAATCGCTTTTTTATACCGTCATTATCTTTTCCTACTGCAACTATGTCTTTACCATATTCGGGCAACCCCTTATTTTCTGTCGGTTTGGTTAAAATTTCAAATCCTAAAGAAGTTAATAGCATGGGAAATATTCTATTAAGTTCTCTTTCCTCTGTTAAAGATTCGAGGTAGGATTTAACTATAATTGGCTTTATGTTCATTCTGTGATATTCAAATTATGATCATATAAATCAGGGTTAAGATAACTACTACTATCTATAAGCATACTGCTTTTGATTAATGACATTGGAGTAGGTTCTTTATCATCAAACTTGAAAGAGTTTCCTCTAACAATAATATTAGTTTTAACCATTTCCATAAAAGTCCCTTTTCCTGCATTTACTTCGTTCATCATTTTTGCGTGAGCTTCGTGTTCCAAACGATAAAATAAATCCATTAAATCACGTTCATTTTCATAAGGATTTAGGTCGTTAATAGATTCTTTCAACTCTTTTAGTTTATAATAATCTTCTAATGCTTTTTTAATTGGATTTAAAAACTCTTTGTCTCTTTTTGTTTTACCTATACTAATTTCTATTTCTTTATAGATTGTCTCATGATAAGAGTTGAAAACTATTTGAGCTAAACTATTTTGAATATGCTCTCGTACACCTCTCAATTTGGAATTTCTTAATGGCAGAATTAAAGGCAATAGCTTATCGAATGAATGAGGATATTTACAAATGTTATTTATGGCATTTAGTTGACATTCTACCTTATCCAATTTTAATAAATCTACATGGTATATACCAAAATGTGAACTAAGTATCACTTTTACGCCAAGTACCCCAAGAAAAGAGTATTGCTTAAAAAGATTTAAAATGCATTCCTCTGTTTTAATATGATTTTTATTCCAAAATTCACTGATACCGTTTTCAAATAAATCCATAGGAAAATTATGATTACGGTCTTTGTCGAATAACCTCATCATAATATCAAAAATATATACTGGTTCAGAAAAATGGTAGAAAAAATGCTTTATTACTGCAAAATTTCCTGTTTTTGAAAGATACAAATGTAGTAAGCCGTACTTTTCTGATTCAAATCCATTTAACATAGAAATATCATGAAAAACACTATTTATTATCTCGTCTGTGCCATTATTTAGAAATTCCAAATAGAATATAAAAGACTGTTTTAAAATGGCTTCTGTTGTCTTTTTATTTTCGACGATATTTTGGATAAGATATGATTGCTGATGAGCAATATCTACGTCTTTAATTTCTATCTCTCCAATTTGATTATATGCTTTCTCTATATCGATTTCGTTTTGAAAATTTAGCCTACCTAAAATAAATAAACACTCACTATAATTTTTATCTTTTAGACTTGTTGCTTTATCAATAGCAGTTAAATCTCCTGAATTATAAGCTCCGATTAATAAATCTGATATAAACCTTTCCTTAACATTATTTTCTAAAGCATATTTTAATAGTTTATTGCCAAAACTTAAATCTTGCTTAAAAGAATTACGCAGGAACATAATAATATCATGTTCAGCATATTTATCATCCAATTTGCTGAATATCTCAAAAATTTCCTTTTCAGAATAATCTGAATTTGGCAAAAAATCAAAAAAACTTCTTTCAAAAGAGAATAAATGCTTTTCTCTATTATCCTTGTCAAGTGATTGTAAAAAACTCTTTATATCTAAACCGTTTTTATGTAAAACATAGAGTGCAAATCCTTTAAACCCCTTTATAATATGGCTAAAAGAGTTAATAATTCTTTCACAATTATATTCTTTTTTAAGCGTCTCTTCAAATTTATCAACAAACTTGAATGCTTCCGAAATATCATTTGGTAATTGATTGTTTAATTTTTCAGTAGCAGTTTTCAGTACAATATCTTGTAATTTATTAGAATTTTGTTCTAATTCTAATATTCCTCTTTCTGTATCAATTTCATATAATATTCCAAGTTTAATTAGCTCCTTATATTGTGGGATTTCTTGTTTTGAAAATTGAGATTTTCGAGTTTTAAAGTAATAATCTAAAAACGCTCTAATAATTTGTTTTTCTGTGTCTTTTGCCATCTAACAAAGTTACAAAATTTACAAGTTAAAAACTCCGCACACTAATTTATCTAGAATAAAAAATCATCATGATATTCCACAATTATTTTGCTTATCAAATTAATTACAAGCAAAATAATTAATTTTCAAATATTTTTAATAAATATTCCAAAATTGCCTTTATTGTTCCACTAAAACTAGGGAATCTTTTAAATTTACTTTCGCTTTAATGCTTTTGGTAACAGTTCCTCTATAACTATCTTTACCTTTATAGGTCATTACAATCCCTACATAACTCCCATTTATCCCAAACCTTGTTTCGATGTGTTCAAAACTTCTAGGTTCATCCATTCTGATTAAGGACTTTTGTTCGATTACGTTTAATTCTTTTTGAGAATTTATTACTTTTCATTTATAAAATTAAACACAATAAAGTAGAAGAAAATCATTCTCCTACTTCATTTTTTAAGCTCTCAGCCTTTAATCTTCTGACCGTATTAAGAACGCTACGGTAGTATTTTTCAATCGTATTTTTACACCTGCCTGAAACTGTTCGTAACGTTTTTTGAGTGATTTTCGGGTACTTTTCATAATCCCAGCTCAACACACAATCCACTAAACTTTTAAAGGTATTTTCAGACCTTTCATTTCCTAAAATCTTACCATTAATTTTTCGCTTTTCGTCTATTGTATTAATTTTAGCACCATAAACAACCCTTCTTTTAGCATTATTTCTTGGGTTGACATTTCCTCTTAAATTGTAAATTTTAGTAGCTATATGGTCTATTTCCTCCCATTCAAGAGGTGGGTTACAACATTTCGTATTGTATTTTTGTAGATAACGTTTAAAGTTAGTAAAACCAGCATCAGGATTTATTGAAATAAGACAATAGGCGTAAGAACTTACCCTCTGATTCCTTAATCCTTCAGGAACAATTTTACGTGGGGCAAAGCATTTACAATATTCTACTTTTTCTTTTCCAAAATCATAATATCCTTCTTTGTTAAATTCAAAATCTTTTTCTTCCAATACGTCAGATAAATTATTGAATCTAATATTACCCCCATTGAGAGAGTAACCTAATTTTTTATTTTTATTACTATTAAAATGGGGGAGTTTTTTAACTGCGTGTAAAACAGTTGTATTAAACTCTAATAAATCAATTTCAACAGCATTTTCATTGTAGTGTGCTTCTGTATCAAAACTGATAATGTTCACTCGACTACAATCATTGCATGATTTATCATAAGGGATACCCAATATATCTACTATATGCCCATAACTTTCCTTGAAATTCTCTTTTACAAGGTTTCTTACTTTTACGAGTAATCCAAAACCATTTCCTCCAACACTTTTCCATAATGCTGTAATATAAGTTGTGTCGTAGTTAAAGTCTTTTTCTCCGTCTATATCAAAATACAAAAATCCCGTTGATTCATTTGCATTTTCGGTATTGACGTAGTTATTCTTGAAAGTGTAGTTAAAACAAATTGAAGGTAATGTTATTTTTATTGCCTGATATTCTTTACTTTTTTTATCTATTTCTCGTAATTTTAATATTTGGGGGACTTCTACCCTTTTTGCATCTTTAAGATATTCAACAAACCCAGCTACGGAGTTTATTTGTCCGATAATATTTCGGTTTTTTACGTTTTGTATAACTGAAAACATAAGCTTCTTAATTTTTAGGCAATGGAAAACCATGCAAAGGAATTTCCACTGCGGATTAATATTTGTTCGATAAAATTTATTTTTTTTTAAGTCTTTAGGAAATAAGACTTTGATATAAGATAAACAGCGCTGTTTAGAAGTAATTTTACTTAAAAAAATTATTCAGTTTGTTGTTTTTCAGAATTATAAATATAATTCAAAACATCACTTCTCCTATAAATAGGGCTTTTCCCAGACTTACCAACAGGCTTTAATAAACCTTTTTTGTTCCAAAGCCAAATGGTTGTTCTCTTTTTTTTGGTAAGTTCACATACTTCAGCTATTAAGAGATGTTCGTCTTTCTCTGATTCCGCAGAATCTTTGTCTTTACTTTCTAATTTTGAAATTAATAAATCTAATTTCTCGTCTGTTTGATTTTCTGACGGAAAAGCACTCACTAATTGAGTGATAATCTCTAAGAATTTTTCTTGTTTCATAATGTTTATTTTAAATTATGATACAAAAATACTTTAGTGAATTATCCTCAATCAATGCCTGTACCTAAATAGGGACAAAAAAGGGACTCAAAAAAATTAACCGAGATATTTAACCTCTCTTTTGGGAGGCTTACAATCTCTCATTAAAGTTTTTTGAATAGTATCTTTTTTAAACTTTTTGTAATCCTCTTCATCATAAAACATAAAGTTTTTAATTATCCATTCCGAAATCTGCTCTTTGCTATCAGCAATTAGGTGACCATCCTCATAAAGTTGTTTAAAAAAATAAACAAGCATATTAGAACTTCCTCTGAAAGCAATTTCCTTGTCTACATTAGTCACCTCACCGAAAATTAGTTTTCCCAAAGATGCATTAAACTCTTCATTAATATATGGTTTAAGCGAACTAAGAACATTTTCTGGATGAAGAAATTTTATAGGCTCTTGACTTTTAGCAACTTTTTTTGCAAATGCACCTTCACTATGTAAAAAATAAGGATATTCAAACCTCAGATTCATCGCTAACTTTGTTATATTGTCTTTGTAGTTTGCAAGTACTTCTAATTTTGAATAATATTCATTTGCTAATTTTTCCAGTCCCTTATTTATAAAGCTATTATCAGACATTCGGAGCTCAACAATTTCAAGGTGAAAATCATTTTTTGCGTAAATATATTTTATATAGTTTTCTAACATTTCAAAATTAAGAGAAAAGTAATTTTGAATTTTTTGCATAGCATCACCTTCAGATAATTCGGGGATTATTTTATTGTAATCATCTAAAAATTTTGCTGTAATCTTTTCTTTTTCACCCCGATTTTCATTTTTCCTGCCATAGTACCAATAATAAATACGGGAAACATAGGCAAAATAGTTATATGATAGGAGTTTACTGTGATAGAATAGGCTTTGAAACTTTTCAGGTAAATCTGTATTTTTAAAATATTGATAATCTAATTCTACAAACTGCTCGTAATTGTAGTAAGATTCTTTGAGTTTATCCCAAAAAATCATTTCCATCTTATCGGGATTTTCTGTATATAATTCTTCAAATACTGTCTTAATATCAAATGGAAACTGTTCTTTATTGATTGAATAGATGGATTCTAGGAGAGCAATATCTTCATCTAAACTTTCAGGACTTGACATTAAAATATTTTGAAACCTATATCGAAGTTCATTAAGAAAATTGTAAAAATTGTTTATCTTTGCTTTCATAGTTTACTAAACAGGGTTAAACAAATATCGGCAAAAAAGACTTAATTTATAAATTATTGTCTCTACTTTGTCCCTCTCAAAAGTAAACATAGATTTAAATCATTGAAAATCAGAATAAAGGGATATTCCTGGAGAAACCACTGGAAATTAAACAATTTCAAACAAAACCCCTCAAATTGCACAATTGAGGGGTGTTTTTTTGCCCAGATATCAATAACAGAGATTCTCAAATTGAAGGTGAGCATAACATTTCTGTTTCATAATTATCTTTACTCAAAAAATGTAGTTAGCATTGTAAAATTACAAAAAATCAACTAAAAAGTTAGCTTTGATTTTATTCATCAGTCCCAGATTGTCATCCCGTAATATGAGAAGAAAGGATTACCAATTCTGTGCGATCATTATTTGCTCATCTTTGGGTAAAGGTTTAAAAAGATCTAAAATCTCAATTTCTGAAAATGAGTCAGCTCCTGTAAACTGCAAAATTTCATCTGGAATATACCGCTTATTATAAAAAATATCTATTGCCTTCTCATCAATATTCCTTGAAAAATTAGGAGTATCTACAGGTGTCCAGATATTCAATGGTCCACTTTTAATTTGTAAATGATCTTTCGAAATAAATAAATACTGCTCTTTAAATTTCACTTTGATTTCACATCCAGAAATGCCATTCATTATATCTGCACCAGAAACATAATCTATTATATAATCGTTCTCAAAAGAAGAATTATTTAACATTAATTTTCCATATTTCACTTCATCATTAACGGCATAATTCCAAAATATTTCTCTTACATCTCTAAAAAGTAAATATGAAAAATCTAGCTTATCATATCTTTTAATTATGCTTTGAGTGAAGTTAATATTGAAAATTTCAAGGTTTACATAAGGAATAATTATCCATTTATTATAGACAAAAATATCTTTATTATACGCTTCAGATGTATTTACTTCAAAAACATCGTCTTCTATACTAATAATCATTATTCTTTTTTAAAACTATTTCATTAATGTTGTTTTTTCACCAATAGGAGTTCCGTCTGTTTTATAATAATATCATCATACCAATCGACTATATATATAAT
>NZ_QNFY01000020.1 GCF_003290185.1 Chryseobacterium lathyri | reverse complement strand
AAAAAAAATATCAATATTGTAAAAATCATTCGAGTGGGTAATGCAGAGAATCATTGGCCGGATTTTATTAAAAAAGGAAACTTAGTGGTAAGTTTCCTTTGAAAGATTGTATAATACGATTATTTCTTTAAAGTATTAGTCTAATGGTACTGTTGGGGCATCATCATCTCCGTCAGATGGATACTTCATTGTATGCATCAGATCATCTTGAGGTGAAGTCACCGTATCAACTGACGGTTTTGTGATCACATCTCTTTCAGGAATAGTAATCTCACCACCTCCTTTCACTGTTTCCGGATCTTTAAGCTGCTTTTCTAAAAACGAAGCAAAAAACGGCTTCTTTTGTGAATTCTTGTCTTTCATAATAATTTAGTTTTGGTTAAAATATGTTTTAAATTTTTCTAGAGAAATTTAAACAACATCATCATCACCGTCAGAAGGATATTTCATCGTAACCAAAAGATCCTTGCTTGGAAATGTCACGTGATCAAAAACCTGTGCTGTTACATTCAACTGAAGGTGCCGTAACGATATCGTTATCAGTGTTGTTAATAATTCCGCCTCCCTGGATGGTATCCGGATCTTTGATCTGCTTTTCCAGGAATGAAGCAGAAAAAGCTTCTTTTTTAAATTCTCGTCTTTTATGGTAATTGAGTTAGATTATATTGTCTTGTATGCTGATTATAGAGCATCCAGTTCTCCACTCTCATCACTATCGGAAGGGTATTTCAGTGTCACTACCTGATCTTTTAACTGCGATGTTGCATTATCTAGGAACGGTGAAGTCGTTATAGTGTCTCTCGTTGGTACAGTAAGTACATCAGTAGTAGGTGTTGTAATTCCACCTCCTTGAATAGCTTCAGGATCCTGAATTTGTTTCTCTAAAAACGAAGCAAAGAATGGCTTTTTTGAGTTTTTCTTTTCCATAAGTTATTATATTTAGTTTTATGCAAACTAAAATACAAAAAATTTCAATACACGGGGATATATTGTTTTATTTTAAGAAAATTTTAACTAAATCAGTAAAAAGAAAGAATTAAATTAATTTAAACCCAAAAAAACTTTAACAACTTTCGCGAAATCAACTGGATTTTCAGCCTGAACCCAATGTCCGGCGTTTTTTACCGTAACAATTTTAGCTTTTGGAAACTGCTGTTTGATTCCGTATTCATCCTGAGGAAGGATATAATTTGATTTTTCGCCTGCAATAAATAAAGAATCGCCTTCAAAAACCCCAAATTTTACCGCATTAGAAACAAATTCGTTATATTTTTCAGATAAGGTTTTAAGATTGAATCTCCAGTTCAGCTTTTTATTGTCGTCCCAGTACAGATTTTTTGCCAGAAACTGGATCGTAGATTTTTCAGGAATGTATTGGCTTAATATGGCTTCTACATCACCACGTGAGTCTGCCGTATTGAAATCTACCGTTTCAAGGGCTTTAATAATCCCCTGATGATGCGGAGGATAGGCTTTTGGGGAAATATCCACTACAATCAGCTTTTCTACTCTTTCAGGGTATTTTAAAGCAAACTGCATCACGGCTTTCCCCCCTAAGGAATGACCCAAAACATGGGCTTTCTGAATACCGTAATGATCCATATAACGGGCAATATCGTCTGCCAGATCGTCATGTGACATACTTTCGGAATGAAAGCTTCTCCCGTGATTTCTAAGATCGATCAGATGTACCGGAAGATACTCTCCTAAGTCTTTTCCAAAACTCCCCCAGTTGTCGAGCATTCCAAACAGTCCGTGAAATACAAGAAGTGGCGTAACCGTAAGATTCTCACCGAATATTTTTGAATTAAGTATATTATTATCCATTATGTATTAGTCTAAAAATGATGAAAAAAATTCTCCAACTGCCTGAAAGATATCCCCAATATCCAGCCAGGATAAATCGATTTCTGTGTCGGAAAGCTCAGGAATAACGAAATTGAATCCTCCTGAAGAAATTCCCTCCAGCATGGCCTGCTTCATTTCGGCATAATCGCAGATTTCTCCCGAAGCTTTATGATATGAATCAAAATCCTCATGCGAGGAAAAAACAGCCATTCCCCAACAGGAATAATCAATTGCACCGCTTATATTACTCCATGAAGTTTTTTGATTGGCTTTTTTTATTTCTTCAGGTTTATAAAATTTCTTCTTACCGTAATCATCTACAAGGATGCTTCCTAGATCTTTAATATATTTTTTCCTGTCTTCAGGTAAAGGGGTACAAAACTCGCTCATCTTATTAATCAATTACCATTTTGCCAGTCTCTTCAAATAAGCCTGAACGGTGTTTTCAAGTCCCATATAAAGGGCTTCGGAAACCAAGGCATGCCCGATTGAAACTTCAAGAAGATTTGGAATCTGGTCCGCAAAGTATTTTAAATTTTCCAGGCTCAGATCATGCCCTGCATTGATTCCCAAACCGAATTCCGTAGCAGCAACCGCTGTATCATAATAAGGTTTTATAGCCTGTTCTTTGTTCGTCAGATAGTTTTTCGCGTAAGCTTCAGTGTAGAGCTCAATTCTGTCAGCTCCTGTTTTTGCAGCGTGCTCTACCAATTCCGGTAAAGGATCTAGAAAAACAGAGGTGCGGATTCCTGCTTTTTTAAATTCTGTAATAATCTCGGTCAGAAAGTCCAGATGTTTTTTAGTGTCCCAACCCGCATTGGATGTAATGGCATCATCTGCATCAGGAACCAGGGTTACCTGTTCAGGCTTTACTTCCAGAACCATATCAATAAAAGAGCGGTGCGGATTTCCTTCAATGTTGAATTCTGTTGTAACCAGCGGTTTCAGATCATATACGTCTTTTCTTGTAATGTGCCTCTCATCAGGTCTCGGGTGAATGGTAATCCCCTGTCCTCCAAATTCCTGGATTTTTATTGCTGCTTCTGTTACGCTTGGCGTATCACCTCCCCTGGCATTTCTTAATGTTGCAATTTTATTAATGTTTACACTTAGTTTTGTCATTTCTTTATTTAGATGTTATTTTTAAGAGATTAGAAATTAGCTCTTGGAATTACTTCTCTAGTTAGATAAAAGTAATGGTCAAATTATAATAATCTCTAGTTTCTGACTTCTTTATTTATGCCTTAATGCTTATTTGCATCACCTGAAGATCAAATTCTTTGGAAGCCACCAGGAGATGGTCGAAAATATCAGCCTGGATCTGCTCAAAATGTTCCCATTTAGAATCATTTGCAAAACAATACACTTCAAGGGGAAGTCCCTGTGGTGTAATATCTAGCTGACGAACCATTTTAGCTCCTTTTTGATCTATATCCGGATCATTCTCTATATATTTTTGGGCATAATACCTGAAAACCCCGATATTGGTAAGTTGCCTTCCGTTAATGGTCTTATCATTATGCTTCAGGTCCTGTTTTTCTTTTTCTATCTCCAGTGTTTTCTCTTGAAGGTAATCTGAGATCAGGTTGATTTCTTTTAAACGTTCAATATCTTCTTCATTCAAAAATTTAAAAGAATTGATATTAAAGTAAATAGATTTTTTGATCCTTCTCGTATTGGATTCGGACATGACCTGAAGGTTTCTGATCTCTGTCGTCAAAAGGTCATAGGTAGGAATTGTAGAAACTGTTTTATCAAAATTCATGACTTTCGTTGTCAGAAGGCTGATATCTATAATATTTCCTTCCATACTGTATTTGGGAATGCTTACCCAGTCCCCTACCTTAAGATTTTTGGAAGTAGCAACATGTATCCCGGTTACAAAACCTAAAATGGTATCTCTGAAAACCAGTACCAGTACAGCTGTAATAGCTCCTAAACTCCCGACAATAGTGGTTCCTTTAATTCCAAATATGACGCATATTCCCAATACGGAAAATATGAAGATTCCTAAGATCTTTACGGTTTCTGAAATAGCATTCAGCGCCATGATCTTATAAAAGTCCTGCTTTATGGTAAAATAATTTCTAAAGCCCGTTAATGACCTGTAAAGCATTCCGGCAAGAATAAGTACAAGCCCCAAATTGATAGATCTGTTAATAAAAATATTTGTTTTAGGGAGTGCCGTTGCCGGAAATATAGAAGGATGTATTCCTGCGACCACCAAAAGAGCGGCAAAATGAGCCACAGAATTGGAAATCTTAGACTGATAAATTGACCGGATGATCGGATATTTTTCGTCATTCCGGAAAAACCTGAAAATAAAATTGATCGCAAATTTAAAAACAAAATCTACTACTAAAAATACAGCACACAAAAGTGCCAGCTTGATAATAATATGAACAACCCAATCCATCCCGCCGGGTGTTACCTGGCTGATATAGATGTATAGCTGATCACTTATTTCCTGCAAAAAATTCTTAGTGTCTTGTATTTCGTCTTTCATTACGGCAAATTTATAAAATTAAGAATGATGATCTTACTATTGACAATCAATTTTCATCCCAAATATTAAAAAGGCTTCTGCGAATTTTCTTTTTTCCTATCTTGCATTGATAATTTAAAAGAATGGATACCACCTTAATTAATATTCTCTGTCTTATTTTATTGGTTCTCGGGATGCTGGGAACTTTCCTGCCTGTACTTCCGGGGCTTTTGCTAAGCATCTGCGGACTTTTAATTTATAAATTCGGGACAGATGCAGATTTGCCGATGATTTATATTTGGGCATTTGGGATCCTCACAGCAATTTCTGTAGTTTTAAGCTATGTAATTCCGGCAAAAACCAACAGGAAATATGGTGGAACGCGTTGGGGAAGTATCGGATCAGTTATTGGGACCATCGTAGGAATTTTCATTCCTATTCCTTTAGGGTTTCTGATCGGAATGTTTGCCGGGGTATTTATCGGGGAACTTCTTCATGACAGTAAGGATATGAATAAGGCCTTACAATCTACTAAAGGTGCGTTTATCGGCTTCATTTACGGAACCGGTTTTAGTCTTGTGGTAGGTGTGGCAATGTTTTTGGTAGTAGTTTTAGATATGCTTGATATTATTTAAAAAAATAAAAATATGTTCCATAAAGCCATCATACTTAGTCTGGGACTGCTCACTTTAGCAGGATGCAATGCCCAAAAGAAAACAAAAGCCCCGGGATCAACCGCCGGAACCCCTTCTCCTATGAATGAAACCAAAAATTCAGCACAAAAAGGAGGCGTCATTTATTTTAATCAGGGAGAAAATAAATTCCTTAAAGAATACGAAATGAATGTGACCTTCAAAGGTATTTCTCAAGACAGCCGCTGTCCTGAAGGAGTTGTATGTGTTTGGGCAGGAGTTGCTGTAGCTCAGGTAGAAGTAATGGGAACCTACACCCGGCCTACCGTCTTAAGTCTTGCCACTTCTGATCATGGAGGACAAGATTATCACAAGTCTGCAGAATTCAACGGATATACCATTTCATTGGAAGAATTAACTCCTTCCCGGAAAGCTGAACCAGGAGGAAAAGATTTGGATGGACAGTACAGAATCGGGATCAAAATTACAAAAGCTGACGAGAAATCAAATTCTACCAAGAAATAGGTTTCTTCCCTTTTGAGACCAGATATTCATTGATCTTTGAGAAGGGCTTGCTTCCATAAAAACCTCTATGTACAGAAAACGGTGACGGATGCGCCGATTTTAGAATAAAATGCTTAGCCGGATCTATGAGTTCGGCTTTTTTTTGTGCAAAAGCCCCCCAAAGAACAAATACTACATTCTCTTTTTTATCCGAAATTTCTTTAATGATAAAATCTGTAAATTTTTCCCAGCCTAAATCTTTGTGAGAGTTAGGTGAATGGGCACGAACCGTTAAAGTAGCATTGAGTAATAATACGCCCTGCTTTCCCCAGTCATCCAATTCTTTAGAGGTTCTTTCAATTCCCAGGTCGTCTTTTAATTCTGTAAAGATATTTTTAAGTGAAGGCGGTGCCGCTACCTGCTCTGAAACGGAAAAACACAAACCATTGGCCTGATAGTCATTATGATAAGGATCCTGCCCCAGGATCACCACCTCAACATCTTCAAAAGGAGTAATTTCCAGTGCTCTGAATATCTGTTTTTTAGGTGGAAATACTTTCGTTGTTGCGTATTCCTGCTTTACTTTGTCCCAAAGATTGGTAAAATATTCTGTTTTCTTTATCGGGGCTAAAACTTCTGTCCAGGTCATGGGATTGGTATGATAATTTGTAAATGTATTAATGTGATATAATTCTTCCTTTACCGAAATTATATTACAAAAATATTCTTTAATTCCTGGATAGCCAAATCTGGTAATATAATGATTGAATGATATAGTTATTGAAATGAATGGTGAATTACGTTTTAAATATTTTCACTCTTTTTTCAATAAGTATGTAAGAAAAATAAGACAACAGAATAGAAAATCCAATCAGAAGAAAATTATTGAGATGGTAGGAATCTACAATGACTATTTTCTGTCGCCTTACGATATAATGGATAATATATAATGAATATGAAATATTTCCTAGAAAGTAAACTGCTTTTGTTTCTAAAAAACTTTTGACCAGACTCTTTTTTTCCGAATACAGATGCTTTATAATAATTGCTGACAGTAACGGAATAAAAAATAATCCTCTTGCAGTGTACAGAAGTAAAAAGGATAGAATAACTACACCATAAATAAAAAGGTTACTTTTCTTTATTTTTATTCCCTGTAAAAATGCAATTCCAATTCCTATAAAATAGCAGGATACCGTTCGCACTAAAGAACTTACTCCAAAAACGATATCAAGGTATTGAGAAGATCTGTCTATCTCAAGCGGTGCATCATCAAAATACATGTCCGGCAGATAAGAAACAATACCTCTTAAAGCTAAACCTAATATGATCAAGAACCAACTGTTTAGTTTATATTTAAGTATGCCCCATAGCAAAAAGGGAAATATCAGATAACAAATCCATTCTGTGCTCAATGACCAGTATACTTCATTTAATGAATAATTGGGATTAAAAAAACACTGTAGAAGTGCTGTATTGACTAAAAATTGGGTCCAGGTAGGATTTTTTGCTATAAAAACGATGATAAAAACAACAGACAAAAAATATACGGGATAGATCCTGTTGACTCTTTTCTTATAAAACTTCTGCACTCCGTCAAAAGTCAGGTGCTGAAATTTCCCCGAATAAGATACCGCCAGCAGAAAAGCACTCAGTACAAAAAAGATATCTACAGCTACATATCCCTTCCCATTCACGGACTGGATCCAAAAATTTCTAAAGTAACTGAAATGGAAAAATGTTACCCATAGCGCAACAATACCTCTAAACCCTGTTAATGATTTTATTTCATTTTTCATATGCTAAACAATGCAGTCTGTGGGGAAATCAATTAATTATTTTCTTTAAACTAAAAATAATATTGTCGGGAAAATCCTCATCTTCTCTGTTCTCTTCCAAAACAAAATTATGCTTCAAAAGAAGACCTTTCGAGTTTTCATTAAGCTTGTGGGTAATCGCTAAGATTTCCTGTAGATGTAATTTATTAAATCCATAATCTAAAACAGCTGTTAAGGCTTCAGACATAATTCCTCTTCTGTGATAGTCCGGTAATAATTCATAGCCGACTTCAGCCGTTTTTCTGTCTTCAGAAAAATTCCACAGGCAGATGGTTCCGATAAGATTCGGCTGATTTTTATAGGTAATTCCCAGATAAAGGGTTTGCCCGTTCTGAGTTCGTTCTTTAATCGTTAAAATAAATTGCAGAGCATCATAGTTCGTTTTCGGAGAATTCCTTTTCACAAACTGATTAATAGTTTCGTTGCTTCTAATCTTCAGGATATCTTCTACGTGGCTTTCGTTAATTTCCTTTAATATTAGCCGGTCTGTTTCAATCATTAATTTGGTAAATATCTCAAATATACATAATAATCACATTTTCTCACTAAATTTGCAATGTGTATATAAATAAAGAAGATTTAAACGAATTAGAGTTCCCGCAATTGCTCGCGGAAATCTCTCCATTTGCGTATTCTCCGAAAACGAGAGAAAAAATTCTTCAACTTCGTCCCATGGAAATTGACGAGGCGGAACTTTCATTGAAAAAAACGTCGGAGTACCTTTCGAGTTTTGAGAGTTCAAATGCGATTCCGTTCGATGAATATGAAGATATCGAAAGTGAGCTGAAATTAATGCTGATCGAGAATTACCGTCTGGAAAACAGTGCTTTCATTAAAATAAAAACCTTAACTGAACAGATAGGAAAACTTCAGAAGTTTTTCCCGACCATGCCCGACACCTTTCCTAACCTGATAGGAGATGTTTCTGAGCTGGAATTCAAAAAAGAGATTATTGATAAGATAGATAAGGTCTTTAACCGTTTTGGGGAAGTAAAAAGTGATGCTTCTCCTGTGCTAAAGGAGCTCAGAGCTGAAATTCAACAGGCTAAAAAAGCCATTCAGGAGAATTTCAACCGTGCGCTGTTCAATTATGGACAAAGCGACTTTCTGGATGATATCCGCGAAACTATTATTGAAGATCAAAGGGTTTTAGCAGTAAAATCCGGGTTTAAGAAAAGGGTGGCAGGAAGAGTTTTAGGAATTTCAAAAACAGGCTCTATCACATATATTCAGCCGGATAGCGTTGTAAAACATTACTTTAAGCTGCGCGAAAGTGAAGAGGAAGAGAAGAAAGAGATCGATAAGATCCTCAGAAAACTGACTGCGGAACTGGCAGAATTCCAACCTCAGCTTTGGAGATACCAGATTTATATTTTTGATCTTGACCTTACAAGAGCAAAAGCAAAATTTGCTGAGCTTGTTAACGGAATCCTTCCGAAGATTAACCGTCACAGGACGTTAAAGCTAAAAGACGCATACCATCCGCTGTTATGGCTGAGAAATAAAGTAGAGAACAAAACTATCTTCCCACAAAGCCTGTCATTGACAGACCATAACAGAATTATCTGTATTTCCGGACCGAATGCAGGAGGAAAATCTATCACACTGAAAACCGTTGGGTTGCTTCAGCTGATGATCCAGAGTGGAATTCTGGTACCGGTACATCCGAGGTCTGAAATGTTCTTCTTCGAAAAGATCATGACCGATATCGGAGATAACCAATCGATCGAGAATCATCTGTCTACTTATTCGTCAAGGCTTAAAAAAATGGCAGGGATCATTCGTGAAGCTGATGGCAATACGCTTTTGCTTATTGATGAATTTGGAACCGGATCTGATCCTGAACTTGGCGGTGCCCTTGCAGAAAGCTTCATGGAGTATTTCTATGATAAAAAGAGTTTTGCCATCATTACTACGCATTATACAAATATCAAACTGGTGATAGAACAGCTTCCGAATGCTGAAAATGCAGCAATGCTTTTTGATGAGGAAACCCTTGAGCCGATGTATAAGCTGGAAGTGGGACAGGCAGGAAGCTCGTTTACCTTTGAAGTAGCAGAAAAGAACAGGATCCCAAGGTTTATTATTCATGCTGCCAAAAAGAAGGTAGAACATGATATTGTCAATCTTGATAAAACGATTGTAAAGCTTCAGCAGGAAAAATTTGAAGTTGAAAAACTGAAAACCGATCTTGCCGAAAGGAAGGAATCTGTGGAAGACAAACGCGACAATCTTCAGAAGCTGAACGAGCAGTTGCAGCAAAAGCTTTTCAACTTTCAAAAACTATATGAAGAAGAACACCGAAAGCTTCAGTTTGGAAATAAGATTGAAACGTTTATCGACAGCTATGTAAAAGGAAAATCCAGAAAAGATGTTGTCAAGGATTTTGTGAAACTGCTTGAACAGGAAAAATTCAGAAAAATAGGTGCTGATAAAGATGAATCGAAACGTCTTCAGGTGGTGAAAAGAAAGATCACGCAACAGCTTAAAAAGGAAGATGTAATTGAAAAGATTGCTGAAACCAATGAAAAGCTGGAAGAAAAACGCAAAACCGACCGTGCCGTCTGGATGAAAGAAGGACAGCGTGTCCGTATTCCGGGAAGTACCAGCGTAGGAACTATTGAGAAAATTTCCAAAAATAAAGTGATCGTCAACTACGGAACTTTCAAAACAACGATTAATGCAGATGAGCTGGAAAGAATCTGATGATTTAGGATTTATAGCTTAAAACTTATAAAAAAATAGCGCTGAAGAATCAGCGCTATTTTATCTTTATTTATTTCCTGATAAATTTCAACCGGGCTGTATTTTCTTTACTTTTAAGCTGAATAAAGTAAATTCCTTTAGCGAGATAATGAATATCTACTGTATTCTCAAAGGTTCTGCCCTCTCCCACTTTCTGCCCTGAGACTGAGAAAATTTCATACTCAGCTTGTGAGGAAAGTCCTGAAATATATAAAACGTCTGAAGCAGGATTCGGATAGATACTTATTTCTTTGGATTTCCCAGTTTCATCTACAGCAAGATTCATGTTCACAAAAGTTACTCCATAGTCTTCCACTTCTCCATACGCAAATATTTCGCATGGACCAGCAGGCTGTGTTTGGCTGATGATTACCCTCATTGCTGTTCCACACTGGGTTATACCGGCAAAAGAAGGAACATTAAATATAAAAGCTTTAGGATTTGTAGAATCTACCATAGTAGAAACGATCATTTCCGAAGCTTCAAAAATGGCGTTCGCATTAAAATCTATCCACGCTTTTACATAAGATGTCCCCGGTACTGCTGCCCAACTGGGTGTTACCGATAAAACATTATTTACACTACCCACCCCAAGCTGTATGCGGCGGGGTAAGTCCATACGAAAATCCGTATGGTTTGACATCGATGAAGCACTTACCATTGCCGGAAGTCCCCCGGAAGGAGTTATCGTAACGTTCGATAAATACAATGTTCCCAAATTAGTAGAAGTGGATCTGCAGTAATTAAGATGGGTATAAAAGGTTAACGGAAAGGATATATCTCCGGACGCATTATCAATCACCTGAACCATATGTCCCAGACAGGGTGTGAGATTATTCAGATCGGCAGAAGTGGTCCCGGCAGGAATATTCATCGAGAGCCATACCGCAGATGTTGAGGCCCTCCATTTCACGGTATAGCCTGTAGCTCCGGGTATAGGATCCCAGGTGATATGTGCAGAAGTAAAACTGATATTGGAAGCTGCTAAATTCATCGGAACAGTAAAGGCAGATTCTGCGCACATATTGTCTATTCTACTGGCTGCCTGAAATTGTACTGCACCTGAAAAAAGCAGAAGCATAAAAAGTAGCTTTTTGATCATATTTATTTGTTTATGGATTTTCGTTTGAAAAATAGTTTAAATTATTTACATATTATTAAATTTTAATTAATAAATACTCCATCTGAAACGTTTTACACAAAAAAAATATTATTTTCTGATCAGATAATAACTTTTTTAGAACATATTGATCATTTTAATCAAATACTGTTATATTTTACTGATCAAAAAAACATTTAATTTATATATTTGAGGGATCAAAAATTTTCATCAAATGATTTCCATAAACAAAGCATTGTACCTCTCCGCTTTCAGCCTTTTTTCTTTGGCATTTGTCAAGGGACAGAATAAGGTTCCTTTTGGTGTTGTAAAAGCTGAAGAAGGCTACGCCAACGTGCGCGTCCATAAGGATGACTACAGAAAAATCGTAGACAAGATCCGGATGCGTAAAGGGGATGTATTTGTTTATGTAAAACCTGCACCCGGAGAAACGGAATGGGTATGGATTAAATATCCTGAAAAGCAGGATGAGGAAAAACCTTTTGTAAGATATGAGAATCTTGAGAAGGAAGGAATGGTAAATAAAGGGCGTATTGCCTTTATCGACCAGCTTCCTCAGTTTACACCTTCTAAATCCAAGAACGGGAAATCACTAATCTTCACAGACAACAGCAATCCAAAAATACCGACTTCACAAAGAACCAAGGTGGTTATTGACGTTTATCCGTCCAATGCCGGTTACAGAAAGCAGGAAAAAGATACGGATGGAAAGATCCTTACGATTGATAAAGTAAAACCATGGGGAATTAAAGACGGGCTTCCGGAAGGGATGACTGAGATTAAGTCCATCAGAGTACAACAGCCGGGAAGAGGTTCTGTTTTTGTAAGGGAAGCTATTAAAAATATGTTCCAGCCTACCATGGATTTCAATAATGTCGGAGTAACGGCTCTTGACAATGATCACATCTATCTTTATATGATCAATGGCTCGGGTGAAAACAGATATGTCACACTTTGGACCATCAAGGAAGGAAAGGTAATGAGCCAGATTATTTACAATAGTCCGGAATAATTGTCGTTTTTCACAGTAATATTCTTATTTTTGCCCTGAAAAAGTTTAACGCTAATTCATCACAGAAATTGGTTCTGCTTAACGCAGATTAAAAGGGAACCGTGTGAAAATCACGGACTGTCGCGCAACTGTAAGTAACTGAAGTCTTTATCAAGGATCCACTGTGCAGGGCACGGGAAGGAGATAAAAGATGTTACAAGTCAGGAGACCTGCCTATTTCTTTAAACAAGAAACTTTCGCGATTTGAAGTTTATTGATCTGATGGACTGCTTCAGGGATTCTCCATGATTCCTGTCACTGTTCTGTTATTTTGATATTATTTCATTTCGCATTAATTAATAATGAAATATGACTACAGAAGAAAGAATTGCAGCATCCGAGACCAGAATTTTTAAAGCGGTTTTTCCCAACACTACCAATCACTATGACACTCTTTTCGGAGGTACTGCCATGCAGCTGATGGATGAAGTAGCTTTTATCACTGCAACCCGTTTTGCAAGAAAAAGAGTGGTAACTGTAAGCAGCGATAAGATCGATTTTAAAAAGCCTATCCCTGCAGGAACCATTGTAGAGCTGATCGGAAAAGTTGACTATGTCGGAAAAACCAGCATGAAAGTGAATGTAGAAATCTATACGGAGCAAATGTACTCGTATGAAAGAGAAAGAGCCATTGTGGGTGATTTCACTTTTGTAGCGATTGATGAGTTTAAAAAACCGATAAGAATAATGTAAAGAATAAGTTTCGGGCGGCCTTTGGCCGCCCGAAACTCTTTATAAGGTACAAAAAAATTGTATTTATAAAATTGTATTATTCTGATAAGTTAAACGCTCTTGTTTATCTTAAAAAACAGCAGTTTTAATTTTAATTTTTTTTTGCGATAAATCTACCGAACAACCTTGTCAGTATCCAAGCTTCTGATCAGTAATGTCTCAAAGGCCTCTCCCATCTCATCCGATGCCCTCCTAATAGCATTTTCCAGCATGTTTCTGATCTGCTTTTCAGTCACACCGGCTTCCGTCCAGCTTCTTCCTGAAGTGTGTGAATTTAAGATAAACGGCATGATACGGTCAATGGCGCAGGCAAAAATAGCGTCCGGTGTTTTTTCTTCCTCAAATTCAAGCCATAATTCAAAGAACTCGGTACGCAAAGGTTCATCAAGGATTCCAAAGATTTTCTGCGCTGAAATCTTTTCCCTTTCGAATTTTCCTACCATCGCCTGTTCATCAAAAAGGAAAGTATCTCCTGCTTCTATTTCCACTAAATCATGAATGGAAAGCATTCTTATGACCCTTAAAAGATCAATATCTGCACGGTTTTTAGCATACGGATAAAGGATCTGCGCCAAAATAATGATCTGCCATGAGTGTTCGGCCGTATTTTCCCTTCTGGAATCATCGGCATTGTAATTTCTTCTCTGTACGTTTTTCAGGGCATCCACTGCCAGGATAAAATCGATCTCCTTTTGTATTTCCATTTCTTTTTTATTATTTGGATAATTTTTTAACGATCCATTTATTATTAATCTTTTCTCTAACAGTCACTTTCGTTTTTTCATCACTGAAATCACTGATTTTTTCGTAAACCAGATCTAATCCTTTGTTGGGAATCACCTGATATTCGTAGGTGTAATGTAGAGATGCGCCGGATCTGGCATAAGTGGTCAATCGTTTCCGTTTGGAATCTACATCAAACATTCCCTGATAGGAGCTGGCAATTTCAGTAAGTTCTTTACTCAGAACAAATTGTTTCTTTGTGGAATTAAATACATACACATCAAAGGAGGCACTGCCATAGTTTCCGCCACTGCCGTTTCTTATGGCTACATCTTCCGTCCCGTCAAAATTGAAATCTCCAAAAACCACAGGATCATCATGGACCATTCCGTGGGTTAGTGTTGTTACACTGGTGCTTGACGGTTTCGCCTCTTTTTCAAAATACATGACAAAATCTCCGGAAGCAAGAGTCTGTAGCTTCTCTCCGTTTTTACTGAACAGTATGATAGCAGCGTTATTTCTACAGGCATCAGCCTGACATTCTTCAACTGTAACCTCTGCGTTATATTTCCTGGATGCATCTTCGATGGCAAAACGATATTGCCCGAAACAAAGAGGTCCAAGCAGTATCAATGCTGACAGCGACCTGTATAATGTGGTTGTATTGATCATGGGTGATTTTTATGCATTAGTTTTTCAACAAATTCTATGCAAAAATAGGGGTTTTGGCTGAAAGCTATTTTATATAAGAGATTAGTTGTATTTTTAATGGAAATATCTGTAATATGTCTCCAGAATTCAATTATCCAACGGAAATTAAAGGAACAAGAAAGCTGTATTCTTTATTTAAAGGAATAAAAAATCCGTTAGAGGTTATTACCGGAAACCACAAAATTGCAGGAGATAATTACTATATCAAAACCAATTTCACCAATAAGAACTTTATTTTTTCTCAGGATAAAGAATTCACAGAATATATTTTAAAGCAAAATCATAAAAACTATTACAAATCTGAGATCCAATCAATCACTTTAGGAAAGTACCTGGGAAACGGTTTGCTCACGAATAACGGAAAAGACTGGCTGAAACAGAGAAGGCTGATCCAACCTGGTTTCAGCAAAACGAAAATCACCAACCTGGTTTCAATTATGGAAGAGGAAATTGATAAAGCTTTTCATTCATTCCAGCCTGGGCAGGATATAGATCTTTATGATTTCTTTCATAAGCTCGCTTTTAATATTGTCGCAAAAACTCTTTTCAGCTCTGATATTGGTGAAACCCAGGTGAAAGAACTCGGTAAAATCATTACAGAAGTTCAGGAAGTTTTCGCCAAAGAGGTTCGCCTGCCTTTTTATTCTAAAATTTTAAAAGTTTTGGGCATTATAGACAAAACTATTGAAAAAAGCGAAAGGTCAAAAGCTATTATTCAAGGAGTTTTGGATAAACGGAAAAGTTCAGGAGAAGAGAAAGATGATTTGCTGAACATGCTTATCCAAACACGATATGAAGATACGCAACTTCCGATGTCTGATGAGCAATTGGTCGATGAAATGCTTATCCTTTTCATCGCCGGTCACGAAACAACCGCTAATGCGTTAAGCTTTATCTTTTTTGAAATCAGTCAAAGTCCTGAAGCTGAGGAAAAATTAAAAAAAGAGATTGCAGACGAGGGGGAAATGGTTTTTACGTCTGAAAGTTTAATGAAAAAGTCTTTTACTTTAAATATCATCAAAGAAGCTATGCGGTTGCATTCTCCTGCCTGGGCTATTGATCGTCAGGCTTTGGAAAATGATCATTTTAAAGAATATTCCTGGCCGAAAGATACTTTAATCATACTATATATCACCGGTCTTCACAGAAATCCTAAATATTGGACAGACCCGAACTCTTTCATTCCGGAGCGTTTTGATGATGAAAATGCCAAAAATTTCGCTTACTACCCTTTTGGTTCCGGGCCCAGGCTTTGTATTGGTGAACACTTTGCCATTATGGAAATGGCTCTTATCATCCGTAAATTCTACAAAAAATTCAGTTTTATATCCTATCAGAAAGCATTGAAGAAAAAAGCTCTTGTTACTTTAAGACCTACCAGCTTAAAAGGAAAAATTAGTAAAAGTTGACCTGGTTTTCTTTAAAATTCTCATATCTAAAAATCATCAATAAAAATAATTAATTTGATTTTCAATTAGTTACATAATTTATTTATATTTTTTCACTACTTTGTATTGCATATTACCATTTTAATTACATATCTTTGTAATGTAAAATCGGAATAGGTTCATCTAGCTAGGAACATTATTCTGAAACTATAACTAATTAACAAAACTTATTAAAGATGAATACTGAAAATACCAAAGCGCAAATGCGCAAAGGAATTCTGGAATTCTGTATTTTAAGTCTCATCAACCATCGTGAAATGTATGTTTCCGACCTTATCGATGAACTTAAAAAAGGAAAACTGGATGTAGTGGAAGGAACCCTCTATCCTCTCCTTACAAGACTGAAAAATGGCGAGTTCCTTTCCTACAGATGGGAAGAATCTACAGGAGGACCACCAAGAAAATACTACCAGATTACAGAAAAAGGCAAGCTTTTCTTGGACGAACTTCAAAATACCTGGGCAGAGCTGACAACATCAGTAAACCAAATTACTCAAAAAATTTAAAAAACAAAGCTATGAACAAGACACTCTCAATAGGACTCGCAGGTTTTTCTTTCACTATAGAAGAACACGCATATATAAAGCTCAGCGATTACCTGAATGCACTGAGAAGCTCACTGGATGCTTCAGAAGAGGAGGAGGTAATGCATGATATAGAAATAAGAATGGTAGAAATCTTCAGAGATTCTTTAGGAAAACGTGAAGTTGTAAATGATTCTGATGTAGAAAAAGTAATTGCTCAGATCGGAACTCCGGAAAAAATTGAAGAGCAGGAAGAGGCTTATTTTTCTGAGAAAAATACTAAAAAAACAACTCAGTCAGGAACGGAATATACAGACAAAAAACAGTTGTTCCGTGATCCTGAAAGACAAAAGATCGCTGGGGTATGTGCTGGACTTGCTCATTATGTAGGAATGGACATTACAGCAATGAGAGCCATCTGGCTTGGAATCTTTGTACTGGGGATCTTCACGGCAGCTATCTCTTCTTCACTGATTGGTCTTCTTTATGTAATTCTCTGGATCGTACTTCCAAAAGCAGAAACAGCAGCAGATTTCCTGAAAATGAAGGGAAAGCCTATGAACTTCGACAATCTTAAGAATGAGTCTAATAAATTGGTTCAGTTTGCCAATGAATCTACTCAGAGAGTCGGGGAAATGTACAACGAATCCAAACCTTACATTGACAATGCAGGCAGCGGTATCTGGAATATTCTGAAATACTTTGTAGGAGCAATCTTTGTATTGATGGCTATTGGAAGCATCATCGGTATATTTGTAATCTTTGGATTATTTGGTATGGATGCAGATTTCCCAGGAGCTAATGAGATGAGATTCTATATGGATGACAACGGTCTGGATAAAGTATTGGTCGCTATCATGATCATCGGATGTTTAATTCCTACTATCCTTTTCAGTTTGTTAAGCATCAAAATATTCTCACCGAAGACTAAACTTAGAAATATCGGATGGGTAATCGGAGGACTGTTTCTTTTACTGATAGGTCTTGGAACTTATTTCGGAGTAAGCATGGCTAAGAAAAATCTGATCTATAAAGGAAGTAAGGAAGATACCGAGAATATTGCCATCAATACTACATCGGATACGCTTTATGTAGATTTGAAACAGGTGAATATTCCTCAGAACTTCACAGCCTATGACGATGATATTTATTCTGATAAAAAAACAGTTTACAAAGAAGATTATGTATATGTAGAAGTAACAAGAAAGCCTGAGGTAAAAACACCTTACCTGATCATCAAAAAAGAAGGAAATGGCTATAATGTTCCGGTTCAGATTAATGTTCCTGTAGAAATAGTGGGTAACAAGGTAATGCTTCCTAACTACATCAAATATCCGTATGAGCACAGATTCAGACATTACAGAGTAGATTATGAGCTGGTAGTTCCTCAAAATGCAGTAGTAATTCCATTGAAAAAAGATAAAATGGATTTTGACGGAGATCTGAACGGAGACGGCATCAATGATGACGACCAGGATCAGGACGAAAACGGTAATATCAGAATTGAAAAGAATAAGATTTCTGTAAATGGTTCTACCATAGAATATAACTCTAATGATAAAGACAGCATTATCATCAATGGGAAAAAAGTTCCGAATAACCAGGCAGACCAGGTAATTGATTCTATGAAGTCCAGCATCAAAAAGATGAACAAAAACGTGGACATCAAAATCAAAGACGGAAAAGACGAAATTTCCATACAAACTAAATAATTAACTTCAGAGAGTGCAGAAGGTGTGAATGGAAGGCAACCGTTTGAAATTCACACTCTTCTTCTCTCAGAAATCAGAAAAAATATTATTATTTAGTTCGCTATGTTAAAAAAATGTTATACATTCGTATAGTTAAAAATAATTAACCAAATCATTAAAAAACACCTTAACCATGGTACAAGTTGCACTAGAAATTGTTATGAAAATCGTAGATTTAATCAGCGGTTTGTTTTAAGAGCGATAATATTTCAATATATTTGTAAAGTATAACCAGTTTGGTTATACTTTTTTGTTTTTAATCTAAAGATATATGAAAAAACTGATAGGTAAACTGATGTTAAAGATGCTGGGCTGGAAAGTCGTTCTGCAGGGCGATGTGAATAGTCTGAACCGATGTATCCTTGTGGTAGCACCCCATACCCACAACATGGAATATCTGTTAGGAAATCTTGCCTATTGGTCTTTAGAAAAACCTTTAAAAATCATCATCAAAGATGCCCACACCAAAGCATGGTACGGAAGTCTTGTAAAAGGGCTTGGCGGTATTGGTATCGACAGAAGCCAGAAAAATGATCTGGTGAATTTTGTTGCCAGACAGTTCGAAAAAGAAGATTTCAGCCTTGTTATTACTCCTGAAGGAACCAGAAGCTGGGTTCCGAAGTGGAGAAAAGGTTTTTATCATATGGCATTGGCCGCAAAAGTACCGATTGTTCTGGCAGCGGGTGATTTCAAAAGAAATATCGTGTATTTAGGCTATACCATACCTTATGAAAGGATCGCTTCAGTTCCTTTTTCCGAGATCATGGAAGAAATTCAGGATTACTATGTAAAATATGATATTGTTCCTAAAATCCCTGCGAACTGGAACCCGAATATTATGGGAGCTGGCAACGAAGAAGAAGTTAGAAGTTAGAAGTTAGAAGTTAGAAGTTAACGAAATTACTCTTTACTCTCTTAATCATTATTTATTATTTATCAATCATCATTCATCACTTATACAATGAAAGGTCAGACTAAAGAAGAGCTCCTTACGTTCTTAAACAACTGGGGAGAAAATATAACATTAGCAAAAACACTTGAAATACAGTTCATCGATATTGACGTTGAAAATGAAACTTTAACTGCCACAATGCCGGTACAGCCAAAGGTACATCAACCTTTCGGAATCCTGCACGGAGGGGCAAGCTGCGTACTTGCTGAAACCTTGGGTTCAAGCCTGTCCAATATGTTTATCGACGGCAGCAAATATTACGGGGTGGGAACCAATATCAATTCCAACCACCTAAAAAGTAAAAAAGATGGAGTCGTAACAGCTACAGCACGTTTCATCAGAAAGGGAAAAACCATGCATGTTTCTGAAATTGAGATCAGAGATGAAAAAGGTGTACTGATCAATCATACTACGATGACGAACAATATTCTTCTGAGATAATTCAAAATATCAACAAAAAATAAAAGACTCAAAAAATTTGGGTCTTTTTTAATACGTTTATGACAAATATTTCATAAAAACAGCTCTTTTAATTTTGACAGTTTTAAGACTAATAATACCTTTGCTGAAAGGAAAATCAACTTGGGAATTTCCTACTGTATTTCCGGGTGGTGATTTTCAAAACCTATTCATAACCCATGATTTATTTCAAACTTCCTTTCAACGAAACATTATATTCAACTGATCAGAAACAAAACGGTGAATCTGTGAGTTTTCATTCCTTTGACCTGTTGAGGCAGATCAGTTTTGAAGGCAATATTACTCATGCTTCCGAACAGTTTGATCAGTCCGACATCACCAATGAAACCCTGTTGAAAGACGAAAGCTTTTTCAATGCAGAAACCAAGGAGGAGTATATTAGCAAACTTCATCAGGTCATTAGCGTTATTAAAGATCATCAGCTTCCAAAACTGGTGTATTCAAGAAGGAAGATCTTCAAAGACTTTAGCGGGATAGATTTCAAAGAAAGTTTTAAAAAACTATGCACATCCTACCCAAACGCATTCAGATATATCTTCAATAATGGGCAGCATGCCTGGATGGGGGCTTTTTCAGAGACTCTGGGGAAATTTAACAAAACAACCCATGAGTTTGAAACCATGAGCCTGGCGGGAACTCTTCCTGTATCCGAAGAATGGACAGAAAAAGAAATTGAAGAGCAAAAACCTGTAACTTCCTATATTCAGGATACCCTTAAAAACTATTCCGGCAATATTGAGATATCAGAGACCTACGACCATATTTCCGGAAATATAAAACACCTAAGGACAGATTTTAAAGCTCATATTAAGCCTGAAGATCTGGACAGCCTCATCAATGAGCTCCATCCTACTCCGGCAGTCTGCGGAATTCCAAAGGATTTCTGTAAAAAAAGTATTCAGGAGCTTGAAAAATTTCCCCGCGAGCTGTATTCCGGCTTCATTAAAGTGGAAACAGAGGAGAGTATCATGTATTTTGTCAACCTGCGATGTGCAAGACTTTACAAAGATTCTGTACACGTATTTGTAGGCGGCGGCATCACGGCTCAGAGCAGTCCGGAAAAAGAATGGCGGGAAACAGAACTGAAATCGGAGGCCATTTTAAAGAACCTGGTGGTTTCTTAAAATACAGATAATAGTGGACTTCTGGAACATCAGTCACCAGTAACAGACCCAAATTTTCTATAATGGATTTAAAATAAAGAAGAGTATTGTAGGTAGCTGAAGACCTCGAAGTACCTCTCTCGAAACAAAACAAAAAACCTCCTTCCAACGAAAGAGGTTTTATTATATAGAATAATGTAATTCTGAATTATTTCTTAGCTCCAATCCTACTCCATGTATCCAGTACAAAAAGCAAAATCAGACCTAGAACTGCTGAAGCGATTGAAAATACAAACTTCAGGTTATCTTCTGATAAAAGATCCGTCTGCCAGTCCAATGCATAAAGATTGATGGCAATAAAAACGATAAACACAACTAGAAATACTTTATAAAACTTCTGCATGATTCTTAAAAATTAATATAGTTCAGCACCAATTGGGCAAAGTTTGCGGTAAATAATTTTATTGAAATAGCCAAAAGGATGATCCCGAAAACCTTCTGAAGAATAGACAGGGTAGCTTCCCCCATTTTGTTTTCCAGCCATTTCGCTGATTTCAGCACCAAATATACGAAAATTGTATTGAGAATGATTCCCAAAATAATATTAATATCATGAAATTCAGCTCTGAGAGATAAGGTGGTTGTTAGTGTTCCTGCTCCTGCAACCAACGGAAACGCAATGGGAACAATGGATGCAGCCTTTGCTTCGGTGGTCTTGTTGATCTCAATACCTAAAATCATTTCAAGGGCTATGATAAAAATCACAAAAGCTCCTGCAATGGCAAAGGAATTCACATCTACCCCAATCAGCTTAAGAATTTTGTTTCCTACAAAAAGAAAAACAATCATAATTGCACCGGCAGTAATGGATGCTTTTCCAGCTTCTATCTGACCAAACTTCTGCTGAAGGCTTACGACAATAGGAACAGAGCCAATAATATCGATTACGGCAAAAAGAACCATAAAGCAGGTAACGATCTCTTTAATAGAGAAATCATTAAATATTTCCATCTCTTTGTAATTAATAATTTCGCAAAAATATGAAAAAAGATTGATTATTTGCTAATTCGTGAATACAAATTAACAACTGCTTTTAGAAGCTCTTCCATACCTTCTGGTGATTTCAGAGGGGAGTATTTCTCCATTTGAATTCTTTGCAGCAAATTTCTGTATTCTTCAGCAACAGAAAGTCCTTTATGCCTTTCTAGGAATACCCTGAAATCCTGTGAAGAACTCTGAAAATACTGCTTTCTGACCTCCATATCCATTTCCTCCATAGTGTCAAAAAACTTTTCATAATCTCCGGTATCCTTAAGATTCTCAAGATAACTGAAATAATCGTTAATATCCGTTTTCAACGTTTCTCTGATCTGTTTTTCTGTTTCAGCCACAGAACCAAGAGGTTTCGGAGATGCCGTTTCTTTAACTAACGTTCGTTTTTTTTGCCATGTCTTAAATAACAGGTACATAATAAATAACCCGATAAGAATAGAAATATTGGTTAAAAGGATGTTCCAATGGAATTTAGTCTTTTCCTTTACTTTAAATGTTGTTGTCTTCAGAACAGGAGTATCTACCGTTTCCAAAAGCGTGTTGGTATATTCGTTTACCTTTTCAACTGTGGTACGTGATTCCAGGATCTGGTCATGGGAAAATGCGTTCAGGGCAAGCGTTTTGTTTCCAAGGTCCACATATTCGTGACTGGCCGGATTAAAAAATGCGAACTGCTCGGTCTGTACCGAAATGGCACCTGCTTTTTTAGGAATAATAACATAATTAGCCAGGATCTCTCCTTTCATTCCTGTAGTTCCGGGAGCCACTTTGGATGTAATTTTAGGCGTAAAGACTTCATAATCCGGAGATGCTATGATTTTGGGAAGATGCATATCCGGAAGATTTCCTTCTCCTGAAACTTTAACAATAACGTTGATTGGTTTGTCGACCTCTATTTTTTCCTTTGATGCATTATATACATTCACGTTGAAGTTACCCACTGCATTTTTAAAATATTCAGGCGATCCCTCCGGAAGCTTTTTTACATTAAGTTTTACTTTATTGGAAACAATTTTATTTTTATTCGAATAAGAGCTTACCGATGCCGACACCGCCGGCACATCTACATACCCTGATTCATTAGGAAAAACCATAAATACTGCCACAACCTGGGAAGCCATGTTTCCGGTATCTGAAGGATCTATCTCGGACTTGCTGAAGCTTATAGGATGTACATTAAGGTTATTCTGACGTGGAAGGCGAACATCTTTCACCTTTCTCAAATTGTCCACGTTTTTAGAGTAAACCTTCAATACGGCTACTGTGGGCTGGTCTTGGTAAACTTCACGGTCTTCGATCTCCATATTCAGATAGACTTCGCTGGAGGTATTACCTGCAAGAGACCTTCTTTCAATAATATCTTTTATATTGATATCAAAAGGTTCTGTTTTATAGATCTTATTATTAACCGTTACGAGTACGGAACCAATCTTGATTTTACCTTTCTTTTTAGGTTCAAGAGCAATTCTGGATATTTTTTGAGTAACAAGCGTATTGGTGGCAGGATCAATTAATGTATTGGTCATTGATCCGCTCCCTATAATATTGAATTTCGAAAGGTCAGGCAGCTGAAAACGAGTTTGAGGCTCAAGATCCACCCCATTAAGCTCAAGAACAATCGTAAGATTTACAACATCTTTCCCATTGTATTCCGCTTTATCAGATTCCATGAACAGGTTCACCTGTCCGTAAGAAATTACGGATGCTAAAAGGAATAATATGTAAATCAGTTTCTGTTGCATCACCAATCTTTTTCGTTGCTCTGAGGCATCGAATAAGAATTCTTGTTTAAGATTCTTCTGGCGGTTTCTTTTTCTTTTTCGTTGACTTTATCTAATATAGCATTTTCAAGATTCTTAGGCATTTTTCCTTCATTATCCTGGTTCTGCTTAGGGGTATTTCCCTGCTCGCTTTCCCCTTCGTTCTGCTGGCCATTACCCTGATCCTGCTTTTGATCTTTTTGGTCACCTTTCTGATCATCATTTTTATTCTGATCATTTCCTCCTCCGCCTTTTCCCGAATTGTTCTGTTCGTTTTTCTGCTTCTGCTGTTTTTCTTTTTCTTTCAGCTTGGCAATTTCATAATTCTTTCTGGTTGCTTCATTATAAGGATTCTGCTTCAGAGCCTGCTTATAATAGTCTGCCGCTTTTTCCGGTTGGTTCATCTGCATGTAGGTATTGCCCAGATTATGAAGAGCGGCCGTTTTATCCGGCAGCGTCTGCGAAAGCTTCTGTGCTTTGTCAAATTCTGCTTTAGCCTCCTCATACTTTTTGCTTTTATACAATGCATTACCCAGATTGTAATGAGCTGTAAAGTCTTTTTCATTTTCTTTTACAGCCTCCATATACTTGGAAGAAGCACCATCATAGTCTTTACCGTTGAATTTCTGATTACCTTCATAAACTAAAGTTCTATAGTTTTCCTGCCCAAACAGTATGTTTGAGAATGAAAAAGCAATAAGAAACGATAAAAAAATGATTTTAGTATTCATTACTTGCAAAATTATTCCTTTATATGTTAATAAACAGACTTCTATTTGTTAAAGTTCGGTTAAAGTACTTATTTAAAATCTTGATAAACAAAGTGTAAAAATTAAATATTGAAATCTTTTTTCGGATTCAAGATATAAATTAAAAAGAAAAAGAAAATAGAAACTATTAAAAAGTATTGATAATAGTGATTGGCATTCTGGGACTTTACCAAAGTCTGCGCAGATGAGGATTTTTTACTCACGGCATCAATGATCTTATCGGGAGCTTCATTGATGTTATTTCCGTCCACATAATCTCCTCCTGTAGATTCTGCCATCTTTTTAAGGGCCTGTGTCTGTCTCTTGGAGATCACTGTTCCGCCATCCATATCGGTCTTATAGCCCATCAGCTGTCCGAAGACATATTCCGGAACCGGCGCCCCTTCATCCGTCCCTATTCCTACCGATGTTATGGAGATCCCTTCTTTATTGGCCAGTCTTATCGCAGCATTATCATTGCCTTCATTATCTTCTCCGTCACTTAACAGAATGACTTTTCTTGAACCTTTGCTTACATTTTTAAATTTTTCTGCTGCAGCCTGCATTCCTTTCAGGAAATCAGTTCCCTGGATCTTCATAGAATTTGTTTCTACTGCACTTATGTAGGTTTCTGCGGTTCCATAATCAGTGGTAAGTGGCATAATAGAGACTGCTTCACCCGCAAAGATCACAATACCTATCTTATCATTCTTCATCTTCTGCATGGTACTCAGCATCAGGTTTTTCGCCTCTGTAAGACGGCTGGGATCAATATCTTCCGCATTCATAGAATTGGAGACATCCAGCATAAATATCACATTATTAAGCCGTTGATTGGTTTTTACTTCTTCGGAACCGTTCAGCAAATCTATGATCGAAAATATTAGAAAAAGCGTTCCCAAAAGATATAAAGCCGGAAAGAATTTTGTAAACCCGGATTTTTTTTCGAACAGGCTGTCATGAAAGCGGCTGTCTGCAAAGGTCTCTCTCTTTTTCTTCTTCCATCTTAAAAAACGGATCAGAAAGAAAGACAGCAGCGGCAGCAGCAACAGCAAAAGTAAATACCAGTAATTTCCTAACGACCAATTCATCAGCTTAAAAATTTATATAATACCCATCGCAGCAGTGCATCAAAAAACAGCATTCCCAATGCGATCCAAAGGAAAATTTTAAAATATTCATCATAGTTATACAGCTTGGCAACCTTGATATCAGTCTTCTCCAATTGGTTGATCTCATCGTATACTTCTTCCAGGCTACTGTTGGAAGTGGCTCTGAAATATCTTCCTCCCGTCGTCTGTGCTACTTCTCTCAAGGTGTTTTCATCAATCGTAACTTCTGTTTCTGTAAAGATCAGGTCTCCGAAAATATCCTGTGAGGTAGGCATCAGCGCAAAACCGTTGGTTCCTATCCCAATGGCATATACTTTTATATTATTATTTTTGGCAAGTTCTGCAGCAAGCTGTGGAGGAATTGCATTCTGAATATTGCTTACTCCGTCTGTCATAAGAATAACCACCTTACTTTTAGCTTTGCTTTTGATAAGATGATTTACCGCTACAGAAAGTCCTTCTCCGATAGCTGTTCCCGGTTCAAGACCTGCAGAATTAAGGTTTTTAATTTCATCAATAACCACCTGATGATCAGAAGTTACCGGTACTTTGGTAAAAGCTTCTGCAGCATAAGCTACTACTCCTATCCTGTCATTCGGACGCTTCTGGACAAATTTTACGGCAATATCTTTTAATGCAGTAATACGGTCCGGCGTAAGGTCTTTGGCTAGCATACTCAGAGAAACGTCTATGGAAAGCATAATATCTACACCTTTAGTATCGTCTCTGTCCTGAGAGACTGTAAAAGTTCTCGGTCTGGCCATCGCAATAATCAATGCAGAAAGGATAATATATTTCGAAAACTTAAGCAGAACAAGCACAGCACGGATTCCCCCGCTGCCTTCCATATTTTGGACAGTAGGGACTTTTATCCCTTTCTTTTTCTTCCCTCCCGTATCTTTAATAAAAAGGGGAATAAACAGCAGAAAAAGCAGCAGGAACCACGGACTGTAAAATTCAAAATCAGGCATCCTTTCTTAAGTTTTCAAATTCTAAATCTTTCGATGATCTCTTCACAAAATCGCGGATATCTGCAAAATCTTTTTCCATAGTAGTCTGATCAGGGAAAGTCTTGGCAAATTTCACCAGATCTCCTCTTAAAAATACATCTTCCACTATTCTTTCATTTTCCTGTGAAATGGTATTGTTTTTCTTCATGACGTCAATAAGATCATCTGTAAGAAGAACATCCGCCGGAAGATGATATTGTTTGGCAATAAATTTTCTGGATATGTCTATCAGTTCAACATAGAATGAACGGAAATCACCTCCTTCAATATACTTTTTCTTTTTTAGGGAGTCCAGTTCCTTTAAAGTCTGGTTAGTGGCAACAGCCGGTGAACTTTTAGATTTTCTGCCCCATTTAATAAACATGATAATGGCAATAATCAGAGCAATCCCGGCTAAAGCAGCGAGAATATAAAATTTATAGAGCTCCCAGTAATCTTTTGCTTCAAGCTTTACTTCCTTATTGTTCATGATATCATTGATCTGGTCTGCCTTTTGGGCTGTATTCACCACATCAATCTCATAAGGAATGGTTTTTAGAATTTTACCTCCTACATTAAATTCCAGCTCAGGAATAGTAAATTTTCCTTCTTCATACACTGAAAATTCAATTTTTCTTTCGTAGGAATTCTGGTTTTGTCCGATACTGTCTTTAATTTCTTCAAAATGGAAAGGCAAGAGTTCATTTTTAGGAGCGGAAATTACCTGCAGCTCATGAACATTGTCTATTTTAATAACCAGATGGTTAACCTCACCTAAGGCAAGGGTTTTCTTTTCCAAATTGGAAGATAATATCTGCGAAAAAGCATTTCCACAGATTAAAAAAGAAAGTATGAATAATATTTTTTTCAATTTCAAATAATAATAGTTGAGGCCGGAGCCTTTGTTATTGATATTTACTTCTTCTGGAAATAATGATAGAGCATTTTAGAATAATCGGCACCCGTGTTCATATTCATAAAACTGGCTGAGCTGTTGGCAAAATCTTCTTCCAGCGCCCGGACTTTCTGCTTCTGGGCTTCTGCAAACGTATACCTCCATCTTGCACTGGAAGTATTGGCCCAGACTTCTTTTCCTGTTTCAGCATCATACAGAAGAGCATAGCCTACATCAGGAATTTCACTATCTTTTTCGTCATAGATCCTCATGCCCAGCAACTGATGCTTTTTTGAAGCCACTCTAAGCATTTTGGAATCATAAGTATCTTCAAAGTCTGAAAACAGAAAAACCAGAGACTTTCTTTTAAAAATGCCCATCATATATTCCATAGCTTTATCAATCTTTGATACAGCCGGGACATAATCTGCTGTCAGAATATTGCTGATAATAGAAAGAATATGTTTTCTGCCTTTTTGGGGCGGAATTACTTTATATACTTTATCTGCAAACAGGATCAGCCCCACTTTGTCATTATTTCCTGCCGCTGAAAACCCGAGGCTGGCAGCAATTTCTGCTACATATTCCCTTTTCAGCTGGTTTTTGGTTCCGTAATCCATAGAGGCGGAAATATCTACCAAAATCATCATGGTCAGCTCTCTTTCCTCTTCCATTACCTTTACGAACGGTTCCCGGAAACGGGCTGTTTTATTCCAGTCGATTCTTCTGATCTCGTCTCCGAACTGATACGGACGGACTTCCGAGAAAGTCATCCCCTGTCCTTTAAAAGCACTGTGATACTGTCCCATAAGCGAAGCTTCCGTCTTCTTTCGGGTACGGATCTCTATCTGCTTTACTTTTTTTACAATATCTTTTATTTCCATACATTCGTTGCTGATTTAGGATTGCAGGGGGCTTGTGCGACACACTTCCATCTCCCATCTTCCTTACTTTCTAACTTTAATCCTTCAATTCAATCGAAACATTCAGCCATTCATTATCAAATTTTGGGCTGTATTTCTTATAAAAATTAATAGCGGGTTCATTCCAGTTCAATACCTGGAAAACCATTCCGCTGTATTGGTTTGCTTTTCCATATTCCAAAGTGGCATCAAACAAAAGTTTTCCGATCTGTTTTCCTCTCATTTTTTCGGTCACTACCAGATCTTCAAGATACAGCCTTCTTCCTTTCCAGGTTGAAAACCGGTCATAATATAGGGAAATTCCTACAATTTCATTGTTCAGCTCAGCAACGAAAGCTCCCCAAACCGGAGATTTTCCGAAGCCGTCCTCTGTAAATTCATCCAGTGTTATAGTCACCTCATGAAGTGCCTTTTCATATTCTGCAAGTTCCTGGATCAGCTCCAGCATGGGAGCGCAATCTTCCCGGACAGCTTTCCTGATAATCACTTCACTCATTATGGTGCCTGTATTTTTGCTAAAATCCTGTTGACAATCTCTTCTGATGAAATTTCTTCTGCTTCCGCTTCAAAGGTAAGACCAATTCTATGTCTTAGTACATCCTGAGCCAACGCTTTTACATCTTCAGGAATAACAAAAGCTCTTCCCTTTAGGAATGCATAGGTTCTGGATGCAATGGCAAGGTTGATGGATGCTCTCGGAGAAGCTCCGAACCCGATATAGTTTTTAAGCTCAGAAAGTCCGTAATTTTCCGGATAACGTGTTGCAAAAACCATATCCAGAATATATTTTTCGATCTTTTCATCCAGATAGATCTGGTTGATCAGTTCTTTGGCATCTACAATATCCTGCAGTGATATTACAGGTTTAATAACAGGCTGATGAGAGGTAGAAACCATTCTCATAACTGTTCTTTCGTCTTCAAAGTTCGGGTAATCTATTTTACACTTCAGCATAAAGCGGTCGCTCTGTGCTTCAGGTAAAAGATAAGTTCCTTCCTGATCGATCGGGTTTTGGGTGGCCAGCACAAGAAACGGTTTCGGAAGTTTCATGGTTTCATCACCAATCGTTACCTGTTTTTCCTGCATTACTTCCAGCAATGCCGACTGTACTTTTGCCGGCGCACGGTTGATCTCATCCGCCAGTACAAAGTTGGCAAAAACAGGACCTTTTTTTATTGAAAAATCGTTGTCTTTGATATTGAAGATCATCGTTCCCACCACATCTGCCGGAAGCAGATCGGGTGTAAACTGTATCCTGGAAAATTCACCGTGAACAGCTTCTGCCAGGGTTTTAATCGCTAAAGTTTTTGCCAGTCCCGGCACTCCTTCCAAAAGGACATGCCCATTACCTAGAAGACCTACCAAAAGGCGGTCTATCATATATTCCTGGCCAATAATCACTTTATTGATTTCCTGTCTGAGAAGGGAAAATAAGTAATTCTTTTCTTTTACTTTTTCCGTCAACTGGCGGATATCTTCAGCTTGATATGTATCTGACATAGCTTTAATTAAAAATAGGTGGTAAATTTCTGATAAATACTGGCATTAATCAACATAATGAATGCCATATTAGAGTTAAAGTTTGTTAAATATTCCTTTATTAATAACGTATCCAAATAACAGACAGGAATTTGTGGTGCTGTTTCTTTTTAAAACAGTTTGCTTCTCTGAAACATATTTATTCCAATGACAACTCAGGTTATCATTGAAAGCATTGCAATAAGTGTTTGCAGACTAAAGTTTAGTAATGCTAATGGTAAAAACATTTTCCGGCATATCAACCGTTTCTTCATAGGCTCCGACATTGATAAAATATTCGGTTCCTGCGGTTGTTGTAAATGTATAGGTTTCTGCAGCTCCGCCTCCGCCGTTGTCTACTGCATTTACACAGGCCAGATTTCCACATGCACCGCTGTAGATATCCATCTGAGGATCATAAGCACTGCCTGCAGGCATGGTTATTTTAACAGTAAACTGACCACCATCCCCGGTAAATCTGAACCAGGTCCCGTCGTTCATTGCATCAGGACACGTGGTTATAAATCCGCCATTGTTAGTGGCAGATACAGCATCACTCTGAGTATAGGTGTAAGGAAAAGCAGCTGCTGCCAAAGCTCCGGAACACGTATCATTAACAGGTACGGGAGGAACTGTAGTAAAAATAACATCCGCACAGCCGGAAGATGTAAGATTCCCAGTAACGGAAGTGACCTTCAGATAATAAGTAGTATTCGGATTAAGAGGAGCTGAAGGAGAAAAATCTGTAGCAGTTACTACCTGCTGATTAATAACATCTGTACCTCCCGCACTTGTTCCTAATGAAATTTTATAAGAATCGGCTCCGGAAACAGGAAGCCATTTAAAATTTGGAGTTAAAGAAACAAATTGGGCATTATTGATCGGATAATTAACAAAAGGACATGCCGGTGTAGAGCCAGGTGTTAATCCTGAAATTGTCACTGCAGCTTTATAATCCGCTCTTATTCCTCCGGGTGGAGTCGCAGGGTCAACGATCATACGGTCTCCTTTATAATAAAGAGTTGAATTCTGGATATGCGGATAAACACGAAAGGCTTCATCAAAATTATTAATATCAATACTTTGAGAATTTTCCTTTGCAGCGATCACTAAATTATCACTGTTATTATAGGCAAATGGTGTTGTAAAAGTAACTTCAACCTTATTATTAGTTTTGGTTACGGTACCTGCAAATACCTGAGTCAGCTGTGAAGCTGGAATCCAGTCTGTTCCGGATATAAAGGATGTTTTAGTGGTATGCCCGACATAAACCGTCCAATCCGAAGAATCATTAATGCTGGCCAAAGGGTCTACATAAAAGGTAAGACCCGTAATATTTCCCGCTGCAGCTGCATTTAATTCCTGTTTGGGATAGATCTGCTGAACATATGAATATGAAAAAAAACTACTTATAGGGGCCGTTCCGACATTTGAGCTTCCAATGTTTAAATTGATTTGGGCATTAAGCATTAAAGCTATCGATAACAAAGATAAAAGTAAAATTTTTTTCATTATTGATTAATTAATATTGAACATTGCGCTAATTTAATTATAAAATTTCAATTTTTCAACAAAACATGAATTATAAATACAATATAATAATATTTTAAACGAATATTTAATATATTTGTGGTAAACACCAACAATATGTATCAAAAGCTATTTTTTACAAGTATTCTTTTTGCAGGGCTTTTTCAATCGCAAACAACAAGCAGAATGAATTTGATTTCAGATGCAGTGTATTATGACGGTTACGCAGCCACAGTATCCGATCCGGTACCTGCCGGCCTCATCAGATTATCAAATACCAGATACGCCAGAAAACTTACAGATGCTGAACTGAACTCCTTTAAGGCAAAAATTGCCATGAGAGTGACTATAGGTGCTTTGTGTGATAATTATGACCGTCTGGGAAGCGTATATTTAGCCATGATACCTAAAAACCAGCCTACTTACACTATTAACGATGCGAATGTGAAAAGAATTGAGGTTGGCAGGTACATTACCCCATTTATGAGCAAAAACCGAAGCCCTACTGAGGTTCCTTATACATATGACTTAAGTAATTTATACAGCATATTTCATGATACCACATTACGTGCTTCTTATGATATGTATATGGAACTGGACGTTTTTGGTGTTCCTTATGCAGCTCAAACACAGGTTGCAGGATGTGCCGGCAGGATCGATGTCTTTTCAGGAACGCTTACCTTCTTTTCGACAGATGCAGGAGCCACACCCACAGACTACAACGCTCTAGTTCCTGTATTAACTTATAGCAGATTAAATAATTATAACAGCACCGATGTTCCTGGTGAAACCGTTAGAATCGTCAGTTTCAATCTTCCTAATGCAGTCACCAATGCCCGCTTCTATGTGATATCCACTCCTCACGGTGCCAACAGTGGTGGTGAAGAATATGTTAGAAGGCAGAATTACACCTATATAGATGATGTACAAATGCTTACCTATACTCCCGGAGGAATTTCCTGCGAACCGTTCAGGGTGTACAATACACAAGGCAATGGAATTTATGGAACAGTCCCAAAATCACTTACAGAATGGACTTCATGGAATAACTGGTGTCCGGGTAACTCAGTTCCTGTCAGAGGCTTTACAATGCCCACTATAACCGCTGGAAATCACACCCTTAAACATACAATTCCAACTGCTGTTTTTAATCAACAGCAGGGAGATGTCTATTTATCCGTCTACATGCAGGGGAAAAGCAGTGCCGCTTTGGACGTAAAGGACATTAAGACCGTAGATGTCAGCATATACCCTAATCCTACGGCTGATTTCGTCAATATAAGATCCAAAACAGATGTAGCTTCGATAAGCCTTTTCAGTATTGACGGGAAAAAATTAGCTGAAACTCGCGGGGAAAACAGAATAGACATTTCAACGTATACTGCAGGAGTCTATTTTCTGAATATTGTTATGAAGGATGGAATAACATTCAAACATAAAATCATCAAAAAATAAAAAAATTCTAATTCGGCGTGACATTTCCGGAATTACTATCATATTAACACCATACTCAGATTGTTTGAATTTGAAAAAAGTAAAAAGCTCTTTTGAATACTTTTCAGAGGAGTTTTTTTACGATCGACAAAAAGAACACAGCAATTAACATCTTTTTTCAGCATTTAAGAACATTTAATTCAATCCCTTATCCAAAAAATTGTCACTTCCAGTTTATTAAACTATTTTTGGTGATTAAAAATTTTTGCAAAATGAATTATCATTTTCAAGCACACAGACAAGTGAGAAAGAACCTTTTAAGTATTCTGCAGAACAATTCCCATGAAGATCTTCTGCTGATTCCTGACGGTTTCAATAACAATATGTACTGGAATATTGCGCATACGGTTGCTACCCAGCAGCTCCTGCATTATTATCTTAGCGGAAATCCTTTCAGAATAGATAAATATTGGATCGAAACCTACAAAAAAGGAACTCTTCCTAACCTGAATGTACAAAAATCTGAAGTGGAAGACCTTGAGTTTTTACTCACTGAAACTTCAAAGATTTTAATGAAAGATTATGACAGCGACTTTTTTTCAGACTATACACCTTACACAACCAGTTTTGGAATGGATCTGAAAAGCATCCAGGATGCCATTATCTTCAACAATATGCATGAAAGCCTACATTATGGCTATATCATGGCACAAAAAAGAGCAATACTTGGAGAGAACGGAAGATAGTTTAAAATTCAAAGTTTAAGATTTAAAGTTTAATGCTATGGGAACAATCAGAAGGTTTGAGGATTTAGAAATCTGGCAACTGTCCCGAGAACTTTGTAAAGAAGTTTATAATATTATTAAATCCACTGATCTTAAAAATAATTTTAAACTTTGTGCTCAAATTGACAGCTCTTCTGGTTCCATTATGGATAATATTGCCGAAGGCTTTGAGAGAAATGGCAATAAAGAATTTATTCAGTTTCTTTCTATTGCAAAAGCTTCATGTGGAGAAACAAGATCACAGCTGTACCGGGTTTTTGATAGAAATTTCATAACTCAGGAACTTTTTGAGGCTCTACTTGAACGAACAGAAATATTAAGTAAAAAGATTAGCTCTTTTATAAAATATTTAAAAATAACAGATTTAAAAGGAACAAAGTATAAACCCTAAACTTCAGATGTAATCATTGAACTTTAAACCATAAACTTTGAACCTAGAACATACAAATTTAGACAACTTAATGAAAGACGATTTTATTTTCGGGCTGCGTCCCGTAATTGAAGCTATTGAAGCGGGAAAAACGATTGACAAGATCTTTGTGCAGAATGCACTTCAAGGTCCTATTTATGCTGAGCTGAAAACGATTTTAGCCAAAAATAAAATTCGTCCCAACTATGTTCCAATTGAAAAGCTGAACCGTTTTACAAGAAAAAACCACCAGGGGGTGGTTGCTTTTATTTCAGATGTTCCGTTTCACAGAGTGGAAGATATTGTTCCACAACTGTTCGAGGAAGGAAAAACACCTTTCCTTTTAATCCTTGACAGACTTACAGATGTGAGAAACTTCGGAGCGATCTGCAGAACAGCAGAATGTGTAGGGATAGATGCCATTATTATTCCTGAAAAAGGAGGAGCACCTATCAATTCAGATGCCATTAAAACGTCTGCGGGAGCACTTTACAATATCAAGATCTGTAAGGAACCGAATCTTGCGCATGCCGTAGATTTCCTTCAGCAGAGCGGTATTTCCGTATTTGCCGCTACCGAGAAAGCTCAGAAACTTATCTATGATGTGAATTTCACAGAACCTTGCGCTATTGTAATGGGGAATGAGGAAACCGGAATCTCTAAGGAGGTTATGCATCATTCAGACGAAAAAATAAAACTTCCTATCGAAGGAAAAACACAGTCTCTGAATGTTTCTGTAGCATGTGGAGCCATTTTGTATGAAGCGGTAAGACAGAAAATCGTAGCAGCTCCAAATCTTTAATCGGTAACGAATAAGTATTTTATCGTAATGTTTTGTGGTATCGTTATTGATGCACAGAACGGAAATATCAGTAAAATTTAAACTTAAAAAAAATTAAATGAAAAACGTAGCAGCATTAATGCTTATCTCATCTATAGCTCTTGTATCTTGTAAAAAAGAAACAGCAACCATCACTAAAGTAGATCCTAAAACAGGAAAAACAGTTACGGTAGAGGTTCCTGCCGATTCCGTAGCTAAAGTGGCGGAAAATCCTGCCATTAAAGATTCTGCGGGAGTTTTCACTCAGACATTTAAACTGGAAAAAGGAAAAACCTATCCTCTTACCACCTACCAGAGAGATGTGAAAACAATGGAAGATCCTCAGGGAAAAACGATTACAGCAACCAGCGAATCTACGGATGAAATGAGCTTCACCGTTAATGATATCAAAGGGAATGTGTATGATATGACCCTTAATCTTGTAGCAAAAAGAAATTCGCAGAGTGCACAGGGTAAAACAGTAATCGTAGACACCAAACTGGCTATCCCGAAAGAAGATGACCTGAAAATGATCTGGAATATCAACAAAGCCTTGACCGGGAATAAGCTTAACATGAAGATGGATACTAAAGGAAATGTAGTTTCTATCACAGGTTTTGATGCTGTTTATACCAAAGTTGCCGCTGCTGTAGGAACCCTGATCAAAGATGCCAATCAGAAAGCAAGCGTTGTAGCCAGTCTTAAAGAAACTTTCAATGAAAAAGTCTTGAAAGACCAGCTGAATAAAAACTTAACGATTATTCCTAAAAAAGGAGTGAAAATCGGTGAAAAATGGACTACTTCTGAAAACGCAGATCCAAGCGGAAGCGTTAAAGTAACTTCAAACTATGTACTGAAAAGTGTAGGAAACGGAGCGGCAGAAATTTCTGTAACAGGAGGAATTCCTAAAAAGACAGAAAAGAAGACGCAGGGACCTATCACACACAGTCTTAGCAGTGAGCTTTCCCAGAACGGAACCATTAAGTTTGACCAAAGTACAGGATGGATTACCAACCAGAACATTGATGTAAAAACAACACAGGTTGAGACTATTTCAGACGGAAAACAGTCACAGTCTATGAAAAGTATTTCCAAATCTTCTGTAATGGTCAATCCTTCTGCAAAATAATTGAATTAAAGATGTTTTAGGGTCAGAGGGTTTGAGAGTGAAAGGGTGTTAGAGTTTGAGAGGAGGTTTTTATTATTAATAATTGCTTTCATGATTATTGTATACCCTTGAATTTTAAACTTCAGGCTTTAAACCATAAACTTGAATTTAAATTAGAAATTATGAAGTACATTCTTGAGTTAGTTCTCTCTGCCATCATTATTTTCTTTGTCTGGAATATCCTGAAAAGGCTTTTCTTCAAGACCTTTTACAGCTATAGATTTGATAACAATAAAAATAATAACAGACAGCAGGATCTACACAACTCGAATAAGAATAAACAGAACCTCAACTGGGATGCAGAAACAGTTGACTATGAAGAGGTAAAAGAAACTAAAGACAAAAGGTAAGAATTCCAAGAAATAAAAGATAATAACCCGTATGGCTAAAAATAAAAACTTAATTTATATTGCAATTTCATTAGTTGTATTTATAGTTTTAGCATTTTTATACTCCACCCCTGTTTTTTCCGGAAAGCAGCTTTTTCAGCATGATATCGTACAGTACAGAGGAGGCGCGAAAGAGCTCCTGGACTACAGAGCCGATACCGGAAACGAAACCTACTGGAGCGACTCCATGTTTGGAGGGATGCCGACCTATCAGATGGGGAGCCAGTTCAAAGGCGACATCATCAAAAAGATCGACAGCAACCTGAACTTCCTGCCAAGACCGGTTAATTATCTTTTCCTGCTTTTTGCAGGGTTCTTCTTCCTTGGAATGGTAGCCGTCAGAAACTGGAAATACGCTTTACTGGGCGCCACTTTCTTCGGCTTATCTACCTATTTTTATATTATTATAGCAGCAGGACACAACGGTAAAGTAAATACCATCGAGTATTTTGCACCGCTCCTTGCCGGAATTATATTAGTTTATATTAGGAAACAGTACATCTGGGGATTCATTGCAACGACCCTTTTTATGGGACTTCAGATTGCTGCTAACCACCCCCAGATGACGTATTACCTGTTTTTGGCCTTAGGATTTTTATTCCTGTCCGAACTGGTAAGAGCCATCCAGAAAAAAACTCCGATGAAGCATTTTTTGATCTCATCAGGAATCATTGCTGCTTCATGCGCAATTGGTGTCGGGATGAACTCTCAAAGAATCATGGCCAATTCCGAGTACATCAAAGAAACGGTACGTGGAAAACAGATTCTGACGAATGAAAGCCATACTTCAGGACAATCAGGACTGGATAAAACCAGCATCCTGATGTGGAGCTACGGAAAGCTGGAAACACTGAATCTTTTCATTCCAAGGCTAATGGGTGGCGGAAGCCAGGAACCGGAAGCTAAAGAAATGATGAACAGGGTTCAGGAGCTTATCCAGGAAAATGTAGGGTCACAGGCTGAAATGGACCGAATTTCAAAAGGATTCAACGGGGTAACCTATTGGGGAGACCAGCCGGGAACTTCAGGTCCTGCCTATCAGGGCGCCGTTGTATGTTTCCTTGCTTTATTAGGATTCTTCTTCGCCTGGAAAAAATACCGTTACTGGATCCTTGGAGCTTCCATTCTGACCGTTTTGTTGGCTTGGGGAAGCAACTTTATGCCCTTGTCCGACTTCTTTATCGACTATGTTCCTTTTTACAGCAAATTCAGAGCACCCTCTTCCATATTGGTGGTTGTGGAATTATTATTCCCTTTGATTGCTATTATCGGAATCTACAGGTTCTTTACAGACGAAAAACTGACAGAGGAATACAAAAAGAAAATCCTTATATATGTAAGCGGAGGAACTTTAGGAATTTTATTGATCCTTCTTCTTTTCGGAAAATCACTGCTTGGTTTTTATACGGATGGAGAAAAAACATATTTCCCGCCTTTCCTATTGGATTACCTTGCTGATGAGAGATTTAAATTATTCAGAATCGATGCCATAAAAGCATTGATCTATGTCGCTATAACGGCAACAGTTCTTTTCATGACCATGAAGAAAAAACTGAGCCAGAATATCGCTTTGATCATTATTGGAGCCGTGAGTTTATTTGATCTCTGGACGGTAAACAAACGTTATCTGAATGATGAGAATTATGTAGATAAGGTTTTTGCTGAAAATCCATTTCAAACAGAGAGTTCAGACCTGCTGGCTGAAAAAGTTCAGGGAAATCCGAACTTAGAATCTATTCTGGCGAACGTCAACGTTAATAAAACGCTTGAAACTATTGCGGAAAGAGACAAAACACATTACAGAGTTTTCAATAATATCTTAGGGACATTCAGCGAAACCAATACGTCTTATTTCAAATCTTCAATCGGAGGATACCACGCTGTGAAACTGAGAAGATATGACGACGTAATCAATGAGTATTTCCAGATCATGGACTCTGTGAAAGTACCTAATATCCTTAATCTTCTGAACGCAAAATACTGGGTAATGGGAGGTCCGGAAAAGCCTCAGGCCATGCCGAATCCTAAGGCCAACGGAAATGCATGGTTTGTAAGCGATCTGAAATTCGTGAATACACCAGACGAAGAAATCAAATCTATTGGCGTGATCGACAGTAAGAAAACGGCTGTCATTGCATCCTCAGACAAATCTTATTTCAGCAGTAAACCTGTTCAGGCAGATTCTACGGCATTTATCAATCTAACGAAATATCAGCCGAATGAACTGGAATTTAAATCTCAGTCGAAAACCCCTCAGCTGGCTGTATTTTCTGAAATCTATTATCCTCATGGATGGAAAATGTTTGTAGATGAAAAAGAAGTTCCTTACATCAAAGCAGATTATCTTCTGCGTGCTGTACACGTTCCTGCAGGAACTCACAACATCAGAATGGTCTTTGAACCAGAAGTGATACAAAAAGGTAAATGGCTGTCGCTTTTATGCTTTGGATTGTTTATCGCACTGAGTGCATTCGGGATCTTCTGGATGAATAAGAATAAGAAAAAGCTAACTTTAACTGAAGAAAAAGCCTAAACGAAGTTATACTTAATACTCTTAATTCTTAACTCAAACCTTAATGGTTAAATTTTAAAATATTAAGAATCTTTTAAGTGGTTAAGAATATTAAGACTTATATTCAAATCTTCAATTAATGGAACAAAAAAAAATACTGATCATCACCTATTACTGGCCTCCTGCGGGAGGTCCTGGTGTTCAAAGATGGCTGAAGTTTGCCAAATATCTGCCGGAATTTGGCTGGAATCCTGTGATCTACACTCCCGAAAACCCAAGTTATCCCTTACTCGATGAAAGTCTTTTAAAAGATGTTCCGCAAAACCTGGAGATTGTAAAAACCAAAATATGGGAACCTTATCAGCTGGCTGAAAAACTGAATAAAAGCAATAAAAAGTTCAAAGCCGGACAATTTGATGTTGGTAAAAACCAAAGCTGGAAATCCAGACTTTCCATTTGGGTAAGGGGAAATTTCTTCATTCCGGATGCCAGGGTATTCTGGGTAAAACCTTCCATAAAATTTTTAGAACAGTATTTAAAAGAAAAGAAAATAGATGTCGTAGTAACTTCCGGACCGCCCCACTCTCTTCATATGATCGGCCTGGGATTGAAAAAGAAATTCCCTGCTCTAAAATGGATCGCCGATTTCCGTGATCCATGGACAGAAATTTCTTATTATAAACATTTAAAACTCACCAAAAGTTCCGACAGAAAACACCGTCAGCTTGAAAGTGCCGTCTTTAAAAACGCAGATATAACATTGGCAACAAGCTATACGGATGCTGAAAATTTCAGAAAAGCAGGAGCAAATGCTGTTTGTATCACGAATGGATTTGATGAAAGCGATTCAGCTCCAATCAATGTGGTGGGTGAAAAGAAACAAACAACCTTTACTTTAAGCTATATCGGAGTTCTTGAGCAGTTGAGAAATCCTGAGAACCTCTGGAAGGTCCTTGATGAGTTAGTCAAGGAAAATAAAGAGTTTGCAGACCATTTTATTTTGAAGTTTGCAGGAAGAGTTGACGATAAGATCCTGCAATCTATAGAAAATTCGAGCCTGAAAAATCATATCCTGAATCTGGGGTATATTTCTCATGACAAAGCTGTTGAAGAGATGGCCAATTCAAATCTGTTACTGATCACCAATTTCCCGAATGAGTCTTCTCAAGGAATTATTCCAGGAAAAATCTTTGAATACCTGGCGACCGGAAAGCAGATCATTTCTTTTGGTCCGGATGAAGCAGATGTTTCAAGAATACTTGCGGAAACAGGTGCGGGAAAACATTTCGGTTACGAAGATTCTAAAGCAGTCAAAGATTTTATCATAGAGAAATATGAACTCTGGAAAAAGGGAGATCTTCTTGAAAACACTCAGAATATTGAACAATTTTCTAGGAGAAATCTCACTAAAAAACTGGCTGAAATTTTACCTTAAATTTGGGAATTTTCTGATAGGAAAGAAACCTGTCAATTCTCAGGATCATTATACAATGCCATAAATGCTTCGAATCCGCTCAGCATAACACTTTCTAAACTTTATAGTTATTTATTAGAGAGGTCATGCTGAGCGGATTCGAAGCATCATTCATTTACAAAGATTAGTAACTTCCGGCTTCTCTCTTCCAGCTTCAAGCCTTTAAGCACAGGTTAGGTTAAATAGTCCATTGATCGTTGACAACGGCCACCAGATACTGCTTACCCTGAAATTCTTCAAAAACGAAGCGGATAGTTTTCCAATCCATTCCGCCATTCTTTTCAGAACCTTTTATATAGTTTTCAGTGAAGTCCTGGTCGGGATATATTTTCTTTAAATTATTAAGTGAATTTCCTCCTGCAAGAAATTGATTGAATGAATATTGTGATGCCGTGAAGTCCGTGGAGAAAACCCATTTCGCTAAATAATCCTTGATAGTTGCTTTATACGGATCTCCTGAACCGTCCTGTGCTCCCCATGTATATAAAGTTTTTGTCGGCAGGTATTTTTCAAAATCAGCTTTGGAAAAATGCATATCCTCTTTCGGGTCTACAAATCCATACATTGAAAAACTGATTCCTTTTTCCGGATGAATAAATGATGTGAAAGTCTTATAATCTTTACTTTTTAAAGCCTGTAGGATTTCGTCATTAGCAGTCTTTACAGCTGCCACATCTGTTTTTTTCTTCTGAGCTGCCGTTTCAATATTTTTTTCCTTAGCCTGAGCCATAGAATCTATCACATTCGGAACAGGTTTTTCAGGATTTTTCTTACAAGCCACTAACAGGGTTAATGCCAATACTGGAATAATGAAGTTTTTCATCTTTTCAATTTTTTAATTCATAAAAAACACCAAAACTGATGCCAATACAATATCCCCGATAGATAAGTTCTGTTGTCAATTTTCCACTTAATATCATGGTTTTAAGTAAATTTGTTGTATGGAAATTTTAGACATCCTTATTATCGGAGGAGGGCCCATCGGTCTCAATTGTGCCCTTGAAGCCCAAAAAAATAATCTGACTTACCTGATCATAGAAAAAGGAACTATTGTCAATTCCTTATATCATTATCCTTTATATATGCGCTTCTTCTCCACGGCAGAAAAACTGGAGATCGATGGTATTCCGTTCATTTCCACAGCTCCCAAACCCGGCAGACAGGAAGCCTTAGAGTATTATCAGGGAATCGCAAGACAAAAAGAAATCAATATTAACCTCTATGAAAAAGTCCTGAAGGTTTCCAAAACCGGAGATATCTTTGATATTGAAACCTCAAAATCAGCTTATAGAGCCAAAAATGTAGTGATTTCCACAGGATTCTACGATATTCCGAATATGATGAATATTCCGGGTGAAAGTCTTCCGAAAGTGAAGCATTATTATACGGAGCCTTATCCATATGCAAAGCAGAAAGTAGTTGTAATAGGATCAAGTAATTCTGCTGTGGATGCAGCATTGGAAACTTACCGGAAAGGAGCCGATGTAACTATGATCATCCGTCATTCCGAAATTTCTAAAAGTGTAAAATATTGGGTAAAACCCGACATTGAAAACAGAATTACAGAAGGAAGCATCAAGGCTCATTTTAACTCAGAAATAGTAGAAATTACCGAGAATTCTGTCATTTTTAAAGATGAAAACGGACAGAACCGCGAGATTGAAAATGATTTTGTCCTGGCGATGACCGGATATCTTCCCGATTTTGAGTTTTTAAGAAATTCAGGAATAGAATTGCAGGGTGACTGTCTGAATCCGCTGTATCATCCTGAAACCATGGAGACCAATGTTCCGAATTTGTATCTGGCCGGCGTTGTATGCGGAGGAAAAGATACCCACCTCTGGTTTATTGAGAACTCACGCGTTCATGCGCAGATGATTGTTGGAAATATACTTTCTAAGTAATATTAATTGTGCTTTTTATAGATTTTGAATTGAATTTTGCGAATTCTGATGTGATTACAGTCTGCTAAAATTCAACATGGGCTCCGAAGATAAAATTCCTTTTTGCAGCAGGATTATAGAAACGGCTTCCAAAAGCATTGATATCAAAACCAGCAACATAATCTGTATTGTAAAGGTTCTGAATCTGTAGATGTAGATTCAGTTTCGTCCTATCAATCCGTATTGGAAATCCTAACCGGATATTTCCTACCAGACTTGATTTTGACCAGACAGAATTGGCGTCATTCAAAGGTATTTTTGAAATATAATAATGAGAATAGTCTACAGTAAGATTTTTAAAAAAAACAAAGTTGAATAAGCTGTTTACCGTTGTGTCCGGTACTCCTGTAACCTTATTTCCTGAAAAATCATTATTCAGCTGTTTGTAATTTCTGAATTTAAAATCATAGAAGCTTCCGGAAAACCGAAACTTAAAGCTGTTGAATATTTCATTTTTAAGATGAAAACTTTTAGACTCTAAAAGAACTTCTACCCCTTTCTGCGTGATACTCCCCTGATTGGCAAAATATTCCTGCCCGCTTTCATTTTGTCTTCGTACAATGGCATCTTGCATCCTGAAATCAAAATAGCTTCCTTCAATAAAAATAATATTTCCAAACTGCTTTCTTATACCAACCTCTTTGTTCCAGCCGGATTCAGGAACAAGATTAAAATTAAACTCCTGGTTGGAAGACCGGATTTCTTCACTTGTAGGAGCTGAATTTCCTTTTCCTATTTTTCCTCTTATCGAAAAACCTTTTCCCAACAGATAAGTAATTCCCAGGTTCGGAAGCCACTGTTCTTTAAATTTCACACGACCTATATTTGAAACCGGATACATCCTCTCCCATTCGTAGGAATTTGAATTTAAGCTTATCGAAATATCGGTAAAAAGCTTTTCATTAAAATTCAGTTTTTGTGACAGAAAATAAAAACCGGAATTATTTTTCAACTGATCAAAATTCTGAGGATTACCTGGTATTCCTTTATTATTGCTGTAATTTTTAACCAGAATATTTTGATTTCCGCCCTCAAACCCTAACCTCAACGCCAGGGATATATTGTTCCAATTTTTTTCATAATTTAAATGGGTCCTCAAGGCAAAATTCCTTTCAAATCTGTTTTCAAAATTTGTGATGAAAGGATTTTTAAAATCCACATAGGAACCCTGTACTAAAATAAAGTGTGAAAAATTTGGGTTAATGGCAGTCTCATGTGAAATTCCTGCCAAAACCATTTTATTACGGATTCCTGCATTCTGTTCCTTTGCGCTTAAAAGCCCGCCGGCAGCTGGCCTTGCCTGTTTCCTGCCAGATTCCATTTGTTGCAGGGTAAGTCCGCCCGGGGTTTCATAATCCAGATCAGAAAGCAATAATGCAGCATTCAGTGAGGCCCTGGGAGCATATTTAAAATGATCTTTAAGATAGATCTGCTGCCTCTTTACAGCCGATTGCTCACGGTAAGAGTCTGCCTGGTAATAATCCTGAAAAATTTCAAAGAAATGTTTTCCTTTCTGACGGGCAACATTAAAATTCTGTTCAAAAGTTCCGTAACTTCCTATAGAAATGCCGGCAGATAAATGATCTGATTTCCTGGTTTGCAAAAGCAGCGTTCCACCGGTTACAGCACCGTAATCTCCACTTTCCGGACCCTTATAGATCTCCATCCTGTTAATAAGCTTCGGGGATATGATATTAAAATAAGTATTCCCGGAAGCATCAGATAAAATGAAATCGTCCAGATAGACTTTGATATTCCTTACTCCAAAAGGAGATCTCAGGGTGCTTCCACGGATTGATATCCTGTAGCTGGCTGGGGAGCGCTCTTCCATTCTGGCTCCCGCAATTTGATTGACAGCTTCCAGAAGTCTTTCCGGAGGATTCTGCTCCAGAAGATTTTCAGAAACAACGGCAACAGATTTCGTAGAAGTCATAAAGAGAACCGGTTTCTTATAAGCATCAATTTTCACCTCGGATATCAGAACGGCAGTATCCTTTTTCTGCGAAAAGAAAAACGACACAATGAGAATAAAAAAGAATGCTAATAATCTCGTCATCAGCACAAAGCTAGCAAAGTTTTTATTGTAATTTTATGTGTAATGTAAAATCAAATGATATTTAGCTTTTAATCTCTCTTTTCTTAAGCATCCAGGGAATCACAAAATAAAACCCGGCAGCAATACCCACAGTCAATACTCCGGTTCCTATCCACAAGGTATTGAAGCCCAGTTTATCTGCAGTCATGGTCCCCACGTAAGGAGTAATGATAAAGGCTAAGGCCACCGATATTCCGTTCATTCCCATATAAGCCCCTTTGTTGTTTTCGCCGGACCGCAGTGCGGTTATGGTAGATATAAACGGAAGCGTCCAAATCTCGCCAATACACAGCAAGGTCATGGAAACAACAAGGGTAAGAATGGAATGGTCAAAGGCTAACATTGCATAAGAAACCCCACATAATACAGTTCCTATGAACAAAGTAAAGGCAAGGTTGAAATATTTTTCTGCGATCTGTACAAAGCCCATCTCCAGGAGTACAATCAGGAAACCGCTATAGCCTAGAATATAACCGATACTCTGCTGGCTTAAATGCGCGGTATCCTTATAAAAAATAGTCAGTGTACTGAATAACTGAAAAAAACAAATGGCGAACAGCATACAGAAGAAACTGTAAAGCAGAAATTTTCCGTCGCGGTATGGAGAATTTTCTTTTTTAACGGCGATGGCTTGTTTTACTTTTTTCGGCTTCAATGAGGCCAGCTTATTACGTTTTCCGAAGAACCGGATATACATCAAACCGGCCAGCAGTGCGGCCAGGGCATTACTGAAAAATAAAAATTCATAAGATATGGCAGATAGTATTCCACCTAATGCCGGCCCTATAGAAAACCCAAGGTTAACAGCCATCCGATTCAGTGAGAAAGCTCTCGTGATATTTTGAGGTTTAGCATATTTAGTAATAGCTACCGAGTTGGCAGGACGGAAAGTCTCGCTTACGATACTCTGGATCAGAATAATGGCAGCCAAGCCGACTTCCGTTTTAAACAGCGGAATCAGGCAGAATAACGGGACACTCAAAAGAAGGCTCAGACTCTGGACACGGTATTCTCCGATTTTATCGGTAATTAATCCTCCCAGCCATGAGCCCAATACGGAACCTAACCCGAAGAAGCTCAAAATAATCCCTGAATTTTCAATGCTGAAATGAAGATGCCCCGTCATATACACTCCCAAAAACGGAAGCACCATAGAACCTGCACGATTGATGAGCATGACCAGCGCCAGCATCCAGCTTTCTTCTGAGAGTCCTTTAAAAGAACCCGTATATATGCTAATTAATTTCACAATATTATTATTTTATGGGGAGAAATTCGAGTGAGATGCAAAAATAGGCAAATTGGCCAAGAATGCCTTTTAAAAGGCACTTTTTTTTATCAATCATATTGATAGAGGCAAGAAAATACACTGACAGGAATTAATAGAAATGATCTTTAAGGTTCTGTTTGATTTAACCAATTAAAAACAAAAAAGCAGGACTTGTTGAAGGTCCTGCTTTTATATTAATCCTTGTAAGATTATTCCGGTTTGAATGAATCCTTCAATGTTACCGTACGGTTAAATACTAAATTAGAATCCGTAGAATCACGGTCTTTTGTAAAATACCCGATTCTCTGGAACTGAAGTGGCTCTCCCACAGCAACATCTTTTAAACTTGGCTCAGCAAATCCTTTAATGGTTGTTACCGATTCAGGATTGATGAAGTTCAGGAAATCTACATCCTTCTCTGCATCAGGTTGCTCTACGGTAAATAGTTTTTCGTAAATTCTTACATCTACCGGGATTGCATGAGTAGCAGATACCCAGTGAAGTGTCCCTTTTACTTTTCTCAAGCTTTCTTCGGTACCACTTCCGGATTTGCTCTTTTCATCATAGCTTGCATAGATCGTAGTGATCTCTCCGTTTTCATCCTTCTCAACTCTTTCCGCTTTGATAATATAGGCTGATTTCAGACGAACTTCCCCGCCCAATTTTAGTCTGAAAAACTTATTATTAGCCTCTTCTTTAAAATCTTCTCTTTCGATATATAATTCTCTGGAGAAAGGAACTTCTCTTGTCCCTGCATTTTCCTGTTCAGGATTATTTTCAGTTTCAAGCCATTCTTCCTTACCTTCAGGATAATTTTCAATAACTAGCTTAACCGGATCTACAACTGCCATCACACGTTTTGCCACCTTGTTCAGGTCTTCACGTACACAGAAATCAAGCAACTGAATTTCGATCAGGTTTTCTCTTTTGGCCACCCCTACTTTTTCAATGAAATTTTTGATTGATGCCGGCGTGAAACCTTTTCTTCTCATTCCGGAAATAGTAGGCATTCTCGGATCATCCCAACCTGTCACTGCTTTTTCAGCAACCAGCCTTTGAAGCTTTCTTTTAGAAGTGATCATATAAGAGACATTCATTCTTGCGAATTCTCTTTGCTTAGGTGCTATTTTAGATTCGTCGTATACCTGCTCAAGATACCAGTTATAAAGCGGTCTGTGATTTTCAAATTCTAATGAACACAATGAGTGTGACACCTGTTCCAGATAATCAGATTCTCCGTGTGCCCAGTCGTACATCGGATAGATTTTCCATGCTGTACCTGTTCTGTGGTGAGGTCTTTTCAGGATTCTGTACATCACAGGATCACGTAAATTCATGTTTGGGGACACCATATCGATCTGCGCACGAAGAGACATAGAACCTTCCTCAAATTCTCCGTTCTTCATTCTTTCAAACAGGTCAAGAGATTCTTCTACCGGACGGTTTCTGTACGGCGACTCTATTCCCGGCTCTGCAGGATTCTTTCTCTGCTCCGTGATCACTTCAGAAGGCTGCTCATCTACATAAGCTTTTCCGTCTTTAATCATCTGTACGGCCCATTCGTAAAGCTGCTGGAAGTAGTCGGATGCATACAGTTCTTTATCCCATTTGTAACCTAACCATTCCACATCTTTTTTGATAGAATCCACGAATTCCTGCTCTTCTTTCTCAGGGTTCGTATCGTCGAAACGAAGGTTTACGGGAGCATTGTATTTTTCGCCCAGTCCAAAGTTGATGCAGATGGCTTTTGTATGGCCAATATGCAGGTATCCATTAGGTTCAGGCGGAAAACGGAAACGGATCTGTTCTTTTTTCAGACCGTTTGCCATATCATCTTCAATAATTTGCTCAATAAAATTGAGTGATTTTTTTTCTTCTTCCATTTAAATTAGCTTTTATTGTATGCAAAAAAAGTTTGACAAAGTTACGGAAAATTTAGGGCTTATGGAAATGATAATCTAAATGCTGAAAGACTAATAAATTCATTATTTATAGCTAACTTAGATAGAAATAAGACCAATTACAAAATTTACCCACTATGGCTGTTTATATCCTAAGCAATCGTAAGATCGTCCGTCACAAAGGCGAAAAAGCAGATTCATTTTCCAATGATGAATATTCTATTCCCAATTTCAGGATCGCAAAATGTGATTTTGACACCTACAAAGAGCCTACTGCACCCAAAAAGAAGAAAGATTATACCAACCGTAACATCTTAAATTACAAATTATTTTCTGAGCCCGAAAAGCAGGGCTATGAAGATGTCCTGGAAGTTTTACGGAATGAAAAAGGCATTAAAAGTTCCTCACGGACAGCCAATAATCTAGGCGGAACCCAAAGAATGTTCTATGAATTATATAAGAATATGTCTTCTACAAAAGAAAGAAGCGATGTACTGATTTTTATTCATGGGTATGCATACGATTTTGATGATGAATTAAAGGCAATTATCGATCTTAAAAAGCTGTTTATCGATAATCCGGCATCCCCTGTAGAGCATATCCTTTTTGTGAGCTGGCCTGCTTCAAGCAGTATTGTTCCTCTGACTTATTTTGATGACAAGGCATCAAGTATTAATTCAGGATCATCGCTTATGCGGTTGTTCTATTTTTACACCCAATTTTTAAAAGATATTTTTTCAACCCGCGACCTGGCTCCGTGTAATCAAAGAATTCACCTGATGGCCCATTCTCTTGGAAACAGGGTGCTTCAAAGTATGCTTTACAGCCTTAAAAAAGAAAATATCCTCCGCGTTATCGATCAGGTTTTGCTTTTAAATGCTGATGTATCCTATAAAGTCTTCGAAGACTCTGAAGATTCATATAGCAAACTTCCGCTGCTGGCCAACCGTATTTCTATTTATCTCAACAGAAAAGACACGGTATTGGGGATTTCACAATTTACTAAAAATATTCTGACCCCCAGATTAGGCAAGAATGGCCCCAGCGATATTGAAAAACTGAAAGATATTGTTTCTATCATCGACTGTACTTTTGTAGAGGATGATATCCTGAACAGTTTTAAATATGAAATAGGAAACCATTGGGGATATCTTTCCAGTTCAATGGTTCAAAAAGATATTTTTCAGAATTTATATGGAATTGACAGAAATTTAATCACAGGGCGATCAAAAAATAACGAAAATATTTTCACAATTATTCCTTAATGATTAATTAAAAAAATCCCATAAAATGAACTATATGTTAAACTTCGTTCCAATACCGACATTGGCATAAAGATTGTAAATTTCATTACAAAGAGAAATAAAAATATTTTATCATGAAAAGAATTAAAAACAAGTTTTCTTATATAGTAAGATATATAAAGGAAGCAATTTTTGTAAAAGACGTGATTTAATAAGAGTACTGATCATAAAATAAAGTTTATCGACCCTAACACTACTTTTGCCTCATTTTCACGTCTGTATCTTCTTTAATTATTGAAGAAATTTCACCATCCGTAATATAATATATATTTACGGAAAATTGACATGGATATAAATCTATATTAATTTCGGTAAAGTATTGCATAATAAGAAAAATAAGTTGATATTTACTTTATCAACTCAATTAAAATCTTATTATGAAAAAACTTAAAAAATCAGAATTAAAAGTTATTAAAGGAGGCATAGTTCCACTTGGTTGTAATAACTGGGATACAAAAAGAAGATGCTGCACATCCTGGGATGAAGAGCATATGTACAACCCTATCTGCCCAGAGCTTTAATTAATTTTGCGTGTCTTTGAACCAGAGCAACTCGTTGTTCAGTTCTAAACTAGATTCAAAATTATTTACAAATAGAGATCCGGTGCCCAAACCTTGCGGCATCGGATTTTTTTTCGTGAATGTATACTGAGCAATAGCATTCAGTCCTATATTACTTTCAAGAGCAGACGTGATCCACCAGCCGATATTCTGCTCTTCTGCAAGAGAGATCCATTCATCTGAGCCTGAAAAACCTCCGACCAGAGCAGGTTTTAAAATAATATACTGAGGCTTAATGCTTTCTAAAAGCTTTTTCTTTTCGGCAGGATCAGTAATTCCAATCAGTTCTTCATCCAAAGCAATCGGCGTAGGAGCTCCGGCACACAATGAGGCCATATCACTCCAGTTTCCAGCCTTGATTGGCTGCTCAATAGAATGAATATGAAGATCTGAAAGCTGCTGTAAAACAATCTTTGCTTCTTCCTTACTAAATCCGCCATTAGCATCTACCCGAAGCTCCAACGCATCTTTTGAGAATTTTTCTCTTAACTTCTGAAGGATTTTGTGCTCAGATTCCCAGTCAACACCAATCTTCAATTTGATACAATGAAATCCTTTTTCAAGCTTTTCCCGGATTTGTTCCTCCATATACAGAATGTTTCCCATCCAGATCAATCCATTGATCACGATAGCAGATTTCCCTTCGGTAAATTCACTTGGAAAATACAGATTCTCTCCGTATTTCAGATTCAAAACTGCCTGCTCATATCCGAACCATATAGACGGAAACTCTTTCAGTTCTTCTTTTAAGTATAGGTAGCCACGATCAATATTTTCACAAAGCCATTGGAGTTTTTCTTCATAATCCGGCCTGTCATCAAAACTCAATCCCCGAAATATTGCACACTCCCCTGTTCCTTTTCTTCCGTTGTCTCCAACCTCGAGAATAAAGGTCTCTTTTTCATACAAAACGCCGCGAGACGTTCCGCTCGGGCGTTTAAATTCCAATAAATATCTGAAATATTTTGCTTTCATTATTTTACACTGTCAATCCGCATGAATTCCTCTGCTTTTTCCACCATCTGAATACTTCCGCAGAAAAACGGAATTCTCTGATGCAGCTCTGTAGGTTCTACCTCCAGAATTCTTCTGAATCCGTCAGTAGCTTTTCCTCCAGCCTGTTCAGCAAGGAATGCCATAGGATTACATTCGTACAGCAATCTTAATTTTCCGTTCGGAGCCTGGGAATAGGAAGGATAAATATAAATTCCTCCTTTCAGCATATTTCTGTGGAAATCTGCTACCAAAGAACCGATATATCTTGAAGTATAAGGACGGTCTCCTTCTTCCATCTGACAATATTTAAGATAGTTTTTCACACCTTGAGGGAATTTGATATAGTTACCTTCGTTGATGGAATAAATCTTTCCATTGGTAGGAAATGTCATATTAGGATGAGAAAGATAATAGGTTCCCAATGAAGGATCCAGAGTAAATCCGTTTACACCATTTCCGGTCGTATAAACGATCATGGTAGAAGAACCGTAGATTACATATCCTGCTGCAATCTGGTTGATTCCTTTCTGAAGAAAATCTTCCAGCTGGACCGGAGTTCCGGGTTCTGTTACTCTTCTGTAAATAGAGAAAATAGTTCCGACAGAAACATTCACATCAATATTGGATGATCCGTCCAAAGGATCAATCAGCACGACATATTTACTCAGGTGGCCGTTTTCACCACATTTAATGTCAATAAAATCATCATTTTCCTCCGAAGCAATACCACAAACAACCTCTCTCTGAGACAAAGCCGTAATAAAAATTTCATTGGCAATCACATCAAGTTTCTGTTGTTCTTCGCCCTGAATATTCTGGTTACCGGCAGCTCCTGTTATATCTACGATTCCGGCTTTGTTTACTTCTCTGTTTACCACTTTTGAAGCCAATCTTATGGCGCTCAGTAGACGGGAAAATTCACCTGTAGAATATTGAAAATCGTCCTGTTTATCTATAAGAAATTCTCCTAAAGTCTGTAATGGTTGATTTGACATATTTTTCTTTTTACGTTTTCCCCAAATTTCGGAAAATTTATCGGAGAAAGAAAGCTTTTATTAGAAAAGACCTTAACAGTTGTTTTTCAACACCATACAGAACCAACAATGGTATAGACCTAAAATTATCATTGCGTAATTAATCCCCATTTGATGACAATAAATCAACAAAATTCTGATAATATTCATCAAGTCTCAATTTTAATTAAATCTTAATTCTATCCAGCCGCCAGAAACTTTCATATCTCGTTGTAAATTTATAATTTTGACCTCCGTAAAAAACTCATGTAATTTTTAATCTAACAATTTTATTTTTAACAAATTAATGAAAATTTTCAAGTTTGGTGGAGCATCTGTAAAAGATGCCGAGAGTGTAAAAAATGTATCCATGGTTTTACAAAGTCAGGGATTTGCCAAATGTCTGCTGGTTATTTCAGCAATGGGCAAAACGACAAATGAATTGGAAAAGGTTGTAGAACTTTATTTCAAGAAGGATAACTATCAAACTGAGATTGAAAAGATAAAACAAAAACACATCGAGATTGCGGAAGGTCTGTTTCCTGAAAACCATGTAGTTTTTACTGAGATCAATATATTTTTTGATGATATTGATTCTTTCTTAAGACGAAACAAATCGCCTAATTACAGCTTTGTCTATGACCAGGTCGTAAGCTGCGGGGAAATGATCTCTACAAAAATTCTGAGTGAATACCTGAATGAAATTCAGTTTACGAATCAATGGCTGGATGCCAGAGATTATATCAAAACAGACAGTTCTTACAGGGAGGGTATGGTAGATTGGGCAAAAACAGAAGAATTTATTTCAACTTTAAATACGGATATCTGCTATGTAACGCAGGGATTCATTGGTTCTGACGACAATAATTTTACGGTAACTTTAGGAAGGGAGGGCTCTGACTACTCTGCTGCTATTTTTGCGTATTGCCTGAATGCTGATGCCATGACGATCTGGAAAGATGTTCCGGGAGTAATGACTGGGGATCCAAGGAAATTCAGCGATGTTTCTCTTCTTTCCAATATTTCTTATGAGGAGGCCATTGAAATGGCTTATTACGGAGCAAGTGTCATTCACCCGAAAACATTGCAGCCTCTGCAGCAAAAAAACATTCCTTTTTATGTAAAATCTTTCGTAGATCCTACCAAAGGAGGAACTAAAGTTGGAGCTTCGGATAAAAACCAACATGAAGAATCTTATATCTTAAAAGAGAATCAGATTCTGTTAAAGATCTCAACAAGAGATTTCTCATTCATTGCGGAAGACCATATGAGTCTTATTTTCGGATATCTCTCTAAATATAAAATCAAGGTATCCCTTATGCAGAATTCTGCTATTTCATTGGCTTTGTGCCTGGAAGACAAATTCAATCAGGTGGATGAGCTTAATGAAGAACTTCAAAAAATATTTAAAACCAAAGCGGTTAAAAATGTATCTTTATTCACAGTAAGAAATGCGAAGATGGATCATATTGACAAATTTTACCAGGAAAAAAATGTATTATTGGAACAGATTTCCAAAAATACGGTTCAAATGGTAACACAATAATTTTAACTGCGACTAAACACATATGAGTTTAATTTCGAAAAACGATCTTATCACAGCTTCCGGCTTAAGCAAAATTGGGTTCCTGAAAAACCCGGTCGCATCGGCCGTGATGAGTATTGCCAAAATAAATGAAGTTAATAGATTATACGACAAATTAAAAGATAAGGAAGGCAAAGATTTTTTCGACTCATTTGTAAGAGAAAGGAACTTAAGCTATGTGGCTTTTGAAGAAGATCTGGCAAAAGTTCCGAAAACCGGACCGTTTATTCTGGTCTCAAACCATCCTCTGGGTGCTATTGACGGAATTTTAATGTGTAAAATCCTTTCAGAAGTGCGTCCGGATTTCAAAGTAATGGGGAATTTCCTTCTGGAAAAAATTAAACCCATGGAACCGTATGTGATTTCTGTAAATCCTTTTGAAAACAGAAAGGAAGCTTACAGCAGCACTTCGGGAATGCGTGAAACCCTGAAACATCTTCAGAATGGAGGCTGCGTGGGGATCTTTCCGGCAGGAGAAGTATCTAATAAGAACAATCCTTATGGAGAAATTCTTGACAGAGACTGGGAAAAGCCTGCCCTTAAGCTGATCAGAATGGCTAAAGTACCGGTAGTTCCCTTGTATTTCCACGCTAAAAACAGCCGCCTTTTTTATCAGGTTGCAAAGCTTCATCCAAGTTTACAAACGCTGATGCTTCCTGCGGAAATGATGAATGACAGGGAAAAACCGATCAGAATCAGGATAGGAAAGCCCATCACTGTAAAGGCAATGGATGAAATGGAAACCATTGAAGAGCTGGGTGAATTCCTGAAGCGTAAGGTATATATGATGAAATCTTACTACGAAAAGAGAAAATCATTGGCCCAAAGCATCAATCTTAAAAACCTAACGTTAAAATTCCCGCTGTTAAGGGAAGAGAATATTGTCCAGAATATCATTGATGAAACTCCTAAGGAAGATATCCTGAAAGACATCAACCGCCTGAAAGGGACAGAAAAAATGCTGTTCAGTAACGGAAATTACGAGATCTATTTCACGACTTACGAGGAAATTCCTTCTGTGATGAGGGAGATCGGCCGTCAGAGAGAACTTACTTTCCGTGCTGTGGGCGAAGGGAGCAATTTACCGTTTGACCTTGACGAATATGATAAACACTATCATCATCTTTTCCTTTGGGACAGCAGTGCGGAGAAGCTTGCAGGAGCCTACAGAATGGCTTTGGGGAAAGAGGTTATGAAGAAATATGGTATCAAAGGATTCTATACAAGCTCTTTATTTGAGTTTGAGCAGGATATCCATCCATTCTTCAAAAAAGTGATCGAAATGGGCCGTGCTTACATCTGTGAAGAATATCAGCAAAAGCCGCTTCCTCTTTTCCTTTTGTGGAGAGGAATCGTTCATGTATGTTTAAGAAATTCCGACCATAAGTTTTTGATGGGCGGTGTAAGTATTTCCAATAAGTTTTCTGAGTTTTCAAAATCTCTGATGATTGAATTCATGCGTTCAAACTACTTTGATTCAGCAGTTGCACAATATATCACGCCGAGAAATGAATACAAGGTAAAGCTTCGTGACCGGGATAAAAATATTTTCTTTGAGGAAATGGAATCTGATTTGAATAAGCTTGACAAGATTATTGATGACCTTGAACCTGAGCTAAGGTTACCTGTCCTGATCAAAAAATATATTAAACAGAATGCGAAAGTGATTGCTTTTAACGTGGATCCAAACTTTAACGATGCCATTGACGGATTGATGTATATCCGAATCAGTGATCTTCCGGAAAGTACGATAAAGCCTGTATTGGAGGAGATGAGTGACCACATCAGAAAGGAACAGGAAAATAATTCAGCTGAAAATCAGTAGGTTTTATTTTTATTTTAAAAAAGTACGGTTAATACTTGCTTCATATAGGAAAACTTACTACTTTTGCATCACTTTAAAACAACGAAGTAAGCCAACAAAATATAATGGTTTCTTAGCTCAGTTGGTAGAGCAATGGATTGAAAATCCATGTGTCCCTGGTTCGATTCCTGGAGAAACCACAAGAAATGAGACAATTTCTAACAAAACCCCTCAAATTGTATGATTTGAGGGGTTTCTTTTTTAAATGGTATATCAAAATAAACCATTTTCTCTCAAATTGGAGGTGACCTTTTCGGTTACCTGAGCATATTAATTTTTTAGGTAACCGAATTTCTTCAAAAGCCCCATCAGTAAAGCTGTTCAATAATCGAACATCTTGATTAATGGGTCACCGGACATTAATTTCAACCTTTAAAGTTATTAATATGAAAACTAAAATTTCAGTATTGTTCTATGCTAAGAGGTCTAAAGCAAAAAATAATTTACAAGTTCCCGTTTACTTACGAATTACTGTTAATGGAAAACGTTCAGAGTTCTCCACAGGGAAAATGGTAGATGCTTCTAAATGGAATTCAGAAGTGAGCCGCTTAAAAGGCAATTCTGAGGAGGCCCGCACGATTAACAAGTATTTTGACGTTTTACTATCAAGGATCCTCGGAATCGAAAGAAATCTTGTCTTATCGGGTGAATCCTTTGATGCAACGGATGTCAAGAATCTTTTAATAGGAAAACAGGATACTGAACGTTATTTAATTCCTATTTTTCAAGAACACAATAACAGAATGGAAAAGCTTATTGGAAAAGAATATGCATTGGCTACTCTGAAAAATTATAAAACCTGTTTAGCCCATCTAAAGCACTTTCTATGGAACTTCCATAAAAAGTCGGACATCAATATCAAAAAAATAGAACCTACATTTCTTAATGATTTTGACTTTTTTCTTAGAACGATAGCAAAATGTAATAATAATTCTACAGTTAAACATACCAAAAACTTAGCAAAGATTCTGAAAATATGTTATCATAACAATTGGATTGAAAAAGATTTAGTAATATACTACAAAGGAAAATTCAATGAGGTTACTGCAAACTTCCTAACAGAAGAGGAAATAAAAACTATCCGGGATAAAGACTTTGTTGGCCAGGGATTGAATTTAGTCCGGGATATTTTCATTTTTAGCTGTTATACCGGAGTGGCTTATATTGATATCAATAATCTGACAAAAGACAATATCTCTAAAGGAATAGATGGTAATTTATGGATCATGACACACAGGCAAAAGACAAGAATCGCATCGAATATCCCCCTACTTCCTATAGCTGAGGAAATACTTAGAAAATATGAAAACCATCCCTTAACTGCAAATTCGGAGAAGCTGCTGCCTATGTATACTAACCAAAAGGTCAATGAGTATCTAAAAACAATTGCCGAGAATTGTGAGATCAATAAAAAGCTAACTTTTCATGTTGCCCGTCATACTTTTGCAACAACAGTAACTTTAGGAAACAATGTTTCTATAGAAAGTGTAAGTAAAATGCTAGGACATAAAAGCATTAAGACAACTCAACATTATGCTAAAATTTTGGATAAAAAAGTGAGTGAAGACATGAGTGTCTTAAAAAATATATTAACTGCAAATTGCTAAATACTGTTTAAGTTTTGAACTTAAAAAATGCTGTAAAAATATAATTTACAGCATTTTTATTAATTGTAATTTTGATTTATAGCTATCAGTGAGGAATTTGTATCTTTTTAAGAAAAGCCCTCTCTATCGGCTTTATACTGTTCTCTTATTTTATAGGTCAACGAATAGGTCACTTTTTTAAATAAGTTTGTAAGAGCGTTTTGTTCTAACTAACACTAATATACATTTTTTTGCTTTTCCAAACAAATCTGACTGACTGACTTAAATTTCAATTATTTTATATCATAGTATTTAATTCTATCTCTTCATAGATATTCAGCTAACGGACTAAATCAATTAGATTTAATTATCATTTCTTAAAATCTTGGAATATTATTGTCTTTTGATTCTGTTATAAGCGTAAGCAAAATGTTAGGTCATAAAATATTAAAAACAGCCCAACATTATTCTGAAATTTTGGATAAAGGGGTAAGGCACGTATGAAAAATTAAAAAGTATATTAGAAGTAAAGTCTAGATCTAAGGAATAGAATACACATTTTGTAATAATAACTTCATCAGATAATCATTTATCTCATAACCGTCAAATGAAGTTGTAGCCATCAAATTTATTTACAAACTTCTAATTTTGATGGTTATTTTGTGGACTATTTTACTAATCTAACTCCGAAGATCTTTGATTACTGCAAAGGTTCAATTTCTAAATCTAAAATATGCTGCATTCTTTCTTTTATTCTTGTTTTAACTTCTTCAAAAGTTTTATAAAAGGCAGCTATTTCAGCTTGTATTTCAAAATCTAAATCAAATATTTTTTTTGTTTTACCTTTGCTTTTAATTTTAAGAGTTTTTGGGATGCCATTCTCATCAACTTTTACAGGAAAATCAATTTCGATTTTGTTCATATTGGTCAAGCTTGCTCTCAATCCCCTATCTAAACCTTTTTTCGTTTTAATCCAGTTTAAAGAATAATAAAGATATTCAGGATTAATACTTTCATTTAATATCTTTATCGCTCCACAATGGTCGGTAGTCCTGAACATGACTCCTTTATTTTTTATACTAAATTCCCAATTCCCATCTATCCCCCATAGTACATAATTTGAATTAAAATCAATAATATTAGAAGTTTCTAAATATCCCCATGGCGTCTTAACATTAGCACTATAAACAGGAATATCTCCATTGTTTAATATTAAATGTTTTTTTAAAATTCTTTTACCAATAAATAATTCAAAATATAATTTATTACTAAAACTAATAGATTCAACATGATCTGGTTTAGGTAAGATTTTTTTCAAATTATTCAGTTCTTCTATATCTTGAGTGAGCAACATTTTTTCATTCTCTAATCTTATTGTAAAATCTGATATTGTAGTTACATTCATACTTTCAGATAATCCTAATTCAATTCTCTCTTCTTCCGTCCACCATCTATCAATACTCCAATGAGTATCAGATTGAAACAAAGAAAAATCCCAAACTTTACACTTAAGATTTGGAGGCTCAAAAGAAAATCTATCTGCTTTAAAATATTTGAAATATTTAACCATTTCAGGTAAATCATTTTCATCTAAAAACCTATTAGTATCAAGCGTTTCTCCAGTTTTTGTAACCATATATGAATAAATTGGAGTATTCTGCTCAATAGTATTATCCACTTTTTTTGTTAAAGCAAGTATGTATGTCTTTTTAGGAGTCGTATAAAAAGCATTTTCAGGAAGTGAAATAATAGCATCAATTAAGCATTCTTTTTTTATAAACTCTCTGATTTTTTTGTCTGATACACGGTTTAAAATTCCATCAGGAACTATCGTTAAAATTTTACCTCCAGGTTTAGTAGATCTTATAATTTTTTCTAAAAATAATCCTTCAACACCTATAGCATTTATTTTATAATAGTTTTTTAACGTTCCATTATCAAAAATAAATTCTTTAAATTTGCTTGTACCAGTAACAACAAATGGTGGATTTGTAAGGATCAGATCGTATTTGTCAATTTCAATTTCAGACAAAGAGCCTAATAATGAGGAATGAAGAGACCTAAATGTTTTATTAAATAATTTAGCAAATTCTTGTGGACTGCCAGAATTTCTACTAACAAGCTCATTTAAATGTAAAAGCATATTAGCTTTCGCCAAAATTATTGTTTTAGAATCTCTATCGTGACCAGTATATATAATTTTAGATTTAAGCTCTCCATTTGAAAATCTAAAATCTCTTTGTCGTTTTGTTAAAATTGGCTCCAAAATAAAACCTCCTACACCACAAGCAGGATCATGTACTTTTGCACCATCAGTTAGATTTTCTATATCACTTAACTCAACCATGGATTTGACAATATTTCTTGGTGTAAAAAATTGGCCCCAGTTTTTTTGGCTAATACTTTTCTTCAAAAAATGTTCATAAAGTCGTGATTTGAACTCAGGCTCAATATGTGTTAACTCACCAAAATTATCAAATTCCCTCAAAATTGAATGAAATAATATATTATGCTCTTCAATTTCCGGATTCAGGACTGTTCCATTAATTATTGATGTTCCATCAGTTTCACTGGCAGGAAATATTAATTTTATATGAGGCCTAACATAATTAAAATAAAACCTTAAACACTTATCCCTATCCTTAGATAAAGTTTCATTAAAACTTACTCCAAGCCCATTTTCATTTTCAGTTAATACATTTAGATCACTTATAAATTTAAAAATGAATATTTCAACAAATGTAGCTAGGCAAACATCTGGATTCTCTCCACTTGCCAACCATATGGTTTGCCACACTTTGTCAGCTAATTCTGATGGATTAAGCAGTTTCCTCTTTATTAATTTAGAATTTGTAGAATTGATTTCTGACAAAACCATTTTTACAATTTCTAAAGAATGTTCTATTTCTTCACTATCACCATATAAAAAGGGATTATGCAATGGATAGTCGTCTTCCCGAAGAATAATATCGAATTTATTATTTTTTAATTGTGGATTTAGCCAAATATAATCTGTTCCATCAGTAACAATCCCAATTTTAGCCTTTAATGGCTTACAATAGTTTTCGATACATTGTTTTATCGCAACCTCTTTTTTTATTTGAGTATCAAATTCTGAAGGTTGTTTATGCTCTACCACAACTAAAACTTGAATATTTGATTTATTTGATCTGTCAACTAATATTCCATCAGGTTTTTTTCTAAGGACTTCATCAGAATACGGTTTATTTGGAATAATATCATATGCTCTCAAACTATTTATATTTGTATCACCGATATTGTAATACTCATAATTTCCAAATTTTAATCCGTTTTTTTGTAGACCTCGTTTAATAAGTTCTTCACTCATTATAATGATAAATTTATTTAATAATAAATTTCAAATTTACAAAATTCAAAGAGTACAAGCGCATAATTTTAAAAACAAAAATTTCAATTATGAATATAAGCACCGCAAAAAAATTGCTTAGATGCAGTGCCTTTAATATTTTATACAGGAAGTATTTACA
>NZ_QNFY01000019.1 GCF_003290185.1 Chryseobacterium lathyri | reverse complement strand
TCATAATACGAATCCTAAAGTATAAAGGAGGAGAAACATCAAATATTATTTACTATGAAAAATTTAAAAAAAATTTCAAGAGAATCTTTAAAATCTGTAAAAGGAGGAATTACTCCGGAATGTGCACAATGGTGGGGCTCAGGGCAGCCATATTATACAAGTCAGACTGCCTGTCTTCAATCTCCAAATTATGACCCTGATATTAATTTGGGTTGTCATAATGCTTGTGGACGTTGGTACATACAATAAAGATACCCCTTTGGTAGCCTAAGGTCGGAAGATTTTTCTTCCGGCTTTTTTATTTATTCCTGTCATTTAAAAATCTTCTGGATTACATTTCCAATCTCCACAAAATCCCCATGGTTCCCTACTGAACGTATCTCCGGGCTGTTTTCATCAAATTCTGAAAATGGGAAGATCAACAGATAATTATTATCATTTAAATATTTGTTCAGCAATTCCGGGATAAGTCTCATCCGAGGAATATAGGACTTCATGCCGCGTTTGGCCATCAGGACAATCAGTGCTTCATCTTCTTTCAATTTAGCCGCTGTTTTTTCGCCGTCCTGCCAGGTACTCATAATGATAAACTCTGCTTCTATATTGGCTTTTTTAACAATCTTCTGAAGAATATCCAGAATATTTTCCGGAGCATAAAAAACTACATTGGCACCGGAATTTCTGGCAATATTCCATACCCTCAGAAGCGCATGGAAAAATCCTGCTTCCTTATGGGCATTCTCCGGGACCATCACTGCATATTTCTTTATCGTGGATAGTGGCTGTGCGGCATGATATACCAGTACATTCACATCATCATTCTGAAGATAACCGCTGTAAAGGTTGTACACAAAAGAGGGGGAAAAGCCTTTCTCATCCTCCAGACCGATAATAAGATCGGTAATATTCTGCTCCTTAATGACATTTTTAACCCCATTGATCACATCATTGTCATACCTTTTAAGAGACTGCATTTTAACGTCAGCGGCTGCTGCTGCATCGGCTGCCTGATGGAGAAGTTTTTCAGCATTTTTCACTGAAGATTCATTTTTATCCTCATTAATCACATTCAAAGCGAACAGGTTTTCTGTATTAGAATGGGCCTTGATTAAAATACCCAGATTCACCATTCTCTCCACGGTTTCCTCATGGTTAATAGCCAGAAGGATATTTTCCTCTTCATGGCTGTTGCCGGAAACTGTATCTTCATTGTCACTTTCTGCAATTTTTTGGGCACTGGCCATTGAAATAAATGAAGAGATGGTACAGGAAATAAGGATCAGAAGAATACTTCCGTTCAGTACATGCTCATTTAGTAATCTTACCGGTTCGCCGGTCTCAGTTTCAGAAAGAATAATATTGTATCCCACCATTACGGAGGCTAATGTTGCTGCTGCAGAAGCGGAGCTCAGTCCGAAAATAAGCTTTCCTTCATCCTTGGACAGCCGGAATGTCTTTTGGGTCATTACCGCTGAGATATACTTTCCTCCGATGGATGCAACGAGCATGATTCCTGCTACTTCCAGTGTTTCCCAACTTTTAAAGAAAACTTTAAAGTCGATCAGCATTCCTACACTGATCAGGAAGAATGGAATGAAGATCGCATTTCCTACAAATTCTACTCTGTTCATTAAAGATGAGGTATGCGGAATCAGCCTGTTTAGAGCAAGTCCGGCAAAGAACGCGCCGATAATAGCTTCCACCCCGGCAAGTTCAGCAAGCATTGCTGCCAGATAAATCATCACAAGGACAAAAATATACTGTGAAATCTTATCATCTACCTTTTTGAAGAACCATCGTCCTATCATAGGGAATACAATCAAAACAATGAGAGCAAAAACGATAAAGGAAACGGAGAGTTTAACCCAAAACTCCGTACCTACATCACCCTGCGACATTCCTACAATCACGGCAAGCACCAAAAGCGCCAGAATATCAGTAATCATGGTTCCGCCGACTGTAATATTTACCGCTTTATTTTTGGCAATTCCCAATTTGCTGACCAATGGGTAGGCGATCAGTGTGTGTGAAGAAAAAAGGCTTGCAAAAAGAATGGAAGTCAGTATAGAGAAATGCAACAGATAGTAACCGCCCAGATAACCCAGAACGAACGGAACGGTAAATGTGTAGATTCCAAAAGTAAGGCTTTTCCATTTATTTTTTTTAAAATCACCCATATCAATTTCTAGTCCTGCAAGAAACATGATATAAAGAAGGCCTGTAGTTCCCGTTACAACAATGCTGCTGTCTCTTGCCAGCACATTAAAACCGTTTGGTCCTATTACAGCTCCTGCAATGATAAGGCCCAGCAGGTGCGGAACTTTAATTTTATTCAGAAGCAGGGGAGCGGCAAGGATGATAACCAATACCAACAGGAATTTTAGAACCGGATCTTCTATAGGAAAACTCAGATTATGTATACTCAGTAAAATCATAGGTGTTTTTATTTTGTGGAACGTACTAATTCGACGGAAAATTTGGCTGTACAGCCATTGTCGGCAATAATAGTTCTTGTGCCTTTCAGTTTGGTATCCGAAATATCGTTAAGCAGGACATTCATTTCTACTTTCTTTTGAGAAGTGGAATCTGTCCTGAAATTAAGCTTAATCTCATTATGCTCAAACTTTCCGGAATAAACCCTTACCAGGTTATTGTTATTGATGATTTTTGCCGACAGATGAATAGAGTCACTGTCGAATTCCCAGGTATCCGTACGCTGATCACCCACTACATAGTCACTGCAGTTAGATTCTGTACAGATGACTTTTCCGGTCCATAGTCCTGAGATTTCTTCCGGCCATAAAGCGATCCTAACGGAATCTTTTTTTGCAAAAATACTGTCCCTCATTTTTAAAAGAGACTGATATTCAGATTCTTTTTGAGCGAATGTTTTTTCTTTTTCGAGCAACTGTTTTTCCCTTTCTGTCAGATTTTTTTCTTTTTCCTTATAATCACAGCTGATCAGTAAAAATGAGCCGGCAAGAAGGATGAAAAATGTGTTTTTAAGCATATTGTCAGTGTTGGTGTAAACAATATAAGGAAAAATAAGGAAAATATAAAATCTCCCTGCCCCTATCCGCTCAAATTCGGGAAAAATTACGCCGTTGAAATCAATAGTTTTGACTTCAACGAATTGGAATATCCACCCACCGGAAGGTCTAATTTCATTATTATTATTATTATTATTATTCTATTTTTTGTTTTTTGAACATTTGTGGATTATAATTAATGATGAATACACCAAGGATGATCAGTATGGCTGCAATGATAAATTTGACGCTGATTTCCTCATTAAGAATCAGCCAGCTTAAAAATATAGAGATAAGGGTATTGATGTAGGCAAGTATCGATATCTGCACCGGCGAAATCTTTGTTAAAGCATAATGAAAAGCAAAAAATGCTGCTACAGAGCCAAAAACGGCCAGATAAAGCATAGCAGATATGCTTTTTAAGCTCCAGTTCTCAAAATTATAATTTTCTGAAAGCAGAAATGCAAAAATAATCTGTACGATCCCGGCAAACAGAAACTGGTAAAACAGATTCAGAAAAATATTGCCACTCTGGATATTCATTTTTTTCGTAAAGATTGTTCCTGAAGCCCAGCCTGCAATGGCAATAAACAGAAACAGGATCCCTAAGGCATAGTCCGGATTTTTGAGATCATGAATACCATCCCAAAATATGAAAACAATCCCACTGAAAGACAGGATGATACCGATAAAAGCCCTTGCATGGAACTTCTGAAGTCCAAATGCCAGGCTTCCCAGAAAAACGAGAATGGGGGAGCAGGCACTGATCAGGGATGTAAGGCTGCTGGTAACCTCTTCTTCCGCTACCGTCGTCATTCCGTTTGCAATAATCAGCATTAATGACGAAAAAATAAGCTGGTATTTCAGCTTTTCCCAACCAATCCATTTAAATTCTTTCCTGTACAGAAGAATCAGAAACATAATAATAGCGGCCAGAAACTGACGTATCCCGGCGACAAACCATGCGGGAATGGTCTCGACTGCTACCCTGATCGACAAAAAGGTAGTTCCCCATACAATGGCAACGGTCAGTACTGCAAAAGTAAGTTTATAGTCTTTCAATGTAGAAATTAAATAGGCCAAGCAAATATACAGGTTATGAAATTAAGCGGATGGGTACAGTTGCTGTGTTTTTTGAAGGCTCAGAAGAACAGGTAAAATATGTAACAATAAAAAAGAGTACACTTTTAATGTACTCTTTTGGCTTTTAAGGTTGGAATCCTCCGCATGTGTCAAAAGGAACACATTGCCATTTGCCGTTTCTAAAGCAAAGCTGGAATGAGCAGGCCTCCATACCTCCTAAAACTTTTTTTAGTTCTTCTTTTTTAAGCTTTTTTAAATTTTTCATTTTGAATAAATTTTATGTTGGTTAGTGAAACAAATATTGTAAAAAAATGATAACAGTGAATCAAGATTAACACAGTTTAACTTTTTTTGATTTATAAAGCGAAATCTTTTTATCTTTTTTAGACTGGAAGGCAGGAAGAAATGTATACTTCAAAAAAGGTTATATTTTTTTATCTTTGACGATCTAATAAAAATTGAGATGGTAGGAATTATAATGGGCAGCCAGAGCGATCTGCCGATCATGGAACAGGCTGCAAGTTTTTTGAAAAGCCTTGATATTCCATACGAACTGACGGTAGTTTCGGCACACAGAACACCGGAAAGAATGTTTGATTATGCAAAAACAGCAAAAGAGAGAGGCCTTAAAGTGATCATTGCAGGAGCAGGAGGGGCAGCACACCTTCCGGGAATGGTAGCCAGCTGTACTACTTTACCCGTGATAGGAGTTCCGATTCTATCGAGCAATTCTATTGACGGCTGGGATTCCGTATTGTCTATCCTTCAGATGCCTGGAGGAATTCCTGTAGCAACGGTAGCTTTAAACGGAGCTTTGAATGCAGGAATATTAGCAGTGAAAATCTTAGGAAGTGCGGATGAAGCGATTGCTGAAAACCTTCAAAAATATCAGGATTCTTTAAAAGACAAAGTATTGGGAACGGTGGATGATATCAAAGCCATTCACCCGAATCATTTTGATCTTTAATAGCACATACACCAATACAAAATCGCCCTATCAGAAGATAAGGCGATTTTTGTTTTATTTCCTGATAAATTTAAAAGACCGGATTTTTTCTTTTGAAATAAGCTGCAGCATATAATTTCCCGGTAGTAAAGATTCTACATTGATGCTATCTCCTTTTATATGGTCTTTCATTAATATTCTGCCTGATGTATCCAGAATTATATAAGAAATGATTTCCGACATATTCCTGATAAAAATGCTATGATGCACGGGGTTGGGATAGATAGATCCGCTTTCTTCCAAATGTGAGTCTGAAACAGATAATACACGGCAATCTCCAGGCAGATCATAAGTGAAAATCCAGCCTTTGGCAATCAGGATATTTCTTTTATCAATAATATCCGGAGAATAGGAAAGGGGCTGCAGCGGGCCCAGATTAATATTATTTGCTGTATTGATATTTATGGCCCATCCGGAAAGGGTTTTGCTGTAATTTGTACAGTTAATCCCCGAATTATAAAAAGCCGTGTGCGCATCGGTAAGAAATGGAAGATTCCAGTTTTCCAGACTTTGATTAAAATGAACCGCTCCTGTAAACATCGTACTGATAGTAGTCACTTTGCTGGTATTCCATGAATCAAGAGGTTGGTTGAATGCGGTACAGCCATGAAACATATGGGAAATATCAGTGGCGTTGGAGATATTCCAATTGTTGAGCGGCTGATTAAAATTGGGGTTGAAATGGAAAAGGAAGGTCATATTGGTCACATTCGAAGTGTTCCAGTTGTTCAAGGGCTGATTAAAATTAAGTGTTTCAGCGAACATATACTGCATATTTGTAACATTTGATGTATTCCAGTTATTCAGATTCTGATTAAATTTTTTGTTATTGTAAAACATGTAACTGAAATTCCCGGCAGATGAAGTATCCCAAGAACCTATAGGTGCATCAAAATTATCCTGTGATAAAAAAGGAGGACAGGCGAACATATATTCAAAATTTATTATGGACGATGTATTCCAGGTGTCCATTGATGGGTTTCCCGCAAACTGTCTGATATTGTAAAACATATAGGATGCATCAGTAACCAGGGAAAGATCAGGTGCGTCGGATGCAGTCAGCTGGAGAGAAGGGCAGTTTGCAAATGCACTCTTCATAGATGTCCATTGGATATTTCCCCATTGAACTATTTCCATAATCTTATCAATATTTCCGTAATTAGTCCATGAGTTGCCTATGTTGCTGCTGAATTGAATCTGTTTGAAAAGACCGTTTCCGTTGCTTGCTTTTACTTTATAAGTGGCATTGGCAGGAATGGGGTTCAGAGGAGCTCCGAACTGAATCAGTACCTGTTTGTTCGAATTGACATTCACCATTGTACCATTATGCTGGGGGTAGTTTACTTCTTCCCAAGTAATGGTGTAGTTTTCACCAATTCCGGGAAACCATATTTCATTAACCCCTGCCTGCACAGGAGCATCTATAGTGACGGAGTTTAGTGGTTGGAGGTTGGGCTTCCAGATTGTAATAAATTCATCCTGGGCCTTGATAGGTTGAAATAATAATATTATTGAAATAAATAATAGAATTTTATTAATCATATATTAGTTTTTTGGAAATAAATATATGTAAATTAATAAAATTCTGCAAATGGTGGAAAATCTATTCCTGTATTCTCATTATATTGCTTTTAATAAAAAAACGCTTCAATATTTGAAGCGTTTTTTTATTATTCCTGGATCATATTGTCCCGTGTATTTTTCTGGACGGAGATGGCTCCGAAAAGGGCGAGGAGAAATGCAAATGCATAAAATCCTTTTTCACTTGGAAGTATGGTGGCATTCCAAAGCCCAACTGCCAACAGCACGATGGAAGAAAGGGTGGCAAACCAGCAGATCCCATAATAGATATCCGTTACCGGGATATTTTCCAAACGGTCACGGACGGCTTTCTGCAGAGAAACTACGGCAAATAGCCCGTAAAGAAGTATGGTAAAATAATATCCTTTTTCATTCAGCAGCATTTCTGCTCTGGCAAGACCTACGATGAAGCCTATCATTCCTGCTCCCAATGCTACCCAAGATGCGGCTACAAACGCGTTTGATACCCTTTGTTTTTTCATTAATTAAATGTTTTTGTTTTAGGGGCTAAATATATTCATTTTTTCTAAACTTAACAGTCGTTGTACCCAAAATATGGGTAAAATACGGATACGGCAGTAATTGGGATTCCATTAGCCCCGATAGAAGCGGTTACCCCACAGCAGTGAGGCTTAAGTCTGGCGCGAGGAGTACAAGCGGATAGCGGGAATAGCTTCAAAAAAGAAAAACTCTCCTAATGGAAAGTTTTCTGTAACCGTTACTGTGTAATATATTCGTAATTGTATTGCACGTAATTGTTTCCATTGGCTTCTTTTCCAACCACCTGAATGGGCAGTTGAGCGTTGTTGTACTGTATGGTATAGGTAATATTCTGATTTTGGGTCCAGCTTCCGTCACTGTTTCTGTAGCTTATTTTTTCTGCTGTATAATTGTTTTTGCTTAAAGAATAGGCTCTTTCCATCATAATTCTCATGTACTTGTTTGTATTGGTGAACGGACTTAATTTATCATCATACGACAACTCTCTTTTATAAGCAGAGCTTATTGTTCCTCCGATGGTGGAAGTTTCCACGGAAATGTTGTCTCCGTTATAAGCATATGTGGAAGTACTGGGATTGGAGCAGTCTTCTGACTGGCAAAGGGTGGAAGATACGAGTTTACCGTTTGAATTATATGTATAAGTGCTTTTTCTGTTGAAATCCGGGTTCGTATAGATCGCTTTGATATCAACTAATTGATCGCCATTATAATTAAATACAGCATAATACTCTAAAGTCTGAGTGGCTGTGTAGTAATTTACCTTTGTCGGTTTTCCGTTGCTATACTCGAAAACGGAAGATCTCCCTCCGGACAGCATTTTTATGAGCTCTCCCTGGCTGTTGTATTCGAATGTAGATACAGTGGTTTCAGGATTGGAAGGATTGTCGTAGTAAATGGTAGTGACTTTACTTAATAACAATTTTTTTTCTGAAGGATCATTTGTAATTTCGTTATCATCGCTGCTGCAGCTTGTAAAAATTGTCGCTGAGCCCATTAACCCCAGAAATAAATATTTTTTCATTCTCTTTTTTATTTTTCAAAAATAAGGAATACTTGTTAGGTTTGAAAATATAGTAAACAAAAAAATCCCACTATATTGAATAATGGGATTGTATATAGATTAAAATAAATCTTAGTATCTGTAGTACTCAGGCTTGAATGGCCCTTTTACATCTACACCGATATATTCAGCTTGCTCTGGAGAAAGAGTTTCCAGTTCAACGCTTAATTTTTTAAGGTGTAAAGCAGCTACTTTTTCATCTAAATGCTTAGGAAGCATATACACTTCGTTTTTGTAAGCAGCAGAATTGTTCCAAAGTTCGATCTGAGCCAAAGTCTGGTTAGAGAAAGAGTTAGACATTACAAAACTTGGGTGTCCTGTTGCACAACCAAGGTTTACCAACCTACCTTCAGCAAGAATGATTACTTCTTTCCCGCCTTCTAAGGTGTAGATGTCTACCTGAGGTTTAACTTCAGATTTTGTCTGACCGTAGTTTTTGTTTAACCAGGCCATATCGATTTCATTGTCGAAGTGACCGATGTTACAAACGATCGCTTTATCTTTCATTTTAAGGAAATGTTCTCCTCTTACAATATTGAAGTTACCTGTAGTAGTGATGATGATATCTGCATTGTCTACAACTGTATCCAGTCTTTTTACTTCATAACCGTCCATGGCAGCCTGAAGTGCACAGATTGGGTCAATTTCAGTAACCGTCACGATAGAACCAGCTCCTCTGAAAGAGGCAGCAGTACCTTTACCAACATCTCCGTATCCGCAAACTACCACTCTTTTCCCGGCAAGCATAACGTCTGTAGCTCTTCTTACAGCATCTACTGCAGATTCTTTACATCCGTATTTGTTGTCGAATTTAGATTTAGTTACCGAATCGTTTACGTTGATAGCAGGCATTACTAAAGTTCCATTCTTCATTCTTTCATAAAGTCTGTGTACACCTGTCGTGGTTTCTTCAGAAAGTCCTTTGATATCTTTTGTGAATTCAGGGTATCTATCGAAAACCATGTTCGTTAAATCTCCACCATCATCCAAAATCATATTCAATGGTTTTCTGTCTTCACCGAAGAATAAAGTCTGCTCAATACACCAGTCAAATTCCTCTTCGTTCAGACCTTTCCAGGCATAAACCGGAATTCCTGCAGCAGCAATAGCCGCAGCAGCGTGATCCTGTGTAGAGAAAATATTACAAGAAGACCAGGTAACTTCAGCTCCTAAAGCCACCAATGTCTCGATAAGAACAGCTGTCTGGATCGTCATGTGAAGACATCCGGCAATTCTTGCACCTTTTAAGGGTTGAGATGGTCCGTATTCTTCACGGATAGACATCAAACCTGGCATTTCTGCTTCGGCAAGGGTAATTTCTTTTCTTCCCCATTCTGCTAGGGATATGTCCTTCACTTTGTAAGGAACGTATTGTGTTGTAGTACTCATATGTAATGAATAAGTTTAAATTCAATTGATAACGAACTGCAAAATTACAATTAATAATTAAGATAAAAAAACGGGAGAAGGGGTTAGAGTTTATGAGATTATACATGATTTAATATTATTTAGTCTTAATATAAATAACTATTTTTGTTCAGATAAATTTTATACTATGAACCATACGAATATCCAGGGAGAGGCTAACAGAAAAGCAAAGCCGGTTGCTCCAAAAGTAAAGGAACTGATAGAACGTACCAAAAGTGTGATTTTGGCCACGGTAGATGCGGAAGGAACTCCTAATTCCAGCTATGCACCCTTTGTACAGGTAGGAAACACGTTATATGTTCTGGTATCTTTTATGGCAAGACATACTAAAAATCTTGCGGACGGAAGAAAAACCTCAGTGATGTTTATTGAAGACGAATCTGCAACCAAGCAGATCTATGCCCGTGAACGTCTCACCATCGAGGCATCAGCTTCCCAGATAGAAAGAGATTCTGAAACCTGGAACACTGTTGTTACTAAGCTTAAAGAAAATCACGGAAAAGTGGTTGAAGTTATTTCAGAAATGGGAGATTTTATTCTTATTGCCCTGCAGCCTGTAAAGGGTTCTTATGTGAACGGATTTGGAAGCGCTTATTTTGTAGATGAGAATCTTGAAATTCTTGAGCATAGAAATGATGTGAACCATCAGCCGAAATAAATAGATAAGAATGGGAGAGGGGAGATGGAAGTTTATAATGATTAAGTAAAGAAGAATTCTTTTTTAATAGATTCTTTGTAATCAAAACTTTAAAGTTAATGGACAAACGAATAGTAACTTCCATCTTCGTGCTTCCTTACTCCCATCCTCTTTTATCTTCCACATCTTTTCACTACTTTTATCGAATAAAAAAACGATGCCCCTTTACCGAGATTTTTCAGATGACAATGCCACGATTCTTGTATGGAAATATGATGAAAGCGAAAAACTTGACATCAATGAGCTTCTGGAACCGGAAAATGCTGAAAAGGTAAAAGACTACCATCCGAAAAAGCTTCTGGAGGTGCTCATGGTCCGTAAACTTTTGAAAGGTTTAAAACCGAATTCCAAAATACTATATAAAGAAAGGGAACCTTTCCTTTCTCCTAAAGATGCGGAAATTTCTATCACTCATTCATTTCCTTTCGCAGCTATAGCAGTTTCTAAAAATAAAATAGGTATTGATATTGAAAAATTCAATCCAAAAATTTTAAGGGTTATTGATAAATTCACTTACGAGAATGAAAGAGGATTTATTCCTGAAGATAATGCCCCCGCTTTCTATACTATTATATGGAGTGTAAAGGAAAGCATGTACAAGATCCATCATTCCAAATACTGGTCTCTTAAGAAGAATTACGAAGTAAAGCCGTTTGAGCTCAAGCATCTTTATAAAATAAGCTGCAGGGTTTATGATGAACAGTTTTCAGACGAATTCAAGGCGAGAGTGGAATTTTTTGATGACTACTGCTTTACGATCGTGGAGGAATAGAATCAGCTTCGCTTCTGTATTTTTCAATTACTTTTCTCTGCTCTTTGGCTACGTCGTAGATCAGTTCCAGAATATCGTGGATGTTTTTAAGTTCTGTTAAATGTGAAATTTTATCAGGATCTCTTCTGTCAACCAGATCATTTTCCTCTATCTCCGTTTTTCTTTTTGAAATCAGATCTTCAATGGAAGAATCTTCCGGTTCCAGACGGCTTTCCATTTTTAAAGCTTCATTGATCTCGTTTCCATGTAATAAAACGGACGTTTGCTGCATTTCGGCTTCAATCTTTCTGCTCCAGCTTTCGGCATCTATTTCAGGATACTTTTCATTGTTTTTAGAGTATTGGGAAAGGGAAGCGGTATAAGCTGTGATCAGGTGTGAAGTTGCGACAAACTGGTGTACCACTTCCAGTTTTTTCTGTTGGTTCTTCGGTTCAGAGATCATTCTCTGGAAGTTGTCGGAAAGGTTGGCCAGCGAAATAATGGCATTTTTCCGCTTTACTTTATAATCTTCAATGTCAAAATTTCCCTGTAAGAACTTGGAAATGACACTTTCAAAATAGATCAGGTTGTCTGCCGCAGATTTTTTCATCAGATCAAGATTCTGAGTATGCTCCCATACAGGCAGAACAATATAGGATACGGCAAAAGCAATAACTCCGGCTATAATGGTATCCAGAATTCTGTCCTTAAAAATCACATTTACATTTCCGGGATTTAAAAAGTTAAAGCTCAGAAATACATAGATCGTCATAAACAGCACCGCCCAGAAATAGCGGCCTTTCAGAAAGCTGAAACACATAATCATGCTCAAAAGCAGAATGGTAAATAAAAGACCATTGAAGTGTATAAAATGTAGAATCGTATAGGCAATAACTGCGCCTGCAATGGTTCCGTATAAACGGAGTAGATTTCTTTTTTTCGTAATGGAATAGGCGGGTTTTAATATTGCTGTAATCGTGATCAGGATCCAATAGGTATGGCCCAGGCCCAGAAAATCGAACATAGAAAAAAGATAGCCCACAAGCAGAGCAGTTGTAATTCTTATTGCATGTCTGAAATGAGAGGAGGAAAGTGAAATATTATTCCTTAAAACTTTGAAGTTGAGCTTTTCCTCATTAGGCATGAACTTTTTTAAATCTAACCCTGTAGAAAGGCTTTTGGCCAGTTTCACATCCTGGGAAAATACTTTATAAATTTCATTGATCTCTTTTGTAATCTCATTGATGCGCATCAGGATCTGACGGAGGATCATGAAATTTTCCAGATTATCCGGAGTCAGCTGCTTATTGCGTAAATCAAAATAATGAACGTTAAGGTTTTTCAGTTCATGTTCCAGATCAAAAATGGATTTTGCCCTTGTTCCGATCTGAAGCGAGATTCCAATATTGGTAATTTCTTCGGCGAGCAGGTTGAGGTAATCATGGATATTGACCAGGATCATACTGTCTTCAAAGCTTTGCTGCAGTTTCTGATAATCACTTTCAGAGGTCATCAGCTTTTCATGAAGGTCCATGGAATTCAAGAACATCAGCATCAGCAGACGGCTGGTTGTTGTTGATTCATTAACGATGGTTCTCGTCTTGAAAACGGTTTCCCTGGTTTCTTCCTGAAGGTTTTTGATCCCGACCTGCTTGGCAATAACCTGAGTGGTCAGTTTATCAAAATCAGGGTTTTTCTGGTAATAATTAGCTTTGATTTTTAAAAATTCTGCGAGCTGCAGATAATTTTCCCCGATCATCTGTCCTGCCAGTTTATAAGGCTGGATGGTGGTAACCACAAGGAAAATCAATAAAAACCAGATACAGCCGGATGCAAAGATCAGCAGGCTTTTAAAAATATTACCTCCTGTAAGATGCCCGTCAATAAATATCGCCAGCACAACAAGAGATAACGAACCCACGGCGGCAAGTCTCTGTCCGTAAACCCCGATAAGGGAAAAAAACATTCCGAACACAATGATCTCCAGGATGACCAGGACTTTAAAATTCATGACCATGCTGGCAATAAATGCAACGAACACAAAACAAAAAATAGCAAAGGTCAACGCATTTCTCCTTCTGATAAAAGGTCCGGGCTGGTCACAAAGTGCTACAAAGCTGGTTCCTAGAGGAAATAAAAAGTATTCTTTCAGGATTCCGAAGTGGGCGAGGACTAAACAAGGCAGAACGGTTGCCAGCGTAATTCTGATCGCAGAATATACATATTGGCTGGTAACAAATTTTTTGAGTTCTGCTGAATAGTTCATACTACAAAATTAATTATTGAAAACAAGAAATGCCTTATAAAAATGAGACTTTTGCAAACTTATATATTATATTTCTTTAATAATTTTTCAATTGGTAATAGATTGTGGTTGAGTCTAACACAAATTTAGTGCTGGGATTGTACTATTTGCCAAAGGAGTGTGAATGATGAATAAGCTGCGCTGTCAATTTGCTTTGCAGTGAATTTTTTTATCCCTCAATTCACTATTCACTTGCGAAGCAAAATTCACCATTGACCGGTTGTCGATTCGGTGCATACAAAAAGCCCCATAAAAATGAGGCTTTTTGTATTTGGGTATTAAATATCTTAATAATCTACATTAGATGTTTCATCACCAATGTTCCAGGTAAGACCGAAACGAAGGGTATTATCTAAAGCAGTATTGATTTTTGACATATTGATCAGATAAGAAATATCAAGCCCGAAAGAACGGTATTTCAATCCGATACCTGCTGTAGCGAACTGTCTTGCTCCCTGCTCTTCACTTTCGTGGAAGTAACCTGTTCTTACGGCAAATGCATTGTCATAAGAATATTCTAGAGCACCACTCATCATGATAGAGTTTTTATTTTTGAACGACTTTCCGATCCCTGCCATTACTCCTACGTTAGGGACTTCATATCTTGGCTGTCTTGTGTTAGGATCTATTCCTACATATTCTGATCCCGGAACCAAAATCTTAGAGCCTTCTACACTAATGCCGATCTTGTTCATGTCATCCAAATACATATCATATCCAAGCCCTAATCTTGCCATCGTAGGCAAATAAGATCTTGATTCTTCATTTCCTGTATAGTCTAATTTCGGACCTAGGTTCTGAATAGCAAAACCTGCATTCACTTTACCATCATATCCTCCGAAACTTGAAAATCTTGGAGAGGTATAGTATCCTGAAACGTCAACTGCAAAAGAGTTAGCAGCTTTAAGGGTAGTATCTGTGTTGAAGCCTCCGGCTAAATCCGAACGGATGAATCTCCCGGTAACAGCCATTGAGTAAGAGTCAGAAAGTTTCAGACCGTAAGCAACGTCAATGGAAAATTCATTAGGCTTTGACGTCCCCATAGAAGTGACTTCTGAACCTACCAGCTGAGTAAGGTCTACCTCACCCATGTTGAAATAATAGATACTTGCAGAAATAGTGGATCTTTCTTCCTGGCCTAAAAATTTATGGAATGCACCATATAGTAAAAATACATCATTGGTAAGTTTCCCCATATAAGGCGTATAGTTAAGACCTATGGAAGAACTTGTTCTGCTAAAAGGATATTTTGCCGCATTCCAGAATTGTGAAAATGCATCCGGTGAAGTTACCACCCCTTGGTCTCCCATACCTCCAGCTCTTGCATCTGGTGCAATTCTTAGAAAAGGAGCTCCGGTTAATACTGGATTTATTTTACTTAAATCTTGCGAATAGCCTAAAAAACCAGCACTTAAACCAAATCCCAAAAGCAGTTTAGTAGTTAAATTCATATGTTGTCTTTTATATATTATCAGTTTTTTATAACAATTATTGTCTATGTATTATTTAATTTATTTCAAAAGTACCATTTTTTCTACAGCTGTAGCACTTCCTTTGCATTTTTCTTGATTTTGACTTTTTGCAAATATCTTAAAAATATACGTACCTTTTGCAACAGTTGACCCAAAATCGTCTCTTCCGTCCCATTCTATTGCCTGACGAGGCGTTCTAAAGCCCTGTAGGAACGGTTCTGCAACCACAGGCTGAGATAATGTTCTCACTAATTTTCCTGTTATTGTATAGATCTGAACATTTACATCTAAAATATCATCGCAGTTATGTTCAAACTGGATGTACGTTTTATTGGTAAACGGATTCGGCCAGTTCAGCGGTCTGTTAATGATCAAATGCTGATCGGTTTCATCCTTAACTTCAAAGTTTAACGTAGACGTTGTAGAATTATTGTTTATGTCCCAAACTTTAAATGTTAACTGGTGTTGTCCTATTGCTAAATTCCTGAAAGGGTAGGTTACATTTCCTTTCTGGTAATCAGCAAGACTCGGGCTCAGACATCCGTTTCCTTCGCCTGATGCAAAGAAATCATTCAGAACAACCGTGTTGATGATCTGCCCGTCAAGATAAACGGTAATATCATGGCCCACACCTGATCCTGTAGAGTTGATTCCCGTGTCATCCGTAACACAGGCCAAAAGCATTGGATTCTGGTTCGTGATTCCGCCGTCAGCAAAATTTGTATTATTCATGTACAATTTTACTTTTGGAGGTTCGTTATCATTGATTCCGTTAGGGTTTATATCTCCCACCTGTACTGCCTGGTTATTGAATACGTCCGTTACTTTATTGTCTGCGTAGCCCAATATTCTTCCTTGTCCCACAGCATAGTTGATATCCTTTGGTACATAGAATTCTACAGTGAATACTCCGTTTACTGCGGTGCCTGAAGCTTTAACAATAGCACTTCCTTCTTCTGTGTAATCCATGACAGGCGCTAATGCTCCGTCATTATTCAAGGTTTTTTTGTTTAATCTTTTATCAAAAATATTGATAGAAACCCTTCCGTTGAAGGTTGTATTAACCGTTCCGTTAGGATTGTTGATATGGCCTTTTACTTTAATAAAATCCAGACCTCTGATCAATCCCGGAACAGGAGATTCAATATTGTCGATAACAAGTTGTCTTTGAGGTCTGCTCAGTTTCATTGCAGGATCCCCAAGTAAATTTACTTTCAGATGGTCGATATTGGCTCCTTTTTGTTTTTTAGCATTTAAATGAGCATATCCTAAAGTTTCAAAATCGTCGCTGGTCAGTTTGAAAATATTCTTCGTATAAAGATCTGTGAAGTTACGTCCGTAATCTACCCCAATGGCACGGCTTGATGTAATCATGGCAGCAGCACCTCCTTGCTTAAGCTTAATGAACTGCTCCCCTGCAGAAGAAGTAGCCGGTTCATCCCATAATGTAAATTCACAGGTAATGGTAGATACAAACGGAAATCTGCTGTATACATTGGAGAAGTTATTGGAATTTTGAATTTCAGTACTCGTCAGCACTCTTTCCTGTGCCCATCCGTTGATTCCTCCATGTCCGAAATAGAACAAATAAAGACTGTTCCCGATATCATTTGAAATGGCCTGAGTCACCTGAGGAAACCTTTGTCCGGCCGCTGTACTTTGGGCCGGGAAAGCATCCAGATATAATTTTCTCACATTATATTCTTTCAGATCCTGCTGGCCGGGAGCTTCAAAAACACTGGATAGCGTATTATTCATTACCTCATGGAAGGGACTTCCTCCATCTTTATCATCATCTACTACAAAATCAAGCTTCATACGCCATTCTCCGAAAGGAGAAGACTGGCCGGGAAGAGCATTGTAATAGGCAAGGGTTTTACTGATCATATTTCCTGCTTCAGTCACATTGGCTGCAGGAATTCTTCCTACAGGGATATCAGGCAGGTTATTTTCAATAGAAGAAGCAGTCTGCGGCTGCGTCATTACGATATAGTCATCGGTTATAAAAGAACCGACAAAATCTGCTGAATTTTCACCATGATAGCCGGAAACGATATTGGAATTGCCAGAGATCCTGTTTTTGTAGTCATAAGAAGCGTCTCCCAAAATAAATACATATTTAAGTCTTGCGCTGTTATTAAGTTTTGTTACAAAATCTCTTATTGCAGTAAGATCCCTGCTTCCGCTTCCGAATTCATTATAAATCTTAGCCGCATCTACGATCTCTACCGTATAATTGTTTTTAGTCTGGTGGTAGCTGGCCAGTCTCTGTGCCTGACCCATCATTTCAGGAACCGTGATGATCAGGTAATCCACATTCTGCAGCCCGGAAAGATTCTGGTTGGCAACTCTTTCTACAAACTGAGGGTTATAGGCTGCATCAGCACGGAAAGCCACAAATTCATTATTGAAATTTGGGTCAGAAGTAAAATAGCCGAAATTAAAACTGCCGGCACCCGCTTTATTTACTCTTCTGTTGGCATTCGTAATATCAGTTACATCCCATACCTGTTCAAGGTTTGCTGCATTGGAAATACCAAAGCCGTAATTAATATTGGTTCCGCTGGTAAGTGAGAAATCCCTGAAATTCATCTGAGATCCGTTGAAGGCAAGATTTTCTTTATACTGTACTTCCGCATAATCAAAATGGAAAACCCCGTTAGGGTTTACAGAAATATTGGGAGCGTAATTAAGAGTAATCTGATTTCCGCTCAGGTTGGATATCGTTCCGTCATATCTTAGCTGATAAAAATCAAATACATAATTATTGGTATTGGCAGGAACCGTCTGAGGGATAGGATTTTGGTTGTTGATTTTAAATTCAACGGTATTCTGCTGAGATCTATAGCCTATCACCTGTGTCCTGTATCTTATGACATCACCAGCCTGTATTGGTGAATTGGTTGTAAAAGTTACTGCTTTATCCGTGGTAAATGGTGCTTCTTCTACCCAGATTCGTCCTACTTTTAAAAGATTCTTCTGGTCATTGTTAATCACCTGGTAATTGTCATACCTTGTTATTAAATTACCGGCCGGAAGATTAACGTCGACTGGTTGAACTCTTTTGCCTGCACCCTTGTCAAAATTGATAAAATAGTAAGAAAAATCTTCATATATATTTTTGACATTATTGCTTCTGTCCATTCTATTGTCCACTCTCTTAAAACCATTTCCGTTGGATGCGTCATAAAGATTATATCCGTTTGGCCCCTGAGCATAGAACAAAGCATAATCCCCGTCATTCCATACACCATCTTCTTCACCCACTACCTGAATAGCATTTTCCTGAAGTGCGCTGTATTTGGTGTCCAGGTTATATTCAGGAAGCATTACACCACCGTTTCCATAAATTCTGAAATTTTTCGGATTTACAGAAGCCGGATTAATGCCGTTATCTTTTAAAAACTGTGTTGTAATTTTAAATATTCCCGATTTGTCTACTTTAATCTTATAAAAGCCACCACTCGAAAGAGGATTTGCAGTGCTTCCCACCTTGTTTGCATTTCCGGATGTGAAATTGTTGGGAGCTGCTGTTTCAGAAATATTAAATGAAGAAAGTCTCTGGATACGTCCCTTTACATTCTTAAATAAGGACACACTGATGCTCGCATATCTTTCTCCTTCCAGCGTATAGTAAGCAACATCTGCAATGTCATAATCCGGCAGTCTGCCTTTGTCAAGATCATATAAATCCTTAGTGGAAACACTTTCCCAGGCCAGATCCGAAACTTTCAGCTGCTTTTCTCCTATTTTTTGTTTGGTGATGATAAAAACATTATTTTGGCTGAACGAAAAACCTTCATTTTTGAAATTTGGAAGATTTAATTTTGTGTCACCAAAATCTTGGATTTTAGAGCCTTCCCATTCTATGGCTTTTCTCTGGGCCCAAAGTGTTGACACAAAAGAGATTAGTAATAAAAAGGTGATTTTTTGTTTCATGTTTATTATTGAAATTTCTGAATTACAAATAAAATGAAAATTTTAGAATTAAATTGTGATACAATAAAATTAATTTGTTAACGTTTTTCAAAAAAATCAAATGTTTACTTGATTTATTGAATAATTTATTTTTTCTTTGTACTTTGAAAATATTTATATCGACTATGAAAAAACTAAAGTTGTTTTCATTAATAGCATTAAGTTCTACACTTGCATTAACCAGCTGTGGCGGATCCGGGACCAGCAAAGGAGGCGGTACTAAAAAATTTGTCAGCAAGACGGGTTGGAAACCAAACGAAAAACAAGGTTGGTTTTTTGCAGGAAAGCAACAAAAACAGAAGGGGTGGCCAGGAATGGTATATGTAGAAGGTGGAACTTTTACAATGGGATTAGTGAAAGATGATGTTATGCATGATTGGAATAACACACCGCGCAGAATGCAGGTAAGTTCATTCTTCATCGGAGAAACAGAAATTACTAACTACGAATACCGCGAATACCTTACATGGTTGAAGTATGTATTTCCACCAAGTGACCCTAGCTTCAAGGAGATCTATAACGGCGCTTTGCCAGATACTCTCTTATGGGACAACAAACTAGCTAGAAACGATTATAATGAAACGTATCTTCGTTCCCCGGAATTCGATTACTACCCGGTAGTAGGCGTTTCCTGGACTCAGGCGAACAGATACTGTGAATGGCTTACAGACAGAGCGAATGAAAAAGCTTTAATGCAAGCCGGAGTTATTGCTAAAGATTTGTATATCAACGAATCCAATAACCAGGGTGGAACTGCATTCAATATGGATAAATTCAAAGCGAATGATCCGGAAATGCAGGGATACATCAACGAGAAAAGAATGCAGCAAAAATCTGGTATGAAAACAACCAACCAGAGACTTCTTTCTGCAAACAGAGCCCCAAATGCTTCAATGGTTCAGAAATTCAGACTTCCTACAGAAGTGGAATGGGAATATGCTGCTCTTGGTATGGCTAAAAACAGAGAATACAATCAATACCTTGGTAAAAAGCCTGAAATCGAAAGATTAAGAGGTACCAAAGGAAGAGATAAAGGAATGTTCCTTGAAAACTTCAAAATGGGAAAAGGTGACTATTCCGGTATTGCAGGATGGAAAAATGACGGAGCTGCACAAACAGCAGACGTAAGACAATATCCTTCTAATGATCTTGGAATCTACGGTATGTATGGAAACGTTTCTGAATGGACGGCTGACGTGTACAGACCAATTATTGATGAAGACTTCAACGATTTCAACTACTATAGAGGAAATATGCCTCAGGCTATTGTAAGAAACGGTGACGGAACTTACAAAATGATCGACGAAGGTACAATCAAGTATGATACCTTATCAGATGGTAGATTAGTATACAGAGGTCTTCCAGGACAGTTTGAAAGAGAAACCGTTGCTGATCACAGAAACTACAGAGATGGTGACAGACAGTCTTCTTTAGAATATTACAGAGCTTCAGATTCGGCTTCTTCATTTGATATGTACAATGCTCCTCAGAGAAGGTTTGTTGTAGATGCAGGAGGAAGAGTGAAACTTCAGAAAGATACCAGAGACAGAACCTCTGCAGTGTCTAATGACGTAAGAGTGGTAAAAGGTGGTTCTTGGCAGGATACAGCATATTGGTTGGATCCGGGACAAAGAAGATATAAAAACGAAGGTAAGGCTTATGGATGGATTGGCTTCCGTGTTGCACAGGATGCTAGAGCTAACGATAAAGGCAGAACTAGAAGATAATATTATCAAAAAATACTTATAAAAAACCTTCCGGATTTCCGGAAGGTTTTTTTATTTTTGAACTATGAATATAGAACAGTTTTATCCTTTATTTTTACAGTCAGATAAAGTGACGATTGACAGTAGAAAAGTCAGCAAGAATGATATTTTCTTTGCCTTTTCCGGTGAAAATTTCAATGCTGCAACCCTGGCAGAAAAAGCTGCTGATGACGGAGCTCTGGCAGTGATTGTGGAGAAACAGGAATTTGAAAATAAGGATAGAAATATTTTCTATGTTCCTTCTACGCTGGAGTTTCTGCAGCAGCTTGCAGTTCACCATAGAAATCAGCTTAAAATCCCTGTTATCGGACTTACGGGAAGTAATGGAAAAACAACGACCAAGGAGATTATCCATGCAGTGCTTTCTGAGAAGTTCAATGTACAGTATACTTCCGGAAATTTAAATAACCACATTGGAGTTCCGTTAACGATTCTTTCCATTAAGCCTGAGCATGAGATGGCAGTGGTAGAAATGGGAGCCAATCACCAGAAAGAGATTGAGCTTTTATGTACCATTGCACAGCCGGATTTTGGATATATTACCAACTTTGGAAAAGCCCATCTGGAAGGCTTCGGTGGATTTGATGGCGTGATCAAAGGGAAATCTGAGCTGTATGATTATTTGAAAAATCATAATCAGACTATTGTTGTCAATGAAAATGATCCGATACAGGCAGAAAAAACAGAAAACTATACACCCAAAATTACCTTTGGGAAAGGTACTTCTGATTATCAGTTCGGGTTGTTTTCCGAAGAACACTTTGTAGGGCTAGACTATCAGGGTATGAAAGCTGTTTCTAAACTGACTGGAGAATATAATTTTACCAATTTATGTGCAGCAGCCAGTCTTGGTCTTTATTTTGAGATCAGCTTTGAAAGAATAAAACATGCTGTTGAAAACTATACTCCGACCAATATGCGTTCGCAGGTTGTAAAAAAAGAAAATACAACATTAGTTCTGGATACCTACAATGCCAATCCAAGCTCTATGACTGCCTCACTGCATAATTTTGTAACTTTTGAAGGCAGTAAGACCATCATTATTGGTGATATGCTTGAATTGGGTGAGGAGAGTGAAAAAGAACATCGAAATATCTTAAAGCTTGCCCAGGAATTAGCTTTTGACCAAATCATTACGGTAGGAAAGCATTTTAAAGCAGTCAATTCTTCATCGCTGTCTTTCGAAAATACGGCAGAATTGATAGAATACCTTAAACAGAATAAAATCCACGCTGAAAATATTCTGTTAAAAGGTTCAAGGGGAATTGCTCTTGAAAAGTCTATCGAATTTATTTAAGCTTTGAATTCCAGAATTCTTTTACGATCAGCTTAATATTTTGGAAAGTGCTTGGGAAAACTTCATTTTCGATCTGAGTGGTGTTTTTCCAGGCAACTTCTGTAATTCCTTCTTCTATCTGAGGTTTTGAGGTGTCTTCACCCTTGAAGTTCATTTCAAACCAATGCGTGCATTTAAGGATTTTTTCACCGTTTCTTTCAATATAGATGTGGTAAGTTGTATTGATGAATTTTACCAGCTCCACATCTTTTAGTCCGGTTTCTTCTTCAATCTCTCTTACCGCCGACTCTTCTCGGGATTCACCTTTTTCCATTTTACCCTTGGGTAGATCCCATTTACCTAACCTCTTAATAAAAAGTAGCTTTCCATCAGGGTTGCTGACCAGGCCACCTGCCGCTTCTATGATTCTGAAAAGCTTCTGGAATTCGCTCCAGATTTCTTCAATATTCTCACCGAAAACATTAAGTTCTTTCACAGAAGTATTTTCCAAAAGATCCAATGCAATCTCTAAAGTTGTGAAACTTTCGTACCTAAGTTCTTTTTCAAGAGGCTCGGGATGCTTAGACACTAATAATTTTTTTTCGTTCACAAAAACTTTATACATATATTTGTAAGAATTAAGAATTTAAATACAAAAATAAAAAATGAATTTAGAAGGACGAAAGATTATTGTCAATAAATCATCTAAAGACTTGTCTGAAATATTGAAATCGCCTGAAAACTATAAAGATTTTATGCCGGACGGTCTTCAGAAATTTGAAACCAGAGATAATGGATTCAAATTCGGTCTTCAGGGAATGCCTGAAATTGCTCTGAAAATAGATGAAGTGAATGAGCAGAAAGCCGTTTTAAAGTCTGCAAGCTCAAGTCTGGATTTTACCTTAACAGCGGCTTTAAACTCTATCAATGAAAGTCAAACTGAAGTTCAGATGCTTTTTGAAGGGAAATTTAATCCTTTTATAAAAATGATGGTAGAAAAACCGCTTCAAAACTTTATCAATACACTGACAGATAAAATCGAAGCTTACAAATAATATGAAGACCTTCAGCAATGGAGGTTTTTTTATGCCCACACACCTGAGCTGTGATCTCTGGTACTGCCGGTTGCAGAAGAAAGGACATTGATTTCATTGTTCATCCTTAAAACTCCCATAAAGGCAAAGATCAGCGCTTCTTTGTGGTCAATGATCTGCCTTTCCGGAATGATAACCGTAAATTCTGTTTTTTCCCTGATCTTTTCGATAAGACAGATATTATAGCTGCCTCCACCGGTGCATAGGACGTTTTGTAAATGGTTTAAGTTAATAACATTTGAGATCTGCTGGGCCACATGCTCAGTGAAAGTAGCTATGGCATCTTCAGTTTTAATGCCTTCCAAAAGTGGGAAGATAGTCTCATTGCACCATTCAACTCCTAAAGATTTAGGATGATACAGCTTGTAAAAATCTAAGGAATTAAGCTTGGCTAAAAGATCATCGTGGAGCTTGCCTTTTCTTGCAAAATCACCATTTTCGTCAAAGTTTTTATTGAATTTCTGAGCAAGCCTGTTCAGGACAATATTGACAGGAGCAATATCAAAAGCTATTCTTTTGCCTTCCTGCTTTAGAGAAATATTGGAAAATCCGCCAAGATTCAGGCAGGCATCATATTCAGAGAAAAGAAGTTCGTCCCCGATGGGAACTAAAGGTGCTCCGTTTCCTCCCATCAACACGTCCTGGCTTCTGAAATCATAAATAACAGGAAGCCCTGTTTCTATTTTGATGGCTCTTCCATCTCCAATCTGGAGGGTGAATTTCTTTTTAGGCTGGTGAAAAACAGTGTGGCCATGAGAGGCGATCAGATCAATATTTTCAAGATGATTACGGTCAATAAACTCCCTGACACTCTGTCCTAGATAAAAACCATATTCCGAATGAAGTTCCAGTAATTCTTCCGAAGGTAAATGAATCGAATTTCTGAGTTTTTCTTCCCAGTTTTGAGAATAGGGAAGGGTTTCAGCCTTTATGATCTGAAAATTCCAATCCTTCTTTTTTTCAAAAGCGGCAAAACAGATATCCAGACCATCCAGACTGGTTCCGGACATGAGTCCAATAGCCTGAACTTTCATATTACTGCGGTGTTTTTTTTTCTTCAAGTCTTTTTGTACTGAAATCCCCTGAATTGTTGAAGAAAGTATATTCGGAGAAATCATCTTTGGCTGTCATCCCATTGGCACCAACCAGGGTAGAGCCGTCTTCCATAGTGACATATACCGTATCTTTTGTATAGATCCTTTTCTTTTTCTGATCCCAATAAATACTCTGCATCGCAAATCGCTGCCCTTCATTGGTCGTAATCCTTACATCGCCTTTAGCTTCGTAAAATCTTTTATATTCAAAAATACGGGCATATTTAGCGGTAATTTTACCAGGTACCTTTGGCTTTTTTTTATCATAAAACTCTATGTTGATCCCTCTTTTAGCCACAACATATGGGCTGTCGATCAGCTCGTATTTTTCAATGATCGGAGCCTTGGCCTTTAAAGATATAAAACCTGAATCCCTCTGTATAATATTAGCGTTATTGATGATCTGCGATGGGAAGTTCTTGCTTTTGTTTCCATTGGCTTTGGTGAGATCTTCTTCACAGGATGTCAGTATAAAAAATATAGCACAACTAAAAAGGCATGCTATATTTTTATATGATATTTTTATTGAAAAATTCATTTTAGTTGTACAGAGTCTTTCTGAACCATCTGTCAGCAAAGTTGAAGCCGACTTTTAAGTTGATGAAATTCTGGTTGATCAGGTTGTTATTAAGAGTTCCTCTTTTTCCAACTTCCAAGCCAAGTTCAAGACCGCTCATTCTTGTAATACTGCTGGTTTTGAATGGAAGCAATACTCCCGCAGATACTCCGAACTTATTGATGCTGGTACCGTTTATTTTAAGATTTCCTCTTTCATAGAACGCCCCGTATCTGTAGGTTACTCTTGAGAAATAGCTTCTGAAGTTGTTATAATTCGGCAGATACCATCCCCCGGCAGAAATTCTGTAGGTATCCTGGAAGTCAAAAGTTTTTCCAAAATAAGAAATGTCTTCTCCTTTTTTATAATCCAGCTGTCCTGAAAAGAACCAGTGGTTTTCACTCCCATATCCAACTCCTAAGGATGCCTGTAATGGAAGAAGATTTTTAGAGCTTGTGCTTTTCTGATCTATAATCGTTTCCAAAGCTTTAACCGTTTGTGCTGCATCAGCATATACATAAGTACTGTTGGTGTAATCAGTAGTCATATTGCTGGTATTACCAAATGTAGCTGTAGCCCCTATGGTTAATTTTCTGTCTGTACGGGTATTCAGACTTTGATAGCTACCCCCAAGAGTGAAGTTAAAGTTTTTGATCTTGTTTTTGGTTTCATAACCGTTGATGTATTCAGCGTTGGAAGCTCCGTCTTTATCATAAGATCTAAGCTCGTTCAGATCATAAAGATTTCCAAAATAAAGATTAGCTCTCAAACCTACCGCAAAGTTTTGGTCGATTTTGTATGAAATCGCAGCCTGCGCAGTATTCAAGGTTCCACTACCTTTAAAACGGTTAGTATAATATCCGTTTAATACTTGAACTCCATCTACAGTTTCGTAGGTTTTAATAGTATTTACAATGTCATAGCTCTTAGAACTGTACGGCTGATAAGAAAATCCCATCTTTACCTTTGGAGACAATGGAAATGCCAATGCAATATTAGAAAGATACGTAGAGTGCTTGGTAGACTTCGTATCGTTATAATCGGTTTTGAAGTAATTGTTTTCGTTGGTAGCTTCCAGCCTGATGCTTGTAAGCTCGAAATTAGAGTTATTCGCAGGGTTTGCGAAATTGAAGCTGCTCGTGAAATCACTGATATAAGCAGTAGATATACCACCCATAGAGGCAGTTTCAATCGTATTATCATATTTTACATCTCCAATTCCATAAGCTGCATACGGAGAGTTACTGATACTCTGTGCATTTAGGAAGTATCCAACTGATATGAATGATACGGCAAAGATTTTTTTCATTCTTTATTTTTAAAACAATGCGCAAATATCTTAAATATTAATGAATTGTAAAAATTATATGTGGTTAAAGTTTGTTAAGGGGGATGAATAGCCATAATTATGATGAATTGTCAATTGTGAATCCGCTTTGTTCATGATTTTTATGTCTTATTTATAAATTATATTACTAAAATCCGCCATTCACTTGCGAAGCAAAATTCACATCTCACAAATCATCCGTTCCAAAAATTCTTTATCTTTGAGCCATGAATTGGGAGAACATCGCCGGACAGGAAAATCTGAAAAAACTTCTTCGTGAAAGCATTGCTGAAAACAGGGTAAGCCATGCCCAACTTTTTTTAGGAAAAGAAGGATATGGGACATTTCCTATGGTTTTGGCGTATGCCAAAGAGATCTTCAGCCAGGAAAATGAGCATGCTGCTTCGAAAGTGGAACACTTGAATCATCTTGATCTGCACTTTAGTTTCCCCGTTTTTACCGATAACAAAAATTCTTTAAGTAAAAATAAATTTGAGGATTTCAGGGAAATGATTATGGCTTCTCCCTATGCAAGCTATGACGACTGGACCGCTTTTCTGGAATCTGAAAACAAACAGCTTTTTATCTCTGCAGATGAAATTGATGACCAGAACCAGAAGTTCGCTTTAAAGAGTTTTGAAGGCGGAACCAAAATCCTGATCGTTTGGAGAGCTGATAAAATGAATATAGCTGCCGCGAATAAGTTTCTGAAATTTTTGGAAGAACCACCGGCAAAAACGCTCATTCTTCTTACTGCTGAAACGGCCAATGATATTCTTCCCACCATTCTTTCCAGGACACAGATTGTGGAAGTTCCAAGAATCAGTGATGAAGATCTTGAAAACTATTTTAAGAAGAATTTTCAAATTTCAGAAGAAAAGATTAGGGAAATTGTTCATGAAGCACAGGGAGATCTCAATGAAGCCCTGAAGATTTTAAATTCCGGACATAAAAGCGATGAATTTGAAAAGCTTTTTATACAATGGGTAAGAGATGCATTCATGGTAAAAAAGAAGCCTCAGTTTCTGAAAAGTATTATCCTCTGGGCCAGAGAAATTGCAGGCTGGAATCGTGAAAAGCAGAAAAACTTTCTGAACTACTGCTCCGAGATCTTCAGACTTGCCCTGCTTCAAAACTACCAGTCCGAAAATCTGGTGTATAAAAAGATTGATGCAGACGGCTTCAACTGGGCAGGATTCTCAAAATTCATCAGCGGGGCCAATATTGAAAGTATTCTGGAAGAGATCAGCACTGCGGATCTGCACCTCACCCGAAATGGAAATCCTAAAATTGTATGGACAGACCTTGGAATCAAACTATCCCGTTACATTCACAAAAACTCATAATTAAGACAGATTCATTCTGAAATTTTAAATAACATGATAAAGTCCCGATCCTTTCCGGACTTTATAGTGTATGGAATTTTATAGCGGCCTAAGTTTCTTTAAAATATTTTTGTTTAAAAGAAATTAATATTCAGCTGTTTATATTAGCAAATATTAAATATTGATTAAAAAATCAATCAATCGTTTGATTTATTCAAAATGTTATGTAAATTTGCGCCCTGAAAAATAGAATTGCTATGGTTTCAAAAGAAGAAAATATATTATTTGCTGCAGAGAAGCTTTTTGCTGAAAAAGGCTTCGAAGGGACTTCCACGAGGGAGATTTCCAAAGCGGCGAATGTAAATATCTCTATGATTTCTTATTATTTCGGATCCAAGGAAAAGCTGTATGAGAAATTAGTGGAATACAGAATGAATGAAGGTCAGTTCTTTGCTAAAGATATTCTCGAAAGAACAGATATCAATGAATGGCAGAAGATAGAAAAGATCGTAGACCAGTTTTCCGGAAGAGTAAGACATCAAAAATGTTTTTACAGAATCATGCAGCGTGAGCAGCTTCACACGGAAAGCCCGCAGATCGTGGAATTTCTGAAGCAGACCAAGATGGGCTTTATCTCCATGTATTCGCAGGTCCTTGAAAGCGGACTGGAAAAAGGAATTTTCACTAAAAACCCTCCGATTTATTTACTTCATGCTACCGTAAGCGGGACTTTATTTTATGCATCCAATGCTAAAGAGATGTACAAAGAATTCCTCAACGATACAAATGATGAGGAAGTTTTTGATGAAAAGTACTACACAGAACTTAATAAACATATAAAATATTTACTAAAAGACCTTTTAGGTTATGAAGAGAATAAATAACTCGGTGTTGGCATTATCCCTGTTTATGGGAGTTGCAGCCATAAATGCTCAGGAGAAAAAACAGCTCACTCTCGATGAAGCCGTGCAGCTGGGAATCCAGAACAGTAAAAATCTTAAGATCGATGCCGCCAAGATCGAAGAAGCTACGGCAGATCTTTTGGAAGCCAAAAACAGGCAGCTTCCGGAACTGAAAGTTTCGGGGAGCTATATGTACCTACCCACTAAGCCCACTGTTGATCTAAAGCTTTCCAGTGCTTCGGAAGCAGGAGCAGGAGGCCCGGAAGTGCATCAGGTTGCTTATGGATCGGTTAACCTTAGTGTACCGATTTACAGTGGCGGAAGAATCAAATACGGTATCCAGTCTGCAAAATATTTGGTGGAAGCATCAAAACTAAGCACCGAAAATGATAAAATAGCCATCGCTTATAATGTTGCTCAGGCTTATAATAATTTATTTAAAGCCAACCAATCCATCAAAGTTTTAGAAGAAAATCTTACAGCTTCTCAAAAAAGGGATGAGACTTTTCTTAAACTTGAAAATAACGGGGTTATTGCTAGAAATGACCGTTTAAAAGCAAATCTTCAGACCTCAAATATCGAGCTGCAGCTATTGGAAGCTAAAAACAACTACAATATTGCCAACATCAATATGGATCTGCTGCTGGGTATTCCGGAAACTACAGAAATTGAAGTAGACCAGAATTATATTGATGAAGGTTCTGAAGTAAAAACAGTTGATTACTATGTAAATGAAGCTAAAGAAAACCGTAAAGATTTGCAGGCTTTGGCTCAGCAAAGAAAAGCGGCAGAACTGGGAACAAAATCCGCAAAAGCTGAAAACCTTCCTTCCATAGCATTTACCGGAGGATATGTAGCCGCAGACATTCCAAAATTCCTTACCATATACAATGCTGTAAACGTAGGAGTTGGAATTTCTTACAATTTATCCAATATCTGGAAAGAAAACTCTTCATTGAGACAGTCTCAGGCAAGAGAAAAGCAGTTAGCAGCAAACGATGAATTACTGAATGATAACATTAAGCTTGACGTTAACAGAGAATATCAGAATACGGATTACTCTAAAAAGAGAATCGCAGTATATGAAAAAGCTGCTGAACAGGCTAACGAAAACTACAGAATTACCAAAAATAAATACGACAACGGTCTTGCAACCATGACAGAGCTTCTGGATGCGGACGCAGCTCAGATATCAGCTAACGTAGGCGTGATCAATGCGAAAGCAGATGCCGCTTTAGCGTACAGAAAACTATTACAGACAACAGGAACTTTAACAATTAAATAATCAGACTGAAACCAAAATGGAAAATAATAATAAACCAACCGTTGAACTTGAACCTAAAAAGAAAAAAAATTTTGTTTTTCCTATCATCTTAGCCGCTGTAGTAATCGGTGGAGGGATCTATGGATACAGAGCCTTTACTTACGGACAGTATCACGAAGAAACAGATGATGCACAGATTACATCCAATATGGCGCCGGTAATTTCCAAAATTTCCGGATATGTAGCAGAGGTAAAAGTAAAAGACAATCAGTTCGTAAAAAAAGGAGATACTTTGGTGATTCTGGATAACAGAGATCAGAAGATGGCCCTTGAGCAGGCTCAGGCTGCTTTATCAACAGCTAAAAGTAACATTTCAAATGCGGAAGCAACTACTACAGCAACTTCAAAAAATATAAGTTCTTCCCAAGCAGCGGTAACAACGGCCAATGCCCAGATAGAAGCGGCAAAAGTAAACGTCTGGAAAACATCACAGGATCTGAAAAGATATGCCAATCTGGTAAAAGACCATTCTATTACAGAACAGCAGTACGAACAGGCTTTAGCGGCTAAACAGTCTGCGGACAGACAGCTTCAGGTTTTGGTGGATCAGAGAAACCAGATTGCACAGCAGACTACTATTGCGTCTTCTCAGACTGCAGCGAGCTCCCAACAGATCAGTGTTGCAGGATCAGTAGCAAAACAGAGAGAAGTAGATGTGGAAAATGCTAAATTAAACTTATCATACACAGTGATTCTTGCTCCGGAAGACGGATATGTAGGAAAAGTTTCCACTCAGGCAGGTCAGTACTTGCAGGCCGGATCACAACTTTTTGCTTTGGTTAAAAACGACCAGAAATGGGTAGTAGCCAATTTCAAGGAAACACAGGTAGATAAAATGGTAGAAGGTCAGAAAGTGAAAATTGAGATTGATGCTTTCCCTGACCAGGAATTTGATGGAGTTGTAAGCTCATTCTCTCCGGCAACAGGAGCTACTTTTTCAATCCTGCCTCCGGATAATGCCAGCGGTAACTTTGTAAAAGTGGTTCAGAGACTTCCTGTAAAAATCGATTTTGTAAATCTTGATAAGAATATTGCAAAAAGACTGAGAACAGGAATGAACGTGAAGGCAGAAGTATCGCTTAAATAATATTAAAACTGTGAAATAAGTGAATTGTCAATTTTGCTGATGCAAGTCAATGAATGAGGATAATATGAAGTTGAAAATTGACAACGAAGATGATTAATTATTGACAATTCACCTTTTTACATCGTAAAAAACTATGCAAGATTCATTAGTAGAATATGGAGCCCGGAGAGTGATCATCACGATCACGGCAATCCTTTGTGCTCTGCTTGAAATTGTGGATTCCACGATTGTGAACGTTGCCCTGAATGAGATGAAGGGTAACCTTGGAGCCACACTTTCTGAAGTAGGCTGGGTGATTACAGCTTATGCAATTGGTAACGTAATTGTGGTGCCAATGACGAGCTGGCTGTCACAGCAGTTTGGACGTAGAAATTACTTCGCGGCTTCCATCATTATATTTACCATATTTTCGTTCTTATGCGGAAATGCCACCAATATCTGGGAGCTTGTATTTTTCAGGCTGATGCAGGGAATAGGCGGGGGAGCACTCTTGGTAACCTCACAGACGATTATTACAGAATCGTATCCTATTGAGAAAAGAAGTATGGCACAGGCGATTTATGGTTTGGGGGTAATTATTGGCCCAACTTTAGGTCCGCCTTTGGGAGGATATATCGTAGATAATTTCAGCTGGCCATATATTTTCTATATTAATATTCCGATTGGGATTGCAGCAACGCTGATGACTTTACAGTTTGTAAAAAGTCCGAAATATGCTGAAAAACGGAAAGCTTCGGATGTAGACTGGATCGGAATTGCCTTGCTGGCTGTTACCGTTGGGTCTTTACAGTTTATCCTGGAAAGGGGACACGAAGAAGACTGGTTTGAAAGTGGAATGATTGTAACATTTACCGTATCGGCCATCTTAGGTTTCATCCTTTTCCTATGGCGGGAACTTACCTTCAAATATCCCATTGTGGAACTCAGGGTACTGAAAAACGGGAACTTAAGAATCGGAACGGTGATGTCGTTCGTTTTAGGATTCGGACTGTATGGCTCTACATTTATTGTACCGCTGTATACGCAGAGTATTTTAGGTTGGACGGCTTTGCAGTCGGGAGCTTTGATGATTCCTGCAGCCCTGACGACGGCCTTTATGATGCCAATTATCGGAAGGCTCCTTTCAAAAGGGGCAAAACAGCAGATCTTGGTATCTTTAGGACTCTTCATCTTCTTTGTCTATAGCTTCTGGGGTTACAAGATCCTGACGCCAGATACGAGTAAAGACGCCTTTTTCTGGATGCTGATTGTAAGGGGAGCCGGGTTAGGACTTCTGTTTATCCCGATCACTTCACTGTCATTAAGTACACTGAAAGGACAGGAGATTGGTCAGGGAGCAGCATTTACAGGAATGATGAGGCAGCTCGGAGGTTCATTCGGGATTGCGGCGATCACTACGTTTATTGCCAATGCAGGCCAGAAGTACAGGCTCAATCTGATTTCCCATCTGGATGAAAACAGTTTTGATGTACAGCAACGCCTGAACGCATTAAAAGCCAGTTTTGTCGCAAAAGGAATGACTCCCGACGCAGCCATGAATGCTGCTTATAAAATGCTGGATATGTCAGTCACAAAACAGGCTACCGTGCTTTCGTATATGGATGTCTTCCTTTATTTAGGAGTCATATTCCTCGTATGTATACCGTTTATCCTTTTCATTAAAGAAAGGAAAAGTAAAGAAAAAATAGATTTAAGTGAAGCCATGCACTAAATCGAATTCAATACAAAACCTCCGGATATTCCGGAGGTTTTTTGTGGAAATAATACAAATATTCTTACTAAAGATGCTTCGTGAACTACGTTCGTAAACTTTCAGTTTATGCTCAGCATGATATTTCAAATATGAACTTTTTTTAACAATCTCTTTTAACATTGTCATGCTGAGCAGAGTTCGAAGCATCTCACTTATTATTCTTAAAAACTTAAAAACCCTTAATGGTTAAAAGTTATAATCCTCGCCGTCCACTCTATACCACTAATGTCGATCAGTTTTACCGTATGGATTTCTTCTTTTTCCACTAAAATATCATTAAGATTCAGGGTAAGATCAGCCTTTGAGCCAAGAGGAATAACCAGGCTGTGCTTTCCCGGCTTTACTTTAGCTACATAATGATTCCTGATGTTTTCTTTTGGGAATTTTGAAAGTTCTGCATGGTTTAAAGCTTTCACAATATTTCCGTTTTTATCCAGAATATGGATGCCGATCAGGAAAGAGCCGTAAACATCCACACCTTCTGTTCTGTAAATCTCAAATGATAGATCTCTGTTGACTAAGGAAATATTTGAAATTTCAATCTTAGGTTTTACAGATTTATTGTGCAGCGTTCCCCAGACCCCACCATGAAAATACTGGTTGGTATACAGCGTAAGTCCAAAAATGAACACTGACCCTGCGAGTACAATTGTTTTTGGCTTCGATAGAGGAAGGATACCTGATCCCAGCCATGGAAACCATTTTTTGCGGGTGAAATTTTTATTATTCTTAATGAAGTAATGATCGAAGGAAAAAGGCCCGCTCCCGGTAAGGAACAAAACAAATCCTCCTGCAATTCCCAGGATACCGATCTGCCATTCATCAAGACAGGTTGTTCCGATCCAGCCGGAGCCTAATAAGATGCCCATTGCAAGGCCAAAAATCCCGATGCTCATTAATCTTGTAAATAATCCCAGAATAATAAAGAGCCCTACAACAGCTTCAACGATAGTAAAAATAACCATGGAAGTGTGCAGAGCATCCGGATGAGTAACCAGATACTCTATAAGAGGTTTTATTCCTAAAGCATTTGGCAGGAAATGATTGAATTTCTCCCCGATATATCCGGCTTCATCCGGAATAAGTTTGTTTTCGAGAATCAGCCTTCGCCAGAAAGCTGAAAAATAGGTCCATCCGATAACGAGGCGGAGTGATAATGTATAGAGTCCGGCCAGGTCATAAGACCGGCTGTCTGAAATATGTTTCATTGAAATTGTATAGTATTAAAAGATTGTTAATTAAAATTTGATCCGGTTAAAACTTAAGCCAGATTTAATTTCAACCTTTTAAATAGAATATATTTCGGAGGACTGTTCCCGGAAGCTTGTCCGGAATATTTGTTGAAAGTATTTTTTGTCCCTCTAAAACTGAGAACTGTATTTGAATTGAAAAGAGTCCCTTCCCATTTACGTTTTACACCAGCTTTTGAAAAGATGCTTCGGGCAGATGAAGCGCTTGCAGAAAGATCACATGTAGATACTGACCCGGCTGTTATTTTTATTTTATTTAAACCACTGATGTGCTGGATATCAAAAATACCTAGAAAATCTCTTTTTACGGAACACGGTGATAATGAAAACACCAAAATAAGCATCATGATGAGTGCTTTGTAATTTTTCATATGGGTTCCTGGTATGGGCATTTTCACAAAACTACACTTTATTTTAGATGTAAGCTTATGAATTGCAGAAATTCATCCTGTTGGTCTACAAATAAGTAGTGCGAACAGTTGTCAATAACCTTAAAATGATTTTCTCCGGCAATCGTTTTCATATCGTTGAGCTGCTTCTCTGAAAATATGCCATCATCTTTTCCATAAATAGCAAAAATGGGAATTCCATGTTTTTTTATTCTTTTCAAAATGGCAGTATTGTCGAGATTGTTCTGAACTTCATTTTTATAAAATTTCAAAGGCGATTCCGGGTTTCTGAAATTGACTGCGTAAAACTCACCGGATTCATATTCCTTCCTTAATTGCTGACTTTCAGATGTAGGGAAAGGCATGGTGAAAAAATTCATATCACTTGCTAGATTGTAGCATCTTTTCCTGTAATCTGCAGAGTTTTTACTCAAATGTTCAATCTCAGAGATCTCTTTCAGTTTAGAAGGATTGTTTTTAAATTTTTTCTTAGCCTGTTTTAAAATATGGTCGTAGGTTTCCTGCTGGGAAAATAAAGCTCCGATTAACGTCAATGAGCTTACCTTTTCAGGAAACTGTTTTGTAAAGAGTGTTCCAACGATTCCTCCGAAGCTGTGGGCGAGGATGTTTGCTTTTTTAATTCCATAGGTTTTATAAATCTGACTAAGATCTTCAAAACTTTCTTTAAAAGTCATAGAGGCATTCTCGTCTTTAGATCTGCCTTCTCCGCGTCTGTCGTATACGATAACATAAAAACCTTTCTCTGCCAGTTTTTGAGCTGTAGTTCCTTCAAATAAAGTGGCATTTCCACTCGGTCCGCCGTGGATAAAAATAATGGGTGTGTTTTTTGAATTGCCGTAAGCCTTGGAATAGATTTTCTGGGCATTAAAGGAAAGGAAAAGCAGGGTAAAAAGCAGAGATAGAAGATATTTCATAGATTGTTTTTTGGAGTCTCTAATTTATGATGTTTCTTTAAAATTTTATATCATTAATTTCAAAATTAAAATGCCACTGACAAACAGTTGTCACAAACCTGCCTTATCTTTATTGCCTGAATTGTTCAGAATCATCAATTTCAAGAAAACAAAACAATGGATCAAAATAATCTTGACGAAATCATCAAACGTTCTTTGGCTATCAGGGAGAAGTATCATGAGCTGGAACGTCAGCACAACGGTACAGAATGGACCTTAGAAGAAGATGCGCTTGCTTACCTTACGGATGCCGGATTGGTAGGAAGAGATATTATGTCGCATCAGAAAAGATGGTTGAAAAAAGATTCTGCTGCAGAGCTGGAACATAAACTAGGGGAAAATATCTGGTGGCTGATCGTGTTGGCAGATCGTACGGGAATTGATATTAAAGTAGCTTTAGAGCAATTTTTAACCAAGACAGAAAATTTATTTAAATGAGTTATTGTTTAGCCATAGAAGGGATGCAGCCCGAAAGCAGAAAAGAACTGCATAAAAACTACCACGACCATTATTATGGATTCCCGATTCATGATGACAACGAACTTTTCGGAAGACTGATCCTGGAGATCAACCAGGCAGGACTGAGCTGGGAGACCGTTTTAAAGAAAGAGGAAAGCTTTAGAAAAGCTTATAACAATTTTGATATTCAGGCTATTGCAGCATATACCGAAAAGGACAGGGAAAGATTGCTGAATGATCCCGGAATTATTAGAAACCGGCTGAAAGTGAATGCTGCCATTGAAAATGCTAAAACCATTTTGACTTTACAGGAAGAATTTGGATCATTTGAAAAATGGCTGGAACATCATCATCCGAAAACCCTTCCGGAATGGATGAAGCTGTTCAAAAAAACATTCAAGTTTACGGGCGGAGAAATTGTTAATGAATTTTTAATGAGTACAGGATATCTGAAAGGTGCTCATACCGAAAGCTGCCCTGTTTATCATCAGATACTGGAACAGAAGCCGCTTTGGAAGGAGTAGGGGTTAAAGGAGCTTGAGAGTTCCGGGATTTTATGAGATTATCTCAGACTTCTTACTGAAACATCTGGTTTTTCGCCTTGTGGAACAATAAAAATAGCATTGTCACTGATGGTATCTCCCTGATCGAAATAATAGCTTCCTATTACGGGAATAGTGCTGGTTGCAAATTTTCCGGATTTGTCATATGCTGAGTAGGTCACGTTGATCATCTGCGCTTTCATTTTAAGCTCGATCTTTTTAGAGGTCAGTTTTGCACCGGTTGCATTGATACAGTCTAATTCTACAAGACCAGTATTGGTAACAATCTGAGGATAAGAAGCCAAACGGATGTTGTACGCTTTATCTGAGGTATTTTTTACAGATGCCGAAACCTTATAACGGTCATATGGCTTTCCGCCTGCTTCAACACTTTCTTTGTTTAAAATATTAAATGTGACACTCATTCCGTTGACCTCTATGGTCTGGCCATCGGAGATTTTCTGTCCTTTTACTGAAATTCCAAAAAAGAGTACTGCTAATAAGCTGATTAAAAAGGTTAAGTTTTTCATAGTTTAGTTTTTGGTGATTTAAGGCGGATTAAATTTAATAATTATTATCCCTGTATACTGAAGTAAATGAGAAAATTATTTTCTTCACCTTCCTTATAAAAATAGTCGAAATCAATACCCTTCTCGTATTCATTAAGTCATCATTACATTTCTGAAAGGGGTAAATTTGTTTTCTCAATAGAAAAGGGCCTTAACCGTTTAATGAAAATTCAGAGGAATGACTTTGCTTAAAATTTAAATTCGTCAATGTCTATGCCTTTTCAGATTCAGAGACAGAATGCTTATCATTCATAATTTCCTTATGCTCTTTCCCCCATTTTTCAAATTCCAGGATGATCGGTTTCAGCTTATATCCGATCTCGGTCAGTTCATATTCTACGCGTGGCGGGACTTCAGCATAGACAGTTCTGGTGATGATACGGTCTTCCTCCAGTCTGCGGAGCTGCAGCGTGAGCATACGTTCTGTAATATTGTTTAGCTTTTTCCTAAGCTCTCCGAATCTTAGTTTTCCGTTGATGAGGTAGCAGCAGATGGCAAGCGCCCACTGTCCGCCGATAGTATTGGATGCATAGATCTCGGGACATTCATCGGAAAGGGCTTTTTTATTGGCAAAATTGGTGGATGTTTCCTTTATTTTAGTCATTACTTACATTTTTTATAGTACCGTACAATTGGGCACTACTATTGAAAATGTAAGTTACGTATATTATTTTTGCTGAAGAAATTTAAATAGAAATGAAAACATTAATAATAGTCATTCACCCGGATATAGAAAAATCAGCGATCAATAAAAGATGGATAGAGGAATTGAAAAAACATCCGGAAAAATATACTGTTCGTTCACTGTATGGTGCTTATCCGGACGAAAAAATTGACGTAGCCAAAGAACAGCAGCTGATAGAATCTTATGACAGAATCGTTTTTCAGTTTCCATTTTACTGGTTCAGCAGTCCGCCACTTCTGAAAAAATGGTTCGATGAGGTGCTTCTTTACGGTTGGGCCTACGGGAGCAAAAGCGGCTATAAATTAGGAGGGAAGAAGATAACCCTGGCGGTTACAGCTGGGATTGATGAACAAGGCTACAGCGCATCCGGAAAATATAAATATACCATGAATGAGCTTTTCCGTCCGTATGAACTCACTTTTGATTATATCAGAGCAGAATATAAAGAGCCTTTCGTCTATTACGGAATCGAAAACGATCCTTCCGAAGAATGGGTGGAAAGGAGTGTGCCGATGTATCTGGAGTTTTTGGATAACTTGTGATTTTTTACTAAAAAAGTAAGAGGTTGCCTCAAAAGTGAGACAACCTCTTTACTTATTGTTTAGTAAAAATCAAATCCTTTGTTTCTGGAAGATAAATTTTTGTGTCCAAATTAGGAGGGCATTTACTTGCTGTTGTAACGATATCATTAGGACGGTATTCCCATGAGATTTGAGTTGAACTAATCTTTTTTAAATTAATTTCGCCCCAACCCACACTACAATTAGTTCCACTATATAGAAAACCTATTGTATTTGGAGATGGTATATCAATACTGTAAAATTCAATATTATATATATTATTATTTTGTGTATCTTGTAGTGTAGCACCTAAAGAATTTTTAACTATATATTTTACAATTAATGCATCCATATAATAATTTTTATGAGCGCTTTTTTCTAATTTGTCTTCCTGTTTGGTAATAAACAAAGTAATTTCATTCCCATTGAAGTTAGTTTTATAAGTTCCTACATATGGAGCTAATTCATTATTTGTATCTTTTATATAAGAACCATTCGGAATATCTAATAAAGCAGTGTTGAGAGGCAAGGTTTGAGCTTTACAAGACATTAAACTTATAATTAATGTCAATGCTAATAGCATTTTTGATTGCATTATATTCATATTTCATCATTTGGGAAAAGCCTCCGAAGAGGCTTTGCTATTATTGCTTAGTAAAAATTAAATCTTTTGTCTCTGGAAGATAGATTTTTGTGTCCAATGTTGGAGGGCATTTAGCTGCTGTTGTAACAATATCATCCGGACGGTATTCCCAAGATAGTTGAGTTGAGTTGATTTTCTTTAAGAAAATATCTCCCCAACCCACACTACAATTAGTTCCACTATAATAAAATACTATGGTATTTTGTGTTGGTTTCGTTCCTATGCTATAAAATTCTATGTTTGGATTATTAACATCATTTTTAGTGTCCTGTAAAACAGCTCCTGTAGAACTTTTTACAATATACTTTATTACTAAAGCATCCATATAATAAGTTTTCTGTCCCGTTTTTTCTAATTTTTGTTCTTGCTTAGTAATGTAAAGAGTGACCTCATTTCCATTAAAATTTGTTTTGTAAATTCCTATATAAGGCGTGAGTTCATTATCTAAATCTTTTAAATATGAATTTTGAGGAACTTCTTCATAGTCTGCATTTAATGGATAGACTTGTTGTGCTTTGCAAGAAATAAAATTTGTAATTAAAGTGAAAATTACTATTCTTAAATATATTGTTTTCATATTTTATTTATTATTTAATTAATATCTATGGGCACGGGTTAGCATTTATACTACCATTGCTATTTAAAGTTACATTATTTATCGTTCCATTACTCTCTATACGCTGTAAATTTACTTTTCCATCTATTCCTATATTTTTTAAAGTATCAAAGAATAATTTTTCTAATCCAACATTATTAAGAGTTGCTCCATTATTGTTCGAATTTAGAGGATCTTTTAATAATTTATTGACTTTTTTTCGATAATCTTTTTCAAATTGTTTCATTTGTGCTTCTGTATAAACATAGCCTCCCAATTCTGCAGCAGCTCCTGTATACTGTATTACATAATGTATATACTGAACATTATTAGGGCAAGTATTACACCATTCTCCAGCTATCATACCAAGATATGCATTTCCTACGCCATCCTGTATGTTTTGTGCAGTAGCAAACCCAAATAATGCATCCACAATATCCGGCGGAGAAAACATATGCGTTCCTGTTGCTGTATGATTATGATAACCACCATAAGAATCTGTAACATCATTAAACACTACCTGATGCGCAGAGTTGACATCTGCCGGAGCCAAAGTACCATCTTTTTTTTCCTTAAAGCCAATTTCTCCAGCATTCACGTTACTAAGTGTTGCCAATGCTTGTGCTTTTATATTATTAATGCCTTGCTGCACATTAGGTTTGGTAAGCATACTCTTTGTTTTCTCACAGGGATTATTATTAAAGGCTATTGCTTCATCATAACTCAGCTTACAGTCATTGTTAGTATCCCCCGGGATATTACAGTTTTCACAATCAAGATTTTGCACACAATCAGCTGAGGAAAAATCATATTTGGGAGGGCCTCCGCCCCCTACAGGAGAAGTGCCGCTTCCACCGGCTGAATGCCCGCCGGAAGATCCATCCCCGCCTATTGTAGTGCCACCCCCGCCACTTCCTGTGTCGCCACATATGCCGTTTATTTTAAATAATTTTGGGGGCGTGCCTCCCTGAAGGTTATTCCAAAACTCGCACTGATATGCATTTCCTGTTTCAAAACTGTGCTGCCCTGAACTACATGTTTCATACACCACTTCCTCGCATACATCTCCGCTTTTACTTGCCATACCGGATTCTTTTGAATTGGGAGAAGTTGGAAGCTCTTTCCCATTGTCCCCTATCTTCACTTCCTTCAGAAGGTTTCCGTTGAGATCCGTTATATAAAAAAGTCTGTAATCTTCCGGATTGGGATAGGTTAATAGAACAGCTATGGAATTTCCGTTTCCAGATATAGATAGGAGCGATCTTTTGTAGCTGCCGAATGTTCTTACAGGCACATGAAAAACTTCTTTCCCGTTACCCGAATTCAGATGGGCTTTTTCCAGGTCCAGTCTTTCTACCAGTTCTTCTGCTGTGAGGGCAGAGGCCACGTTTTTAGAGCTGCTGCTTTTCAGGCCTGTTACAAACAGGCTGCCCATAAAGGCCTCTTTGGATATGCCATACTGCAAATTTCCGGCTTCACTGTTTTTGGGGTTCAGCTCCTCTTCTGTCCGGCAGGAGTACAGCAAAGTGCCGAGGGCTATTAATAGAAACAGCCGGAGAAATAAATTTTTTCTCATAAATTGGTTGTGTTTTTTAAGTTGCTAAATATAATAAAATAATTCTCACCTCATGGAGAACTTGAACAAAACTAAAACATATTTATTTTCTATATCATTAATATTTTAATATTTTTGATTAAAATATTAATAAAATGAGTTTAGGCACTAAAGTAAGACAATATCGTGAAGCAAAAAGCTGGTCACAGGACGATTTAGCTTTTCGATTAGATGTTACACAAAGCACTATTTCTAATATTGAATCTGATAAAAGCATTCCCAATTCGATGTTGCTTAGTAGAATTGCAAAGGAATTAGGAATAGATATGAATCAATTATTTGAAGAAAAGTTTACAAATTATAATCAAATAGAAAAGATTGAAGGAGGAATTAATCTAGTTAATGGTACTGTGAATATGCAATCACCAGAATTGATAGAGAGCATATTAAAAAACCAAGAACAAATTACAAAACTGATAGAATTACAAGGCAAGCTTATAGAGAATTTGCTTAAAAAATAGATAATAAAAGTCCCCTTTATACATAATATTTAAAGGGTTTTTATGAAGCGATCCAGTTATGTATAGATCGGTTAAGGTTCCGAAATCATCTCACGGGGTTATTCACTGCTCCCATGGAGTATTTTACCCTTATTTTTAGGTTCAGCAACCTAAATGACCCTTAAAATAACCTCACTAAAGCGGTACAGAACCCCGTTGTTTAGGTAAAGCAACCCCGTAAGATGGTTACGGAACCCCACCGGAGGATTTCACAACGTATATTTTGGGGTTCCGAACCCCAAAATATGCGTTAAAGCCCCCCAATTTCCTTACCCCACCGTCTTCGTATCCTCTTCCTTCAATATTTTTTCCTCCTTCATCGAAAGCATCATTCTTTCGTATTTGTATTTTTCCCAGTCGAATTGATTCAGAAAATCAAGTGCAGCTTGAAAACCTCTGTTGAAAAGATCCTCTTTTTCCTCTCTTTTCATGAAGAAATTCAGCCAGCTGCTTGTGCCACAATTAACGGACTGGATGCTGTAAAGACGGTAAAAACTGTGCTTGGTTAAAAATGATTTGTCGTTAAACCCTTTTAATGTGCTGATAATGTTTCCCGCATAAGAAAAAGGAGTTTTGAGGATTTCCTCACTGGTTTTTCCTTTTTCAGAAAGAAGATCAGAATCACTTGTAAGCTGTACCCCGAAAAGCGGCATTCTCGGATAAAATACATCACTGGCGTGGAAAATATCAATGGGAAAATTGGAAATGCTTCCCCCATCAATGAACAGCCCGGCAGGGTAGATGCCTTCCGGTTTCGTATTCATCCAGAATTTCCAGGCATATTTCACGGAATCATCATCCTTGTTGATTCTTTTCTGGAAGGGTTCAAAAAAGAACGGGACAGACATGGATGCCCGTACAAACTCAGCAGGACTTACATGCTTCAGCTCCTCTTCCGACCAGTATAAATTGGCCATTGTAGGAAGCTCTACTTTTATTTTTGCATTAATATCGGTAGTAATCACAACATATTCTGAGCGGAGCTGATAGAAGGGATTGTTCTTATAATAATCGTTGCTGACGGCACTTTCATAGAATATTCTGTAACGCGTCTGGTCAATATGTTCAAGATTTTTGTCTTTAATGGCTTCTATGCTTTTCAGCGCAATCGTATAATATTCCTGGCCATTTCCGTAACGGTACTTAAGATTGAGATCCAGTTCTTTTTGGATAAATTTTTCATTAAGATTAGCTACTGTTTTAATTCCGAAACCGTCCAGAACATTTTGCATGGTGTTTAAGAATGTATTGCCCGGATTAAATCCGCTGTTCTGTTTCCGGAAATCATTATAGAACTTTTTAATGCAAAAAAAAGTAATAATTACAGGAATCAAAGGAATCAGGAAAAGCAGTTTGGTATTAAGGGTTGTTGCAGGTTGAGCTGCAAAAGGGATGATAACAAGGATAATCATAACAACTGCTGCAATAATAGCATTGATCTTAAAAAAATCTTTGTTGTTCAGGATGGCATGAATGGTTGTTTTAACGTAGGTTTTTCCATCCATAAAATCTGCAAAATTCCAGCTGAAGAGAATATCCTTAATCACTTCACTTTTAGCCTCTTCTTTGGTTTTACAGGCGGCAATAAGCATGGTATTGATTGCTCCGGCACTGGTTCCTGCTACTTTCAGAAAACGGACTCCAAAAATTTCCAGACCATAAAGATAACCAACCAGAGCACTGCCCCAGACACCACCTCCTTCCTGAACAAACTCTACATATTGGTTTCCCTGAGCATCCAGAAGGTCAGAAAATTCCCTGGAAGATATATTCTCATGCAGAGCAGAGAGCTTCTCTTTAGATTCCCGGGAAAGTACATTTTCCGTGAGGATTTTATTTAGAATTTCAGTTTTCATGGTGGTTTGGTGTTTATTGTGACTGAACAGTCAATCTTGAAAAAGTTTCTTCTACACAACGAAAAAACATTTCTTGATAAGCTTATAAACTATTTTTCAAAACAAAACTCTTGATTTACTTTGACAATATTTTCATCTGAATTAAAGTCCAGAAATCCAATATTTGTTAATTCATATAATATATTTTTTAAAGCTTTGCTTTTTTCTGTCCCTGACCAATAATATGATTTAAATTTGGGAAAATTGTCTTCAGGTATGAGCTCTAATTTCAATGCAATCTCATGCATTGCAATGTCAATATCCGTCCAATCTTTCATTTTTTCCTTGAGTGTTTTCATTTATTTGATTTTTTTTAATTCCATTACCATTGTTTTCTCCTCGCATAAATAAATGTACAGATCACCACCAATGCCATAATCCCTATGGTTATAAAATACCCATACTTATGGTGCAGCTCAGGCATATTATCGAAATTCATCCCATAAACACCGGCAATAAAGGTGATCGGCAAGAAATACACTGAATAAATAGCCAAGACTTTCATAACCTGGTTGGCCTTCTGATCCGATAATGCGAGGAACATCGAAATAAGGTTGGTGATCTGGATATTCAAATGGTCGAAATCTGCCACTACATCTTTATGCTTGTCTTTTAAATCGACGATCTCGGAATCCTGAAGGTTTAATAATTTAAACTTATCTACAGCATCTGTGGAAATAGTCAGTACCCTTGAATTCAGTCCTGATTTTCTTTTCAGCTTATACAGTCTTCTGATCTGATTGGTATGGTTGGTGTTTTTAAGGAAAATTTCGTTTTCGATGTTGTCCATAGTTTCCAGGAGGCTTACCGATTCGTCATCGAAACTTTTCATGATCAGGAGGCTGATCATTAATGCTATTTTTGAAGGCGGGACTTCTGTCTGCATACCGGCAATCTGCTTCTTCGTCTCCGAAATACTTTTGGTCTTCATCCTGTGAATGGTGATAATAGTATTTTCCAGGAGAAAAATCCCAATCTTGGTGCTGATATCGCTTATGGTATTGAGATTTTTACGCTCCAGCTCTGTACTTTCCCGGAGGAGAAAGAATCTTATATTGCCATCCTCTTCATATTTCGGAAGGTGGTTAGGATCCATCGTATCTTCCAGGAGAAGATTGTTGATTTCATATCTTTCGTGAAGAAATTTCAGGTCTTCCGCAGTGGGAGCCTCTACATCTACCCATTCACATTGGGAGTCTCTGTATATCGTGTCGATTGGCATACAATAAAAATACTAATATTTTGAAAAACTATGTGTTAAATAATTTTATCTTTGCCAAAATTAAAAAAACTATATGATTAAAAGTACAATAAAAGGGATTGGATTTTATGTTCCAGATAATGTTGTTACGAATGATGATTTAGCAAAACTGATGACCACCAATGATGAATGGATTACAGAAAGAACAGGCATCAAAGAAAGAAGACACAGACAAAACAGAAATGATTCTCAGGAAACCACTGCTTATTTAGCTTTCAAAGCTTCTCAAAAAGCCCTTGAAAAAGCAAACCTCATTGCTCAGGATATAGATTATATTGTTTTTGCAACGCTTTCTCCGGACTATTATTTCCCGGGTTGTGGTGTTTTGCTTCAGGATATGCTGGGCTGTGACACCATAGGTGCTTTGGACGTAAGAAACCAATGTTCCGGATTTGTGTATGCGGTGAGTGTTGCCAATGCTTTTATTAAATCAGGAACCTATAAAAATATCCTTGTAGTAGGTGCGGAGATCCATTCTTTCGGACTTGATTTCTCTGATGAGGGAAGAGGTGTTTCGGTGATCTTTGGAGATGGGGCAGGAGCCATCATACTTTCAGCAACGGAAGATGAAAATGCGGGAGATATTTTAGCGGTAAATATGCATTCTGAAGGTAAATATGCAGATGAACTGTGTACACAGTTCCCGGGTTCCAAATTCGGATGGAGCGACAGAATGAGAAAAGAACCTGAAAATGTGACCGATAAAGAGGTTTATCCTATCATGAACGGTAATTTTGTATTCAAGCATGCGGTGACAAGATTCCCTGAAACTATGATGGAGGCTCTGAATAAAGCCGGAAAAACAATAGAGGATCTTGATATGTTCATTCCTCACCAGGCCAATCTTAGAATTGCACAGTTTGTACAGCAGAAATTCGGACTTCCGGATGAGAGAATTCATAATAATATTCAGAAATACGGAAATACAACGGCAGCTTCTATTCCTATTGCATTAAGTGAAGCAATTGAAGAAGGAAAAATCAAAAGAGGAGATCTTGTCCTTCTTTCAGCTTTCGGAAGCGGATTTACGTGGGGAAGCGTATTGTTTGAATATTAATGTTTTTCAATTATAAGTGAATAAAAGCAGGTGGTTTTCTATCTGCTTTTTGTTTTTAGTAATATAATGTTGGTTTTGTTTGAAAAATAAGAAAAAATGATTTTTTTTTATTAACTTTGAGATGCTTAATTATAAACAAAAAACAAATGAAAAAGAATTTATTACTTGGGACTTTACTGTTCCCTTTATTTATCTATGCTCAAGTGGGGATAAATACCCCAAATCCTGCTTCAACCCTCGATATAACAGCCAAAAATGCTACCGGTACCACTGCTGACGTGGATGGATTACTGGTTCCGAGAGTTGACAGGCAAAGAGCGCAAAGTATGACGGGAACTCCTGTTTCTACGTTAATTTATGTGAACAGTATTGCTACCGGAACACAAACGGGAACTGCTGTAAATATTGATGCTGTAGGATATTACTATTACAATGGTACGGTCTGGACCAAACTAAATGCTCCTGTTAATATTTATACTTCTAATGGTACCCTTGCAGGAAACAGGACTGTTACGACTGCAGGCAATGTGCTTAATTTTGTGAATGGTGCAAATGATATTACCATAGGGACTTCGGGTACTCAGGGAATTGTTTCGGCAACAGGTTCTTCAAGAGGAGCATTTCAGGCGACTGGAGGATCAGGTATTTTAAGTATGTTTGTGGATAATGCTTTAACAGCTCAGATTACTACATCAGGAAATAGTACAGGCATGAATTTGACTACGGCTTCTGCAACTCCTATCAACCTGCTTACCAATGGTGCGAATAGAATGGTTGTAACCGGAGCTGGTGATGTAGGAATCGGAACTCAAACTCCGCAAAAAAAACTGCATGTTAACGGAGCACTACAGATTACAAACGAATTGAATGTGGGCGGAACTGCAAGCACCACAGGAAGTGCAGGGACTACAGGCCAGATTCTCACATCAAGCGGAGCTGGAGCGGCACCTACCTGGAAAACTCTTAATACATCAAGTGGAACTATTTCTTCTGCAAACTATGTACAGGGAACTACTGAAGCAACAATTACTGCGGGAAATACAGCAGATGTACCAGGAGTTACATTGACATTGACTGTTCCGGCAGGTATGACCCAGACTTTCTTATTTACGATTTTGGGGTATGCAACTAATTTTCCTAGTGGAGGAGTTAGTTCGCAAGGTGTATTTAGCTTATTACAAAATAATGTTAAAATATCATCGGCTTATACAACTAAAATAGGATCTGCAGGTGGCGGATTAAATGATCTCCCTGTCCCGGTAACTTTTTTAAAATCGGTGACGCTTCCAGCTGGGACATATACATTTAAAGTACAATATACAGCATGGGCTAATACTGCAAGAGTTAATGTTGACCCTACCACTTATGCAGGATATAACGGCGATACGGAAGCGATGCTTACCAAAATGCAGATTTTAGTATACAATAACTAACTAAACAGTATAGGACAAAAAAAGAATCGCCAGTTTTTACTGGCGATTTTTTTTGTATTAAAGGCTTTTCAATAATTTTTCAGTATCCGAAGAATCCTGTCCTGTACTTTTAGCCAGCTGAACAGATTTTTCAGCCCAGATTTTAGCATTTTTCTTATCTCCGATTTTGTTGTAAAGATTAGCTAAAGTATCTGTATTCGCATAATTTTCATCTTTCTTTACAGATTCCTGAGCCCAGGCTACCGCTTTTTCCAGAGAAGCTTTGTTGCTCACGTTTTCAAAAAAGTTCCATGCCAGGGAATTTAATTCTTCAGAACTGGCTGCAGAAGAATCCTTATACAGCTCCAGCATTAATTTCTCGTAGGTCGGAATGTCTTTATTCTTTAAAGCTCTGCTTGCTTTTGCTCTTTTTAATATTTTCTCAGCTTCATCTTTCGTCATGAATTTTTGAGATTCAGCTAGAAAATAGTTGTCGTTCCAGGATTTTGTATCTGCATTGTAAGACTTCTTAAGAACGGTATTAAGTTTAATATTTTTGTCGAATTTTGCATACTTTTCTTCCGGGAAAATCTTGATAATTTCAGATTTTTTTGCCTGGAATATTTTATATAGTGGGCTTTCTGTGCTTTGTGTTCCTGAAAGAAGCATTTGTACATCTTCCTGGTCAAGTGTTGTTTTCTGCTGAAAATAACGGTCAAGTACCTTTCCTGCAAATTCAGAATCATTATAGATTGTCAATCCTGCAAGATTTTTTAAAAACTCAGGGTCTTTTTCTCCATTTTCAAACTTTTGCTTCAATGCGGTAAGCCTTTTATTCGGATCTTCAGCGTCCTTAGCGAACTGGATAAAATCTTTTTCCTCTACATAGCCTAGTGTTCTGTGTACTTCCTCCCCGTCACCGTTGATGAAAAGATAAGTTGGGAATGCCTTTACATTGTATTTCTTGGCAAGACCTATTCCTTCACCTTTTTCCATATCTATTTTTGCATTCACGAAGTGGGAATTATAAAAATCTCCAACCGTCTGAAGCGGAAAAATATTCTTTACCATCAATTTGCAAGGCCCACACCATGATGCATAAGCATCAACAAATACCAGTTTATTCTCTTTTTTTGCTTTTGCCAGGATAGCCGCAAAATTGCTGTCTTCAAATTTAATTCCCTGCGCCAATGCCAGAGCTCCTATAAATAAAGAAGAAAATAGTGCTAATTTTTTCATAAAACTTTTTATTGATTACAAATGTAATAATTATGCTAACAAATAAGTCGGCGTATAAAGAAAATAGTTACGGATATTTTATTTTAAAATTTTCAGGAAAACACCTAACTGTGTAGTAACAAGGCTTTTATAGGGTTATCAAAGATTGTCGGGTAACGATTTGGTAACGGTGCTTATTGCTTTGTATTTCAATGTGTTTCCATTGACTCACTGGCAAATATACAAAAATGTTAGATGACAGTGCATACATTTATAAGCTCTTAACTCATGTGGTATTGAAAAAAGACTTAAATTTGCTGTTCTAACCAAATCGGTCTTATGACTTTTTTCCGCAGACAGACCAGTGAAAAAAGTGCCTATGAAGGACTTTATTTTCGTTACAAACATGATATTTTTGCCTGTATCACACGTAAAGTGGAAAACAGGGATGATGTATTGGATGTAATGCAGGAAGTTTGTATCCATTTATGGAAATCAAGAGATAAGATTTTTTCCGGAAATGCAGAAGCTATTATTTTTAATACCTGTAAACAGGAAATCTCAAAATTTTATCGAAGAACTAATAAGAAACTATATTCGGAGGAACTGTTTTATGATCTTGAAGATAGTTCTGCACAGGAATTTAAAGCAGTAAAAAAGAAAGAACATCAATTAGTAGCCCTCGAAAAAAGCATCGAGCTCATTATCCCTCCGCTGCGCAAGACAATTTTTAAGATGAGTAAATTACAGGGAATACCGCATGAGCAGATTGCAACGCAGCTTGATATGTCAAAAGGTGCAGTCGAAAATCAAATTGCCAAAGCCATGATTTTCCTGAAAAAATACCATTCAAACTGTTAAAAATAGTTAAACTTTCCTAAAAATAGTTAATTTCCACTTGCAAGGGGGTGTGTTTTTGTGAGTTCTGTCCTAATATATATAAAGGACCTCTCATCATGGAAGAAAAACCACCCCGCTTACAGCCGCTCACTCCCCAAGAGGACCGTTTGCTGTTGGAGAAAGTCGAAATATGGCATCGCAGACAACAACGGATCAAGATAATTTCGGCATCTGCTATTATTATCATCCTATCCATTGGAAGTACAATCGGATACAACGCCGTCATAAAACCTGACGTATATTTTGCCCAATCCGGGCTTGAAAATGTATTGTTGAGCGATGGCTCACGGGTTACTTTATCTAAAGGAGCTAAACTAACGGTGGAAAAATCCTTTCCCTCCAATACAAGAGAAGTATTGCTCGAAGGCGATGCCGTATTCAATGTCGCAAAATCCAAAGTACATCCTTTCATTGTTCACGGAAAGGGATATGAAACTAAAGTATTAGGAACCATTTTTAAAGTCTCTCAAAGTGGCAAGACTTTCAAAGTAGATCTCTTTGAGGGAAAGGTTTTGGTATATAAAACAGGTCGTCCCAAAGATCCCGTTCCATTGGCACCCAAACAAACATTTACCAATTATGGGATTTCAGGGGCAACCTCTGTCAGTGAAACTGAGGATAAAAGTGCTACTGTATCAAAAGATAAATCTGCAAGCTTAACATTCAATGAATGCCCAATAAACGATGCAGTACAGGTTATTGAGAAGACATATGGCATAAAAGTACAATATAGCACAGAACTGAAGAACACGAAAATTACGATCACGGTGCCAAACGCTACCGCAGATGCATTTATCCAAACGCTGGGAATACAGCTTAATCTAAATACCAGACAAAGCAATGATTCAACATTTGAACTGGAAAAATAGGCTATGGTGCCTGATGACCCCCGCCATGATTCCTGATAGATAGGAAAAGTTTGTACAAAACGACCGACGGAGGCAACCGTCGGTCACGTACTAAACTAATAACAAAATCTTCACCGAGTTAATAATTTAAATACCATGCAAAAATATGAAAAATATTTGCACGCTTGTCCTATTCCTTCTATTAGGAATTACGCTTGTAAGCGGACAGCAAAAAAACCACTCACAAATGAGGGTTAATTACGAAGCAGGGAAAATTTCTGCCATAGATGCCGTTAAAGGTTTTCTGATGGAAAACAAAATCAATGCATATGCTTATTCCACAGATCACCTAAAAAATTACAGAATACAAGGTGTCAAATGCAACAATGAAAGCGTATTAGACTGCCTTAGAAAGATACTCAAAGGCTTACCTTTCGAGGCTCTTATTTATCAAAACACGGTTATTATCCGACAGAAACCCCAGAAAGTATCTGCTGATTCAAATAAAGAGGAAGTCACGCCACTTTTAGCAATAGATCAAAAAGAAGAGGATACTACGGCTTTGAGCAACAGGGAAACCAAGATCGAAGAAATTACGCTCAATGCCGGTTATTATTCGGTAAAGGATAAAGAGCGTACCGGAAGTATTGCCAAAGTTACGGCTAAAGACATCGAAAACCAGCCTGTAAACAATGTACTGTCTACCTTACAGGGACGTATGGCAGGAGTCAGCATTACCCAAAATTCAGGCGTGCCGGGTGGTGGCTTTGATATTCAGATCAGGGGAAAAAACAGCTTGCGCTATGACGGGAGTTTTCCGTTAATCGTTATAGATGGTGTCCCTGCCAATAGTCAATCCAATGCCATAGGCTCCTTATCCAACGGAATTATCCCAAAGGGAGAAGCCAGCCCCTTAAATGCTCTGAACATGAACGATATCGAAAGCATTGAAGTCCTAAAAGATGCCGATGCCACGGCTATATACGGTTCAAGGGGTGCAAACGGGGTGGTATTGATCACGACAAAGAAAGGGAAAAATCAAGTCACCTCCTATGTGTTGGATCTTAACACCTCTGTAAGCAAAACGAGCCGTTTTTTAGAACTGGCTAATACTGAACAATATCTACAGATGCGAAAAGATGCCTACAAAAATGATGGTATTACTAATTATCCGGCCAATACCTTTGACCTAAACGGAACATGGGACCGGAACCGCTATACTGATTGGTATAAAGAATTTATAGGAAAAACGTTTCTTAACCAACAGGCACAATTGTCTGTCAGTGGTGGTAACGAGCTTACCCGCTTTTTCATGAGCGTTAACCATCTGGAACAGTCTACCGCCTACGGAAATGGCTTTCGCTATCAAAAGATGGGTATCGATTTTAGCGCCACCCATCAATCAAAAGACAAAAAATTCACGATCAGTCCGACTATTTTGTATTCTTATCAAAGAAACAATCTTTTTGAAGCCGATCTTACCAATCAAGTATTCCTTACGCCAAATGCACCTGCGATTTACCTGCCTGACGGCACCCTTAACTGGGCAAACAATACATTTGCCAATCCGCTCGCCAAACTGAACAATGAATATAAAAATAAAATATATACCCTGTATGTTCAATTAACAACCGAATACAAGATCTCAAAAGATTTCATGCTCAAACTCAGCGGCGGGTTTACCAATACGGACCAAAAAGAAGTCCGAACAAATCCTTCCACAGCCTCTAATCCAAGCCTGGGCAGGACAAGCCGGAATTCGGTAATTTATTTTGGAAATGTGAATAGATACAGCTGGATTTTAGAGCCACAGCTTCATTGGACAAAAAAATGGAAAAGACATCAGTTTAATGCGTTGCTTGGTTCTACATTTGAATCAAAAAACGAAGAACTATTCAGGGTACAAGGCAGTGATTTCACTTCCAATGACCTGATTTATAACCTTTCCAATGCAAAGATCCAAAAAGTGAACGAGGACACCGAAACAGCTTATCGGTATATGGCCATTTTCGGAAGGTTCAATTATGGCTTTTTAGGCCGGTACTTCGTTAATCTGACCGCGAGAAGAGACGGCTCCAGCAGGTTTGGTTCAAATAACCGTTTTGCAAATTTTGGGGCAGTAGGTACTGCCTGGATATTTTCAAAAGAAGAATTTTTAAAAGACAATCCGATCGTAAGTTTTGGCAAGTTAAGGGGAAGCTATGGGATTGCAGGCAGTGATCTTATTGGAGACTACCAATTCCTTAATACCTATACCATTTCATCTACGTTTTATGACGGAAATACGGGATTATACCCATCCCGTTTGTACAATCCCAATTTTAGTTGGGAAAAAACAAAAAAATTAGAAACTGCTTTAGAACTGGGACTGCTTCAAGATAAAATATCTATTACGGCATCCTGGTACCGAAACCGTTCTTCTAATCAGTTGGTAGGTATTCCTTTACCATCTACCACAGGATTTCCTACAATACTGAGTAATTTTCCGGCGACAGTACAAAATTCGGGGTTTGAATTCGATCTTGGTTTTTCACCTGTTCAAAAAACACCTTTTAAATGGAGTACATCGTTAAACCTCAGTATACCAAAAAGTAAATTATTGGCTTTTGACAATATTGCTTCTACCACTTATGCAAATTCATATATCGTAGGAGCGTCTATGAATATTAAGAAAGTCTATGAATTTAAAGGCATAAATCCAACTACAGGCATCTACCAATTTACCGATCTTAACGGTGATGGAAAAATTGATATCAACGACCGAACAAAAACGGTAAAATATGGCACCAGACTTTATGGTGGACTTACTGGCCAGTTTTCTTACAAAAAAATATCGTTAGGCTTCCTTTTGCAGTTTGCAAAACAAAATCTCTATAGTCTTGATTACTCATTGCCCGGAATTGGAACGATGAGAAATATACCGACCTATATGTTGGATTACTGGACTCCAGAGCATACCAATGGCAGCTACCAATTACCGACGACGGGACTCAATTCTGATGCTGTTAAGGCACAAACCCTATATCAAAATAGCGATGCGGCAATCGTGGATGCTTCGTTTGTAAGACTTAACAATATACAGTTATCATATGCAGTTCCCCTAAAGGAATTATCTATGATACTCACACTTCAGGGCCAAAACCTGTTTACCATAACGGGTTACAAAGGGTTATCGCCTGAAGCTGAAGGAATCTATCTTCCATTTATCAAAACATATTCATTCAATATTACACTAAAATTCTGATCATGAAAAACTATATACATTACTACGTACTTTTGGTGCTTACTGCCCTTTCAATGACGGCCAGTTGTGAAAATTTTCTGGAGGTTGATGCCCCCAAAAACCAAATATCCCAAACTTCGGTATTCAGAAACAAAGAAACAGCAACTGCTGCCCTGACCGATGTATACACCAATTTAAGATTCAAGGGCATCCTTACAGGAGATACCTCGGGGATGAATTATTTACTGGGATGCTACACCGATGAGCTGACATCAGTCACCGCCCAGCAGACAGACTTTAGGACTTTTTACGAATTAGGCATACAACCCAATAATTTGGCGGTCAACGGATTTTGGACCAATGCCTATCAGCAGATATATGCTGTAAATAATATCATTGAAGGTGTACAGGAAAACAGCTCTTATCTTGATACCGCTACCGTAAACCAACTTTTGGGCGAAGCTTTCTTTATCAGAGCTCTTCTGCATTTTTATCTTGTGAACCTATACGGCCAAATTCCCTATGTACAGTCAACCAGCTATATTGTTAACCAACATATTTCAAAAAAAACAGTTCCGGAAGTTTACAGTCTTTTGATTCAGGATTTACTGGCAGCTGAGGCAAAGCTCGGTAATAGCTATCCGGGAACCGGACGGACAAGAGCCAACAGATCCACGGCACAATTGCTTCTTTCCAGAGCCTACCTTTATCAAAATAATTGGGCGTTGGCAAAAGAATATGCTTTAAAGGTAATCGCAAATCCGGATTATGCTGTTGTTCAAAATTTGGACCTAGCCTTTCTGAAGGACTCCAAAAGTGCTGTACTTCAGTTTATGCCTGTTGAGACAGGTGCAAATACCTTAGAAGGACAATATTTTATTTTTCAAACCCTGCCACCGGCTAATGCTGTACTCTCTTCAAATTTCATGAACTCATTTGAGAATGGAGATTTACGGAAAGTTAAATGGACTAAAGAAGTGTCTAACAGCCAAAGTACTTTTTACCATCCCTTCAAATACAAGCAAAATAACAAAACGGCTGCTTCTGTAGAATATACCGTTGTTTTCCGTATTGAAGAAGCTTACCTGATATTGGCGGAAGCAGAAAACGAGATGGGCAACGTGGCGCAGTCCAAGATATACCTCAATGTTATTCGGTCAAAAGCAGGCTTGCAGGGTGATGGTTCATCATCTCAGACTCAGTTGCGCTTAGCCATCCTCGATGAAAGACGACATGAACTTTTCACTGAATTTGGACACCGCTTTTTTGATCTGAAAAGGAATGAGCTTTTAGACCAGAAGATGTTACCCGAAAAACCTCATTGGAAAACCTATTTCAAAAACCTACCCTTGCCAGAACAGGAAATCTTAATTAATCAAAATCTTAAACCACAAAATGAAGGCTACTAAATTATTTTTTGCTGTTTTTTATTTAGTGTTCCCCCTTTTTCTATATGGACAAAACACCAACTCACAGTGGTATCAGGTTTTCAATAAAACAGTAACCAAAAATGGGAAGTGGCTATATTTTGTAAAATATTACGAGAATGGGAAACAGGAAGGTGTTTTGCAGAATGGTTCAACATTGAAAATGATGGTCTTTGAAAATCCGAACAACGTTTACCTTGATGATAAAGTTTTCATACTACGGAATAACGATAATACTGTTTTTATCAGAAACTTGAAAAAACAGGAGGAACTTCAATTTCAGAATATTTCGGATTTCACCTATGATCCAGATACCGGAAATACTATATTAACAACACCTGGAAAGGATATTTCGATTGTAGACAATACAGGTTCCATCCGTTATAAATCAACTGCGATTGAAAAGACTGTGATTGCAAAAGGTAATTTATGGATTAGAAAGAAAAATGTAATATCACTTCTTAATTTAAAAAATCTTAAAGAAAAAATCATTACAGATAATTTTCAAATCTGGACCGTACTGAAGGAAACGGTGAGCCCGGAAGAAAAACTAATAAAATTGCTATTGAAAAAGGACAGTATATTCCTTACAAGGTTCTATGATTTTGATGGGCACCTTCAATTGGAGAAGAACCTTCCATCAGTAATAGCGAATTATCCGATATATAACTTTGCATCGAGCCACCTAACTGCTTCAAAGCAACCTTTTAAAGAGCAGCTAAAGAATATTGATACCCTTGAAGTCTGGTCTTCGCAGGACATGGGGTTAAAGCCAAAGATTATGAAATACAAGGCCCAAGCTTATACTGATTTGATATTAGATCTGAATACAGGCAAACAATACGATAATCCATATATTTTTGGGGCAACCCGCAGTTCGCTCATTTTTGGCAATAACGTAATTTTAGATTTTTACGACCTTGAAAATGATGATTTCATGGAAGAGATCACACCCCCTACTTTCAGGCTCCGGGATATAAAGTCCGGTAAAACTATTTTTTCTGTGGACCGTATAGACGGTCAGTATTTTCATGTCGCCAAAAAGTTTAACCAATTGTTTTATTTTAAGAACAAAGATTGGTGGATGTACGATTACGATAAAAGAAAAGCAGTAAACTTAACAGTTGATCTCGGTACAAATTTTTATCAGTTCAACAGGCTAAACGAAAAAGTTACTATTGCAATAAGTAGGTTGTTTCTAAGTAAAGACAACAAAAAAGTATTTTTGACAGATGAAAATGATATCTGGAAGTATGACCTGACAACCAATAAAGCAATTAGGCTCACCCATTCTGTTGATAAGCATATTTCCTACCGGATACTTAATAACAGCTTCAATGAGCCAGTTCAAAGATTAGCAGGAACCAAATCCAGCGAAATAGACGAGAATTTTCTATTACTTGATATTAGCAAAGACGATGGCTCTGCACAAGCTCTTGCGGTCTACCGAGATCAGAAAATTGATATCATCGAGGCTCTGAATGCAAATACGATCAGCCAATTGGTATATTCAGAAAACGCAGTTACCTATGTAACCGAAAATGGAAATGAGCCGTATGTCCTGAAGTTGTACAATTTTAATTCCAAAAAAAAGAGTACTGTATATCTCAGCAATAAAGAGATTTTTGAACCTTCACTTTTCCCCCGTACAAAAGTACACTTTTGGAAAGGCAAGGATGAGGAATCCAATTATTGCTCGGTGGTACTGCCTCCGGATTACAACACGTCAAAAAAGTACCCGGTCATCGTTAGGATTTATGAGAATGAGGCCAAAGGTTACAAGGATTTTGTTTATCCAAGCTACTATAACCAGAACGGTTTCAACCGTTCCCTTTTTGCCATGAACGGTTACATTATCCTATTGCCCCGTATAATTTATAAGCAAAATGAACCTGGCCAGTCTGCATTATCGGGTATAGAAACAGCAATCAGCAAGATGGCTTCAATCTATAATATTGATCTGAACCGGATCGGAATCATAGGACATTCCTTCGGGGGATTTGAGGTAAATTATCTTGTATCCCACTCCAATATTTTCAAAGCTGCCATCAGCGGGGCATCCATATCAGACATCACTGCCTCGTACTTCTCGATGAATCAGAATTCGCTCCGTCCTGATATCTATCGATATACTGATCAGAGTTTCAGGTTCACAGGTTCCTTTTATGATATTAAAGACGTATACTATGAAACAAATCCGATTTTCCATGCAGACAAAATTAATACTCCCTTACTGCTTTGGGCAGGCAAAGAAGATTATCATGTCAACTGGAACCAGAGTGTTTCGATGTTTATTGCACTGCAAAGCCTAAAAAAAGATTCTAAATTATTATTGTTTCCAAAAGAGGTTCATGTGCTCCTGAAAAAAGAAAACCAGAAAGAGGCAACAATAAGGTTTATACAATGGTTTGATTATTATCTCAAAGATTATAAGCGCCCGCCCTGGTTTAATTGATAAGAAAGGTGTCCGAAAATTTCGGACACCTTTCTTTTTTAAGGTTTGTACAAGAAATCAGGACAACCTGTGCCGTTGATCTGGCGCAGTTGATTTGCAGAACCATCGGTACAAATAAACGAGGTTTGCACATCACTACATTGAATTTCTGTGTTAACACAGGTTTCACTCAGCTCATCATAACGGTATCCGTCATGCATTGCTGTTTTTTTGGTTGAGTTGGTTGCAAAAGCACCTACAGCGGCAATCATGACAATAGCAACTGGTAACACCATTTTTTTAAACCTTTTCATAATTTAAAGTTTTAAAGTTAATGCCTACTCTCTATCAACGGGTTTTCGGCTTCCCCCGGTTCTTGAAGTTTTGTATCATGTTTTTTGTAAAGTGATATCTTGTAAGCATGGTTCCGGAGAGTACAAACAGGTACCTATCTGTGACCAACATGTTGGAAATCTTATTTTTTCCGTTATCCGGCAAATAAAAGCTGCCTACATAAGACGGCTTGTCCACATTATAAACATCGATAATCGATGAGTTTTTCCATTGCTTTTTCGGTTCATATTTTCCGATCACCCCGGATTCGTTGAAAAGAAGATTTTGATGAACAACAGTTTTCTTATTGACAGTAAGCGGTGGAGCGTTCATAGTGCGTTTGCCATCTGACAGTAAGACTACTTTGATTTTTGCCTTTGAATTGGTATCGATCGTGTTTTGTCTATGCAACAAACTCAGGTTTTTATCGATGCTCAAAACTTGGTTACGATAGGAATAGATGTAATAAAAATTATTCACGTTCTTATCATCGCTCAGCAATTGACCATCTGTATCAAAAATGCCGTCCTGCTGTTTTTCTAATAATTGGTCATTTATTGATAGTCTGGGCTGAGCAGCGGAATTTATAGTTCCCAATACGTGATTTCTGGCAGCGCTGCTCTGGGTTCGGATGGCAAAACGGCTGCTGTCGAGAACTACCATTTCATCAAAATAGCCATCATGGTAGCTGATCGTTTTTGCTTTGGATTCACTCAGTCTACCCTGATATATTACCGGAATAGAGCCATCATAGAGATAATAGTAAGGGGCCTTCACCCGGAACTTTAATGCACGAAAAATGTGGGTTATCTGGTCGGGCTCGACTTTTAAAATCGTCACGGCATGAATACTTGTATCTAAGGTAACGAGTGTCAAAGGAGCGGTATAATTGCCCAGAAATATTTTCCCATCTGCTGAACCTGCGAAATAATAGGAATTGACCTTAAGATCATAACTTTTATCTTCTATAATTGGATGGTTAAGATATCTCCGCGTAAAGTTGTTTTCTTTTTTAATAATATTCTCGGAAAGCAGAAATAGACAGATCACCAATCCCGCAGAAACAAGACCTATGCCCAATGCGTTGATACTCGTTGTGAATTTGGAAATTGAATTCGAATCACCTAAAATGAAAATACCGATAACTGAGGTAAGGATACAGCCAATATTAAAAATCAAATGCTCTGTCCAACCAAGCTTTTCTAAGATACCACCACATGAGCAGGGTACGAAATCACTGTAATTTAAAATGAGATAAATGTAAACAGTGAAACTTACCATGATTGCCAGTGACAGATACAATCCAAGTAGTCTGCTTGCTTTGATACAGAGTAAGGCTGCAATGATGAGCTCGGTAACAATTACTGCGTAAGAGATAAATCCGGCATAGGCACTCAGCAATGGTGACTGCGCCAGCTGTACTTGAAAATTCTCAAAATCCAGCACCTTGCTTACACTGGCATAACAGAATAGCAAGACAAAAAAGTAAGCAAAAATAGCCGGCAATATTTGGATGAGTTTTCTCATTGGAGCTTTGTTCGTTTTCCTGAAGTAAAGCTGACCAATAAAAAAATATAAAAGATTGAAAATAGTACTAAAAACATGTCAAAAAGTATAAAAAACATTGAAGAAAGTACTCAGTACATTGAAAATAGTACCAAAGTTTTGAAATGGCCGGATTTCGGCTAAATTTCATCATATAATTTTGGGATGGAATCTATAGGAAACTTATACCTCTTGCAGAACATAACATACATGAATTACCCTCAAAGTATGGCAAAATTGCGTATTTCAATGAAAGTGACCCCTCTGTTTCGGCTCAAACTGACCGCCTGACTAGCTGCCGAGCGTGGTAGCGAATGCCCCACGAAGTCTTACCAAAGATAATTAATTCTCAAAATCCCACGATCTCTCACCGAGCAAAAGTAGCTTAACCTAACTATCATTCCTTTCACCCGCCTTTTTGGAACTCAACAGACTTTTAGATCAGACCGATCTGACAGGGATTTCAAGACCACCACAAATAAGCCCCTATAAGCGACTCAACTCTCAATCTGGACTAACACCATGTCCGCAGGGCACATCAGCTCCTAGCGGCTATTATTTAGCCTCAAAATTTAAAGACCAGTGGAATCATTTGGATTGAAAAAAGTGGCCTGAGAGGTAAAAGGGGTCACTTTGTCCCGAAATGAGGGGGTCAACTTGGGGCGGAATGGAGCGGCAGTTTAATTGCGGAATGAAGGGGTCAGTTTTGCCGAAACTCCCACGTATTATGTTGAACAACATCTAAATAACCTCTTCCTGCGTCTTTCCTAAAGTAAAAATTTGTTTCAAGCCCTCTGTCCCCAAACATTTTCTGGTATCTGTTTATTAAATTATTTGTGTAAGTATGTTTCGCAGTTCCTGCAAATCTCCCTGTACCACCAATTGCATTTTCTGCTTTCTGTGCCGCTCTAGTGACAAGTTGCAAATCTGTCAGATATACAATGCTGCATTTCTTTTAACAAGCCTATCTATAAAATCATTTCAAATTAGAATTTCTATTTGATTTTAAAATTTAGGGCATTGATTTTCAATACCCTAAATCATCATTAATACACCTGGAAAATTATGGTATTTCCGTTCAACTTAGAGTTAAATCATATTCTTTCGGAGAATTTTCATTTGTTACCAAACGCCAACCTTCTTGTAATTTCTTTTCTGCTATGTTACCAACATAAAAAACGTCTATCTTTTTAAAATTCTTTTTTATTTTGGAAGAGAAGAGATTGTATAATTCCTTTGAATCACGATCGTCAGAAATGCTCGCGACTCTACCAGCAACTATTATATTGCCCTTTTCCTGAAAAATACCACCAAGCTTCAATTCAATTGATTTACGATTAACCATTTGATCAACAGCAAATTTCATCCCTCCTTTTATTTGTGGTACTTCTCTAATATTCAGTTCTGTACTTGATTTTAAAATCATATAAGTATCAATTCTATTCCAATCTCCTGATAATGCAATTCCTACATTTGGCGTATCAAATATGGAATTGTATTTAGGTACCTCTCTGCTATCAAGAAGTCCTGCCTTGTAATAACAAATATCGACATCTGATTCAATCTCATGAAGTATTTGCTTAATATCATCCAACACTATAAAAAACATCGTTTGTTTACTTTTCATATTTTTATTTTTTAGGAATTAATAATAAATGTTCTCCCGATCCAATTTGAGTTCTGATTCTTATAGCATTTCTAAGCTCTCTAGTACTTGGCGTAATTCCGTTTCGTAATACGTCAACTGTATTTATTCTTAATGTTGGATATTTCGGATGGCTTGCTGTCAAATCCAAATAAGAGCCACCTTTTCTGCCCCCGCCTAATGGTCTTAAAAATTCTTCGGCTCTTTGTCCACCACCACCTGTAATAGTATATCCTTTACTTTCTAATCGAGCTGCAATTTTAGCGATCTGAGCTCTAGTTGCGGAATTCCCTAAACGTCCTCCAATACTAGCTTCTACTTTTACTATACCTTTAACACCACTTAAACCGAGAGGAACATCTCCCATTAAAGGAGCAACATTTGTAATTCTACCATCAGAATTTACCTGATAAGATAGTCCATTAGAATCCGACCATTCTCGGGGGCTCATAAATGACCAAATTTTACCTAAAAAGCTTTCCTTAGCAGGTAATACCTGATCACCAATTCTATTTTGGAAACTATAAACATCAACAGATTCATTATTCAAGTTCCATGCTTCCATGTACTTATTAACATGGCTTCGGATTCGTGATGCCCAAAAGAAACTGCTTCCGGAGAGCTTAATTTCAGGAATATTAACAAAGGCATCTCCAATACCTCCCTCAGCATAATTGGTATTAAGACTTTGATAACTTCCGTCATACCCTAAGCTTACATTATTTCCATTTGCAAAACCAGATCCCGTATTACCCCAACTTCCGCCTACGCCAAACGCGGTGTTAATTAATCCCTGGGCAGAGCCACCACTGTTTCCTTCACCTCCTGATGGGCTTAGAGAACCAAAGCCATAACTATCCCCAAGGTTTCCACCTCCTAAGCCCAGCCAGTTTGGATTGGTCCAGCTTGAACCACCACCTCCTCCTTCGCTTTCATCGGCAATCTTCAGCTGATGCATCGGAGCCATTCCATCAGGATCGGTAAAGCTTATGGGGTTATTAAAGACATAGTTATAAGGCGAATACCTTCTCATCATTTCAGCCAGCGGGTCTATTACCCCCCATCGGCCAATGTCAGCCATGTACATTCTAGCGCCGTAATCACTCCAGCCTGTTTCTTTCTGTAGCTCTTTACCGTTATACTGGTAATTATAAGCAGGATTCCCAACTAAAACATTGTAACCTTCATGCTTTAATCCAAAAGGATAGTAGTTGTTTTCTTCAAGAACTTCTGCGCCGCCATTCAGGTTCTTGGAGTAGCTTAAACGCACACTTCCCAAATGGTCTGTATAGCTGTAAATATACTTATTATTTTCAAAATTGTAATAGCCCTCAGCGGTAGGAACAAATTTTAAGATAAGATTTGTCCCTCCCTTTTTTCCTGTAGGAGTTTCATACTGAAACCCATCTACATATTCTGTAATTTGGGTTAATAGCGTGGTGGTAGTACCTAAAGGATCAACAATAGGAGGAGTATAGTTATAAATTTTCTTAAGTTTAGTTCCATCTGCACGATAGGTATAAGATGTATTTTCATTAATCATTCCTGTTCGTGTTGATAACCCCTTATCAAACTTTAGATAATTAGGAAGATCAAGATGATTGTAATAGATCTGTAAGATTCCTTTATCTTTATGATCCGTCATATTCCCATTATCATCATAAGAAATGATAGCCCCGGAGGTATCAGGATAGCCACTGTAGTTTCCTGAAGTGTCAGTAACCGTATTAAGCTTATTCCCTGTATAATTATAGGTAAGATCATCAATAAGCTGCGCTGTTCCTGAACTACTTTTCCCATTTCTCTGCAATGAAGTCATATTTCCGTTCAGATCATAAGCTAAAGTTTCATTAAAGAAATCGTTCTGTGGAACAGAAGCCCCCGGTTCAGAATAAATTCCCTTTTTAAGCCTGTTCAGTCCATCATACTGGTAATTATACTGTCTTAAAACCTGGTCTAAAGCCGTTTTCCATGTCACTTCTGTAATATTGCCATCGTATTTCCCCCCAGAAACAGTTGTATTCAGAGGATTAAAATACTTTAGTTCATAGCCGAAAAGTTTGGTTCCGAGTGCAGCCGGATCATTGATTTTGATAAGCGCACCACGGATGTCATACTGGTAATCGATGCTTTGAAGTCCGCCCCCTACTTTCTTGTTGGAAAGCTGTGAAAGCTCATTATAGGTATTTTCCGTTAACAGTTCCACAGGACCGCTGTCTACCTGATGGCGATGTTTTAAGACCCGGTATTGATTATCGTAATCAAAGCTTTGGGAAATTACCTTTTCGGTATCGGTACTGAGTCTTTTATGGTATACTTTAGATTGTTTTGCTACCCCCACAAAATCCAGTTCTGATTCTGTTCTGGTGGTTCCACCCAAATGATTAATGCTGTACGTGCCTAATGCTCTTCCTTTTTTATCGTAGTAGACATAATTTTTAGTCCAGTTATCATCTTCTATATTCTTTACAAGGCTCAGGGTAGGCATTGCCTGGGTGTTCACCGGAGCATTTTGTGTATCGGTAATCACTGGCTCTCCCAATATGGTGGAAGGAAAAGCAGGATTGAAGCTGTAGGAAGGGTATGTGTCGTAATAATTGATACTTAAAATTGATTGAGTATCTGATGGAAA
>NZ_QNFY01000018.1 GCF_003290185.1 Chryseobacterium lathyri | reverse complement strand
CCGCCGGAGAAGCCGCCTCCACCGGAACCGCTGCTTGAGCTGGACGGTTTAGTAGATGCAGATTGTATGGATTGGGTAAGACTGGAGTTCAGGGTATTGGCAAAAGCATAATGATTCATTACGCCGCCGTAATACCAGGTATTTTGATATTCTGCTGCTGTTTTCTTCAGCAATTCATCAAATTTCTGTCCCCAGATCTGATCGACTCCCATGACCATAGCAAAAGGCAGAAGGGTTTCGAAAACCTGAGGAGTCATTTGAGGAGGATTGTGAAATTTCAGCTGTTCGTTCTCTGCTGCTCCCATATACATTTTGAAGCCATCTATCAGGGATTGTTTTCTCAGCTTTTCTTTTGATGGCTGTTTTATTAAATATTGATAAAGTACCATTACTGAAAATGCCAGCACAAGAAAAATATAGCAGACACTAAAGTTAATGCTCCCGACCTCTGTTCCTTCCTGAGAAATTACTCCTCCTATTCCTAAAGCAATACTGAGAGGAATAGGAATAAAAAATAAAAGTTTCCATGATAATTTCTTCGCTAAAAATGTTATTAAAGCAAAGGCAATAAAAATAATAATGTATAAAATTACTCCGGCAAATACTCTTTCAGGTTCCGGCAATATATTATAACTTAAGAATAAACCGAAGCCATACACCAGACTAATAACAAGCCATGGAAGCACTAACTTTTTCTTATTATTTCCTTCATTCAAAAAATCGTCATGCTGAAAGCCCAGCGTTCCTTTGAAGTTCTGAACAGCGGTTTCTATTTTCGGATTATATTTTCCGTCAAACTTGACGGAATCTTCAAATTCTGAAAAAAGACTATTCATCAGGTTGATTTCTTCTTTCGGAAGCATTTCATCTGCAGCTTTCAATTTCTTCAATGTAAAGGTTTTGGTATTGAAAAACCCCAGCAGACCGGAATCTTCTCCTTCTATAATCTTTACATATCCTTTTACTGCAAGGCTGACAATAGCTGCCGTCAGGTATTTATTTTTAAAACTTTCGGAGTTGATGTATCCCAGGGAAGCCGGCGAAAGATTTTCAGGAACATTGAACTGTGGATAAACAGTAGGGGTTTCCGGATCTATCCCGTATTTCATCCAGGTTGAATAAAGATACAGAAGCAGTATCAGGAATACGATACATCCGCCAATCAAGACCCCGTACTTTTCCAGGAAAGTTGGCGGCGGTGGCGGAGCCATAATTCCTTTTTTGAAACCTACTGCAATGGTAAGACCTTCATTGGCATGAAGACCTGAAGCACCCCATTCTATAGACTCATTGGACAGTACTTTGACTGTACAGTTCTGGCTGTTGCTGCCATATGCTCCGGTATAGCAGGAGTTCTGAATAATCCCGGCTCCGGCAGGAAGATTTACTTTTGCTGAAATAGTATCTATATCGAAATCCCAGTAGGTTCCGTTTACATTCCAGTAAAATTCGTCATACTTTGGAAAGAAACCAATCTGGTTCTCTGTTTTATATTTTATTTCATAGTCGTAGGTTCCGGGATCGAGGATAACATCTTTATTTCCGGCATATATTTTTAGGTAGCCATCTTCTTTCTCTTCATGATAATCTTCCTCTTCTCCGTTTTTTTTCACTGAAATAATATGGTATCTTACTTTCTGGGTTTTATTGTTCAGATTTCTGGACAAAGGAAGTGCGCGAAAAATTCCTCTTTTTATATTATTTCCAAGACTGTATACTTTAATATTTTCAGTAACGGTAATCCCCGAATTTTTATCCACATCAATATCCGAATGGAAGGAGATAATTTTTTCTGATCCGATAATGGACAGCTGATCCGTCCGCGCTAATTCATCTTGGGCAAAGGCTATGAAAAAAAACTGAAGGAGGAAAAGCTGCAGTAATTTTTTCATTTCTTAGAATTTTACGGATGGAACTTCTCTTTCTGCAATATTTTCAAGCTCAAAGAAAGGTGATTTCTCAAACTTGTACATATTGGCAATGATGTTGCTTGGGAAAGATTCAACCAACGTATTGTTTTCACGGACAGTTCCGTTATAATATCTTCTGGATTTCTCCACATCATTCTCAATAGAGGTAAGCTCGCTCTGCAACTGCTGAAAGTTGGTATTGGCTTTCAGATCAGGATACTGTTCCGCTACGGCAAACAGATTCATCATAGCCTGATTCAGATTTTTCTCTGCAGCTTCCTTCGCCTGTACCGAATCTGCACCTACAGCCTGTGTTCTGGCTCTTATCACACTGTCAAGCGTTTCCCGCTCATGGGTTGCATAGCCTTTTACAGTTTCCACAAGGTTAGGAATAAGATCGTGGCGTTTTTTAAGCATCACGTCAATGCTACTCCAAGCTTCCTGAACTAGATTTTTCAATTTTACCAGACGGTTGTAGATTGATACTCCGTAAATGAGGAATACTGCAATTAAAGCAATGATAATAACTATGGTCATAATTTTTATGTTTTGTATTCATTAAAAATACTGTTTTTTTGAATTGGAATAAAATTCACCTTTAACCATTAGAAGAACTGCAATAAAAAAGCATCCGATAAAAAACCGGATGCTTTCTTGTAATTAAAACTATATGAATCTCCCCTAAAAATACTTACGGCAGTTATATTCCACCATGGTATTTAAAAGTTTATTTTTATTCAGATAAAATTCCAGCTGCTGGTAATCTTCTGAATTGACATTAATATATAATTGTACTGAACCAAAACTGTTTCCGTTGACATATTCTACATTAGCAGACAGCACTCTGTGACAGATCCCGAACTGATTATAAATGATATTCATTAAATGTTCAAATTTCATTTTACCATTTAATTCTATTTCCAGTATCAGTTCTTTTTTAGGCAGGCTAATTGTGTTGGGTAGAACCTGCAACGTAGGATTAGGTGTAATCATCACTAAACAATTTTTTGGTTAAACATTTTCTAGATCATGGTTGCTTTTGCGTTAAATCTTTGACAAAAGTATAAAAAATTATTAGTCCACCAAATTAGTGGACTAATAATTTTAAATTTTAACTAAATTTTTTTCTTAATTTAATATTCAAGGATTATTACATCAAACTTTTAAGCTAGACTTTTAAACCAAAAAATACCCCTAAAGATTACTACATCTTTAAGGGTAATGTTATTTATAATTCTCCTACTCTTTCCAGTTTATCTGAAGCGGCTAGTCCATTAGGATTGCATCCCGGCTCACTTTCCGGAACTTTCAGATTCTTCTTTTTGTAAAATTCTGCCCAGAATTCATTGGTTTTACCTGTTTTGGGATCAATAAATGTCATTGGTTCCAGCTTGAATATATGGTCTTCCCTGAACGCTCTTTCAATATAATCTGAACAGTAAAAAGAATTTTCGTCCAGAATATAATTGAAATTATAAGGTTTTCCTATCATAGATTCTGCTTTTTTAAGAGCAGCCGGAACAGCGTTCTGATATTCCGGCTTCAGGCGGTAAATTATTACTTTCTGGCCGTCATCAGCCTGATCTTTAAGAAAAAATTTCAGATCCTGCTTTTGGGAACCACCTTTGGGAGCTGCATGCAGTACATACCAGTGATTATTTTCTTTTTCTAGAATTCCAATATGATCAAATGATGCCTCTTTCTGTTTTTGTGTCACATTATTAATCGCTCCTGATAACCCGGTTTCTTTTGCAGTCACAAAAAGCAGATCCCCGTTCTTCAGCTTCCCGGATTGAGCCAGAGTGGTACATTGCTGCAATAACAAAATCCCAGCGAGGAAAATGATATAGGCTAGAGCTTGAGGAATTTTTTGAAACAGATCTTCTTTACATTTAATCATAATATTTTTTTATTGCCGGGCACAATCAGGATTTACAAATTATTAAGCTATTTTTCTTTTGAAACAGATTCTTTACTTTTCTTAAACTGTGTTTCATAGCTATTAATCCAGTCTTCAACCGTCATTTTTTTACTGACCTCAGCAATGAGCTCAAAAGGAATATCATCCATTTTTTTGAACCTCACACAGGATTTCCCCATATCGAGCTTTCTTTTTGAATGTTTTGGATATTCGGTTACAAACCAATTTAACAGCTCTGGATCTGCATAAATACCCATGTGATAAAATGCAATAAAATTTTTCTGGGAGGCCAGGCTCATAAACGGCAATGGCGTACCCGGTGCACAATGATAGCCAGCCGGATAAGTTTCTAGAGGAACGCCCCAGCCAACCATGCCATAGCTGATATTTTCCCGGAAACCTTTTGGTAGGTTATCGTTTATGGTATCAAATAGCTTTTTGAATACTTCCTGTCTTTCTTCAGGAATTTTTGAAATATAATCAGTTATAGAATCCGCTGGAATTTGCATTTTCAATATGTTTTAATTTTTCTCAAAATAACAAAATTTATGAATACCACGATCGAAATTTAATCAAACAAAAAGCGGCAGTACATCAATGCACTGCCGCTCAACTTTATTGACATTAAAAAAAATTATTTTTTGATAGCCTTCACCGTAGACTGTGATCCGTCTTTAAAATAGATAGTAACAAAATACAGACCTGTATTCAGTGTACTCAGATCAAGCTCTCTTACAGCTCCTGTAATTGTTTTTACAGCTCTTCCGGAAGAATCCCCTACCGTTACAGATTTCACTTCTCTATTATCGGAAATATAAAGGATGTCTTTAAACGGATTTGGATGAACCGATACTTTCTTAATACCGGCTTTTACTTCTGAAGTACCCAGCTGTGCGTTCTCAACAGTAAAATTATCTACATAAAAATTATAGTCAGGATCATCGTTCACTGTTCCGTCTGTTCCGTAAAATGCAAATACGGTATTAGCGCTGTTATATGCTGCTAGAGTATACACATATTGAGTTGAGGTATTGGTCGGCGCGTTAGCCTGATTCCATGTTTCCAAAACAGTCCATGTCGTACCGCCATCATTGGATACCAAAAACTGAATAACATCGTCAGATCCCATTGGCGAAGCACTGGTACTGAGATAAGCCGCTACACCATAATCAAATTTAACTTTATATGATCCCGCAGAAAGATTGAAAGGTACTGTTTTTAGCCAGCCCGTTCTGCCTGTTGAATATAAATTGATCGTCGCTGATCCTCCGGAACCTGTGCCTAAGAATCCACCCGATGTCCAATAAGACGATGTCCCTGTAGGACCTGTAGCAGGTGTGCCTCCGGAAAGAGCCCCAGCCCAGCATGTTCCCGGAAAGCTGCTGAAATCATTCGTATATGACGGGACCACAGCCCCACACAAGGTGGTAAATGTTCCGGATAATGACCAACCACTCTGAGACGTTGCCGTACTGCAATTGCTTCTTACCCAATAATAATAAACCGTACTTGGTAATAAAGAAGGAATGGTAAAAGAAGTTCCCGTAACTCCAGGATGGTTAGGTACCGTTGCAGCTGTAGGCGCTGTATTACTGGTGCTGTAATAAACATCATAGCTTACCGCCTGAACACTGGCCGGTATCGTCCATGAAACTTGAGCAGAATTAGAAGTCAGTGTGCCTACAGGCTGAAGTGTAGGAGCAACACAATCTGTATACGCATCAGCAGAAAAAGCAAATACATTCGCTATGCCTGTACCACTGACTTTCGTTACGGTAACACTTTGAATAGGTTTGGTCTGATTGGCTGCATCGATGGTTAAGGCCGACTGATACAGTCTCGGATTGGTAGAATTAGGCTCTAAAACATTATTGCTTCTGTTGATTCGTCCGATTCCCTGTATGGCATAATTTGACCCGCCATACCAGTCAGAGATCGCTACACCCGAAAATGTCTGGGAAGTATTATCTGTAAAATTGACTGTTACATTCACTGTACATGCCCCACTTCCGCCAGTTGAAAGCATATACACTTTAAAAGCTGCAACCGGGCTTACAAATGAAAGTGTTCCACTGTTGCTGCCGGCAGCATTGCTTGAAATTTTTAAAGAATTGCTCCCAGACAGATCTCCAAGCTTGAAGCTCAGCCCTGGTGTAGAAGCTACTGCAGAATTAATGATCCCATTAACCGGAAGACCATAAGTAATTGGTGTGCTGCTGGATGTAAGTTGAAAATCTCTTGCTACAAATGCAAAAGATACTCCGTCAACATCTTCTGTAGTGGATGTCATTGCTGAACCTACACCGTTGGCGATTACATCTGCCGTATACCCGGACTGGACAGGCATCGTCTGAAAGTTTTGGGCACTCATCATTGCTGCCGCAAAAAGAGCCATAACAGATAGAGCTCTAACTGGTAAATTTGTTTTCATAATTATTTTTTATTATCGCTTAAATTTAATAAAAAAATCAAAACAAAGCTTAAATTTTTATTAAATAACCAATAATTAATCAATAACTTTAAATTATATACATTTAACTTATATGAAAACATTATTTTCTAACCAAATGCTTTATTCGCATTTTAATATATTATTTTAACAATTTCAATTCATTCTAATGTATAATCAAATTCCAATAGTCAGCACTTTAAGAAAGCTGCCGATCAGTATCAAGCATAATCAGAAAGATTCCCATAGACATCAAAAGAACGGACAATAATCAATTTTAACTCACTGATTTTCAAAACAATTAAAAAGCAGTCAAAATGGGCAACACGTTATTTTATTATTGAGAAATTAAATCTTATTTTTGCCATACAAATTTTTGAACAATGCCAAATATTTCAAACAGAGCACAGCATATGCCGCCATCGCCGGTAAGAAAACTAGTTCCTTATGCTTTAAAAGCAAAACAGCAGGGAATAAAAGTGTATCACCTCAATATCGGACAGCCTGATATTGAAACACCGGAAACAGCTTTAAATGCTTTAAAGAATATCGACCTTAAAGTATTGGAATATGCACTTTCTGAAGGTAATATAGAATACAGAAAAGCTCTTACGGAGTATTATCATACCTTAGGTTTTTCGGATCTGACACCTGATAATTTCATTGTGACCAATGGAGGATCTGAAGCATTAAACTTTGCCATTTCCACTTTATGTGATGATGGTGATGAGGTCATCATTCCTGAACCTTATTATGCTAATTATAATGGGTTTACCAGCACATTCAACGTTAATGTTGTAGCGGTTCCATCTACTATTGATACAGGTTTTGCCCTTCCTCCGATCGAAGAATTTGAGAAAAAAATCACAGAAAAAACAAGAGCAATTGTTATCTGCAACCCGGGTAACCCTACAGGGTATCTTTACACCCGTGAAGAGCTTCAGCAGCTGGCAGAAATTGCCTTAAAATATGACATCGTTATTATCTCCGACGAAGTATACAGAGAATATGTATATGACGGGAAACAGCAGATCTCTATGCTGGATTTCCCTGAACTGAGTGATAACTGCATCATCATTGATTCAGAATCCAAGCGTTATTCTATGTGCGGAGTAAGAATCGGGTGTATGGTAACACGTTCTAAAAAGATCCATGATGCGGCAATGCTTTTTGCACAGGCAAGACTGAGCCCGGTGCTTTTAGGCCAGATCGCAGCAACAGCAGCGCACCAGAACGACGGTGCATACATCAGAGCAGTAAGAGAAGAATATACACACAGAAGAAATATCCTGGTAGATCTTCTTAATGCCATTCCAGGAGTAATCTGTCCTAAGCCGAGAGGAGCTTTCTATTGTGTAGCAGAGCTTCCGGTAGATGATACCGAAAAATTCGCACAGTGGCTTTTAGAAAAATACGCCCTTAATAAGGAAACGATTATGGTAGCTCCTGCAGGAGGTTTCTACAGTGATCCTGAATTGGGAAAAAAACAGGTAAGAATCGCTTACGTCCTGAAAGAGGAAGATCTTAAGAGAAGCGTTGAGATCCTTAAAAATGCTTTGAAGAAATACAGAGAAGAATTCAGCCTCTAAAATATAATTTATGATGCCGGCAATAAAAAATACTTACCTGAAACTCTTGTTTTTATTGTTTTTGCTGCCGGCATTTTTTTCCTGTGACAAAAAGAAAGAACTAACTTCGGCCAGTCCTAAAAACCCAAATGAGATAACTTTCATCAGTGTATCCAATATCGGTGGCGACCAGGGCGATTATAAGATCGTCAAAGTCACAAAAGACTCCATACACGCGGAAAAGGGCATCACAGCCCGCCAAATCCATAAAGAATGGGATTCAGCCATCAGCATACAGACCTGGAATAACCTTATCTCTTCGATCAAAATTAAAGATCTGGATGTAATACAAAGTTCTCCAAGTCAACAGTCTGTAGATGGCATCGACGAAACTTTTCAGATCAGAACTCCGAAAAAGTCACATATTTATGTCAATTCTTATGCTGATACGCTGCATTACAGGCAGCTGAAACAGTTTAAAGAACAACTCAACCTCATTCTTCCCACAGAATACCAATAAAAACATGCAAGAAAATTTTTCTTTAAAACCTTACAATACATTTGGTGTTGACGCCAAAGCAAAATATTTTATTGAAGTACAAACCCTTGAGCACCTCAAGGATGCAATCAATTATTCTAAAGACCACCATCTTCAGGTTTTATTTTTAGGTGGCGGAAGCAATATCCTTCTGACGAAAGATTTTGACGGCCTTGCCATTAAGCTCAGCTTGAAAGGAATTTCCGAACAAGATCTTAATGAAAACGAAGTGCTTGTAACAGCAAAAGCCGGAGAAAACTGGCACGAATTTGTGATGTACAGCCTTGAAAAAAACTACGGCGGACTGGAAAACCTGTCATTGATTCCTGGTAACGTAGGAACCTCGCCAATGCAGAATATCGGAGCTTATGGAGCCGAAATAAAGGACACTTTTGTCAGCTGTACCGTTTTAGACCTTGAAAATCTTGAGGTTAAAACATTTAACCTTGAAGACTGCCATTTCGGATACAGGGATTCTATTTTCAAACAGGAAGGAAAGGGAAGGTATGTAATTTTGGAAGTTAGTTTTAAATTAACCAGGAAAGATCACCACATCAAAACAGAATATGGTGCAATAAAAACGGAGCTGGAAAACTTAGGAATCACCCATCTTACGATTCAGAATGTTTCCAAAGCGGTCATCAATATCAGGCAGAGTAAACTCCCGGATCCTAAAATAATGGGCAATGCCGGAAGTTTTTTCAAAAATCCAACTATTCCTCTCACCCAATTTGAAGATTTAAAGCTAAAATTTGAAAACATTCCAGGCTACCCAAACGGAGATGTGGTAAAAGTACCTGCCGGATGGCTAATCGAACAGTGCGGATGGAAAGGGAAACAGATTGGAAATACTGCATCACATCAACTTCAGGCACTGGTTATCGTGAATGCCACCGGAAATGCCACCGGAAAAGAAATTTTTGATTTTTCTACAGAAATCATTCATTCTGTCAAAGAGAAGTTTGGAATAGAACTGGAACGGGAAGTAAATATTATTTGATACAAGAGACTGTTTTTTTTAAATTGTGAAAACAGCTTTTTTCTGAATTAAATACCTCGTAAAGGAATAAAAATATTATTTTAGCTGAAAAAGAGCACAAACATGAAAATAGCGATCCTCGGAGCCGGCAAAATGGGCCTTTCCTTTTCAAAATCATTTTTAAAATATGAATTGATCAAACCGGAAAACCTCCATCTGATCACCCGGGGTCAGTCCAAAATCTCTAAAATAGCCGAAGAATTTCCAAAATCACAGATCTCCACTTTCGAAGAGACTCAAGAACTGGATGCCGATCTTATTATTATAGCTGTAAAGCCGCAGGACTTTCTGCATGTTACTGAAAATTTCCAGTTTACATTAAAAGAAAACCAGATGGTCCTTTCTATCATGGCCGGAATTAAGATTGAAAAGATTCAAAAATTATTAAACCATCCTCTCGTTGTAAGGGCTATGCCCAACTCTCCTACTCTTCTGGGAATGGGTATTACAGGCTATACTGCTGCAGGAGGCATTTCTTTCAGCCAGCTGATCAATATTGAAAGACTACTGAACAGCACCGGCAGATCGGTTTATCTGGAAAATGAAGACCTTCTGGATGGCGTTACAGCACTTTCAGGAAGCGGGCCGGCCTATTTTTATTACATTGTAGATGCCATGATAAAAGCCGGCGTAGAAATGGGAATCGATGAAAATCTTTCCAAACTGTTTGTACAGCAAACCATGCTGGGCGCTTATCACCTGATCAACAATTCCGAAAAGAATCTGGAAGAACTTATCAAAGATGTAGCTTCGAAAGGCGGAACCACTGAAGCTGCGTTAAAAACATTTGAAGACCACAATTTTAAAGAAATTTTAAAAAACGGAATTTTAAATGCCGAAAAGCGGGCTAAAGAACTAAACGGCTAAATCTTTTTTCTACCAACCGGCAGAGCAGCCATCCGAGATATACACCGAAAGTATTAAGAATGATATCATCTACCTCAAATATCCCCATTCTGGTAAAATACTGAAGTGCCTCAATGATAATGATAGAAGAAATGAAGGTATAGATCAATGCATTAAGATCTCTGAGCCTGGGAAATATCCAGCCAAGAAATCCAAAAGGAATAAACATAATGATATTCCCTAAAACAATGATGCCAATATCCTTCCACTCAATCGTATTGTGGATAAACTCTATGGTTGAAAAAATGGGTTCCACGGTGATCTGATTATCCGCATACTGAAACCTGCCCATTCCCCAGAACATGAGATACAGCAAAAACAATGTATAAGGAACAATAATAATTTTGTAAAACTTCTTTAACATGAAGTACAAATTTATTCATTTCAAAAACATTAAATTTGTGTGTTAAATTAATTTAATGAAATACATTTTACTTACGCTCATTTCAGCAATGCTGCTGTCTGTTTCGTGGCCTACTTACGGAGTTCCTTTCTTTATATTTTTTGCTCTTGTTCCTCTTTTGATGATGGAACACGGAATCTCAAAATTTTCATCGTACAAAAGAAAAAGCTGGATGGTCTTCGGCCTTTCTTATCTTTGTTTTGTGATCTGGAATATTGTAACGACCGGATGGCTATATGGCTCTAAGAACCCTGATGGAAGCCATTCCATGATGGCGGTTGTATTTCCCGTTTTGGTTAACTCTTTCCTTTATTCTCTTGTTTTCCAGTGTTACCACTGGTACAAAAATGCACAGGGAACGTATTGGGGATTAGGATTTCTGATTGCCATATGGATGAGTTTTGAAAAATTCCATCTGAACTGGGAACTCACCTGGCCGTGGCTGAATTTAGGAAATGTATTTTCAGATTATCCTAAATTAATACAGTGGTATGACACCCTGGGAGCAACCGGAGGAAGTTTCTGGATCTTATCCATCAATGTTTTGATTTTTTATACTTTAAGAACCTGGGAAGCGGGAAGAAAAAGAAAAGACCTGATCAAAAATACCTCAATGGTTGCTGCTTTAATCATTCTTCCGATGATTATCTCATTGATCAAATACAATAATTTCGACGAAAAACCATCAGGACAGGTTAATGTGCTGATGCTGCAGCCGGATCTTGATCCTTATGCTGAAAAGTATTCAAAAGACAGCCTGACTATTGAAAATGATCTTTTAACCTTGGCAGAAAACAATTCAAAAGGAAAGATTGATTATTATATCGCCCCTGAAACAGCTCTTCCCGGAAGAGGCTCAATTTCCGAAACTGCTTTTGAGAAAAGTCTGCTTTTAAACAATGTGAAAGGATTTTTATCTAAACATCCGGGAGCTGTTTTTGCAACCGGAATTTCTTCACACCGTTTTTATAAAAGCCAGGAGAACATCCCGAAGGAAGCTTATCAGGTTAATCCGGAGCTTTGGGTGGAAAGCTATAATACCGCTATTCAGATTGCACCACAAGAGAAGGTTCAGGTGTATCACAAAGGAAAGCTTGTTCCCGGCGTGGAAATTTTCCCGTACATGAGTGTTTTGAAGCCCCTCTTAGGTGATGCAATGCTTAATCTGGGCGGAACTGTGGCTTCTTTAGGAATAGATGAGGAAAGAAAATCTTTTTCAAACCCCTACAATAAAGGCAAACTGGCACCTATCATCTGCTACGAAAGCATCTACGGAGAATTTACAACGGATTACGTAAAAAAAGGAGCCAACTTCTTAGGCATCATGACCAATGATTCCTGGTGGGGGGTTACAGAAGGGCACAAGCAGCTTCTTTCGTATGCAAAGCTAAGGGCTATAGAAACCCGAAGAGAAATTGCACGTGCCGCCAACAGTGGCATATCTGCCCATATCAATGCAAAAGGAGAAGTGGAAGCCGATACTTTCTATGGGGATAAAACAACATTATTCGCCAAAGTGAATCTTTATGAAACGATGACCTTCTATACAAGAGCGGGAGACCTGTTATCAAGATTTTCCATTTTTGCACTGGGCTTTTTACTGTTTTACTTTTTGATTGAAAAGTTTAGAAACAGGACCAAGAAAGCGTAATATCGACCACAAAAGTTACAAAAGATAAACATTTAGTTTTTAGTTTAAATTTTGTGTATAAAAAAGTACACTTAAGTTTTTTAAAATCTAAAGATTTATCCACTACTTAGACAATTTATTTGATGGGTGGTTCACAACAATACAACCAAAATAAAAAAAGAACTTTATCCGGTGGATAAAGTTCTTTTTTTAATTACAATCTTCATTATAAAAACAGAAAAGCCAGCTGGACGACTGGCTTTTCTTACTAATAGAACTCTTCAGTTTTATTTAATCATAAGTTTTTGAGTGGTTATCTCGTTTTTAGTTGTCAGTTTTAACAGGTAAGCTCCTTTCGTGAGATGTGAGACGTTGATCGACTGATCATCATTCAAAACAATATTCTGCTTTCTTCCGTCCATAGAGTACATTTCAACATCCGAAACTTTTTCTCCCTTAATAAATACTTTCTCTGATGCCGGATTCGGATATACCGAAACCTTGTTGTTAATTATTACATCACGTGTTCCCAATGCACCTTGTATTGAAGCATTAGAAAAGACCTTCGAAGCATCTATTGATCTTACACTCCAGTACACATTCTGAACAGAGTGATCCAGATCCAGGAACCAGGATGGTGTTGTTACTATATACTTCGCAATATCAGCGGCTCCGGGTGAAGATCCAACTTTAATCTCATAACGGAGGGCATTCGCTGGGGTTTTATCATCAGATGCACCACTCCATGAGAAATTAAAGCGGTTTCCGGTCTTTGTTACATTAAGAACTGCAGGAGGTAAAGGTTTCAGGTTAATTTCCGTAGAAGTATTTTTGAACATTTTAGTCAGTGAAGGCATACCCGGATCTGCCCAATCAAATCCGGCCAATAAAATATCCAGACGGTTGTTGTTGTCAAAGTCAAATAAATTCACAAAACCCGGGCCTCCTAAAGCATGCAGTCCTGTAGGTATATTTTCAGTAAAATTCTGAGTGGAAGGATTGTATAGAAAAGTTTTTACTATAGCACCGTTATTTTCATCATTTCCCGAAACAATAAAGTCATAGTATCCGTCATTATTCAGATCACCCGTAGCTACAGATGAATCCGAGATCTCAGCAACGCTTATCTGCTTTGTGTTCAGATGCCCGGTTCCATCATTCATCAGTACGGCAAGAAATCCGGAATAACTATCATCCTGACCTGTAATAACAATATCCTGATAGCCGTCTGCATTGAAGTCTGCGAAATCCATTTTTCCACCCGTCAGGGCAGTAAGATCCTGTGATGGCGTCAGCGTTCCTGCCTGGTTCAGATACACTTTACAGACCGGTTGATCACCTTGCTCCATTCCCAGGATAACAAGGTCGAGAAAATTGTCATTATTGAGATCTACAAACTTAAAGCTTCCATTCTGTGTTCCCGGCTGCCAGCCTTTAAAGATCTCGAAATCAGTCCCGGTATTCTTATAAAAATCGAGGTTATTCAGAAAACCCGCCCCTTCAACATATTGCGTTCCGTTAATGGCATAATCTACCTTACCGTCATTATTAAAATCAAAAGCCTCTAAAGATCCGTAGATTTTTCCGTCGAGCACAGCTTCATTAATAAAGCCCGCTCCTGAGTTCCGGAATCTGTAATGCTTATAATTAACAACATCATTATAGCTTAATCCTGTGGAAATAATATCCAGAAGACCATCATTATTAAAATCCATGAATTTTATATCTCCGAGGTGCGTTGCATCTACTCCCAGACTGGCGTAAGGCACCAGCGAAGTTCCGTTATTCCTATATACTTCGTTAAAAGATGTGTCAACATTGCCATCATAGTCAGTATCAATTGCTCCGTTGATCACCACATCCTGCTTTCCATCACCATCCATATCTTCTGTAGCAGCCGATCCGTAATAAAAATTTTTCATACCGGTCTGGATCTCTGCATAATCCTGAGCCATAAGTCCAACGGGAAGCATAGATAAAAGAATACAAATTCTCTTCATATTATTTTTATTTAGATTAATTAAAAACAAAGATAAAACATTCGGATTTGCATTTCCCGGAAAGTTTACATGAAATATATCAGTCACTTGGCTCAGCGTGTCTCGGGAAATATTTTATTTTAAAATCATGATTATTAATCAGTCAGTTATTTGTAAATATTTTTCAAAAGATTTGTCTATCTAAAAAATTCTTCGTTATTTTGCAACCTCAAATATTATACAAATAAGAACATCGAGATATGTCAAGAATTTGCCAAATAACAGGAAAGCGTGCAATGGTTGGTAACAACGTTTCTCACGCTAATAACAAAACGAAGCGTCGTTTTGAAATTAACTTATTGGAGAAGAAGTTTTACCTTCCGGAGCAAGATAAGCACGTAACACTGAAAGTATCAGCTCATGGATTGAGAGTGATTAACAAGATTGGAATCGAGGAAGCTATTGAAAGAGCTACTAGAAACGGATTGATTAAAAAGAATTAATAAATCATGGCAAAAAAAGGAAATAGAGTTCAGGTAATCCTTGAATGTACAGAGCACAAAGAAAGTGGTATGGCGGGAATGTCAAGATACATTTCTACTAAAAATAAAAAGAACACTACTGAGAGACTGGAATTGAAAAAGTACAATCCTGTTCTTAAGAAAGTTACAGTTCACAAAGAAATCAAGTAATTTATAAATATAATTTACCATGGCAAAGAAAGTAGTAGCAACCCTACAAAGCGGTCAGTCAAAGAAAATGACTAAAGTTGTGAAAATGGTTAAGTCATCTAAGTCAGGTGCTTACGTTTTCGAAGAAAAAGTAATGAATGCAGACGAAGTAGACGGTTATTTGAAGAAATAATCTCCACTTTATTTACAATATAAAAAACTACTCATATTTTGGGTAGTTTTTTTGTTATCTTTGTTCACCAGATGATTAATCAATTAAATATATCCATATGAAAAAGATTTTCATTCTGGTTTTCACAGAAATTTTTCTATTTTCATTCGGTCAGGAAAAAATGAACAATGTAGAATACAAAGGCTCCCCGGAGGTTTTTACCATTAAAGGGCTTTCACAATCGGTAAGTATAGACTGTGGAACTTCTACAATGATTTTACTTTCAGGACAGGTACCGCTGGATGCTTCGGGTAATCTTGTAGGAAACGATGTTGAGAAGCAGACCCAACAGGTTTTTAAAAACATCGAATTCATCCTGAAAGAATATGGAGCTACAGGAAAGGATATTGTAAAACTGGGAATCTTCATTACTGATATTTCCAAAACACCAGACTTTAGAAAAATCCGTGACTTATATATCAACCTTCAAAATCCTCCTGTAAGCAGCCTTGTGGAAGTGAGCCGTCTTTTCAGAGATGACGTCCTTATAGAAGTAGAGGCTACGGCAGTTATAAAAACAAATAAGAATGAACTATGAGTTGGTTTAAAAATATTTTCAAAAAAGAAGAAAAAGAAACTTTAGATAAAGGCCTGGAAAAATCCAGCCAGGGTTTCTTTGAAAAAATGACGAAAGCCGTAGTCGGTAAAAGCAAAGTAGATGATGAAGTACTGGATAACCTGGAGGAAATACTGATTGCATCTGACGTAGGCGCATCTACAACCATCAAAATCATAGAAAGAATTGAAGAACGCGTTGCCCGCGATAAATATGTGGGTGTAGGCGAACTTGACAATATTCTCCGTGAAGAAATCTCCGGGCTGCTTCTTGAAAACCCTCATGCAGGAACAGGAAATATAGACAGTTCAAAAAAACCGTATGTCATCATGGTAGTTGGCGTGAACGGAGTTGGGAAAACCACTACAATCGGAAAACTTGCTCACCAGTTTAAGTCTGAAGGAAAAAAGGTTGTCCTTGGTGCCGCAGATACCTTCAGGGCGGCAGCGGTAGATCAGCTGACCATCTGGAGCGAAAGAGTGGGAGTTCCTATCGTAAAACAGGATATGGGATCAGATCCGGCTTCTGTGGCTTTTGACACGGTACAGAGTGCTGTTGCACAGGGTGCAGATGTAGTGATTATTGATACTGCGGGAAGACTTCATAATAAAATCAACCTGATGAATGAACTTTCGAAGATCAAAAGAGTCATGCAGAAAGTAATTCCAGATGCTCCTCATGAGATTCTTCTGGTTCTTGACGGATCTACAGGACAGAATGCATTTGAACAGGCAAAACAGTTTACAGCAGCCACAGAAGTGAATGCATTGGCAGTAACAAAGCTTGACGGCACAGCTAAAGGCGGTGTTGTTATAGGGATATCAGATCAGTTCCAGATTCCGGTAAAATATATAGGGGTAGGCGAGAAGATGCAGGATCTTCAATTGTTTAATGGTACAGAATTTGTAGACTCTTTTTTCAAGAAAAGATGATATTTATCATATTTTATCTTTAACTTAGATATCAAATTTTATACATTAACAATTAAAAATTTAGAACTATGGGAATTTTAACTTGGATCATATTTGGTCTTATCGCAGGTGCAATTGCAAAACTTATTATGCCTGGAACACAAGGTGGCGGTTGGCTGATGACGATTATTTTAGGAATTGTTGGAGCTTTCGTAGGAGGATTTATAGGCAGCCTTTTGGGATGGGGAACTACAGACAGTTTCGATTTCAGAAGTATGCTTTTAGCCGTAGGAGGAGCACTTATCGTTCTCTGGATTTACGGAATGGCTACTAGGAAAGGCTAATACGAGTAGATAAAAAATAAAATCCCGGAACTGAATTCAGTCCCGGGATTTTTTGTACAATATAATTTAGTTTAGTTGATTTTGATCTGGTAAGGCATTTCCATTTTCACCTCAGACTGCAGTTTTTGATCTGTAATCTGCTGAAGAATTTCATAGTTGGCTTTACCTATTTTATTTTTAATGATTCTTGCAGAAATATCTTCCTCATTCAGATCTTTGAAAAATTGCTCAAATGGAGACATTCTTTTAGGATAAGAAGACACATGATAAGATTTCAATCCTGCTTTCTGTGCTGCAAACTTTACCGCATCATTCAGAGTTCCAAGCTCATCGACAAGACCGATCTCCTTAGCACGTGCCCCACTCCATACTCTTCCTCCGCCAACATTGTCAATCTGCTCGAAAGTCTGCTTTCTGTTCTGCGTTACAAAATATACAAACCTTTTATAGGTTCCTTCCACACTTCTGGTGATCAGATTTACTCCGTAAGGGGTAACGCCGTTCAGAGGTGAATAATATTGAGAATTGGCATTGGTAGCAACAATATCAGAACGGATACCATTTTTGTTTGCAATATCCTTATAATAAGGTATCACTCCGAAAACTCCGATAGACCCTGTCAGCGTATTAGGCTCTGAATAAATTTTATCTGCAGCCATCGCAATATAATATCCTCCTGAAGCTGCATAGTCTCCAAAAGAAACTACCAATGGCTTTTTCTTTTTAAGCTGCTGTAATTCAAATAAAATTTCATCTGAAGCATTAGCACTTCCCCCCGGAGAATTAATTCTGAAAACAACCGCTTTTACTTTATCATCATTCTGAAGATCTTTGATGTATTTTATATATTTTTCAGAATAGATCTCGTTATAACCATCACCATTGTTAATTCCTCCTGACGCATACAATACAGCTACTTTCTCTCCGGACTTATCTTCATCTGCATAAGAACTGATATAGCCCGCTAATGATACTTTATTCAGCTTTTCCTTTTCTTTAAGGCTAAGTTTTGATTTTATCATCTGATCATACTCTGTTTTCTGGATCAGTTTGTCGGCAAGCTTGTACTTTAATCCTAATTCAGGGATCATCCCGTATAAGCTGTCAACAACCATTTTAAACTGTGCAGTATCAATTTTTCTTGAAACTGCCATTTTAGTGGATGTATTTTTCCAGATATCATTTAAAAGAGTACCCAGCTGTTCTTTATTTTCAGGAGAAATATCATTTCTTAAAAAAGGTTCAACCGCTGATTTAAATTTCCCATGTCTTATCACTTCTATACCAATTCCATATTTATCAGCAAAGTCTTTAAAGAATGTCACCTCAGTAGCCAGCCCTTTCAGTTCTATCATTCCTGATGGGTTAAGATAATACTTGTCGGCAACAGAACCTAAATAATAAGAGGCCTGGGAAACAGCATTTCCATAGGCATATACAAATTTTCCGCTCTTTTTAAAGTCTTCAATAGCATTTCTTATATCATCAATCTGGGTCATGCCTGCATGAAAGTTATCAGCTTCAATACTTATCCCTTTAATATGATCATCTGTCTTAGCCTTTTTAATAGCTTCCAGCACATCATAAAGCATTACGCTCTTGCTTTTGTCACTGATATTGAAGAGGCCCATTTCCTCTTCAGTAGGACTGTCTATTATATTAGTCTTTAAATTAATCGTAAGAACAGAATTATTTTTCACCACAACAGATTTGTCATTCCCCATAGAACTGAACACAAGCATCATAATGAAAAAGACGAAAAATAAGGCACATAATAGGACAATAGCCACTATATTTGCCAATACGTTTTTAAAGAAACTTCTCATAAAATCAATCAATTTTCCAATATGTCGCAGCATAAGGTAGTTTTGTTACTAGGAAGTAACCTAGGAGATCAAAAAAAAAATTTAGAACTGGCTTTAAAAAAAATCAGTGAGGGCGGTAATTACATTTCACAAACAAGCGAATTTTTAATAACCGAACCTGTAGAATTTGTTAGTTCCAATATTTTTTGTAATATTGCATCAGAAATATTCACGTCTTTCTCGCCAATACAACTGCTTGATTTTATTAAAAATATAGAAGTTGAGATGGGAAGAACTAAAGATTCATCTGCATCTGGCGGTTATAGCGATAGAATAATAGATATTGATATCATTAAATATAACGATCTGAAATTCAGATCAGAGAAATTAGAGATACCCCATCAAAAGCATTTATATGAAAGGGAATTTTCTAAAATATTATTGAAAGATTTTATCTAAAATAAAACATAAAAAACATATATGAAATTAGGTTTATTATTATTGGCCACACTACCTATCGCGGCTTATGCCCAGGATAGTACCACAGTAAACTCATCTAGTGAGTACCCTAATACCTTCTCTTCAGGTTCCGCTAATGTACAGCGTTTTGACAACAAAGCCAGACGTTTCAACGACTGGTCTATTTCCGTTGGTGGAGGTGCTGCATTCATGGCGCATTCTGATCTTAGATCTTTTTATGACAAAAAGGTAAACTGGGGGTATAATGCTTACGTAAGTATTGATAAGCAGATCACTCATGTTTTTGGATTAAGCCTTATCTATCAGAGAGGTGAAACAAAGCAGAAAGCAATGTTACCGGGTTCAGCAGGTGCTGCAGCCGGAGTAGGTACGGCAACTACCAAGTTTGATCAGGTTGCTTTAATGGGAGATGTTAATTTTTCCAATTTATTGAGAAGAGTTGATAATCATTCTCCTTACAGATGGGCACTACACGGTTATGCAGGAATAGGATTCCAAGGTTACAACACTTCTTTGCATGACGGGAATGAATTCAGATGGAGCGAAAATCCGAAGAGAATTCCTTTATTTATTAATAAGGAGTTCGACATTAACTCTTTATACTATCAGTTTGGAGCAGGATTAAAATACAAAGTATCTAAACTTATCGACATTGAAGCAAGAACAATGTATATCATAAGTGGTGATGATGAATTCGACGGAGGCGGATGGGCTGATCCCAACGACTACGATCCGGCAACTCCAGGTTCAAAGTATAATATGATCAGTGATTCAAGATCTGATAATGCCTGGACTGTGACTTTAGGAGTTTCTTTCAAATTAGGAAACAAATTATCACACTTGGCATGGCATGACCCACTTCAGGAAGCATACTACAGAACAAGCGTTTTAGAAAATGCAGCTACAGAACTTGTAGTATGCGAAAAAGGAGACGCGGATAATGACGGTGTATGTGATGACTGGGACAGACAGCTTGATACTCCTGCAGGAGCAAGAGTAGATGGCGCCGGTGTAGCATTGGATATGGATCTTGACGGAGTGATTGATCTGTATGATAAATGCGTAACGGTTCCCGGACCTGTTGAAAACAACGGTTGTCCTACAAAATAAGAAACAACTGTTTTTATTACAATAAAATCATTTAATTAACTAAAATAAAAAAATACACTATGAAATTAAGTTTAGCAATTGTAGCATTAGCAATGGCAATTCCAGCCGCTAGCTATGCGCAAGACTCAACAGCAGTTTCAAATGGAGAATATCCAAACACATTTTCTTCTGGTTCTGCGAATGTTTCTCCGTTTACCAATCAGTCAAAAAGATTCAATGACTGGTCTATTTCAGCCGGTGCAGGTGTACCCCTGTTACAGTCAGGTGATTTAACATCTATCAAGAATGGTAACGGTAAAAACCTTTTCGGTTACTCTGCTTATGTAAGTATTGATAAAGCGATCACTCATGCGTTCGGTTTAAAATTACAATATGACAGAGGTGAAACAAGACAAGGATGGTTCAACACTAAAGATGCTGCTCCAGATGCAACAGCTGTAGGTGCAAGAACTCAGTATGATGCGATCTCTTTATTGGGAGACATCAACTTCTCTAATCTATTGAGAAGAGTTGATAATCATTCACCTTTCAGATGGGCGCTTCACGGGTATGCAGGTATAGGTACTATTGCTTACAGAGCTTATCAGAAAGATATTAACGGGCAAAGACTTGCTACTGAAGTTAAACCTTTCAAATTAGGTTCAATGTTCATGCAGGCTGGTACCGGTTTAAAATACAAAATCAACAACAGACTTGATCTTGAAGGTAGAGTAATGTATGTAGTAACTGGTGATGATGAATTCGATGGAGGAGGTGACAAATACAGTGCGATCAACAAACGTGAAGAGCAGGTATCAGATAACTTCTTTAATGCTACTTTAGGTCTTACCTTGAAATTAGGAAAACACGAATCTCACCTAATGTGGCATGATCCGTTGCAGGAAATCTATTACAAACTTGATGTTTTGGCTAACAAAAACCAGGATATTGAAGTATGTAAAAAAGGTGATGCTGATAACGACGGAGTTTGTGACGATTGGGACAGACAGCTTGATACTCCTGCTGGTGCAAGAGTGGATGGTGCTGGTGTTGCTCTTGATACTGACCTTGACGGTGTAATTGACCTTTACGACAAGTGTGTAACTGTTCCTGGACCTGTTGAAAACAACGGATGTCCTACAACAACTGCAGGACCTGTAGTAGAAACAGAAACTAAGCTTGAAGGAATTGAGTTTGATTTAAATTCTGACAGAATTTTACCTTCAAACACTCCGATCTTAAATAATGCTGTTTCATATATCAACTCTTCAAACGGTGCGTATAACGTAATCGGAGCTACAGATACAAGAGCTTCTGATGCTTATAACCAAAAGCTATCTGAAAGAAGAGCGAATAGCGTTAAAAACTATTTGATCAAAAACGGAGTAGAATCTTCTAAACTGAACGCAATCGGTAGAGGTGAAAAAGACCTTAAATACCCTGAGTGCGAACCAGCTACTAAATGTCCTGAATGGAAAAACAGAGCTAACAGAAGAGTATATTTCGAAGCTAAATAATACAATTATTAGTAAATATATCAAAGCCGTGCCATGCACGGCTTTTTTTGTTGTAATAGTTTTATTACTTTTACCTTATGATTTCTCAGCAGGATTTCCAAAAATTAAAATACGATACCCTAAAATATTTTTGGGGCTACGATGCTTTCAGAGATTCTCAGGAAGGAATTATCGATGCTGTCATTAATGAAAAAGACTGTCTCGTCCTTCTGCCTACGGGAGCAGGAAAATCTCTTTGCTACCAGCTTCCAGCCTTATTGAAAGAAGGAACCTGCCTTGTGATCTCTCCCCTTCTTGCATTGATGAAAGATCAGGTAAGCCAGCTTAAACATCGGGGTATCGAAGCAGAATACCTGTCCTCCGAGCTTGATGAATATGACGCAGAAGCTGTCTACGACCGCTGTAAAGACGGGCTTACCAAACTTCTTTATGTATCTCCGGAAAGACTGACCAATATACAGTTTCTTCAAAATATTGACGAAATTAAGTTATCATTTATAGCTGTAGATGAAGCCCACTGTATTTCAGAATGGGGACAGGATTTTCGTCCCAGTTATCAGAATATCAAAGAATTCAGAAAAAATCATCCTAAAATTCCCTGTCTTGCCTTAACAGCCACTGCAACTCCCAAAGTTTTGGAAGAAATCAAGAATAAACTGGAACTTAAAAATCCGTTTGTTTTTCAGAAAAGCTTTAGGAGAGAAAATATCAGGATATTTTTGGATGAAGTTTCTGACAAATTTCAGCGTGTTTTTGATATTTTAAAGCATAATAACGATTCCGGAATTGTTTATGTAAGAACCCGAAAGGATGCAGAAATGCTGGCCGAATTTCTCAAAAAAAACCAGATAAAAAATGTAAATTATTTTCATGCCGGTTTAACGACGAAAGAGAAAAACGCCAAACAAACTCACTGGAATAACAGTGACAACCAAGTTCTTATCTCAACCAATGCTTTCGGGATGGGAATAGACAAAGACAATGTCCGCTTTGTGATTCACTTCTCTCCTGCTCCGTCACTGGAAAATTATTATCAGGAGATCGGAAGGGCAGGGAGAGATGGTAAAGACAGTTTTGCGTTTCTTCTTTGGAATAAACAGGAATTACTTAATTTTGATGAAATCCTAAAAAACCAGACCCCCAGCAAAGCTGAATTTTTAAAAATCACCACCTATCTCTACTCTATTTTCCAGGTTGCAGAATTTGAACTTCCGGAAAAAGTTTTTCAACTGAACATTCAGGGGATACAGAATTTTACCAGGCTGTCGAAAGCCAAGATCAGCAATGTCCTTAATTTTCTGCATAATCAGGAAATCATCTATCATAATGACAACAAAAGCCTGTCTTCATTGGAACTTCTCTTCAATGCTGAGGAAATAGACCAGCTGCCTCAGAAAGATGCTTACTTCATAGAACTTCTGCTGCGTACGATATCAGGAATTACTACGCATAAAGTAATGTTCAGTGAACTACAGGTCAGCAATAAGATTGGGGTAAGTGTTCCTCTTATTAAAGAAAGACTTAAAGAACTCCAACAAAAAAATTATCTGGAATATGTAGACGGTGCCCTCTCAAGTATTAAATTCCTGAAACCACGTGATGAAAGAGCTATTAATGCAGCTTATTGGAAACTTTTTGAACATATTCAAAAAAACAAAATTCAGAAGTGGGAAGAAATTAAGTTTTTTATAGAAAATAATGATTACTGTAAGATGAAACTTATTCTCGCTTATTTTGGAGAAAAGAATACAAAGAACTGCGGCCAATGCTCAGTCTGTGAAAAAAACAAGCAATCCATTTTCGGGAAAAATATTTCCCAACAGATCATTAATCTGCTAGCTAAAAAACCTTCCACCATTGAAGACCTTTCGGTACAGCTTAATTATCATTCTAAAAACAACATTTTAGAAAACCTGATTTTTCTTTTAGATTCAGGGAAGGTAAAGATGTTGAATTTCAGGACATATGCGCTGAACATGGGCAATGGTGAATCGTGAATTTTACTTCGCAAGTGAATAGTAAATTTTAGACCTCAGATATCATACATGAGATTCCAGACTCTTTAACTCTTACTTATTCACCGTAAAATTCTCAAACCCTATCCTATTACTCTCCAACTCCCAAAAACCCTTATCTTTGCAGTATGAAATCATTGAAAGTCGTTTTTTTAGGAACCCCGGAATTTGCAAAAACTTCTTTGGAAGCTATCCATCAGTCGAATCATGAAGTTGTAGGTGTTGTCACTGTTGCCGATAAAGCCAGTGGCCGCGGACAAAAAATCAATCAGTCACCTGTAAAGATCTATGCTTCAGAAAATAACATTCCTGTTTTTCAGCCGGAAAAATTGAGAAATCCTGAATTTTTAGAAGAACTCAGAAAACTGGATGCTGATGTTTTTGTGGTGGTAGCTTTCAGAATGATGCCCAAGGTTCTTTTTGAAATGCCTAAAATGGGAACTTTTAACCTTCATGCGTCTCTGCTTCCTGATTACCGGGGTGCGGCTCCTATTAATTATGCAGTGATCAACGGTGAAGAAAAAACCGGTGCAACGACATTTTTTATTAACGAAAAAATAGATGAGGGAAATATCCTTCTTCAGGAAGAGATGGAAATTTTACCAAATGAAAACGCGGGAAGTCTTCACGACAGATTAATGGTAATGGGCTCAAAGCTGGTCGTAAAAACACTTGACGGTTTAGCTGAAAACTCAATTGTAGAAAAGCCTCAACCGCATGTTGAACATCCTAAAAATGCTTTCAAAATTTTCAAAGAAGATACCAGAATCGATTGGACAAAAGCGTCAAAAAAGGTTCATCAATTTATCTTGGGAATGTCGCCCTATCCAGCTGCTTTTACAACTTTAAAAATCGGAGAAGAAGAAAAAGGATTAAAAATATTCGGTGGGAAATTTGAAATTTCAGATCATGGAAAACCTTCCGGAACTTTGGATATTTCTAAGAATGAGTTTAAAATCTATACAGAAGACGGCGCTTACTTTCCACAGGAGCTTCAGCTTGAAGGCAAAAAAAGGATGAACGTGAAGGATTTCCTTAATGGATTTAGAAATTTTGAAGATATAAGTTTGTAGGAGTTTCTGAGTTGGAGAGGATTAGGGTTGGAGAGTTTTAGAGTATGTGAGTGGGGTACTTGCTGGTTGTCAGTTTGGATTTTGAAACCTGTAACTCGGTCTTTGTTTTGCTAAAATCCACCATTTACTTGCGAAGCAAAATTCACCATTGACGTAAGGGTTAAACCTCTCAATTCCCACTTACAATTTTCCGGCGGCTTCTGCTGATAAATTCAGGAGTTACTCCTAAATAGGCAGCGATCTGGATATTTGTCAAGCGGTGAGCCGTTTTAGGATATTCTTTCAGGAAGTCCTGATAACGTTCATCGGAAGGTTTGCTTAAATTATCAACAATCCTTCGTTGCAGGGCAATGATTGACATCTGAAACTTCAGCCTCATCAGCCTTTCAATTTCAGGAATTTCCCGGTAGAGTCTTTCTTTGTCTTCTTTAGAAATCAAGAGGATCTCACTGTTCTCAATAGCCTGGATATTGAGCTGGGACGGGATCTGATTAATGAAGCTGTCTATATCAGAAATCCACCAGTCTTCCACTCCAAAATATAAGATCTGTTCATCTGCATTCTTATCTGTACGGAACACTTTAAAACATCCGCTCAATACAAATCCTTCCGCTTCGCAGATGTCTCCTTCTTTTAAAAGAAAATCTTTTTTCTTTATTTTCTGAATACGGAATGCACTGCAGTATTTTTCAAGCTTTTCATCTGAAATCTCAATATACGTTCTGATGTGTTTCTTTAAAGACTCTGTCATAGTTTAAAAATAAAAAAAGGTTTAGAAAAATCCTAAACCTTTTTATTAATTTTATTTCTATAAATGATCAGTAATGTTCATTCACAACCGACCATTCACAATTCACTTTTACAGCTGAACCAACTCCGTCACCTCTACATCATATCCACCAACCTGTGGCTTGATATTAGGGTTTTGTGTGATCACTTTGAACTTATTGATTCCCAGATTTTTCAGGATCTGTGTTCCGATCCCATAATCTCTGTAATTGTATGCTAAAGTAGGATGCTGCTCCTGTCCGTCCTGGTAATTCAGGAACTGCTGAAGTTTTCTCAATGTATTTTCGGAATTTGAAACGTTATTGATGAAAATAACAGCTCCTTTTCCTGCTTCATTTACCATATTCGTTACTTTCTCCAGTAAAGGTTTTTCACCGTTATTCAGTCTTGTCAGTACATCAAAATATGAATCTGAAGACTGAACTCTTACCAAAACAGGCTCATCAACCGTCCATGAACCTTTTGTCAGGGCAAAATGAATCTGGTCATTGGATGTTTCTCTGAATGCAAAAAAGTCAAACTCTCCATAAGCAGTTTTTACTTTTCTTTCTTCCAGCCTTTCGATAAGGTTTCCTTTTTTAAGCTGATAATGGATCAGATCTTCAATGGAAACGATCTTCATATCATGTTTTTGAGCGAAAGCATGAAGTTCAGGCAAACGTGACATGGTACCGTCATCATTCATAATCTCACAGATTACCCCACCTTCTTTCAATCCTGCTAAATTGGTAAGATCAATAGCAGCTTCTGTATGTCCTGCTCTTTTTAAAACCCCTCCTTTTCTTGCACGAAGCGGGAAAATATGGCCAGGTCTCATAAAATCTGTAGGCTTGGATTTTTCATCCATCAAAGCTAAAATTGTTTTGGCTCTGTCACCTGCAGAAATTCCTGTAGATGTTCCGTTACCAAGAAGGTCAACAGAAACGGTAAAAGCGGTTTCCTTAGGATCACTGCTTCTGCTTACCATGACCTCAAGGCCAAGCTCATCGCATCTTTTTTCAGGAAGCGGCATACAGATCAGCCCTCTTCCGTGAAATGCCATAAAATTGATAATTTCCGGCGTTGTCAGTTCTGCAGCACAAAGAAAATCGCCTTCGTTCTCTCTGTCTTCATCATCTACTACTATGATTATTTTACCATTTTTAAGGTCTTCAATAGCCTCTGGAATGGTATTCAATTTAATATCAGACATGTTTACTTTTTATTTGTGCAAAGATACTTATAAAAATGAGCATCTGCCAATTAATATGGATGGTTTGTTAGGCTTTGGATAAAGAGTTTACTGCCTCTCTGAAAATCTCATAAGATCTCAGCCTCTTCTGGTGATCGTAGATATGTGAGTTGATAATTAATTCATCTACATTGAATTTTTCCTGAAAATTTTTCAGTTTTTCTTCAATTTCTGCCTGATCTCCTATCAATGTATATTTTAACTTCTGAAGCACCATCGATTTCTCCATGGGCGACCAGATGCCATCCATATCCTCCACGGGAGGAGCAAAAGGTTTCCTGTCATTTCTTATGATATTGATGAATGCCTGGAATAAAGTAGTGGAAATTTTATGCGCTTCCTCGGAAGTTTCTGCTGCCACTCCATTAACACACGCCATCACGTAGGGTTTATCTAATTGTTCTGAAGGCTGAAAATGTTCTCTGTAAATTTTAAAAGCCATTTCCATCTGTTCAGGAGCAAAATGTCCCGCAAAAGCATATGGAAGCCCAAGTTCCGCAGCCAGCCACGCACTGTCTGTACTGGATCCCAAGATGTAAAGCGGAATATCCAGACCTTCACCGGGAATGGCACGAACCAGAGCATCAGAATTTTCTTTCGAGAAATACGTCTGTAGTTCTAAGATCTGTCTCGGAAACTGCTGATTGATGATCGCTGGGTTTCTTCCTAAAGCCTGGGCAGTAAGACCATCGGTACCGGGAGCTCTTCCCAAACCAAGATCTATCCTTCCCGGAAAAAGAGATTCCAGGGTACCGAACTGTTCTGCAATGATCAACGAACTGTGGTTCGGGAGCATGATTCCGCCGGATCCCACTCTTATTGTTTTTGTTCCGTTGGCAATAAAACCGATCAGAACTGTGGTAGCCGAGCTGGCAATACTTTCCATATTGTGATGCTCAGCCAGCCAGAATCTTTTATAGTTTAAATTTTCAGTATGGTTTGCTAAAGACAAACTGTCCTGAAAGGTATCGTGAATACTTTTTCCCTGCTTTACGGGAGCAAGATCAAGTACCGATATTTCAAAATTTTTCATATTTTAAATTTTAGGTTTAAAACCAGACAAATTTAAACCTAATAAATCGCATTAGTTACTTTTTGTAATTGATAGGATGGATTAGCTAGTTCAGGAAAAAACTATTGGAAAAATTTTTATTTGAATAATTTCAATTACTCAATTTATTTAGTTTTATGTAGATTTATAAAAATCGAATATAAAAAATGGGAATAATTGTAAGCTATCGAATAGTTTCAGATGAAAATGCAATTAAAGCAATTGAAAAGAATATAAATACAGAAGTTGATATTGAAAGTATTCTTAACCAATACGCTCATTGCATAAAGTCATTTACTTCATTTGTAAAAACTTGGGATCCTTTATATTGTCTTCTCAACAAAATATCTGGTAATAGTATTTTTACTAAATTAAGAGAAAATAAGCAAAGTGAAAACATCAATGAATATTCTAAAATTTTTCATAAAGACGAAATAAAAATATTATATGAAGAGCTTCAAAAGATCTCCATCGAAGTTCTAAATAATAAGTTGAGTAATGAATCTTTAAAATTGGATATCTCCCAACAGCAAGGATATTCTATGATATCTATTTATGATGCAGACTGCATTATCATTGAATTTCAAGAACTAAAAAAGGCCGTAAATACAGCATTTAATAATAATTCTAAGATTGTTCAAATATTATTTCCTTAAAATATTTTTATTATCTCTCTTTTTCTTTCTTAAAATTATAATGATTAATTAAAATCCTGATTTCATTAAATTCAAAATCATTAGGCAAAGCATTCTTCCATTCCGTTAAGGTTTCATGAGGATTTTCATAGAATTCTTTTTCAAAAGCTTTGATTTTATCCGAAGTGATCACTCTTGAAATATCCAGTAAGCCCTGCTCTGCAAATTTTGCTAAATGGCCGATCACGGTTTCTTTTACCAGGCCTCTTTCCATAGCAATTTCACCAATGGTTTTTCCTTGTTCAAATAATTGGAAGGTCAGAACCTGGGAAGGAACTTTTGCGATCTTTAAATTGATTTCCTTGTCATTTTTTTCATCTAAAAGCTTCGTTTCCAACAGATGGATCTCTTTCAGGCTGTTCAGGTATTCTTCAGTATCTTCCAGCCAGTTTCTGAATTCCTCATTATACTGTTTCAGTCCTTTTGCCCCTTTAATTTCAGCATAGAACTCCTTCAGCGGATTAAATACTTTGTCTCTGATTTCTGTGAAAAAGAAATTAACTGCTCCTTTGGTTTTGCTTTCAATCTCAGACCATTCTTCTTTATTTTCAATAAAATTATTAACCTTCTGGGAAATTACCCTTTCCAATTTTTCAAAGATCTTTCCAAGATTGACAATTTCGTGTTTCAGCTGAAGATACAGCTGATTTGTTTTTACATGATCAATACTTTTTGTGGTAATGGACAGTTTGTTCCACTCTTCCACTTCATTCAGGAACCACAAACAGTTGACGGTACGGAGTACTTTTTTGATGCTGTAGTCATATTTTTCGCGGTTCAGAATGGCTTCTACATTATCATTAGCAAGGGTGCTTCCCTGGAACTGCAGAATTCTGTTGTCTTTAAAAATAACTTCAGGAGTAATTTTAGATTTCAAAACAATCCCTTCCAGCGTACGGCATCTTGACAACGCTACATAAACCTGTCCGGCCGTAAAACTTTTACCTGCATCAATGATTACATTATCGAAGGTCAAACCTTGGCTTTTGTGAATGGTAACTGCCCAGGCAAGCTTTATAGGAAACTGCTCAAAGCTCCCTAAAACTTCTTCTTTGATATTTTTTTCGGTATCCAGAAAATATTTTTTCTGTTCCCAGACTTCTCTTTTCACCGTAATTTCTCTTTCACTGCCATTAAGAACAACTTTGATCTCATTATCATCTAAAGCAGAAATTTCACCCAGCTTTCCGTTGAAATATTTTTTCTCACCGGTAATATCATTCCTGATGAACATGACCTGTGCCCCGACTTTCAATTCTAAAAACTGCTCGTTCGGAAACTGGTTTTCTTTGAAATCGCCAAAGAGTTTGGCTTCATAGGTTTTAACGGTCAGATCAATTTCTTCCAATTTTTCCTGGTTGATCTCATCCGCCATCTTATTGTGTGAACACAGATAAACGTAAGATTCAGTTCCTGCCTTAAAATCAGGATCATATCTTTTATTAAGCTCGTCAAAATTGATATTGGCAACATCGCCGTCACGGATTGCATTCAGAATATCCAGGAACTTTTCATCCGATTGTCTGTAAACTTTAGTTAATTCAATGGTCAGAAGCGGAATATCTTTAATGGCAAGACTGTCGAAAAAGAATGGTGACTGGTAGCACATCTTTAAAATATGTTCATCTCTTACCACCGGCGGAAGCTGGTAAAGATCTCCAATGAACAGCATCTGCACCCCACCGAACCGCTGATTATTTCTTCTGATAAATCTCAGCGAGAAATCCATCATATCGAGAACATCAGCTCTCAACATGGAAACCTCATCAATGATAAGAACCTCCACTTCTCTTAAAAGTTTAAGCTTATCTTTTCTGTATTTGAAATGAGGCATTAGGTCGGCAATATTATTTGCCAAGCTCCCATCAATACGGTCCGTGGTCGGTAAAAAAGTCCTTAAAGGCAATCCAAACATAGAATGGATAGTCACTCCTCCTGCATTAATCGCAGCAATTCCGGTAGGGGCAACCACAATATACTTCTTCCTTGTTTTCTTTACAAAATCATTAAGGAAAGTCGTTTTACCTGTTCCTGCCTTTCCTGTAAGAAAAACGCTTCTGTTCGTGTGCTCTATTAAGTCAAAAAAATGATTGTTCATTGTGCTTCAAAATTACGGAAATGAATTTGATTTTCTTACCTTGGCATAACTTTTGAAAATTCTTTAACAGAAAAGAAATTATAATGAAAAAAAATTTCATATATACTCCACTATTAGCATTATGCACTATGTTTACCTTGGTTTCATGCAATACATCCAAGAACGCGAATACCAATCTTCCAAAAGATATTTCTGAAAGACCTGCTGATGAGGACAGTCAAAAATATGAGCAGGCCCAGCTGGATAAGTTGAAAGCATCCATTCAATCTGAAGTATCCAAAGAAAAATGTACGGCCGCTTCGGAATGGACGTTTGCTCCAATGGGAGCCAAAGCCTGTGGCGGGCCTCAGCAATACATTGCTTATCCTAAAAAAATAGAGACCATCATTCTTCCAAGAATTGAGGAATATACACAGAAAGTAAAAGCTTTCAATGAAAAATATAATATCACTTCTGATTGTATGATGGTGATGCCACCAACATCTGTGAAATGTATCAATGGAAAAGCACAGCTTATAACGGCAGAACAATAAGAAGAAAAAATCAAAGCAAAGGTTATATATCCTGTTGAAAAATCAACATAAAAACTCGTTCAGGAGTTTATACTAAGGATTGAAAAAAGCTCTATCAGTATGATGGAGCTTTTGTTTATTTGTGTTTGCTTCAAGATTTGAGAACCAAGATGCAAGAGCCAAAAATCAAGATTTTAGATTACAGGCATGAGACTTTTTCCCAGTGAAGTTTAGCAAGTAAAAAAGTTTCGGCATGACGGATTCGCGGTTCGAACCAGCAACTATCAACCAGAAAATCAACTACATAAACTCTCAAACCCGAAAACTCTCCAACTCGAAAACTCTAAACTAGCTCCCCACTTTCAGGTTTTCTTTATACCATGAAGAGTATTTCACGTAATTATCTGCGATCCTGTTGACTTCTCCTTCTAATAACTGAGCAGAAATATCTTTAATTTTCTTTGCAGGGACTCCGCCCCAGACTTCTCCTGATTTAATATGGGTTCCCTGTATCACTACAGAACCTGCTCCTACAATGGAGTTTTCTTCTACCAGGCAGTCATCCATAACGATAGCTCCCATACCGATTAGTACGTTATCTTTGATGGTACAGCCATGAACAATCGCATTATGTCCGATGGAAACGTTGTTTCCAATATTTAAAGGGTGTTTCTGATACGTACAGTGCAACATAGCATTGTCCTGAACATTTACTTTATCGCCCATCCTGATGTAATGTACATCTCCCCTGATCACTGCATTATACCAGATACTGCAGTCTTTTCCCATGGTAACGTCACCGATAATGGTTGCCGTTTCTGCCAAAAATGTACCCTCTCCTATCTGAGGTGTTTTCCCTAAAAGTTCTTTTACAATTGCCATAGTTTTAATTTGATAATTTGAAAATGAGTCAATTCGAAAATAATAATTCTAAAACGGCTGCTTCTATTCTCTGTCTTCTAATTTTAAATAACCGTGATAGCAAAAATCTAATTTCTAATCTCTAACTTCTAATTTCTAATTGCGTATTTTTGTATCTCAAATTTAACGAAAAAATGCGTACGATACTTATAGAACCAACTGAAAACCCGAAAGTGATGAAATTTGTCGCGGATTATAACCTGATCCCGGGCTCATTAGAGTTGGACAGAAGTTCAGATATTACAGAAATTCCTTTAGCTCAGGAACTTTTCAACTATCCTTTTGTGGAAAGAGTTTTTATTACAGCTAATTTTGTGGCTGTGGCAAAACAGGATACTGTTGAATGGGAACATGTAGCAGACAGCCTGAAAAATGTCATTGAGGATGAATTACTGGCCAATCCAAGAATTTATCTTCAGAAAAGAAAGGAAATGTATCAGATCTATGCTGAAATGACTCCTAACCCTAATGCGATGAAGTTTGTTTCCAATAAACTACTTATGGAGGGTTTTGTGGAAGTAAAATCGAGAGAAAAATCTGAGGGTGTTCCTTTGGCCCAGGCTATCTTTAATGAATTTGATTTTGCAAAAGAAATTTTTATTTCTGACAATTTTGTGGCTGTAACAAGAGACGATTCCGTGGAATGGCATCAGGTGATGATGGCTGTACGTGGTTTTATTGCTGAATATCTTCAGAGTGGAGGCGAAATTTCAAATCTTGAACCTCAGAAGCATGAAAATCCCGTTGAAAAAATCATCAACAGAGATTATACCGATGACGAGCAGAAAATTTCAGACATTTTAAATGAATATGTAGCTCCTGCAGTGGAAAATGACGGCGGAAAAATTTCCCTGATGGAGTACGATCAGGAAAGTAAAACAGCCAAAATGCTGTTACAGGGAGCCTGCTCGGGATGCCCAAGCTCAACTGCTACTTTGAAAAACGGAATTGAAAATATTTTAAAACAATTCGTTCCGGATTTAGTGGAAAAAGTAGAAGCTGTAAACGGATAACTGCTCTTAAATGGTAGCCGGAAAGAAAATATTGGTCATTATTGGAAGTGCCACAAAAAATTCCAGCAACCTAAAATTAATAGAACAGGTTCTGGAAAAACATCCGGCAGCCAATTTCCACATCTATGATGATCTTTCTGCTCTTCCGCATTTTGACACTTCATTAACGGATACTGATACACCAGACGAAGTACTAAAGATCAGGGAAGAAATTGAAAATTCGGCAGGTGTCTTGTTTTCTACTCCGGAATATATTTTCAGCATTCCCGGCAGGTTGAAAAACTTATTGGAATGGTGTGTCTCCACGACTGTTTTTTCTGAAAAACCGGTTGCTGTCATTACGGCATCTGCCAATGGAGAAAAAGGGCATGAAGAATTGGTAATGATTCTGAAAACACTCGGAGCCCAAGCAGAAGATCAGCATCAGCTTTTAATAAGAGGTATAAAAGGAAAATTTAACGATAAAGGCTTGGTTGAAAATAATACCTTTGCCCAAGTATCAACATTGATAACAGATTTCGAAAATACTGTTTCTTAATAAAAATTAAAATATTGGATAAAAAAGGAATTTTACTGGTAAATCTTGGTTCTCCAAAATCTACAGCTGTAAATGATGTAAAGGAATATCTTGATGAATTTTTGATGGATGAAAGGGTCATCGATTACCGCTGGATATTCCGCGCTCTTTTAGTTCAGGGGATTATTCTTAAAACAAGACCTGCAAAATCTGCAGAAGCCTATAAAACAGTATGGACAGATGAGGGTTCTCCTTTAATTGTCATTACTGAAAAAATCCAAAAGAAACTGCAGAAAGTAGTTGATGTGCCGGTAGAAATCGGAATGAGATATGCTGAACCAAGCATTGAAACAGGTATTCAAAAGCTAGTTGATCAGGGGGTTTCTGAGATCGTCCTATTCCCATTGTACCCGCAATATGCAATGAGTACAACGGAAACGGTAATTGAAAAAGCAGAGGAGGTACGGAAAAAGAAGTTTCCGAAGGTAAAGATTAATTATATACAGCCTTTTTATAACCGGGAAATTTATATCAACTGTCTTGCGGAAAGCATAAAGGAAAAGCTTCCTGAAAACTTTGATGTTTTGCAGTTCTCTTATCATGGTGTGCCGGAAAGACATATTTATAAAACAGATCCTACAAAGACATGCAATCTTAATGACTGCTGCTCACGGGATAATAACCCAAGCCACCAGTTCTGCTACCGCCATCAGTGCTATAAAACGACGGAAGCTGTTATTGCTAAGATAGGACTCCCAAAAGAAAAAACAATTGTTTCTTTCCAGTCGAGATTAGGAAAAGACAAGTGGATAGAGCCTTATACGGATGAAACTTTAGAGACGATTCCTAAAAAAGGAGTAAAAAACCTGGCTATTGTCTGTCCGGCTTTTGTTTCCGACTGTCTGGAAACCCTAGAAGAAATTTCAGTGGAAGGAAAGGAACAGTTCCAGCATGGAGGTGGAGAAAACTTCCACTACATTCCGTGCCTGAATGATGAAGACCGCTGGATCGATGTAGTAAAGATACTCTGTGAGGAAAAACTGAATGATTTTTATTTGGTATAAAACATATCGGTACATAAAATAATAAAAGGCCACAAAATAAATTTTGCGGCCTTTCTTAGAAATATATTAAAATTTATTTTTTGATCAGGTTTCCTGCTTTCTGTCCGTTAACCGTTACTACATATACTCCTGAAAGTATATTAGAAGGTAACCGAACATCTACTTTATTGTTACCGTTGGTAATTTTGATCTTTTCAGAAAGTTCTCTTTTTCCTGTAAGACTTACTAATTCAACAATTCCGTTTCCTTCTTTTCCTTCAAATTCAACAGTAAATTTGTCGGTAGCCGGATTCGGGCTGATGGTGTAAAGCAAAGCTTCCGTTGCTGCCACTTTTCCAGCTACAGAAGTTCCTCCGCCAACGCCTACTGCATTCCATGCATTGGTTACCTGAGTAACTTCAACTCCACCAGCTCCGTATAGATCTGCCGCTGCCTGAAGAGAAGAAGTTCTTGCGTTGGCATAGGTAGAAGAAGACGTAAGATAAGTCGTTAGTGTTCTATAAGCAATCGCTGCTGCCTTATCTAAGCCGATTCCCGTAACATTATAAGCAAAACCATTATCATTTGTGCCAGAACCTCCGGTTACTAATAGATAATACCAGAAATTAAGTACTCCCGAGTTAGTATGAACTCCACAATAATCATTGGTAGTTTGTCCCGGTACTGCACAGCCTGTAGTAGTTGCATCTTTCCAGTATGTTCCTTTATAAGTATCGGGCTGGCTGTAAGCATTAGGATTAGCCATATCTCTGATCACATAACTAAAGTCTTCACCCAGCTTCCAGCTTGCCTGAGTAGGTCTTGCCCAACGTTCTATGCTGTTTCCGAAAATATCAGAAAAACCTTCATTCAATGCTCCTGATTCTCTTTGATAAGCCAGATTGGCTGTTTTTGAGGTCATACCATGGGTAATTTCGTGACCACAAACATCTAATGCAGTTAACGGTTTATTTCCATTTGTTGAGCTTCCGTCTCCATAAGTCATTCTGGAACCGTCCCAAAAAGCATTAAAATAGTTGGTTGAGTAATGTACGTAAGATTTTATGGCAAAATTATTATTGTCTATACTCTTTCTGCCAAATTTCGTATAAAGATAATCTAAAGTCATTTCAGCTCCCCAGTGAGCATCAGTAGCATATTGATCTTTATTGGTGTTTACGTTGTTCCAGTTGTTATCGGTATCTGTAAAGTCTACTGCACTCGAATAATTGGTACCTTTTCTCAGGTTGTAAGTTTCTACGGCTGTGCCGGTATTTCTTCCTGTTTCTCTTAATCTATAGCTTCCATTGTATGAATCTGCCACGATAGATCTGCTTCCGCTGTAAACAGTTGTAGCGGTTCCTGGAGCATTGGTTTCGTGAATCAACGCATCAGTTCCTAAAACTGCGCCATTTTTAGCATCTACGAAAACGTATTGTCTGCTTAATGGTTTTTCTGCATAGATATCAAATTTGTAAGCAAGCTTCAGATCAGTCAGCTTTTCATCAGAAGGATCTGAATAGTACACCAATTCTCCTTTTGGAGCAAAAGTTGCATTAGGATTTTTAGATTCGTTTTTAAGGAATTCCTCTTCTTCCTTGTTCTGCCATTTATAAGAATCGGCCCCTACAAAAGATAAAGCACTCTGTAATGCAATACTTTCAGAAATAGCAGGTTTTTTTTCTGCAGATGCAGGTGCTTTAAGGATCCATTTTCCGGTTTCCCCTACTACTTTGCCCCCTTTTGTTTGCACTGCCATCATTCCGTATTCTACAGGAATATCATTAATGGTCTGCTGGAATCTGTGGGTTTCAAAACCAAGTGCATCTTTTTCTGAACCTAGTCTTAAACCTTGTCCCTGTGAAACTCTTTTAGTTGTTTCATCAAATAAAACAGGCTGTCCCTTAAAATCCGGTCCGTTTTTGTCGAACCTGATAAGTTCTGCATGAAGTCCGTTTTTACCAGAGATTAATTTTGATGGATTTTCCTGCCCAAAAACAAAGGCAGAGGCTGCAATACTAAATGCAAAGATAAATTTTGTTTTCATAAAAATATTATTTTGTTTGAACGTGAGAACGAATTTATATATTTTTCGCAAAGAAACAATGATACCAATAAATAAAACACAATAAATAAATAGAACAATTGTTTTAAATTTAAAATATTTTTAAAAACATTATAATTAATTTAAAACAATTTTATTCCTACAAAAATTATAGACTAATATTTTTTACACAATTCAACATTTTATGAAATATTTTTTTCAATATGCTATGCATAATAAATAATTACATTTAAAACTCTTAATTCCCTCTTCAAATTATTTATTCATCATAGGTTCAAAAAAAAAACCATCTCTTATGAGACAGTTCCCTAAATGGTGTTTTTACTTTAAGTAAATTGCTATTGTATAGAATATTTGATAAAAAAGGGACAGTTTACCCCGAAATTATTTCCCGATAGGTGTTCTGAATTCTCCATATCCCATCAGTCCGTCATAATTACGTCCGAAAGGTGCGTAATATAGAAATGCCTGATACAAGTTTTCGGTCTGCCAGAAATTACCATTAATTTCTCCAAAGTTCAGAGATCCGTCACTTTCTTTCGTGGCAAGAATATAGTTGTAAAATCCTTGCTTCAGGAATATTTTAGCAACATATTTTTTATTGGCAGCATCATACTGCATCTGATTTTCTTTGCTTGGCTTAAAATTATTAAAACCTCCCAGTACATAAATCTCTTTATCCACAGGATCAGAATCCAGAGAAAAATACACCCATGAATAGTCTGCCTCTCTTTCAGCATTTCTTTCCAGCCCCAGATCATTTCTCCTATAGAACCATGCTCCGTTCACGTCAGGCTGGTACTGATAGTTCAGGGGAAAGGCCCATACCGGATGCAAATAGGTGTGATTTACACCGTCCTTCAATTCCGTAGTACTCACCATATCGGCAGCCATATTCATATTCTTGTTATCAAAATAATAGAATTCGTTATTGCCGGGAAATGTTAAACTCATCTGCTGAAAAAGCAGCTGGTTTCCTAATGTTGCGCTTGGCTTCAAATTATTAACCACTTCATTAGGGTTGTTGTTCTGCATCACGTTCAAAGTCATGGAATTGACATTAGAAGAAAGGTCTCCCGCTTTTGAAGTCGCTTTTACCTCTATCCTTTGGTTGATGTTCGGTTTTTTGGCATCTGCAATTCTTGAGACATTCAAAGCAACCGTTGCAGCATCTTCCACCAGATAAAAACGTTTTTTGAAAAGAGGTCTGTCAGCTGAATCTTTATAAACAATCAGCTCAAAATTTCCAGAAATCTTCGGCTGCATCTTATCATTCGGGAAGGTAAGCTTGTAATGGGTATAAGCCTGAATGGTATTAAAAGAATACTCAAACTTATCTAAGAGTCCATTTAAACTTCCATTGGCAATCTCTGTAAAAAATAAATTGTCATCATTCCAGTTCCGGTCATAATGTTTGATCGTATACCTATAGATTTCGCTGGAATTAGTAAGATCGTCAAAGCTTAAAACAAGCTGTTCACCAAATCTTATGACAGGTGTCTCATCATTCGTCTGAGGATTGAATAATTGTATACTTTGGATATTTTGTCCAAAAACCAGTCCACCTAAAGAAAGTAAAAGTATTCGCAAAGTTTTCATTATGACGAAGATAACGAAAAATCGGGATTTTCTTAATAATATCGTATTTTTGAAATAAAAAAATATCAGTTATGCTTCAGATTCAAGGCTTCGTTTTCAATTTTGCCAGCGAAAATACTTATATCCTTTACAATGAAAATAAAAATGCTTGGCTGATTGACCCGGGAAACATGAATGAGCAGGAAACTAAAGCTATAGAAGGCTTTATTTCTGAAAACAGTCTTAGGATCGAAAAAATCCTTCTTACCCATGCTCATATTGACCATGTTCTGGGCCTGCAGTGGGCTTTTGATACTTTCAAAGTTCCTGTTCATATGCATAAAGAAGATCAGGAAGTACTGGACATGCTTCAGGCCAGTGGCATGAGGTTCGGATTCTCTGTTGAACCCGTAAAAGCAGATATCAAATATATTAATGAAGGCGAAATTCTTGACCTGGACGGAGAAAAATTCAAAATTTATCATGTTCCGGGACATTCTCCGGGAAGCGTAGTTTATCATAATGAAGACCAAAAATTCATGATCTCTGGTGATGTTCTTTTTGAAGGCAGTATCGGAAGGACCGACCTTTACAAAGGAAACTATGACCAACTTATCGACGGCATCACTCATAAACTATTTATTCTGGATGATGAAACAAAAGTTTTTTCAGGCCATGGGAATCCTACGACAATAGGGTTTGAGAAGCAGTATAATCCGTTTTTTAAATAGTTTCGAGATACGGGTTTTTCGAGTTGAAGAGTTTTAGAGTATATGGGTGGGGAGTTTGGTTGCTGGTTGGCAGTTGCTAGTTCGAACCGCGAAACCCGCATCCCGTAACCATCATCCCACATCCCGAAACTTTATGAGTTGCTAAAATTCACCATTCACTTGCGAAGCAAAATTCACCATTGACATTTTACCCCACAAAAAATCAAAACCGCCAGGAAAATTTCCCGGCGGTTTTTTTTATAAAGAAAATATAAGTTTAGAAATCTAGTGTGATGGATGCTCTTGCCGCGGCTCCCATGATCGGTCTTGCCATTCTGATATTCGTTCCCGGTGTAATCTGGGATCTTGGATCTCCTTCTGTAATTCCAATCGTATTAAAGATATTGGTTCCGTCTACTGCAAAACGTATTTTCCCTAACTGGTAAGACATTCCTGCACCAACTTCGGTGAATGAAGGCAGAATGTTATCATCCGTATTTCCTTCGTTCTGAAAACGTTTTCCATAATAATTCATGCTTACGTAAGCTCTCCATTCTTTTGTGATGTTCACTGCAGGAGAAATATTAAAATAGAACTTAGGCATTCTTCTTACGGTGTTTCCATCATAATCAAAGGTAGTTCCATCCGCATTTTTACCTACAAAATCTTTGTATTTCGGATTTTGGATCGTCCCATTGAACGTCACTTCAAGAATATTATTGAAAAGTCTTGTGTATCCTTCTATTTCTACCCCAAAGTTCGTGGTGTTGGCGAATTTATTTTCTGAAGTTCCGTCTGAGAATACATCAGTAAATGAAAGGTTTTTAAGCGTAGAATAGAAAGGAATAATTCCGATATCAAAAGTACGTGAATAGTATTTATATCCAACTTCCAACTGATTGGTATCAACGGCCTTGATGGCGCTCAGATCTGACATATTATTATAGTAAGCTTCTTCATTTGGCGATCTGAAACCGTGAGAAAAACGGGCGTACACCGCATTTTCCTTGTTGATCTTATAATTAGCGGCCAATGTATAAGATACTTTGTTGATATCATAATACCAGTAGGTATACTTATTACCTAACACTGCCATATTATCATCTGCCGTAGTCGTCGCAAAGCTGTGTGTTCCATCAGTCGTTAAACCTGAATTATTCAGATTCGCGGTTGTTGTATTGACTCCATATCCTTTATAATAGTCACGGCTGTAACGCATTCCTCCATTAAGGCTTAAAGCATCTGTTACGTTATAATCTAAATTCAGATAAACATCATTAAGACTTCCCTGGATCTGTGAATCTCTGATCAGAAAAGACATATCCTTTACCCCATTGTAAGTCTGGGAATATCCTAAATCTGAAGGGCTCATAGATGGATTCACCAGATTTAAAAGCTGCGGCCTGTCTGTGGCTGTTGTTAAAATATTGCTCCAGTTCCAGTATTGATGAGACTTCCAGTTTGATTTGTAGAAACCAGCTGTTACATTTCCTTTATCAAATTTATAATTCACCTGAAGGTCATTTACAAAATTATTCATCTGCTTATCAATAGCCCAGAATCCTAGTTTCTGTATATATTGAGGATTCACAACAGAGCCATTGCTCACCAACGAGTATTGGTAATTACTCATTCCTAAACCGCCTTCACTAACAGGTTTAGTTGCATAATCAGAAGCCAGTTTCGGAGCTCCGGCAGGAAACATTCCAGTATATTCCATATTGATATTGGTATATCGCGTCTTATTCAGAACACTGAAATTATTTCCAAGATCATATTTAAATTCTGCACCTACCACATCTACTTTTGGGTGAATTCCGTTTTCAAGATCTCTTTTGAAAAAGCCTCCTCCAGCCTGTGGAATACTTAACTGGCTGATCGTTCTGTAGCTGTATGTTCCATAATTGGCATCGAAACCGGCAAATTCTTTAAGATCATTTCCGTCTTGAATCAAAGGAATCGGAAGGAAAAATGTATTCCTGTCATCCAGTTTTTTGTAATATACTTTAGCATAGCCTTTATCAAACACATACTTAAGGTTCATTCTGATTTGTCCGCCGTTATTAGCTCTGAAACCTGTTTTTCTGATTCCGTTATCTGTTCTGTAGAATCCGCCAACGTTAAAGAAAAGCTTATCCTGAACCAATGCGCCGCCTACATTCACATCTGTACGCATCAGTCCATAAGTACTGGTTTCAAGTTTTGCTGTCCCCTTAAAATCATTACTTCCTTCTTTAGTAATAAAGTTGATCAGACCTCCTGGAGAATTGTTCGCATAAATAGAACCTGAACCTCCTCTTAATGCTTCCAGCCTACTTACAGAGTTATCTACACGGAAAAAATTATCCGCATTCGCAAATTGAAGTGCTCCGTCTTCAAAAACCGGAAGTCCGTCTTCCTGCACCTGTACGAATTCATAAGCTCCTGCAGAAGGAATCCCTCTTGCGAAAAGATTATTTCCTACTTCACCACCGGAAGTCTCCACAGCAAATCCCGGAACCCTCTGTAAAAGAGCGGCAGCACTGATAGGATTTTGTTTCTGGATCTCTTTTGCTGTAAAAGTAGAAATAGCGGTACTGGATTCTATTTTCTTTTTCGGGCCGGAGTTTCCGGTGATAACGATCTGGTCTATGGATGACGTCTTGATGGAATCCTGAGGGGTTTCCTGGGCATACGCATTGTTAAAGTAAAGCGTAGCGGTGGCAGCCATTAAAAATATCGATCTTTTTTTCATAGCATGATTTTTATATAGTTAGTTTTGTTTTAATTTAAGATAGACCCCGTTCGTCCATCCGAATCCGTCCTGATTCGGGTATTCTCCGCCTCCTGCAATTGTTTCAGTGTCTAATGCGTTGTATTTTTCCATTAATTTTCCGGTGTTGCCGTACACCCTTTCTACATTCCCGCACCAGTTATTTTTTATTTTTTCAGCCAGATCATCAAAGCCGTAGTTTCTCATTGCTTTAAAGCCTAGCCATTGATAGGGCGCCCATGCATTCGGAAGATCCCATTGCTGGCCGGATTTCTTTGTGGTAGTTACAAGACCTCCCTGATAAAGAAATTTTTCAGCAATATGCTTAGCAACCGATTCTGCCTGTTTCTGATCTGCCAATCCGAGAAATAAAGGGTAAAGAGCAGCAATATGTTCAGACGGTGTGTTTTTGTGTTTTTTTAAGTGATAATCTTTATAACATTCAGTGTTTTCATCCCAAAAGTAAGTATCGATCATCTGTCTGCGTCTTGCTGCTCTTTCAGTAAAATAATTTTCTTTATCTGCCTGGTTCAGAAGTACCGAAGATTTTGCCAATGTTTTCTCCAAATGCCATAAAAGACTGTTCAGGTCTACTTCAGCAATGTTCAGTGTTTCTATCGTCTGTATATGTTCTCCGTCTGCAAACCATCTGCTGGAAAAATCCCAGCCGGATTCGCAGGCACTTCGTATATTTCTGTAAAATTCTGTTTCTGCATTTTCGCTGTCTTCAATATCAATAAGATAGCTTTCAGGGCGTGGTGCATTTTCTGCATCATAATAACGGTTCAAAATATCTCCGTTCTGTGTTTTTGCCACCCTTTTCACACTTGAATTATTCTCCAGCCACTCTTCTCCATTCATCCAGAAAGCATATTCCTTTTCTAAAGTATCATGATATTGAATATAAATTTTTTCATCATTTGTAGTTTCAAAAAGCAGGTCCAGCATCAGCGAAAAATATGGAGGCTGTGAACGGCTCAGGAAATGAGTTCTGCTCGCATTCGGCACAAATCCTACACTCTGAATTAAATAAGAACAGTTTTCTACAATATTTTCCATCATTTCGGTTCTTCCTGAAACCTGAAGCCCAAGCATAATAAAGTAACTGTCCCAATAGAAAAATTCATTGAAACGGCCTCCCGGGACAATATATGGCTTCGGAAGTTTTAATAATGTTCCTTTTTCTTCATACGCAGTACGGGTAAGTTGATCCCAAAGCTTTTCGATATGCTGCTCAATGGGTAACTGATCTTCTCTCTGGATTGATATTCTTGCTCCCAGAAAATCAAAATTCGCCATCACAAAATCTTTCAGATCAAACCCTTCACTCCCCTTTTTCTTTTCATACTCCGCATTGATCTCCGAAACAGGAAACATCGGAACAGCATCTGTCATCATCTTCTGGTCCTCAAAAATCTGAGCTCTCTGTACATCATCAAAAAGAGTTTGAATTTCTTTTATGTAAAGCTGCTTATTCATTATTATTTCTTAGGGTTTATTTTTAATTTATTCATGAAAATAGCTGAAATGATCAGCAGTGAAAGCGGAATCAGTGAAAGGTAAAATGCCTGTTGCCCACTGAACTCCTGAAAGACAAAACCAGTGATCATTGAGCCAATCGTTCCGCCGATCGCAGAAAAAACCACAATCAGTCCGGACATGGCACTGTGTAAATATTTTGGAATGGATGCCAGAATTACAGAGTTGATACTTGGATATATTGGTGCCAGCAAACCTCCCATCAGTGGAAACAAATACACTACAAGAGGCGCGTTGAACCATCCCGTTTTATTATCAATCTGAATGTTATGAGTCAGCGGCAGAACCAAAATAATACTGATGGCAAAACCGATCACGCAGAAAGAAACTACGTAGATCCAGCTGAATTTTTTAGAGAAAAAGCCTGATAAGAATCTTCCCAAAGCAAAAGCTCCTGCAAGAACGGCCCCCGCCTGGATACTCATAGAAGTAGGAAGCTTCAATATTTCTTTATAAAAAGTAGGGGTCCATGTCTGGAAGCTCTGTTCTACCAATACAAAAAGGAAAGCACATAAAAGAAAAAACAATACTTTTTTATAGCTGAATAAACTTATGCTGTTCTTCAGATCTCCCAACAAATCGGTTTTCTCACTTCTCGCCTCTTTTTCATTTAATTTTGAAAAGAATAAAAACAGAAATGACAACGCTGAAACAGCTCCCAGGACCCAATATACATTCAACCACCGGGTAGATTTCGGATTGTGGTCATCAATAAACAAACTGAAAAGTACGTTTCCTGCCAATACACCAATCATGAAGAATCCCTCCAGAAAGCCCATGAAGCTCGAATGTTCTTTGTCGGTATCGGTCACAAGACCAATAGATGTGAACACTGAGATCTTTATTAAGGCAAATGAAACGCCTACAATGGTAAACAATAATTTGAAAAACCAGAAATCATTGGCGAAAGGCATGACAAAACACATACAGCTTACCAGGAAAAGGGCGATCAACATTGAATTTTTGATCCCTATTTTTGGAAGGAATGATGCCAGGATAAATGAACATATGGCGATCGGGAGATCTTTAAAACCCTCAAGGATACTCGCTGAAGATTTTGAGATTCCGAAGTTCTGCTGTACCTGCAGAATAACTGTTCCCACGGAATTCAGAAGAATGGCGAAAACAAAATAATTCAAAAATAATACAGCTTTAATATTGAAATTTTTCATGGAGATCATTTCTTGTCGGCTAAGATAGAAGCATTTGGGTTAACATTAATTTAACACAATAAATCAATATTTGAACTATATTAATATAATTAGTATTTTTATTGGATAAATACGATTAATCAAATGAAAGTCAGTTTCGAAAGAATAATTCCGAACGAAAAGAGTTCCTTCCGTACCCTGCACAACAATTCGCCGATCTCAGAATTCAAATGGGAATATCATTACCATCCCGAAATTGAGCTTGTATGTATTGTTTCCGGGAACGGAACCCGCCATGTTGGCTATCATAAAAGCAATTATACGAACGGCGATCTGGTATTGATCGGCTCCAATATTCCACATTCAGGATTTGGATTAAATTCTACAGATCCTCATGAAGAAATTGTTCTTCAGTTCAGGGAGGAAATACTTCAGTTTCCACAACAGGAAATAGAGGCCCGATCGATTAAAAATCTGCTGGAACTTTCTAAATACGGGATCCAATTTCATCATAAGATCAAAAAACTCATGCTTCCCAAGCTGAAACTGATGCTGGAATCGGAAGGCTACAAAAGGTATCTTCTCCTGCTTGAAATTCTGTTTGAACTTTCAAAATGTAAGGATTATGATCTTTTGAACAAGGAAATCATGCCATACACCATTATTTCAAAAAACAAGGCAAGGCTGGAAAACATCTTTACTTATGTAGAACACAACTACGATAAGGAAATCAATATTGATGATGTAGCAAAACTCGCCAACCTTACACTTCCTGCTTTTTGTAATTTTTTCAAAAAGGCTACCCAGATCACGTTTACGGAATTTGTAAACCGCTACCGTATTAATAAGGCCTGCCTGTTGATGGCTCAGGATAATAGTATCTCAGAATGCAGCTACAGCTGCGGGTTTAATAATGTTACGTATTTTAACAGGATGTTTAAAAAATATACGGAGAAAACACCTTCCGAGTTTATAAAGAATTTCTCGCATAATAAAGTGAATGTGGATTTAAAGGTTGAGAATGAAGCTAAGGTTAAGGCTAGTTTTTAAAAAATAGTTCAAAATGCTTCGACTCCACTCAGCATGACAGTTCTAATACTAATTGTTTTATTTTAACGATGTCATACTGAGCGGAGTCGAAGCATATTTTATAGAATATTTCCCCACAAATCCGCAGAGGTTTATACATAAAAAAAACTGCTCTTGAAAAAGAACAGCTTTATACTTATATATAATGGTTAAAAATTTCAACCATTCACTATAAATTACTTCCATTTAATATTACAACCCATGCTTGGTCTCTGGATCTCTTCCTGAGGTTCCCCCAACAAAAGATTTTCGAAAGCAATGATCAGATCTTCTCCGGTTACATCTTTATTATTCCCAGGCCTTGAATCATCCATCTGTCCTCTGTAGATAAGGTCCAGTTTATCATCAAAGAAATAGAAATCCGGTGTGCAGGCTGCATCGTAAGCTTTAGCAACCGCCTGGCTTTCATCATACAGATATGGAAAATCAAACTTTCTTTCAATCTGGAATTCTATCATTTTTTCCGGAGCATCGGCCGGGTATTTTTCAACATCATTGGCATTGATCGCAATGAATTCAATCCCTTTATCATTATAATCTTCATACAATTCGTTGATCTTGTCGATCACGTGAAGAACAAACGGGCAATGGTTGCACATAAAGATCACCAGTGTACCTTTTTCACCTTTCAGATCTTCCAGAGATTGGATCTCGTTAGTTTTTGAAGGGTTCGGAAGCTCGAAAAACGGAGCCTTGGTTCCTAAAGCCAGCATATTAGAGGGAGTATTCATATCCTTTATTTTCTTTATCCGCAAAGATAAAGTTTCTTTTAATATAAAGCCAATTCAGCAATTTATAAACTTGAGTTAAATGTTAATTATTAAATATTATTTGGAAGTTATGCCTAAAAGTTTGTAGTTTTGCTAACACTGTTAGTAAATAAAAAATCATGGGCCTACATGAACGTCGTCAAAGAGAGAAAGAATCCATTCGTGCAAATATTTTGCAGGCGGCTTTCGGTTTGGCTAAAACAGAAGGCTGGGCTTCACTTTCGATGCGGAAGATTGCAGATGCTATTGAGTACAGTGCTCCTGTAGTCTATGATTATTTTGAAAACAAAGAGGCAATTTTGTATGAAATTTCTTTGAACGGTTTTCACTGCCTTCACATAGAACTGTTAAAGGCACAGAGAAAATTCGACACTCCGGAAGAGCAGCTTATTGCCATAGTAGATGCTTACTGGAATTTTGCTTTCAAAAATAAAGAATACTACCAGCTGATGTTTGGGTTAGGAATGCAATGCAGCGGAAAGGGCCAGATGAAAGAAGAGTTTTCGTCATTCCAGGACCTTATTTATGAATGTACCTATAATATTATTAAAAAGAACGGATCTAATCCGGACAATGCCTGCCATATGTCGCACGCTTTATTTTCGGCGGTGCACGGGCTGATCTCTATTATGATGATGCGGAATACAGATATTCCTTCTACAATGAATAAAACGACTTTAGACGAAACGGTTTCTGCTTTTGTTAAGTCTTTGTAATTTTTTTTTGAACCAAAGATTAACGCTGTTAGGAAATATAACATTTGAATATCAATAAATATTCACTTAAAACTAAAAATTTAACCATGAAAACAAGCATTCAAATTTCGGGACAGTTTTTCCTTTAAACTTAACACCGTTAGATAAATTAACACATACTTAATACACCTCACTTATATATAAAATTCAACATTAAAAACAGCCAGCTATTATGAAAATGACGATCTGACCTTTATTAAAAATTTTGAAATTTTTTTTGAACTAATCATTAACACCGTTAGGAAAAATAACAGAATTTATTTAAAAGAACATTATTACTTAAATCTAACACTTCATTAAAAAAATTAAACCAACAATGAAAATACCTGGAAAAATAAGGTTTATTGTACTTATATCAAGTATTATCCTTTTGCAGAACTGTACCCAAGCAGCAGAAGGTTCCAATGCAGCACCGCCTGCTCCGGAGCTTCCGGTTTACACCGTGATCACCTCTCCAGCTACAACATATCAGGAATTTCCTACCGCACTGGAGGGTAAAAATAACGTGGAAATCAGGTCTCAGGTAGATGGGTACCTGGATAGAATCTACGTAGAAGAAGGCTCATATGTAAGAGCCGGACAGCCTTTATTTAAAATAGATTCAAGAGCCTATGGCGAGCAAATGAATATGGCCCAGGCCAATTTACAGGTGGCCAATGCCAATATTCAAAAGGCCAAAGTGGAGGTTGACAGACTTCAGCCACTGGTAGAAGCAAAAGTTGTCTCTGATGTACAGATGAAAACGGCTAAAGCCAATTATGCAGCAGCCGTAGCCGCCGCATCACAGGCAAAAGCATCTGTAGGAGGTGCCAGAATAAATGTAGGATTCACCACCATTACAGCACCTGTAAGCGGATATATCGGAAGAATTCCTTACAAAAAAGGAAGCCTGATCTCAAGAACAGATGTTAATCCGTTGACACTATTATCGGATATCAGCGAAATTTATGCCTATTTCTCTTTAAGTGAACTGGATTTTATCGCATTTCAGAATAAATACCCGGGAGCGAGCTTAGACGAAAAGCTAAAGAACATGCCAATGGTAGACCTGGTGATCGCAGACAACAGTACGTATCCTGAAAAAGGGAAAATGAGTATTGTAGACGGGCAGTTTGATAAAACCACCGGAGCCATTACCGTTCGTGCAGTTTTCCCTAATGAAAAAGGCGCTTTAAGAACAGGAAATACAGGAAGAGTGCGTATGCCTCAGATGCTTTCCAATGCTGTGGTAATCCCGCAGGAATCTACTTTTGAAATTCAGGACAAAACTTATGTCTATATTTTAGGTAAAGACAACAAAGTAACCAGCAAACCGGTAAAAATCTCAGGAAAAACCGAAAGCTATTACTTTATTTCTGAAGGACTTTCTCCGGGTGAGAAAATCGTATACACCGGAATCGGAAACCTAAAGGACGGAGCTTCTATCAAGCCGAAAGTAATTTCATCTGACAGCTTATTGAGAGCTAAACCTTTGTAATCTATTCCGAATACAGAAGACTTAAAAAAATAAACTTCTTATGTTAAAACAATTTATAGAAAGACCCGTACTATCAACGGTCATCTCCATTATACTGCTATTGCTGGGGGCACTTTCGGTTTTCAATCTGCCGATTACGCTGTTTCCGGATATTGCGCCTCCCAGTGTTCAGGTAACGGCATTTTATCCGGGAGCGAACGCTGAAGTTGTAGCCCGCTCCGTTGCTGTTCCTATTGAAGAAGCAGTAAATGGAGTTGAGAATATGACCTATATGACCTCCAACTCAAGTAACGACGGTACCATGACCCTGAGCGTATTTTTCAAACAGGGCTCAGATGCGGATAATGCTGCAGTCAATGTTCAGAACCGTGTATCTAAAGCGATGAGCCAGCTTCCTCAGGAAGTAGTTCAGGCCGGAATTTCCACACAGAAGGTACAGAACAGTATGATTATGTTCATGGGACTGTCCAGTGATGACCCTAAGCAATATGACGAGCTGTTTCTTCAAAACTATCTGAAGATCAATATTATTCCGCAGATCCAGCGTATTCCGGGTGTTGCTCAGGCTCAGGTTTTCGGAACAAGAGATTACTCGATGAGAATCTGGTTAAAACCAGATAGACTAGCAGCCAATAGCCTTTCTCCACAGGAAGTAATGGCCGCTATCAAAGATCATAACCTTGAAGCTGCACCGGGACGTCTCGGCCAGGGAAGTAAGGAAACTTACGAATATATTTTAAAGTATAAAGGTAAACTAAGCAAAAATGAAGACTATGAAAATATTGCTATCAAAGCCAATAACGATGGTTCATTTTTGAGATTAAAAGATGTAGCCAGAGTAGAATTCGGTTCTTATACTTACACAGCAGCCAACAGAGTGGACGGTAAACCTGTAGCAGGTTTCGCGATCCTTCAGACTGCAGGTTCCAATGCGAATGAAATTCTTACTGAAATTGAAAAGCAGGTTGATCAGTTTTCCCCTACCCTTCCAAAAGGAGTAAAGCCAATCATCATGTACAATTCCAAAGACTTCCTGGATGCGTCTATACATCAGGTGGTTGAGACTTTGGTGATTGCATTTATCCTGGTATTTATTGTGGTGTATATTTTCCTTCAGGATTTCAGATCTACATTGATTCCTGCGATTGCAGTTCCGGTAGCCATTATCGGTACCTTCTTCTTCCTGCAACTGTTTGGATTCAGTATCAATATGTTGACATTGTTCGCACTGGTACTCGCCATCGGTATTGTGGTGGATGATGCTATTGTGGTGGTAGAAGCCGTCCATTCCAAAATGGAACAGACAGGAATGCCGGTAGAGCAAGCCACTACAAACTCTATGAGTGAAATTTCCGGTGCCATTATTTCCATTACATTGGTGATGTGTGCCGTATTTATTCCGGTTGGTTTCATGCAGGGTCCTGCGGGAGTTTTCTACAGACAGTTTGCCTTTACTTTGGTAATAGCAATCATGATCTCAGCAGTCAATGCATTAACATTGAGTCCTGCTTTATGTGCATTATTCTTAAATGATCCTCAGGGAGAACATGGTGAGCACGGTCATAAAAAAGGTTTTGGAGCGAAATTCTTCAATGCATTCAATGTAGCCTTCAATAATATGACCAGAAAATATATCTACAGCCTTAAGTTTTTAATTAAAAACAAATGGGTAGCCGTTGGAGGTCTTGCACTTATCATTGCTTCAAGTATTTTCTTAATCAATAAAGCTCCGACAGGGTTTATCCCAACAGAAGATCAAGGATTCGTTTTATATGCTGTAAATACCCCTCCGGGAAGTTCACTGGACAGAACGAACAGAGCTACTGAGCAGATTGATAAAATTGTAAATGCTGAAAAAGCCATGAATCACCTTTGGGTAGCTGATGGGATGAACTTTATCAGTAATGCCAACGCATCCCCTTATTCTGCAGGTTTCATTAAGCTGAAAGATTATAAAGACCGTGGTGAAATGAAAGACCCGGATCAGATTGCAGCAGCGCTGACAGGGAAAGTATCACAGGTGAAAGATGCCAACGCGTTCTTCTTCAATTTCCCGACAGTACAGGGATTTGGTAACGTTTCCGGATTTGAATTTATGCTTCAGGATAAAACAAACGGCTCTTTTGAGCAGTTGGGAACAACCACTCAGGCCTTTATCGGTGAACTGATGAAACGGCCGGAAATAGCATTCGCCTTTACAACTTATGCTGCCGGAAATCCTCAGTACACAATAGATGTAGATTCGGATAAAGCGAATCAGCTGGGTGTCTCCATAACAGAATTGATGCAGACCATGCAGATCTATTACGGAAGTAGCTTTGTTTCGGATTTCAACAGGTTCGGGAAATATTACAGAGTAATGGCCCAGGCAGATATTCCTTACCGTACGGATGCGAATTCTCTGGAAGGGATTTATGTTAAAAACAATTTAGGTGAAATGGTTCCTGTAAAGACTTTGGTTACTTTAAAAAGAACTTTCGGACCTGAAACGGTAACAAGAAATAACCTGTTCAATGCAGTAACCATCAATGGAACTCCAAAACCTGGTTACAGTACCGGAGATGCCATTAAAGCTGTAGAAGAAGTGGCTCAGAAATCTCTTCCGAGAGGTTTCGGATATGAATGGACGGGAATTACCCGTGAGGAGATCAAAACAGGTGGCCAGACCGCATTTGTATTCATGTTAAGTATACTATTTGTGTATTTCTTATTGGCTGCCCAGTATGAAAGTTATATTCTTCCGTTCGCTGTTATTTTAACAGTTCCTACAGGGATTTTCGGAGTATTTGCTTTCACCGGGTTAGCAGGAATTGACAATAATATTTACGTTCAGGTAGGTTTGATCATGCTTGTAGGACTGTTAGCGAAAAATGCGATCCTGATTGTAGAGTTTGCAGTTCAGAGAAGAAAAGCAGGAAAAACACTGATTGAATCAGCCCTTCAGGCTTCAAGATTACGTTTGAGACCTATTTTGATGACCTCATTTGCCTTCATCATCGGTATGCTTCCGCTGGTTTGGACACAGGGAGCCGCTGCAAAGGGTAACCATTCTATCGGTATCAGTACCGTAGGAGGAATGTTTACAGGAGTAGTATTCGGGATTTTCATCATTCCGGTAATGTATGTAATCTTCCAGTACCTGCATGAAAAAATGCCGAGCAGAAAAAAGAGAAGACTTCAAAAACAAAAATTGGAGGAAGAACTTTTAGCCACTGCTCATTAATAAAAAATGATTTACAAAACTTTGAGAGATTAAAATCACATTTTTTATGAACCATTAAGTTGTATTAAGATGTTAAGAATATTAAGATGAGCTCCGCTTGAAGCATATACTTATAAATCTATTTGATTTTCTTAACTAAACTTAACTCCTTAAATGTTCTTAATGGTTCGGTAAAAGCAAAGTATTCTCCTACTAAAGACCTCTTTGCATCAACAAAATCCTCTCAAAGTTTTGTTTTCAAATAAAAGTCTATTTAAAACTATGAAAAGAATTAAGAATTTTATTCTGACCCTTATATTGGCTTTAGGCGCGGTTTCGTGTGTGTCCAAACTGGCATATACGGAGCCGGACCTTCAGCTCCCGGAAAAATTTCAGTACACAGCTACTGCTGATACAGCAAGCATCGCCAACCTGGAATGGAAACAGTTTTTCAGCGATCCTATTTTACAGGGACTGATTGAAAAAGGAATAAAAAATAACTATGATCTACAGATTGCTCTAAAACAGGTAGCTTCTTCACAGGAAAAACTGAAACAGGCAAAATATCTTCAGTATCCTGATGTAGGCTTTGGTGTGTCAGCACAAATTTCAAAACCTTCGGAAAACAGCATGAACGGGAAAAGCTTAAATTCATTTTTAGGCCAGAACCACGTTGAAGATTACAACGCAGCATTCAATCTTTCCTGGGAGGCCGACATCTGGGGCAAGATCAAAAATCAGCAGGAAGTTTCAAGAATGCAGTACCTGCAAACTTACGAAGCTACAAAAGCAGTACAGACCCAGGTAGTTGCAGCGATTGCCCAGGGATATTATAACCTGTTGATGCTTGACAAGCAATTAAATATTGCAAAATCAAATCTTGAATTAAGCAACAATACGCTTTCGATTACTGAAAAAATGTGGCAGAGCGGTGATACAACTTCTTTAGGCGTTCAGCAGGCTACGGCACAGAAACAGGCTACGGAGCTCTTGATCACTCAGCTGGAACAAAATATTGCAATCCAGGAAAATGCTTTAAGTATTCTTGTAGGTGAAAATCCAACTAAAATCAGCAGAACAATTGAAATGTCTGACACTTCTCTTCCGCAGGATATCTCAGCAGGCCTTCCGGCAGCTATGGTGAGCCGTCGTCCGGATGTGCGTCAGCAGGAACTGGTTCTGTTAGAATCCAATTCAATGGTGGGAATTGCTCAGGCTAATATGTACCCTGCCTTGAAAATAACGGCAAGCGGAGGTGTTAATTCATTTAAAATCGATAACTGGTTCCAGATTCCGGCTTCATTGTTCGGATCTGTATTAGGGGGAATTACCCAGCCAATTTTCCAGAAAAGACAGTTAAAAACCGACCTGAATGTAGCTAAAATCCAGAGAGAGAAAAATGTATTGGCCTTCCGTCAATCTGTTTTAAATGCTGTGGGTGAAGTTTCCGATGCTTTGGTGTCTAACGAAAGTTTAAAAGTTCAGGAACAGAAAGCGGCAGAACAGGTATCAACGTTGAAAAACGGAATAAAAAGTGCAGAAATGCTTTACAAAGGCGGAATGGCCAATTACTTAGAAGTGATAACAGCTCAGGGAAATTCTTTACAGGCTGAACTGAATCTTGCGTCCGTAAAAAGACAGAGACTGAGCAGCATTGTAGATCTTTACAGAGCTCTTGGCGGCGGTTGGAAGTAGTAAATTTAATTATATTGTTTGAAGTGCGGTCTCTCGGGATCGTACTTTTTCTATTTCAAAATTAAATAATTTTATTTGCATCAACTTCAAATCCGGCAGCTCTTAATTCTTTAACTAAGTCATACTGCCATTTTCCATATTTATCAAATGGAACAAATAATACCCCCATGTAATCAGATGGAATTTCTAATGCTGAGTTTTCTTCATATAAAGCGAGAACCTTTTCTCTACCTAATTTTCCTAAAAAATAACCAAGTTCTAATATTACATTTTGCCTTGCTCTATGTTTGGGGTTTGAACCATCTGAACTTTTTGGATAAGCAATATCATCAGCCGACAATATAACAACTGCAAATCCTACATCAGAGTACTCTGTAAATTTTTCAATAATTGTTCTACCTTTACTCGGTTGCTCATGTAAAATTGTAGGAATAAGTTCTAATTTTTCTAATGTTCGTGCAACTGACAATTTCATTTCTTCATTGTGCCCGTGAACCACAAAAATATTTTTGTTCATTTCTTTTTTAGTTTCTTCATTCATAATTCGAAAAACTCCATTAGCAACAGTATCATGTACTTTTCTTGATAATTTTAAATCTAAAGATAAATCTTCTAACATTACATTTAATAAATTAAGCAATTCCTGCTTACCATTATAAAATGACCTTTCAAAAGTTCTATCTGGCGTATTGCTTGTGAAAACAAATGGTGAATACAAAATACCTTTCAAATCTTTAAGATATTCGGAGTTTTCTCCAAAAGATTTTCTAATTATCATTTTAGTACGCTTCGTTACCTCGTCTAGTTTGCCATCCTTATATTTAAGATTTTGCGCTTGCTCAATTAAATTTTCTACTAATTCGATATTATTCATTTATTGCTTTTCCTCTAATATAAAAATTATAATTTAAAATATACTTTGAATTTCCTGATTAATATACTCAATCAAACTATCAAAATCTTTTTGTGAATATCCCAAGGGTAAATAGTGAATATCATCCGCTTTTCTGTACCATGTCAGCTGACGTTTTGCATATCTGCGGCTGTTTTTTTTGATCTCGGAAACAGCAAAATCCAGATCCCATTCTCCGTCAAAATATTTGAATAATTCTGCATATCCAACAGTTTTCAAAGCAGTAAGATCTTTAAACTTTTCTAAACTTTCCGCTTCCGCCAAAAGTCCTTTTTCCATCATGATATCTACTCTTCTGTTGATCCTGTCATACAAATCCTCTCTTGGAGCTTCAATTCCGATACGGATCACATTAAAGTCTCTGGAATCCTGGGAAACAGCAATCTGTTCAGAATATTTTTTATCCGTCTGCCAAATTACGTCAATAGCCCGTAAAAGTCTTCTGTGATTGTGAAAATCCACCACTTCAAAATACTCGGGATCAAGTTTTTTTAATATTTCCTGAAGCTTTTCGATTCCTTCGGTATCAAGGATTTCCTGTAATTTTTTCTGATTGTTTTCATCAGCTTCAGGTAAGTCATTCAAACCTTCAATAACTGCTTTTTCATACATCATACTTCCGCCGACCAAAATAACGGTGTCATGATTGACAAAAAGTTCATTGATTTTTTTTAAAGCGTCTTCCTCATACTGCCCGATAGAATAGTACTCCTGAACCGAAAGATTCCCGATAAAATGATGAGGTGCTTCCGCCAGTTCTTCTTCCGAAGGCGATGCTGTCCCTATTTTCATTTCTTTAAAAAACTGGCGGGAATCGCAGGAAATAATTTCCGTATTAAAATGCCTGGCCAGATCAATTGCCAGCCTCGTTTTGCCTATTCCAGTGGGTCCTACAACTGAAATCAAGTTTTTTATATGTAGTTTATCTATTTGTTTATTAAAAGTCATATGGAATCTTAAATCTTCATCATTAATTGTGGTTTCCAAATCACTGCGATTTCACAGTGCTAATTTAAATGTTTATCTTTGTACAACAATAAAAAACTATGATTTTATCAATGACCGGATTCGGCAGAGCCGAAGGTGTTTTTGAAGGAAAAAAGATTTCAATAGATATTAAATCTCTGAACAGCAAAAGCTTTGATTTGAATATTAAAGTCCCTTTACGTTATAAAGAGAAAGAATTTGAGATCAGAAAAATCCTTAATGACAGAATTATCCGTGGAAAGGTAGATTGCTACATTAATTTGGAGAACCTTGAAGAGACGAATGACGTAAAGATCAACAGGAGTTTAATTGACTCTTATATGAATGAGCTTCGTACCATCGCTTCTGACGGTCCAGACTTTGAATATCTGAAAATGGCAGTAAGACTTCCTGATGCCATTACTTCAAGGCCTGATGAACTTACAGACGGTGAATGGGAGGCTTTGGCAAAGATCGTTCATGCAGCTGTAGACCGCTTTATGGAATTCAGAAAGACAGAAGGATCTATTTTACATGAAGAACTCGAAAGAAACATCCAGAATATTGATAAATATCTTTCTGAAGTAGTTCCTTATGAAGAAGAAAGAATCATTGCTGTAAAAGAGCGTTATCAGAAATCTTTAAAAGAATTCGAGAATGTAGACGAAACACGTTTCTACCAGGAAATGGCTTACTTCACGGAGAAACTTGATATTGCAGAAGAGAAAGTAAGGCTGACCCAGCATTTGAAATACTACAAAGAAGTAATGGATAACGAAGATTTCAACGGAAAAAAACTGGGCTTTATTTCCCAGGAAATCGGAAGAGAGATCAATACTTTAGGTTCAAAGGCCAATCATGCAGAGATCCAGAAGCTGGTAGTCATGATGAAAGATGATCTGGAAAAAATAAAAGAACAGACGTTAAACGTATTGTAGACCATAGACCTATAGACAAGAGATCAAAGAGTTTATTCTCATATCTCTAATCTAAAAATCTCTAATCTAAATGAATAAAGTAATCATATTTTCAGCACCATCGGGGAGCGGAAAAACTACATTAGTAAAGCATTCTCTGGAAACGTTTCCTGAACTGGCGTTCTCCATCTCATGTACCACAAGACAGCCGAGGGGAAGTGAGATCCATGCAGTGGATTATCATTTTTTGAGTCCTGATGAATTCAGACAGAAAATAGCGGAAGATGCTTTTGTAGAATATGAAGAAGTATATACTGACAAATATTACGGTACTTTAAAATCTGAAGTGGAAAAAATCTGGAATCAGGGAAAAGTAGTTATTTTTGATGTAGATGTAAAAGGGGGGATTTCCTTAAAAAAATATTTTGGAGAGCAAGCCCTGTCCATTTTCATTGAACCGCCTTCCATAGAAGAATTGGAACGAAGATTGATCTCCAGAAATACGGACGATGCAGAAACCATCAAAACACGTGTAGCAAAGGCAGAAGAAGAAATGACCTTTGCGAAAGAGTTTGACAGGATCGTTATTAATACCGATCTTGATGTAGCAAAAAAAGAAATAGAAAGTTTAATAAAAAATTTTATTGGGAATTAAGAGATGGATGATGGAAGTCGAATCATGGAAGTTTGAAAGAGTAATTACAATTCAAACTACAACATTCTAACTTCTAATTTCTAGCTTCTAACTTCCAGAATCAAAAAACATTAAGGTGGATATGAGTACCGAAACATTAGAAAAAGCTAAATCTGCGATTCCTGTAAGAGGATTTCTGGATATAAAAGACATAGCAATCCCTCAAGGAGAAGAACTGGTGAAAGCTATTCTGAAACTTAAGGAAGAAAAAAATGCGGTGATCCTTGCCCATTATTACCAGCCGGGAGAAATTCAGGATATTGCTGATTTCCTGGGAGATTCTCTGCAGCTGGCAAGACAGGCCAAAGACACCAATGCAGATATGATCGTATTCTGTGGAGTACATTTCATGGCTGAAGCCGCTAAAATTCTGAACCCGACTAAAAAAGTAGTTCTTCCTGACACCATGGCCGGATGTTCTTTGGCAGACGGATGTTCAGGAGAAGGATTGAGAAAAATGCGCGAACAGCATCCTAATGCTCTGATCGCTACGTATATTAACTGCAACGCAGAAACTAAAGCAGAAAGTGATATCATCGTAACCAGCTCAAATGCTGAAACTGTGATTGAAGCCCTTCCAAAAGACAGACCGATCATTTTTGCTCCGGATAAAAATTTGGGAAGATATTTATCTAAAAAAACCGGTCGTGATATGATTCTTTGGGACGGAAGCTGCATCGTACACGAAGCATTTTCTATGGAAAGAATTGCCCAGCAGATGGCAGACAATCCTGATGCGAAGTTAATTGCACATCCTGAAAGCGAGGAAGCCGTTTTAAAATTGGCTCACTTTATAGGTTCTACTTCTGCTCTGCTGAATTTTGTAGAGCAAGACGATTGCCAGAAATTCATTATCGCCACTGAGGAAGGAATTCTTCACGAAATGAAAAAACGTGCCCCGCATAAGGAACTGATTCCAGCGCTGGTTTTTGATGAAAGCTGCAACTGTTCGGAATGTTTCTATATGAAACGTAATACCATGGAAAAATTGTATCTGTGTATGAAATACGAGCTCCCGGAAATCCTTATCGACGAAGAGCTTCGTTTAAAGGCTCTCAAGCCAATCGAGGCCATGCTGGATCTTTCAAAAAGTATAAAATAATAATAAAGCACTGTTTCACAGTGCTTATTTTTTTATATATTTAAGATTCAAACCAAAATCTTTACATATGAAAAATTTAAAAAAATTAGACAAAGAATGTCTAAAAAGCATCAATGGCGGAACATCAACAGAATGTGCCACTTATTGTAAACCCGATGAAGTATGTATTCCGGGAGTATGTGGTAGTCCTCCAAAATGTTTAGCCACTTCTTAAAAAGTTGATGAGTTAATCAATTCTAGTAAATTAAAAAGCACTGTTTTATAACAGTGCTTTACTTTTTAAATAGGTCCGAAGCAGAAATAATCTACTTTCACCCTTAATTTGCAACATTCAGGCAAAGCATTAAAATCTTCACATGATTTTGGATAATCCGGACCTACTCCATAAGGTCCCGGAGGGCAGTACTCAAAACAGGTATTTCCTCCGTTAATCGATTTCAAATTTTCTCTGCCTAACTTTTTAAGATTTTTCATATTGATTTGTTTTGGTTTCTAAATATAGCATTTTAAACCTCATCTATGAAAATGTACTAATAAAAAGAGACTCTAAATTAATTACACCATCGGAGCATAGCACGTACCTCCCGGAGTCCTCCAGCAGCCCCATGCGCCGCCACCGCGAAAACATACATACGCAGCCCCGCCACATGTTTCAATTTGAAAGTCGGTAAATCCACCGCTGATTTTACTCTTTCCTTCTCTTGAAAGTTTTTTTAAATTTTTCATATTAATTTTAATTTTGTTTCATAAATACAATACTTTAAACATCATTTGTGAAAAAACATCACAACATGAAGAATAAAGTTTTAATTGACCACTGGACCTACGCAGCTCATCATCACAAGATATTGTCCTTTACAACAATCCGTCAAAGCAGCATACTGCTGACAGCTGCGTGTTGCTCCGGATCCCGGGGGCCCAAAAGTAGTTCCTGCAGGATAGGGACAACCTCCAGGACACGCTGCACCATTTACTTTTTTCAACTGTTGTTTCGATAATTTTTTCATAATACTTTTTTTATTGTTAATAACTATTTACAGTTCTATTATAACTGAATTTTTCACATACTGTTGATATGCTTAACAAAGATGGAACTCAAAAACATCAAAGCCAAACCAGAATTAGCAGGTGTAGCTGAATATTGAATAAGTGATACAATTTGGAAGATTTCTGTAATCAACATTTCTAACAAAATAATTTTGATATTTCCGAATAATTTGTACATTTGTTTGGTAAAGAATGAACATTCTAAGAAACATATCAGATATTTTTGTACCGGAATCACCTGTTTCGGGGCTATCTTCTGTTTCTACATTCACAACTACAACAACTACCCCTTAGCGGGGTAAATTTTCACATATTATTTCCTGCACCCGTACTCTTTTTTTAAAGAGTAAACATTTCGTTTTACCTAACCTTAAATATTAATTGGATGAAAGTCTTAAAATTCGGCGGTACATCTGTCGCCAATGCCGGAAATATTCTTCTGGCAGAAAATATTATTAAAAAAGAATCTTTACAGAGCAGAGTAATTGTTGTAGTTTCAGCCCTTCACAGTGTTACTGATACCCTGATAAAAGCAGCTGAATACGCTTCTCTTAAAAATGAAAAATATATTCCCATCATTAAAAATCTGGAAGAAAGGCATTTGGAACTTGTTAAAGAACTGATTCCTGTTTTATCCCAGAGCTCATGGCTAAGCTTCGTTAAAAAGCATTTTAATGATATGGAAGATATCTACAGCGGAATATTTGTATTAGGTGAGTTTACAGATAAAATCCGGGACAGGATTACTTCATATGGAGAGTTTCTGTCCTCAAACCTTATTGCAGCCAGGCTTCAGTATGAGGGATTGGACTGTATATGGATGAATTCGGCTGACCAGATCAGAACAGACGGCAGTTTTACCAATGCGAAGGTAGATTTTGAGATCACTGAAGAAAATGTAAAGAATTTTGCAGCTGAGCATAAAAATCAGATTATCGTTGCACCCGGCTTTATAGCTAGAGATCAGAGCGGAAATGCCACCACATTAGGCAGAGGCGGCTCCGATTATACAGCAGCCATTATTGCGGCGGCAGTTTCTGCTGAAGAACTTCAGATCTGGAGCGATGTAAACGGGATGATGACTGCAGACCCAAGATTGGCTTCCAATGCTAAACCCATTCCTGAGATTTCTTATCATGAAGCCATGGAACTTTCCCATTTTGGGGCCAAGGTTCTATATCCGCCATCCATACAACCTGTTATGGCAAAAAATATTGATCTTAAGATTAAAAATACTTTTGATCCGGAGGCACGTGGAACACTAGTTTCCCATAAATTAAGCAAACCGGCTGTTGAAAAGCAACAGATCGCTGCAGGAGTTTCCAATATGAGCCATATTGCCCTTCTTACGCTGGAAGGCAGTGGAATGGTAGGAATTCCCGGAACTTCAGCAAAACTTTTCCAATGTCTCAGCCTTGAAAAGATTAATGTTATTCTTATTACCCAGGGTTCTTCGGAACATTCTATTACCATTGCTGTCAATGAAAAAGATGTGTTTCATGCAGAAAATGTTGTGAACTCCTCTTTTGAAGATGACATAAAACTTCAGAGAGTGACTCCTGTAAAAATAGAAACCGGACTTTCAATTGTGGCTCTGGTAGGAGAAAACATGAAAAACAGAAGTGGAATCAGCGCTAAAATGTTCGGATGCCTGGGGAACAACGGGATTAATATCAGAGCTATTGCACAGGGATCCTCGGAAAGGAATATCAGTATCGTTATTTCAGAAAAGGATATTAAAAAAGCAGTTAACGTTCTTCATGAAGAATTTTTTGAATCTGAAATTAAGCAGGTACACCTTTATCTGTGTGGAGTCGGAAATGTAGGATCAAAACTGGTAGAGCAGATCTTTGAACAAAATGAATATCTTAGGGAAAACAATTTAATTAATCTAAGAATTGCAGGCATTTCCAACAGCCGGAAAATGTTTTTTTCTGATCAGGGAATTTCTGAAAGCGAATACAGCAATTGGAGTGAAAAAGGTGCCGAAGCATCTATCCATGGCTTTGCAGAGGAGATCATTTCCCGAAACCTTAGGAATTCAGTATTTGTTGATGTAACAGCCAGCTCCTCAGTACCGGAAATCTATGACAATTTATTAAAAAGAAGCATCAATATTGTGGCCTGTAATAAAATTGCAGCCTCTTCAGATTTTGAAGTGTATAAAAACTTAAAAAGTACTGCCCGGAATCACAACTGCAAATTCTACTTTGAAACCAATGTAGGAGCCGGGCTTCCCGTTATCGGAACCATTAATGATCTTATGAAAAGCGGCGATAAAATCACGTCAATCCAGGCTGTATTAAGCGGAACCTTGAATTTCGTTTTTAACAATTATGACGGAAGCAGAACCTTTTCAGAAGTTGTTGCCCAGGCACAGAAAGAAGGTTTTACTGAACCGGACCCACGGCTGGATCTGACTGGAACTGATGTAGCCCGAAAAATCTTAATTCTTGCCAGAGAAGCCGGATACCCCCTCCAGTTTGAAGATATAGAAAATGAAAGCTTCCTGCCTGAAGAATGCCTTCATGGAAGTGTAGAAAACTTCTATAAGAAGCTTACTGAATATGAAAGTCATTTTAAAAATTTAGTCAGTGAGGCTCAGAAAAATGGCAAAATATTGAAATATACCGCTGAATTTAAAGATGGCAAAGCTAAGGTTGGCCTTCAGCATGTTGCTCCGGACAGTGATCTGTACCATCTGTATGGCAAAGACAATATTGTCATTTTCAAAACTTTAAGATACTCCGAGCAGCCTCTTGTTGTAAAAGGCGCCGGTGCAGGGGCTGAAGTAACTGCCAGCGGTGTTTTTGCAGATATTATCCGATCAGTTTAAAATAAATAATATGAAAAAGATAAAAATAAAAGTTCCGGCTACCATTGCCAATCTCGTTTGCGGATTTGATATCCTGGGAATGGCTATCCATGAGCCTTATGACGAAATGGAACTGAAATTACTGGACAGTCCTGAGATCATTATCAGGCATGAAGATCATTTCGGGCTTCCGGAAGATCCGTCAAAAAATGTAGCGGGCGTTGTTCTCCAAAACATCATGGAGCATCTGAAGCTGACAAAAGGTTTTGAAGTCACAATCCGTAAACATATAAAGCCGGGCAGCGGGCTCGGCTCCAGTGCAGCAAGTGCCGCCGGAGCCGCTTTTGGGGCCAATGCCTTATTAGGAAATATTTTATCCCGTGAAGAAATGGTTCATTTCGCTATGTTCGGTGAAGAGCTTGCTTCCGGAGTACGCCATGCAGACAATATTGCCCCGTGCATTTATGGAGGTATCACATTGGTGAAATCCTCCTCTCCTATTGATATTATTCCGTTGAGTACCCCCAACCTGTTTGTGGCAGCAGTACATCCGCAGGTCGAAGTAAAAACTTCTGATGCACGGCAGATTTTAAAGAAAAATATTCTTCTGAAAGATGCTGTAGAACAGTGGGGAAATATAGCAGGACTCGTGACAGGAATCCTCAAAAACGATATTCCGCTCATCGGACGAAGTCTGAATGATGTGATTATAGAACCTGTCAGGAGCATCCTAATTCCGAAATTTGATGAGATTAAAACAAGAAGTTTGGAGGCCGGTGCACTTGGAGGCGGAATTTCAGGTTCAGGACCTTCAATTTTTATGCTGGCAGAGAAAAAAGAAACGGCAGAAAAGATTGCCCAGCTGATGAAATCTATTTATGATGAAATTAAAATTGAGAGTTTTGTGTATGTCTCAAAAATAAACCCTTCAGGAATTGAGATTGTTGAAGAAGATCATGATGATAACCAATAAATTAAAGACAATGAATTATTATAATTTAAAAGATAAGCCGGAAACCGCTAATTTCAAAACAGCTGCTATAAAAAGCCAGGGTAATCAAAAAGGATTGTTTTTTCCCGAAAAAATTCCTCAGTTTAATGAAGAATTTATTCAAAATTTGCATCTGTATTCCAATGAAGAAATTGCGTTCAGATGCATGAAAGATTTTATCGGGGACGAAATTCCTTCGGAAATATTAAAGAAAATTACTACAGAAACCATCAGCTTTGAGATTCCTTTAAAAAAGATCAGTGAGCGTATATCTATTCTGGAGCTTTTCCATGGACCAACGTTAGCATTTAAAGATGTGGGAGCGAGGTTTATGAGTCGTTGCCTGTCGTATTTTCTAAAAGATCAGGATAAAAGAGTAACAGTTCTTGTGGCCACTTCCGGTGATACGGGCGGAGCTGTTGCCCATGGATTTTATAATGTCCCGGGGATCAATGTGGTTATTCTTTACCCCAAAAACAGGGTGAGTGCTGTTCAGGAAAAACAGCTTACAGCACTGGGAGGAAATATTTTGGCACTGGAAGTCAACGGAAATTTTGATGACTGTCAGAATCTTGTCAAGCAAGCTTTTTCAGATGAAAGTATTAACTCAGAATTGTTTTTAACCTCAGCTAATTCTATTAATGTTGCAAGATGGCTTCCTCAGCAGATTTATTATTTATTAGCTTTAAAACAATGGAAACAGCACGAAAATCAGGATCCGGTCATTGGCGTTCCGAGTGGAAATTTCGGAAATATCTGTGCTGGACTTCTTGCCTACTTCCGTGGGCTTTCTGCAGAGCATTTTATTGCTGCATGCAACAAAAATGATGTAGTTCCTGATTATCTGAAAAGTCATCAGTATCATCCTAAAAAAGCTGTAGCCACCTTATCCAACGCCATGGATGTTGGAGATCCAAGTAATTTCACCAGAATTCTGGAACTTTTCGGACATCAGTTTGATCATCTGAAGAATGTAATTTCGGGATATTCAGTAGATGATGAATCCACACTGCATACCATTAAAGAGGTCTATGAAAAATATGGATACATCCTCGATCCTCACAGTGCGGTTGCATTTGCTGCTATGGAACGGTACCTGAATGAAAATCCAAGCAAAAAGGGACTTATATTGGGAACTGCACATCCTGTAAAATTCCCTGAAGCAGTAGAAAAAGCAGCCCATATCACCATTGATATCCCCGAAGCACTGAATGATCTCATGAAAAAGGAGAAAAAAACTGTAGAAATAAATGCAGATTTTGAAGAATTAAAACGATTTTTGCTGAATAAAAATCAGGACAATGAGCAAGATCTTTCTTGAAGATGTAAAAATATATGCCTACCACGGCGTGCTTCCCGAAGAAAATATCATCGGGACCTATTATATTTTAAATGCAGAACTGCACACGGATCTTTGGAAAGCTGCGGAAACAGATGACCTGAATGATACGATAAGCTATGCTGAAATCAACGGGATCATTCATCAGGAAATGGCCATTAAATCCAAATTACTGGAACATGTGGCAGGAAAAATTATCCTGAAGATTCATGAAAGTTTCCCCCAGATTTCCTACATTAAACTGAAGATTACAAAAACTTCACCACCGATGCAGGGCGAAATGAAAGGCGCAAGTATTGAACTGGAAAGAAGCTTCAAACCTGATGATTTTTAATTTTATCTACACAAAAAACATACTGAATTGAAATCCATCAAATTATTATTTTTATTAAGTTTCGCCATGGTTTTTGGCCAGACTGCTGTTGATAATCAATCCGCTGTTTACAATTTCCCGAAAATAAAATCCAGCATTACTATGCCGGTAACCATTCCGCTTTCTGAAATCAGCAATATGATTAATGCTTCGGTAAAAGAGCTGGTATTTCAGGATGATTCTTATACAGATAACAATAACGATCAGTTTAAGGTCAAAGTATGGAAAACCCGGCCTATCCGTCTTGTGGGCGGAACAAGCCAAAACCTTCTGATAGAAGTTCCTTTAAAAATATGGGCCGAAAAAGGGATTGGTACCCTGGGAGTTTATTCGTATCAGAATACGACTTTTGAAACAGTTATGTCCTTCAATACCACGATTAATTTTAATAACAACTGGACAATTTCTACCAATACACAGCCCAACGGTTTCAGATGGGTGACAAAGCCTGTTCTGGATTATGGCAGAATACAGATTCCTATCACTTCACTGGTAGAAAAAAGCCTGAAGGAACAGCAGGGGAAATTTGCCAAGACTATTGATCAGCAGATGGCTACCCAGCTGAATTTCCAACAGTATGCAGTAATGGCATGGAATGTTTTCTCGCAGCCTTTTAATATTTCGGAGGAATATAATACGTGGCTGAAAATAAGCCCGGTAGGCGTGAATATCACCCCACTGAAATTCTATGGGAATGAGATCACTACGAATATAGGAATGGATATTTACTCGGAAACGTTTACAGGAAGCAAGCCTGCTGCATCACCAACGGTAAAATCAGCCGGGAACTTTAATGTCGTTCCTGTTCTGGCAGATAAATTCCTCTTGCAGACCACAGCTAATGTTCCTTTTTCTGAAGCTACCAATATTGCCAGAAATATGTTCATGAACAAGGAATATGATGTCCGAGGCTCAAAGGTAAAGATCAAAGATATCCGAGTTTATGGTGCTGAAGGAAGAGTGATCATTGAAGCTGAAACAGAAGGCTACGTAAATGGAAAAGCCATTATTTCCGGGATCCCTGTATATGACGAAACGAAAAAGAAAATTGTTCTCTCCAATACAAAATTCAATTTAAGGACAGCCAATATTCTGCAGAAAACCGCTACCCTGCTTTTCAAAGGGAAAATTGTAAAGATGATCGAAGAGGAATACGGAATTCCAACACAGGAACTGGAACTCGCCTCCAAGAAAAGTATAGAAGAGGCATTTAACAAAGAATATTATAAAGGCTTAAAAATGAACGGAAGGGTTTTCAACCTGAAACCCGGCAGTGTCCTGGTCAACCAATCCGGCATCACAGCAGTCATTGAAACGAATGCCACTTTAAAACTAATACTTAACGGAATTTAAATTAATAAAAAAAACAAAAATTAACCATGAGAAAATATTTACAAATTGTAGACAGACACCGGGCATCCAAAGGAGCAAGGTTTGCTAATTATCTAATTGACCTTGTTGCTTTTTATATTGTGTTTTTTATCATTCTTATGATACTTATGCCTATCAGTCCGGCTTTCAGAGAATGGATTGCCAATACCAGCGATATTGCCCAAAGATTGCTAGGCATTATTTCTTATATATTATTTTCTTTCTTCATGGAAGCCATAACCGGCGGAAGAAGCCTGGGAAAACTGATTACAGGAACCAAAGTAATTATGATTGATGGGGAAAAACCTTCTATCGGAAATTATTTTGTAAGAAATATTATAAGAGGAATTATATTGGTTGACCAACTATCATTTTTGGGTGAAAATGGCTTTCATGATAATTGGAGCAGCACACGTGTGGTGAACATAAAAGATTATGAAGCTGAAAGACAGCTGAAAAGCGATATCAACAGCATTGGAGCGAAAGAAATGATTTAAAAATTTTTGTTCATTAATTTTTTTTTGCTATATTTGCACACCTCAAAAATGGTAAAAATGGTACTTTGGCCGAGCGGCTAGGCAGTGGTCTGCAACACCATCTACAGCGGTTCGAATCCGCTAGGTACCTCTTCAAAAACCTCTAATTATCTTGTTAACAGATCTTTAGAGGTTTTTTGTTTTTATTTATTCCAACCTAATTCCAACCTATCAAAAAAATCTTTACATCTTTCACTATTCTCATTTTTTTAATCGTCAAGTTTGAGAATAAATTATTAGGAAAAATTTGGTTTTTTTTCAGAAAGTAAAGTATTTAGGAATTGTTCATAATTTAATTCATCCCCTCCCTATGAGCGTTTGGAGTTATTTTATATTTAAAATATTATTTTTTGTTCATAAATTTATATATCATAAACGAAAAATACATGAACAATCAATTAAGAATAATCGAAGACAATGCTGTAGCAAATATTAACCATCACATTTACAATAATCCCATTTTCAATATTAAGAATAAAAACAAAACTTTATATATTGAAAATGATAACTACAAGTATAGAATAGAAAAGATGAGTGATATAACTCCAATACTTGTTGTAATCCAAGACAATAAAGAATATAAATTTAATGGATATTCTTCTAATCGTAATTATAGCATAATAGCTGTTAAGTTATTAAATGAAATAGATAAAAAAACAATTAAAGACTTTTAATGCCCATTAGGAAGAGGTCAAGTGGGTCACAATAAAAAACCGCCTAACTTCTAAAGATTATATACTAATTTATAAGGCAGTAAAGTTTTTGTTTGTAGTGTTATAATCTTTTTTTTATATTAACGTTTAATAAAATGTATTATGGGGAAAGAAAATTTATTTCAATTAATTAGTCGAGGAGAAGTAGTTTTGTGGATAGGAGCAGGACTATCCCTTTATGCAGGCTTACCTTCCGGAAATCAGTTGTCCCAATTTTTGTTCGATGGATTATCTAAAGAGGAAAAAGACAACATAAATAAAAACCTTCTTCTTCCTGACTTGGTAGAAGAGATTTATAGGATTAAAGGAAATAATAGAAATTATATTATTCAGAGACTAAAAGAAAGAATTCTATTAAAAAATTTCCCATCAATATCAACTCATGAAATCATAGCCAAAATTCCTCATTTTAGAGATATTATAACAACAAATTATGATCGGCTATTTGAAGAAGCATTTAAGTCCAGCTTAAATGTAATTTATTCAGATCAACAAATTCCATATTTAGATAACAAAAAAATAAATCTTTTTAAAATTCATGGCGATTTATCTGTTCCTGACTCAGTAATAATTACTAAATCCGATTATGACAATTTCTTCGGTAACAGAAAAGGAGATGATGTTTTGTGGACCGTGATTAAGGAAAAAATAGCAACAAAGAATATATTATTTATCGGATACAATCTTGAAGATTCTAATATTGCCGTAATTTTTGACGGCATTGCTAAAAAATTGGGAGAAAACCGCAAAGAATGTTTTTTTGTCTCTCCAAAAGTACCACCCCAGAAATTATATCATTTAAGCGGCAAAAATATTCATTATATTGACTCTACGGGGGAACAGTTATTTTCAGAATTGATTCAGTATCTAAAAGACAATATTAAGAAGGACTGTGAGAACAAACTTATTTCAACAGAAATATATGCAGAATTTATTAGAAATTTTAATTTGAAATCAGATATTGAAATAAATGAGTCTAAAAACATAATAAAAAGTTTTAGCGGAATAAATAATGATCCGGAAACGAAAGCAAAGTTTACAATAAAATCAGATTATCCGGACTTTGACAAAATTATTGACTTATCTAAAGGTGAATATCTGGACGAATTGGTCATTGATAAGTCAGCCTTTAGCAACTGGGATTTTAGAATAGAAGGAATTAAAATTGCCGATATTGATGATATTAAAAATTTGACAGTAATACCTATGCCGTCTTTTGACAAAAAAGTTGACTTGGTATTTGAAAATGGTATTGAAATAAATGATGTTCATATTAAAATTTTTCGGGGAGGAAACAAAAATAAGTTGCTTGTTGAGTTTTACAATAATGAATTTGAAATTTTATTTTATTTAAAAGAAGACAGCTCCTTAAATTTTAAGTTTGATTATAAAAATTCGCTTGAGATCAACAGTGTTTCAAAACAATTACAATTTTATACAGCAATGAATTCTTTTGCTTTAGGGAAAATTTTTAATGTATATTCAGAAGGAAATTTGATATATACTTCAAAAGATAGGTTTGAGTCAAGTATATTGGATGGATTAAAAGGACTGTATGAATATAATATTTTTTACTATAAGTATTTTAATAAACTTAGAGAAATAGAGCAAGCTTTCAAAATTAAGTTCTCCAATATTGATATAAATGATGTATCTGATGAAAACTATTCTTATTTAGAAAAAATAATTGCAAAATTTAAAAAGGAACCGATAGAGCAGGCATTTAAAGGAATATCGTTTAAAGTACCATTAACACAAAATAATATTGAATTATTTGAAGATTCTGTAGATAAAATTGTTCCTATAAAATTGGAGGGTCATATGGGTAATGTAATAGTGCACAATCATGAGTTTGAACTAGGTAATTATGAAATTCGTATTATAGAGCCGCTCATTGCAAATGTTCAAAATATTCTTCAAGGTGCAAATGAGAAATTGAAGATAGAAAGTAGTAAAGAAAAAGCATTGTTTTTATTCAAAGAATAGGTAAATCCATGTTGGTAATTATATAAGTTAAGAAATCGTGAACTCATTTTAGATTTTGGTATCCCGTTCTTCCATCCTTTTTTAGGAATAGTAAAGCGCAAATTATAAAAAATCCAAATAATCCAAGTACTGATAAAAAAAATCCGTATCCTTCACTTAAATTATAAATGAACATTACAATTGTATTCATTGCAAGCCCATATAATGCCCATTTTTTCCATTTTAAAAACATGATCATAAAGAGAATATCTAAAAGATCAACCATTAACAAGGCTATATTCTTTGAGCTAATTTCATTTGCAACATTTTGTATAGTATATTTCAAGACGAAAATGCTTGCAATTAAAGTAAAGAGAACATAAATAATTAGCAAAATATGCATTTTATTTTTATTTTGTATCGACATAAACTTTCAATATATTATTTTATTATATAACCATATATACTCATAAATCCTTTGAATCTTTACAAATATTCTATATCTGCATGATTTATGCTATATTTTTTTAACAAAAAATAAGCTTTTTCTGAGATAGCTAAAGTGTTTTGTTCAGTAATAAAAAAATCATCTTTGTAAGGCTCTCCACTAATTTTTGCCCAAAAAAAATTGGGAAGATCTCTGTTAGAATAAAGTTCCAAAAAGGTCTCAGATTTAGAAATTAAAACTTCACTAAAGTAAATTCCTGTTAAACCTTCAGCTTCTACTCCTTTTCGTAATACTTCAGTCATTATATAACAAGGAAAAGATTCAAGAATATCATCTCCTAACCATCCATCAAATTCGTAATTTAGAGTTTTTATTAAAGGTGGAAAAAATGAATTATCCATTTCCGTTTTGTCTCCTAGGCCACCTGCTACTTCGGGTTCTATTAGCTTATACATAAATTTATAATCTATTTAAAAATGAAAACCATGTCGGGTTAAAATTAACCTTCTTCACTGTAATTAAAATTAGCGTATAAAAATCAATACCCTAATTATTTATAACACATTTTCAAATTTGAGAGTATAAGAAGTATAAATTTCTTGTCGTAAAAAAGATAGCAACTCCAATTGCCAATACATCTTAATTATTGTTCATTATTATTGCTCGTTCTTACGTATTTCAATATTTCCTCCCTTCATTATGAATCTATATCCAAACGGTAAAGCTAGATATTTCAAAATATCAGGACGAGCAAAAGCAACATGATAAAAATGTACCATCTTTAACGTCTTAATATCTTCATTATAGTCATCTGCAATAAGATACCAACCACTTTCATCCTGAGGTGCATCATACCTAATTCCTTCTATATCTTTTCCATCGTAAACACCATCTGATATAACAACTGACTGATTGAAATTTGGAAAAAGAGGAATAAGATTTTGTTGCCAACACATTTCACTTTGTTCCCTAACGGCTGAAATTGCTACATCACAACCTTTATTAAAGTCACTACCATTAGAATTTACTTCATAAATATCAAAATAATTATCTTCACTTAATCTAAATTGTAAGAGCCATGAATAATATCCGATATTTTGATTTTCGGAAATGATAGGTTTATTATCTACAATATAATCTATAATGTACTTAATGACATCTATATAGCTTTCAGCTTGATTTTTACCGATAGTTATTCTGATTTCTTTAGTTATATAAGAATTTAATTCTTTTGTTTCTACATAAAGATTATCTATTACATTTAATTGAATTCCTTTGTATGTTATCATATAATTTATTTACTTATTTTTGGTAATATACCTTGTCTTTTCATTCCTGAAATTATCCCTCCTTGGCTAGCGCTGCAATATTTACACTGTGGATAGAAAATTTGTGGCCAGCCATTTGGAACCAAAGTATTTGCTGGTTGGTGATCTAAAATAAAAAAGCCAGATTTAGTTCCTGGACTCGTTTGGCCACAAGTATGACACCCAAGTGTATGCTCTCTAATTGCTTGTTTTTCCGCAACAGTAAAATTTCTACTATGCCCGTTTACAGCAGGATAACCTTCTCCTGCAAATGGACCAGCTGTTAAAGTCCCATTTGTTGCAACGGCTTCTTTTGAAATTGTTTTGGCTTCACATATTATATTTTACGATCATTCCTTTCAGAAGGATTGTTAATCGGACATTGCTTCTCGCCAGTTTTTTTAAAATTATCAATATTTAAAAAAACCTGTCTTTTATAAGACAGGTTTTGATTAACTCTATTATGCATCGTTTATTGCATAACTGTAAAGAAGTTTTGTAAGCTTTTCATTGGATAAAGATTGATTTTCATCATTATTAGATTCTTCTATTGCATCCAAAAAATAGTAGAAATCAAATAAATTAGAATATTCTTTACCATTGGCAGAATATTCAATGTTACCTTCTGTTTTTTCAATTTCGAAAAATGCCAAATCTTTGTCAATTTCCCAAGGTTGCTCCATATAGATTTCTATTACTTCAGATTCAGTATTTAAATCTTGTAATTGACAAAACTCTGTATAAGAGCCTCCATTTCTGAAATATTGAACTAATTCTAAAAGTTTCATATATTATAATTTTATTTAATTTTTCCCCAAATTGAAAATCCTCCTTTTTTTCCTGGATGCATAGTCTCCCAAAAGATTCCACCAGGAACATTAGGATGTTGACTTTTAGGGACCAATTGCATTAATCCCTTTTCAGTATTGTGATGCCATACCCAGTCCTTTGGAGATTTTCCTATTATTGACCCTGATGCAGATTTTGGTATAACTATTCCCAGTTTATTCAATAATGGATTAGATTTCATAGCAGATTCTAACGCAATATTAGCTTCTTTAAAATGCATATATCTGGTTACACCTGGATAAGAGGTTTCCGCAAGCTTCATTTGAAAAGCAATTGAATAAAACGATCCATCCGCAGTTTTAATCAAGTTTTTCAATCCTCCGCTACTAAGAGGAAGATCACCCATTAAAGGGGCTAAATTAGTAATTCTCCCAGCAGAATTTACTTGATATGATAGTCCATCAGAATCTTTCCATTCACGCGGGCTCATAAATGACCATAACTTACCTAAAACACTCTCTTTTGCGGGCAGTACCTGATCACCAATTCTATTTTGGAAACTATAAATATTAGCAGACTGACTCTGAGAGTTCCACCATTCCATGTACTTATTGACATGGCTTCGGATTCGTGATGCCCAAAAGAAACTGCTTCCAGAAAGCTTAATTTCAGGAATATTAATAACGGCATCTCCAATACCTCCTTCTGCATAATTGGTGTTAAGACTTTGATAACCTCCGTCATATCCCAAGCTTACATGATCTCCATTTGCAAAACCAGATCCCGTATTATCCCAGCTTCCGCCTACGCCAAACGCGGTGTTAATTAATCCCTGGGCAGAGCCACCACTGTTTCCTTCACCTCCTGATGGGCTTAGAGAACCAAAGCCATAACTATCCCCAAGGTTTCCACCTCCTAAGCCCAGCCAGTTTGGATTGGTCCAGCTTGAACCACCACCTCCTCCTTCGCTTTCATCGGCAATCTTCAGCTGATGCATCGGAGCCATTCCATCAGGATCGGTAAAGCTTATGGGGTTATTAAAGACATAGTTATAAGGCGAATACCTTCTCATCATTTCAGCCAGCGGGTCTATTACACCCCATCGGCCAATGTCAGCCATGTACATTCTAGCGCCGTAATCACTCCAGCCTGTTTCTTTCTGTAGTTCTTTACCGTTATACTGGTAATTATAAGCAGGGTTGCCTACTAAAACATTGTAACCTTCATGCTTTAAACCAAAAGGATAGTAGTTGTTTTCTTCAAGAACTTCTGCGCTGCCATTCAGGTTCTTGGAGTAGCTTAAACGCACACTTCCCAAATGGTCTGTATAGCTGTAAATATACTTATTATTTTCAAAATTGTAATAGCCTTCAGCGGTAGGAACAAATTTTAAGATAAGATTTGTCCCTCCCTTTTTGCCTGCAGGTGTTTCGTACTGAAAACCATCTACATATTCTGTAATTTTGGTTGATAGCGTGGTGGTGGTACCTAAAGGATCAACAATAAGAGGAGTATAGTTATAAATTTTCTTAAGTTTAGTTCCATCTGCACGATAGGTATAAGATGTATTTTCATTAATCATTCCCGTTCGTGTTGATAACCCCTTATCAAACTTTAGATAATTAGGAAGATCAAGATGATTGTAATAGATCTGTAAGATTCCTTTATCTTTATGATCCGTCATATTCCCATTATCATCATAGGAAATAATGTTCCCGGAGGTATCAGGATAGCCACTGTAGTTTCCTGAAGTGTCAGTAACCGTATTAAGCTTATTCCCTGTATAATTATAGGTAAGATCATCAATAAGCTGCGCTGTTCCTGAACTGCTTTTCCCATTTCTCTGCAATGAAGTCATATTTCCGTTCAGATCATAAGCTAAGGTTTCATTAAAGAATCCGTTCTGCGGAACAGAAGCCCCCGGTTCAGAATATATTCCTTTTTTAAGCCTGTTCAGTCCATCATACTGGTAATTATACTGTCTTAAAACCTGGTCTAAAGCCGTTTTCCAGGTCACTTCTGTAATATTACCATCGTATTTTCCCCCAGAAACAGTTGTATTCTGAGGATTAAAATACTTTAGTTCATAGCCGAAAAGTTTGGTTCCGAGTGCAGCCGGATCATTAATTTTGATAAGCGCACCACGGATGTCATATTGGTAATCGATGCTTTGAAGTCCGCCCCCCACTTTCTTATTGGAAAGCTGTGAAAGCTCATTATAGGTATTTTCCGTTAACAGTTCCACAGGACCGCTGTCTACCTGATGGCGATGTTTTAAGACCCGGTATTGATTGTCGTAATCAAAGCTTTGGGAGATTACCTTTTCGGTATCGGTACTGAGTCTTTTATGGTATACTTTAGATTGTTTTGCTACTCCCGAAAAATCCAGTTCTGATTCTGTTCTGGTAGTTCCTCCAAGATGGTTAATGGTATACGTGCCTATTGCTCTTCCTTTTTTATCATAGTAGACATAATTTTTAGTCCAGTTATCATCTTCTATATTCTTTACAAGGCTCAGGGTAGGCATTGCCTGGGTGTTCACCGGAGCATTCTGTGTATCGGTAATCACAGCCTCTCCCAATATGGTGGAAGGAAAAGCAGGATTGAAGCTGTAGGAAGGGTATGTGTCGTAATAATTGATACTTAAAATTGATTGAGTATCTGATGGAAA
>NZ_QNFY01000017.1 GCF_003290185.1 Chryseobacterium lathyri | reverse complement strand
ATTCATATCTGTAAACTATTTAGGGGAAAAATTTATACCATTGGACGACAAATATGTCTATACTAGAAGTGTGCAATTATATAACATTGTTTGTTTTTTCCCAGGTACTTTTATTTTTTTCGTTATTTCAATACTTAATTTCAGCACAAATAAAAAATTAGAAAATAAAAAAAATATGAGAGTTTCTCTTATTCCCATTTGTTTAATAGGTCTACTTTATTTATATATTTTTTTTATGCTGTTTTATGCTGTTTTTATAAGAGATATAGGGGGAGATTAGTGAGGCTCGCACCGCTCCCACACGATTGCTGGTGTGGCAGATAATAACATAAACCCACCGCATTGCGGGTTACAATTCAAAAGACCATTTAGCAAATGCAGGGGTAAGTTTTGGAAAAACCAGCGCAGGTGCTCTTGAAATTGTAAACAGCAACAATTATTATCCGTTTGGGATGAATCATTTGAAATCTGGCAATAGTTATTTTGGCGCGGGCTCATATAAGGCATATAAATATAATGGCAAGGAGCTGCAGAAGACCGATATGTATGATTACGGAACAATAAGAACAGGAAAGATTGTTCCATTGTGTGATAATTGTAAAACAACTTTTGGAAAATAAAAATGATTATGTATACAGAAATACAACAGCAAACTTTAGACACTGATTGGTTTTTTACACATGAAAATCATATAGGTTTTGTAGCATCTGGAGCCGGTAAATTACCTGAAACAGTAGCTAAATCATCAGAAAATAATGAAAAATTAATATCTTATTTTAGAGATTTACCTGAAGGTAATTAATCCTGAATTAGATTCTTTATTAGTTAAAATATTTGGCAGTGGTGCTGATGAAAGATATTTACAAGATTTTGTATCTATGACAAAAAAGGGCTTATATTCTTTTGATAAAACTAACCTTAATAATTTTCTTGATTATGATTATCATTTAGTAGCAAGTCCTATGAAACCTTTAACTCTAAATGATTTACCTCAAAATATATTAGACATCCTTATGCAAACTAAATATCCGTATAATATTAATAGTGCTATAGACATTAGTAAAATAGACTAATAACTAAATACAATTTTGACCTCACTGCTGCACGATTTATCATGTGATATGAGTAGTCCTAAATAATCATTACATTACAAAAGTAAAATGACCTTAGGGATGAGACACAATCAAAAATAAAAAGAGAAACCTTCCGGTTTCTCTTTTTATTATCCAAACTTCCTCTTCCTCAGCCAGAAGAACAATCCTCCCAGCAGGCCGATCACTACCAAAGGCAGTAATAAATTCAGCCACTGCCAGTTTGTTTTTTCTTCCGTAATGCGGTTTCGGTCCAGAAGTCTTTCTTCTATATTTCTGTTTCGGAGAGCCATCAGGTTGCTGTCATCCAGAAGATAATCCAGTGCATTTCTCAGAAACTGCTCGTTTCCGAACTCCTGATTGGTGAGACGGTCAATTCCCATTGGGAGTGGCTCACCTTTGTGCATTTTGTTTCTTCCTACGTCTCCGTCTGCAATAATGATCATTTTGTTTTCAGGGCTTTGGCTTTTAAATCCGGGATAACCTTTTCGTTCAATTCTTGATGCATAGGCAGAATTAAACTTCCCCTCCAGCGCAACGGCAAAGATTTTCGGGGTGCTTGGTTTTTCCATCTGGCCAAGACTGTCTACACTGGCAATCTCTTTCAGATCCACATAGTTGGGAACCTGTTTCAGAAGTGTTCTTTCGCTGGATTCAAAAAGTACTTTTGTTTTGATATTTTTTCTTCCTCCCAAAGTATCAATGGAAGTTGGAAATTCAAATTTTACCGGGTTGATATTTTTCGTGATCGGATTATCATTCTCAGCAATTCCCAAAGGGAAATAGGGCCAAGGCAGGCTTGTATACTGTGGGTTCCCTCCTACTTCACCCGTAACCAGTTTCAGGAGTGCAAATTTCTTTACATCCTTCACCAAAGCCGGATTGATCCTGATCCCATAATTGAAAAAGAAATCCGTCATATTGATATCCACAGGGAAAGGCATTACCTTTTGAGACCTTGTCAGCGTATCCATTTCGGCATTTACGGCATCGATCATCCAAAGCGTTTTCCCGCCATTCATAATAAACTGGTCAAGAATCACTTTTTCATTATCTGTGAATGCTTTTCTCGGCTTTGCAATGACCAGAGCACTCATCTGTCTCAGCAAAGGAAGATCTTCCTGAGTAAGCTCTGTCTGGTTTTTTGGAATAACCGGTCCTGCATCGTAATTTTCCAGTGCCAGCTGCATAAAGCTATGGAACTCTTCAGGTCCCAGTTCGTCATGATTTACCAGGATTCCTACCTTCTTTCTTTTATTAGCTGCAATATTCTTGATATTGGAAACCAAGCTGTATTCCAGACCTTCTATAGATCTTGTTAGTTGCTGATCCGCATCTATTCCCGCCTGCTGTACAACCAGCGGAATAGAAACCCCTCTTTTATCATATTTTATAACAGCGTATGGAAAAAGGGTGATCTGGGAAATCTTTCCGTCTTTAACATCCGGAAGAACAGAAGGCTGCATTCCCATCGCCATCAATGTGTCCTGGGACATTTTTGTCTTAATCGGATCAATAAATTTGAAATCGATCTTCGGGTTGATTTTTCTGAACTCTTCCAGCATAAATCTGGTTTCACTCTGAAGCTGCTTAAAGCTTGCCGGAAAATCACCCTCAAGATAAACATCTACCGTAAGCGGCTTTTTCACCGATTCCAGTACCTTTACCGTATTATCCGAAAGCGTATATCTTTTTTCTTTGGTTAAATCTAATCTGATTCCTGAATACGTAAGCAGAATAACCAAGGGTATCACTGCTATTAAGAAAATTCCTAATGGAGATTTAATATTGAACTTCTTCATCATGCTACTTCTTTTTAGTGATAAAATGGTTGGACAATAATAACGTAGCACCAATGATCAGAATAAAATAAGCCACATCTTTAAGATCTATAAGACCTCTGGTAAAGCCGAGAAAATGCTGATAAAACCCTATATTCTGAAGGATAAAATCTGCACCACCCAACAGTTTGTAGCTCGCAAGCTGCTCTATCCCGAAATACATGATAAAACACATGAAAACTCCCAGCAGATAGGCCATGATCTGGTTCTGAGAAAGTGAAGAAGCCAGAATACCTACTCCAGAGAAAGCAGCAATTAAAACGATTAATCCAATATAGCTTCCGAAGGTCATTCCAAGGTCAATATTTCCTGCCGGAACACCTAAAACGTATACCGTATAAAGATAGATCAGTGACGGAATAAGGCATAAAACCCCAACGATCCATACCGAAAGAAATTTTCCTGCTACCAGGTCTGAAACTTTTAAAGGCTGGGAAAACAGCCAGTTCAGCGTTCCTGTTTGCTGCTCTTCTGCAAAGGTTTTCATAGAAAGCGCAGGAATAATAAACATCAGCAGCCATGGAACCAGTACGAAATAGCTCTGCAGGGAGGCCATCCCGATGTCGAAAATATTAGAATCATTCTCGAAGAAAAACAGGAAAAGAGCTGTTATGAGACTGAATGCAGCGATGATTACCCATGCGCTCCAGTTTCCAAAGTAACTCCAAAGTTCCTTTTTTAAAATTGCAATCATAGTTTTTTGTAAAATGTAAAAAGTAGAATGTATGGTGTATGCATTCTACTTAAACAATTATTTGTTTTTTTTATTCTTATTAACGAGTTTAACGGTCATCATGATCAGAAATACAAGAACGAAAAATCCTGCAATTAATTGCCACCAGTACTCAATAACTGAAGATTTCAAAATCACTGTAAACACTACCAGAAACAGAATGAAGGTTGCAATTTCATTGGCCTGTCTCAGCTTGATATTAGGAGTTTCGATAGTTTCTCCGTTCAGTTCTTTCAGTTTCAGCACTTTTTTCCAGCACCAGTAATGATAAACAGCAAGACCGATCAGAAAAGTCAGTTTTAAATGAAACCACGGCATTTTCATCAATCCGGTATTCAGGAAGATCATGACAATTCCGCAGACAGCCATAATAATTCCAGCCGGAACAGTAATGATATTCCACAGCCTTCTGGCCATGAATGTATACTGTTCTCTAAGAATCTTCTTTTTCTCTTCAGCAAATTCATCCGTATCCTTGTAGTAAACAAAAATTCTTACGAGATAAAAAATTCCCGCAAAATAGCTTACCATGAAGATAATGTGCAGTGCTTTGATTATTGTATAAAGCATTTTTTAAAATAATGGCAAATATAATGTTAATAACAAAAATATTTGTTAGAAATAATTATAAAAATGCTTCGGCTTCATTCAGCATGACATCGCTTATACTAACTGTTTTAATTTTCATCTAAAAATCAAACGTAATAATGAACATTGTCATGCTAAGCAAAGCCGAAGCATCTATATCCTGAATGTTTAATTAAGAAATAACACCAAGCTCCTTTCCTACTTTCTCAAAAGCCGCAATCGCTTTATCAAGGTGAGCTTTTGTGTGGGCGGCAGAAAGCTGTACTCTGATCCTTGCTTTTCCTTTCGGTACCACAGGATAGAAGAATCCGATTACATAAATGCCTTCATCCATCAGCTTTTCAGCCATTTTCTGGGCAAGAGGAGCATCATACAGCATCACCGGAACGATAGCTGCATCACCTTCCGGAATATCAAAGCCTTTAGCCACCATCTCCTTTCTGAAATATTCTGCATTTTCCATTACCTGGTCACGAAGTGAGGTATCCTCAGAGATCATATCCAGAACTTTCAAGGCAGCCCCAACGATTCCGGGCGCTAATGAATTGGAGAATAAATATGGACGTGAACGCTGTCTCAGCATATCGATGATTTCTTTTTTACCGGAAGTAAATCCTCCAAGAGCTCCTCCCAAAGCTTTTCCTAGTGTAGAAGTAATAATATCTACTCTTCCCATTACTTCATTGGCTTCGTGAGTTCCACGGCCTGTTTTCCCGATGAAACCTGTAGCATGGGAATCATCCACCATTACCAGTGCATTGTATTTATCAGCAAGGTCACATACCCCTTTCAGGTCTGCAACAATACCATCCATAGAGAAAACTCCGTCTGTAACAATGATCTTGAAACGGTGATTCTTTTCGGACGCGGCGATTAACTGGGCTTCCAGATCAGCCATATTATTGTTTTTGTAACGGTATCTTGCCGATTTACAAAGACGTACCCCGTCAATAATGGATGCATGATTCAGCTCATCTGAAATAATAGCATCTTCTTCAGTAAACAATGGCTCAAAAACACCACCGTTCGCATCAAAGCATGCGGCATACAGAATTGTATCTTCAAGACCTAAAAAGTCTGCAATTTTCTTCTCCAGTTGTTTGTGGATGTCCTGTGTTCCACAGATAAAACGTACAGAAGACATTCCATAACCGTGAGATTCTATCATGTCCTGGGAAGCTTTCATTACTTCCGGATTGTTTGACAGACCCAGATAATTATTCGCACAGAAGTTTAAAAGCTTCTTTCCATTGGCTTCAATTTCCGCACTCTGCTGGGAAGTGATGATTCTTTCTCTTTTATAAAGACCATCATTTTCAATGTTTTGCAGTTCGTTCTGTAAATGCTGAAGATATTTTTCAGAGATCATTTTTAGTAATTTTTTAGATGTGCTAATTTAATAAAAAGGCGTTAAAATATCAGCTTTTATAAGTTTTAATTCTCAAAACAACAATTCAATTTCAGTTTTAACACAATTAGTCTACTAATTTAGTAGGATAATAATTATATTTGTCTACAAATTCTGGATTATGAGATTGAGCCCGATACAAAAAGTAAAGAAAATAAGTTCCGGAAGCTTTATAAATAACCATATGAAGCCACGATTTCCTGTTATTATGGAGGATTTTATTGATCCTGAAAGTCCTGCTTTCAAAAAATGGAATTATGAATACTTCAAAGAAATAGCAGGTGACCACAAAGTTAATATTTATGGAAGTGAGCTGGAATCTCTGGATAAAGTGGCCAGCAGCCCAATTGGTCAGACTACATTCGCTGAATACCTCGACCTGATTAGCAGCACTCCTACAGAACACAGGCTGTTTTTATTTAATCTGCTTACTATCAGGCCCGAACTTAAGGATGATATTCTTTATAATGATGTTACAAACGGGAAAATATTGAAATGGCTGCCTTTTATGTTCTTCGGAGGCGAAGGCTCTATTACCAGAAATCACATTGATATAGATATGTCACATGTTTTTATCACACAATTTCAGGGAACCAAAAGGATCTGGCTTTTCCCTTGGGAGCAATCGGATCTTATGTATAAACTTCCTTATAATTTTCACAGCTTACCGAATATTAAAGATCCGGATTACAGAGAATTTCCATCTCTACTCTATCTTGACGGTTATGAAGCTATACTACAGCCTGGTGAAACACTTTATATTCCTTCCGGCTGGTGGCATTACATCCAATATGAAACTGAAGGCTATTCCGTTTCTGTAAGAGCACTCCCATCCAGTATTCTGGAAAAATGGCGCGGTTTCAAAAATATGGTAATTACAAGAAACTTTGACAATATCATGCGAAAACTCTTTAAAGAAAAATGGTTCAAATACAAAGTAAAAACAGCCAGAAGAAGAGCAGCAACAGCAGCCAGAAAACAAAAAAGTTTTCTGATCTGAAAGCCTTTATTATAATTCTTAACAATAAAATTATTTAACAATGGAATTTATATATGCCATATTATCCCCTGAACGCCCTCTGTATATTTTTTATCCGATGTTTTAAATTTCTCCAATGTAAAAAACCTTCATTGCTGAAGGTTTTCTGGGCATTTAAAGTTATTCTTAGCTAACACTCAGTTCTCTGCTACCGGTAGAACAATACCTGAATGTTTCTTTTTTTACTATTGTTTTAGAAACTTAATATTCTTTTCATGGATAGTGAAAATATAAGAGCCCGGAACCAAGTCTGAGATTCTAACCGCTTTTTCGGGTTGATATACATCTTTTTTGATCAGTTTCCCATCCATAGAATGAATGGAAAACTCAACAGCCTTATCAATTCCTTTTATATAGAGCTCGTTCTTTGCAGGATTCGGATATAGTGCAAAATCTTCCTTCTCCACAGATAATACGCTTAATGTATTATCCTGAGCCACTGTAGAATTTTTCTCCAGGATCTGGTATTCATAATTAAATTCAACACTGGCTACAGGGAAAGAAACTGTTTCCAGGAAATACTGGTTATCAGAGGTATGATTCAGGACAAAATAAGCAGTCTGTCCGCCGGTTCCGTTCACCTTAATCGGCAATGGCATTTCAAAAAAGCTCACTGAAGGGCTGCTTTGGATTTGGGAAACTTTAAACAGGATCTGATTTCCGGTCTGTTTCCATTTTGTCGTATAGGTTGGATAACCTTCACCATATAGCCAGTCATTAAAGAATCCCGTAAAATCTTTTCCTGTAGACTGCAGCAGCGATGTATTAAAATCTGCAGTTCTCACATAATTATAGGCTAAATTCGGTCTGGCATGATAATCTCTTACTGCCTGATAAAAAGCCATATCCCCAAGGATCCATTTGATCATTCTTAAAATATAGGCTCCTTTTACATAGGTTAGCCTGTTGTTGAATATTCTGCTTACACTGGAAAGGCCGGAATCCGGGACATACGTAGAACCATCAGGAGCAGAAGTAATATTATTGATTTCTCCCAACAGGAAATTCTTAAACTCAGTATTGGTCATCAGTAATTTTTCGTTGGCAAGAACAGCACCGAAAGTGGCAAAACCTTCATTCAGCCAGATATCATTCCAGGCGCCACAGGTCACCTTATCACCAAACCACTGATGAGCAAGCTCATGGGCAATAAGACCTTTGCTCCAGCTTCCCATAGACGTCATCGTCTGATGTTCCATTCCGCCTCCATTGGTGAACTCCATATGTCCGTATTTTTCGTTGCGGAAAGGATAAGGTCCGAAATAGGTTTCAAAAGTATTCATAACCACTTTCGTCCACTCAATATTAGACATACTTGTTGCATTTGCATTGGTGGAAGGATAAACATAATTAACGAACGGAAACGGCGGGTTTCCCATGGTATCATTCAGCTTAACGAAATTGGTTATGGAAAGGGCAATCAGGTAAGCAGATGTGGGATAAGCTGTTCTCCAGAAAGTAAGTTTCTGATTTCCCGGAAGCACTGTTTCAGACATCAGTTTTCCGTTGGCTGCAACATTATATTGAGAAGGTGTGGTAATTTTAAAATCAAATCTTTCAATCTTATCATTAAGGCTTTGTTTTGTTGGAAACCAGTCCTGCGCACCATAAGGCTCACTTAAAGTACAGATAATAGGTGTTCCGCCCTGTGTAGATGCTGTAAAAGCGCCTCCAGCAGCAGAAGGAGCACCGGAATAATGAATCGTTAAGGAATCCAGGGTATTTGCGGGAATTGAAGCCGGAAAATCTATTTTCACTTCTTTTGTCGGAAGCTGCTGGAAAGTGAGGCTGTTTCCATGATACTGCACCTGTGAAACGACCAGAATATCCGACAGATCAAAATAAATGCTGCTCATATTCTGATTAGGCTTGAAATGTGAGGTCACAGAACCTGAAATATTATATACCGCAGGATTCAGAGTAACATTCATCCTTTGATACTGAAGATCGTAATTTAGAGTATTTGGATTAATATTGTAGGTGGTCATTTTCTTCGTAAAAGATTTCATTTCTTTTGCGATAAGCCCTTTCATTTCAATATTTTGATCCTGTATCTGTCCAAAGAACGGCTGGGAGATCAAAAAGCCCAGAATTAGAAGATAAAATTTTCTCATACTCAGAATATTAGATATGACCAAAGATAAAAAAAACCTTCTAATCATTGATTAAAAGGTTTTTAGAATATTAAAATAATATTTTTTAGAGATCGAGAGCCGGTTCAAGAATCTTTTCCATTCTTTTCTTTACCATATCTACTGATCCTGAATAATTGTTGACCATTAAAGAAAATACTAATGTTTTTCCAGAGTTGGTCTTCAGGTATCCTGCCAATGTTTTTACTTTATTCAAAGTTCCTGTTTTGGCAAAAACCTGACCGTTTCCGGTACCGATGAACATTCTTTTCAGCGTTCCGGACTGTCCGCCTACAGGCAGTGAAGTGAAATAAGCTTTGTAATATTTCTCATCCATTAAAGACGTTAAAAACTTAACCTGCGAAATTGGCGTTACATTATTGTTTCTGGAAAGTCCGCTTCCATCCATATAATTCAGACCCATCATATCAAAACTTTCCTCCTTCAGGTGGTTGGTTACCACTATCCTTCCTGATTCCGAGGTCTGGTCACCCATTTTCTGGAAGCCTACTGTCTTCAGTAAAGCTTCTGCCAAAGAATTGTCGCTGTGTTGGTTCGTATAGAATATGATATCCGCTAATGTAGGAGATTTATAGGCTGAAACCAGCTTTCTGCTCTCCGGAGCTGCATCTGTCATTCTAGGGGTTACTTTTCCGGTAACACCAATGCCGCTTTTTACCAGCGTTGTTCTGAAAGTATTGGCAAGATAAGCCGGAGCATCAGGAAGTTTTGTTGTTAAAAATCCGTCTCCCTCATATTTTTCTGCATACACCATCTGGTTGGCGTAAGGCGACATATAGAAATACTTTTTCTCAGAAGCCAATCCTGATTTTTTCATGATCAGCTTTTCGTTGGCAGGATTGATCTCGCGGGTAGTTCCTACGGGCAGATAGTAATTATTGTTTTCAAGCCATACAACATTTTCCGGAAGCCTTGTAATATTGCCTTTGAAAAGCGCTGTCTGAATGATAATATCACCGTTTACCTTTCTGATTCCTTCGCGTGAAAGTCCGCCCATAAAGTCTGAAATAATATCTCTGTAGGACCATGCACCGGCTTTATTGGTCCCTAAAGAAGGATCGCCGCTGCCTATGAGATACAGATTACCATTCAAAACTCCGTTTTCATCAATAGTCCCCGAATATTCCAGCTGTGTCATCCAACGGTAGTTTTCACCTAAAAGGCTCAATGCTGTTTCCGTGGTGAGTAATTTTGTGGTAGAAGCCGGTACTAAAGGAGTATTTTCATTGTACGAAGAAATGACCTTCTTCGTTTTGGGGTCATACACTACGAATCCCCAGTTTGCATTTTTCAGCACAGGATCCGTCATCATTGTGTTTACATTAATATCTACAAGCTCTTTGGCCGACAGAATTGTTTTCTCCGCCATTGAGGTAACCGGAGAAGGTAGATTCAAAGTATTCTTCTGATTGTCGTATGCCTGTGAGTAAAGAACTGTAGAAACGGTAGATTGGGCAAGGAAAAACCCAGAAGCCAATACCGCTACACCTGAAATATATTTTCTGTAATTTACCATGTATCTTTTTTTGTTTCCATAGTTTGACGCTATAAAAAATGATAAGTTAAATCATCCGTTTAAAGAGCCAAACATTTAATGAACGACCAAAAGTAGAAATTATTGTTATAAAAAGGGTTACACGGTTCTTATAAAAGAGCGTAAAGTTTGTTAAAAAATGTTAAAAATCCACAAAAACATCTTTTTTAATACTTTGATAAGCAGTGATTTCATCAAATTCATTCAAACTTAGCAAAACCATTTTTTTGAATTCATCATACTTTTTCCCGCGGGGAAGTTTCAGCATGATTTGGAATTGGTATAGATTATTAAGCCTGGCAATCTGGGCTCTTTCGGGTCCCAAAACACATTCTTCAGGAAGATATTTTCTTAAAACAGATCCCAAAAACTGGGAAGCCCGGTTCACTTTGTCTTCTTTCCGGTGTTTCAGCTCAATCATAATGAGTTTAGTGAACGGAGGGTAATGGAATTTCTGACGTTCGGTAAGGATATATTTGTAAATTTTTGCAGGATTATTCATCTTGATCAGCTGAAAAACGGAATGATCAGGATTATAGGTCTGAATTAAAATTTTCCCTTTTCCGGAAACTCTTCCGGCTCTTCCGGAAACCTGGGTGATCAGCTGGTAGGCTCTTTCCTCCGCTCTGAAATCCTGAACATACAGCAGGGAATCCGCTTTAGGAATAGCGACAAGCTCAATATGATCAAAATCGAGTCCTTTTGATATCATTTGGGTTCCCACGATAATATCTGTTTCGCCTTCTTCTATTTTTTCATACAGTTTTTCATACGCAAACTTTTTACGCATAGAATCCACATCCATTCTGTCCACTTCATGATCAGGAAACATCTTGGATACTTCTTCATGAATCTGTTCTACTCCTACCCCTCTTTCGTTAAGGTTTTCTGAATGACATTTCGGACAGGTTCTCGGCTTTGAAGCTCTTTGTCCGCAGTAATGACACTTCATTTCGTTAGCTGCCTTATGGTAGGTCATTACGACATCACAGTTTGAACAGTAATTCACATAGCCGCAGGTTTCACATTCAATTACATTGGCATAACCACGGCGGTTGTGAAGCACAATGGCCTGATTTTTCTCGTCCAGCGTTTTTTTAATCTCATCAATTAAGTGTAAAGAAAAATTCCCTGAAACTTTTTTAGATTCCTGGGCTTCTTTAAAGTTGATGAGTTCGTATTCCGGCAGCTTCACATTTCCGAATCTCTCATTCAGGAAAATGTACTTTATTTTATCTTTTCTGGCGTTGTAGTAGCTTTCTACAGATGGTGTTGCCGACCCCAGAATCACTCCGGCCCCATAAAAATTACCTAAAACCAATGCGGCATCTTTGGCATTGAAATAAGGTGAGGCTTCCCTTGGTCTGTATGCAGAATCATGTTCTTCATCCACTACAATAAGTCCAAGATCCTGAAATGGCAGGAATAATGCATTACGTGTTCCTATAAGAATTTTAATATCATTCTGCTTGATTCTTCTCCAGACTTCCACTCGTTCAAAATCGGTTAATTTCTGATGATAGAAGCCAAGTTGTCGGCCATATTTCTTCTCTAATCTTTGAGTGATCTGTTTAGTCAGAGAAATTTCGGGAAGCAGGAACAGAACATTTTTTCCTTCCTGAATACATTCTTCAATTTTCTCTAAATAAATATGGGTTTTCCCTGAGGAAGTAACACCGTGCAGCAATACATTTTTGCCTTCTTCAAAGGCCTCATCAATTTCGATTTTAGCTTCTTTCTGCTCTTCGGAAAGTTCTTCAAGTTCTTCAATTTCACCTTCATAGCTTTCGATCCTGTCTTTCTGCATATGATATTCTGCGACAAGATTTTTATCTGCCAACGCCTTAAAATGAGAGCTTCCAAAATATCCGTCCTCAAAGAGTTCTGCTTTTTTAATGGGAACTTCCGGATGCTCGGTCTGTTTTTCTAAAATAGCCAGAAAAAGATCTTTCTGCTTCGGAGCTTTATTCAGCTTTAAAAGAATATCCGTGAGATTCTGGTTGCTTAAAACCTCATCATTGATCCTGACATAGGCTACTTCTTTAGCTTTGTATTTTTCAGCAATTTTTTCATCAATTTCAATGTACTGCAGATCAATCAGGGAATTGATTGTTTTGATGATCTCTTTTTTAGGAATAAATGCTTCAATATCCGTAAGATTAATGAGCTGGCGGACTTCCAACGCCTGAATAAGGTACATTTCATTGACATCCAGATTCTCAAAATCAACCGTAATATTGGGTTTTAATTTTAAATAGGTTTCACTTTCCAGTTTTAAGGAAGATGGAAATGCAAAACGATAAATCTCTCCAAGCCCGCAGAGGTAATATTCTGAAAGCCAGTTCCAGAAACTGATCTGCTCTTCAGGTAGGATGGGTTTATCATCTAAAATACTGATAACTTCTTTAGCTACAAAACTTTCCGGGGCGTTATCATGAAGTTCAAAAACAATTCCTGTATAAATTTTCTTTCCCCCGAAAGGCACGAGAACCCGCATTCCCGGTTGAATCATGGGCATTAGTTCTTCAGGAACTTTGTAGGTGAAAGATCCTTTTAAATTGAGCGGTAAAACTATTTGAGCGTACTGCAAGGGAAATTTTTAAAGTGTAAAATTAGATTTTTATTCAGAGAACTGCAATTTTTTATTGAGATCAAAGGGTAAAGCAGTCTGATGCTGTTTTTCTGATTAAACTTATGGTTCCTCTTTATTTTTTTAAATGAGTGATTGCATTTTTTACTCTCTCAGATTGAGCAGATGTTTATGGATATTATGATTTATAATCATGAATAAAACAGGCTCAATAGTGCTCTTATATCTTAATAAATAAAAGTATAATTATAACGCAAACATCTGCTCAATCTGCAAAACCTGCGAGAGAATATTTAAACATTCAGCCGCATCGTCCTGTATACAAGACCGGTATGACAATTTTAGAAAAGAAATTCTGTGATATAATACCAGACCGCAGAGGTAAAGAACCCGACAATAATACTGAAGCCGACAATGAGATTGGTAAGCTTGGTATTGAGCCTGAACTGTTCTGCAATAATACTTGAGGTGACAACGGTTGGCATAGCAGCTTCAAATACAGTAATTTTTGCTACATCTCCTTTTATATTCAGGAGTAGAGCCAGTCCTAAAACAATAGCCGGCGCTAAAATGAGCTTGTAGAGCATAGAAGCAGACATTTGCGGGATCAGCTTTTTCCATCCGTTAAATTTCAGTTGGAGTCCTACAGAAAATAAAGCCAACGGACTCACTGTTGCTGCTAATTTATCAAAAAATGGTTCTGCTAATGTGAAATCAATAAACTGCGACAATACCAATGCTGCAATGCACCCTATCAATGGAGGAAAAGTGACCAGTCTCTTTAAAATAAATTTTGCACTTACTTTTCCTGATCTGCTTCCACCCTTCACTGCTGCTATAATTCCTAATGTGGAAAGGGCAAAAAACATGGTCTGATCACAAATAATGGCAATACTTAAAAGACTTTCGCCATAAAATGCACTAATGAGAGGAAAACCGATAAAGGATGTATTGCTGTAGCCGCTTGTCAGTTCCATTGTACTTCTGGACCGCCTTGAATAGCCCTTACTTTTACTGTAGAACATCATAAAAAAGAAGCAGAAAACAGAAACAAGAAAGGTAGCCGCAATGGGAAACAGCATTTCTGTTGTCCATTTAACTTTGGGCAGGTATTTAAAAGAAACTGCGGGCAGGGCAAGATAAAGAATCCAGGTATTAATACCTTTGTGAGCATCAGGATGGATAGATTTTGTTGCTTTGAATACCATTCCTGCAATAATGCACACCGCAATCAGAACAAAATTGACCATCATATTTAAAAATTGAATATAAAGTTACGGTTGATTTTTGAGGAAAATCAATTTATTTAAAAATAAATGTATGCTTAGAATTGCATGGGTTTAAGGTTTATTTTTTAAGTTCTCGCAGATTGGGCTGATTGAGCAGATTTTTATTGCGGTATGATGTTTTAATTTTGCAGTGTATCCCAAAGGCTCATCACTTCTATATTTTCCAAAGGTTTTGAGAGTTTTATCTTTTTTGATGAACCAGGAAGGAGATCAAAAAAGTTATCACTGAAATGGGTATCTCCCATTAGATAAATATCTTTTGCCAAAACATCTGTGGAAATTTCAATTTCGTCCGGTGCAGTTTTTCTGATCTTAATGCTAGGGTGTGTCAGCTGCAGATCTTTGGGTTTAGTAAAGAAATGTTGATTGACCGCTATGATTATTCCATCCTTATCTTTTATAGTAAGTTGTAAAAAGGCTTTATCTTTATCAGAATCAGAAACCAGAGCTGATACTTGAACGGGATCAAATTTGAGAATACTTTCCTGTATTTTTTCTTTTGAAAGAGCTTTGAATTCTTTTAGAACCGTGCCATCGAAACGTACTGCTTTTACTTCTAAATTGATATTATTGAATGGCTTCAATCCGTCATTAACAGCATAAAAATTTAAAATACCTTCTTTTTCATCAGCTAAAATAACCTGTTGCTCAAAGCTTCTTTTCATCTGGTAATGCAAAGCTTTCCAGTTTCCAAGGTAATCAATGGAGGACCAGGAAACTACAGGCCAGCAGTCATTAAGCTGCCAGTATAACGTTCCCATATTATAGGGTTTTGAACGGCGGTGAGCTTCAACAGCAATTCTCATTCCACGGGTCTGGAGCAGCTGGGAAATGTAATTGTATTTCACGAAATCTGAGGGCGTTTTATAGTCTCTTTTCATATATTCAGCGATGATGTCCCAACCTCTGGTATTTTTTTCATGAGCTTTAATAACCGGATTCTGAAGGCTGAGATCCGGAGTTCCTGAAAACATAGATTTCACAGCTTCCAGGCTTGGCATTCCCTGAAAACCATATTCTGACATGAATCTTCCTACTTTTTGATTATAAATCTCAAACGGCTGCTCTCCCCACCAGACTCCCCAATAATGGGAATCTCCTTCTGTAAGGCTTTCTTTATGCCCCCATCCGATAGATGGCGAGCTCGGCCAGTAGGTATTTTTATCCGAAGTGAGAATTTCCTTCATAGCATTAGGAATCACTTCATGGAACAGCTTTTTATAGTCTTTCCAAACCTGAAGAGAATCATTTTTTGAGTATTTGAACTGTTTCTGATAGCCCCAGTTGACGATGGCTTCATCAATTTCATTATTTCCGCACCATAAAGCAATGGATGGATGGTTTTGAAGCCTGTTGACCTGATCCTTTACTTCTTCTTTTACATTATTTAAAAAATCTTCATCGGCCGGATAAAAGCTGCCGGCAAACATGAAATCCTGCCAGACTAAAATACCGTTTTCGTCACAGGCTTTATAGAATTCATCATCTTCATAGATGCCACCACCCCATACACGGATCATATTCATATTGGCGTCTTTGGCGTCATTGATGAGCTTCCGGTATTTTTCCTTGGTTATTCTGGGTGAAAAGCTGTCGGAAGGAATCCAGTTTGTTCCTTTTGCATACAATGGTCTCCCATTGACTTTAAAATAGAAAGATTTTCCTGCCTGATCTTTCTCCTGGATGAGTTCAATGGTTCTTAACCCAATTCTTTCGGTTTTTTCAGAAAGGATTTTGGAATCTTTTTGCAGAGAAACTTTTATGTCATATAAATTCGGATCGCCCCATCCATTGGGCTGCCAAAGTTTTGGATTGCTAATTTTAAAAGGAATCTTGATCTTATTTTCACCTTTTTTTAACTGAAATTTATTTGATTGAGTATTAATAGAAATAGAATATTCCCCTTCTTTATCTGCAAAAATTTCTGCTTGAATATTGAGCTCTGCCTGTTGTTTTGTCAGATTTTTTTGCTCAATTTTTATATTTTTTAATGTAGCATGATTCCAGAAACGAAGTTCTGCATCTTTCCAGATTCCGGCAGTAACCAGTCTTGGACCCCAATCCCATCCAAACTGATACTGAGCTTTTCTTACAAAACTCCTGGGCGACTCCGGCATGGTAAACGGAACCTTCCCGGCCAGTTCTTTTCCTTCTTTTACAGGTGATGTAAATTTAATTTTCAGATCGTTATTTCCTTCTTTCAGAAGCTCTTTTACAGAAACCTCCCATTTCCTGAACATATTATCTGTTTTTTTCAGCAGTTTTCCGTTCAGATAGATTTCTGAAAAAGTGTCAAGACCGTTAAAAACAAGGTCTATATGTCCATTTTGAAGTTCTTTTGATGATACATTAAAACGGGTCTGATATTCCCAGTCTTCATTTTCTATCCACTGTACTTTTTTTTCATTTTCATCTTTAAAAGGATCGGAAATGATCTTATTATCCATCAAATCAAGATGTACAGTGCCCGGAATTTTTGCAGGCAACCATTTCTGTTCCTGTGTATTTTTGAACTGCCATTTTTCGGAAGACAAACTTCGTTCTGTAAGCTGTGCATTCATAATACTTTGAATAAAAAGGAAAGCAAAAAGGACAGATTTATTCATTATAGGTTTGTTTACAATTCTGTGAATCCCATATTTAATGAATTCACTGTTAAAATTTATCCGTAATCCCAAATTCAGGGTAGTCAGTTTCAGATTCTTTGTTTTTCTCAAAAACTATTTATTCTTCAAAGCTACAATCTCATTCGCATTGGCAAAAGATCCACCGTCTGTAATTGCAGAAGAGTGAAAATAACCGGCATTTGTAAATGCTCTGATCTCTTCAATATTGGTAGAACGAAGTCCGCCTCCAACCAGAATTTCTATTCTTCCGGCAGCAAGCTCAACCAGTTTTTTCAGATTCTCTTTACCGTCTGAAACATTTGGTTCCTGGCCTGAGGTGAGGATCGTTTTAAAGCCACAGCCAATTACTTTTTCCAAAGAATCTTCAAGGCCTTTTGCTCTGTCAAAAGCACGGTGAAAAGTACATGGAAGAGGATATGCCATCTCAACCAAAATCTTGTTGTGTTCTACATGTATCTGATTATTTTCGTCCAAAATTCCAAACACAAAACCATCTACTTTCAGAGATTTCAGCTGGAGCATATCTTTTTGCATTTGTTCAAACTCAGATTCCGAATAGGTAAAATCTCCACCTCTTGGGCGGATCATTACAAAAACCGGAATATTTATTTTTTCTCTGAGTTCTTTTGTCGTTTCAAAATCCGGAGTTGTTCCGCCTTCGCTCAATCCGTCACATAATTCTATTCTGTCGGCTCCGTTTTCAAATGCAGTCATTGCGGATTCCGGATTGAAACATGCTATTTCTATTTTTGACATTTTTTCGTTTTATTTAAATTTTACTCTTCTTCAATAACATCTGCTATCAGAAATTTATTATCTGTTTTTATAACTTTAATCTGACGGGAATATTTGGCTTTAAACCCATCATCAGCCAGGACTACATTAAAAACGTAATTATTGTCTGACGAGGATTTTAAGTCACAATTTCTAATTTCAATATTAATCCAGTCCTGTCCGGAAATAAGGAATCCAGAGTCTATTCCAGCTTTATCAGTATCAAACTTACCTTTCCATTTGTCCTGGAATTCTTTTAACGTAAGACTTCCATCAACATCCATATCCACATTCATTGCATCGGTTTTATAATCGTAATAATCCTTTGTTGTGATTTTCTGCATTTCTTTATCGAGATTTCCAAGATCTGCTTTAAAGTAGTTTTCAATGCTTTTTTCCAACCATTTCTTTGCTTTGCCGGATTCATCAGGTTTATTTTCTGAAATTCCGGTTTCGGCTTTTTTGGGGAAAGATTTTTGCTGTACCTGTGTCTGAGTTTCTTTCTTTTCTTCTTTACATGCTGTGATCAGAAACAAAGATGCAATGATCATTCTTTTCATATTCTTTTTGATATTCTAAATTTTGGCTAAAGCCGTTTGGTGTTTTTTTATTTTGTAAGCGGGCTAAAGCCCGCTCCTATTGAATTTTAAATAAAATACATTATTTCAGAGCAAATTTCGGTTTTTCCAGACGGTTGCCTTTCTGATCATACACGGCAAAATTAAATCCGTCCTGAATGCAGTAAGAACCATATTCGCCTTTTTTATTTAAAGCGATGAAGCCAACCTGAATATCTTTAAGGTTTTTATTTCTTCTCTGGGCAATTTTCACAATTCTTTCAACTGCTTCTTTGCAAGCCTGCTGGGGATTCCTTCCCTGTCTCATCAATTCAACAACCAGATGTGTCCCGACAGTACGGATTACTTCTTCGCCGTGCCCGGTAGCCGTAGCAGCACCCACTTCATTGTCTACAAATAATCCTGCGCCGATGATAGGTGAATCTCCTACTCTTCCATGCATTTTAAAGGCCATCCCGCTGGTGGTGCAGGCTCCGGAAAGATTTCCCTGTGCATCCAGAGCAATCATTCCAATGGTATCATGGTTTTCAATATTGGCGACTGGCTTGTACTCACTGGTTTTCAGCCATTCTCTCCATTCTTTTTCTGAATCGGGAGTGAGAAGATTTTCTTTTTTAAACCCTTGTGATAATGCAAACTGTAATGCTCCATCTCCAACCAGCATAACATGGGGTGTTTTTTCCATCACCGCTCTTGCTACAGAGATAGGGTTTTTGATATTTTCCAGGCAGGCAACGGAACCGATGTTATAGTTCTCGTCCATAATACAGGCATCGAGGGTAACTCTTCCGTCTCTATCCGGACGTCCTCCATAGCCTACACTTCTTTCAGTTGGGTCCAATTCCACGAGGCGAACTCCTTTTTCCACTGCATCAAGGGCTTTTCCACCTTTTCCCAAAATAGTCCAGGCTTCTTCGTTTGCCTTCAGTCCGAAATTCCAGGTGGAAAGAACAATGGGTTTTCCTGCTTTTACAGGATTCTCAGACAGTTCTCCGGCAATCAGATCCAGTGGGTTTACGGCAAGTGCCAGAGAAGCAGCTGCCGTTTTTTTAATGAAGTTTCGTCTACTTTGCATATTCAGATATATTTGGCTCCAAATTAGGAATTTTCCCGCTAGCAGAAAAGGAAAAAGACCACAGAGTACTATGGTCTTTTGGTTTTTAATAAGAGTAAGGCTATTTACTTCTGAAATAGCATAACTCTATGTATTGACGGCTGCAACAGCTATTGCATCCAGTATATTCAGAAACTTATTTCTAATTGATGCCAATTTCATCAACGAACAGCCATGCTTTTGAATCTGCACCGGGATTTCCGGCAGGAATAATACCTGCATTTTCTATTTTAAGCTTAATGTACTCTGCATTCTGATTTCCTACATTCAGCTTAATTTTTCCTTTTGAGTTCTGAATTTCATCTTTCCCGATCTCTTTGATCATTTTAAAGGCCTTTCCATCATCCGAAACAAAGATCTGTGCAGATTTCGCCAGATGGATCCAGCTTCCCTTATTTTCTAAGGTATTAAAATAAACTTCAGAAAAGTTGGTTTTCTGTCCCAGATCAATGGTTGCCACTACATCTTTTCCCTGAAAGCCCAACCATGTTTTGCCCAATTGTCTTATGTTTCCGATAATTCCATCCACCAAGGTAAAAGCTCCGCCAAAAGAATAGTTTTCGCTAGGCTGTTGTTCCAGGGTGATCTTTTTTCCTGTTGTTTTTGAAATTTTGAATTCCTGGGAAGAAACAGCACTTTTCAGTTTTCCGTCTTCAAAATAGGCGGATTTAACGGTTAGAGATTTTGAAACAGCAATCGGTCCCTGATAAACCTGTGAATGTATAGAAGGTTCTGTCCCGTCCGTTGTATACCGTATTCCTTTCGGGTCCTGTGATACATTAAGTTCATAAGAAATACCGTTCCCGGCAGGAAGTACTTTTCCGGAAATATTATAGATACTTTTGGCATAATTCACCTTCATTTTATCCAGAACTTTGAACTGACTGATTACCCTTCTTTCAAATTCTTTATAATTTTTAGGATCTGCCGTTCCCCATCCTACTTCGGAAAGCGCCATCAGTCTTGGAAATATCATATACTGTACCTGCTTAAAATCCGTGATGTATTCCGTCCATAGATTGGCCTGAACTCCTAAAATATATTTGGCCTGCTCTGCGTTCAGCTCTGCAGGAATAGGATTATAGGAATAGACTTTATCCAAAGGGGTAAAACCTCCGAAAGCATTTGGCTCCGATTGAGGATCACCCTGATAATGATCAAAATAACAGTAGGCTCCCGGAGTCATTACGGCAAAGTGAGAAGATTTTGCAGCTTCGATTCCTCCGTTTACACCTGTCCAGCTCATAACGGCAGCATTTGGAGCCAGACCGCCTTCAAGGATTTCATCCCAACCGATGATTTTTCTTCCTTTACTGTTGACATATTTTTCAATTCTCTGAATGAAATAGCTTTGCAATCCATGTTCATCTTTCAGATTATTCTTTTTGATCAGCTCCTGGCAATGGGCACATTCTTTCCATCTCGTTTTCGGACATTCATCGCCACCGATGTGGATGTATTGTGATGGAAACAGGGCAATAACTTCATCCAGAACATTTTCAAGGAAAGTGAAGGTTTCTTCTTTCGGACAGAAAACATCATCAAAAACACCCCATTTTGTGGCAGCTTCAAACGGCCCTTTTGTACAGGCAAGCTCGGGATAAGCTGATAAAGCAGCTAAAGCATGACCGGGCATTTCAATCTCGGGAACTATAGTAATATGCCTTTGCTGGGCATATTTAATAACGTCCTTAATCTGCTCCTGGGTATAGAAATAGGGACCATAAGGTTTACCGTCGAAAGTATTGTCTACGTAAGCACCAATCATCGATTCTTTACGTTTTGAACCGATCTGGGTGAGTTTCGGGTATTTTTTAATTTCAATTCTCCAGCCCTGATCGTCTGTAAGATGCCAGTGAAAAGTGTTCAGCTTGTACATGGCTAAATAATCAATATACTGTTTAACCTCATCTACATTAAAGAAATGGCGGCAGACATCCAGGTGCATTCCGCGCCATGCAAATTTAGGCTGGTCTTCAATTCTTAAAGCAGGAATTTCCCTATCCTCCTTATGTTCTTCAAAAAGTTGAGCCAGGGTTTGAAGAGCCAGAAAATATCCCTGTCTGGTATTGGAAGTTATGAAAATCTTTTGGGGAGAAATGTCAATAGTATACTTTTCTTTATCTTCTTCGGGATGAATTGGGATTTTTGGCTGTGGAAACGGCATGTACATCAAATGAATTCCTTCCGTCTTACTGCTGTTCTGAAATTTCACACTGGAACCAAGTCTTTTTTTGAAATACTCTGTTTCTTCTTTTGGAAGTTTGTCATTCAGGATCAACGTTTCAGGAATGATGAACCTTCCTTCCTGCATGGTTACACTTTGAGGATAAGGGATTAAATCTGGCTTCTTCTGGGCATGAAAAACTGTGGAAAAAATAGCAGAAAACATAAAAAGAAAATGTCGCATTTAGGTATGATTAAGGTTTTAGCTAATATAATTATTTTCTAAAACTCTTTGGTGATTTAACTTATTAAATAATAAAACATCTAAATTTGCAAAAAAGATACAATGAGAAAAAATATTTTATTCGCTGCTGCCCTATTATTTTCAGTTTCTTCACAGGCACAGCTCTTAGACATCATCAAATCTACCGTCAAAAACAAAACCGGTGTCGATCTTGATAATCCCTCAAAACCTAAAAGTTCTACAACCACCACTACAACTAATACCACTCCAATTACTCCAACTAAAGCTTCTCCTGTTAATCTGGGAAACCTAACCTCAACACAGATATCTTCAGGGTTAAAGGAAGCGTTAAGCCTTGGAGTAACTGATGGTGTAAAGAAACTGGCGTTAACGGACGGATTCTTTAAGAATGAAGCGGTAAAAATTTTAATGCCTGAAAAGTTAAGAAAGATTGATACCACGCTGCGTTCCCTGGGAATGGGAAGTCTGGCAGATGAAGGGGTAAAATTATTAAATAGAGCCGCTGAAGATGCGGTAACAGAAGCCGCTCCTATTTTCACCAAAGCAATTACTTCGATGACGATCACGGACGCTAAGAACATTTTATTAAGCAGTGATAATGCAGCAACCAATTATTTACAGACGAAAACGCAAAGTCAGTTATTCACAGCTTTCCAGCCAAAGGTAAAGGCTTCACTGGGTAAAGTGGGTGCAGATACGGTTTGGAAAAATCTGATCTCAAAGTACAATACTTTCACAGGGCAATCTGTAACGACCGATCTTAACGAATATGTGACGACTGAAACAATTAATGGTGTATTTAAAATGGTAGCTGATAAGGAAAGCGGAATCAGAAATAGTCCGGCGATGAGAACCACTTCTATTTTACAGAAGGTTTTTGGGGCACAGGATGGGAAATAATTTAGTTTTTTTTCAAAAACTTTATCAATATATAAACTGTTTCATTTTTTGAAGCAGTTTTTCTTTTGTATTAAAAAATGTGCATTATCTGCTCAATCTGTGGGTAAAAAATTTTAGTAGCTTTTCTTTTGTCTTGAAACAAAAGAAACAAAAATTCAAGACCTGGAAACTTCCGCTAAAAATAAATACTGTTCTCTAAAAATTCTAAAACTTGCGCGAATCCTATATATGTTCTTCGGTTCAGTTAAAGTGTCGCGCTTCGGACAGTAGAATTTTCTTAACGTTCACAGGATTTATTTTTTTAACGCTCCATTTTCTTATGTCAATTTAATAGTGTTTCATAAGCCTTTTTGAGAACATTTACAATTCTTTAAATTTAGAGTGATAAGAAAATCTGTGTTATCTGCTCAATCGGTGGGAGAAAATGTCGGTTAAATGCATAAAAAAACCTTGTCGGTGACAAGGCTTTGTTTTTTATTTAGAATTGCATTTCAGGAATTTCACCTTCAATGATCAGATCTGCTTCTGTAGATTTTATGATGTGCTCCACTGAAACCCCTGGAGCTCTTTCCACCAGTTTGAATCCGGCTGGAGTTACATCCAGTACTGCCAGTTCGGTCACTACTCTTTTCACACAGTTAACCCCTGTGAGCGGAAGACTGCATTTTTTCAGGATTTTGCTTTCTCCTGCTTTATTCACATGCATCATGGCAACAATAATGTTTTCTGCAGAAGCAACAAGGTCCATTGCTCCCCCCATTCCTTTTACCATTTTTCCGGGGATTTTCCAGTTGGCAATATCTCCGTTCTCTGAAACTTCCATCGCTCCAAGAATAGTAAGGTCTACTTTCTGGCCACGAATCATCCCAAAACTAAAGGCTGAATCAAAAAATGAACCTCCTGGAAGAATAGTGATGGTCTGTTTTCCTGCATTGATGATATCGGCATCTTCTTCACCTTCGAACGGGAAAGGTCCCATCCCTAGAACTCCGTTCTCACTCTGAAATTCTACGGAAATACCTTCCGGAACATAGTTAGCCACCAACGTAGGGATCCCGATTCCAAGGTTTACATAATAACGGTCTTTCAGTTCTTTTGAAATCCTTTTAGCAATTTGTTCTTTTGTAAGCATAATAAAAACTTAGACTGCAATTTAATTCTTTTCACTTGAATACAAAAGGTCTTTGTTATTCAAAATTATTAATACCATAAGTCAAAATAATATCTCTAATTTTGCAACATTATTTATTAAAATGAAAATACTTTTAAGATACCTCAAGCCTTACCAATGGTTGATTATCCTTTCTTTGTTATTGGCAACCATTAATCAGGTTTTTTCTTTATTTGCCCCGGCCATCACGGGTAATATCCTGGACCGGCTGGTAACACATCCTAACTTTTTTGATAAGGAAAAACTTTTACCCAGAAATCTGAACCAATATTTATATGGAGACGGAATTTATCATGGGGTATTCTATTTTTTAGGGCTGCTCATTGGAACAGCGATGGTAAGCCGAATAGCCAAAGCTTTTCAGGATTATGCAGTAAGTGTGATCACTCAGAAGTTTGGCGCAAAAATCTTTACGGATGGCTTAAAACATTCAATGGCTCTTCCTTATCAGGAATTTGAAGATCAGAGAAGTGGTGAAACCTTGTCTATTTTAACGAAAGTAAGGGAAGATACTGTAAAGTTCATCACCAGTTTTATTAATATCTTCTTTGGAATTTTAGTGAGTATTATTTTCGTTTCCGTGTATGCGATCCGCTTACATTGGTCGATCATGCCTGTCTATATCTGCGGGATTTTCCTGATTGCCTTCATCACTAATTTACTGAGTAAAAGAATTAAAAGCATTCAGAAGAATATCGTTTCGGAAACTACAGCTTTAGCCGGAAGTACTACAGAAAGCTTAAGAAATATAGAAATCGTTAAAAGTTTAGGCTTAACGAATCAGGAAGTGATCCGTTTAAATAATAATACCTACAAGATTCTTGGACTTGAGCTCAGAAAGGTAAAAAGCATCCGTTCTTTAAGCTTTATCCAGGGTACGATGGTCAATTTTCTTCAGCAGATGATCACCATGACTCTGTTGCTTTTAATTTTTAAAAATATTGTGACTCCCGGACAGTACCTTTCCCTGATGTTTTATGGTTTCTTTATTTTCGGACCGATGCAGGAAATCGGGAACATCATTATTTCTTACCGTGAGGCTGAGGCTTCTCTTTTCAATTTTGATAATTTAATGAAAAAAGAGGTGGAAGAAAAACCTCTCCATCCGAAACAGATCGGTGCTATTGAAGAACTGGAATTTAAACATGTTTCTTTTAAACATCAATCGGCTCAGTATAAAGCTTTAAATAATATCTCTTTTGATGTTAAAAATGGAGAAACCATTGCTTTTGTAGGGCCTAGCGGTTCAGGGAAAAGTACATTGGTGAAATTGCTGGTTGGACTGTACAGACCACAGGAAGGAAATATTTTTTACAATAGCATCAATGGAAAAGAATTTGATTTTGATGAGCTGAGGAATCAGATTGGTTTTGTTACCCAGGATACACAGCTTTTTGCAGGAACCATTAAGGAAAACCTTCTTTTTGTAAATCCTAACGCTACAGAATCTGAACTGGATATTGCGTTGCAGAAATCGAGCTGTACAGCATTATTGGAGAGAGCAGAAAAGGGTATCGAAACTGTTATCGGTGAGGGCGGACTGAAACTGAGCGGCGGAGAAAAACAAAGAATCGCCATTGCAAGAGCACTTTTAAGAAAACCTCATTTATTGATCTTTGACGAAGCAACTTCGGCTTTAGACAGTATTACGGAAGAAGAAATTACCTCTACCATAAAAGACATCTCAAAAGAAAGAGAACAGATTACCGTTCTTATTGCCCATCGTTTAAGCACGATTATGCATGCTGACAGAATCTATGTATTGGAACGCGGACAGGTAATTGAAATGGGATCCCACGATAATCTGATTGCCGAAAAAGGATTGTATTATGCTATGTGGCGACAGCAGATCGGGGAAAGAAAAATGCTCATTTCACCGGAAGCATAACATAAACAAAGCGCTGAAGATATTTTCAGCGCTTTGTTTTTTTATAATATTTAATCACAAAAGTTTTTTAACACTTAGGCTTTTTAGAAACCCTTAGATTTTCATCTTATGAACTTCTGTTTTAATTTGGCTTTTATGGTTTAGAATATTTATTCTTTTGTTCTGACTGTTCTCTGCTCTATTCTCTTTTCAAACTTTTCACCCTGGAAAATTCTCTGGATCATGATCCCCGGAATATGGATCTCGTTGGGATCTAATGTTCCCGGTTCTACCAGCTCTTCTACTTCTGCGATGGTAATTTTTGCTGCTCCTGCCATAGGATGGTTGAAATTCCTTGCAGAACCTTTAAAGATCAGGTTTCCGACATGATCTCCTTTCCATGCTTTTACAATGGAATAGTCTGCTTTGTATGCGTGTTCCAGAATGTGAGGCTTGCCATCGAAATCTTTTACTTCTTTACCTTCTGCAATCTCCGTTCCGTAGCCTGCCGGGGTATAAAAAGCTGGAATTCCAGCCTGCGCCGCTCTGCATTTTTCTGCCAAAGTTCCCTGAGGAGTAAGCTCAACTTCCAGTTCTCCTGAAAGCATCTGTCTTTCGAACTCTGCATTTTCTCCCACATAGGAAGAAATCATTTTTGTGATCTGTCTTTTGTGAAGCAGCAATCCTAATCCGAAATCATCCACACCGGCATTGTTTGAAATACAGGTTAAGTTCTTTACATCACTCTCTACCAAAGCATTTATGGAGTTTTCAGGGATTCCGCAAAGACCAAATCCGCCCAACATCAGGGTCATTCCATCTTCAATTCCGCTGATGGCTTCTTTCGCATTTTTTACTCTTTTATCTATCATGAAATACTAGATTTTCTGTCCGTTAAATTTAATAAATTTTATCATATATCCTAAAGACGAAATCTATTCTGTTTTTAAGAGAAGATTGCGAAGCAGATGAAAGAAAATTTCCGTGATTTCACGGAGATTTTATGCTTTAAATTTTCTTTATTTCTCAGCAAATTGATTTATATTTGACACGGTAAAACTGACAATAGAAGATATCATTCGTTGCCATCAATTGATATTATGAAATAAATTCGTTAAATACATTATATGGAATTTTTCTGCAGCAGACTTCTCTATTCTGTATTTCAGATTGTTAAGAGCACTTCGACTCTTAAGATCTATTTCAATAACAAAAGAACATCATTTTAAAACTTTAATAAAAACATGAAAAAATTATTTACGTCAGCTATTCTTGCTTTGTTTCTCAGCATCAGTGCAGCTGCACAGGAGAAAATCTATTTTGACGAAAACTGGGAAAAAACAACTCAGGATAAAATGGAATTTTACCGGGAAACAGAGAATAAAGGAAAGCTTATTTTAATTAAAGATTTTTATAAAAATGGAAAGCTTCAGATGGAAGGCCTTGCTTCGGATGCCACACCGGGCAGCGAGGTTTATGAGGGCAAAGTGACCTGGTATACCCCAGAAGGCAAAGTATTAAATACAGGAACATATTCAGGGGGAAAACAGACAGGACCGTCCCAGACATTTGATGAGAAAGGAAGACCTTTGGACGATCTGGTTTATAAGGAAGACGGTACGTTTAAAGGAAAAGTTTATACTTATAAAGATCCGGAGAATGCACTTTTCTATAACAGCATTACGACTTATGAAAGTTCTGACCGTTTTAAAACCGTTGTTTATGATGAAGATATCAAAGGAATCCGGTATGAGATAACTGCTGACAGTGATGGAAAATACGAAACTAAGTATTACGGTGACAAGGGAAAGCAAATCGGAACAAATAATACCGGCAGCTCTGATGATAATGTAATGGTAGAATACTACTATAATCCAATGAGGGTATCCAAAATTGAGAAATATAAAAGCGATGGAACTGTAAAAGAAGGCATTATATATTCCAAAAACGGAAAGATCCTGCAGGAAGAGAAAAAAAATAAAAAAGACGGCTATAAAACTACTTATGATGAAAATGGTAAGAAAATAGGAAATCTAACCTTTGCTTACGATAAAGAATCTGATTACTACAAGCCTCAGGATGGTGAGGATTATCAGTTTAATTATGAATTTACCGGGTTTTCTGCCATTGATGTTTATAAAAACGGTTCGGTTATTCTTACTACATCTTTTGATGAGAATGGAAAATTATCCTCTGAAAAAATCCTAAAGGATGATATGGTGCAGGAGATCAAATATTATCATCCGGACGGAAGGCTGAAGGGCACTTTAACCTATAAAGATGATATGCCGTACAGCGGTACTTTGTATGAAGAACTTAATGAGCAGCAGTATAAAGATGGTGTTCTGGTTCTTTCGAAGTCTTTCAGGGAAGATGAAAAGATAAAATATGAGAAAAAACTGAATGCAAAGCAGAACGGATATGATGCTACGGTTTATGATGATAAAGGCGGCTTAATGTATACTTATACACAATCTTTGGAAGAAGCTGAAGGTTTCACTGCCCAGATTGTACAGTATGTAAAGGGAAAAGCAGGCAACAAAGCTGTTGTAAAAGACGGGGTGCTTCAGAGTGGAAAAATTAAATATAAAACGGAAGCCGGATTAAAGGAAATGGAGCGCAGCGGAAAGTGGATCCTGTTAAAGGTTTATAATCCCGAAGGAAAGCTTATCCAGGATTCAAAAATCCTTGCAGAGGTTGAGGATCAAGATATTTATAACGTTTTGAGTACAACCATTCAGGAAGATGATCTTCTGTATGATTTTTAAAATATTTTCTAATTTTAATAAAAAATCGGCTATTAGTAATGGCCGATTTTTTTTGCGAAAAATTTAAACTCTTGTATCTGTATTTTTTTGACGCAAAGGAAGATTAATTATGCCGGAGGTTTAAGGGTGGCAAAGATGGAATCAACTCAGTTGAATTGACAAAGCTAAGTGTATGTGTAGATAAAAAATTTGCGGAATCTGTGGAATCTGCGGAATTTTTTTAACGCCAAGAATGATGATTGTAGATTAGAAAAGTATTTGAATGCTAAAAGGGCTAAAAACTAAACTAGAGTGTAAAGTATATATAAAATTATTTATCTTTTTTTGCATTTAAAACTTTAACTGCTATGAATGAAGAATTTTGCTCAAACTGTAAACAAAATTTAAGGCCGAAAAGAATAGACGGACATTACATCCTCCATGAAATTGAACACGTTTTGCATTTTGACAGAGGTATTTTGTATACCATACGGGAACTGTTAATAAGACCCGGAGAAAACATCAGGAATTTTATCAGTGAAAACAGAAGCCGGCTTGTTAAACCGGTGATATTTATTATTGTTACATCATTAATTTACACCCTCATCAATCATTTTTTCCATATCGAAGAAAGCTACATAAAAATTGATGGTGCAGGAGATTCGAAGCTCAATGCCATTAATAATTGGGTTCAAAGTCATTATGGATATTCCAATATCATCATGGGTGCATTTATTGCTTTTTGGTTAAAAATATTTTTCAGAAAATACGATTACAATTTTTTTGAAATATTAATCCTGCTATGTTTCATTCTTGGGATGGAAATGCTGATGTTTTCTGTTTTTGCCATTGTTGAAGGACTTACGAAATATCATCTCATGCAGATTGCTGCAGTGATCGTGTTTGTCTATTTTTCATGGTCTGTAGGACAGTTCTTCGATAAGGGCAAGGTGGCCAGTTATTTTAAAGCACTTGTTTCCTATGTATTGGGAATGATTACGTTCGGTATTTCGATCATGATTTTAGGAGCTTTAATGAACTTAATCTCCCATTAAAAAGTAAAAGATATGATCATTGTTATTTGTATTTTACTGTTCCTGTTTGTATTAAATAGAAAAAGCAGAAAATAATTTTCCTGCTTTTCCCAATATATTGATAGAATATTACTGTATAACCAGTTTTAAAGTAAATAATTTTCTGGTATGAACTTTCACGAAGTATACCCCTTTCGGAAGATTTTCATTCACCAGAGAGAAACGTTGGTTGTTGATGTTTTTGGATTCATACAACAGCTGTCCTGCTGCAGATAACAGCTCAATTTTCTCTATAGGATAATCACTCTTGATGAATGTAGGTTCGCCCGGTTTCGTTGGATTCGGATATATCACTACATTTTTCTCCGTGCTTTTTACCTCGTCGGTTCCCAGTGTTCCGGAGGTTACCTGGAATTGTTTTCTGTTGGAAACCTCTGTATAAGAGTCATTCGTAAACATCACCATATAGTAATTCCCGGGTGTTGTAGGAAGCGCTGTTCCCTGAATGGTCTTTGTTCCCTGGGTAACTCCATCGAAATAAGTATAAGAAACAAAATTATCATCCGGAGTCTGAACACTCTGAGGATAAATTCCCAGCCAGTCTTTGATAATTCCCGGAGAATCCGTCCAAGAAGCGGTAATATTTTCACCTAATGTATATACCGGTTTATTAATCCATAACTCTGTAACGATGTCCCCTACTTTAAAGAATACCTTATCTCCGATTCCTGTATACCCGTCTTCAAGCAGATACTGAGCGTAATAATATCCTTTCGGAAGACCTGTAAAATTCAATGTTCCTGAAGGTGTTGACACATAGCTCCATTTGATAGACGGATTTGTTCCCGGTGTCTGTCCCATCTTATAAATCCCGATCCAGTCTTTTACCAGATTCGGTCCGTTGCTGTAATTGATGACCACCGTTCCTCCTACAGGATAAGTATCTGCAGTTGTCTGAAGCTGTACTTTCGGTCCTACGTAAAAGCTTTTTCTGCCTGTGATTTCAGTATATCCTCCATTGGCAAAGAAGCCTGCAAAATACTGACCTTTATTGGCAATTCCATTAGGGAAAACAGCGGTTCCTGCCGTCTGTCCGTTCGTATAAAGGAAACTCTGAGAAGTAGTTGTTGCCGGAGTTTGTCCTTTTTTATAAATCCCCACCCAGTCCTGCTGGTTTCCAGGACCTCCGGTATAAGTGGCCGTGATAGGTTCACTTTGCGTATATTCGGTTTTGTCTAATGTAAAGGTAGGATTGGAAACCACACTTCCGGATACCTCAAACTGCTTCACATCACTCCAGTCGCTCCATTCCAGGTTTCTGTCCCTGTAACGGACTTTTACATAATACATTCCGTTGGAAATAGAGTTGGCAGGAATGGTTGCTTTTGTAATATCAACCCCGGCATTTAAGTTTTTTGTTCTGTCCGGTGTTCCGTTTCCGTCTTTTCCGAACCAGTTTTCATAATCACGGTAAAATTCTTTTTCAATCACTGAAAAATTAGATGCCTTACTGATTAGAAACTGTGTGGTATTCAGTAATTCTCCGTTAGATGACGCAAAAGCACTTCCATCCAAAGTCAAAGGCAGCGTTACCGGTGCAGAAAAAGTATTGGTAACAGACGGTTTTGAAGGTTTCGGCTGATTTTTATACCTGTGGAAAGTATCCACAATCTCATTGTATTTTCTGTTATAAACTCCTCCTATGGAGTAACATTCAATATCTACTTTTCCGGTCTGTACATCTACTTCCACGATCTGGTACGTCCAGTCGGTCAGTGTTTTCTGTACATCGTCAAAATCCTGCTCATTGGACATTCCCCAATACTGATCCCATGCCGTTCCTCCAGAAATGATCTGGTAATTCGGGGTATCCTTCAATTGGCCTCTGTGATATAAATGATGATGGGCTCCAACGTGCATTAAATATTTATTGGAAGTCGTCAACAATGGTACTGCATTGTTTCTTACCCATGTAGAAATATCTCCTACATACTGTTCAGCCTGATAAGGTCTGTGACTTAAAGAAATGATCCAGTCCACCGTAGGATCACCGTTTGCTTCATTCAGGATCTGGGAAAGCCATGTCTGTTGTGCGGTACCTGTATGTTCCGAACTTAAACTTATAAACAGAACGTTTCCGGCTTGCTGGGCATAATAATTTTCGTTTCCTGATGAAATATTTTTGTATTTAATTTCATCAATATAAAAATGCGCGTAATAAGAATTCATCCCAAGAGTTCCGTACGTCTCATGGTTTCCTACCGTGGTCTGAATAGGAAGATACGGCGATAATTTGATGTTCTTTTTAAAATGGACATTCTCATAATGGTCCAATGTTCCCACATCTACCTGGTCTCCTACCATAAAGGTAAGCGCAATATTATCAGAAGGATCGGAATTGGCTACGAATTTCTGCTTTAATCTCTTGAAGGCGTTAAGGGTAAGGCTATCATATCTTGGTTCCGCTTTAATCTGGTTGTCTCCCATAATCAGGAAACGAATTTTACCGTCTGCAGTGGCAGCTTGTCCGGGAAGAGGAAGCGTTCTGAAGTTATAAACTGCAGATTCGGTGGTCCCGGTCTTTATTTTATAATAGTATTTGGTGTTGGGCTGCAGTCCGGCAATCTTTGCAGTGTGGTAATAATAGTTGTTATTATACCCTGTATCGGAAAAAATGTTGGTTGTTCCGGTAACCGTCACATTCAGACTGGCAGGAGATGTTCCGTAGATTACGGTTGTTTCGTTATTGGAGGCTGTTTTCCAGTTGACGATCATCGAATTCGGCGTCGGGTTCTGGAGATAAGGAAACAGCGTCTGTCCAAATGCCATCTGGACGGCAAAACAGAAAAAGAAGAAATAGTGTTTCATAGATAGTTTATTTTGGTATAGATTTATTTCAATTGTAAATCAGGCCATTAAAAAATAGTGATCTGATTCTTTTAATTTCGGGCAAAAGTAGACTTCTTATATAAACTGTAGCTGTTGGGAACTTAAAGGAACCGTTAACTTTATGGCAAATCCGCAATGAAAAAATTATAGTTTTTAGTACATTAATTATTTGGTGGAATCAAAAAGTATTTTGTATCTTTGCGACCTGTTATTCAACCTCTGACGAAGAACGTGTAAGTTGCTTAGCTTTAACATTTTATTTTATTAATAATGGATTTATTAAAGTACGTACAAGACCAGTACATTACTAAAAAAGATTTCCCTGAATTCAAAGCAGGAGACACAATTACTGTGTATTACGAAATTAAAGAAGGACAAAAGACAAGAACTCAGTTCTTCAAAGGTACCGTTATCCAATTGAGAGGTACTGGCGCTACAAAAACATTCACAATCAGAAAAATGAGTGGTGATGTAGGTGTAGAAAGAGTATTCCCTATCAATATGCCTGCACTTCAGAAAATTGAAGTTGACAGAAGAGGTAGAGTTAGAAGATCTAGAATTTATTACTTCAGAGACCTTAGAGGTAAAAAAGCTAGAATCAAGGATGCTGCTTACAAGAAAAAGTAATTCAGACAACAATACATACAAAAAGAGACTATCTAATCCAGATAGTCTCTTTTTATTTTGCTATAATCGCGGAGCTTTAAAAGCCTTTTTACAATTTTAATTATAAAAAAATTATTGTTCAATTAGTTCTTTTGTCTTGAAACAAAATGAACCAAAAGTTCAAGACTGGAATCTTTCGCTAAAAATTAAAACTTACTCCTAAAATTCCCAAACTCGCGCGGGTTTTAACATTGTTGTTCCGGTTCAATATTTCGTCCGCACTCAGACAGTGGGAATTTTTTAACGGATTAAGTTGTAATTTTTTTAACGCTACAGCTTCCTATGTCAATTATAAGTTACCTAATAATCAATAAAGTACAACTTAATATTAATCACCTCTGTCTTATCCTTTACCTCAACCTCACTTAATAAACTCATACAAAGCACTAATAAATTTTGGGTACACTTCTATATGAGGAAGATGGCCTACATTTTCGAGCTCAATTAATTTTGATCCGGAAATTTCCTGCTGTGTCTTTTTTCCCAGTTCCTGGTACTGCCCCATTTTAGGCTGAAGATCTTTAGGAGCTCTGTCCTTTCCTATTGCCGTTCTGTCTCTCGTTCCGATAATAAGCAGTGTAGGTGTTTTGATATTTTTAAACTCATAGCAGACAGGCTGATTGTAGATCATATCGGAAGTCAGCGCAGCATCCCATGCGACTTGCGGATAATCTTTATGAAGGGTCCAGCCGGCAATAAGATCCAGCCATGGCTGATATTCATCTTTCCATTTATTATCATAATAAAATTTTAGCTGGTAAGCTTTGTAGGTTTCAGCCGTATTTTTAAGCTCGGACTGATAGGCCTGATCTATGGTTTGGTAAACAGCAAAAGTTTTATAATCTTCCAGCCCTATAGGGTTTTCCAGGATCAGCTTCTGAACTTTTTCAGGATAAAGCAGTGTGAATCTTACTGCAACCATTCCTCCCATGGAATGTCCCAGCACTATGGTTTTATCAATTCCCAGCTTATCTAATATAGCTTTGGTATTTTCGGCCAGCTGTGAAAAAGAAAACTGGTAGCTTTGAGGCTTAGATGATTTTCCGAATCCAATCTGGTCCGGAATAATGACCCTGAATCCTTTATCAGAAAGATCTTTTGCTGTCTTTTCCCAATAAGCTCCGTTAAAATTCTTTCCATGGAGAAGCATGATTGTTTTCCCATTAGGTTTCTGTGGCTGTACGTCCATGTAAGCCATTTTAAGATTATTATTCTGGGACTTTAGATCTATAAAATGAACCTCGTAAGGATATTGATACTTCGACAGCATCGCATCCAAGGGTTTTATCTGCGAAAATAGGAAAGTTGGCACTGCAGACAGCATGATAAATGCCATTACCTTTCTGAAATATTTCATAAGAAACTTTATTTGAAGTTTTAAAATTAAAAAAACCGCTTCAAAAGAAACGGTTTTTAATATTATTTATGATTATTTTTTTAAGCTACTTCTACTCCTTTCAGTTCTTTTTTTGCAGGAAGATTCATCAGTACAATCGCAAAAAGGATAAGGACAATCCCCACCCACTGTATCAGTAATACTTTTTCACCCAGTAAAACAAAAGCCATGGTCACTGAAACCGGCAGCTCAAGTGATGAAACAATGCTTCCTAAGCCAAGTCCGGCATTCGGGAAACCAATGTTGAATAAAATAGGCGGAATAATAGTTCCAAATAAAGCGAGTACAAATCCATACGTCCAGAATATTGAATAATTGAACGAGTGAATATGTTCTGTATTTTCCGTGAAATTGAGATATAATGATCTTAACCCACCGAAATACATAGGTCCTATCTGGGCAAAAAACAGGAATGCAATGACTACTACCGCCCCTCCACAAAGCATAATAATACTTTTTCTGAATACAGGAAGATGTGTAGCCAGCGTATTGGATGTAAACATAGTCATTGTATAGGAAGCTGCTGCCATTAATCCCCAGAAGATTCCATGCCAATCGAGCTCAATATCCATATTAATCAGATTTGTAGCCAATATAGTACCGACCAGAACAATAATCACAGAAACTACTTTTCTGGCATTGGGTAATTTCTTTGCTATTATACTTTCCACAACAACACTGAACCAAACCGACTGCATGAGCAATACAATCGCTATGGAAACATTAATATACTGAACTGCAATATAATAGAATAAACTTGTACACCCCAAAGATGTTCCTGCAATCATCAGCATCTTCAGTTCTTTGGAATTCGGTGATGAAAGCTTCTGTTTTGATGTAATAGTTTGTATAAAATTCAGGATTAAAAGTCCAATCAGTCCCAGCAAGAACTGGGAAGTAGTGACTTCTGACGTGGTATAGCCATCATGATAAGCCATTTTCACAAATGTAGCCAGCATTCCGTATATACTAGCCCCAATTCCTACGAACAAAACTCCCTTAAGTATATTTTTCTTCTTCATAATTTTTTTAACAGCCTGCAAAGTTACAATATAATAATTGAAATATCGGAGGCATCAATATGATAGATAAATAAAATCGCCGCAAGCTCTGCTTGCGACGATCCTTATAGTTAATGGATGCAAATATTATTTCTTAACAATTACTTTGGAAGCTGCTTCGAAACCAAGGCCTTTAACTTTCACCATATAGGTTCCGTTGACCAGGTTATTTGTGGAAACCGCTTTTTTATTATCCGGTGAAATCTTATCTTCTGAAGATATCAATTTTCCGGACATATCATAGATTTCCAGGCTTACTTTTCCAATGGTATTGCTTGGGAAGTTGATGTAAAACTCGTCTTTAGCTGGGTTTGGATAAATAGAAATTCTGTTTTCCTTAGCCGATTTTACCTCATCAGTATTCAACACAGCACATTCAGCCGGTAGAGTAAAGCTTTCTACCTGATCATTGATGTTGGCTTTAAGCCCTGCTGATGCTCCCGTACCTAAACCTCTTTTTGCAAAAACCTGCCAGATCATACATTTATCCTGTCCCTGAGTAGCCACTTGTTCTGCTGCCAATATTGCATCTCTGCCCTCTATGAAGCTAGGATTACATGCCTGGAGTTTCAATGCATTGGTTACAAGCTGTAAAACTCTTGAGCTTCCGTTCGTTGTATTTGCCAGTACATCGGAAGAATAACCATATTTTGCAACATATTTCCAATGAAGATCCCAAAGCATCGTTGCCCATACAAAACCAATAGAGTGTACATCCGGTACGACATTGCCACTTTGGTTAGTATACTGCATACCATTTGTATCTCCATACGTATAGTCGTTAATCGTAAAATCAGGAGAATACTTTGCTGGTCTGATTCCAGAACCGGTAATTGCCTGTCCGCCTACATAAGTACCCATACCTCTTGGTACAGCTGCATTATCACCAGACTTATTTGTCAGCATCAATGCAAAGAAATCCGACCAGCCTTCTCCCATTTGCTCTTTACTTACATTTGAATTTAAACATCCATATCCCGTACCTGTCATCCTGTTGGAAATTCCATGACCATATTCGTGGGTTACAATTCCGTTATCAAAGCTTCCATCCGGTGTCATGTTTGATTTTAATGTAACATTTACTGTTGTATTTGCGGAAAGCTGAGTTTTGATGTATTCTCCTTCTGAATAAGCAATAAGTACAGATGGAATAGTAATCGTTGCATCTGTTCCTGACATATTACTCAAAGTAGCACCGTTAGCCTGATTATTATAGATTACAGCAGCAATGGCACCCGCATCCTGAAGATTTTTTGTTTTAATGGCAAAAGCACATGTTCCTCTTTCCACCAAGCCTATATTTCCTGCAAGTGATCCTGCCGGTAAGGCTGTACAACCATCTAAAACCGGTGACAACTTAACATTTCCGGTAGTTCCGGTAAAAGTAAGAGGATTGCCAAACTGTGCAGTTCCTGCACCCGGTGTTCGGGAAACCGCTGGTCCCGGTGCATTGTAAAAAAATACTCTTCCTACAGGTGACCAAAGGTACATCTGCATTCTCGGATTATAACCGTCCTCGGGTGAAGAAAAATTGGCATTGTTTGTGCCTCCTCCATCCTGAGCTTCTGCATACACAGAATCATCATCTACTCCACCTTTTCCAAAGTTATTCTGCTGGAAGTTTCTGGCAGATTCTGTGAATCCAAACTGATAAAAAACATCATGAATTCTATTATTCAGATAAAACAGATTGGTAATGGAAGCATTCCTGTTGTTTGCAGGCAGTTCATTAATATTGAAAGGGAAATCAAAATTTCTTGTTGCCCCGCCTTCTGCCGGAGTACCTGGCAGATACTCCGGGGCTATCGTTAAAGCAGTTCCTGCAACATCTTCATATGCAAAAACATTATTTCCTCTTGTAACCGTATAGTGCGTAATTCCGTCAGAATGCCATCCTTCAGGAGAAGCATTCAGTATCCAAGGATTGCTGATGATTGATCTTGTTCCAAAAGTAGGTGCTTCTATCGGCATAGGAAATACATTATATGATGCATTATCAGGAGCAAATAAAGGTGCATTGTTTTTTGCCATACTATTCTGAGGGCCAATAATTGTATTCTCAAAATGATCAGCATGGTTATGATTAGCATCTGAAGCAAATGCTTCAGGATGGAAATTGCAAGATAATGTTAAATTATTTTTCACCAAAATCTTTCCATTATTTGCATCTACCAAAATGTTCCAATAATTGGGAGATTTAGGCTCTGCCAACGTATATTCATATGCCAGACGCAGGTTACCATTTTCATCATTTGTATAAACTAATCTTTGATTTGCTGATGTTGCCCGTTTGTTATTTTTCTCAATATATTCCAGGATGGTAAAATTAGCAATATCAGGATTTTTCAATTCCTCAGCGATTTTCTGAAGTGCTGTATGTTTATTGATTGTAGCATTGCCTGATGTAGACGCGGCATAATTCTTAACAAAATTATCTGTATAATAGACAATCTTATTATCCTGGACCAGAGCTGTTCCTACAGAACTGTATACCGGAAGGCCGTTATAAGTCTGTAAAAACTTTACAACTTCTCCATTCATTGATTTTGAATGATCAACATTATCAATGATAAAATTGGTAAGGCCGTCCTTTTTATATTCTCTGATCTTATTTTGAGAAATATAATCTTTAATCAGCTTCTCGTTATCTTGTGAAAATAAAGCAGAAGGAAACACTGCGAATGCAGCAAACAAAAGAGGTAGAATTATTTTTTTCATTTTTACTAATAAAGCCGCTAATTTACAAATAATTCACAATTAACATGTTTTTATATAAAATATTTTTAAAAAATATATTATTAATTTTAAATAAACATTTTCATCAAAATTTTATCATTCTCATAATTAAGCTATACCAACCCTTCTTATAAAACTCTCTGTAGAAAAATATTAACAGGTTACTTTTCCTGTCTTGATTACAGGAATCAATCCGAACTGAAATTATAACAAAAAAAACCGCTCAAATGAGCGGCTATATGATCAATGGAGTTAAAGATTATTTACCTTCTTCCATTTTTCTTTTCAATTCTGCTAATGCATCGATATCTCCAAGAGTTGATCTTTCTTCATTGTTTGAAGAAGATGTATTATTAGATCTATTGTTAGAAGACTCTCTTACGTTTTTCTTCTCTTCGTCTCTAAAGATACCAGTATGAGATACTACTACTCTTTTGAACTCTTTGTTGAATTCGATTACTTTGAACTGAGCATCTTCACCTTTCTTGATTTTAGATCCATCTTCTTTCTCTAATAATCTTGATGGGCAGAAAGCTTCTACTTCTACGTCTTCAAACTGTACAGAAGCTCCTTTATCGTGAACTTCTACAGCTTTACCAGCGTGGATAGTACCTTCAGCATATTTAGTTTCGAATTTATCCCAAGGGTTTTCTTGAAGTTGTTTGTGACCTAGAGATAATCTTCTAGCTTGGATATCAAGTTCTAGAACTACTACATCTAATTTATCACCAACTGCACAGAATTCAGATGGGTGCTTGATTTTCTTAGTCCAAGAAAGATCAGAGATGTAGATCAATCCGTCGATACCTTCTTCTAATTCTACGAATACACCAAAGTTAGTGAAGTTTCTTACAGTTCCTACATGCTGAGATCCTACCGGATACTTAGCTTCGATATTTTCCCATGGATCTTTAGATAACTGCTTGATACCAAGAGAAATTTTTCTTTCTTCTCTGTCTAATGTTAATACTTCAGCTTCTACTTCATCACCTACCTTCACGAAGTCTCCTGCAGATCTTAAGTGAGTAGACCAAGACATTTCAGAAACGTGGATTAATCCTTCTACCCCTGGAGCGATCTCTACGAATGCACCATAGTCAGCAAGAACTACTACTTTTCCTTTTACTCTGTCACCAACTTTCATGTCAGCAGAAAGAGCATCCCAAGGATGAGCTTCTAATTGCTTCATACCTAACTGGATTCTTGTTTTCTCGTCATCGAAATCAAGGATAACAACTTTTACAGTCTGTCCGTCCTCAAGGATTTCAGATGGGTGGTTCACTCTAGACCAAGAAAGGTCTGTAATGTGGATCAATCCATCAACACCTCCTAAGTCGATGAATACACCGTAAGAAGTAATATTCTTAACAGTACCTTCAAGAACCTGACCTTTTTCAAGCTGAGCGATGATTTCTTTTTTCTGACCTTCGATATCTGCTTCGATCAATGCTTTGTGAGATACAACTACGTTTTTGAACTCAGGGTTGATTTTCACAACTTTGAACTCCATAGTTTTACCTACGAACTGATCGTAATCTTTAATTGGCTTAACATCAATTTGAGAACCTGGTAAGAATGCTTCGATTCCGTGAACGTCAACGATCATACCTCCTTTAGTTCTAGACTTAACAAAACCGTTAACGATTTCTCCAGTTTCGTGAAGTTCGTTTACTCTATCCCAAGCTTTAAGCGTTCTGGCTTTTCTGTGAGATAATTGTAGTTGTCCGGTTTTGTCTTCTCTTCTATCTACCATTACTTCAACATCATCACCTACTTTAAGGCCTGGGTTGTAACGGAATTCGTTAAGAGAAATAACACCTTCTGATTTAAAGTCGATGTCAACGATAGCTTCTTTATCAGTTAATCTTACAACTTTACCAGTGATAACGTCGTTATCATTTAAACTGCTAAGAGATCCGTTGTAGATTTCTTCTAAATCACTTTTTTCTTTTCTTGCATCAGCATCAAGACCTGATTCGAAAGAATCCCAATCAAATTGTTCTGGTGCTACGTTTTGGTTTAATAAAACCTCTGCTGAATTTGTCTCTTTTGACATTTTCTAATAAAATTTGTATTCCTTCTTTTTTAGTGGTCTGAATAAATGTGGATCTAAAAAATACGGAAGTAATTAATTTTTAATAATTTACCTTTCAAACCTTTCACACAAAAAGTGGGTGCAAAGATATGAATTTTATTTTAAATTCAAGTGTGTAATTTTAAATTTCGAAGGTACTTTCTAAAGCTCTTTTAAATTCATTTTCATTTCCATAATTATAGAATGGCACAGCTGTAATTTTGTATGTATCTGTATAGATTTTAATAGATTTTTTTTCATTCCCAATTACTTTCAGAAAATCCTCTTTCCATTTGTCGTAGCCTATCAAGTGAGCTCCTTTTGGTTCAATAAATACCTGAAAAGTTAGCTGTTTATTGCTCCTCTCACTGCAGAACAGTAAAAAATCTGGTTCAAATGCACGGCCGTATTTGTCAAAAATTTTAATTTCTCTTTCATTTCGGATCAGATGAATATTCTCAAATTTCTGGCTGAGTCCTTCAAAACGTCTGGAAAACAATTCTACAAAATTCTTTTCTTCAATGGTTCCGTAATTGGCATTGTACGCATACCAGGATTCATTTGAAACTAATTCTTCCTGCCCTTTTGCTCTTTCATTACCTTTAGTCACCCTGATTTCCTTATCTCTGAAAACCTGATGAATGGGTTGTGGGTAATATTCTGAACCTTCATAATCCGTAGCATTCTTTTTAATCTCTGTTTCTATATTTTGTAAAAGTCCATTCAACGCCTGAAGATAATCAAAATGTGAAATTTCCTGAAGACGGTTATAACTGCCTAAAAAAGTTATTTCCAGATCGCCCAGATACTCTTTCTCTTCAATGAAATCCGAAAGTGACGAAATATTGGGGAAGTAATGCGAGAGATTATTAAAGTAATAGAACGGATTTTGGCTTAATGCATATCTGATAACGTGCTTCTGAATATCTATAAGTTTTACATCTTTAGACTTCATCACCTCATCAGAAGTAACGGGACTTTCCAATTCAAAAAACACATTTGAAACCCTTCCACCTCCCGAAGAAAGCTGATGACGGTAATTGGTCTTTCTAATATTGAAGTCAGTGAAAGAATTTACCTTATTAAAGTTTTTCGGTAATTTTTTATTGGAGAAAACATATCCTTTTTTATATAAGTCAGATTTTTTGAATATTGGTTTCAGTTTTAACTGTTTGGTTTCAAGGTTTGCTTCATCTTCATAAATTCCTGTTTCTACCAACGCTTTTTTCAATTCCGAAATATAACGGCTGTCTTCTTTAGTGTGATAATATAATTCTTCTAAAATTTTCAAATCGTTGGTAATATCATCATCATATTTCCGAATAAATTTATCCTCTCCAACTTCCAGTGCAAAAGGATAATATCTTGCTCCACGACCGATCAGCTGTGCTTCCGACAGGGTGGTTTTACCCGGATTTCCGTCCTTTCCGTCACGGTCTTCATATAATCTTACGATATCAAATAAATTGAGAACATCCCAACCTTCATTCAATTTTTGAACAGCAAATACCGCACGAATCGGGTTGTTTTCATCTTCTAAGGTATTGAGTAAAATCTGATTTTTCTCTGCTTCCGAATCATTATTGGCACTCAGACAATTTTCTTTGCGGAAATTGGCATGAATCCGTTTCGAAATTTCATTCAATGAGATATTTTGGGCTTCAAAAAACTGAAAAGCTTTTTGAACAACCGAAACCGTAGAGGTTTTTTTAATTTTCTCCACCATTGTTTCAGATAAATCTTCAATCAGTTTGTGAAAATTTTCTTTGTTTTGTTCGGATTCTCTAATGGTTTTCTTTGCTTTAAAAAGAATAACAGGTTTTAAATTAATATGATGAATCGTTGCCAATTCCTGACGATACAAATTAAGAATCAAAGCCTGAATTATACGCTCTTTCTCGTCATACAATGAACGTACAAGATTGATTTCTTTAGAAAATTTATCTGTTCTGAACTGCGAAAGGTCATATTTATAAATGACTTTATCCTTATATTTATTGATAATTTCCCGGCTGTCATAATCCAGAGTTGCAGTAAATTCCAGAAGGATATTGTCAAAATTCTGATGAAGGATTTTCAAAACTGTTTCCTCCCAGCTTCCGAAGAGGTTTCCGTTTTTTGTACCACTACTTAAATGATGGGCTTCATCAGCAATCATCACTACTTTTTTATCTGTAAAATCTTCGTAGGTAATACTGTTTTCCTTGCTATTGTTCAAATCAATATGCATCTGCTGAATAGTCGTAAATTTGATATTGATATTCTCATCATCGGCTTCATCAAAGTTATCAATCTGCTTCAGTAAGATTTCTTTTCCGCTGATGACAATTTTATTGCCAAACAAATATTTAGAAGTTTGAGGATTAAGAAAATTGTCTCTGGTTTTCTGGATGATATTATTACTGTTTACAAAAAACAGGAAATTCCGGTATCCTTTTTCATACAAATGAAGCATTAAACCCGCCATTACCAAAGTTTTACCACTTCCTGTGGCCATATTGTACAGGAGATGAAGCGGTTTATGCGGTTTTCCAGCAAAATTTTCTGAGTGACAGAGAATAAAACGCTGAAATGCTTCCTGCTGATAAGCTCTTTGGCTAAATTTCAAATTATCTGAAATTTGTGTTGGAATTGGAACCTGAGAAATGGCTCTTTTTCCGAATTCCTGTAAAAGTGTATCGTATAAAAATGCCATTTGTTATTTTTTTATTTGGTAAAAATCTTTTGTTACTTTCTTTTCTTCCGGAGTACACTCAAAATTTTCGTCGTTAAGTGAAGACAGATTTACATACAGTTGATTTTTGTTGAGCAATTCACAAAGAAGCTGTTTTTGTTCATTCAGATGTAAAGCTTTAAAATCTTCGAAATGTTCTTCCTGTTTTTTGAGATCAACATTGTAATTAAGAAAAGATTTGGTTTTCATTTCTTCCCAAATTTGCAGAAGACTTTCAGAATTTTCTGCTTCTTCTATTTTTTCGATGAAAGTTTGGTTGTATTTTTTGAGCTCAAGGTAAATGAATGAACCGCCGTCTTGCCAGTTGATGGACTTGGAAATGCCGCCTTGTTCACCATCGATTACTTTTTTTAAACGTTCAACAGCAACGGTTTCTATATAATCCATCTGTTCAATACCTATGTATTGACGATTCATTTTATGAGCTGTTGATGCTGTCGTGCCACTTCCGAGATGATAATCTAAAACAATATCATTTTCTTCTGTTACAGCTTTAATTAAAAAACTAATTAGAGATTCAGGTTTTGGATAGGAATTAAAATTTAAGCCGAGAGAATCAATATGCTTCTTTGAATCTTCATTTGTTTCAATGCCAATTGCTTTAGATAAATATATATTATCTATAAATTTATCCGGTGCGAGATTCGAAGAATATTTCCTTTGATATCTTATAGAAAATTTATCAGACTTAACAATGAAGTAAGTCCCATTTTCTACCTCAACATCTAAAAATGATTGTTGCCATTTAAAACGTCCTTTAATTTGAATTGCATTTTCATTTTTACCATTTTTTATGACCAAATCATTAACCAACTCAATCTTATCATAATTTCCTTTTTCATATACATTATCTGGAATTTTAAATTCAATCATATTAGGTTTGAATTTTAAAATGGTAACTGGGTTACCACTATTTAATAATGGTGCATCGTCATTATTACTTTTTCGTCCAACATAACTTTTTGTATCTAAAAATTTTTCATAACAATGAATAAATTCTATATTTTTTCTCGATTTTTTTGACAGAGCTGGAGCATTATCTGTATTTTTCCAAATAAATGTTTCTACAAAATTTTGTTTCTTAAAAACTTCATCTAAAAGAATCTTTAAGGTAGCCTGCTCATTATCATCACATTGAACAAATATTTTCCCATCTTTAGAAAGTAGATCTTTACTAATTTCTAATCGATTTTTCATAAAAGTGAGCCACGAACTCTCATTAAAATTATCATTATATTGAAAACTATCATTTCCCGTATTATAAGGTGGATCAATATAAATCATCTTCACTTTTCCGGCAAATTCTTTATTTAGAGAATGCAATGCCAGAAGATTATTTCCTTTGATAATAAGGTTGTCGGTAATTGTTCCGTTTTCATTGCGATTGAATTGATCAAAATCTTTTTCACCCTCTTGATCAAACTTTTTAGCATTTGTTAGAACTTTTGGATCAAGTAATTGGGTTATTTCGTCCTGCGCTAAAGTTTCATTAAAGAAAATTTCGTCTCTTTTATCCTCTTCACGGCTTTGTCCACCTTCCAAAACACAGTCTTTGAACGGCCAGACCAAAGCTACTTCGTTACGTTGCTTCAGATATTTGCCATCAACTGACAAACCAATTTTATTCTTAAACTGAGTGTAACTATCGTTGAGATAGTTTTTCTGTTCAAGAAACTGTATGAAAAGATTTTGATTGAATATCAAAACATCTTTTATTTTGATGAAAAATTTTTCTTTCAAATCTGAATCACCCAATAATAATTCAATGAGTTCTTCATCAAAATTTTGTGCTTTGTTTAGCACTACCCATTTTTTGACTTCATCATTATCGGAGACATAATTCGGTTCTTTTTTAAGCTGAGATTCTAGGGTTTGGTATAGTTTCATTTTGTTGATTATTATTTTTAATTACCTCAAATGTATAATCTCTACCTGCTACACCATTACGGGAATCCATAATCTAAATAAACAGTAAATGGAATTTTCATAAAAAACAAAATCAATTACCTTTGCAAAATGGAATTAGACTCAATTTATCAAAAGCTGCAGATTCAGGATATGAATCAGATGCAGAAATCTACCTATAAAACCACGGAAAACAATACGGATGTTGTTTTGCTCTCTCCCACAGGCTCAGGAAAAACACTTGCTTTTTTATTTCCGGTCCTTAGAAATCTTAAAAAAGATATTTCAGGAATTCAGGCATTGATTTTAGTTCCGGCAAGAGAACTGGCATTGCAGATTGAACAGGTTTTCAAATCGATGGGAACAGATTTTAAGGTTTCGGTTTGTTATGGCGGTCATGATAAAAAGATTGAAGTCAATAATTTAATTGAAGCTCCCGCAGTTCTCATCGGAACTCCGGGAAGAATCACTTATCATTTAAGAAACAACAATTTTGATCCCAAAACGATCAAAACTTTGGTTCTGGATGAGTTTGATAAAGCTTTGGAATTAGGCTTTCATGAAGATATGGAATATATTTCCAGTTCACTTAAGGGCCTTTCACAAAGAATTCTAACCTCAGCAACAGCAATGGATGAAATTCCAACGTTTACAGGGTTAAAAAATGAAAAGATCATTGATTTTCTAAAATTAAGCGAAGTAAAACCGGATATCCAGCTGCGAAAAGTAATGACTATTTCTGAAGAAAAACTGGATACCCTTTTTAATTTAATATGCAAGATCGGAAACAAAAGAACACTGATTTTCTGCAATCACCGTGAAGCTGTAGACCGTATTTCTGAACTTTTAAGGGAAAAAGGAATTGACAGAGAAACGTTCCATGGCGGTATGGAGCAGGATGAAAGAGAACGTGCCCTTTTGAAATTCAGGAATGATTCAGCAAGAATTTTAATCACTACAGACCTAGCCTCCCGTGGTCTTGATGTTCCTGAAGTGGAATCTATTGTTCATTACCAGCTTCCTCCGAAAGAAGATGCTTTCATCCACCGAAACGGCCGTACGGCAAGAATGAATGCCAAAGGTTTTGCTTACCTGATCATGACTGAAGATGAAAATTTCCCGTTCATTAAAAGCAATACACCGGAAGAGAGTGTAACCGGTTTTAATAAAGTTCCGGAAAAAACTCCTTTCCAGACCATTTATATCAGTGCCGGCAAAAAAGACAAAGTGAATAAAGTGGATATTGTAGGATATCTTATTAAAAAAGGGGAACTCCAGAAAGAAGATATCGGCATCATTGAAGTGAAAGACACGACTTCTTATGTAGCAGTTGCCAGAAATAAAGTGAGCTTTGTTCTAAAGAAATTAAGCAACGAAAAACTGAAAGGCAAGAAAGTCAAAATGGAGGTTGCTTATTAATTTGAACCATTAAGTCAGTATTAAGCTTTTAAGAATATTAAGAGAAGTCCGTTGTGGGCTTCTCTTATTTTTTTAGACTGTCATTTTGAACCGAATGTGAAGCAATCTCAAAAAAGATTACAAAAATTTAAGAATTATTATTGTATTGAATCTTTCTTTAAAAGCTCCTATTAATCGCACAGATTAATACATATGATTAGAGATTGCTTCGTCGCTACGCTTCTCGCAATGACATTATTTCACTCCCTTTACTTTAGTTGGAAGCTTGTAGACAGATTTTGAGGCCGTAATGAAGAGGACATCATTGTTCTCTCCTCCAAAAGTTACATTAGACGTCCAGTCTTCCTCGATAGGAATATGATAAAGCTTTTTCCCGTGACGACTGAAAATATGGACCCCTTTTCCTGTTAAATAAAGGTTTCCGTGTTTATCCAGCGTCATACCGTCTGAGCCCATTTCACAAAAGAGCTTTTTTTCAGATAGTTTTCCTTCGCCCAGAATATCATAAACGTAGGTTTTCCCCGCATCAATATCTGAAACATAAAGCTTATTAAACATTTCACTTCCTACAATTCCGTTGGGCTGCACAAAAGTATCAAGTTTAACTATTTTTCCTTCTTTGGATCTGTAATAAAGGCTCTTATGAGGAATTTCCTGTTTAAAATCGACCCAGTAATCTCTTTCATATAAAGGATCTGTAAAATACATTCCTCCGGCTGAATCATTCCAGATATCATTAGGTCCATTCAGCCTTCTTCCCTGAAAACCTTTCAGGACCACCTCTACTTTTTTATCTTTTGAAATTTTCCAGATTTCACCCTGATCATCGGAACAGGTGATGAGGTTTCCGTCTTTATCGAAGTGAGTGCCGTTTGCTCTCCCTGTTTTTCCTAAAAACTCTATGATCTTATTTGTTTTCCAGTCCCAGTAATAGATTTTATCGTTAGGCTGGTCAGTGAAATAAACATTCCCATGTTGATCCGAAGACGGTCCTTCTGTAAAACTGAACTGATCCGAAATCTTCTCCGGCTGCACACCTTCATAAAACATTTTGTTATAATTTACTGATTGACAGTTTACCAATGCGAAAACCAAACCAATTACACTTATGTAACCTATCTTTTTCATTCTTCATTTATTTAAAGACTGCAAGTTACAATATCAGTCATAACATCCCAATACATTTACTCATTTTGATATAATAAAATTTGAAATAAAAATGTCTCAATTGTCCTATTTTTGAAGCAGATGGTATTAGTTAAAAAATAGTTTTATCCGGACCTTTGCTACGGTAAGATCAACACTATTTTTATCCTCTTAAAAACTGACTGAAAAACAGTTTGATCCAGCCTCAAAATATCACCTTAATACTTTTTAACTTAACAAAAGTACCGCAATGAGTGCAGAATCAAGCAGCGACAAATTTGTAGAATTTGAAAATGAGACGTTTAGAAATTCGGTAGGAACCATGGATGAAACGGGGAAAAGAAAATGGGTATTTCCCCGGAAACCAAAAGGAAAGTATACCAATTACAGAAATTATGCAAGTTATCTCATGCTGGCTATATTTTTCGGACTGCCATTTGTAAAAATCAACGGCAATCCTTTTCTCCTGATCAATGTGATCGACAGGAGGTTTTTTATCCTTGGACAACCTTTTTATCTGCAGGATTTCTTTATTCTTGCATTGGGAGCGGTAACCTCCGTGATCTTCGTAATGCTTTTTACGGTCGTTTTCGGACGAATATTCTGTGGATGGCTATGCCCGCAGACACTTTTCATGGAAATGGTATTCCGAAAGATTGAATACCTGATAGAAGGTGACAGAAATAAGCAGATGAAGCTGGACAGACAGGAATGGAATGCTGAAAAGATCAGAAAAAGAGTACTGAAATGGTCCGTTTTTGCACTGATCTCACTGATCATTGCTCATTTCATGTTCATGTACATTGTAGGATACGAACAAGTATTCCGGATCATGAAGGAAGGACCTGAGGCTCATTCCGTAAAATTCCTTGTGATGATATTTTTCACGATGACATTTTACTTTGTTTTCGCCTGGCTCCGTGAGCAGGTTTGTACTTTGGTATGCCCATACGGAAGGCTTCAGGGCGTATTAATCGATAAGCAGACCATTAATGTGTACTATGATTTCAAAAGAGGTGAAAACCGTTCGAAATGGAGAAACAATGAAGACCGTAAAGCCACAGGAAAAGGAGACTGCATCGACTGCCATCAGTGTGTTGTGGTATGTCCTACAGGTATCGACATCAGAAACGGCCAGCAGCTGGAATGTGTAAACTGTACAGCCTGCATCGATGCCTGTGATGAGGTAATGGATAAGGTAGGACTTCCAAAAGGACTGATCCGCTATGCTACGGAAGCAGAAATTGAAAACCGGGAAACATTCAGGTTTACATCAAGAATGAAGGCAACCACGATATTTCTGGCCCTGTTGATCGGATTTCTGGGATTCTTAATGTATGACCGCGGATCTATGGAAGCTAAATTCATCAAACCGGCTGGTTCCACATTCTTTATTAAAGACGGCAAGATCACGAATACTTTTATTTATACCCTTTTAAATAAATCCAATGAGAAGAAGACTCTTACGATTAAAGTAATGACTCCTGCTCATGCAGAGATCACTTATTTCGGTTCTGAAAAGATCATTCTGAAAGGTGACGAAATCCTGAAAGGAAATATCAATATTACCTTTCCCGAAGAAGATATTAAGTTTTCCAAACAGAATATGGTGATCGGTGTTTTTGATGAAAAAGGAGAAATGTTGGATTCTTTTGAGACGACGTTTGAAGGACCGTTTAAACTTTTGTTGTAAAGGAGAGAAACCAAGAGACAAGAATAAAGATTAGATTTCAGACATAAGATTTCACACTGGAGAGCATGTGAAGCTAATATAAAGGCATTTATTAACTTCCAGCTTCGGCCTTCCATCTCCCTTTTTTTAAATTTAAAATTTTTAAACCTTGTATTTTCTCATAAACTGAGTAGGAGTCATTCCGGAACTTTTCCGGAATACTCTTACAAAGTAGGAATATTCTTCATAACCAAGCCTGAAAGCAATTTCCACAAGGCTTTCATCAAGGTACATCAGCATCCTTTTAGCTTCCAGTACTACTCTTTCAGTGATAACATCGGTTGCTGTTTTCTGAACAACGGTCTGTGCAATCCGGTTCAGGTGCTTTGGACTAATTCCCAATAACGAAGCATAATGAGATATAGATTTCTGAGTTGTAAAATACTGCTCGATCAGGTTTTCAAAATCCTGATAATGTTTAAAATAAGAAAGGCTCGCGGAAGAAGAAAGGCTGTCAATTTCTTTTGAAAACAGCCTGGCTGAATTAATGAAAATATGAGACATTAATGAAAGGATCAACCCTTCTTTCATAAGATTCTGGGACTGGTGCTCTCTTCCCAGCTCCTGAAATAGAATCTTGTTTTTTATCAGCTCATCAGCATCCAGCTGCAGCTTCCTGGGAAAAGATACGGAACCAAAAAACGGAAAGTTTCTTAATTTCTGATTCACATAATGCATTTCGTAAAATTCCTGAGAACAAAAGAAAATATACCCGTCAATATCTTCTGAAAGCTCCCAACTGTGGATCTGCCCGGGAGAAAGAAAAAAAAGGCTTCCCTCAGAGACATCATATTTTTGAAAATCGATCTCATGAACTCCTTGTCCCCGGGTAAAAAGAACAGCAGCATAGAAATCATGCCGGTGTGGTTTTTCAATATGCCGGTGCCCTACTACCAGGTGTTCTTTCATGGTATTAACGTAAAAATCGGACGTATTTCTGCCGGACTGGAAAAGGTCAATATGGAGAACGGAGATAGAATTCATTACAGATAATATGCGGAGCGTAGTTATTGTATAAAAGTACTGCAAAAAGAGAAAAAATACAAGCTTCATAAACAGGCAGGCTTTCATCAATTATTTATCCGGAAATTTTTAATATGATCCGGAAGACAGGAATAGAACCTGTATAATTTGCATACGAGGTTAAAAAATTTTTATCTTTGGCTTTTAGGATTCGTAAAATGAAAATAAATTTACCTGACAAACTGTATTATTCCATTGGAGAAGTGGCAAAAGCTTTTGATGTAAATACTTCATTAATACGTTATTGGGAGCAGGAATTCCCTATTATCAAGCCTAAAAAGAACAAGAAAGGCAACCGCTATTTTACTCCTGAAGACATCAAGAACCTGCAGATGATCTACCATCTGGTAAAGGAAAAAGGCTATACACTGGATGGAGCAAGGATTGCTCTGACGACCAACAGTAAAATTTCTGAAACAGTAACCATCATTGACCGTCTTGAATTTATAAAAGCTGAGCTTCAGAAACTGAAGGCTTCTCTGGCGGACAGAGATTCCGAATAATTTTATTTTTTTTTAGAATTCCTATTTTGGAGCAGATTCTGTTCCGGTTTTGTGATTTCGTTGTCATTCTTTCCACGACAATGTAACCTATTGATTTTAAGTAGCCTTAAAATATTTTAACGTACAATATAATTCAATTTATTTTATTAAGTGATTGTATTGAATTTACTTGATAAAACGATCGTTTCTGCTTTTCATCATTGCTTCGGCTTGTTTTTATTGATAAGTTTACTTTATGATGAGAAAAAACTATTACCAGAAACTGGCATTCATGGGAATGCTGCTGATCGTCCTGCTGGCTTTTCAGAAGTATACCAGCCGGGAAAAAGAAGATTTTCCTGAGGTAAAATTTATTACGGAAAGTTCTGCCGCTCTCAGCCTGTCTGATTTTGACCCCAATGATCTGGATGCAAAACAATGGATGCATTTAGGATTTTCTGAAAAACAGGCTTCTACGATCCTTAACTACAAAAAAATTGTAGGAGGAGAATTTACATCAAAAGACCAGCTCAAAAAATGCTATGCAATTTCTGAAGAAAAATTCACGGAGCTGAAGTCCTTCATTCTGCTTCCTGAAAATGGCAAAGACCACTTTGAAAAGTTTAAAACTAATGACAAAAAAGAAATTTCCGTTTCTAAAAAATTCAATCCGGATGGTCTTTCTGCTTCGGAATGGATGAAAATGGGTTTCAGTGAAAAACAGGCTGAAGCTATCTTAAAATACAGGAATTACCTGGGCGGAAGTTTCGTAAGCAAGGAAAAATTCAAAGAATGTTTTATCATCTCTTCAGAAAATTACAGCAAACTTGAGCCCTATATACTGCTTCCGATAAAAACCCCAGACAATTTTAGAAAGTCCGGTAATCAGTACGCCATAAAATCTACTATTCAGTATCATTCATTTGATCCTAATACTTTAGATCTGGATGGGTGGAAAGGTTTAGGATTCTCTGAAAAACAGGCGAATACAATTATCAATTACCGGGAAAGAAATCTCAGAGGAACCTTCAAATCACTTGAAGATATAAAGAAATGTTTTGTTATTTCTCCGGAAAAGTTCCAGGAACTAAGTCCTTATATTAAACTCAATACAAATACAACCCTTCAAAAACAGGAAACTGATTTTTCAAAAATTGATTTAAATAGGATCACATTCAAGCAGTTGCTGGAATTTGGTTTGGATGAAAAAAGTGCCGGATCCATGATCGGCTTTAGAAAAAAACTGAGAGGTTTTGTCAATAAGCAACAAATTTTAGACACCTATAATATTGATAAAAATTTGGTTCAAAAATTAATTTCTATTGCTCCGCTAGATGTTTCAAATGTTCCTAAATATACTCTAACAGAAGCCCCTGAAGAATGGCTGAAAGATCATCCCTACTTCAAATATTCTGCTGATAAGATCATATTCTACCGGACTACCTACACGGATGACAAGAAAATTCTGAAGCTCTTAAAATTAAAGCCTGAGTATGAAGAAAGAATGAAATTATATTTAAAATAACTGAAAACTATATAATAAAAACTACCCAAAACAATTTCTGCTATTTTGGGTAGTTTCTGATCTGGCGTATTATTTTAAGTTTTAGTGATGCATGTAGCTGCTGGGACCATTGGTTCCTTCAATTGATTCAGGTAGTATTCCATATTTGGTTCGTAAATCGACGGTACCTAATGTTTTCCCTGTCTCAATTTCAATGACACTGATGGTGCCGGAATTTAAGTTAGGAATGTTCAACAGGTTATTTTGTACTGCTACAACTTCTTTTCCTTTTTTGGTTTTAAAGAAAACCATGTGATGTGCTCCTTTATCCGCGGTAAGAGTTTTTAAAAGCTTTAGTTGAGGAAGATTACTTATATCAAAGACCAAAACTTTTCCGGGATCTGCAAAACTTACATAAAGCTTGCTGTTATCATCGATGTACATTTCGAGTGCCCAGCCTAATCCTTGTGTGCTTCCGTCAAATATTTTACTAAAAGCATCATATTTTTTGGTTGCAGCATTGTATGGAGCAATCCAGATATCGCCACCTAGCATTGTTGTTGCAAGGGCGTATTGTGGAAATTTCCCCCGTAGCAACAGAACCTCGACAGGACTGGACATATCCGTTTGTGAGTCTGCTACCAGATAGGTCTCTTTTAATTCATAGGTATTCAGATCTAATAAAGTACAGGTGTTTCCCATTCCAGTAGTAAGATCCGGGTGAATGGTTGAGGTGACCATCATTATTCCTTTTTCCTCATTAACAGAAATACCATGCGGATACATAATAAATTGATTGGGATTGGTTTGAATCGGTGCTTTAATAGTTTTGATAAGCTGGTTGTTATTTGCGTTAAAAACACCTATACTGCCATCTTTTGGCCCTCCTGCGCCTCCCATGAAAGTCATAAAATATCTTCCATCATTGGTAAAAAACAAATTTTCGCCTACTGTATTCTCACCTGTATCAATAGGTATTGCATTAACTAATTTTGGCTGTCCGTTTTTGTCTTTTTCCGTTTTTATCTGGTAGAGATAACTCCCTCCTAAAGCAGTGGTAAATAATTTGTTTGCACTCTGATTATAATAAAGATGATGAGGCAAGACCCCAATGCCTAATTCAAGTTGGCTGCTAATATGTCCAAAATTTGGGGCTTCAGGATCAAGCTCAATGACAGCTATTCCATCTGGTAATCCTTTCAAGCTTCTATAGTCAATGTAAAAAGAAGAATCGTGTGGAAGATCCTGATTATGGTTATCATTCTGACAATTAGAAAATGTTATTAAAATAATAAGAGAAAGTAGATTAAATTTAAATTTCATGGTTTTTAGTTTTAATAGTTATTATTATAAATATAATATATTTTCACTAACAAACTAAAAATATTACACCAATGTGTGAATATTATGAAAAAACAACATCCAAAGTACCTTTTCTATTGTATTTCTTCAGATAGATTAATTGGAGACAGAAATTCTGATTTCCCTTACCAGAAAACAGGAATAAAAAAAGTAAGCAGGAGAAATATCCCCTGCTTACCGTCATATTATTTATGATATAATCTTAATCGACTGTTTTGACAGAATCAGAAAGGAGGTTGTTAAGTGAACTCAGTTCCTCTTCTGTAAGGTCACGCCATTTTCCAACGGGAAGATCCAGCTTGATGTTCATAATACGGATACGTTTCAGTTTTTTCACTTCATAGCCGAGGTATTCGCACATTCTTCGGATTTGTCTGTTCAGTCCCTGAGTAAGAATGATACGGAACGTCATATCGTCGATTCTTTCAACTTCACATTTTTTAGTGACGGTATCCAGGATCGGAACACCATTCCTCATTTTATCAAGGAATTTGGGTGACATTGGTTTGTCAAGACGAACAATATATTCTTTTTCGTGGTTATTTCTTGCCCTTAGAATTTTGTTTACGATATCGCCGTCACTGGTCAAAAGAATCAGACCTTCACTAGGCTTATCCAATCTTCCGATCGGGAAAATTCTTTTCGGATGATTGATATAGTCAACGATATTGTTTTTTTCACGTTTGGTATCTGTAGTGCATACAATCCCCACAGGCTTATTAAAAGCGATGTAGATGGGCTTATCCTGCGGTTCACGGATCGGTTTTCCATCTACTTCTACAAGATCTTCATCAGAAACTTTGGTTCCCATTTCCGGGACCTTTCCGTTAATTGTTATCCTTCCTTCTTCCAAAAGTTTATCAGCGGCTCTTCTTGAACAATAGCCAACTTCTGATAAATATTTATTGATGCGCGTTTTTTCCATTAATCTTCTCCGTAACCTGTATAATTTTTATTGCTGAAAATAGTAATTCCGTAACTTAATCCAATGAAAAAGCCATTAGACTTACCATTCAGCTGATGCCCTTCAAAAGTAATTCCACCTTCTTGGCTCAGCCTTTTTGAGTAGGAAACCATGATTCCCAATCTTGCTCCCCAAAATTCGGAATCAGAAATCGCCGAATGATTAAGCTGCTTTCCATAATTTAAATCAATATAAAAAGGACGGTCACCCGGACTGAATATGATCTTCGGCTGGATCATCCAGTAGACCAGATGGTAATTGTCTTCTATAAAACTGTATTTAAATCCTGTTCCGAGTGCAAAGTTAGGAAGAAAATTGTAACCGCCTATTGCTGATATTCCATATGTTATTTTACCAATCCTTTTTGGTTCAATATACTGCGAATCCGTAAACTGATTATCTCTGTTTTGAAGATTATAGCCGATATTGAGTGATGGGTTAAAGTAAAAATCCATTTTGGCTTTTTTAGTCTCCGTTTCCTGCGAGAAGTAAGTAACGGAAAATAACAGCCCTAAAAGCAAGAGGAAATTTTTGATCATAAGCTTTCGAATTTATATTCATTCTCTAAGAAATCAGGTGTTGCATTTTCAATCGTATAATCTCCGATCTTGGTGCGTCTAAGCTGTGTAAGATAAGCTCCCACTCCCAACTCCTGTCCAATATCATGAGCCAGACTTCTGATATAGGTGCCTTTTGAACATCCTACCGTAAAGCTGACCAAAGGAAATTCAATGTTAATATCTTTAATGTGGAAGATTGTCGTTTTCCTGGATTTCATTTCAACTTCTTCTCCTGCTCTGGCTAAATTATAAGCTCTCTGTCCATCAATTTTTATAGCTGAGTATACCGGAGGTTTCTGCTCTATTTCCCCAACGAATTTTTCAAGAGTTTCTTTGACTTGCTGTTCTGTAACGTGGGCAATATCCTGATGAAGGATCTCTGGTTTTTCCGTATCATAGGATTCTGTCTGTACTCCTATTTTGATTTCCGTCCAGTATTCTTTGGGAGCATCCTGAATTTCGGGAATTTTCTTTGTAAATTTTCCGCAGCAGACAATAAGCAGACCGGTTGCTCTCGGATCTAAGGTTCCTGCGTGGCCTATTTTAAATTTCTTGGGAAGATTAAATTCTCTTTTGAGCTTATACTTCATCTTATTAACCGCCTGGAAAGAGGTCCAATCCAAAGGTTTATCCAATAAGAATACATATCCTGCTTGCAGTTCTTCAGCTGTCATTATTCTAAAATTTCGGTGATACTTACTAAGCTTGGCAACTTATTGACCTTCTGCTTGCAGTCAGGTCCGTTTTCTACATTGACAAAGCATTTTTTATCACCAATGAAGTAGTATATATTCTGAAAAGGGTACACTGAATTATTCGGAGCAATGTTCACTGTGTAATTTTCAGGTAAATTAAATTTATAGCTGGTTTTGCTAACAGATGTAATTTTTTGGCGGTAACATTTTCCTTCTTTGGAATATTCCATAAAAGGTTTGTGGTCCAGTTTTTCGTCCGGGACAAGCTCCTTACAGATCAGTAGATCTTCAGCAAGATTTTTTTCTTTCAGCTCAACGAAAAATTCTACTCTTTCTCCTGTATTATTTTTTACAAACAGCGTATGTGCCGGAGCACAGGACACGATCAGGCCGGAAAAAGCCAATATTTTAAAAATATTACTTTTCATAGGCTTATTTAAAGAAATAGAAATAGATCAACAAAGCAATTCCTACAAAGATACGGTACCAACCCCAAGGTTTGAAACCATATTTGTTCAGTACTCCGATGAATGCTTTAATGGCAATCAACGCTACAATAAATGCTACAATATTTCCTACTATGAAGATCATAATGTGATCCTGAGATGCCATAATCATTTCATATCCTTTCTGAGGGTTCCCAGTTTCTTTCCCCCATGTTTTCAGGAAAACAGAATATACCGTTACTGCCAGCATTGTCGGAACGGCCAAGAAGAAAGAAAATTCTGCAGCAGCCTTTCTGGTCAGCCCCTGTGACATTCCTCCAATAATAGAAGCTGCACTGCGGCTGGTTCCAGGCATCATCGCAAGGCACTGCCAGAAGCCTATTGTGATTGCTTTTCTTATGGTAATCCCTTTTTCATCATCAATTGTAGGGTTCTTGAACCATTTGTCTGCGAAAAGCAGAACTATACCTCCCAATACAAGTACTGAAGAAATGGCGATCTGGTTTCCAAGGACGGATTCAATTTTATCATCAAATAAATACCCCAGAACCAATGCCGGAACAACTGCAAAAGCAAGCTTATAATAAAACTGGAGATTTTTCAGATCAAAGAATTTTTTCCAGTAAGCCACTACAACGGATAAAATAGCACCGAACTGAATAGACACCTGAAACATTTTCAGAAACTCATCCTCTTGCAGACCCAAAAGGTTCGCTGCAAATCCCATGTGTGCCGTAGAAGAAATAGGAAGATACTCTGTAAGCCCTTCAATAATAGCAATAATGATTGCTTTAATTAAATCCATATTTTGGTGTATATAAAAATTTAAAGATTAAAAGATTCTGAAATTTAGAACGAGTTCTAAACCACTTAACCTTTTAATCTCTAAATAAAGAATGTATTAATTTATTTTCTTTTTAAAATAGCATAAACTTCTATTCCAAAGCCTATCACTATAAACAGTGGTGCAATTCTGATCCTTCGGATGGAAAAAATACCGTCATTCCATGAGTTAGGATCAAATTTACCATCTACTGTATTAGCATCCGGCCCCATCATCAGCAGGAAGCCTACTATGATAAAAGCCAGTCCTATCAGCATCCACTTAAAGTTCTGCTGTCCGAAGTAAAAGGTATTTTCCTGTGGTACTTCGGTTTCTTTGCCAAACTCTGAAGCGGCAAATTTATTTGTTTTTTTGCTCATTATTAAGAGTAATATAGATCGTCAACGTTTGATTTTAAGAATCTCCATGTAGCGAAAATGGTACTTAAAACAGAAATAAAAATTCCTACTCCAAGCACTAAAACAATCAGCCAGAAATACTGGTTGTTATCCTGTACGAAAGCCGAACCAATCTGACTTGTAAAATAATACCAAACTCCTCCCAGTGCCAGAAGTCCAATCACTGATCCGATAGCCCCTAAAATAATGGCTTCGATGATAAACGGCTTAAGGATGAATCTTCTTTTTGCTCCAACGAGCTGCATGGTTTTAATGATAAATCTTTTGGAGAATATTTTAAGTCTGATCGAGTTGTTGATCAGTACTACTGCCAAGACAAGAAACAGAATAGAGAATCCCAGGATCCACTTAAGGATTCTGCTTAGATTATTGTAAACATCCACCATCAAAGTGCTGTCATTCTTAACATCTACAATACCCGGAACAGCTTTGATCACTTTAATTGCCCCGTCAATTTTTGCAGGATCTACGTATTCTGGCTTTAATGCAACTTCGATGGATGAAGGGAAAATATTTTCCTCAAAAAGTGCATCGCTGTCTATCCCCATTGTTTTTTTGGCTTCTTGAGCCGCCATGTCCCGTGAGATATACGTTGCTTTTTTTACAGGAGCTAAGGTCTGTACCTTTTTAAAAGTTTCTTCCTCCAGTTTTGCAATCTTTACAGAATCTTTCGCATCGTAGTTTTCATCAAAATAAGCATTTACTACCAGCTGCTCTTTAATATAATCAGAATACTTTTGGGCATTAATTAAAATAAGCCCCATTAATCCTAATAAAAATAACACTAATGCGATACTTATTACGACTGTAATATTGCTTGACCGAAGCCTTTTCTTATTAAACTCATCTACAGATTTAGCCATTAATATTAAAATTTTTGGCTAAATTAGAAAAAATCTTCCGAAATTTGGGGAGAAATAAAGAAAATCATTGTTAATAAAATCATAAAAAACTTTGAGTGTAAAAGCAAAAAAACATCTTGGACAGCACTTTCTGACAGATGAAAATATCGCGAGAAAAATCGTGGAGGGTCTTAGTTTTGAAGACTATAAAAATGTCATGGAAGTAGGTCCCGGAATGGGCGTCCTTACCAAATATCTGTTTGAAAAAGAACAGACTATCTATCTGGCAGAGATAGACACCGAATCTATTGAATACCTGAAAAAGAACTATTCAAAGATTACAGAAAATACTTTTGTAGGAGATTTCCTGAAACAGGACTTCCATTTTATCAATGGAGAGCAGCTTGCCATTATTGGTAATTTTCCTTATAATATCTCTTCGCAGATCCTTTTTAAGATTGTTGATTATTATCAGCAGATTCCTGAAATGGTAGGAATGTTCCAGAAAGAAGTTGCGGAAAGAACAGCTGCAGTACCCAGAACTAAAGATTACGGTATTCTTTCTGTTCTGATCCAGGCCTATTATGATGTTTCTTATCTGTTTACCGTTCATGAAAATGTGTTCAATCCACCTCCGAAAGTAAAATCAGGAGTCATCCGACTGACCAGAAATCCAAAAGAAGGTCTGGCCGGAAACGAGGTTCTTTTTAAGCAGATTGTAAAAGCAGGGTTTAACCAGAGAAGAAAAAAGCTTTCAAACTCCTTGAAAATATTGAATATTCCTGAAGCTTTAAAGACCCACGAATTTTTGGACAAGAGGGCGGAAGAGCTCAGCGTTCTGGATTTTATAGGCTTTGCCAATCTCTGGAAACAAAATCAATAAGTAGTCTATTTCAAAAAAATAAAAAGCCTTTCAAGTTCACTTGAAAGGCTTTTCTATGCATGATTTCTGTATTTTATTCTCGATTCTTAAGCATGATCCATCCGGACCAGTTCATCTGAATTTTTGACTTAGGATATTCGAAATTAAATTTATACCAGTAAGTTGCTGTAGAAAGTTTTTTTCCACCCACTGTTCCATCCCATACAGGTTTTTCTTTAGAGAATCTAAACATTTCCACTCCATATCTGTCAAAAACAGATCCTGTGAAATTTTTGAATCCAACCAATGCTGTAAGGTCCAGAATATCATTTACACCATCATCATTAGGTGTAATGATATTATTGATCTGCAGCGTATAGAAATCAAAGGTTCCCACACAATGAGTTCCTACTCTTCTCACCAATACGGTATAATTTGTATTGTCCAAAAGGTTGGTGAAAATATTTGACTCCTGCCACGTGATTCCATTGTCGATAGAATATTCTAAAGTACTTGGGGTATTATTCATCATGGGATTTTCCGCAATAATCATCACGGTTTTTTTAGCACTTTCATAATTCACTGCTGTCACGAAAGGAGTGGCTGCACCACCTACTTTCGCGGTGAAGATCTTTTTACAGAAGCCGTTATCCACTTCTACCGTATAAACACCCCAGCTGTCTGCAGTAATAGTTTGTGTTGTAGCTCCGGTACTCCATAAGTATTTATAATTAGGTCCAGCACCTGCATCTAAAGTAACACGATCACCCAGACACATTTCCACATCTTTTAAAGGTGAAGTGATCTCTGGGGTAACCTCTACGGTTATGGTAGCAGGATTTAAAGAACGACAGCCTTTTGTCCCCACTGCATACACAGAAAATGTTGTAGTCTGATACAAAGTTACAGTTTGTGTATTGCCTGTACCCGGAAAATTAACCCATTGATAGGTAACACCTCCCTCAGCCGTAAGAGTTACCGCTTCTCCCGGACATATTTTAATTCTGGAAGATTTTATCCCTGCCTTAGGTGTAGTTTCTTTTAGTAGCTTTAATTCTATCATCTTGCTGCAGAAACCTCCGTTTGAAACTACAACATACAGAATCTGCCCATCTGTACCGTTATAATTTAAAATATTCTGAATATAGTTATTATTCTGAGCCACAGCATCAGCCTGATTTACATAGAATCTGAATACAGCTCCCTGTGTCGGGCTTATTGACGGCATAGCATTCGTCAGGTCAAAAGTGGTAATATCCGGCGTAGAACACAGTAAAAGTGTTGCATCCTGGGCCTGCGGAGTGGTTCCCCCGTGAATTTCTATGGTTGCTTTACCCGGACAAGGATTTCCGGGAACACTTACTTCGATAGTATAAGTTCCTGGCTGTACAGCCGTAATCGTATTAGTAGTGGCACCAGCTACCGGAGCTCCGTTGAGGTACCATTGGTATAATAAGTTAGGGTCACTTACTGATGCTGTAATTATCTGCGGTTCATTATCGCAGACATTGATTTCTGAAGGTAATGTAGCACCGCTGGGATCAAGAAGTTCTACACCGATATTAAATGATCCTCCTTCCAGAAATACAGCAGAATCCCAGCCATGATCTTCAAAGCTTCCCGGTGCATAATCAGCAACAACCATTTTAAAGTGATATTCCTGCCCTGCCATTACAGTCGCAGTTGCAGTAAGAGGAATTGTTCTTCCTTCAAAATTGGTTTCAACATTGCCTGTATTATATCCTGCAAAATACTGTTCATTAACTGCAGCACAACCGCCACCGCCAGGAATTAACGGGTGGATATTCGTAATACTTACAGGACCGGCACCGTTTGGAAGCACCGCCATATTCTGATAAGGTCCTCCAGATGTCGGTCTAAGCAAAATAGCAAAAGCATCTGCATACTGACATGGGAATGAGCCGGAGTATTCCTCCGAAGCCAAAATATAATTAAATTTGATCTGTGATGTTGTAGGGGTAAAGTCAAATTCCAAAAGAACACCATCCGTCAGCGTTCCGGTAGATCCAATAGCCTGTGCAAGATCTGAATCTGTACCACCACCATTATTATCACTCAGGTTTCCTTCAGGTCCGTTTCCTGCTCTTCTTGCTTTTCCTGTAGAAAGTACAATCCCGTCTTTGAAAGGAAAATTGGTAGTTCCTTTATGAAAATATCCCCATGATCTGTCTGCATCGCTCACAGCATGGTTAGGTGTAATTTTCACATTGGATACTGCAGGCGTTACACAAGTATTTGTTCCTGAAGAGATAAGGACATCTTTCACCAGCTGCGTAATAGAATAGCTGGATTCCGCATACCCCGGAGTATTCACATCAATAAAATTGCCCGCTTTTTGAGTAACTGATCCTGCAGGCTTATCTTTAGGAGGTTTTCGGGGGCCTGTTGTTTGTGAAAATAAAAATGTCGAAACGACTAAGAAAAATAAAATGAATAGTAGATTTCTTCGCATAATACTTTTGTTTCAACAAATTTAATTTATTTCTAAATATATCCTATATTTTTTATAAAATTTTTAATATAAAAAAAGCAAACCTCCCAAATATGGAAGGTTTATCTATTAGTTTCTGTTTTTTAGCAATATCCAGCCTGATCGCTGTTCCAGCTTTTTGCTGGCCGGATTCTCCCACTGTACTTTATACCAGTAAGTGCCTGTAGGCAGGTTCATTCCTTTTAAAGAACCTGTCCAGACAGCATCGGTTTTGGTTGCCCGGAAAAGTTCTGCACCATACCGGTCAAAAACTGATGCTGCAAAGTTATTATATCCCCTAAGTCCTGAGAAATCTATTGTGTCATTTACTCCATCCATATTAGGTGTTATGGCATTACTGATTACAAATGTGAAATAATCCAGTGAGGTACTACAATTTGCATCTTTTACCCTTACCATCACATGGTAGTTTGTATTATTTAAGACATTATAAAATATATTGGACGACTGCCATACCACACCTCCATCTATTGAATATTCCAATTCACCTCCCGTAGGGTTGCTTGATGTAAGGGTAAGCACATGATTATCATATACTATATTTGTAAACTGAGGGAGATCTGGATTTAATAATTTTCCGGTGAAAGTCTTAGAACATACTCCATTACTGATGGTAACGGTATAGGTTCCGGGAACATTGGTCGATATAGTCTGGGTAGTTGCACCTGTGCTCCATAAATAAGTATAGTTAGTACCTGCACCAGCATCTAGAACCCCTGTATCGCCGGCACATACATATACATCCTCTAATGTAGATACAATAGCCGGTACCACCTCAATGGTCACCTTTGCAGGCAGTACAGAACTACAACCATTACCTCCCAATGCATACACTGAGTATTCCGTAGTAACGGTTGGCGAGACCACCTGAGTATTTCCGTTTCCGGGAAGGCCTACCCAGTTATAAGTAATTCCTCCGGTAGCCGTAAGAGTAACGGATTCTCCGACACATATTTTTGATTTGGATGCGGATATGCCTGCTGTTGGTGGCCCAACTATTACAGTAACTGTTGCCGGGGTTGCAGAAACACATCCGTTAGCTGCTACTGCAAATACTTCATAAACGGTAGTAACAACCGGAGAAACCACCTGGGTATTTCCGTTTCCGGGAAGGCCTGTCCAGTTATAGGTTGCACCTCCTGAAGCAGTTAGCGTTACTGATTCTCCGACACATATTCTGGGTTGAGAGGAAACAAGAGTAGCCGTTGGCAATGTTGTATTTTGCGTTACGGTAACTGTTGCTGTATAGGTACAGGTTAAATTTCCCGGCTGCGATACATTGGTAACTGTAAGTGTATAGGTCCCTCCTGCATTCACTACAGGATTAAGCGTATTGGCACCTGACACTATATTTCCCCCTCCCGTTGCTGTCCATGCAATAGTAGATCCAGCAGGCACTACAGATGCCGAAGCATTCAATGTAGTCTGAGGGGTTGTACAGGTTATTTCCTGCGGTGCTGCTATCGTAAGTGTTGTTTCGGCTGTTCTTAGTAACTGAAGGGAAACTACATAATGACATCCTCCGTTTTTTACTAATACATATATAGTCTGATTTCCCGGTGGCGAATAGGTTGTTGGCGCTGCAATAAAATTAGCATTTCCCGCAAGAGCATCAGCCTGATTGATATAATAGGTAAAAGTAACACCTGCTCCTGCAGAAGTGATCTGACTCTGAGCAGTTGTCAGGTCATAGGTAAGTCCCGGAGCATAACATTTATGTAATATAGCATTCTGTACAGTGATGGGCTGTGAAACTTCAATAGTGATTGTGGCAGGATTTTGAGATACACATCCATTGGCTCCTACAGCACTTACTGTATACGTAGTAGTTGCAGTAGGTGATACTGTCTGAGTATTACCTGTTCCGGGAAGGCCCGTCCAATTATAAGTAGTACCTCCTGAAGCAGTTAAAGTTACCGATTCACCACTACATATCTGTGTTTTACTTGCTGTAAGTCCGGTTACAGGTGGAGCACTGTCTCCTGTAACTGTAACATTGGCAACAGCGGTACAAGTAACAGGTCCCGGCTGATACGTTTTTGATATTGTTAAAGTATAAGTCCCCGGAGCATTGATAACCGGAGTTAATGTATTTCCTCCTGAAACGATATTTCCTCCGGTTGTCGTCCAGTTAAAAGTAGATCCCGCAGGATAAACAGAAGCTGAAGCATCTAAAGTGGTCTGCGAGCTGGCACAGGTTAATACCGCGGGCGGCAAAATTGATGCAGTCATCTGAGGTGCTTTTATCAGCTGCAACTCTGCTACCTTGAAACAGAAGCCATTTTTAACACGAACATATACTGTTTGTCCTCCAGGGCTTGAATAGGTGGCAGGGCTGGGAATGGTATTTGCATTTCCGGCAAGCGCATCTGCCTGGTTTAAGTAGTATGTAAATGTTGCACCAGGAGTTGTACTTATAGAAGCGTCTGCAGAAGGTAAATTAAAGGTTGCATTTCCAGCAGCGTAACAGGCTGTCAGGGTCGCATTCTGTACGGTAGGGGAAGTTCCTCCAACTACTGTAATGGTTCCCGTTCCCGGGCATGTGTTTCCCTGGATGAATACCTGAACACTGTATACACCTGGTTGCGTAGCAGTATAACTAGCTCCGGTTTGACCGGGAATAGGGTTATTATTTAAGAACCATTGATAGGTAACGTTAGGAACCTGAACAGAGGCTGTAAATGTCTGAGGTGCATTATCGCACATATAAACTGTATCAGGAAGCTGCACTCCGGCAGGATCGAGAATTTTCACCCCTATGTCGAATGATCCCGCTTCCAGAAATACAGCTGAGTCATAACTCCTGTCACTAAAATCTGCCAAGACCATTTTGAAGTGGTAGGTCTGGCCTGGAATTACAGTCGCTTTTGCGGTCAAAGGAACGGTACGTCCATCAAAGTTAGTTTCAACAATAGGGTTATTGATCCCTGCGAAATACTGTTCGTTTATAGGGCCACAGCCAGAACTTCCGGAAATTGCAGGATGTATGTTAGTTACACTCACGGGGCCTGCTCCGTTAGGAAGTACTGCGAGATTGGTATAATTAGGATCAGTTGCTTTTTTTAACAGTAAAGCAAATCCGTCTGATTTGGTACATGCAAACTGGAATGCGGGAGCATATTCTTTGGAAGCAAACAGGTATCTGAATGTAACCTCTGTAGAAGCCGGTACAAAATCAAATTCTATGTAGGTAGCATCTCTCAGTTCACCATTATTGATTCCCAAAGCCGCAGCCAGATCTGTATCTCCAAAAGTATTCAGGCCGTCACTTAAAATTCCCTGATAACTGTTACCTGCTTTTGCAGCATATCCGGTGGAAAGAACAATTCCTTTTGCAAAAGGAAAAGCTGTGGTTCCTTTATTAAAAAACCCCCAGCTTCGGCCAGGATCATTTATTGATAAATTGGGGGAAACAGTGACGTTACTTACATTGGACGTGGAACAGGCTCCTCCGGAAATCAAAACGTCTTTTACCAGCTGTGTAATGCTGTAGCCGGACTCCGGATAATTGGGTGTATTTACATCTATAAAAACACCTGCTTTCATAGAGGCGGCACTAGCTTTTTTTGCAGGTATCGCTGCTCTGTCTGTGTTTTGAGCAAAAACCAAACTGCCGATGAATGCAAAAAATAACGCCAAAAATAAATTTCCAATCCTCCTATTTAACATTTTATAGTATTTTAAACAAAAATACTATTTTTTTTGATTGAAACTTAATTTAGCACAATTTACATTATCACTAATGCAAGTTTATTTATTCAGCAATATAAATTTGCTTTGTTTGAAAATAATAAGAAAGGCTGACAAAAATGCCAGCCTTTCTATAAATTATATAAAAGATTATTCTAAGTTTTTAAGAAGAATCCATCCTGTTTTCACTGCTGTCTGTTTACTGGCAGGATCCTGATAGGTTACCTGATACCAGTAAGATGCAGTTGGGAGACGTTTTCCCTGGAAATAGCCATCCCAATACGGCCTTGTTTTTCCGGCTTTGAACACTTCTCTTCCGTAACGGTCAAAAACGAACCCTTGAAAATCTTTGTAACTGCTTACTCCGCTAAAGTCAATAATATCATTTACGTTGTCTCCGTTTGGTGTGATTACATTTTTCATAACAAATGTAAAGTATTCCAGAAATCCTACGCAGCTGGTATTTTTCACTTTGACACGGATGGATATTACGGTATTCTTAGGAACATTGGAGAATACATTGGACGCCTGCCAGGTAAAGCCGTTGTCTACAGAATATTCTAATGTACCGTTACTAGGATTACTTGCTGTAAGAACCATTGTTCCGCTGTCGTTATAATCAACTTTTATAATTTCGGGAACTACAGCGCGTATTACCTGGGTTTTAAATTCTTTTAAACATACCCCGTTACTGATCATAACGGTATATTCACCCGGAGTTGATACGGTAATGCCCTGGGTGGTTTCTCCTGTACTCCATTCATAGGTATAACCCGGTCCTGATCCGGCATCCAAAAGGATCATATCCCCTTCACAGATCTGCCCTCCTTTTAGTGTAGATACGATAGCAGGAACTACATCAATGGTAATGGATGCGGGTTGTAGGGATTTACAGCCCTGTGCACCAATAGCATATACGGTATAGGTTGTGGTCTGGGTTGGGTTTACCGTTCTTACTCCCCCGGTAGAAGAAGTATCTCCCCATTGATAGGTTACACCGCCTCCCGCTGTTAATATCAGAGATTCTCCTTCGCAGATCCTCATTCTCGGAGCAGTAATCTGGGCAACAGGTGTTTCTTCTCTTCTTAGCGTCAGGGTCACAATTTTGCTACAAAATGCACCATTGGAAACGACTACATAAATAATCTGTCCATCGGTACCATTGTAGTTGGTAAGATTGGTAATAAAGCTGTTGTTTTGAGCTTGCGCATCCGCCTGATTGGCATAAAAACGAAATACGGCGCCTGGTGTTGTACTTATCTGTGGTTTTGCATCTTCTAAATTAAAAGTGCTCAGAGTAGGAGTCGCGCAAAGCTTCAATATTGCATTCTGAGCCGTCGGAGAAGTTCCGCCTATAATGGTAATGCTTGCTTTCTGACATTCTGTTCCGCCCACAAAAGTTTTTACTTCGTATACTCCGGGTGAAGTGGCTATATATACAGCACTGGTTGCGTTAGGAATTACCACACCGTTTTTGTACCATTTGTAGGTCATTCCCGGCACAGTTGACACCTGTGCTTTTAAAGTCTGTGGTGTATTATCACACATATTCAGAGTTTCCCCCAAAGGATTTCCGTTACCATCCACGATGGTCATTCCGATGTCAAATGATCCACCCTGCAAAAAAACTGCAGAATCATAACTATTATCCACCGCATCTGCCATCACCATTTTAAAATGATAGGTCTGTCCCGGAACAACTGTGGCCACTGCCGTAAGAGGTATGGTTCTCCCGATGAAATTGGTTTCGATATTCTGCGTATTCAATCCGCCGAAGTATTGCTCATTAATGGTTTCTCCATCACACCCTACTCCCAGTGGTACAATATTAAGAACACTTACCGGTCCTGCTCCATTGGGAAGAACGGCTAAATTTTCATAGGTTGGGTCCCCAACTTTTTTCAGAAGGAGAGCAAAACCGTCTGCAAAATCACCACATGGGAATCCACTTGTATATTCTTCTGAGGCAAATAAATAATTAAATTTTACCTGGTTGCTGTTCGGGACGAAATCAAATTCCAGAGACACAACATCTTTAAGGTCATCCGGTGGATTAATCGCGGCTACCAGATCAGGGTCATTCATCCCGGCTCCAGGAACAATATCGCTTAATGTGGATGCTTCCAATCCATTTCCAGCTCTTCTTGCTTTACCGGAAACAAGCACAACTCCGTCGGTAAAAGGAAAATTAGTGGTTCCTTTATGAAAATATCCCCATGCTCTTTCTGTATCTGTTGGCGGCTGATTGGGTGATATGGTTACATTGCTCACATTGGGAGCCGCACACACAGATCCTCCGGAAATCAGTACATTTTTTACCAGCTGATCTATGGTGAACGCGGAAGGCGCATAAGTAGGTACATTTACATCAATAAATGCCCCGGCTTTTTTACTCTGGGTGCTAAACTTTTCGAGCTGCGGCTTTCTGTTCATTTTCTGGGAAAAAGCAGAAACAGAAGCCAATAGAAACATTGTAACTAAAAAGTAATTATTCAGTCTATAATTGAACATTTTATTTTTATTTGTTCAAATGTAACAAAAATATCAATAAAAAACACTCTTTTTCAGTCAATTCAATTAATTTAACATCTATATTAATAATAAATTTATTTTATAATTACATATTCCACAAAATTAGTAGAATTTAATTTTTAAACTTTGAAATGTGCATAACAAAACAGACCACCTGTACGGACGGCCTGCTTTTAATCTTGAAAACTACGTTCAATTATAATTTATATTAAGAAAATTAAGGATAATAGGCTGGAAGCTTGAAGAGGGAGACTGGAAGTTACTATCAGACCTACAATTTCTGACGTTATCGTAAAATTTGATGAAGCAGTCTTTAAAAGAATAATAAATTACAGGGTTGTAACTGTTTTTTTAACCTCAACTCACATCCCCCTCCCTGCTCGGCTTACTTACTTATTAAAAACAGAAATGTCTTAACCCGAACTCAGGTAGTATTATTCTTTTTTCAGCTGGTCTATTTCTGTCTGCAGCTGGCTGATAATATCTTTTAAAGCTTTAATTTCATTCTTATTGGAATTGACATTGCTTTTCAGAATGACATTCTTGGCCCTTTCATTATGATCTTCCTCATCTTCGTCTTCGTTGATCTCTTCAATATCTTCCTGGATGTCTTCAATATCTTCATTAATCTCCTCAATATCCTCACTAATCTCTTCAATATCTTCGCTGATCTCTTCGATATCTTCCTGAATATCTTCAATATCTTCCTGGATATCTTCAATCTTTTCGTGACTTTTGTTCACGGACATCTGAATAAAAATAGCCAGATAAATGGCCTCCAGAGAAACTACCGTTGTAAGGATCAGAAGCATCTTATCAAACTCAACGATATTGAGCATCGGCAAAAGAAATGAGGTAATAAAAAATAAAGTATGAACAATGAGTGACGGGATAGAACCTACCCACCATGTAATGCCGTTCGCTATTTTTTCTAAAGCGTCTATTTTTTCAGTTTCTTTTTTCATCGTTTCTTAGTGTTATAAGAGTTCTTTGGTCACTCCAAGCCCAAATAGGGCGAAATCATATTTAGCCGGATCATTTTCATCAAATTTCCTGATGGCTACGTCCAGTTCTTCTACGGTTTTCCAGTCGTTCTGTGTTCTGGAAACCAATCCAAGCTTTCTGGAAATATTTCCCGTATGTACATCTAACGGGATCGAAAGATATTTCTGATCTATATTTTCCCAAATACCAAAATCTACGCCATGTTTGTCTTTTCGCACCATCCACCGCAGAAACATTATAATTCTTTTGGAGGAAGAGTTTTTATAAGGCGAGCTGATATGTTTGTGGCTTCTGTGCTTTTCAGGTTCCAGAAAACGGCTTCTGAACCTTTCAATAGCATGCTGAAAATTAGTTTCCTGATCGTTTATTTTAAATAAGTTTTCCAGGCTCTCATTTTCTTTATAAATCTTGTTGAACTGCCTGATGAAGTAAGCAAAATCCTGACCGTTAAAAGTTCTGTGGATACTTTTGTCCTGAAGGATATCCAGATCTTTTTCAGAATAATTCAATACAAAATCATAAGGTGAATTCCCCATAATATCAAGCATTTTATCTGCAGATTTAATGATTGATTTCCGGTTGCCCCAGGAAATAGTTGCAGCCAAAAAACCTGCAATTTCTATATCCTGCTTTACATTGAAACGGTGCGGGATCTGTATGGGATCATCTTCAATAAAATCGGGGCTGTTGTATTGGTCTGCCTTTTCATTCAAAAAGCTTTTCAATTCTTCAAAATTAAGCATACAGGTTTTAAATTTTTACGCTTTCCAGTGCTTTTGGCAGGAAGGTGTTGGGAAAAACATTTCTGGCTTCGTCCGTAAATACCGTAAGGTCTGCATACCGGTTTGAGAAATGACCCAGGATCAGTTTTCCCACTTCAGCTTTCTGGGCTATCGTTGCCGCTTCCAAAGCTGTTGAATGTCCGGTATAGTCTGCCATTTCTTTCAGGTCATGGAGGAAAGTGGATTCGTGATACAGAACCGTTACATTTTTAATAATCGGAAGTACCGATTCAAGATACCGGGTATCGCTGCAGAAAGCATAGGAAACAGGAGGTGCCGGATCCAAGGTTAATACTTCATTTTTGAGAACATAGCCATCGCTCAGCACAACATCTTTGCCTGCTTTTATATTGTGGTAATCACAGGTTTCGATTTCGTTGTATTTGGCGATTTCCTTCATATTGAGGTGCCTGTCTTTAGGTTTTTCTTTAAAAAGGTAACCGTTACAGTATATTCTGTGATCCAGCGGGATGGTATATACTTCTACCCTGCTGTCTTCATAAATTTTTTCGGAATAGTCTTTGTCCAGCTCATGATAAACCACTTCAAAACCACGATGCGTTTCCGTAATGGTAAAGATGGTTTCCAGCATTTTTTTGATTCCTTTCGGGCCATAAACATGCAGAGGAATATCCCTTCCGAGCAAACGGAAAGAGGCGATAAGTCCGGGAAGACCGAAACAGTGATCACCGTGAAGATGTGATATAAAGATATGATTGATCTTTGAAAATCTCGCTTTCGCCTTTCTCAGCTGTACCTGGGTTCCTTCTCCGCAATCGATCAGAAAATGTCTCTCTTCCATTTCCAGCAGCTGTGCCGTGGGCGAAGAATTAATGGTCGGAATAGCTGAATTAAAGCCTAATATCGTTAAATAAGTACTCAAATCAATAGTTTATTATAACAAATGTACGACAGAAAATTTAAACATATCTTTTGGATGTCAGTTTAAATACGACCCGCATAGAATTAATTATTCTTTTACTTTAAGGAAGTCAAGAAACAGATCCAATGCCTGTTTGCGGTGACTTATTTTGTTTTTGTCTTCAGGATTCATTTCTGCAAAAGTCCTGTCATGTCCTTCGGGAACAAAGATGGGATCATATCCAAAACCCTTATGTCCTTTATTTTCTGTGAGTAAATTTCCGTGAACTTTTCCTTCAAAATAACGGGCTCCATTCTCGTCATAGTAACATAGAACCGTAATGAAATAGGCTTTTCTATTTTCCTGACCTTCCAGCTCGCTTAAAACCTTTTCGATATTTTTAGCAAAATCATGATCTCCTGCATAACGTGCAGAAAAAATTCCGGGCCTTCCGTCCAAAGCTTCAACAGCAAGTCCGCTGTCGTCTCCCAAACTTGGGATTCCGGTTTTTTCAAAACAGTATTTTGCTTTGATCAGGGCGTTGGCATTGAAAGAGTCGCCATCTTCTACAATTTCTTCATGAATATTATAATCGGTAAGACTTTTTACTGTAAAATGATTTCCCAGGATCTGCTGGATCTCTTCTTTTTTGTGTTCGTTGTGTGTGGCAACCAATAATTCCATATCTATATTCATTTTTGCTCAATTTGTTTTTTCCGTATCATTTACGGTTAATTTTATATCCGAATTTTGTTAAATTTCAGCGTAATGTACTTTATACTTTTTCGTAAAAAGATAATAGAACAAAGAAAAAAGCACAATCCCGACAGCCAGAATAACCCATTCGGAAATTTTAAAAGCGTCTGCAAAGCTCTCACTTTTGGTGTAGGTAACCAGCAATGAAGAACACAGATTATTAAACCCATGTAACAGCATCGGCAGTAATAGCGATTTTGTTTTATAGTAAACCAGCCCCAATACGCATCCCAGCAATACGGCTCCTACAAACTGCCATGGATTTCCGTGAACTAGCCCAAAAATAACGGATGCATAAAAAATAGCTCTTCGTGGATCTACCCCTTTGTTGATAAGTCCTTTCTGGATAATCCCCCTGAAAATAATTTCTTCAAAAATAGGGGCCATGATCACGGTCATAATGATCATGATGACCGGTTCAAAAGTCAGCTGCTCCATAAGCTTTGAGAAAAACTCATAGTATTTTCCCCAGAACGGCCCTGTGGTAGGAATAAGAGATGTTATGAATTCTGAAATGAGCATCATACCCATCATCATAGGAAATATCAGGAGGTAGGTAGAAAAATTCGTAGGAGAAAAATTGAAGTTCAGTTTTTTCCCGGTTGAAGGTCTTACAATGAAAAAATCGAAAAAAGCAATAGCAGTCAGAAAACCTACAGCATTGGTCACCATCAGGAACCAGTCTTTCAGTTCGAGGTTTTCCCTAAAAGCAATTTTCCAAAAACTGCCGAAAAAAGAAACAGCCATTGTTCCTATAAATAATCCTGCCACTAAAACAAGACCGCCGATCCATGTAAAGGTAAACTTCGGATACCTGCTATTCTCCATACTTTTTCTCTGTAAGTTTGAAAAACAAAGATAATTTTTTTGAAAGCCCTAGGCAACTAAAAAAGGAAATTCTTGGACGCAGGTACGGTGCCGGATCTCAGTATGGGAGAGTGAGAGAATTTTTTAATGGAAATACTGTATTTGAAGGTAATTGCTTATTTTTTCTCCCAACTGTATAATATTAATAATTATCATCCTACATCTTCTCTTGAACCTCTAAAAACCCTATCACTCTCCCACTCTCCCACACTCAAACCCGGATCCCACAACTTATTCTCCCAAATTATTTGAAACCTCATAAAAAATCCCGATTTTTGCAACTTCAAAATACACTATGTCAGACTTAATCAAAGAAATACAGAAAAGAAAGACTTTCGGGATCATTTCCCACCCGGATGCCGGAAAAACTACACTTACAGAAAAGTTACTTCTTTTCGGGGGTGCTATCCAGGAAGCCGGTGCGGTAAAATCCAACAAAATAAAAAAAGGAGCTACCTCCGACTTTATGGAAATCGAAAGACAGAGAGGGATCTCTGTAGCGACTTCCGTATTGGCTTTTGAATATAAAGATCACAAGATCAACATCCTGGATACACCAGGTCACAAAGACTTTGCTGAAGATACTTACAGAACTTTAACTGCCGTAGACTCTGTGATCGTTGTAATTGACGTTGCAAAAGGAGTTGAGGAACAGACTGAAAAATTAGTAAAAGTCTGCAGAATGAGAAACATCCCAATGCTTGTTTTCATTAATAAACTGGACCGTGAGGGTAAGGATGCATTTGATCTTCTGGATGAAGTGGAACAGAAATTGGGGTTAAGAGTGGTTCCGCTATCTATCCCAATCGGTATGGGAAGTGATTTCCAGGGTATTTATAATATCTGGGAAAATAATATCCAGCTGTTTCTTGAAGAAAAGAAGCAAAGAGTTGGTGAAACGGTTAAGTTTGACGATATCAATGATCCTTCAATAGATGAGGTGATCGGTGAAAAAGCTGCTCAAAACCTGAGAGATGAGCTTGAGCTTGTACAGTCTGTTTATCCTGAATTCAGCCGCGAAGAATATATGAACGGTGATTTACAGCCGGTTTTCTTTGGTTCGGCTTTAAATAATTTTGGAGTGCGTGAACTATTGGATGCATTTATTGAAATTGCTCCAATGCCACAGCCTAAAGAAAGTGACATACGACTTGTAAAGCCGGAAGAGAATAATTTTACAGGATTCGTTTTCAAGATCCACGCGAACATGGATCCGAAGCACAGAGACAGACTTGCGTTCGTAAAAATTGTTTCGGGAACATTCAGAAGAAATGAAAATTACCTGTTGGTAAGAGAAGGCAAAAAAATGAAATTCTCTTCCCCTAATGCATTCTTTGCTGATAAAAAAGAGGTTGTGGATGAAAGTTTCCCTGGGGATATTGTTGGTCTTCATGATACAGGAAGTTTCAGGATCGGTGATACGTTAACAGGAGGTGAAAAACTGAGCTTCAAAGGAGTGCCAAGCTTCTCTCCGGAACACTTCCGTTATATCAACAACAGCGATCCGCTTAAAGCTAAACAGTTGGCCAAAGGTATTGATCAGCTGATGGATGAAGGAGTTGCCCAATTATTTACTCTTGAAATGAACGGCAGAAAGATCATCGGAACTGTAGGAGCACTTCAGTATGAGGTTATCCAGTACCGTCTGGAGCATGAATATGGTGCCAAATGTACCTACGAACCTCTTTCTATGCATAAGGCGTGCTGGGTGGAAGCAGATGAAAAATCTGACGAGTTTAAGGAGTTTGCAAGATTAAAGCAGCGTTTCCTTGCCAGAGATAAATATGATCAGCTTGTATTCCTCGCAGATTCTTCGTTTACGATTCACATGACTCAGGAAAAATTCCCGAATGTGAAGCTGCATTTCATCAGTGAATTTCAACAAGACTAAATTGCAATAAAAAATAAAAAAACCGTTCAGATGAACGGTTTTTTTATATAATTTATTTGGATAGTTTACTTAGGTATCATCATTAATTTCTTAACAATTTTCTCTCCGTCTACAGTAACATGAATCATATAGGATTCGGTAGGCAAATGTTTTAAGTTAATCTGTTCCAGAAGTTGATCAAATATATATTTGGTCTTTTTAGGAACAATCAGCTTTCCATCCATTGAAAATAATTCGTAGGTAATAACATAAGGACGAAGTGGAACCTGTCTAGGGAAATCAGCTTTGATATACACATACCCATCGTTGGAAGGCACGGGATATATCATCAGTCCCTGGTAAACTCTTGTAGGGACTGTTACCGGATCTCTTGGATTTGGTGGTGGGTTTACTACCACTGATGAATTAATTGTAAAGTTCTGTAAATTGACATTAAAGAATATATTATTAACAGCTTTTACCATAATTCTGGCATTATTGGAAATTGTACCAAGACCGCCTGGAACAGTATAATTATAAGAACCTGTATTAGGAGTGCTTGCCACCAAAACAGTTGGGAACGTGAGACCGCCGTCTTTTGACAACAGGATTGTTACATTAGGTGCGCTTATCGGTGCCGTTGTTGTATTGGCAACATTCCATGTAATTGCATATGACTGACCTTCAGTCCAAACAACGCCAGTAGTATTTTGTGAAGTTACGGTAAACGGGCCTGCAGCTGCATTCACTGTAACTACCATATCATCAGAATTGTTTCCAGAACCTCCCGCTCTATTGTCACGAGTGGTAAACCTGAAGTTATAGGTTCTGGCAACATTTGATAAAGCTTCTACAGGAATTGCCAAACCTTGAGTAGTAGTTGCTCCAGCTAATACTGAAGTCATTGTTGGAAAATATCTAATAGGAGTAGTTTGTGGAGTCCAAGATCTGAAAGTAGGACCAGAAGCTTTTGTTGCAGTTGCCGCAGAATTTGCTCCGGTTTGTCCAGCAACAGCTTTATCCATTTGCTCCCAAATATAGGTTAGAGCATCTCCATCTCCGTCAGTGCCCGTTCCTGTAAGCATAAATGGAGTGCCCTTCGGAATGATATAATCTAATCCTGCATCAGCTGTAGGAATAGCATTTCCGGTATTTGTAATTACCGGGCAGGTTTTTGTTTTAATATTATTGGTAATCTGCTGAATACTTATAGCATGAAAAAATGGATCTGAATGTTGTTGCACATCCTGGTTGGTAATCCCTGCATACCCCATAATTGTAGATCCTGAACCGGGCTCCATATTTACCCCTGCTGATTCAATATTATGAGAAAATGTATGATTTCCTCCAAACTGATGCCCCATTTCATGGGCAACATAATCAATATCAAAACTATCACCAGATGGAATAGCATTTGCCGGGGAAGTATATCCACTTCCTTTTGATCCATTGGTACAAACACAACCAATACAACCAGCATTTCCACCACCACCAGTTGCCCCAAATAAATGGCCGATATCGTAGTTTGCTTCTCCAATCGTCGCAGTTAAAGTATTCTGTAACTGAGCATTCCAGTTATTCATTTGGGCTGAAGGAGAATAAGGATCTGTAGCTGCGTCAGTATAAATTACAGCATTATTGTTTGCAATAATGATCATTCTTGCAGAGAAATCTTTTTCAAAAACTCCATTTACACGAGTCATTGTATTGTTCATCGCTGCCAATGCACCCGCTACTGTTCCTCCGAAATAGGTTGTATATTCACCTGTACAAGATAAGGCTAATCTGAAAGTTCTTAATTTTCCATCATCAGCATTGGGTCTTGCGGTAAGATCAGAATTATCCAGACCTTTTTGAGCAACATCCAGCACAGTACATTCAAACTTATCTAAACTCTCTTTTTTATCTGATTTTTTATAAACAACATAAGTTGAAAGGTCTTTTGTATATGGCTCGATAAAAACCGCTGATTTGTTTCCATAAATCTCCATTGAAGATAATCCCAATGGTGAAATACTGAAATAAATAGTAGAACTAGGGTCATCATCACCTACACCAACATAAGATTTAATATCCGGATATTTTGCTGCTAATTCAGGATCGAAATTTGAGTTTTCTCTTACTTTGAAACTTTCAAAGTTACCATTAGAATTTGGGAAAGAAACAATAACATCAGACTTTCCTTTAACAGCAAATCTTTTGGGTGCTTTCGCTAAAACATTCTTTAAATTATCAAAATCAAGATTATAAATTTTGGGGTGAAGAATGCTGGTCTTATTTTCAAAGATTTCCGAAGTATTTTTTTGAGACGCTTCCTTCCAAAGTCTGCTTGTTTGTGCTAAAAAAACATTGGAAATAAGAAATATCCCCATCAAAAGTATTTGTTTTTTCATATAGTTTTTCTTTTTTTTAAACTTATTATTACTGTGCTTATCTTTTTAATATTAAATAATATAATTTCATCATCAACAAATGTGGA
>NZ_QNFY01000016.1 GCF_003290185.1 Chryseobacterium lathyri | reverse complement strand
TCTATACACAGCTAAGGAATTTCTAAACTTTTTCAGGAGGGTTTAAAAAGGGTTTTCATTATACATCTATAAAAACGTACAGATGATTTACTTTAAAAAGATTTACAGGGATAAACTTTTCATAAAAACCTGTGCTTAAAAATTATATTAATTAATCTATACTATTCCAAAATAGTACTGTTTTCTCTATCTTTATCCTTTCAATCAATAGATCTTTATGAATAAACAGTCTGATCAAAATGTTGATGTAATGAGGGCCCGGCTTCAGGAAATGCAGAAGGATCATCTGGTGATTTTATCTATTAATACTGCCTTTGCCAAAGTTTTAGATAAAAAACATTTCAGCATTGTATTAAATCAATCCTTTAAAAATGAATTTCTATGTGATGGCATTATGGTCCTTACAGCAAAGGATCATAAGCAGCAGATTTTTTACAGTTCATTAATTACCGGAGCCTATGATGATAGCCCTTCCGATTCACTGGATATTTGTTTTGAGCAATGCATGCAATCGCCGGAACCTGTTACTTTTTACCTTAAGGATTTCTCTGAAAGGAAAGCATCAGTACCGTATTTTACCCTTGCAAAAAAACTGGGAATGCATATGGCTGTGGGATTTTGCTTACCATCTGTAGGAGATCATAAAACCGTGATTTTCCTTTTGTATAAAAATTTCACTGAATTCAATGGCCGGTTAGAAAGGCTATTGAGAGGCATCTCTACGCAGCTGTCAATTACCATCAGAAACATTCTGTTCTCGGAAATGCTGGATACTTTTCATACTTCAGCATCCGATTCTCAAAAAGATATAAAGCCTGTCAGAAAAGATGAGGTAAGGAATCAAGAAGGGTTTAACGGAATCATTGGAAATAGCGAAGCCATGCAGCATATTTATGAGCAAATCTCCCAGGTAGCTTCTTCATTATCCAGTGTGATCATCTATGGCGAGACCGGAACGGGAAAAGAGCTGATAGCACAGGCTATCCATGAACTCTCCTCTTCGTCTCATCACTCAATGATCAGGATTAACTGCGCATCCATTCCTGCCAATCTTATAGAAAGTGAACTTTTCGGACACGAAAAAGGCAGTTTTACAGGTGCTACGGAGCAGCGTAAGGGGAAATTTGAACAAGCGAATAACAGCACTATTTTCCTGGATGAAATTGGGGAGCTCCCTTTAGCTCTTCAGGGAAGATTACTGAGAGTTTTACAGGAGAGAGAAATTGAAAGAATCGGCGGGAATAACACCATTAAAGTCAATGTCAGGATTATTGCTGCCACCAACCGGATTCTGGAAAAAGAGATTGCTGAAGGGAGATTCAGGAGTGATCTGTTCTATCGTCTTAATGTTTTCCCCATTCATTTGCCTGCATTGCGGGACAGAAAAGAAGATATCCCGCTACTGGCCGATTATTTTCTGAAAAAAATCAATCTGAAAACAGGCAAAAAAATCAATGGATTTTCTCAAAAAGTAATCCATGCAATGAGTGAAAATGCATGGCCGGGAAATATCCGTGAGCTCGAAAACATGATCGAAAGAAGTATTCTTACGGCAAAAGACAGTACCATCAGAAAAATGGATTTACCGGAGATTTTCGGACAAAAAACAGCTGATCAGGATTTTCAGATTAAAACATTACACCAGATGGAAAAAGAGCATATCCTAAAGACCGTTGAAAAATGTAAGGGACGAATTTTTGGGCCACAGGGAGCGGCTTTATTATTAGGATTACCGGCTACCACATTGATTTCAAAAATGCAAAAATTAGGAATACAGAAAGGGCATTTTTTTAATAAGAGCAATGAAACTTAAAATTACTGTGAAACCGCTAATCATTCTGATTCCTTCATACTCATTTCAATTTTCCCTGAAGATAAAGCCCAGAAGATCCACAAGCCTAAAATCATTATTAAGGAAACCGCAGGAATCCAAAACGAGAACATCAATGCAATGAGATAGATGGGAAAACCATAAAGGTAATTATTGCGGATTTTTTTAATCGCAGCATTCGTAATTCCCGGACGCAAAAGCTTTTTATTGCGGCTGGCTACAAACCAAAGCACATTATAGGCAAAATTGATCAGAACAAAAGTTCCCGTATATATGGCTACAACCATAGAAGATGCCTCCCCATTGAAATATCTGGCCAGCAAAGCGGTAGGATAAGAAACTGCAGAAACTAAAAAGAGAATCAGCCCGTTGGCAAACATAATAGCCGAATTACGGCTGTAGATCTGTTTGAAAATCTTATGATGATTCACCCACATTATAAAAATGCTGAAAAAAGAAAGGATAAAGGCTAAAAATACAGGCCATTGACTCTTCATAAAGGTGAAAAGATCATTCCCGTTTTTTATTACATGTTCTTCCGGTAAGTGAAGATCCAAAACCAGCAGTGTTACGGCAATCGCAAAAACAGCATCACTGAATCCTTCTATTCTGACGGTTTCTTTTTCCATATTGTTGGCCATTTTTTAAACTTAATTAGGTTGAAAATTGCATGAAAAATGCTTCACTTATCCATAAGTGACTTCAACAAGATTAAATGTGTAAATTATTTTTCTTTATTCAGGTTTATTTATACCCTTTATCAATTCCCAGCTTCTTCATTTTAGAATAAAGTGTTTGAGGCTGCATTTTCAGTAATTCAGCAGCTCCTCCTATTCCAGAAACTTTCCCACCGGAATTTTGCAGGGCATTCAGAATATGATCTCTTTCCATTTCCTCCATCGATTTTAACTGGCCCTGAGGTTGATCAGAAGGCTTTTCTATGATATTGGGAAGGTCAAAATTTTCAATTTCCGCTGTTTTTGCCAGGAGAACACTTCTTTCTATAAGATGTTCCAATTCCCTTATATTTCCCGGCCAGTTGTAGTTATGCAGCTGATCTAAAGCTTTTGCACTTATCGAAGTAATATTTCGTCTTGAAGCTGATGCATATTTGGTCAGGAAAAAATGAGCTAACAATTCAATATCTTCTTTTCGTTCTCTTAATGGCGGCAGTTCTATGGGGAAAACATTTAACCGGTAATATAAATCCAGCCTGAATCTTCCTTCCGCTACTTCTTTTTCTAAAGACCGGTTGGTTGCCGCCACAATCCTGACATTAACTTTAATGGTTTTATTTCCACCCAATCTTTCGATTTCTTTTTCCTGCAGCACACGCAGGAGTTTTACCTGTGAGTCTAAGGGTAATTCACCGATTTCATCCAGAAAAATAGTTCCTCCGTCTGCCTGTTCAAACTTCCCGATTCTCATGGCATTGGCTCCTGTAAAGCTTCCTTTTTCATGACCGAAAAGTTCAGATTCAATGAGAGAATGAGGCAATGCTGCACAGTTCACCACCACAATAGGCTGATCCTTTCGTTCTGAAAGTTCGTGTACAGAATGGGCTACTTTTTCTTTTCCGGTTCCGCTTTCTCCCACCACAAGTACGGAAGTATGGGTAGGTGCAACCACTCTTATTTTTTCAATAACATCCTGAAGGGAATTGCTTTTTCCGATAATTCCTTCAATGATACCATGATCACTGGTTTTCACAAACCCTCCTCCTTCCTCAATGCCGAAACGGTATTTGGCAATATCAAGCATGACGATCAGATCCCGCTCACGGAAAGGTTTAACCATAAATCCATAAGGCTGGGTTTCTTTTACCGCTTCCAGCGTTGACTGGTTGGTATTGGCCGAAATGTATAGAAATGGCAGGTTGATTTCACGCAACTCCCAGGCAAGATCTATTCCTGTAAGATCGCCTTTGAGCATGATATCAAGAAGGACCCAATTGGGTTTATTTTCTGCGATTAATTTCCTGGCCTGAACTACCGAAGAGGCAATTCCGGTGATCTGGTAACCTGCTTTTATCAGCATGATCTTTAGATCATTGGCCACGATGAATTCGTCTTCTACAATTAAAATTTTTTCTTTCATTCTGATTTAAATTTCAACGTCTTATTTTGAAATATCAATTTCTGTTTTTTTCCTAAATGTGATGATGATCTTTAAACCATTTTTATTTTCCAGGAGAAAAGTTCCGTCGAGCTGGTCAGTTAATCCTCTCATGAGATTCATGCCTAGAGATTCGCTTTCATCAATGTTAAAGTCTTCCGGAAGCCCTACTCCGTTATCGGAAACAATCAATTCGAAATCGTCTTTTCCGATACTTTTAAAAGTGACGATAACCTCTCCTTTCCGGTTTTCAGGAAATGCATATTTAACGGTATTATTGATCGCTTCGTTGACAATGAGTCCCATGGGTACAGCCTGCGAAACGTCCAGAAAAACCTTGTCAATATCCATCGTAAAGCTGACCTTCTTTTCTGATGAATAGCATTCTCTGATGTAACTGATCAATTCATAAATATACCACGACATATCTATCATTGACAGGTTATCCGACTGATACAGTTTCTGATGAATCAAAGACATGGCGTGCATCCTGTGCTGGCTATTCTGAATGGCCATTAAAGCATCTTCATTCTCCAGGTACGCTGACTGTGTATTCAAAAGGCTGATCACGATCTGCAGGTTGTTCTTTACCCTGTGATGAATTTCCTTCAGCAGCCATTCTTTTTCGGACAGCAGTTTTTTCAGCTGCTCATTCTGTTCATCGATCTGCTTACGTTTCAGCTCAAGCGTTTTATTGGCATTACTTTTCAGTCTTGACCGGTTGTAAAGCAAGGCTGCAAAAATAATCAGCACCAGAATGCTTCCTATAAAAATGTACTTTACAAAAGTATCATTGGTAATCTGAATTTCCTGAACTTTTCCTTTCTGGGTAAGCAATTGGATGTTTTTATCTTTCTGATCTGTTTCAAACTGGATTTTCAGGCTGTTGATCTGTTTGCTTTTTTCGCCGTTAAAAACAGAATCTGAGAGCTTTTTATACAGCTGGTAATGTTCAATTGCGTCAAGATATTTTCCCCGGGCAGAATCTGCTTTAAACCAAATCAAATGATTTTCAGAACGCAGCATATCATTCCCGTTTTTTTTGGCTATTGAATCAAAAAGCTTTGCTTCACGATACATTGCATTATAATTCCTGGTCTGGTAATGATAAAAAACAAAGCTTCTCAACAATGAAATCTGCTTGTTATTCTTCTCTCCGTTTTCACCATAATAATTCACCAGTATTTTATAATACATTTCAGCATTACTGAACTTTTTAAGAATGGTATACGTACTGAAGAGAATATAATTTTCTGTCATTTCAAATTCCTGGTCTGTAATCGGATACCGGGCTTTATATTCTTTTATCATGGCAATCGCTTCCTCAAATTTCTTTTGTCTGATCAACATAGTAGAAATATTGTTGGCCACTGTGCGTACATATGAATTATCATTGTTTTTTTTTGCAACAGCTAATGCTTTTTTCCAATATTTTATGGCGTCGTCATTTTGGCGCAAATAATAGTAAACCATTCCTGTATGATTGTATATAGAACTCATCTGCAAAGAATTATCATTAAGACTTTCGGCCGTTTTTTCAGCTAAAAGTCCGTAGCGTAAAGCCTCCTCGTAATCTGCCTTCTGAACTTCAGCCTGAGAAAGGAAATTATAAACACCCTGCAATTCTTTAAATTTAACCGATTGATAAACGGATAAAGCTTCTTTAAGCAATGGTATCGACTTATCCGGATTTTCCATTATGTTATACAGCTCACCCAGATCTTTTAAAACAGATCCCTGCTTCAGCTTTGCTCCTGAATTTTTATAAAGCATAAGAGCTTTCTCTTTAAGCTTTATTTTGATATCGATATTTTTGGGATCATTATCATACATAAAAGAAAGCTCCTCATATCCTTCTCCTGCCTGTTCGGTCATTTTATGGGTTTCAAAATAATTGACAGCCTGTTTCATTTTTGAAAAGGCAACTGTTTTATTCCCTCTTTCTTTATCGATCTTTGCCTCCAGAAACATTGATTTTCCTTTGTTCAGCTTATCTCCGGTTTTTACACTCAGCAGGTTTGCTTCCCTGTTAAGGATGGCCGCACTGTCGAGATCTTTTTTCACTTCTCCCTGTTTGGTTATATAAAAATCGCTCAATCTCAGCAATAAGGCTGTTTTCTGCGTATCATTTTTTGAAGAAGAGATCTGCTTTCTCAACAGCACAGGATTTTCCCTGGTTTGAGCTCTTAATGAGATACTTAAAAACAATAAAACCAATGAAAAATAAAATATCTTTAGTGGATTTCTATTAATAAAATAAAGGATAAAATTCATTTTTTAAAGATAATTCATTCTTCAATTATTTACCAGTCTTTACAGACTAAATTTTACGGTGATAAAGATAGCAGATGATCATTGCCAACCCCGGTAAAGCCAGTGTTACAAGACCGAACTGTTTCCCTGCAAAAGCCCCTAAAAAACATCCGGTCAAAAAACCTAAAATAGTAACCAGTTGTTTTTTTAAACTGGCCAGGGCATCCACATCATTAAAACCGTTTTTCATTAAATTTCCAACGTCTAAAGATGCCTGGGTGACATTTCCGGTCATCATCGTAGTGGGCCCGTGCGTTTCTTTAGCATATAATTTTCCGAAAGCATTCTGCAGTCCCATCGCAAAAACAGCGACCATAGCAACGGCATACATCATCCATTCTGTAAAAATACCGGCATAGCTCAGTATGGCTACGGTAATTCCACTTAATAATAGCAAAAGTCCTTCGCAAAACAGAATGGTATAGTGATTCGTCACCCTATAAGCAATCCGCCCTCCTGTGATGACCGCCAGGATAAATACGGGAAAAGTAAGCAGCTTTACCCATGCGTGAACATCGGAACCTTTCACCAACTGATAGGCAAATACAATAAAGTTTCCCGTAACGTGCGCTGAAAAAACAGCATCCGCCGATACAAAAGTTACGGTATCACAATATCCCGCGATCATGGTTAAAAGTAAGGTGACAAAGCCTATATTATTTTTTACTTCCATCCTTTTTTATTTTAAATGTGAACGCAGCATCCAAGCCATTTTTTCGTGGGTTTCCAATAATCCGGTGATATAATCGCTGGTTCCTGCATCATGAAATTCAACAGCGAAGTTTTCAATATGTTCACGAAGATGAATCAAAATACTTTCATGATCAGAAAGGAGTTCTTTCATATAGGTGAGGCTGTCGTTCGATTCCAAGTGATGCTCAGACAAATGAGTCAAGGCAAGATATTCTCTTAACGTAGCCGGTGCATAATGTCCCAATGTTCTGATTCTTTCGGCAAGATTATCGATAATCTCATCCAGCTGCCCGTATTGAGCCTCAAAAAACAGATGTTTGTTGTAGAAATCTGCTCCTTCCACATTCCAGTGGGCTTTTTTTGTTTTGGTATAGAGTACAAATTCATCTGCTAATGTCTGAACCAATACCTCAGCGACTTTCGCTAAGTTTTCATTTTTTATTCCTATTGAAGTTTTCATTTTAAAGTAGATTTAATAAATAATAATCGAGTGAATATTTTCCTGCTCCCAGAGCAAGAATTAACAGTAAAGACAAGGTGTACATATAAGGTACATCCCGCACTTCGGGAGAATCTTTTCTGTGAACGATGAAATAGCCGATCGCCGTTACGCCAATTGTGGGTAATATGGCGAGTCTGGTTCCCAGACCTAAAATGATTAAAAAAGGAACAACCAAATCGGCATACGAAGCCACCAAAGCATTCATTTTTTCCGGAAGTCCGAGAGGATTGGGAATAATTTCTTTCTGCCCGTTTTCCAGCCTGAACTTTTTCAGTCCGTGAACTCTGAATAACTGAATGGCAAAGAGTACCCGGAAGATCAGAAAAGCAAAATCATTATAGGATGATCCTAAATCGGACGCAAGGATCTGTTTCAAAATTTCCATAATTTTCAATGTTTAAAAGGCAAAACAGGAGCATCCCAACGCACCCCAGAATGAATGGTAATTATTAACAGGGACAGAACTCATTCTTGCTGCATCGTGGCTGTGATGATGTATATCGCAGCTTCCGGCACAGCTGTGCACCTGTGAAGTCAGAGGGGCTTTTAAGTCTACTTTTGCATTTTTTTCAATATCTTTCTGTACATGTCCGCCCACAGGATAATAACCATTGTACAAATTGATCGGTGACCAGTCCGGAAGAACAGGGATGGACGGTGGTGCGAATGAAGAAAAGTCTCCTTTTGCATAGACAATTTTACCGTTCACAATAGTCATCTCCGATTCTATATTTTTGATTTCTTCATCTTCTATCGTGAAGTAATCCTTATCAAGCACTGCCAGATCAGCAAACATTCCTACCCGGATATCTCCTTTTTTCTGCTGTTCCTGAGAAAACCATGCACTTCCCCTGGTATACAATTCCAGGGCAACTGCTCTGTCCAGCCTTGTTTCGTGATACAGCTGAAGTCCGCCAACCGTTTTTCCCACAGTAAGCCAATACATAGACATCCAGGGATTGTAACTACTGACTCTTGTTGCGTCTGAACCACCACCAACAGGCACTTCCATTTCAAGCATTTTCTTTATGGGAGGAGTATTTTCTGCCGCTGCTGAACCGTAACGGTCTGTAAAGTATTCTCCCTGGTAAGCCATTCTGCTTTGGATGGCAATTCCGCCGCCGAGCATTTTTACTCTTTCAATATTTCTTTCATCAATGGTTTCAGCGTGATCAAAAATCCACGGAAGCCCGTTGAAAGGAATATCCTGGTTTACCTTTTCGAAAACATTTAAGAATCTTGTGATGCTTTCATTATAAGTGGCATGAAGTCTGAAAGGCCACCGGTTTTCCACTAATAATCGGACTACTTTTTCGAGGTCAGCTTCCATATTTTCGGGAAGGTCCGGTCTTGGCTGTAAGAAATCCTCGAAATCTGCGGCAGAGAAAACCAACATTTCTCCGGCACCGTTATGACGGTACATATCATCACCCTGATAAAGCTTTACGGTGTCAATCCATTCGCTGAAATCTTCAAACTCATTCTTTGGTTTTTGAGTAAATAAATTATAGGCAATCCTTACCGTTAACTGTTTATTTTCATTCAGTTCATTGACCACCTGATAATCATCCGGGAAATTTTGAAAACCACCACCTGCATCTATGACACTTGTGATCCCAAACCGGTTCAGCTCTTTCATAAAATGTCTGGTAGAATTTACCTGATGTTCATAGGATAATTTTGGACCTTTTGCCAATGTTGAATATAAAATCATTGCATTGGGTGTCGCAATAATAAGCCCTGTCGGTTCGCCATTTGAATCTCGTTCAATATGACCGCCCGGAGGTGCCGGAGTATTTTTGGTATACCCAACTGCTTTTAGTGCTGCTCTGTTCATTAATGCCCTGTCATATAAATGCAGGATAAAAACAGGGGTTTCCGGGGCAATCGCATTGATTTCTTCTAACGTAGGCATTCTTCTTTCCGCAAACTGAAACTCTGACCATCCGCCCACAACACGTACCCATTGGGGTGAAGGCGTGCGGTCAACCTGCTCCTTAAGCATGCGGAGAGCGTCGGCTAACGAAGGAACACCATCCCATCTTAATTCAAGATTATAATTCAATCCTCCCCGGATCAGGTGAATATGGGAATCATTAATTCCAGGAACGACTCTTTTCTTTTTAAGATCAATAATCTCTGTGGCTGCATCTGCAAACTGGTCTACCAACCCGTCATTTCCCAGAGCAATAATTTCACCTTCCTTCATGGCAACAGCTGAAATATCCGTTATTTCTTTACTGAAGCTGTGAATCTTTCCGTTATATAAAATAAGGTCTGCTTTCATAGGAATTATTGGGCATTCAGTTTTGAAACAGCTTCTTTAATTCCTTCTCCTGCAACATTGAAAAACGACGGACCTGCAAGCAATATCAGTTTCTGTAACTCCAATTTTTCAGATAAATGCTGGGTATTTAAATATGACTGTGTACGGTAGGCATCAAATGCTCCTAAAACCACATTTCCTGCAACCAAAGCTGTGGGAGAATCTATTCCGGCATCTTTAATATCGCTGGCAAAAGAAACCGTTTTTACGTTCAGCCTCAAAGCTTCTCTCATTGCAACGCTTCCTACTTTTTTCATTAATCCGGCATCGAAAGAATTTCTGTCGCCCAATCCTATCAGTAACAGTTTCTTAGAGGCTAAACTTCCTTTCGGTGGCGTTATGAGTAATGTTTCCAAAGCATAGCCTTTGAACTGACCTTTTTTTCTGACTTCTGTAATGATTCCTTTTAATGCTTCATCCAGGTGAACCATTCCGTTCAGTTCGGCAGGAAGTGCAGGGGGATTGAAAATATCACCTTCCGTATACTCGAAAACGCAAGCAATCTGAAGGTCTGCCACAGCTGCAGATGGTCCCTGTACAAGACCAACAACAGAAACCCCGTCTACTTTCCCCCACGTGGTGGTGGCTCCTACCGCTGCTTTTGTTTCAGTTAATGTCTGCGCTGAAACAAACTGGATTCCTGAACTTGTAAGAATCAATGCGGCAAAAACCGCTTTGGACCAATTAAAATATTTTGATATTGAATTTTGCATAATAAATGATTTTAGTAATGATTAAAATTTGAATCCTAACCGGATATTGTAGAAGACGCCACTTTTAGCATCAGGAATAATATCTTCAATAAAAGCTCCTTTTCTGAAGTACTGAATTCCGCTCACCAAAGAGAAATAACGATTAAAACTGTAGGTAAAATTGGTTAAATAGGCTGTTCCGATATATCTTTTATCAGAACTGCTGCCTGGCCGATTGAGCACCCCACTTGGTCTGTACACCCCATCCTGAAGAGCATACCGCCAGTTGAAAACAACATCCATCTGCATTTTGAGTTTAGAAGTTAAGTCCAGGGTTACATAAGGATGAATATCTATAAGATTCACCGGTCCGATCTGTGGGCTGAAGCCGAAATATCCGCCTTTTGGATAGAGAGGATTAAATGTCTGAAGCTTTCCATCATCTTTCGAGTGATCTCCGGAAATGTAATCGTTCCTCAGGTTGATGCTGGGTCTGAATCTTACATTTTCAAACAGATAGCCAATATCCACGGAACCTGTCCAGGCACTGATATCCTGATCTCCAAAACTTCCAAACTGATACGCTGCTTCAAGATTATAGATCAATCCGCCACCATATTTCCAAAATCTTCCTCCGATCGTGTGGCGCTTTTCTTTTGCCGCTCCAGCTTCAAAAACGGATTCGTCTCTTCGTATCCCGATATAATACAGATCAAGGTTTCCGGCTTGCGGAAAAATTATTTTAGAATAAGCGCCCCACAGATTGAGCTGTTTTGAAATCTTATTATCAAAAATTCCTGCATTGATACTATCTGCCATCATGGCAAAAGCATCTACAAAAACATTCTTATGGGAATACATTATTTTAGCTCCGGTAAAAGAAAGTCTTGCATTGGGACCTTCTCTTACAGAGATTAATCTTCCCGAACCATAGTCAAGTTCCTGCCGGCCCAGCCTGAAAGTCAGTTTCTGAGCTGTTTTATTGATCAGGTTAACATCAATAAAAAGGTTTTGAATGCTTAACTGATCTTCATCAATACCTCTTGATCCGTTTTTTCTTCCGTTCTGTAAAGCACTTCTGATCTGTGAAAACACCCTGATATTTTCTCCCAAATGCATATCTGCTTGAAGATCATACCGCTGCAGAAAAAAGTTGTTGTGTCCTATATCCAGTCTTCCCCAATCTTCATTGTTGAAATCTACATATTCATAGCGTGCCTCGCCTCCAAAAGACAGATAGCTATCTTTCTTTTCATTAAGGGGAAGAAATTTTATCCTGTTATAAAAAGTATCTGAAGAATCTTTTAAATATTCATAATTCTCATCGTAACGCAGGAGCTTGAAACTCTGGGCAGATAAGTTTTCAGAAAATAAAAAGAGCAGAAAGATGACCGTTTTTAAAGACCATATGTAATGTGCAGATCTCAACATTGAAAATTTTTATATAAATATTAATGGTTCAGCATATGATGAGCATAATGAATTCCCAATCCATAAGAACCCCCATATTTTTTCATTAAATCAGTCACAGGAATATAGGTTTCCTGACGTGCCCAATCTCTCTGAAGCTCTAAAATATACTGGATGGAGGTCATTGGTTTTACTCCTGCATGAATCATTCTCTGAATTGCTCTTTCGTGGGCTTCATCACTTACATCACCACAGGCATCAGTAATAACATACACATCATAATTTTCTTCAAGAGCAGACAAGGCAGGCCCTACGATGCATACACCGGTCCATAATCCTGCGAAAACCAACTTCTGTTTCTGAGTGGCTACAATTGCTTTATAAGCTGCTTCATCTTCCCATGTATTCATTGTTGTTCTGTCAATGTATCCTGAAGTTGCCATAGGATATGCTTCTTCGATTTCAGGAAATACCGGACCTGAAAAGCTTTCTTCGGCTACCGTTGTTACAATTGTCGGTACATTAAATATTTTGGACGCTCCGCAGACTACAGCGACATTATTACGCAGTTCATTCATTGAGATGCTTTTCGTAGCGAATGCCATTTGACCTTCAAAATCGATCAATACAAGCGTATGATTATCCGGAGAAAGTAATTTGGTTGATGGTTTCATAAAATTTATTTGTTTGTTATTATGTATTTATTCGGGTTAAGCGGAATAAGTTTTGACCGTACTTATTGTTTCAAAAACTTGATGAATTCTGCATTAAACTTATCTTTTTCTTCCAGGAATGAAGCATGTCCGCTTTTGTCAAAAGGAACCAATTGAGATCCTGAAATAGCTTTATGCATTTGTTCCGCCAATGCAAAAGACACGATTTTGTCTTCTTTCGCGTGGAGAATTAAAGTGGGGATTTTAATTTTTGGAAGATCGCCGCGCAGATCTTCATCTCTTAAAGCAATTAGTGCCTGTTCCATTGCATATGGGGACGACTGCATTTCGATACCGCCTAGCCAGGCTCCAATTCCGGGAGAAACAGAAGTCGGGGAATACACAAATTTTTCACCGATGGCTGCCAATAATGCAGGTCTGTCTGTATTGTTTAATTCAACCCACTTCGAGATGTCTTCTTTGGTAAAAAACGGATAAGGATAATCAGCTTTTTTAGTATGGCAGGGAGCTGCCGCTGAAAACAAGGCCAATTTGCTTACATGGGCACTGTTATATTTTGCCACATAATGCAGGGCAATCGCACCTCCCATGGAATGTCCGCCCAGGGTAGCATCATTAATGTCTAATTGATCAAGAACGGCTTTGATATCGGCCGCAAATTGATCATAATTGTATTTTCCATAAGGTTTATCGGACTGTCCGAAACCTCTCAGGGTAATTCCGATTACCCGGTAACCTTCTTTTACCAGAGCATGGTATTGATATTCCCACGAAGCGTCACTCAAAGGATAGCCGTGGATCAGAATAACCGGTTTTCCTTCGCCCAGATCGGTAACATGCAGTTTTACATTGGGCTCAACTTCGATATATTCAGCTCTTGCTGTAGCTGTTTTTTCAGTGCTTTTTTCCGATTTATCTTTCGTGTTGCACGAAACGAATAATGTGGTTAATACAATAACCGCACTGATCATTGGTTTAATTTTCATGATATAAAGTATTTAGAGATGTATTAAAAAAATCACATCTGGCGAATAAGTATTGTGATGATTGATAGAGATTTCTTCAAATCCGCTACTCCATGCTCAAGAGATGATGCCCTTGTGAAAAATGAGGCAGAGGATTTGAAAAAAACATCAGCTATTAACTGTTGTAATAGGTTGTAATTTATCGCTTCAATAAGTATTTATGCTGACCTTCCAGTACAAGTTCTGATTTCTGGTTGTATACCGTTACTTTGGTCGTCACAATCCCTTTATCTCCCTGCGGACTCAAATCCATAATCGTGAGCGAAGAATATAAGGTATCTCCGGAATGAACCTCCTTCAGGAAATTACATGAAAGTTCCAAAAAGCTGATGAAAACCTTCCCGAAATAATGCGGCAGCAAGGTTGCCCCCGGCGCAGTAAAGGCCAAAACCTGTAAACCATGAACTACTGGTGCCTCATGCCCTTGTCTTTTGGCATATTCTGCATCATAATGTATGGGATGGTTATCACATGATACGGTTTGAAAAGCTGAAGCATGAGCATCTGTCAATGTTCTGCTTGGAGCTCTGAATACCTCGCCTACTGCCAGTTCATCGAAACTGCGAGCCGGTACAATTGAAAAATCTTCAGGATTAAATGCTGGTTGTTTGGTATTTGAATTTTCCATAAAAACTTTCTGAATTAGAATAAATTACTATTTCACACCCAATAAAAAGCTTACTTTTTTATAAATGCCAGTATATCATTATTAATGGTTTCTGCTTCCGTAGTTGGCATTCCGTGGGGGAATCCCGGATAAGTAATCAATGTGCCGTTTTTCAGCAATTTGGCAGATTTTACACCCGCATTCTGATAAGGCACAATCTGGTCATCTTCTCCGTGTAACACTAAAACAGGAATTTCAACAGACTTTAAATCTTCCGTAAAATCGGTTTCTGAAAATGCTTTTACACATTCATAATGGGCAAGGATACTTCCCATCATTCCCTGTCTCCACCAATTTCTCTGCACCCCTTCTTTTATCACAGCACCTTCTCTGTTGTATCCGTAAAAAGGAATCGTCAAATCGATATAAAACTGCTGTCTGTTGGTAAGAGTTTGTTTTCTGATGTCGTCGAAAACTTCCATGGGAACCCCATCAGGATTATTTTCACTTTTTACCATCACAGGCGGAACAGCACTGATTAAAACTGCTTTGGCAACTCTGTCTTTGCCATATTTGTTGACGTAACGGATCACCTCACCTCCTCCGGTTGAGTGTCCTACGTGGATCGCATCTTTTAAATCCAGATATTCTGTCAGTTCAGCAACATCGGCAGCATAAGTTTCCATCTCGTGTCCGGTAGTAGTCTGGCTTGAACGTCCGTGCCCTCTTCTGTCGAAGGCGATTACCCGATATCCCTTTTGCAGGAAGAACATGATCTGGGCATCCCAGTCATCAGATGACAAAGGCCATCCATGGTGAAACACAACAGGCTGTCCTGTTCCAAAATCTTTGTAAAAAATTTCTGTTCCGTCTTTTAATTTTAGTGTACTCATTGTTGTAGATTATTTTTGATTGATAATTAAATTCACAAACATTAATTACAAGAAGCGCACTAGAAATATAAAACCTTGTAATTCAAATATTTAAAAACATACCAAATAAAAATAAACTACGATATATCGTAGTTTTATGAGACTATTATTTAAACATCAGAAAAAATCAGGATCAGTAAATACGTAATTGAATACCCATAAGCCAATGTGCATAGATATTTTTCACTGGAAATAAAAATCATTACGGAACTAAATTTAAAAATTTAGTTCCGTAATGATTTCCTTGGCTATCGCGCTTAAAGCTATCTTTTTTGAATTATTTAGCCAGATAGGTCATCCCTCCATCAACAAGAAGTTCAGCCCCAAGCATGAATGAAGAATCATCAGAGGCCAGGAATACCGCGGTTTTACCAATGTCAGATGGCTGGCCTATTCTGCCTGTTGGCATTACACTTGCAAAGTGTGCTTTTATACCTTCGATTTGTTCTGCAGGAACAAACTTTTCAAATGCAGGTGTATCTGTTGTACCCGGTGTTATTACATTTGCTCTGATCTTTCTTTCTAAAAGATCGTTTGAAAATCCTTTTGCAAAAAAGATTACGGCTGCTTTTGCAGCACCATAAAGCGTAAAATTCGCATATGCCCGATGTGCAGCATTTGACCCGATCAAAATAATAGAACTACCATCATTCATATAAGGCAATGCTTTTTGAACAGTGAAGTAAACACTTTTCAGGTTCAGATCAATTGTTTTGTCAAAGTCGGTTTCACTTAAATTTGCCACAGTTCCTACAGCTCCAGCACCCGCATTGACTACAACCACATCTATTTTACCAAATTTTTCTGCAGTTGCTGCAAACACTCTTTCCAGGTCGGCAATATTGGTTACGTCGGCATTGATACCTATAAAATTATCGCCAAGCTTAGCCACAGCATTATTTAAAGTGTCATGATTTCTGCCTACAATAGCACCAACAGCTCCTTCATTTTTAAATGCTTCTGCAATACCAAACCCGATACCGCTATTGCCACCTGTAATCACGGCAACCTTATTTTTTAATTTATCCATTATTTCTTTTATTTAATGTTTGAGCAACAAAGGTAGATCAACCAAGTTATTTTTAGTAACTTTGTACTGAAAAATAACAGTAACACAGAGGTAACACAGTAACATTGTAACGCATCAGATTAAAGATTTTCAACAGGAAAACAAGAAAAAAGGTTCGGTACAAGTTTAATGGGATACGAAGGGAGGTATAGTTTTCTCCGTACCTGAAAAAACTGAGAACAGCATGTTGAAAAAGACATCCGGACAGTATTAATACCTCAATGAAAGGGGATAAAAAATCTGTATTGCATTAAACAACAAGGATTTCGACTTTTCATTTAAACAAAAGTAAATTTCAGCTTTGTACAGATAAATAATAAATAACAATAACATACAGTATAACTAATTAATAAATGAAGTGTGCAATAACAGAATTCCAGCAGGAACAAAAGAAAAGAATGAGATCCGTTCAGGATGCCATGGATGCGTTGAGCGGAAAATGGAAGATCGCTATTATCTCGTCGATCTGCTGCTACGGTAAAAGAAGATTTTCAGACATTCTGAATGATGTTGAAGGTGTTTCCAACAGAATGCTGAGCAAAGAATTGAAAGAACTGGAACTCAACCAGCTGGTCAAAAGAACAGTTTTACCAACACAACCTATAACAGTTGAATATGAATTGACAGAACACGGCAATACGCTGCAAAGGATTATCAGCGAACTTTCAGATTGGGGAACTGTACATCGGAATAAAATTATCGGAAAATAATGTTCGTTACTTGTTATTTTCCAAGTAGCGTATCAAAATATAGATAAAGGAGCCATAATGTGAACACAAAATTTGTACTCTGCCAAATCTGTTGACACTTATGATCAACAGGCATTTTGACTAAAACAAAGTGCAATCAGGCTAAATTGCTTCCTACATTACTGCGTAAATTTGCTTTAAGAATTAAACAATAAAAAGATGAGAGCAGCAATTTTTATACTGACAAGCATGATGTTTTCCATGATGGTATTTGGCCAGCATCATCAGCCCCGGACTTTTTTATTTGTTCCGGGTGCCTGGGATGGCGGTTGGGATTATGCTAAGATAGATTCTATCTTAGGCAAAAAAGGAGATATTGTCTATCGTCCCACTTTAACAGGTCTGGGAGAGAGAGTTCATCTATCGAATGCAAACATAAATCTTACAACTTACGTTACAGATATCGTAAATGTGATCAGGTTCGAGAACCTGCATAACGTTATCCTTGTTGGCCACAGTTATGGAGGAATGGTTATCTCCGGGGTAGCAGAACAGGTCCCCGACCGTATCAGCAACCTGATTTATTTGGATGCTATGGTTCCTAACGATGGTGAAAGCGCCAAAGATGTCTGTGGGGATCTATGGGATAAAGTGATGGTTCCGTTTATAAAGGATACTGTTATGCTTTATCCATTCGGTCCAGCAAAAAATATTTATCCCACCGATGTCCCCCAGCCATTAAAAACTTTTACTGAACCTTTGAAGATAAGGAATCCATTGGTGAAAAATATCCCGGCTGTTTATATCTCAATGACAAAAAATGGCAAACCTGCGAATGAAAAAATGGGGTACAGCAGAGCAAAAGCAAGGAACTGGAAAATTTATAACCTGGAAGGTGGTCATTACGCTATGCGTGAACAGCCCGAAAACCTCGTGAAAAAACTTGAAGAGGTTCTACAGGATCAAAATCGTTAAATTATGGAAAACAATCTGCCCCTCAGGATCGAAACCGTCAGTAAATATCATAAGGTGATGGGACTTCCCAATCCTGAGCATCCCCTGATCAGTGTTATAGATTATAGTGCCGTTATAATGCCTTGTATGGCGAATGTCAGTCTGATCTTTGATTTTTATACTGTGTTACTTGACCGGGATTTCAGAGGCAGGATGAAATACGGACAGCAGCAAAGTGATTTTGAGCAGGGTGTCCTGTTTATGATGTCTCCAAACCAAGTGTTTGAAATTGATGTAGAAGAAATAACAAACCGTTCAGGGCTATTATTGCTCATCCATCCTGATCTATTGTGGAACACATCTTTATCAAAAAGGATAAGGGAATATGAATTTTTTGATTATTCTATTAATGAAGCATTATTTCTTTCAGACAAAGAAGAGGAGTCTATTGTCAGGATATTTCAGGATATTGCAATCGAATATCAGCACAAAATCGATAAGTTCAGCCAGACAGTCATTATTGCTCAATTAAAGTTGCTTCTAACCTATACGGATAGGTTTTATCAGCGTCAGTTTATCACACGTCAGAAGAGCAATCATCAAATTTTAAGCCGTCTGGAAGATCTGCTTTCGAGCTATTTTAACAGTGATAACTTAGTGATAGAGGGTATTCCAACTGTACAGTACGTTGCTGGGAAACTTAATATTTCACCGAAATATTTAAGCAGTTTGCTGCGCGTGCTGACAGGACGAAATACTCAGCAGCATATCCATGACAAATTGATCGAAAAAGCCAAAGAAAAACTATCTACTACAAATTTGACGGTAAGTGAAATTGCGTATGAACTGGGTTTTGAACATTTGCAGTCATTCAGTAAATTATTTAAGGCCAAGACAAAAGTTTCGCCTCTGAATTTCAGACAGTCGTTTAGCTAAATACCTGCCCTCTTTCAGGTTATTTGGATCGCATTCCACCGTTAGAGGATCGGGCCATCCTATAATTTTGCTTTTAAGACTCTTAAAAACATATCTTTCTTCAACAAATAAATAATTTGACAAAAGTTTAAAGATGTGTGCAAAAATTGCATTCAAAATGATCATCTTCATTGACCTATTAATTTAATAACTATTTATACAATTATTTTTCCAATGGACCCATACTCGATTAAAAATATCATCACATTTCGTGAACTAAAATGGAATTATACCGAGGACTTTTTATTTCTGACCGATATACCTGAGTCTTTTGAACCATTTATCCTGACACCTGATTATTTCTCATATGGAATCATTAATAAAGGGCAACTTGTTGTGGAACTTGATGGAGAATTACTTCATATAGATAATAAGAAGCGTTCTTTTTTCATATATCGCCCTCATCAGAATCTCAAGATCGTTGAAATTTCTCCTGGTACACAAGGTGCTTTTGTCCTGTTTAATAAAAAATTTATCCAAACCCTTGATAATCATTTTTTATCCATAACAGAAAAAACTTTTCTTGAACGCCGTTTCGGGACATATTATAGTTTAAAGTCTAAAGATTTCAATCGCTTACAAGATCTCTTTTCAAAGATCTTTGATCTCCTTTCCTTTATAAATTCGGAACTGTGGGAGCAAACGGCTAAGAACTTGATGTTAGTTCTTATCAGTGAGACCGATCTGGTAATAAGTAAATATAGACCTTCATCCAAACAATTCACTTTTAATAGAAGTCATCATCTTGTAGAAAGCTTTATGCGGTTGGTCAGTGAAAACTATCTGCATGAACAAAATCTTGACTATTATGCATTTCAGCTTAATATCACTGTAAATTATCTGCATAAAATCGTGCAAAACTCTCTGAACATTACTCCCAGCAAAATAATACAAAATGCAATATTAGACCAGTCTATCCTATTACTTAAGAATTCTGATAATAACATTGGCGAAATTGCAGAAAAATTATCATTCAAAGATATTTACTCATTCAGTAAGTTCTTTAAAAAAAATATGAATGTTTCTCCAAAAAAGTATCGAAATCAACTGGCAGCAGAATTACAATAGTAGAGAATTAGGTAAATAATGTAAAGATTTGGACATTTCAAATCCTGTTGATTTTTGGTAATATTGATTTTTATGTTGATATGAAAGCATGATCGAATTTTAGAACGGACCATGGTGTTATGCATATCAATATTTTTATTAATCAAATGAAATCAATATGAAAAGATTAAATGGCAAAGTGGCCATCATTACAGGTGGCTCACAGGGCATGGGAGAATCCCATGTAAGAACCTTCGTAGCTGAAGGTGCGAAAGTGATCTTTACTGACCTTAATGAAGAGAAAGGCCAAAAGATCGCAAATGAATTAGGAGAGAATGCTGTTTTTGTAAAACAAGATGTTACCAGTGTAGAGGACTGGAAAAAAGTAATATCAGAGGCGGAAAGTAGATTTGGACCGGTCAATGTCCTGGTAAACAATGCAGGAATACTTGGACCCATAAAAACGATAACCGAAATTTCTGAGGAAGAATATCAGAAAGTTGTTGACATCAATCAAAATGGTGTCTTTTACGGAATGAAATATACAATCCCATCAATGCAGAAAGCTGGTATAGGTTCCATTATCAACATTTCATCAATAGCAGGGATCATTGCAATTCCAGGCTATCCCAGCTTAGCATATATGGGAAGTAAGTTTGCTGTACGTGGAATGACCAAAGCTGCTGCAGTTGAGTATGGGAAGGAAAATATCCGCGCCAACTCAGTACATCCTGGCTACATAAAGACACCAATGATGGTAGAAGCTACAGACGAAGATGGCAGTGGCGCTGCCGATGCTATTCCATTGGGAAGGATGGCGGATGCAAAAGAGGTAAGCGACCTTGTTATATTCCTCGCTTCCGACGAATCTTCTTTTCTTACTGGTACAGAACAGATTATTGATGGCGGAATGAGTATCCAATAGAATAAATATTTATAATCATTAAAAAAGGATTAATTATTTTAATCCTTTTTTTTCAATTTAAGACTTCGATATTCCAATGGCGTTTGTCCTGTTCTGGCTTTAAAGTATCTCCCGAAAAAAGAGGCATTGGAAAAATGAAACTCATCAGCAACTTGTGCAATAGTTAGGTTTGAGCTTTTCAACATTCCTTTAACTGCCATTAACACGATTTCATCAATCCATTCTCCTGCAGTTTTTCCACTTGTGTCCTTCAACACATGAAAAGTCTTCTTCCCATCACAAAATATCCCCGGAAACAATTAATGAATTGTATACCGACAGTGCAGGATAATTTTTAATCATAATTATTTTAGATTGCGATAAAGAAAGAGATTTTAATATTAATGCTCCTTCTTCAACTAATATTTCTCTAACATTATGAAAAAATATGCTTTAATACTTTTCGCATTAATCATGTCAATTCCCGTTTCGGCGCAATACAAACCCTGGACTTCCTCAGAACAACCTTTAAAGGAAATCAAGACATTAAAAAAACAAATTGTAAAGCCCAGCTTCAGAAAACAAGACTATATAATTACCGATTTTGGGGCCATTGGCGATGGAAAGACAAAAAATACGGAAGCCTTTAAAAAAGCCATCGAAAAATGCAATGCAGAAGGCGGAGGAAGAGTTGTCGTTCCAAAAGGAATCTTTTTGACAGGGGCTATTTATTTAAAAAGCAATGTGGATTTACATGTTAGTGAACATGCAACGATCTTATTCAGTCAGGACAGTAATGATTATCCTATTGTTTTCACAAGATGGGAAGGAATGGAATGCATGAATTATTCATCGTTGATCTATGCTTACGAAGAAGAAAATATTGCTATAACCGGAAAAGGAACACTGGACGGAAACTCTGACAACGACCATTGGTGGTTTTGGTGTGGTGCAAAAAAATATGGATGGAACGAATCCCGTCCGGGAAGACAAAATCCTGCCCGTGCAAAACTACATGAATACATGGCTCAAAAGAAAAATCCGAGAGAAAGAATATTCGGTGACGGATATTATCTGAGACCTAATTTCGTTCAGCCTTATAAGAGTAAAAATTTCTATATGGCGGATGTTTTGGTGAAAAATTCTCCAATGTGGAACCTTAATCCCGTATTGTGTGAAAATGTTTTGATAGAAAGAGTAAAAGTAATCAGTCATGGTCCTAATAACGATGGTTTCGATCCTGAAGCGTGTAAGAATGTGTGGATCAAAGATTCATATTTTGATACGGGAGATGATTGTATTGCCATAAAATCCGGAAGAGATGAAGACGGAAGAGGCATCGGGAAACCAGCGGAAAACCACATCATCGAAAACTGTGAAATGAAAGATGGACACGGCGGTGTAGTGATCGGAAGCGAAATTGCAGGCGGAGCAAAAAATATTTATGCCATAGGAAATGTGATGGACAGTAAAAATCTTGACAGGGCACTTCGCATTAAAACCAGTTCAAGCCGCGGCGGAATTATTGAAAATGTATTCTTCTACAATACAAAAGTAGGCGCTTATAAAGAAGCTGCGGTGCGTTTCAATATGCATTATGAAAAACCGGGCAACTTCATCCCTACTATCAGAAACATCTGGGTAGAAAACCTGACCGTAAAAAAAGGCGGAAAATATGCCATTCTTTCTGATGCCTACGAATCTTCTCCGGTAACAGATTTTACCATGATTAATGCTAAAATTAACGGTGTTGAAATTCCTTATAATGTTGATTTTTTAAAGAATGTCACCCTGAAAAATGTCACTGTTAACGGAAAGCCATTAACTGATTTAAAAAAATAAAATGCAAAAAACATCCATTTTAGCAGGCTTTATTATTTTGTCTGCATTCTCACATTCTTTCGCTCAATCCAGACATTGGCAGAAAAATGAGAGGGAGCTGCATTACAAAGAAGACAAAGGGGATTTTTTGTTGGTTAACGGGAAATACCGTTTTAACCGTGCTTTGTATGGCAACAACCTTGCTTCAAGAGTGGAAGCCGGAGATTTGCCGGAATTTGCATTGTATCTTCCCGGAATGGGCGGCAATCTTCAGTTTGTTATTCAGAAAGGAAATTCATTTAAAAAATTAATTCTGGCCGATAGCATTGAAACCCGTTATCGTCCTGGCCTGATGCTTTATACTATTAAAGATCAGATTCTTGGAAATGGAAATTTAAAATTGGTGGTTTTAGCACAATCTAAAGAAGAAGGCTTGATTTTAAAAATGGAAATGGAGAATGTTGATCCTGCATCAAAGATCTATGCTGTTTATGGTGGAGCAAGCGGAAAAACATTCAGCAGAAATGGCGACATCGGTGCAGACCCGGAAGCAGGTTTTTATTTGCTTCCGGAATATTGTGAAGGCAATCGGTTTCAAATCAATAAAAACCAATTTGAGCTTACTTATTTAAACAAGAAAAAAGAAAATCAGTATATTAATGGAAGTTTTTCAAGCACCAATTCATTACAATTGGCCGATGCAAAAACATTGGAAAAACTATCTGATTTTACACAATATAAAGCAGAAAAATCTCCAATAATTTACGCAACGTATTCAACACAAAAAAATCCTGTTTATATTCAAATAAAAAAAGGAAAAGCAGAGAAAAATCTTTCAGATGAACAGCTAACAAGTATTTTTGACGAAGCCGAAAAATCCCGGTTATCATTAATCAACCGTGTTCAGTTAAAAACGCCGGATCCGGATTTAAATAATTTCGGAGCAACTCTTGCCATCGCCGCAGACGGCGTTTGGGAAAGCCCTACGTTTCTTCATGGCGCCGTTGCCTGGAGGATGAGGCTAAATGCCTGGCGAGGAGCTTATGCAGCCGATGTTCTCAGTTGGCACGACCGTGCAAAAGAACACTTTGAAAGCTATTCCAATTCTCAGGTTTTAAAACCCGATTCCGCACCCGTTGAGATAGATACACTTTTGCATCTGGCAAGGCACAAAGAAAAAATGGGAACTTCGGTGTTCTCAAGCGGATATATTTCCAGAAATCCCAATGACAATTCAAAACCGCATCATTATGATATGAATCTGGTTTTCTTTGATCAGATGTTTTCTCATTTCAACTACACAGGAGATGTGGATTTTTTGAAAAAAATGTGGCCAACAATGGTCCGCCACATGGATTGGGAAAAACGAAATTTCAAACGGGATGGCCTTTATGATGCATATGCTGCAATTTGGGCAAGTGATGCTTTGCAATATTCAGGCGGAAAAGTGACCCACACTTCTGCCTATAATTACAGAGCCAACCGTGAAATGGCAAAACTGGCAAAAATCATTGGCGAAGATTCCACCCCTTACGAAAAAGAAGCTGAAACCATTTTTAAAGCCATGAAAAACCAGCTTTGGATTAAAAGTAAAGGTTATTTTGCTGAATATAAAGATGCCCTGGGTAATAAAATTCTTCACGACAAGCCTGGAATATGGTCAATTTATCATGTTTCGGATGCTTATATTTTAAATGAATTTGAAGATTATCAAAACACGCAATACATCAACAATCACATTCCGAAGATTCCCGTAACAGTAAAAGGTGAAATTAATAAAAATTATTACACACTTTCCACCACCAACTGGCAGCCTTATGATTGGTCGATCAACAATGTGGCCTTGGCCGAGAATTTACAAACTGCTTTAGCGTATTGGCAGGCAGGAAGAAATGATGATGCCTATCGACTTTGGAAAGGCAATTTGGTCGAAAGTATGTATTATGGAATCAGTCCGGGGAATTTTGAGCAATTATCCCACTATGATGCCTTTCGTGGAGAATTGTACCGTGATTTTGCCGATCCGATTGGTGTAGCTGCGAGAACTTTAACAGAAGGACTTTTCGGAATTTACCCAAAATTACTAGAAAATAAGATCAACATAAAACCAGGATTTCCCAAAGACTGGAATTTCGCAGAACTGAAACTTCCGGATTGGGAATTTAAGTTTAACAGAAACTCTAAAAAAACAAATTATTGGCTTAAATCAAATTATATGAACCCGGTTTCGCTTGATGTACTGATTCCTGTTAATCATACCAAAATAAAATCGGTGACAGTAAATGGTAAAAAAGCAGATTGGAGGATACAACCCAATTCTATTTTACAGCCTTTTGTAAAGTTAGAAACAGAAAAAGGAAAAGAATTCTCCATTGAAATTACATATTCGGGAGAAGAATTAAAAACCGAAAAGACAGATTACATCAATTATATCTCTGAAAATCTCCAGCTCCATTTAGATTCAAAAAAGAAGATTCAACAAATCTACGATCCGCAGGCATTAATTAAAAAACGAAACGGCAATCAATTTAATTTGGTGAAAGAAGAAAGAAAAGGAACTTTTTTCGTTCAATTGGAACAAAATGGAACGCAATGGTGGCAACCTGTGAATGTCGATATTCAATATCCTTTAGAAATAAAATGGGTGAATAAAAAACTGCAAATTCAGTCTAAATCATCCAATACAATCAATGGAAAATTGAATATTGATAATTTAAATACAACTTTTTCAATTCAAAAAAATCAAAATACATCAATTGAAATTCCAACAAATAATCTAAGCAAGGGAACCAACTTCATTCAGCTTGAGTACGATGGAATCAAACAAAATGTAGAAATAACAGATTGGGAAATCGAAAATAAAGGAGAGTTCAGTCCTGTTTCATTAGCCTTAAAATATAATGAAAGAGTAACCGAAATTTTTAATCAGAAATATCTTTCACCACGGCCCAATGTCCCTACCCTGCAGCTTCCATGGCAAGGAATCGGAAACTGGTGCTATCCGCTGACCACCACTCAAATTGATGACAGCGGACTGATGAAAAAACGAAAAGACGGAAAGCTTGAGTTCTTAGGAATTCCTTTTTTAATTAATAACGAAGAGAAAAATATTGTCTTTACAAGTCAATGGGATAATTTTCCGGAATCGGTTGAAATCCCTGTTACAGGAAAAGGAAGAAAGGTCTATTTTCTGATGGCTGGTTCAACCAACCCGATGCAGTCACAAATTACCAACGGAACGGTTACGGTTCAATATTCAGACGGTTCGAGTACAGAATTAGAACTAAAAAACCCCGTGAACTGGTGGCCTATCGAACAGGATTTGTTTGACGATAATTTTGCTTTTGAAATTCCGGATGATAAAATTCCGTACCGGGTTCAGCTGAAAACCGGGGAATTGTACAAAGGAGGAAGTTTAACGAAATATTCGGAAATTAAAGGAGTGAGCAGTCGGTCTGTTGAAGGAGGTGCCGCAACCATTCTGGATCTGCCGATTGACCCAAACAGAGAATTAAAATCAATAAAATTAACAGCAGTGAGCAACGATGTCGTTATCGGATTGATGAGTGCCACTATTCTTAAATAAAAAAATATGAGTAAAAAATTAGCAGTATATCTTGGCATTTTTCTGATAGGCTTTTCTTCATTAACTGCCCAGAAAATAGACCGAAAAAAGGTAGTCCAGCGTCACAATGTGGTTAATACAAAAGCGGATACCTTATCTACTTTAACTGTCGGAAACGGAAAATTTGCTTACACGGTCGACATCACCGGAATGCAGTCGTTCCCCGAATATTACAAAAACGGTGTTTCTTTGGGAACGCAGTCTGAGTGGGGCTGGAACAGCTTTCCAAATACTAAAGATTATAAATTTGAAGAAACATTAAAAGCATACGATTTCAACAATGAAGGACGTAAAGCACTGTACAGTGTGCAACTGAAAGAGCCTGAACGAAATAAAGAAGCCGTTGAGTATTTCAGAGTTAACAAACATCGTCTGCAATTAGGAAATATCGGTATTGAACTGCTTAAAAAAGATGGTCAGAAAGCAAAAATTTCAGATCTGACAAACATTAATCAAAAAATTGATCTTTGGACAGGAATTATAACAAGTGAATTCTCACTGGACGGAATACCTGTAAAAGTATGGACGGCTTCTTTTCAGAATTCTGATAAAATCGGAATTAAAATTGAGTCTGATTTAATTGCTCAAAACAGGTTGAAAGTTTTCGCACGCTACCCTTCTCCTACCGGACAGTTTTTAGATGATGCCGCTTTTTATGGCAATGAAAATGATCATACGACAAAAATTGTCTCTTCACAATCAACGCAAGGCTTAATTCATCATCAGTTGCAGAGTGCAGATTATTATACTCAGTTTTATTTTACAGAAGGAAAATTACGTGAAGCGGGAAAACATTATTTTGTATTCGAACCGTCTTCAAAAAACAAAAAAATAGAATTAAGCGTTGAGTTTTCAGCTAAAAATCCGAAAAGCAGTAAAACATTATTTGCTGATGCAGAAAAAGAAAGCACTTCAGGATGGGAATCTTTCTGGAAAAGCGGTGCAGCAGTTGATTTTGAAGGAAGTACAGACCCAAGAGCGAACGAATTGGAACGCCGGGTTGTTCTATCAGAGTATTTAACCAAAGTACAATGCGGAGGAAGCAATCCGCCACAGGAAACAGGGTTAACTTTCAACAGCTGGTACGGAAAACCACACACAGAAATGCATTGGTGGCATGGTGTTCACTACGCTTTATGGGGAAGACCTGAGATCTTGGAAAAACAATTGGATTATTATTTCAGGACTTTTGAAAAAGCAAAAAAATTAGCAGAAAGACAAGGCTACAAAGGCGTAAGATGGATTAAAATGTCTGATAATGAAGGAAATGAAAGTCCGTCTTCTGTAGCAGCATTCCTGATCTGGGAACAGCCGCATATCATCTATATGACCGAACTTCTGTACCGCGACAAACAGGACAAGAAAGTTTTGGAAAAATATAAGGACCTGATTTTTGCAACCGCTGAATTTATGGCAGATTATGCTCATTATGATAAAGAGAAGAACCGCTATAATCTCGGAAAAGGCGTCATTCCGGCACAGGAAGTTTTCCCTGCAAAAGATACATATAACCCGACTTATGAAGTAGCTTATTGGGATTGGGCGCTGAAAATTGCTCAGCAATGGAAAGAAAGATTGGGACAGCCGAGAGATAAAAAATGGGATGAGGTTATTACAAAATTGGCCCCGATTCCTGTTCAGGATGGTGTTTATTTGTCAACCGAATCCGCAAAAGATTCTTTCACTTTTCCCAAATGGATGACTGATCACCCTGCTGTTTTGGGAGCATTAGGAATGGTTCCCGAATCTCCGAAATTGGATAAAAAAATCATGAAAAACACACTGGACATCGTTTGGGAAAGATGGAACTGGGAACATACGTGGGGTTGGGATTTCCCAATGACAGCCATGAATGCCGCAAGACTAGGACTTCCAAATAAAGCTCTGGATGCGCTTTTCATGAACATTCAGACTAATACCTATCTTAAAAACGGTCATAATTTCCAGGATAAACGTCTCCGTATTTATCTTCCCGGAAACGGAGGGGTATTAACGGCTGTTGCCATGATGCTTGAAGGTTGGGACAGCTCCAAAGGAGAATTTCCGGGTTTTCCAAAAGACGGTTCATGGAAAATAAAAGCGGAAGGTTTTAAAAAGATGCCTTAAATTTCAGATTCATATAGTAGTAGTTAGAGTCTGCCTTTAGGCAGGCTTTTTTATGCCCTGATTTTAATTTTTCAAAACCAAAACCAAATAACTAAAGACAGATAAGCTCAGATTAAACAGTTCACCGAAAGTACAGGACAGTCTACTTATATGTTTATACTAAATTAGCAGTAAATCAGATGAGATGGACAAGCCCGGACACTTTACACGCAGAGATTTTTTACAGACTTCAGCCCTTGGGATCACAGCTGTGGTTCTGGGGCTGTCATTTACAGATTCATCATCCACAGACACACCTTATTTCAATTTAAAACCAATCGGGCGGACCTTTTCATTGGAAAACTATTACATTTGGTGTAATTCTCCGATTTGGGGCGAGGACGGTAAGGTTCATCTTTTTTATTCCAGATGGAAAAAAGAAAAAGGAATGGGCGGCTGGCTCAACGGTTCTGAAATTTGCCGTGCAGAAGCCGAGTCTCCCTATGGAGAATTCAAGCATAAACAAGTTATTCTTTCCCCCAGAGGTGGCGAATTCTGGGATGCCACAACTTGTCATAATCCTTTAATTACCAAAGTGAAAGATGAGTATTATCTTTTCTATATGGGCAACCACAACGGAAAAACAAATACCAAAAGAATAGGGCTTGCCACTTCAAAAAGTCTTGATGGAAATTGGATAAGGCCAGAAACACCTCTGCTGCTTCCCGGAGAAAAAGGCTCATGGGACGACCATTGCACTACAAACCCAGCTTTTGTAAAAGGAAATGATGGCAAATTCTGGCTTTTTTATAAATCCTGGAACACTGAAGAATATGAAAATCAGAAAGGCCAGGTAAGAGGAAACAGAAAATATGGACTGGCAAAGGCGAACCACCCTTCAGGTCCTTATGAGAAAGTAAAGGAAAATCCTGTCATTGATTTTTCATTGTTGCCTGGAAATGCCCAGCTGGAAGATGCTTTTATCTGGAAACAAAACAGAAAATTCCATATAGTAGCCCGGGATATGGGATTTTTTAACCATGAATACGGCCTACATTTAACTTCCAGAGACGGACTTAGCTGGTCCAAACCGAAAATCGCTTATCTTAATATGAAGAGTTATATTAAGGAGCCTGCAGCACCCAATCATTTAAAACGGTTCGGGAGATTAGAACGTCCCATGATTTTAATGGACAAAGACGGTAAGACCCCTCAATTTCTGTTCGGGGCAACACAGGGAGGAAAGTTCGAAACTTCTACATCTTTTGTGTTTGAAATTATAAACACCAAAATTTAATTCTCAAATCCATTTTTCTGTTTTTTTGCTTTACCAGATATCAACTTCAGGTTACACAAAATCAAACAGCTTTATTAAGTTTTTATACATTGTGCTTAACTTTGTATACTAAAATCGTATTTTTCCGTTATAGTTTATACCGGAACAATCACATTTATAATTAATATTTAAACATTTACTATCATTAAAAGCATATCAAAAAAGTTATCATAAATTTTTGTAACTTGCTTTGCACCGTTCGTTAACCTCGAGTTATTTTATAAACTGAAATAAATATCTCCTATCTCAACATCATGGCCGAAACATTTGAAATAATAATCAATGAGCATTCCAGAGTTCCTAAATACAAACAGATTGTAGATTCTATTCTTAACGGAATTGATAGTGGAGAAATTAAGATTGGAGAAAAAATTCCTTCCATAAACGAACTCAGCGAGTCCTGCTTTCTTTCAAGAGATACTGTAGAAAAAGCTTATAAAGAGCTCCGGAAAAGGCAAATCATCGAATCTGTAAAGGGAAAAGGCTATTACATCTCACGTGTTAATAAAAACGATGTGATCAACATTTTCTTCCTGATCAACAAACCGAGTACCTATAAAATGATGATCTACAATTATTTCGTCAATGCAATCGGTACCAAAGGCAATGTTGAGATGTATATTTATCACTGTGACGAAACGCTTTTCATTAATTCGTTAAAAAAGAACCTGGGCGGATTTGATTATTATGTGATCATGCCTCATTTTCGGGATGAACAGTCTAAACATACCAGTTCAACACAGCAGGTTTTAGATATGATTGAACAAATTCCGAAAAACAAATTGTTGCTGTTAGACAATACCAAGCCTAATATTTCCGGAGAATATGGCTCTATTTTTCAGGATTTCGAACATGATATTTACAATGCTTTAAAAGAAGGTTTAGACAAAATAAAAAAATACGAAAAGATCATTTTAGTATATCCCGATAAATCCATTCACCCCTATCCTTTCCGCATTGTCCGCGGTTTTGAAAAATTCTGTAAGGATTTTAAACTCGATTATGAAATTCTTGACGAGATTTATCCCGACATGGAATTGCAGGATAAAGATATTTTCATCACGATTCGGGAACGGGATCTGGTGAATCTGGTTAAGCAAATCCGACAGAAAAATCTTGAGCTGGGCAAAGACATCGGAATTATTTCCTATAACGAAACGCCTCTTAAAGAACTACTTGGAATTACCGTAATTACTACAGATTTTAAAGCTATGGGAGAATCTGCAGCTTATATGATTCTGAAAAATAAAAAAGAATCTGTGAATAATGTCTTTAAATTTATTCAGAGAGATTCTTTATAATGATTATTATTTTAGTTTTAGATCCAATTATGCAATCGATTACACAGATAGTGCTTTTCAAATTTAGAACAAAACACTTTTAAATACTATCAAGAAATATATTATTCAATTATGATTAAAAAATTAATTCTTGCCATTGGTTTTATGATGGCAGTAAGTATTTCAGCGCAGAAAATAAGTGATAAGGAGGCTGTAAATGCTGTTGCTGAAAGGCTAAGATTAGCCATGATAAGCGGTGACAAAACAAGTCTAGAAGCTTTGATTTTACCTGAACTAACTTATGGACATTCGGGTGGGCATATAGACGACGCTGCAGAATTTGTAGACAAATTAGTCACTAAAAAATCAGATTTTGTAACGATTGATATTACGAACCAAAACATCAATATCATTGGAAACACAGCGATTGTCCGCCACCATTTTTATGCAACGACTGCTGATCTTGGAAAAACTCCGGGTGATGTAGCTTTGGATGTATTATTGGTTTGGGCAAAAGTGAAAAACGACTGGAAATTACTAGCCAGACAAGCCGTAAAATCTGAAAAGAAAAAATAAATTATCAAGATTTTGATAAACAAAAATTCGCAAAGCTAGCTTGCGAATTTTTTTATTTTAGTGTAGGTTTTTGGCTAAAGCCAAATGTAGAATTTCTTATTGAAAATGGACTAAAGCCTATTTCTATTGAATAGTAACAAAACCTGAAAAATTTTATTTCACTCTAAAGTTTTGTAAATCTTCCGGTTTTTCACAGCAAACCTGCTCCAGAACCTGTCTGAATTGCATTTTAAGCATTTCAATGATATGATCACCGCCTTTTTCACCTAAAGCTCCCACTGCATACATAAAAGTCCTTCCCATAAAGGTAAATTCTGCACCACAACTTAAAGCACGGGCAACATCAGGACCGGTTCTTACGCCGCTATCCATCATTATTTTGATCTGACCTTTATATTTTTCGCTGATTTCTTTCACTACGGCAATCGTAGATTCTCCGGCATCGAGCTGTCTTCCGCCGTGATTGGAGATGATCATTCCATCAAATCCTAATCGTACAGCTTCTGCAGCATCTTCGTCTGAAGCGACCCCTTTGATGACCAGCTTTCCTTTCCATTTATCACGGATAGCCTTGATTCTGTCCGGATTCAATCTTCCGGAAAACGTAGAATTCATGAACTGTCCCAGCTGTTTCACATTCATATTTTTATCCATATACTTTTCCATTGTTTTAAAGCTCGGAACGCCATATTTCAGCATCTCTAAACACCATTGTGGCTTTACCAAAGCCTGGGAAACGTTTCGGAAATTCAATTGAGGAGGCATGGCTAACCCATTCCGGATTTCTTTTGCCCTGTATCCGAAAGTGGGAACATCTGCCAAAACGACAAGTACATCATAACCTGAAGCTTCACAGCGGTCAAGAATATCATCGCGCAACCACTCTTCTCTTGGATGATATAATTGATACCAGGCTTTTCCTTCTGTTAATTCGGAAATTCTTTCAAGGCTGCTTGTCGTTACAGTACTTAATATGAAAGGAATATTATGTTTAAAAGCTGCTTTGGCTAAAATTTCCGGTGCATTTGGCCACATTAATCCTTGTAAACCTACAGGAGAAATCCCGAATGGCGCAGAATATTTTACTCCAAATAATTCAGTTTCCATGCTGGTTTCGCTGTAATTATTCAGATAACGTGGACGAAGCAAAACTTCTCTTAATTCACTCGTATTTCTGTCTCGGTTGATGTTTTCATTACAACCTCCGTCCAGATATTCGAAAGCGAAGCGAGGCATTCTTTTTTTTGCCTTTTCAATTAAAAGTTCAAGTGAAGCGTAACGGGTATCAAATGGAAATGACATGATTTATAAATTAAGAATTAACGGTTGAAGCACTTTCATCTGATAATGCTGCTGTAAAAAAGTTTCGTCTATTTTCTTGTTGGAAATCACCATGGAAGCTCCCAAAGCAGAACCCAACGGAGAATGTGTAGACATCACATTATAATGCTGAAAATGATGAGACATTAGTTTCATAAATACATCATTACCGGTGAATCCGCCATCGATGTAAATGTTTTCAATATCTGAATTTCCGATTGCATTTGTAATCGTATGAATCTGTAAATCCATCAGTTCGATCATCAATTGGTGATACGCTTCTTCGAAAGTTGCAAATGATTTTAAATCTGTTTCACTGATCATTTTTCGTTTTAAAATAATTCCTTCAAAGCGAAAATAAATATTTTTATTTTTCATTAAACGCAAATACAAATCCTGATCAAACTGTACTTCTCTGTGGAAACCATATTCTTTTCCGTAATAAGCACATAATTTTTCAACCTGAATTTTGTATTCGTTTCCCATGAAAAAACGAGATGCTTTTACACGTTTCCCATCTATCCGCATATAATTCAGGCAATTATTTTCTATATCTTCATCAGTAAGGCTTTCATCATTAAACGGATTCAGAGAAATACTCCAGGTTCCTGTAGAAAGCAATAAAAAAGGATCTTTTTTACTTAAAATATAAGGCAGCAACGCGGAAGAACTGTCGTGGATTCCAACACCAATTTTAATTTTTTTATTTCTGTAAGATGTATTGATGCTTGCCGAAGTCGGTACAATGGGTGGCAATAAAGCATCTATTTCTTCTTCATACACCCATTCGTGGTAATCAGCTTTGTCATAATCCCATAAGTTGGTGTGACAGCCTATTGACGTAAATTCTGATACACCAATTCCGGTAAACAAATATGATAAATACTGAGGTAAATGTAGACTGTAGCGGATTTTTTTGAATATTTCAGGATGCTTATATTTCAACCAAAACAATTGCAGACCTGAATTCAACATTCCTGCCTGAGGTGATGCTGTTTCGCGGGCAATTTTCAGTTTGCTTCCATGTTTTTCATAAAATAAATCAAGAATTTCCTGATCCATCGGTTTGGTGTAATTGTACAGTGCAGTCAGAACATTTCCTTTCTGATCCAGATGCACGAAACTTGCTCCATATGTGGAAAAATTGATTGCTTTTACTTCATATTTTTCATTATCAAGAATGGCATTAAAATTATCTTTTATCCAGTTTTGCAGGGCTGCAAGATCTTCCGTGGGATAACCATCTTCATCAGTGGTGAGCGGTAATTCTGTATATTCCCGAACAACTTCTTTATAATTTTTATCGAATAAAAAGAACTTTTTATTGGTTTTTCCAATATCAAATACTATGGTTACCTTTTTTTTAGACATTCTTGGGATGAATTTTTATTTTTGTCATTGCGAGGAGCAAAGCGACAAAGCAATCTATTTTTTAAACGCAGAGTCCACAAAGTTTCATTTGACTACTGTACGTTTTTAAGTTCGCAAGGCGTTTTACTCAGCAAAGCATACTAATTTTGTTTTAAACACCATTAAGGAGTGTTCAGATGGTAAGATGTATTAAGAAAAAATCCACTTATTTCTTAAGCAGCAAAGCTAAATCCTACATCCAAACACTTTCAACCTTAATGATAAAAAAATAAGGATACATATAATAAAAACTTTCGATTGCACTCAAAAGTTGAAATTATCAATTTTAAAACAGGATTTTATAATCCCGTTGCTTTGGTTTCTAAGCCTCTTTCGGTAATTAAATTTTCTCTTACCTTTAAATTTCTGTAAGCTGCGATCGGATCTAAAGCCGCCCCTGTCTGCAACCTTGCAGCTCTTAATAACGGACGAACATCTGTTCTGTAGGCATTCTGCAGAATATCCTGAGCACCAACGACATCATTGTTTAATTGGGCTGTTTTTAATGCTTTCTGATCAACCAAAAGTGCCTGTGCATAAGCAATTAAAATGGCCTCCAAAGACTGTAACAAATCTTCCAACGGGTCTTTAATGTTGTGACTTGCATCGATCATCCAAGCCGGGTAAGGATTTTGAGGATTATTTTCTATTCCATATACCAATTCGTTAAAAATCAAGAATAAAGCGTAAGGTTTAATGGAACCTACCGTCAAATCATCATCTCCATACTTGCTGTCGTTGAAGTGGAAACCTCCTAATTTCCCTTTGTACATTAAGGTTGCAACGATCTGCTCAATATTGGTATTCGGTAAATGATGTCCTAAATCTACCAATGTGTAAGCTCTTTCTCCACAAGCATTGGCCAGCATAAACGAAGTTCCCCAATCCTGAATGGTTGTTGAATAAAAATTCGGCTCGTAAGGTTTATATTCTATGAAAAGCTTCCAATCTTCAGGCATTCCTGCATAGATTTCTTTTAAGCTTTTTTCAGTATTCGACAAAGCCGTCTGGAAATTCAATTGTCCAGGAAAACTTGCTCCGTCCGCCAACCAAACGGTTAAGCTTTTGGAACCTAATTCTTTTCCGATTCTGATCACTTCTTTGTTGTGCTCTACGGCATAAGCCCGAGAATCTTCATTCACAGAGTTCAGAGAACCAAATTTATAAGATTGTTTAGCTCCTGCCTGATCTTGAAAAGTGTTGGAATTCATGGCATCAAAAACAAGTCCGTGAGATGCAGCTTTTTCTTTAATGGCTTTCACATCACCCGGGATATCCCAAGGAATATGCAACGAAACAGCTCCTGCAGAATGCGTTAAAGCATGAATCAATCCTACATCATCTAATTTCTGTTCTAAAGAAGAAGGTTCACCACCGTAAGAAAATCTCCCGAACCTTGTTCCTCCGGCTCCTAAAGCCCAACTCGGAATGGCTACTTGAAAATCAGCAATTTTATTGACAATCTCAGCAACATCTGCTCCTGATTTTGTTAATTTATTTTGTAGAAAATCAAAATCTGCAGTAAAGTTTTCAATTTCTGTTGTATTGTATTGTTCAATGATATCTTTTCCTATAATCATAATTTGATTTTTTGAATTGATTTATAGACACAAAAGCTTCTTATTTTTAAACATTTTGGAACACTTAAGCTTTAAAAAAGTTTAAATCAATGAAAATAAAAAGTCCACATAAGAAGAAAATCAAAGATTTTCAAAAAAAACTTAGGTGCTCTTTTTTACATTTTACAGTTAACTTAATCAACTTAAGTGTCAAAAAAGGCTTTTGTATTAATTTTTTTAATCTATTATCTTGGAAATGCATTTGCCATTCCTCCATCTACATTGATGATGTTTCCTGTCGTTTTATCTAATATTGCGATACAGGCGAAAACTCCGTTGGCAATGTCTTCAGGAAGAATAATTTCATTTAATAAATTTCTTTTTGCGTAAAATGCAGGCAGTTCTTCAATAGTAACTCCGTTTGCTTTTGCGCGGCCTTCTGCCCAGGCTCCTTCCCAGATTTTGCTGCCTACGATTACACCGTCAGGATTTACCACATTGACGCGAATTTTATCCGTTGCCAATTCTGCTGCCAATAATCTTGTCATGTGTTGTTGGGCTGCTTTTGCAGTTCCGTAAGCTACATTATTCGGTCCGGCAACCAATCCGTTTTTACTTGCAATATTAACGATATCTCCTCCTAAACCTTGCTTTTTCATGATTTCCACACCATTTTTCACTATCAAAAACTGACCTTTTACCAAAACATTTTCTAATAAATCCCAATCTTTTGTTGTAGTATCTTCCAAAGATTTAGAAATCGCTAAACCAGCAGAATGAACGATGATATCTACTCCACCAAATGCTAAAATTGTATCTTTAAAAGCATTGACAATCGCTTCTTCATTGGTCACGTCACAAGTTACGGCTACAGCTTGATCTTTGCTGTATTTTTCTGTAACAGAATCTAAAGCTTCCTGATTCAGGTCTGTGAAAACAACTACTGCGCCCTCCTGAACCATTTTGTCTGCAATAGCCTGTCCGATTCCACCTCCGGCTCCGGTTACGATTGCAATTTTTCTTGACAATGGCTTTTCTTTGGGCATTCTCTGAAGTTTCGCTTCTTCAAGCAACCAGTATTCAATGTCAAATGCTTCCTGTCTCGGTAAAGAAGTGTATTCAGAAATGGCTTCTGCACCACGCATTACATTGATTGCATTTACGTAAAATTCGTTTGCAACACGCGTTGTCTGCTTATCTTTTGAAAAACTGAACATCCCCACTCCCGGGTAAATGATGATCACAGGGTTCGGATCACGCATTGCGGGGCTGTTTGGGTGCTTGCAGGTTTCGTAATATTCTTTGTATTCTTGTCTGTATTGTTCGAAAAGAGGATTTAATTTTTCTAAAACAGCTTTAGAATCAGTTAAATCTTCATTTTTGTCTAAAGTTAAAACTAAAGGCTGAATTTTCGTACGTAAAAAATGATCCGGACAAGAAGTTCCCAGTGGTGCTAAACGCTCCAAATCATTACTATTGATGTACTCTAACACAACATCGCTGTCTATAAAATGGCCAACCATTCTGCTTTCAGATGAAGCTAAACCGCGTAACAACGGCATCAATTGAGCTGCTTTATTCTTACGCTCGTTAGCTGGAAGAGATTCCACTTTTTGTCCGCCAAAAACCTGCCCTTTTTCTTCGATTTTTTTAGCAATATATTCAGAAGCCATTTCGATAACTTCCAAACTGTTGATGTAACATTCGTAAGAAGTATCCCCCCAGGTAAATAATCCGTGGCTGCCCAAAACAATTCCTCGGATTCCAGGATTATCGTTTAAACATTTTTCCAATTGCAATCCTAAGTCGAAACCCGGACGCTGCCATGGAACCCAGCCCATTGTATCGCCCCAGATTTCTTTTGTAATTCTTTCGCTGTCTTTTGCAGCAGCTACCGCAATTAAAGCATCCGGATGAAGGTGATCGATATGTCTGAATGGAAGTAAACCATGTAAAGGCGTATCAATAGAGGGCGCTTTGCTGTCCAGATCAAAAATACAGTGATTAAATAAGCCTACCATTCTGTCTTCATCTGCCAAGCCCTGGTACACATTTTTCAGGTTTCTCAGTCTTTCTGTGTATAATCCGGCAATTCCTTTTCTAGTCAAAGTTCCGATGTCGCCACCTGAACCTTTTACCCACATTACCTCAACTTCTTCGTTGGTTAACGGGTCCTTTTCAATGGTTTTGCAACTTGTGTTCCCTCCTCCATAATTGGTAATTCTTAAATCTGCCCCTAATATGTTTGAGCGGTATAAAAATAAAGCCACCTGATCATTTCCTAAAGATGCCGCTTTGTTTTCATCCCATAAATAGTCTACGTAATTAAATGCTTTTACTTTTTCCATTTGTTATCTTATATTTCTAAATTTTAACCAAAATTAGATCGTAATATTTTTTATAGCATCCCGTACTATACTGCTAAATGCTTTATTTAAAGATAAATTAACGTTTAAATAAATGAATTCTATATCAATCTGATTCCGGTTATTTTGATTAATAATTTTGTGGTTATGGTTGTTTTTATTGTAACCATTAAGAAATGTAAAAGGTTAAGAACTATTAAGGAACATCCAAAATGTTTTTGAAGCATAACATTTTAGCTTAAACCCTTAAATCATACATTCTAAATTTCTTAATGTTAAATTTTATTTGAATTAATATCCGGGCAATTGACTCAGATTTGGATTATCAACCAACGGATGACCTGCCGACTGTGCAGCAAAAGGAAGCAATTCTGTTTTATTCGGTACAAATCCGTAGAAAAGACCGTCTCCCCCGCCTTCTATCCAGTTGGGATATGTTCCTCCGTTTTCTGCTGAGCCTGTTGGCTTGGTGTAGATGATACTCCCGATCTGAAGCTGGCCTGCAGCAGCTCCTATAAATCCGGCTGTCCTTTTTGCATTGCTGTTAAATGTACTGTTATAAGCCTGGAACATATTTGCAGGATACCATTTGTCATCCGTTGTTGTGGCTTGTCCGTGTGCTACTGCAATAGCTCTTAATGCGGTCTGATAATTCGCGAAGCCTGTAGAACTCGTCGGAACATTAGTAATTACTGCAATTTCTGCAGGACTCGTAATATCAATATATTTTAATGCCAAAAACGGATCACCATAAACCTGTGCATTTTTTTCAAGTTTATAAAGTCGGTAAACAGGTGTATTTGCATAGGCTCCCGTTTTGTTTGACAAGTTTTTCATCGCCTGCCTTGTCGCATCAATTTCGCTTGCCAAACGATTCATTCTGATCAAATCTGTACGAAGATTAAACTCTCCTGCAAATTCCCATTTACGCTCCTGAACAATAGCGGCTTCAAATGCCTGCTGACCAGACGGAACCGATATAGCCCCGATTCCTGCACGGTTTCTTACCTGCATTAAAGCAGAAGTTCCCGCAGCAGTAGGCCCTCCGTTTAAATAGTTCTGGGTTTCTGCATACATTAATAAAACATCCGCATATCTTAAAATAGGAATATTTAAATTACGTGCATCTGCCGCCTGAGGCGCAACACACCATCCCATCCTGAATTTACCTGACAGAATGCAGGAAAATGTAGTTCCGGCATTCACCCAGGTATCCCCTGCTGAACCATTATTTAAGAAGTATACACTGTAAGAAGTACAAGAAACATCTCTACGTGTATCTCCCTGGTTAAAAGACAGATAATAACTAGGAAGAATGAATTGTAGTGCCTTTCTTGATCCATACGTTCCTCCACGGGAACCCTCATTGGCGTACACTCCAAAAGCTGAGTTTGTATTTGCCCCATATTCAGCAACTTGCCAAAGAATTTCTGAGTTTGTCACTGAAAATTTTCTCTGGCAGAAATTGAACCACAGCGCTTCAAAACCACTTTTGCCTCCCTGGGCCTGAACCAAAGTATTTGTCCCTCCGTTGATAATAGCAGCACAGGCATTGTCTGCAATCTGGTACAACTGCTGAACTCTGCTGTTATCACTACGACGCGACATCATGGCCCCGCTTCCGGTATTCAGGTCCCAACGAAGGGAATACCCTGCTGCATAAAGGGCAATTCTCGCCAATAAGGCATTAGCTCCCTGTTTCGTTAAACGTTCTGTTGTTGCATATCCACTTTGTCCAAAATTTGGAATGTTTACTACAGATTCCTGAAGATCAGCAATGATGCGATCGTAAATCTCGTCCCTTGAAGTACGTTTTGGATATAATGTATTTGGGTCATTCGGATCCATCTCATCCAGAGGTTTAAAAACCGAAGGAACGTCTCCGTAAACGCGAATTAAATTATAATAACAAAATGCACGAATGGCCTTCACTTCAGCCAATAAAGCATCACGTTTTGTGCTTGCTTCCATTTTGCTTAATCCGCTCACTGCAATATTTGTTCTTTCAATAACCGCATACATCGCAGAGTAAATCCCTGTAACTGTATTCGGAGTATAGGCATCATATTGATAGTTGGCAATATTATATTTGGAATTATTTGTAGAACCATCTTCTGAGGAGTGGGTTACGGTGTCTCCTGCCCCCAGCTGATAATACATTTCAGTTGGAACTATACCTCTGTAACACCCCAGAACAAACATCTCTGCAGTATCTATATTTTTAAATACAGATTCTGTATCCAATGAATTATAAGCAGGCTGATCCAGAAAATCTTCGCTGCATGAATTCATTGCTAAAACGGCTACGAAAATTGAGGGAAGAATGACTAGTTTTCTTAGAAATATGGGAGTATTATATATATTTTTCATGATTTAAATATTACATATTAGAAAGTTAAATTAAGACCAAGAACATAGCTTCTTGAACGAGGATATGTAGAACTGTCATATCCAGGTGTAACAGTCACCCCGCTTGCCGCCGTAACTTCAGGATCATACCCTGAATACCCTGTAATTGTAGCCAAATTATTAACTGTAAAATAAATACGGGCATTAGACAGCATCACTTTATTTAAAAACTCTTTGGGAAAAGAATATCCTAATGTTACCTGGGAAATTCTCAGATAAGAACCGTCTTCTACATAATATGATGATGGATAAGCAATATTTACAGTATTTGCATTGCTCAGACTCCAAAGTCTTGAATTTTCATCCGGGTTTAGTTCTTTAAGCCTGATGAGATTAGTTGTTGCCTGTCCCGTATTAGGATCAATCAAATGATAATAATTGTTTCCGAATTCTGAAGGAACATTCTGGAACATTGCATATGGACTTAAACTTTGTTTAGTAGCATTGTAAATATCATTCCCAACGCTGAATTTCATAAATACGGCCAGGTCAAAGCCTTTGTAAGAGAAATTATTACTGATTCCCCCGATAAAGTCCGGAGTACCGTTTCCGATCTTCTGCATTTTTCTTGTAAACTGATCTCCTGCTTCATTATCAGCAGCAAATTTCATATCTCCCGGTTTAGGAGTTCCGGTTGAAGGTTTTACAACTCCCGGTTTTAAGGTTAATGATCCGTCCGGATTTTGAGTAAAATCATCCGTGGTATATACTCCCTGATAAATATATCCGTACATATCTCCTAATTCCTCTCCTACAGTTGCGTAGTAAGTCACCATTCCCGTTCTGCTGCCTCCTACGCTGAATGTTTTATTCAGTTGTCCGTTTTCAAGAGAAAGAACTTTAGATTTATTGAAAGAGATATTAAGATCTGTTGTCCATCTGAAATTTTCTGATCTTAAATTCACCGTATTTAGTGTGAATTCCATCCCCCTGTTTCTCATAGAACCAATATTCTGGTATTGTCTTGAATATCCTGAAGAAACGGGAAGTACACTTTCGAAAAGCATTTTGCTTACGTTATTATTATACCATTCGGAGGTTAATTTAATTCTGTTTTTAAAAAAAGCTAAATCTACACCAATATTGGTTGTTCTCAGCTCTTCCCACTGAAGATCACGATTTCCCCAGTTTGTACTTGTAACGTATGCCGGATATCCCTGAGTATTGTTCATTGGATAATCTGTAAGTAAAACATTGGTTCTCCATAAGTTATTAGCAACTCCATTGTTACCCGTAACCCCATATTCAATTCTTAATTTAAAATCATTAACGATTTTATCGATCTTATGACCCTGCCAGAAATTTTCCTGAGAAACACGCCATGCACCTGCTACAGACGGAAAATATCCCCAGCGAGAACCTTCTGCAAATTTTGAAGAACCATCTGCACGTATTGTTCCTGTAATTAAATAACGATTATCATAGTTGTAATTCACACGGGCAAAATAGGAAAGTAAGCTGTTGCTTGATCTATCTGTATTTTTATCGGCAACCGTTGCGTTGGCAATATCATCCAATCCGAAATTAGGATATGGGAATTTTGTAAGCCTCATGCTGCTTCCTTCGGATTCTTCATACCAGATTTCGTTCCCGATTAAAGCATTTACTTTATGTTTTTCACCAAAAGTTTTATTATAATTCAAAGTATTGGTGATCTGATAACGGAATGTTTCCGCATTGGCAATATTTCCGTTAATCCCTGTGTTGATAGGATCTGTAAGAAAGGCACGGGAATTCTGATCTGAAAATGATGTTGATTTACTGTTTGTCCAGCTATATTGTCCGGCGGTTCTCCATGTGAAGTTTTTCAGAAAGTCAAATTCGATACCTGCATTGGCTACGAATGTTCTTGTACGTTTGTTCGAAGTAGATGCCTGGGTTTCTATGAATGGGTTTTCTGTATCGAACCCAGAATCTAAAGCTGAAAAATCCGGGAAAGTCTGAGTGTTGAACAACTGATCCTGAGTAAATAATGTTCCCCCGGTGATAGGCTGAAGAAGAATTTTTTTCATTCCTGAATAAGCACCTCCCCCGTTTACAGAATTGTTCGTAAACATGGTGTTGAAATCTACTCTTACCCCTTTATACAACTCTGAAGTGATATTGGCACGTAATGAATTTCTTGTTTCGCTATAATTTTGAAGCAAACCCTCCTGCTTATTGTAATTATAACTAATGAATGCCTGTGTTTTATCGTTTCCGGCAGAAACGTTTACGTTGTGGTTCTGAGTTAAACCTGTTCCTCCCAACATTTTTTCCTGCCAGTCTAATGCAGAAGCAGATCCGTAGCGATTGGCAATTCTCTGATAGGCTCCTGAATAAAATCCTGGTGAATCTGTACCCAAATTATTGTCAAAAACATTACTCCACGCTGATGGTTTGGACTGAAGCACTCCCAATTCGTATTGATATTTTACATATTGTTCTGGATTTGAAAGCATATCCAGTTTTTTTGAAAGCATATCAAATGACATGAAAGTATTGTAGTTGACAACCGTTCTTCCTTTTTTCCCGCTTTTAGTTTTAATAACAATAATACCGTTGGAACCACGGGCACCATAAATGGCAATGGCAGAAGCTCCTTTTAGCACATCTATACTTTCAATATCATTAGGATTAATCACATTCAAAGCGTTATCCAATTGGAAGCCGTCTACAATATAAAGCGGATCAGAACTCTGAGTAATGGAAGAACCTCCCCTGATTGTAACATTTGCGCTGGCTCCCGGAGCACCACCCGCTGTCACAATATTCAAACCTGCAGCTCTTCCCTGCAGTGCCTGTAAAGCATTCATTGCCGGTGTAGCTGCTAAATCTTTTGCAGAAACTGAAGAAACAGATCCCGTTAAATCCGACTTCTTAACTTTACCATAACCAATAACGACCACTTCCTCAATATCTTTTATACCATTCTTCACAGTATCATTTACTGCCTTTTGCCCCCAGACAAAACTTGTTGAAAGCATAAATGCCGGAAACACTATTCGCTTTATATTTTTGTGTTTAACTATCAAAGACATATGTTAATTTTTATGTTACCAAAATACACCGTTACAAAAATTCGGGCATCCTGCAATATCCTGTATTAAAACATTCATAATTTATCATGATTAACCAGAAATATTTAAATTATATTTCAAATAAATAATAAAAAAACCGTAAATTATCAATTATTCAGTACAATACTTAACTAAACCGTGAATTAAAAGTTCCTATTTTAAATAGACAATCCTTTTTTAGAGTTAAATTATTTTTAATAAAAAGACACTGAAAAAATCAGTGCCTCTAAAGGAGTTAAAATTCTAACTCTGAAACTATACAAATGATAATGTTAAATCGTAAATGAAGCTTATCTCAAAGAGTTTCCGTATCCTACCATCAAAATAGAAATAAACATGACGATCATTCCAACAGCAATGGTAGTAATGGTTCTTTTAGAAACTCCTTTCCACTCTTTGATGATAATTCCCCATAAATTAGCTATAAAAATGATAAATGCCATGTGTAAAATCCACGAACTGGCGCCATTGCCCATTTTACTTTCGCCCATACCGTAAAAGAAAAACTGTAAAAACCACATAGTTCCGGCAAGCGCGCAGAAAATCAGGTTTCGTAAAACCGGTACGTTTCTTTTGGTATAATCGGTATATGATTTATTTTTAATGGCTAAATACAAACAGCCTACAAGGTTGACTGCCATTCCGCCCCAAAGCACAACAACATACGTTACATTATTTTGAAAAAGGAATTCTCCCTGTCCCGGGTTAGAATTTTTCCATAATTCATTGGCTACGATTGCCATTGGCTTTCCGGCCTCCAGTCCGAAGTTGAAGCACGCACTTAAAACTCCGGAAATGATAGAAACAATTAATCCCAATCCGAATTTATACTCCGTTTTTACTTCTACACCGTGAGGATCTGTTGAATCGGTTTGCAGTTCTCTTTCCTTCATCATCCCTGCTTTTCCGCTGATAATGATTCCAACTACACAAACCAGAAGCCCTAATAGAACAAACTGGCCCCATTTGCTGGAAAACAATAAACCGATATTATCTTTTCCTGTTTGCGGAGAAAATTCATAATAAATAGAAGGAACCAGCGAGCCAAACACCATGCAAAGCCCCAAAATAATGCTGCTTCCGAGTGCTACTCCCAAATACCGAACCCCCAAGCCATAAGTAAAACCTCCAATTCCCCACAAAGCACCAAACAAAAACGTAAGCCCCAATATGGAAGAACTTTCATTCAGGATAATTTCCCAAAAATTAGGGATGGTAAGAAATGCCGCAAGCGGCGGAACGATGATCCAGGAAAAAACTCCTCCTATCAACCAATAGGTTTCCCAGGACCAGCCTTTTACTTTCTTATAGGGCAAGTAAAAACTCCCCGAAGAAAAACCTCCTAAGAAGTGAAAAAAAACTCCTAATAATGCATTCATAATTTTATCTTATGGATTGAATTTGAAAATTAATACTATGAAATCGATTGCGCATCTTGTAGTGTCATGCTATAATAATAATTGTTTGTCTTGAAATCAAAGATTCTATGTAATCAAACAAATGTTGGTTTACTTTAACTTATAAACTTCGCTTCCTGCAAGCAACAGACAGCCTAATCCATAATCTTCAAAATCAGGCTGTTTGTCAATGGCAAGTGGCTGACCGTCTTTAGGCTCTTTTCCTGTTCCCTGTACCCAACCCAAAAATCCATCAGGCTGAACAGAATCTTTTACAATAGCGTTCCAGGCTTTTATAACAACGGGTAAATACGTTTTTTTATCAATCAGGCCTTTATTAATACCATATGCCATTCCGTATATAAACAGAGCGGTTCCCGTCATTTCTTTGCCTCCGAAATTGTTAGGGTCATGTAAACTTGCATTCCAAAAACCATCTTCTCTTTGGATTGGAAGCAAAGCTGATAACAGATCTTTATAATCTTGTAAATATTCCTGATAATGCGGGTCGGATTTTGGTGTATCTTCCAGTGTACGAGCCAAAGCAGCAACTACCCATCCATTTCCACGGCTCCAGTAGCAATCTTCGCCGTTGGGTTCTGTGTAAGGCGGAACAAAGCTTTTGTCTCTCCACCAAAGTTTATCTTTTGGATTATATAAACCATTTCCACCGTGCTTATATTTCGTAAAGGAATACATTTCGTAATTTTTATCGAAATATTTTTGTTCACCTGTAATCCTGCCCAGTTTCGTAAAAATTGGCATCCCCATTTGGAGCGCGTCGATCCACCACCAGTCATCTGATTTTTTGGAAGCAATCATACTGTCCATCGAAGCTTTCACGAATTTTATTCTCTCCGGATTTTTTCTTCCGTCTATTTCATAAAGGTCCAGATATGTTTGTCCGCAAGCCTGATTGTCGGCATTACGGGTATATGTATCACGCATCATGTCCCAGTTGTGTTTTTGAGACCAGTCGATGGCGTAATCATAATATTCTTTTTTAGGATCTATTTTATACAAAGCCATTAATCCTTCGTAGTAAACAGCTCTCGTCCACAGATTGCTTGGCCATACTTTTTTGCCGACAACTTCCTTTCCCGGATCTGGCCATTTGTTCATGAAATATTGATTTGCCCTCCGTGAAACTTCCAAAACTTCTTTTTTATCCGGAAGACTAACGTTCTTTGCATTCGTTTGCTTTTGAACTGAGCAAGAGGATAAAATTCCGAAAATCAACGCAAAAAGAGCGCCTCTCATTAGTACTTTCTTCATAATTATATTTATTTTTTTTACAATGTATTTGTTTAAATATTTGTTCAATTATAAACCATCAAGACCTATTTTAAGGCTTAATGGTATAAATATCCGGTGCAGGAACCTTTGAAACGGATTCATCCAGATAATAATCAGTATGAGGAGGCTGGTTGTAGCCTACATTTTGCCAAACAATGCTCAATCTGTATTGCGGATTATGCATCAGTGTGTACAAACGGTGATTCGTCGGAATTGTCGAACTGAAAATCCGAAGTTCCTGATTATCTGAGGTTCTGTAAATCACTTCTTCCCGCCAGTCTCCAAATAAATCGGCAACCAAAGAAGGGTTTTTCTTGGTCCCGTTGTTTGATTCACACTGAAAATCTTTAGCGTCAAAAATTATATTTGTTTTTTCATTATTCCAATCCCATTTTGACACGGAAGTTCCGTCCAAAATTTCGCTTAAAAAATCTCCGTCCCAATAAATCCCCATATTGCAGGCAGGATTTTTATCGCTGATCTTATTTCCTTTAGTATCGTAAATGCCTTTCAGCCCGGCTCCGGCAGCCCAGGATTCCGAACCTTGAAAACGGGGATCTATGTTTAAAGACAATCCTCTTCCGGGACCTTGGAATTTTCCTTGCTTGCTGTACACTAAAGATGGTAGTTTCCATAAAACCTTTCCCGTTGCACCCGCTCTGAAGTGCACACCAGCATCATCAAATCTCTCCTGAATATCAAAAATTTCCAGTCCGGGATGAGAAGGATCCAGATCACCAACATGCAAAGCATCACCGTGACCAAAGCCTGTGCTGTTCAGTATTTTTCCGTTGTCATCAACCGTCATTGCTCCAAAGACAATTTCATCTTTCCCATCGTTATCAACATCGGCAATGCTCAAATTATGGTTTCCCTGACCACGGAATTTTTTATTTTCTTCCGAGCTTTCCGTATCAAACAGCCATCTCAAACTGAGCTTTTTATCTTTATAACCCCAGGCTGCGATTGCTGTTCGTGTATAATACCCTCTAGACATAATAATGCTCGGCGTTTTGCCATCCAGATAAGCAACTGCGCCCAAAAACCGGTCTACACGGTTCCCTTTCGCATCGCCCCAGGTTTCTGTAAGCTGTTCGGGAGTAGGATTTAAGCTGCCTTGAAATCTGGGAACAATATAATTAACGGTATTAATTTCCTCACCTGTTTCTCCATTAAAAACAGTCAGAAATTCAGGGCCTGAAAGGATAAATCCGTTTTCATTTCTATAATCTTTTGTAGGATCTCCGATCCATTTCCCCTTACCGTCTTTGCTTCCGTCTGCAGTTTTCATGACCACTTCTGCTTTACCGTCCTGGTCTAAATCGTACACTAAAAACTGTGTGTAATGTGCGCCTTCCCTAATATTTTTCCCTAAATTAATTTCCCATAAAAATTTACCATTCAATTTATAGGCCTGAATAATCGGTTCATCTGTAAAACCTTTCTGGCTGTTGTCTTTGGATTGCCCGGTTTGATGAAGGATGATTTCATATTCACCGTCACCGTCCAGATCCGCAACAGAAACATCGTTTGGCGTATATCCAACCGGAGTTTTTAACGGAATTGAAAAATAGGGTTTCTGACTAGCTGCATAGTTCGCAGAATCCTGATCAATCTCCTGATTCTTGGTGCTGGATTTCACAAAATAAGTGTAATTCTTTGTTTTATCTGCCGTTTTATCTAAAAAACTGGTTTCGTTAACCAATGGTTTTTCATTCAGTTTTTTGCTTTTGTTATTTTCGATACGGTATAAATCAAACGGGATATTTTGAGGTTCTGTGCCCAGCAAACGCCAACTCACAAAAACCCCTGATCCGGAAGGTATTGCAACAATTCCTCTTTTTAAAAACTCCATTTGCCTTTGTGCTGAAAGGAGCTGTGAAAAAAGAATTATCAGTAAAATAAAGTTATATTTTATATTCATAATTCTCAATGATTTAAATTAACACAATTCAATCGATTGCGCAAATTATTTTAATATACTCTGTTTCATGTTTTATTCTATTTCGAATAGTATAATGGAAATAACTGAATTTGTCCATCCAAGCCGGAAGGCTGAACTTTCCAGTTGGAAGCATCAAAAGCTTTATAATCAATATTTACAAAATTGATTTCATGGTAATTACGCCACTGAATTTTATTCTGATCCATGTATCGGATTCTATTGGCCATTAAATTGCAAACTTCAATACTAATGGTATTTTTTCCTTTTTTCAGATATTTCCCAATGTTAATTTCAAAAGGAATACTCCAGACAATTCCTGCTTCCTGACCGTTTACGATTACTTTGGCACTTTCATACAATTTATCAAATTTCAAAAGATAATCGTCTGCCTTTTTATTTTTTAAATTTAATTCCGTTGTATAAACACCAGTTCCCGAAAAACTCTGTGTTAAGGGATCTTGTGAAAAATTCGTCCAGGGTTCCAGTTTTTTTAAGTTTCTTGATTTTGGAAGTTCGGGGCCGCCTTCTTTGAAAGTCAGTTGCCAATTTTGATTTAAATTGATGGGAAAATCTGTCTTTTCAATATATTCCCATTTTGGAATTGAGCGATCTGTGGTTTCATTAATTTTTAGAATTAAAGACTGCCCGGATTTCAGCTGAATTCTCACGGAATTATTTTGTGTTTCCGCCACTCCGAAATCTCCGTTTTCCGGATTCATGATCACCGTTTGATTTCCTGTATCATTTATAGGAATAAATTGACTGATTTCCTTTGCAGTATGGTTAACAATGAAATAGTATTTTCCGCCATCAAACTGTCTTCTCACAAATTTCAATCCGGTTTCCGTTAATTTTTCTCCCTTTATTTTTAAATATTCCAACCCTTTCTCAACATCGGAGTTTAATACAATTTTACCTTTTCCAAATGTGGCAATTTTCATATTTCCTCCCTGATTCTGAAACGGAATCTGGGCCCACAAAGATTTTAATGTTGCTCTCCTTTTTTCGATTTCAAAATATCCGGGAATATCTTTTGGTTCGTTTTGAAAAATAACTGAAGCACCGTTTTGAACTAATTTAAGAATATTAATTAACGTAGTTTCTGGCAAATAAGTTAATTCAGGAATGATTAAAACCTGATAGGAAGATCCTCCCTCTGCAATCTGGATTTTCCGGTTTTCCGATTCTGATTCTCCTATCATTTTATCAGAAATCATATCAAGAGAATAGCCCATTTTGTTCAGCTTCGTCAAATTCTCATACATCGGAGCTGGCTGCAGCCATTTTTCCACGTTATGAACTTTAAAGGTTACATCCTTCCCTTTCGGACTGGCCCATTGGTCATAAATTGGCCAGTACATCAACAGCTCATTATCAGATTTCCCACTCTGCAAAACACTTTGTGTACGTGCAACATAAGAATTTAATCCCGTCAAATGGGGCCACAAACTATTTTCTGGGACAAAATTAACTGAAGCATAAAACAGCCATCCCGGAAAAGGAACATCCGCCGGCGTATAGGTTGTACCGTGATAAAAAACGTGATTAATCCCGGATAAAAAAACCTGCTCAACCTCCGGTTTAGCCTGCGACCAGGATGTTTTAAAATGTTCAGTAAGCCAGGTAAAAGTTTCGTTTGAAATTAATTGCTTTCCGGTAATATTTGCAGCCGATGACGCAAACTTCAGCATATTGAAATCAGGAATATCTGACTTTTGAACATCTGCACTGTCTCTTCTCAATCCAGGAATTTCAAAAATAGAGCTTCCGAAAGTTTCAGATTCAGGAATATCAACTGCTGCGTACAAATCCAGTAAATTTCCGGGCGAACCATGTGCCTGATTGGTATTTTTTGAGTTTTTGGAATGGGCCCAGCTTGTAAAATTCTTGGTAAAATTGTTCAAAATCAATTCACTCAGGGTTTCCCTGTAATCTGATTTGATTCTACTCGTTATCTCATTTTCTTCATTACTGACAAGATATTTGATGTATGGACTTAAATCGTATCCTCTCCTTTTTTTAAATTCATCTTTAAAATGCGGAGTCCAGTCGGCATTATAAACTTCGTAACTGTCATTGAAAAAAGAACGGATTCCGTAGTTTGAATTTCCAAAAGCCTGATCGAAAGTTTTAAGATAATCTTTCGTTGCATCAGGTGAAAAATGATCTAGGGTAAAGCCCTCACCGCCTGGAGCTGCGCGTTTCACTTTTTGAAGTGTTTTCCCCGTAAAAACTGCATAGATGGTCCACTTTCCCGAATCCGGTTTCCAATTGAGAGAGCCGTCGTTTGAAATTTTATCGGTTAAGACAACCGCTTCATTTTTTTCGCTGTAAGCAGTTACAATATCTAATTTTATTGTTTTTAAATTCTTCTGTTTCTCATCTTTCAAGGCAATTTTTCCTGAAAATTTTTCGCCTGATGAAATCATGTACGTCTGAACCATCATTTTTGTGGCTGCATCTTCTTCATCAACCTGAGGGCCACCTATCGGCCAGCCTGTTCCGACGGCCATATCAACTCCCATATTCAAGCTTTTTGCTTTGTTTGTAGTGAATTGGAGCATTTTCATCCACTCCGGAGAAAGATAATTGATGTATTGATTTTCAAAGCCTTTTGCTCCATAAATGGGAACAATTTCTACGCCTCCAAAACCTGCTTTATTTAAAGTGGTCAGCTGTTGATTCAATCCTTCTTCATCGACTGCATTTCCCATCCACCACCATCGTGTCCACGGTTTTGCCGTTTCGGTGGTGGTTGGCCAGGGGTTTTGTGCGGAAAGATTTCCAAATGCAAAACAAAATACACTTATTTTTATGATAGACTGAATATTCATTTTCTTACTTTTTAGTTTCCATCGGGTTTTAATGCTTCCATAAAGACACTTTCCGGCCAATGAAATGTTTCGACAGCATCAGGTTTTTGGGGATCAAATTTTATATAATTTTTTGAAACAAATTTACTCAAAGGCAATTTTTGCTCGACAATACTTTTAACAACACATTTCGCCAATTCATAAGCCCCATATGTATTAAAATGCGTGTCATCCGCCAAAGCATCCGGTTGATTGGGATAAGAATTTGCAGGATAATAGACAAATGCTTTTTTAGAGTTTTCCACTCCCATCGCTTCAAACAACGTTTGGCTAATCAGATTCAAATCAATCAAGAATACATTTTCTTCTTTTGCTATTTCACGCATTGCTGTTGGATAATCGTCCAAAGTATTCACTATTTTATTGTTTTCATCAAAAACCCGGCGGTTCATAGAAGTAACCAAAACTGGAACTGCACCCAATTGCTTAGCTTTCTGAATCCATTCTTTTAATTTTTTTCTATATCCGGATTTCGTACTGTTTCCGGATTTCTGGTCGTTATGTCCAAACTGGATAAACAAATAATCTCCTGATTTTATTTTATTCCAGATTTTATCGATTCTGTGGCGGTCTACAAATGCTTTTAGGGTTTCTCCGCTTTCAGCATAATTGGCAATCACCACCTCTTTCGGAACAAAAAAATACGGCAGCATTTGTCCCCACGATGCCCACGGTTCGTAAAGCGCATCTACGACAGTAGAATCACCGGTGAGATAAATCGTTTTCACTGTTTTGTTGGGTTGGATGGTCATTGCACAAACTTTTGGAGCTTTATCATTAAATTCAATCGTCAGTAAATTATCCCAATGTAAATATTTTCTTTCTCTCGGTTTTAATTTTACAGTCCCAATTTCAATTCCATTTTGGTTACGAATAATACTGTCTTTAATGTGAACGGTTATCAATTTTTCGACAACTTCACCTTCTTTTGTCTTCACATCGTCCAGCATCAGACGGCGGTTTTCTACACGAACTGTTGTTTCAGAAGTTCCTTTAAAATCGCCTAGGTTTAGCTTAATATCATAATTTCCTTCCGGAATTACCACCGAAAAATAGAAAGGTTTGTCGCTGGTGATATAATCTCCCGTCAATGCATTTCCTCCATTGTCAACGGACTTCAAGCCGGAAATATCCATAAATCCATAACCCATTTTTCTGTCGAATTTAGAATGTTCCGTAATGGGAATATAACCATCCTGAGTTCTGCCTCCTCCAAAATCAAATTTAAAATTGGTTTGTTGTGCAAACATCGATGAACAAATAAAAACGGTTATAATTCCTATCCAGTTTTTCATAATCAATCGGTTAAAATATTGACTTCCGGCATTGTAAACTGCTTCCTTTCATCTCCTAAATCAGGTAAACCGAAATAGAAATACAGTGTTCTTTTAAACTTTCCGGTCAGGTGATTCAGTTCACTTTCCGGTCCTAAAGATTCGGTTTTATCATTAATATTAAAAGCCAGAACAGTTCCCAACGGCGGAATTGCATCTAAAAATGAAATATTTCCGGTTGGCAATTTCGGATAACCTTCTGCCCCATAAATTCCGTAAAAATCAAAGAGTCTTACAAACATCTTTTCTTCTTTTGTCCCGATGGTGATTTTCCCTTCTGCAGTGTCTAACTGCAGCCACGAAATATCATCGTAATATCCTTTAAATTCAGGATAAATCCAAGGTGAAAAACCCGTTCGTGTCGAGTTTTTCAAATTCTGCCAAACATTATAGGTCTGTCCCTGAGTTCTATTTTTCCAAACATGATAAGGCCCTTTTCCGAGCCATTTTGCACTCATTACATAATTTTCAGGATAATCAAAACTTACGCCTGCAAACGGATAATCTCCTGAAAGGGAATATTCATAATTTAGTTCTAAAATTCCGTTGGAATTCAATTTCCAGTAAATTTTCTTTCCGTATTTGCCGGAAGCTTCAACAACTTGATTTTTCCCTTCTGCAAATGATTTTATTGAAGATAATTCCATTTTTCCATGCACAAAAATGGGCCCGTTCCTAAAGGTTGTTTTCTTTCCTTTTTTATCGATGATAACTGATTTCAGTAATCCGTCTTTTTTACCAATTGAGAATTCTTTTTCTTCTAATTTTAAAATAAATAAAGAATCATTTTCTACCACAGAAACCGGAAATTCTTTGATTAAAGATTTTGAAAACTGTTTTGAAATTTCATCATTAGAAGCAATTTTCCATGTCCAGGTATAAATTTCTTTTCCAAAAGGATCGGTTGCCATTAATAATAAACCTTCATTTTCTTTCCAGTCTGAAGGAAGATTGAGATTGATATTTCCTTTTTCAGCTGGTTTTATATCTGGTGATGCTGCTTTTCCTTTTTGAATTACTTCAAATCCTGATTCGGAAGAAAAAGGTGTCTTAAATTTCACCAATTTCCACTCAAAATTACATTCACTTAAATTCGTAAAATGATATCGGTTTTCAATTGAAATGCTTCCATTAAAATCATCCGGAAGCGCTTTCAAATCAATTTTTACAGGGCTGTAAATTTCCCGAATGGCATAAAAACTTCCTTCTTTTTCCCGATACGGACCAACAACTCCATCCGGAGCATTGATGGCATTTACATCAATTTGATTATTGAAATCCGTCCGCACCAAACCTTCATCCGCAAAAGCCCAGAGAAAACCTCCCGCTCCTCTTTTGGAATTCCAGTGAAGTTCCCAATAATCGGCTAAGGAAGTTCCGCCACCGCCATCATCCTGTGCATGCAAAAACTCAGTCGGCATATAAATATTTTCTCCTTCAAGGATTTTTTTTGTGCTGTAATAATCTTCGTAATGATTGCAATCTATCCCGTTAAAAGCATTTCCGGGTTTATGATGGGCGTGAATGACCGGACGATTTGACAAATCATATTTTGCAAATTCTGTATCCAAATCGAAATTATGTCCACCTTCATTTCCATTGCTCCAAAAAATAATTGAGGGGTGATTAACATCTCTTATAGTCATTTCTCTGACTAGCTTTTTTCCAACTTCCGTACTGTATTTTTTTTGCCAGCCAGCCAATTCATCCAAAACATACAAACCTAACGAATCGCAAATCTGAAGGAATGATTTATTCGGTGGATAATGGGAGCAGCGAACGGCGTTCATATTCATTTCTTTAATGAGCTGAACATCCATCAAATCGATATTTTTGTTTACAGAACGTCCGGTTTCAGGCCACCAAACGTGTCGATTGATGCCTTTCATTTTAATTTTTGTTCCGTTGATGTAAATTCCGTCGCCTTTTTTGATTTCAATGGTTCTGAATCCGAATTTTTCTTCAGTTTCGTAGATGCTTTTTTTATTTTTCTTTAAACTGAATTTCGCTTTATATAAGTTGGGCGTTTCTGCTGTCCAGAGTTTTGGATTTTTAACGGAGAATTGAATCTGTTCTAAAGTATCTCCTTTTTCGATTTTAACCTGAGATTCGCCAACGAGAATGTTTTTAGCATCAAATATTTCAACTTTTAATTGATTGACTGACTCAATTCCTTTTACATAAATATTTGAGCGAAAAGTTCCGTCTGCTTTGGCTTCTATAGCTGTCCAGGAAATATTTTCCTTAGAACTTGCTTCCAGATAAACAGGCCTGAAAATCCCTCCCAAAATCCAATAATCTGCAAGACGTTCTGCGTTGTTAACGGATTTATCAGCAGACATTTTGGAAACTTTGATTTCAAGAATATTTTCTTTTCCGAATTTTAATTTGTCTGAAATATCATATTTAAATTCATAAAAAGCTCCCTGATGAATTTCACCGGCGAGCTGCCCGTTAATCTTCACTTCGGTATCGGTCATTGAACCTTCGAAAACGATATTAACCGATTTTCCTTTCCAAGAACCTGGAACCAGAAATTTATGTTTGTATAAGCCTATTTCGTCGTTAAATTTAAAATGTTTACCATACGTCACATAATCTCTTCCGTAATTGTAGGAGCCAAATCCCTGCTGTTCCCATTGTGAAGGAACTTGAATTTTGTTCCAGTTTCCGGATTTCCTCCCACCATTGATCCAAAAATCCCATTCTTTTGTGTGCTCAGAATCGGTCCCGCTCAGGAACTGAATTTCCTTAGATTGAGAATGCAATAATTGAGAGCATAAACATATCAGAACAAATATTTTGGAAAAACAACTCATTTTGCGGCAATGTCGGAATCGTCTTTTTTGTCGTATGACTTATTTAAAGAAGCTACTTGGGTAACGTTTACTTTAATTTTTTTCAAATTTTTAATCGTATCCAAATTTTCCTCTTTGGGTTTTAACGCTTTTATATTTAGGTTTTCCAACGTGAAGTCTGTCAAATCATACAAATCAGATTTTTCAACATCGAATGCCGTTTCACAACTGATGTCAATATTTTTTATCAGAATGTTGTTTGCTAAAGATTTTTTAGGTTTTTCTTCTCCTTTCAAATCGAAAAACTGATTCCAGCCTTTTACATACAGGAAAGTTTTTACGTTTCCGGTTATATTCTCAACCGTAATGTATTCGTAATGTTGAGGCGTATCCGGTCTCATTTTAAGATGTAGCAGTCTTGAAGCATCTTTCACTTTTGAGTTACGCAGAATTACGTTGTAATTGTGGATAGATTCGCTGCCACAAGTCAGAACACTATGGCAAAATCCAAAGCTGTTGTCTTCGATGATGATGTTTCTATTTTCGCCATTTTCAGGAGCTTTATCGGCTTTCGGACCTTTTCCGCCTTTCAATGCAATCGCATCGTCGTTGACCGACATATAGCAATTTTTAATCAGGAAATTTGTGCAGCCATCGATGTCAACGGCATCTGTACTTGGTGCTTTCACCGGTTCTTTCGGTGCTAAAATTGTCAGATTTAATAATTTCACAAATTCACTCTTATAATAGTGAGTGCTCCAGAAAGGGGAATTTTTCACAGTAATCCCTTCAACCTGAATGTTTTTAGAATTAGATATATAAATGATTCTTGGCCTCATTTCGTCCATATTCGTGCATTTAGGATTCCACTCGCGTCTTTTCCAGAATGCTTTCCAAAAGCGCAATCCATTTCCATCCAGCGTTCCTTTTCCTGAGATGGTAAAGCCATCCAGCCCGTCTGCGTTGATTAATGCCGGAAAATATTTTACAGTCTGCCCCTCCATTCTTGTTTCTACAACCGGAAAATCACTAATATCATCGCTTCCTTTTAATTTCGCGCCGTTCTCCAGATATAAATGCGTTCCCTGTTTAAAAAAAACGGAACTAATCAGAAATGTTCCTTTGGGCACAATGATTACCCCGCCACCATTTTTAGCCGCCAGATCAATAACTGCCTGAACCTGTTTGGTCTGAAGAACCGTACTGTCATTTTTAACTCCATTATCGGTAAGAATATATTTTTTTCCTAATTTATTGATGTCTGTAGGTGTATTTTCTTTAAACCATTTGGGAATTTTGATGCCGTCGGGGAATTTATCCTGGCTTTTTACCCCTGATGAAAACAATAAGAGCACAAACAGAGTTAATAAGAAGTTTAAGGTATTTTGAGATTTCATAATTAATTTTTTATTGTAGAACCTGATTTTTTATTAATAAAATTTAGTACTCAAAAGAATGACAAAATAAAGGAATATCATTTTAAATAAAATTATTCCGTTTCTTTTCATAAAAAATCAGTCAATAATTTTCGACGGTTTAACGAAAATCATCCTTTTATTTCATTTTCATAAAAATATACATTTTGAAAGCGTACACTATCCTGCTCTTTCATGTTGATGGATTTTATTACACTTAGAGATTTAAATAATCAATGAGATTTATAAACTCAAGGCTTCCGGAGTAAAATTACATTGGGTAACATCAACCTATTTTCCAAAAAAGTTAATCAATTCAATATATTTTAGATTTAATCTGATTTTAATCACTCATAATCTTGTATAAAATCATAATATTTCCTTTTTGATAGACATAATTTGATTAAATTTACGATTATAATGTATGTCATTTTGAACATACTGAAAACTTCAGAAAAAGCATGTATGAATAAGAAAAATGCCACAATATATGACATCTCGAAAAAGCTTAACGTAAGTGTGGCAACTGTTTCCAGAGCATTGAACGACCATCCGAGAATAAGCCAGGCAACGAAAGATTTGGTGAAGAAAACTGCCAAAGAAATGAACTACAAGCAAAATAACCTTGCCAAAGCTCTGAAAAGCGGGGAAACAAAAAACGTAGGAATTATCGTGCCTTACATTAATACCAATTTCTTTTCATCTGTAATCCGGGGAATTGAGGAAGAGCTGTCTCCGCATGGTTATCATGTGATTATCTGCCAGAGCCATGAGGATGTAAATATTGAGAAAAGGCACTTAAACACCTTGCTTAATGCCCAGGTTGACGGAATTTTCATGTCGGTTTCTAAGACAACTGTTGATACAACACATATTCAGAATATTTTGGATACAACCAACACTCCTATTATATTTTTTGACCGTAAAAAAGACATTTCAGGCATCAGTACGGTAACTATAGACGACTATCGCGGCGGCTACATGGCAACGGAACACCTGATTAATGAAGGCTACAGAAATATTTGCCATTTTTCCGGAGATCTTAATCTCGAAATTTATGAAAAACGTCTGAATGGGTACAAACAGGCTTTAATTGATCATAATCTAAGTGTAAAAGAGGAAAACATCATCACAACCGGAAGTTCGATCGATGAAGGAATTGATGCGGTAAAAAAACTTTGGGATAAAAAATCCGTTCCGGATGCCATCTTTTCATCAAGTGATTTTGCAGCGTTGGGTGCTTGTCAGGAATTGAAAAAACGTAAGATCAAAATACCTCAGGAAGTTGCCATTATTGGCTTTTCTAACGAACCTTTCACTCAGTTTATGGAGCTTCCGATGAGTTCTGTTGACCAAACTCCCGTTATCATGGGAAAAATGGCCGGACAGGTGTTTATTGAAAGCGTAAAAGAGAATGGTTCCGGTGTTTCGATTGAGAAAAAAGTGGTGTTGGCTCCGCAGCTTTATATTAGGAAGTCTTCAAAAAGGAGATGATTTTTCTTTTGTCTTGATTTCTGAAAAGAATCTAAACTTATCTTTTTGCATTTAAATTTTGGCTAAAGCCATTGATTCTAATTATTTTTGAAAACGGGCTAAAGCCCGTTCCTATTGATATAGGCTTTGCATTTATTTGTGAAGATTTTGTACTATTTATGTTTAAATTTACTCCAAAAGAAAATGCTTCCCACAAACGTAGAAAGCATTTTCAACCCTAATATTTATATAATTAAAACAATTATAAACTTACTCCCCGTCTCCAGGGAATAAAATCGTTTTGATTCAAAATTGCAGCTTTTGTTTTTACCTCTCCGCTTGCGACTTCGATGATAAATTCTAAAAGTTCTTCTGCTTTTTCGTCGATTGTTTTTTCACCTGTAATTACGTCTCCTGTGTTGAAATCAATGATGTCGGGCATTCTTTGTGACAAAGAAGTATTTGATGAAATTTTCACAACGGGAACAACCGGATTTCCTGTCGGAGTTCCTAAGCCTGTTGTGAATAAAACTACGTTTGAGCCTGAACCGACTAAGGCAGTTGTACATTCCACGTCATTTCCGGGGGTGCATAATAAATTTAAACCCGGTTCTTTAATGTATTCCGTGAAATCTAACACATCATTTATCGGTGATGAACCACCTTTTTTAGCCGCTCCTGCAGATTTCATGGCGTCGGTTATGAGTCCATCTTTAATATTCCCCGGTGACGGATTCATATCAAAACCTGAGCCTGCTGCAACGACAGATTTTTCAAAATCTTTCATTAACTGTAAAAATCTTTCGGCATCTTCTTCGTTGACGCAACGGTTCACCAATTCCTGCTCTACTCCACATAATTCCGGGAATTCTGAAAGGATGGTTGAACCTCCGATTCCTGCCATTAAATCTGATAATTGTCCTAAAACCGGATTCGCAGAAATTCCTGAAAAACCGTCTGAACCACCGCATTCCAATCCTAAAACTAACTTTGAAATCGGGGCCGGTTTTCTTTCAATTTCATTGGCTTTTTTGATGGCTTCATAAGAATCTTTGATAATTCCGTTGAGCATTTCGTCAACCGTTCCGGATTTTTGTTGTTCGTAAACGATGATCGGTTTTTTATTGTTCGGACTGATTTTTTGCAATGCATCTGTAAAAATCTGAACCTGTAAATTCTGACATCCCAAGCTCAAAACCGTTGCTCCGGCAACATTCGGATTATTCACATAACCTGCCAATAACCTTCCCAACGCTTCCGCATCCTGACGAATACCGCCACAACCGCCTTGGTGAGTGATGAATTTAACTTCAATATTTTTAAAAACTCTTGAATCCTGATCTTCTTCAACAGCGGTTTCCGTTTCAGAATTATTGATTAATGATCTTAATAATAACTGATGTTTTGTTACTTTTTCAAATAACAATTCTTTTTCAAAAATATCTTTTAAAATCTCAACATTTCTGTTTTCACAAAAGACTAAAGGAAAAAATAACCAAACGTTTTCTGTTCCGACCTGTCCGTCTTCTCTGTGATACCCCATGAAAGTTTTATCTTTCCATTTGTCAACATTTGGAGCAGTCCAAGCCGTTGTTTCTGTTTTGCCTTCTACTTTTGCGCTTTGATGCTTAACGTTTTCAGTCGTGATAACCTCTCCTTTCCGGATCGGCTGACTGGCTTTCCCCACCAAAACACCGTACATAATAATCTCATCTCCAACCGCAAGATCTTCGGTCACGAATTTGTGTTTTGCCTTTGTGTCTTTTATAATATCATACGTAAGATCACCCAAAGTAACAGTTTCTCCCTGCGTCAGATCAACCAATGCCACTGCTACATTATCTTTGGGATTTACTTTCAGTACTTTCTTTTGCATAATTTTTTAAGAATAAAATTGTATAAAGTTGTGGTATGCAGTTTCGATATCATTATGGTCTATTTCCCACAATGCTTTTGCTACTGCAGATTTCAAACCGTTTACCTTTGTAAGGTCTGTGTCCCAGAAAATGGTTTCGCTTAACGCCAATTCTGCGACTTTTTCATAATCTTCGTTGGCCCAGATTTCTTTAAATCTGTTTACTATTGCTTCCTCGTCATTTAAAGGCAGAGCTTTTTCACCCAAATTCCCTTGATAGAATCGGATTAAACTTGCCAATGAAAAGGTTAAGTTAAGCGGTAATTTATGGTTAATTTCAACATATTTCAATAAACTCGGAAGAATCCTCACTTTAAACTTAGAAACAAAATACAAGGCGATACTTGCCTGATAATGCTTGATAAAAGGGTTTCTGAATCTGTCGAAAACTTCTTCAGCAAAATATTTCAATTCACTTTCATCCAAACCTAATGTAGGATTAATCTCATTGAAAATCGTTTCACTTAAGAATTTACCTAAAAATTGATCATCAATAGATTCTTTTACCGTTTCTTTTCCTGATAAAATTGCCGGAGCCAACATTAATGTATGGCCGCCGTTCAAAATTCTCACTTTTCTCAAACGGTATGGCTGAATATCATCAACAACCAAAATTTGCTCGTCAATTGTATCGAAAGGAATTCTTTCTTTTAAATTTGCCGCGTCCTGAATCACAAAAAGCAAAAACACTTCTGAAACCACCATCATTTGATCTTCGTAATTCAATTGGTCCTCGTAGGATCCTGCATCATCTTTCGGATAACCCGGAACAATTCTGTCTACCAATGTATTGTGGAAATAATTGCTTTGTTCAATCCATTGCACAAAGTTATCATCTAAATTCCAAAGTTGGGCATATTTTAGGATAATTTCTTTTAAAGCCAAAGCATTGTCTTCGATCAATTCGCAAGGAATAATTCTCAACCCTTTGTCTTCTGCTCCATTGAAGTGTTTGAATCTTTCATGCAATAAAACCGTTAGTTTCGCAGGAAAATTCTTGTGCGGACCGACGTAATTTTTTTCTGATTCATCGTAAGCAATTCCCGTTTCTGTCGTATTGGAAAAGATAAATTCTAATTCTTTCTCTTCCGCCAACGCTAAGAATTTATCGTAATTGGTATATGGATTAATTGATTTTTGAATCGCAGAAATCACCTGTTTTGTATCAATGATCTCACCTTTTTTAATTCCTCTTGAGAAAAGTGTGTATAAATTATCCTGCTCTTCCAGTTTATGAACCGAACCGCCTGCCGTAGGCTGAACGTTTACAATTCCTGCCTTAAATCCTGCTTCTTTATTTAATTTATCAATCACATAATCTGTGAATCCTCTCATAAAATTCCCACCGCCAAACTGTACAATTTTGATTGGAAGCTTTTCCTGAGAACCGTGTAATTCACGATTTAATTTATGTTTTATCTGATTTTCCATCATTATTTACTTATAACTTTATATTTTGGAACCAATGATTTCATCACCGTCCATGCAATTAGATATGCCACTGCACAGATTGAAAAAATGATCATGTATCCTTTGTCAATTCCATCTGAAATAACCGCTCCTGACTTTTCTAATTGTTCAAAAAAGCCTTCCGGCAAACGATCGTTGATGTATTGAGGATATTTTTCCAATAGAGGAATTCCATCAACGGTTGTCCAAGCTTTATGAGCGTAATCAAACAATAATCCTGAAGATTTATTGATTAAAAATGAACCGATTCCACCTGCCATTCCGCCAATTCCCGTAATAGTTGCAATGGCTTTTTTAGGAAACATATCGCCAACTGTCGAGAAAATATTTGCAGACCAAGCCTGGTGCGCTGCTCCAGCAATTCCGATAATCAATACCGGAATCCAATAGGTAATCGTACCTAAAGGTTGTGCTAAAAGTGCTAACAGAGGGAAAAATGCAAAAATTAACATTGCTTTCATTCTTCCTGTGTACGCGTTCATTCCTCTTTTTTCAACAAAATATTTTGGAAGCCAACCTCCGATGATTGACAATAAAGTGATCATATAAAGGACGAATAATGGTAATGCACTTTGCGTGGAATCCATTTTGTAGACTGAACTTAAATAAGCCGGTGTCCAGAATAAAAAGAACCACCAAATCCCGTCTGTCATGAATTTTCCGAACGCAAAAGCCCAAGTCTGTCTATAGCTGAAACATTCTCTGAAAGTAAATTTCTTTTCCGGGATGCTTGTATCTTCATTGGGCATATCGTCCTGATCCTGCTGAATATACATTAATTCATGTTCGTTAACTTTATGATGTTCGTGAGGTTTTTTATAGTAGAAAACCCAAAGTCCCATCCACACAAATCCCAACGCCCCGATGATAATAAATGCCCATTCCCAGCCCATAGCTTTCGCGATAAAAGGAATAGTAACCGGCGCTGCCAAAGCCCCAACTGTCGCTCCTGCATTAAAAATACTGGTAGCTAAAGCCCTGTCTTTTTTAGGGAAATATTCCGCCGTAGTTTTGATCGCTGCCGGAAAATTTCCAGCTTCACCAACCGCCAATACAAAACGTGCAAAAATGAACAAAGTAACACTCGTACTGATGATTGAGCCGACGTTGTCTACCCGGCTGATGATTTCTTTAGATTCTACAAAACCTACCAGCCAATTTCCCGTTAAAACTCCTGAAGTTGCAATTCCGCAGAAAGCATGTAAAACCGCACCAACAGACCAAATAGCAATCGCCCAAAGGAAACCTTTTTTGGTATCCATCCAGTCCACAAATTTTCCTGCGAAAAGCATACTTACCGCATAGAAAATTGAAAATAATGCCGTGATATTTCCATAATCATTATTGTTCCAGTGAAATTCGGGTGCAATAAAGTCTTTCCATGTCAATGATAAAACCTGACGATCCAAATAATTAATGGTCGTGGCAATGAACAGCAAAAAGCATATCGTCCATCTGAATGTACTCGGTTTAAGAGACTTAACTGAGCTCATATTAATAGTAAGAATTTAGTTATTATTTAAAGCCTGAATAATTTCCAGCACTTTTTTTGTTTCATTTTCTATAGTTGCATAGTCTTTAGCAAGCATTAATTCTTTGCTTACCAATTTGCTTCCCATTCCCACTGCAGAAACACCGGCTTTGAACCAGCTTTCAATGCTTTCCTTTGTCGTATCAACACCACCTGTCGGCATAAATTTCAGATTCGGGAAAACATCTTTAATAGCGCTCATAAATCCAGGTCCTAAAGCGTTTCCGGGAAATAATTTAATGAAAGTCACTCCCAAATTTTCAGCTTCTATAATTTCTGTCGGAGTCATACAACCCGGACTGTACAACAGGTCTTTTGGAATTAAAAATTCGGCAACTTCAGGTACAAAACCCGGGCTGATAAAGAAATCTGCACCCACTTTATAATATTCTTCGGCTTGTTGTACATTCTTGATTGTTCCGATTCCCAAAAGCATTTCCGGCATTTCTGCATTACGGATTTCTAGCATCTTCGTGAAATTACTCAAGGCAGATTCACCACGGCTTGTATATTCCACCGCACGGATTCCTGCTTTGTAAAGCGATCTCAATATTTCCAGAGTTACCATTTCATCAGCACTATAGTATAGAGGCAAAACTCCCTGGTTGATGATGGTATTTGTAACTAATTGAATTTTTGTCATGTTTTTGACTTTTGTATTAAGACTTCGACAAGCTCAGCCTGACAATGTTTTATAGTTTAGTTAGTGGCCAAAAGCCATTTACCTTTTTATTCTTCCTCCTGAATCTCCGTTCATTACTTCCAGAATATCTTCTGCACTGCAGTAATTGATGTCTCCAGGAATTGTATGTTTGATTGCGCAGGCTGCGTTGGCAAATTTCAATGCTTTTTCGTTATCAAAATTGATTAAACCATAAAGCAAACCTGCTGCAAAAGCATCTCCTGTCCCAATTCTGTCAACCACAGGATTCACTTCCAGAAGTTCTGTTTCAAAATAATTTTCTTCAACCAAAGCTCTTCCCTGCGTCTGCTGAGAACTTGCTGTAACGCCGATTCTTATTTTGTCGAAAATCTTATGAATAGAAGGAATTTGCTGTTTTAATTCTTTACAGGCTTTGATGAAACCTTCTTGATCTGATGAAAACTGGGTTCCGAGAATTTCATTAATTTCATTCACTCCACCGATGAAAATTGTTGAATATGAAACCAATTCTTTCAAAACTTCGTTCCCGTTTTTCCCATATTTCCAAAGATTTGAGCGGTAAGCCGGATCAGATGTAACTTCAATTCCCAGTTCACGGGCTATTTGTAAACCTTGTTTCAAACTTTCATAAGCTGATTCGGAAATTCCGGGGCTGATGCCTGTCCAGTGGAAATATTTGCAGCCTTCAAGGGCTTTTTTCCAGTCAATTTGTTCAGATTTTATGTTTGCAAAAGAACCGTTTAATCTGTTGTAAGCAATTCTGCTTGCACGAACTGAAGAGCCTACTTCCAAAAAATACAAACCTAAAGGGTATTCATTTTTGTTGATGAAAGTCGTGTCGATTCCAAAACTTTTGATGAAAGAAACCGCCGATTCACCCACAAAATCATCGGAAACACTACTGATATGTCTCACATCACAACCCATTGTTGCCAATGAAGCCGCTACATTAAGCTCCGTTCCGCCGAAAAAGAATTCCATTTCATGGCTTTGCTTCATGGTTCTGTTTCCGGGTGGTGACAGTCGCATGATGACTTCCCCGAATGTGACTATTTTGTTACTCATAGTTTTAATTAACCGTTTAAGGTAAATTTTCTTTTATTTTTTAACCATTAAGATTTATTTAAGGAGTTTAGAAAAGTTAAGTTTGGCTTTGCCTTAAGACTATTTAAAATCAATTTGATTTTTCTTAATTCAATTTAACATCTTAAACTTCCTTAATGGTTTAAAATTTTATTTTTATCTCTCGCAGATTTTGCAAATTTTACAGATGATTATGTTAAAAAAGTTCTGCGTAATCAGCTCAATCTGCGGGAGATTTTTATTTAATTTGAAATTTAAAAATCAAAATAATTTTTAGCATTATGATAACAAATATCTGAAATTGTTTTACCAATGAGCTCGATATCATCAGGTAGTTCCCCGTTTTTCATTTCTTCTCCGAAAAGGTTACACAATACTCTTCTGAAATATTCGTGTCTAGGATACGAAAGGAAGCTTCTGGAATCCGTCAGCATTCCGACGAAACAACTGATCAATCCCATATTGGAAAGAGCATTCATCTGCTTGATCATTCCGTCTTTCTGATCTAGGAACCACCACCCTGAACCGAACTGTACTTTTCCTTTGATACTGCCGTCGTTGAAATTCCCGATCATAGTCGCGAAAATTTCGTTGTCAGCAGGATTTAAATTATATAAAATTGTTTTTGTTAATTTATCTTTTCCGTCTAAAGTGTTTAATAATTTAGACAAAGTTTCAGCCTGAACGAAGTCACCGATAGAATCCCAACCTGTATCCGGGCCTAGAATTCTGTGCATTCTTTCGTTATTATTTCTCAAAGCTCCCAAATGGAACTGCTGAACCCATCCAAATTTGTGATAAGCTTCACCTAAGAATAATAAAATGGCTGTTTTGAACTGATTTACCTGCTTTTCTGCGATTACTTTCCCTGATAATTTATCATTGAAAATCGTGCTTACTTCTGCTTCTGTAAATTCTTCGAAAGAAATATTATTCAATCCATGGTCGCACAGTCTGCATCCGTTTTCATGGAAATATTCAATTCTTTTTAGTAAAGCATCGCACAATGTCTGGTAAGAATTAATTTCAATTCCGGCCGATTCGCCTAATTTTGAAACATAATCCGCGAAGTTGTGGTTTTCAATTAAAATCGCTTTATCAGGGCGGAAGGCTGTACTTACTTTAATACTAAAATCGCTTTTCGCCAAATCCTGGTGATAATTCAATAGATCTGTAGGATCTTCTGTTGTGCACAGAGATTCCACATTCATCATTTTTAATAAGCCTCGTGTCGATTTTTCAGGAGTCTGAAGCTGAGCGGTGATGTTTTCATAAATTTCAGATGCATTGTCTGCATCTAATAATTCATCAATTCCGAAATATCTTTTTAATTCTAAATGCGTCCAGTGATACAAAGGATTTCTCAATGTATAAGGAACCGTTTTTGCCCAAGCTTCAAATTTTTCCTTGTCTGAGGCATCTCCCGTGATGAATTTTTCGTTCACGCCCATGGTACGCATCGCTCTCCATTTGTAATGGTCACCTGCAATCCAAACCTTTGAGATATTTTCAAAGACAGTGTCTTCTGCAATATCTTTAGGAATCAAATGATTATGATAATCAATAATGGGTTGCTTTTCTGCATACTTGAAATATAATTCTTCAGCGTATTTATTTTGTAGTAAAAATTGATCTGTAATAAAAGGTTTCATTCTAATCTAATTCTGTTGTTATTCATTAGCAGGTTTTCCAATGGTCGCTAAAATTCCACCATCAACGTAAATAATTTGTCCGTTGATGAATCGGCTTGCATCCGAAGCAAGGAAAATAGCCGTTCCGGCAAGGTCTTCAGGATTCCCCCATCTTCCTTCCGGAGTTCTGCTGATGATAAAATCATTGAAAGGATGCCCATCCACTCGGATCGGTTCGGTTTGAGAAGTTGCAAAATATCCGGGGCCGATTCCGTTCACCTGAATATTGTGTTTTGCCCATTCTGTCGCCAGATTTTTGGTAAGCATTTTCAGGCCGCCTTTTGCAGAAGCATAAGCAACTACATTGTCACGACCAAGCTCACTCATCATTGAGCAGATGTTGATGATCTTCCCGGATTTTCTTTTGATCATATGTTTGCCAACTAATTTCGACATAATGAAAGGTCCCGTAAGATCCACATCAATTACTTTTCTAAAGTCTTCAACCTCCATTTCAATCGCCGGAATACGTTTGATGATTCCTGCGTTGTTGACAAGGATGTCTATTTTTCCATGAGTAGCCTCCATTAAAGCTACTTTCTGAGCGGCTTCCAATTCGTCCGTCACGTCAAAAAGATAACCGGTCGCTTTATAGCCTTTATCATGATAATAGTTTAAAGCTTCCTCTAATTTTGATGGTGTCGTACTTGTGATCGCCAGTTCAGCACCTGCAGCGGCAAGACCTTCTGCCATTGCCATTCCTAATCCGTGAGTACCGCCCGTAACGACCGCTACTTTGCCGGATAAATCAAATAAATTCATTGGAAAAATTACTTTAGTTCGTTAGTTTTGATCCCGTCCATATCACCGTAGTCCATATTTTCCCCGGCCATACCCCAGATAAAAGTATAATTGGAAGTTCCTACTCCTGAGTGGATAGACCATTCCGGAGATAGTACAGCTTCACGGTTTTTCATAAAAATATGACGTGTTTCCTGAGGCTGCCCTAAGAAATGACTGATTGCCTGTCCTTCTTCCAAATCAAAATAGAAATAGGCTTCCATTCTTCTGGTATGGGTATGTGAAGGCATTGTATTCCAAACACTTCCGGGATGAAGCTCTGTCATTCCCATTTGAAGCTGGCAAGTTTCAAGTACAGAATTGACAATCAGTTTGTTGATTGTACGCTTGTTGGCATATTTTTCTTCTCCTAATTCTACAATTTCGGCTTCGTTTTTCGTGATCTTTTTTGTCGGATAAGTATGATGTGCCGGAGCTGAATTGATGTAAAAATAAGGTTGTGCATTACCCGATTTTTCAAAAATTACTTCTTTTGCCCCTTTACCAATATATAAAGCTTCTTTATTGGCGAGCTCATATACTTCTCCGTCTACCGTTACTTTTCCGGCACCACCTACATTGATGATTCCTAATTCTCTCCTTTCAAGGAAGTTTTCGGCTTTCAAATCGTCTGTCGGTTCCAGTTTTAGGGCTTTTGCTGAAGGCATAATACCTCCTACAATCAGCCTGTCATACATTGTATAGACTAATTTTATCTTATCTTCATTAAATAAATCATTGATTAGAAACTCCCTTCTAAGATCTTCCGTAGTATACTTTTTGGCATCTTCAGGATGGTGGGCGTAACGAAATTCTGATTGTGTCATACTGCTTGATTTTTATTCTTTTCTTTTTGCGGTTTTATCAAAACCTGTTAAATATTGCGTAATCGATTGCATAAAATTACACTAAAACTTTGTAGAAATACTTGTTGCTAAATATATAATTATTCTTTAATTAGTTAATAAAAAATTAATTTAAATTTATAAATAACTGAATAACAGACTAATATTTTAAAAATAATGTGAGAAAGCAAGAAGATTTTAAAGAAATTATATAGATAATATTAACCCAAATTAATATTCAAATCCTGTTTAAATATTAAATCATACCAAAATAAAACAATAAAACAGAGATGTTGATTTGATAACAATATATTAAAACTAATATACATATTCCACACAATAAGAGCAATTAATATCAAGTATAAAAACCAATTAAAATATTAATCTGAAAAGATGACAAAAGTCAGGAAAAATATAAAAAAATTAATATTGACTGTCATTTTTGGGAAATTTTTAAGGATAAAAACAGTCAGATTTTAAGCAAATTTTAAGTTTTAAATTAATAAAGAATAAAGAAAAATTGATTTTTTTCAATTCATATTTAAGCTAATTTCAAGTTAACAAATTATTAATTTTCAATACTTTACATAATTAAAAACATCAATTACTCTGTAAGTTTGATCCTCATTCAACAATCGAATTAATGAAAAAATAATATTTTTTTCTTTGCGTATTGAAAAATAATATTAGTTTAGAAGCCAAGATATTTATTATGAAAATTTACGCAATCGATTGCACTTTAAAATGTGTAAATCTTTCAGAAAAATATTTGCCACTAAAATCAGTAGAATACTTACAAATCCACACAAAACAAAAACGATTGAGAAAACTTTCAACCAAAAATTAAAACTATAAGGATACAAAATGGATAAAAAAGTACAATCAATAAAATGGTTATATCTAACTTTCTTTTTATTTCCTGTCCTGACAATGGCTCAAGAAAAGGAGACGAAAAAGGATAAAGAAACCAATATCGATGAAGTGGTTTTGGTAGGCTATTCCAAGGTTTCCAAAAAAGATGTCACCAATGCCGTTGGCTCAGTAAAGGCTGACGAAGTAAAAGATATGCCCGTAAACAGCGCTGCAGAGGCCATCCAAGGCAGAGTTGCTGGGGTACAGATTATGGCAAGCGAAGGGTCTCCCGGCGCTGACGTGGAAATTAAAGTAAGAGGGGGTACATCGATTACACAGAGCAATGCCCCACTCTATATCGTGGACGGAATCCAGATGGATAATGCACTTACTGTCATTTCTCCCAAAGAAATTGAATCAATTGAAGTTCTGAAAGACGCCGCTTCTACTTCCATCTACGGATCGAGAGGTGCCAACGGAGTTGTTTTGATCACAACAAAAGGAGGCCGTAAAAAAGCTGCAATGACTATCAATTACAACGGTTATACAGGTGTTCGTAAAATTATGAATACTATTCCGGTGCTTGATCCTTACCAATTTGTAATGTATCAATATGAGCTTTACAATAAAGGAGGAGATTTGGCTGACCAGACAACATTCAGCACGAGATATGGTACGTTTGATGAATTGGCTACAAAATATGGAAATATTAAGAAAAGAGATTGGCAGGATGAGCTTTTTGGAAAAGAAGCATTCAACTTTACACATAACTTAAGCTTACTGGGAGGTTCAGACAAGTCTGCATTCTCATTGACTTTAAACCATGTGGAAGAAGATGGAATTATGCTCAATTCAGGTTTCAGAAGAAGTATGGCCAACTTTAAATATGATTTTGACATTTCTAAAAAATTAAAAGCCGGATTCAATGCAAGATACAGCCGCCAATTGATTTCCGGAGCGGGAACTTCCGCGTCAGGTTCTCAGGGGACAAACCGACTGAGAAATGCGGTAAGATATCAGCCCTTTGAAGGGGGAAGCAATGTACCGATTGATGACTTTGACCCTAATTATTCAACGTTAACCAATCTTGTTAACCCACTTATTTTAAATGATAACGAGGTAAAAGAAAACAGAACCAACGATTTATTATTAAACGGATATTTGAATTATAATATTACGAAAGACTTAACTTTCAGAAGTGTAGTCGGTTATGTTCAAAGGGATAATGCTGTAAATCAGTTTTGGGGAACCGTGACGAGTGACGCGAGGGCCAACAACAATCAGCCGATTGTACAGCTTACAAGGTCTCAGACCAGAAGAATTACCAATACCAATACTTTAAACTATACAAAGAAATTCGGGAACCATAAACTTGATTTATTGATTGGTGAAGAAACTGTGCAGACAGACGGAGAAACTTCAAACATCTACACAAAATGGCTGCCCGTTTCTATCAGTCCAAATGAAGCTTTTGCCAATATTCAGTCTGCAATTCCACCATCAGGGATGATTCAGGATGCGCCCAGAACGGCGGCATTACCACCAGAAAGGCTGTTTTCATTATTTGGCAGAGCCAATTATATTTATGCCAACAAATACATTTTAACAGCTTCCATAAGAGCGGATGCTTCAAGTATTTTCAGACCTGGTAGTAACCAATGGGGAACTTTCCCGGCAGTTTCGGTAGCATGGAAAATAAAAGAAGAAAATTTCCTTAAAAATAAAGAATGGCTGGATGAATTGAAATTACGTTTCGGATACGGCCTTGCAGGAAACAACAGAATTCCGGCTTTTCTCTATGATACGTTTTTTACAACTTCTACAGATTACGGATATACCTTCGGAAGCGGTGTAACGCCGGGAGCCACTACGGGAAATACTTTGGCCAACAAAAATGTAACCTGGGAAGCTACAGTTTCTAAAAACCTAGGATTGGATTTCGGATTCTTCAACGGAAGATTATACGGAAGTTTGGATACGTACATCACTGACACAAAAGATCTTTTGATACTGGCAAAAATTCCTCAGACATCAGGATATGAATATCAGTATCAAAATTCAGGGAAAACACAGAACAAAGGAATCGAAGTTTCGTTGGGAGGTATTATCGTCAACAAAGAAAACTTCACATGGAAAACGGATTTCAACATATCAGCTAACAAAAATATCATCAAAAGCTTAGGAGCAGGTGTTTCCGGAGGCAACGATTATTACCTTGTAGCTTCGGGGTGGGTAAATAATCTATATGATTTCATCGCCAAAGTCGGCAATCCGGTAGGAACTTACTACGGATACGAAACGGAGGGAAGATATGAAATCGGCGATTTTGATTTTAACCCCACAACTCAGGCTTATACTTTAAAGGCTGGTGTTCCCAACGCAAGTGCTGTCGCGAATGGTTCAAAGCCAATCCAACCGGGGGATCTTAAATTAAGAGATTTAAATGGCGACGGTCAGATCACCACAGCCGATCAAACCGAACTAGGGAGTGCTCAGCCGAAGTTCTACGGAGGGTTTAACCAGACTTTCAGATACAGAAACTGGGATATGAGTTTATTTTTCAATTTCTCTGTAGGCAATAAGGTTTATAATGCCAATAAAATCGAGTTTACCACTCAATACTTATACAGAGACAACAACATGGCTGCAGAAGTTGCAGACAGATGGAGATGGTTTAATGACCAAGGCGTAAAAGTAACAGATCCTGCCGCCCTTGCTGCATTGAACGCCAATACAACCATGTGGACGCCTCCGCAAGGAAACTACATTCTGCATTCATATGCAATTGAAGATGGTTCTTTCTTAAGATTAAATAATGTGACAATAGGTTACAGCCTTCCAAAAGATTCATTAGAAGTGCTTGGTATTAAGAATTTCAGGTTATATGCAACCGTAAATAACTTATTTACCATCACCGGTTACGACGGTTACGATCCGGAAGCAAGTACGAGAAGAAACCCTTTGACTCCGGGTGTTGATTATGCTGCATACCCTAGAAGCAGATTTATTTTAACAGGTATTGATATAACCTTTTAATTAAACTTAAACGTGAAAAAGACAATAATTATATTAAGCTGTATCCTTTCGCTTACCACCATAAATTCATGCAGCGATTATCTGGATCCTGAAAATTTTTCAAGTGTTGCGGAAGCACAGCAATTCGATAGTACTTCAGACACTTTCACCGCTTTGGTGGGTGTTTATAACCAGTTGGCAGGTGATGATGGGTATGGACAGAGATTAGCCTTAATTTATCCTCATTCCAGTGACGATTTCAGGACTTCAGGGGACTACAACTGTAATGACAGAAGAGGAATCTCAACTTTCGGGGCCTGCCCTACCAATACAGAATTAAACAAACCTTTCTTGAAACTATACTCAGGAATCGAAAGAGCGAATCTTTGCATTAAAAACATTCCGATCTCCCCTGTTTACCAGACGGGTTCCGATGCTGACAAAAAAATGATGGATCGCTACCTTGGTGAAGCTTTAACATTAAGAGCTCAGTTTTACTATGAATTAATAAGAAACTGGGGTGATGTTCCTTTTCAGGACAAGCCATCCGTGGATTATGACAATCTTTATCTTCCAAAGACAGATAGAGATGTTATTTATGAAAAAATCATTGCAGATCTGGCCCAGGCTTCTGCTTTAGTTCCTTGGAGATCAGAAGGAAGCACTACAAATGCCAGAATTTCCAAAGGTTTTATTAAAGGTTTAAGAGCAAGAATAGCATTGGCAAGAGCGGGATATTCATTGAGAAGAAGTCCACAACAGATGGCACAGGGTTCAAATCCTCAAGCCTATTATCAGATTGCTTATGATGAATGTAAAGACATCATGAACCATGCGGGAGAACACAGCTTAAATCCAAGCTACGAAGCAGTTTTCAGAGCTTTGCATACCAATACACAGGATGCTACCAACGAAATTATTTTCTGTGTGGGAGCTTTCGGTGGTAATGCAAGAACAGACAGTAAGATCGGTTATTACAACGGCTTAAAGCATGACGATAATTCCAACTGGAAAGGAGGAGGCGGTATCAACGCGCTTCCGGTTTATTTCTACGAGTTTACTAAATATGATTTAAGAAGAGATATGAATGTAGGAATTTTTAAAGTTAATAATTCCAATCAGGCGGAAATAGTGACTGCTATTTCTTTCACAGATTCAAAATACAGAAAATCATGGACGAACATTACGGGACCTTCTCAAAACCTTGCGGTTGACTGGCCTTTATTACGTTTTTCAGATGTTTTGCTAATGTTCGCAGAAGCAGATAACGAACTTCATAGTGCTCCTTCCCAGGAAGCCATTAATGCGGTAAAACTTGTGAGAAACAGGGCTTACGCAGGAAATCTGGGCCAGGTTGGAACAATTCCTACAGACAAAGTGGGATTCTTCAATTATATTGTTCAAGAAAGATTATTGGAGCTGGGTTCAGAAGGAATCAGGAAATATGATCTTATCCGTTGGAATCTACTAGATGCTAAAATTACGGAAACAAGACAGAAGCTGACAGCTTTTGCAAACGGAACCGGACCATACGCAAACGTACCGCTAAATCTTTATTATAAAAAATCGGTTTACGATCCTACAAAATCTGCACAGCAAAATGTTAACGATATCGACATTTTCTTCACCGGCGGCGACAAATCTCAGGTATTTTACATGCCTTCTCAGGATGCAACGCCGGCAGGTTATACTAAAATTGCGTGGAGGGCAGCTGTTTTGCCAACATACATCATTGATCCGGTAAAAGGTTTTGCACAATATTTCCAACCCAATAAAAAAGAATTATTACCTATTTATAGTGACATTATTCAATCGAATTATAATCTTACACAAGATTACGGTTATTAGATAAAAAGTTTCATATTCATATCAAAGAATACAGGCTTCTTCCCATAAAGAGAAGTCTGTATTTAACTCAAAATTTATTTAATGAAAACTTCTTCTTTAATTAAAAATTTTAAAACATTTTCAATATTTTCAATCATATTGGTATGTCTTTTTTCTTTTAAAACCAATGATAAAATTATCGTAGTTTCAAAAGACGGAAAAGGCAATTTTATTACAGTACAACAAGCCATCGATGCCGTTGAAAATGGTTCTGAGACAAGAACAAAAATTTTAATTAAAGCCGGAGTTTACAAAGAAAAAATTACCGTTCCCGAATCGAAAGGGACGATATTACTGGAAGGTGAAAATCCCGAAAATACCATCATCACTTACGATGATTTTGCTTCAAAAAAGAATCCGGAAGGAAAAGATATCGGAACAACAGGTTCTTCAACAATTTTTATTTATTCAAATAACTTTACAGCAAAAAATATTTCGTTTGAAAACAGCTCAGGAAAAGTTGGGCAAGCCGTTGCTGTTTTAACTTCAGGGGACAGAATTGCCTTTGAAAACTGCAGGTTTTTAGGAAATCAGGATACTTTATATTTAAAAGGAGTTCAGGATTTAACAGATAAGACAAAACCTTCAAGAAATTACTTTAAAAACTGCTACATCGAAGGGACAACCGACTATATTTTCGGAGCAGGAACCGCCATTTTTGAAAACTGCACGATCTATTCTAAAGAAACAGCAAGCTACGTCACAGCCGCCTCCACTCCACAGGAAAGTGAGTTCGGATTTGTTTTTATTCAATCTAAAATCATCGGAAACGCGAAAGAACATTCAGTTTATCTAGGAAGACCCTGGAGACCTTTTGCCAAAACAGTTTACATCGATTGTGAAATGAATTCCACCATAAAACAGGAAGGATGGCATAATTGGAACAAACCCAATGCGGAAAAGACAACGTTCTATGCAGAATTTAATTCAAAAGGAACCGGCGCCAATGCTGGAAAAAGAGTTTCGTGGTCGCATCAATTAACAAAACAAGAAAGAAAAAAATATACAACTGACAATATTCTCAAAGGAAAAGACCTTTGGAACGTTAAAACAAGTTTAAAATAATTTCAACCCGAACATCAAAAACACCAAAGAATTTTCAATCATGAAAAAACACTTCACCAAAATAATGACGATAGGAATTGTATGCGGAAGTTTGACTTTTGTTGAAGCTCAAAACCTCCTAAGCTTCCCCGGTGCAGAAGGTTTCGGAAGATATACAACCGGCGGACGCGACGGAAAAATTTATTTCGTGACCAAATTAAACGATGATGGTTCGGAAGGTACTTTAAGGCACGCTTTAGACCAAAAAGGTCCGAGGTATATTATTTTTAAAACAGGCGGAACAATTTACTTGGAATCACCGTTGAAGATAAAAGAAGGTGATGTCACCATTGCCGGACAGACAGCTCCCGGAGACGGAATTACCATTGCCAATTACGAAACTTTTGTTGCAGCAAATAACGTAATTATCCGCTACATGAGATTCAGGATGGGCGATCAGAAAAAATATCAGGGTGACGCTTTTGGCGCAAGATTCATCAAAAATCTGATGGTCGATCATTGCTCGATGAGCTGGTCTACGGACGAGACGGTTTCCATTTATGTCAACGAAAATACTACACTTCAATGGTGCGTGATTTCTGAAAGTTTGAGAAATTCTGTCCACGAAAAAGGTGCTCACGGATATGGCGGAATTGCAGGCGGAAAATTTGCGACTTTTCATCATAATCTATATGCCCACCACGATAGCAGAAATCCCAGATTAGGGGAATATGCGGGAAGTAAGTTTGCATTAACCGATCTTACCGATTTCAGGAATAATGTGATCTACAATTGGGGACACAATAATGTGTACGGAGGTGAAGGAATGAATGTGAATCTCGTTAATAATTATTACAAACCCGGCCCTGCAACCACGACAAAACAACGGATTGCAGCCATTGATAAAAACGGAAAACAAGAAACTGAAGTGTATAACATCTGGGGAAAATATTACATCACCGGAAATGTTGTGGAGGGAAGTCCGGAAATCACAACGGATAACTGGACGATAGGCGTTTTTGATCAGATGAAAGCATATAATTTGACGGATAAAGATAAAAATTCCATTAAAATCAATCAGCCGCATGAGATTCAGGACAATGTGAAAACTCATTCTGCGAAAGAAGCGTATGAGAAAATTTTACAGATCGGAGGGGCAAGCCTGGTGAGAGATGCAATTGATCTGCACGTTTTAAAAGATGTGAAAAATGGAAGCTTCACCTACAAAGGTTCAAAAGGAAGTGCCAACGGAATCATTGATTCTCAAAATGATGTAGGTGGATTCCCCAATTTAAATCCAGGAAAACCTCTCCCCGATTCAGACAGCGACGGAATGCCTGATGAGTGGGAAATTAAAAATAAATTAAATCCTAAAGTTGCCAATTCCAACGGACGGGATTTAGATAAAAATTACGATAATATCGAAGTATATTTTAACGATCTGGTTAGAAAAATAACCGAAAGACAACACTAATAACCATGAAGACTTTTAGTTAAAAACCAGTTATCTAATAAAAAAATATTATGAAATTCAGTTTGTTTAGAATAGTCATTGCAGGAGCATTTTTGAGTTCAACATTTTCTGTGGCTCAAACTTCTGTGATTGAAAAAATTAAAGAAAATCCAAAAGTTCCCTTTTCATATGCGGAGCTTTCCGTAAAAGAAGGTGGGAAATGGGAAGGCAATCAGTACATTGGAGGAACTTTTAAAAACATCAACCAGCTTGTGCTTCCTGCCGAACATACCGATCATTCTTATTATATCAGATATGAAGGTATCGGTCTGGAAAACAACCAGATCGGCTACAGACTATATTTAGACTGGAGGAATGCAACTGATATTTTCGGTAAAAAAGTAAACACCTTGGCCTTGCCTGAAGTCGGACAAGACGGTTTTGAATCCTATCATCACGATGCACCCTGGGGACAGGATATTTTGAAATCCGGCCGTACCATTGGCATCGGTTCTTACGGAAGATATGACGAGCAGAATGACTTTATTGAAACCTTTAAAGTTGTAAAAAATACAGCCGTAAAAGTAGTTAATGAAAAAGATCAATCTTATGCAGCCATCGATTATAAGGGCTGGAAAACCTGGGGTGATGCCATAGATTTACAGTCAAAACTGACGATTTTTAATAAAGATCGTTTTGTAAAAGTAGATTTAAACTTAAGCAACACTATTTCAGGGTTATGTACCGGAATTGTTGCCATTAAAAATATTCCGTTAAAACAAGGAATCAGTAAAAATAAAAAATGGGCTTATATCGCCACTTACGGCAATCAAACGGAGACAAAAAAAGACGACAATCTGGGAATGGCTGTCTTCTACCCTCTCAAGAGTTTTGATAAATATGTTAGGACAAAATCCACTCATACCGTTATTTTCAAGAAAGTGAAGAATGTTTCTTATTACTTTTTGGGAGCCTGGTCTCTGGAACCAAACGGCTTAGCAACAGAAGAAGCATTTTATCAGGATTTAGATAAGAAACTGGATATTTTAGATAAAACCAATCAACTTTAAAGTTTAAAATAATGAATTTCATTAACCATAATATAAGATTATTGGCACTTGCTGCTTTAGGTTCAGGAATATTTTTGGCTTGCGCCCAAACAAAATCTGTAACCGCTTCAAAATCTTCAACAGAAGCTTCAAAAGCAGGGAAAATAGTTCCTACAAACCTGAAATGGTCTGAAAGAATGTTGCTTTCCGAAATGCAGCGTTTTCCGGAATCCTGGATGCTTGATTTCAGTAAAAGCCCGAAATGGACCTATCCATCAGCGATTGTTCTGGATGCCGCTGAACAGCTCTACGCGAAAACCGGTAAAAAAGAATATTATAATTACATCAGCGAATTTGGAGAAAAACTGATCAAAGAAGATGGTACAATTCTTACCTACGATCTTGAAAAGTACAATATCGACATGCTGAACAGCGGAAATGTGCTTCTATATCTTTACGAGAAAGAGAAAAAAGAAAAATACCTGAAAGCCCTTCAAACCCTTCGTTCCCAAATTGACGGGCAGCCAAGAACCAAAGAAGGATCTTTCTGGCATAAAAAAATATATCCGTACCAGGTGTGGCTGGATGGCCTGTACATGGGAATGCCCTTCTACACGCACTACACGAAAGATTTTGTAAAAGGTGCAGAAGCAACCAAAGCTTATAATGATATTGTTTTTCAGTTTGATTCAGTTCAAAAGAATCTTTTAGACAAAAAAACAGGATTGCTTTATCACGCATGGGATGAAAGCAAAGAACAAGCCTGGGCAAACAAAGAAACAGGACTTTCACCCAATTTCTGGGGAAGAGCGATGGGCTGGTACGGAATGGCAATGGTAGATGTCCTGGATTATTTACCTGAAGATCATCCCGGAAGAGCAAGATTAATTTCTTATATAAAATCTTACACCGATGCCATCATCAAAGTTCAGGATAAAGACAGCGGACTTTGGTATCAGGTTTTGGATAAAGCAGGAGAAAAAGGAAATTATACGGAGGCTACGGCTTCAGCAATGTTTGTTTACACAATTATTAAATCGGTCAATAACGGTTATCTTCCAAAATCCTATAAAACTTATGCTAAAAAGGGGTACGACGGAATCATCAAAAATTTAATTACAGTTGATGAAAATGGAGTGGTAAATTTAAATAAATGTTGCGCAGTAGCCGGTTTAGGTGGAAAACCTTACAGAGACGGGTCGTATGAATACTATATCAATGAAGAAGTTCGTTCAAACGATGCAAAAGGAACAGGACCGTTCATCCTGGCTAGTTTAGAATTTGAAAAATAAAACTAAAACCTGCAACCCAATTCCTATTGCCTAAACAATGAATCTGATTTTATGAGGACAAAAAGCATTTTAAATATAGCAACAATCACAATACTTTCAGTTGCGTCAACCTATCTCAACGCACAGGAAAAAAACTATGTTTCCGAGGTCTGGACAGCCGATCAGGGCAAAAATTACAAAAACCCAATTTTGTATGCAGATTATTCCGATCCTGATGCGATTCGTGTTGGTGAAGATTATTACATGACGGCTTCAAGCTTTAATGAAGCTCCGGGATTGCCTATTCTTCATTCAAAAGATATGGTCAACTGGAAATTAGTGAATTATGCCATTCAGGATATTTTACCAGCCGGACATTTTTCCACGCCAAAAAGAGGGGACGGAGTTTGGGCGCCAAGCATCAGATTTCACAAAGGAGAATTTTACATTTATTGGGGTGATCCTGATTTCGGAATTTATATGGTGAAAACCAAAGATCCGTTGGGAGCCTGGGAAAACCCCGTTTTGGTGATGGAAGGAAAAGGCTTGATTGATTCCTGTCCGTTTTGGGATGAAGACGGAAATGCATATTTAGTTCACGGTTGGGCAGGGAGCCGCGCAGGTGTGAAAAGTTTACTTTCAATTAATAAAATGAATCCTGAAGGAACAAAAGTTTTGGATAAGGGTGTTCATGTTTTTGATGGTCACGATGCACATCCGACAGTTGAAGGCCCGAAAATGTATAAAAGAAATGGCTATTACTACATTTTTGCTCCCGCAGGCGGAGTGGCTACAGGCTGGCAATTGGTCTTGAGATCAAAAAATATTTACGGTCCTTACGAAGAAAAAGTTGTTCTGGAGCAAGGTTCCACAAAAATCAACGGGCCTCACCAGGGAGCCTGGGTTGATACGCCCTCAGGTGAAGATTGGTTTTACCACTTTCAGGACGTTGATGCAGGTGGAAGAATCGTTCATCTTCAACCCATGAAATGGGAAAAAGACTGGCCGGTTATTGGAACTGACCATAATAAAAACGGAATCGGGGAACCGGTTTTAACCTATAAAAAACCAAACATCGGTCAATCCTACCCTGTCGTTACGCCTCCTGAAACAGATGAGTTTGATGGAGATAAATTAGGATTACAATGGCAATGGAGTGCGAATGAAAATATTGTTTGGTCATCCAAACTTCCCGGACAGAAATTTTTAAGATTATTTTCAATGAAGCTTCCTGAGGGTGAAAAAAACCTGTGGAACATCCCGAATTTATTAACTCAAAAATTCCCGGCACCTAATTTTGCTGCTTCCACGAAAGTTAAATTAACTCCGGAAGATGCTAAAGAAGGAAAAACTGCAGGACTCTTAGTGATGGGATTAGATCACGAATCAATCGTAATTACCAATAAACAGGACGGGTTTTATTTACAGTTAAGAAGAGCCGAAAAGGCAGATAAAGGCGGCGAAGAAAAGGTTTTATTTGAAACAAAATTAAAAGGAAACGAGGCCTATTTAAAAGTAAATGTCAACGAACCTAACGGTTTGTGCCAGTTCAGTTACAGCGAAAATGGAAAAAATTTCACCAAAGTAGGTGACGTTTTTCAGGCAAAACCCGGAAAATGGATTGGTGCTAAAGTCGGTTTGTATAGCATAAGTACAGCAAAAGCTCCTCGCGGGGGATATGCGGATTTTGATTGGTTTAGAATTACTAAAAATTAATAGTCTTCTCCATAGATTTTCACAGATGTTGATGTAATATTTTTACTTATAAGTTTAAAAAATTTGCGCAATGATCCGTAAAAACCTGTATAATCTGTGGGAGAAAAAATAAACATAGATTTTGAAAAAACAATAACAAAAAAATAAAACTCAAAAAAAATAAAATGAAGCAGTCTCTCAAAGTTATCGGTTTAGCAGCAGCAATGATGTTTTCAGGACAAATCTATGCTCAGAATCTGGATATTTACAAGAATCTTGAGTTTAAGATGCCTCAGGTTGTGGAAACCTCTTTTCCTGCAAACACAGTTTCCATTACACAATTTGGCGGAGTTGCAGGCGGAAATATAAAAAATACAGAAGCTTTCAAAAAAGCAATCGATGATCTTTCTAAAAAAGGCGGCGGAAAATTGGTTGTTCCCCGCGGAATGTGGTTAACAGGACCAATTGAATTGAAAAGCAACATCAATCTTCACGTAGAAGAAGGAGCATTCATCATATTTAGCAAAGACAAAAACGATTATCCTTTAGTTGATGTAAGTTTTGAAGGATTAAATACAATCCGCTGCCAGTCCCCCATTTCAGCAAGAAATGCAACCAACATTGCTATCACAGGAAAAGGTGTAATTGACGGAAGCGGTGATGCCTGGAGAGCCATTAAAAAAGGAAAAGTATCAGAATCTGAATGGAAAGAAATTGTAAAATCCGGAGGAATCCTATCTTCAGACGGTAAAACCTGGTATCCATCAGAAAGTTATAAAAAAGGATTTGAAAGCAGTTCGAGCTTCAACGTTCCTGATAAAATTTCTAAGGAAGAGCTAAAATCGGTTAAAGATTTTCTTCGTCCCGTAATGGTAAGTTTGGTGGGTTGTGATAAGGTTTTGCTGGACGGGCCGACCTTCCAGAATTCGCCCGCATGGAATCTTCATCCGTTGATGTGTTCGAATGTCATTTTAAGAAATCTTACCGTTAGAAATCCTTGGTTTTCACAAAACGGCGATGGTGTAGACGTGGAATCCTGCAAAAATGTTTTAATCTATGATAATACCTTTGACGTTGGTGACGACGCGATTTGCATCAAATCAGGGAAAAATGAAGACGGAAGAAAAAGAGCAATACCAACTGAAAATGTTATCATTAAAAACAATGTCGTTTACCACGGTCACGGAGGTTTCGTCGTTGGAAGCGAGATGTCCGGAGGAGCTAGAAATATTCACGTTTCCGACTGTACTTTCATCGGAACAGATATTGGTCTTCGTTTCAAAACAACACGGGGAAGAGGTGGAATCGTTGAAAATATTTACATCAAAAATATCGATATGATTAATATTCCAACTCAGGTAATTGGCTTCAATATGTTCTATGAAGGAGCTTCACCGGTTTTGGAAGACGGACAAAAAAAAGAAGAAAACAAAGCACCGGAAAAAGTTTATCCCGTAACAGAGGAAACTCCGATTTTTAGAAATATTTTCTTTAAAAACATCAATGCAGTTAATTCTTACGAAGCGATTACATTATTCGGCTTAGCTGAAATGAATCTTAAAAATATTGTGATCGAAGATTCTCAGTTTGACACGAAAAAGGCTCTTACTATCGTAGATGCAGACGGAATTCAATTAAAAAATGTGAAGCTGAAATATTCTGAAGGAACAGGAGCAACAGTCTACAACAGCAAAAACATCAGCCTTGCGACGGTAAAATTTGAGTCTCAAAATAAACCGTTGGTTAAGGTTTTAGGAAATAAATCAGGGGCAATCTTCTTACCCAAAGAAGTTGCAAATGATAAAGCTGCAATTTCTATTGCAACGGAAGTAGCTAAAAATGCGGTTAAATAATCTTAGTGGTTCAAAAATTTAAAATTTGACAACATGATTTTTAACAAAAAACATACTTATATTTCTATTTTTTTAATGGGAGGAACATTAGCATTCGGCCAGATTCAACGGCCGAATGCAACTCCTTACACCAATGAAACTACCTATGAAAAACTAAAGAAAAAATACACTTTTATCACTCCGATAGATCGGCCGGTTCCGAAAAATATAGGGATTGATAAAGATGTAGAATATGCCAATATTAATGGACTTTCATTAAAAGCAGACATTTATTATCCTGTCGATAAATCTAAAAAACACCCCGGAATCGCAATGGTTCATGGTGGTGGATGGATTTCGGGAAGTAAGGAAAATGAAAAATTCATGGCAATGGAACTGGCTGTAAAAGGTTATGTTGCAATTGCGGTCGGTTATCGGTTGGCCGATGTTGCAAAATATCCCGGCGGAGTTGAAGATATTGAGGAGGCCATTCATTGGTTAAAGAAAAACAGAAAAAAATATTCTTTAGATCAAAATAAAATAGCAGTGTTGGGAGAATCAGCCGGGGCACAAATTGCAACTTTGGTTGGTGTACGATCAAAGAATAAAATTAAGGCAATCATCAATATTGATGGAATTGTTTCATTTATTCATCCCGCAGCTGAAGAAAGTACATATGCTTCGTATTGGTTGGGCGGTGACAGGAGTGCCAATTTAAAAAACTGGACCGAAGCTTCACCCTTAGAATATATTAACAAAAATACACCTCCTACTCTTTTCATTAATAGTTCTCAACCTCGTTTTCATGCCGGAAGAGACGATATGATGAAGAAATTGAAAAGCTATAATATTCCGACTGGATTTCACGAAATTAAAGATTCTCCGCATTCATTTTGGAGCGCAGAACCCTGGTTTACGGAAACATTGAATTATACTGTTGCCTTTTTAAATAAAGTTTTGAAATAGGATAAAAGTTAAGTTTGAGATTAAGGCTAAGACCAACTTAAGTAAAGTTTTATGAAAAAATTATTTTTAATTCTGTTCATTTCGATAACTCAATTTCTCTTAGCAGAAAATGATCCGTACATTAAAATCACTGTAGCTAAAGACGGTAGCGGTGATTTTACATCGATTCAGAAAGCAATAAATTCAGTAAGAGATTTAGGACCTGCGGAAGCATTGATTTTCATTAAATCCGGAACTTATAATGAAAAAATTACCATCCCTTCTTCAAAACATAAAATCACTTTAGAAGGCGAAGATAAAGACAATACTATAATCACCAACAGTGATTTTTCAGGAAAATTGGATTCATTTAATGAAAAAAAAACAACCTTCAATTCCTACACTTTATTGGTCATGGGTGATGATATTAAAATCAGTAATTTAACGATTCAAAACAGTTCTTGCAACGAAGGACAGGCAGTTTCTCTTCATGTGGAAGGTGACCGTTTTGTGATTAAAAACTCTAAAATTCTGGGTTGTCAGGACACGGTTTATTCCGCTACCAATCATAGCAGACAATATTTTGAAAACTGTTATATCGAAGGAACAACTGACTTTATCTTCGGACAGGCAACGGTTGTTTTTAAGAACTGTACCATTAAAAGTTTAGCCGATTCTTACATCACCGCAGCCGCAACAGAAGCCGACAGACAGTACGGTTTTGTCTTTTTAGACTGTAAATTAATTGCCAAAGAAGGCATCACAAAAGTATATCTGGGAAGACCTTGGAGACCCTATGCAAAAACAGTTTTTATCAATACAGAAATGGGAAAACACATCCTTCCGGAAGGCTGGAATCCCTGGAAAGGCGATAAAATGTTTCCTGATAAAGAAAAAACAGCTTATTATGCAGAGTTTGGGAGTAAAGGTGAAGGAGGAAATATTTCAAAACGGGTAAGTTGGTCGCAGCAATTGACAAAAAAAGATTTGAAAAATTATACACTAGAAAAGATTCTGGGTGACTGGAATCCAAATAAATAATGAAATAAATCACTAAGATGCTTCGACGGGCTCAGCATGACAACTCTAATACTAATTGCTTCATTTAACAGCACATTTGTAGCGATGCCGAGCTTAGCCGAAGCATCTTTCAGGTTTAATTAAAAATAAATTGTAAGATGAATAAAAAACTTAGCATACTATTATTATTCCTATCAATAATAACATTTGCTCAACAAAAACCAACCCTATTTTTAATTGGTGATTCCACCATGGCGAATAAGGAAAATCCTGATAAAAATCCTGAACACGGTTGGGGACAAGTTTTGCCACAATTTTTAACGACTGGAATTGAAGTCCAGAATCATGCAATGAACGGAAGAAGCTCAAAAAGTTTCAGAACAGAAGGAAGATGGGATAAAGTGATGAAACAGCTTAAAAAAGGAGATTTTGTGATCATCCAGTTTGGCCATAATGATCAGAAATTGAAGGATTCAACTAAATTTACCAATCCATACACTCAATACAGGGCCAATTTAGAAAGATACGTCAATGAAACCAGAGCCAAGGGCGCAACCCCCATTCTGATGACTTCCATTGTCAGGAGAAATTTCACAGAAAATGGTGTTTTGATTGATACACACAAAGAATATCCGTTAGTCGTAAGAATGGTTGCCAATGATATGAAGGTTCCGTTCGTTGATATGCAGTTATTAACCGAGCAAATGGAAATTGCGTACGGTCCGGAAAATTCAAAAAAACTGCATCTTCATTTTGTAGAGGGTGAAAATCCATATTATCCAAAAGGAAAAGCTGATGACACCCATTTATCAAAATTAGGCGCAGAAACTGTTGCAAAACTGGCTTTGAAGGATTTGAAAAGCTTGAATATCAGGTTGGAAAAATATATTAAATAATGCAAAACATAAAAAATGAATTTCAAAAAAGAACCATTTTTCAACGGTAATTCCGGATGGGAAGATTTAGGAGGCGGAGTTTCCCGTCAGTTTGTCGGGTACAATTCTCAGATAATGATGGTGATTGTAAAATTTGAAAAAGATGCGGTTGGAGCCTTGCACCAGCATTTTCATTCGCAGATCACTTATGTTGCATCGGGAAAATTTGAAGTAACTGTTAACGATGAAGTGAAAATTTTACAGCAAGGTGACGGTTTTTTCGCTCAGCCCAATATTTTTCATGGGGTAAAATGTCTGGAAGAAGGACGGTTGATTGATGCTTTTACACCGTTCAGAGAAGATTTTCTTAATTCTTAAATATGAAAATGTTAATTAATCGCAAATGATTTTCTTGCGCCTTAAAAAAGAATCATTTAATGAAACTTTACACCATTGCAATTAACCAGAAGAATACAGACTTTTTTTAATCAAAAACCAATGAAAAAAGCAATTTTTATTACAGCATTTTTCCTTATAAATCAATTATCTGCACAGGAAAAAATCATTTTGTGGCCAAAAGGTCAAATGCCGAATTCCAAAGGATTGCAATTAAAAACTGAAGAAAAAGAAGGAAGAATTGTACAAATAAAGGAAACCGAACTTTTTGCTTTTTTACCTCCGAAAGAAGAAAGAAAACAGATGGCTGTCATTGTCATTCCCGGTGGTGGATATTATAAACTTACCTATGATCTGGGTGGCTATCAAATTGCCAAATGGTTCAACACGCAGGGAATATCTGCATTTGTTTTAAATTACAGGTTACCAACCTCTCCTGATTTAAAGCAAAAAGAAATTGCTCCATTACAGGATGTTCAGGCGGCTATAAAATACCTCAGAAAAAATGCGGTGCAATATGGCATTTCATCAGATCAGATTGGAGTAATCGGAACTTCTGCAGGTGGACACCTGGCTGCAACGGTAAGTAATATTTCTACAGATTATACAGAATTAAAAGGCGACTGGGAGAATATTCCTACCATTCCTGATTTTGCGATTCTTGTTTCTCCCGTTATTGATTTGGGAGAATTTGCCCATATTGGAAGTCGCAATAGTTTGCTTGGTGAAAATGCTTCTCCGGAAAAGATCAAAGAATACTCTATGCAGAACCGGGTAACGGAAAAAACTCCGCCTACTGTTTTATTTCATGCTCAAAACGATAAAACAGTTCCTGTGATGAACAGCATTCTTTATTACCAAGAAATGACAAAAAATAAAGTAAAAGGAGCATTGTTTATCTTTCCTGAAGGTGAACACAAAATTGGAATTACAAATAGATCAGAGCTAACTGATAACTGGAAAAAATTATGCTCGGACTGGCTGAAAACGATAGGTAATAAGTAATTAATAGTTTATTTCGTGGTAATCACAAAAAATTTAACAATTCAAAGTATGCTGAAAACCATTCAATATAAAATATTTTCACTGGCTTTTGGAGCGGTAATTTCCATTTCTATTCATGCACAGCAGAATTTAAAACTAACCTACAGCAAACCTGCAGAAAACTGGAACGAAGCGCTTCCCATCGGAAACGGAAAGCTCGGTGCAATGGTTTTTGGCGGTGTTTCACAGGAACATCTTCAACTTAATGAAGAAACAATCTGGGCGGGTGAACCGGGAAATAATGTTCCGAAAAATACATTCGACAGTATTCAAAAAATCAGGAAATTATTGAATGAAGGTCAGTTTGAACAGGCTCAAAAACTTTCTAATACAACTTATCCCCGAGCAGCGCCAAAAGACCTGAACTACGGGATGCCTTATCAGACGATGGGTGATTTATTTTTAGATTTCAAGGGTCATGAAAATTTTAAAAACTACGAAAGAGCTTTAGATATTGAAAAAGCAGTAAGCACTGTTTCTTACAAAGTAAATGCTGTGACTTTTAAGCGTGAAATTTTCACTTCTTTTGCCGATAATGTGGTTGTGATTAAATTATCTTCCAGTAAGAAAGGGAATTTAAATTTTTCAATTAATGCTACTACTCCACACTTAAAAAAATCAATTTTTACGGAGAAAAATCAACTGGTGATCACCGGGACAAGCGGCTCGGCTGATAATAAAACCGGAAAAGTTAATTTCAAAACGATAGCTGTTCCTGTTCTAAAAGGTGGAAAATTGACCTCAACTCAAAATAAATTAACCATTTCAGGAGCAGATGAAGTGATTATTTATATTTCAATCGCTACCAATTTCAAAAAATACAATGATATTTCCGGAAATCCGGATGCGAGAGTTTCTGAATATTTAAACAAAGCTTTAAGCAAAAAATATAATGAGGAATTAAAAGCTCATACCGAAAAATATCAGAAATATTTTAACCGTGTACATTTAAATTTAGGAACAACAGATCAGGCGAAAAAAACAACAGATATCAGAATTAAAGAATTCGCCCATTCTAAAGATCCTGATCTGGTCGCTTTGTATTTTCAGTTTGGTCGTTATCTTTTGATTTCATCTTCACAACCGGGAACTCAGCCCGCCAACTTACAGGGGATCTGGAATTACCAGTTGAATCCGGCTTGGGACAGCAAATACACCGTCAACATCAATACAGAAATGAATTACTGGCCTGCCGAAAACACAAATTTGAGCGAAATGCACGAACCTTTGTTTGATATGATTCAGGATTTATCGGTGACAGGACAGGAATCTGCCAAAGAAATGTACCATGCAAGAGGTTGGAATATGCATCACAACACAGATTTGTGGAGAATTACCGGAATTGTGGATGGTGGTTTTTATGGGATGTGGCCGATGGGCGGTGCGTGGCTCACACAGCATCTCTGGAATCATTATTTATACACGGGGGACAAAGAATTTTTAAAGAAATATTATCCTGTATTGAGAGGTTGTGCCCTATTTTATCTGGATGCTCTTCAACAGGATTCTTCTAAAAAATACCTGGTGGTTTCCCCTTCAATGTCACCCGAAAATAAATATTTAAACGATGTCGGAATTACGGCGGGAACGACTATGGATAATCAGTTGGTTTTTGATGTTTTTAATAATTTTATTAATGCTTCAAAAGTTTTAAATGAAGATAAAAATCTTTCGGATGAAGTAAAATCAGCGTTAAATAAACTTCCGCCTATGCAGATCGGGCAGCACGCCCAGTTGCAGGAATGGCTGAAGGATATGGACCGAACCGATGATAAACACAGACATATTTCGCATTTGTACGGATTGTTTCCTTCGGGGCAGATTTCACCTTTCAGAAATCCTGATTTAACGGAAGCTGCAAAAAATTCTATGATGTACAGAGGCGATAAATCAACAGGTTGGTCAATGGGCTGGAAAGTAAACTGGTGGGCAAGATTATTGGATGGAAATCGTGCTTTCAAACTCATTTCAGACCAATTAACACCTGCTCCGTTGGAAGCAAAAGGTCAGTCAGGAGGAACTTATCCCAATCTTCTGGACGCACATCCACCGTTTCAGATTGATGGGAATTTTGGCTGTACATCGGGAATTGCAGAAATGTTACTACAAAGTTATGACGGCTATCTATACATCTTACCGGCACTTCCTGATGCTCTTCCAAATGGTTCAGTGAAAGGCCTGAAAGCACGTGGCGGATTTGAGGTTGATATAGAATGGAAAAATTCAAAGCTGACGAAATTAATTATTAAATCAGCTTTAGGAGGAAATTGCAGAATCAGAACAGCTAAAGATGTGGTGTTGGTAGCTTCTGAAGCCTCGGCTACCCAAACTCAACTGAAACCTTCAAAAGGAAATAATCCGAATGAATATTACCAGATCAACTCAATTAAAGCTCCTTTGATTTCTGATAAAGCAGAATTGAAAGGTTTTACAGTTCCAGAAACGCAGGTTTTTGATTTAAATACTGAAAAAGGTAAGATCTACAATTTTGATGTAAAATAAAATTAAACAATTAATAAAATGCAATCGATTTAACAAATTAAATAAATAATATTATAATTATATAA
>NZ_QNFY01000015.1 GCF_003290185.1 Chryseobacterium lathyri | reverse complement strand
TGAACAAATGAGAAGATATTCGCCTTATAATTTTGCATTTAATAACCCTGTAAGCTTTATAGATCCTGATGGAATGGCTCCAAGACAATTTGCAATGGCAGGCGATGGATTCGGTAATGTGGATGTAAGTTCTGGCTGGACCAATCCAAACTGGCTGGGATTAGGGAATGGTGATAGTTATGGTAGCAGCTATGGTTTTGGTTCTTTATTTTCTGGCGGTGGAGGTAGTAGTCCTGCGGCCAATATCATCCTTAATTTTATAAGAGGAGATAAAGAAGGTCTTGGTAACTTTGTAAATAAGGACTTTGAAGAAAACGGATGGCATGTTATTGATGCTTTAAGTTTAAAGGATGCTTTAACTAAACTGACATTATATTTGGGAGATAGCCAAGCCGATAATATTTTTATCAATGCACATGGTTATGAGAGCCAACGTTATCTTTTTGATGAAAATGGAGAAGTACTTCGTAATTCAAGTACAGATACATACATAATGGCAGGTGATAATGGTTTCCATACAGATAATGATGGAATTTTAGGAAGTCACATCCAGCAATATATTTCTGACAAAAGTAAACTTTCAGCAGATAAAATAAGCAGTATAGACAGCTTTATTGGCATTGCCAAATATGTAAAAGAGGGTAAAAATCTGATTATGGGATCTTGTAATTCTGCAAGATATGATGATCTTTTTGGAAATGGAATATCTTCAATTGTGAAATCCATAGATATTTTCGTAAACAGAGACTATTCAAGTGTATGGACTAATGATAGAAAAGTAAAGTTTCAAGACTTTACTGGCTATAATCAAACTTCCCATAAAAATTATATTAATGGGTGGGTCAGGTATAGAGATGAAGCAGCTGCTCAACAGAATTTTAATATAATAATGACAAAATATGGAGTTAAAACAATTAAATAAAATAGGAATTTTACTAGCCTTAGTTAGTAGCATCAGCATATTTTCGCAAATGAAAATGGCAGATATAGAGGATAAAGATTTTTCAGTTAATTCAAAAACAGAAAAAAGGAATCTTATAAAAATATTTGATGACCGTAATTATAGTGTTTATTATATATTAGATAGAAGAGATTTTGATTTAAAAAAAGGATTAGGAACTAATGGTATAGCAAAAGTTATCTTCTTTTCTAAAAATTATAATAAGGGCATACTCGTTAATTTTAAACAGATGATATATCATGCTAAAACAAATATCTATGATATTAGTTTGCATACTGGCTCTTATGATAAATATATGTTTAAGCCATCGATGATCGTAGTAGATAAAGATTTTAATTACGAATATTTAATGATGTATCATTACATGCCCCCCCCTCCACCTGAAAATGGTGCTTATAAGTCATGGATTACAATACAGGATAATAAAAATCGATGTAATGTAAAACACATTGATCTAAAAGGCAATGCTATTTATGAAAATATTGATGACATTTTGAATAATATTTCTAAAATAGGTAAAGACAAAAAAGCACAAGATTGTGAACCTGTAGTTTACGAAATGGATCTTAGAGATTATTTTCCAAAGAAAATAATTAAATAGGGTAATGTGGTAATGTTTCAAAAATGTTGGTTTTCTTTATTAATCGAACTTAACGAAAAATAATAAGTAATAATTTTATATAATAGAGTGATCGTTTGGTCACTCTATTTGTTTTTTAATAGAAAATTGGAGTCCTTATGCAGGTAAAAGTTTACTCATGTGTCAAATGTGTTGGTGATGATTTTATAAAATATGGCAAAACTAATTATGGAAAACAACGCTACCAATGTAAATTGTGCAAAGCCATAAGTGTTTTACAATAAAAAGGACATCAATACAAAGGTTATTTAGCTAACTAAAGAAGGCATGGATAAGAAGTATTGCGAGGATATTAAAATTTCAACAACTACTTTACATAAAAGAATTGTTGCAATTGCCAATAGTATTAGTGAACCTCTAATTCCATATTATCAAACCTATGAATTAGATGAGATGAGAGTTTGCATCAGAAAAAAATCTAATGTAATGTGGCTGGTATATGCCATTAATAAAAGCACCAAAGAGATTGCCGGGTTTTATATTGGCAGGAGAAATAACAAAACGCTGAATGCTGTTATTAAAACTTTGATCAATTCCAAAACTAAAAAAATTTATACCGATAAACTCAGAAATTATCAATATTTGATTCCAAAGGAAATTCATAGCACAAAAAAAATACGGAATCAACGGAATAGAAAGGAAAAACCTTAGTATCAGAACCCATTTAAAAAGATTAAACAGAAAAAACAATTTGCTTCAGCAGAAGTGCAGTTATTCTAAACGCCATTTTGAAAATATATTTTTAGAGCGACAGTTAGAATATAAGAGTGAATTTTTTTCCTTGTCTTGTATAACAGATGGGAAAATTGGAACTAAAATTTATGTTGTTGGGAAAATGTTGGGAAAGACGACAAATAAAAAACCGTAATACTTTTTATTATAGAGTATTACGGTTTATTGTTGTGGTCCCACCTGGGCTCGAACCAGGGACCACCTGATTATGAGGGAATACCCCTATTGCTTTTAGATATACTTACATTTGATTATCAACGTTTTACAATTTTTACAATTCTATTTTTATGTTGTATTTTTATTATAATGTTACCGTTGATGTTACCGTAAAAAATCTTCTAATTCCTTTATTTACGGTACATATCCGATTCAAGACCGAAAATATAATTTGAGTTTATATTAAAATGATCACAGAACAATCTTATATGCTCTGCAGTAAAATGAACACCCCTTTTGTATTTTTCCTGCTTATCAATCCTATTCACCCAGGAAGTGTCAACATTCATGACATCATATGCTACAATTTTAAAGGGAATTTCCCCGGATTCTTTAAGCATGTCAATAGCTTTTATCATATTAATATCTGATATATATGGTTTGTTTGTATCCATCAAATAACTTTAAAATTATACTTTCTACTATTTTTCAAAATCTTTAATAATATTCCCTTCATCATCCAGTGTAACCATAGAACTATTATCTTTTTTTGCTCCATAACTATTTTGCCCGGAGAAGAAAACGTTTGTAAACCATTCATTTTTATTCCTTCTCAAAACAATTGCATTGGGAATATAAGTTGAGGGTGATTTTAAATTATATTTTGCATTTTCTGATATAACATCTATAACCTTGTTCAATTTGGTCAAATCGAATTGCGAAAGATCTGGATCCCCAAATAAATCCACCTTTACAGTAGAAAAATTATTTTCACCGTTTCTCAACTGGATATATTTAGTTACATGATTAGTAAATTTTACAATTTGCTTATTTGTAGTATCATAATTTAAATCTGATTTTTCAAAATAATATTTAACTTCATTAGTTTGGCTATATACTAATGAAGAAATAAAAATTAATGCTGCGTAAATTTTTTTCATTTTTTGAAGTTTTTAATTTTTTATATCTGGTATTGGTGGTCTTAGAGAGACGATTTTTCTATATAAGAAAATCTCAATGATATCTTCCATGTAAATTTTGTAATCCTTAAAATCAGGATTATAAGAATGACAAACAATAAATCCATCATCAAGATTATGTTCAATTATTTGCTTTAAAGCTTTCCCGTCTTTAGCATTTATTACAAACAAATTATTTCTGATTGGCATCTTATCACCGTTATTTAAATAATACTTTTTAATCAGTATTTCGGTTCCGTCTGGAATACTGTATTTGCTTCCATCATCCATGGAATCACCATCAACCCTTGTAACGAGATATTCACCATTGTCAAATTCTTTTGGAACTAATCTTTTCTTTGATTCTGGTAGTTCATCAACATTATTACCACCAAGTTCACCCGCTGCAACTGATAGGTCAACGTATTCTACCATCATATAATTTTCAAATGGTATTGGTGTTACTGAATCTACGCGCTTTATATCATTATCAATCTGGTCCTTCCAGTTTGCATAGTCTGGGAAACATGTTTGCACATTCTTTATAAACTTATCAGTTAATGGTTTTGAAAGTAGCCTTGAAAATGATGTTTTATTTTTATAGCCAAGTACTTGACCAAATTCTTGTTGGTTCGCAACCCTCCCATTATTAATAAGATAAGATATATATGATTTCAATTTTTGGTTTTCATTCATTCTAAAAAATTTTATAATTGATTTTCAATTAGTTAAACAATCAAATGTAAATTTGTTTACAATATGTTTGCTAGATAATGCAAACTTGTTTACATTTGCTATATCAAAATGATAATTCAAAATGAAAGAGCAAGCAAATATAACAATTCCAACAAAAATCAAGCATACGGTTTACCGTAAAATCCGAGAAGATTATGATTTGAGATTAAAAATTGCTGCCGATACAGGGAAAAGAGAATCAGCAATTTATTTAAATGCTTATAGAGATTCAGAAAAGATTGAAAACATTTTCATCATCCAATCATTTCAAAGACACACAGGCTGGACCGATGGAGAAATTTATGAAAAAGATGTTCAAGAAATAATTGATGCGATATGAATGTAACAATTAGCGAAGAAACAGCGAAAGGAATTATTTCCCGTTGCGAAAAAATAGAATCATGGACTGCCTCTGTTAAAGCAGAAATGAACGCTGTTCTGGGTGGCGTGGGAACCGCCCAGGATCAGCAAAAAAAATCTAAAGCTATAAGCAAAGCAGATAAGATACAGGAATTAAAAATGAAATTCCACAAATAAAAAAGCCACCCGCGGGAACGGATGGCAAAAAGTTCAACCGATTAAAGTCAAACAAAAATGTTAGAAACAAAATTACAAAAAACAATCTTAGGAAACCAAATTTTAAAATTCCAATTCTATAAAATGGAATCTTTTAAAAATGGAAAGAGAAAGCAGATTACTAAAGGTTTTATCTGGTTTTCAAACGGAATGAGTATCAGAATTGAAGGTTCAAAGTTCCTGATAGTGCTAAAAGATAGAAAAACATTTGGCTATTTAGGAAGTTCGATGAAAGCTTACAAAAAAATCAAAAGAATGCTTGCCAATTGGTTCAGACCATATAAAAATCATAGAATTTTCAAGTATGGTGATGGCTACTTAACAAGAAAATATCCAAACAGAGAATTTTTATTAACTGCAAAAATATAAGATCATGAAAAATAGAATTTTAGAAGTTCAGAATTACTTCATCAACAAGATTACTGCTTGTGAATTTACAGTAAAAGAAATCATTGCTGGTAGTGATTGGACTAGAATAAAAGTAGATGTTGAAGGTTATAGTTTTAATCTCTCAATCAATCCCGCACTGACATTGATATGCGTTCATGACGATTCTTTTATGGTCTTAGAAATTCCTAATGACAGACTTTCAAACATCTTACAATTGATCAAAAGCAAAGAGCAAGAAGCAAAAAAGCAGAAAATCGAAAAATTAAAAGCTGAATTGGAAAAACTACAAACTGCATAACCCATGGAAAAGTCAACTAATCCAAAACTATATAAAGCAATCATCAATGTGATGAAATCAGTCAAAAACATTGATAAATCGCTAGATGTTGGCACCGGAAACACTGCCTATAAGGGTGTTGCTGATAAAGATGTGAAGTCCATAATTGGCAAAGCTATGGAAGATAATGGACTTGCAATTCTGCCAATTTCCATTTCTCCAAATGTAAGAATTGAAAGATGGGAAGAAACAACACATTATCAAGGTAAGCCACAAACTAAAATGAAACAATCCGTTTTCACTGAAGTAAGTACAAAATATTTATTGATCCATGAATCCGGCGAATGCATTGAAATTGAAGGTTACGGGCACGGGGTTGATTCACAGGATAAATCTGCAGGAAAGGCCACCACATATGCTTTAAAATATGCGCTTTTATATACGTTCATGGTACCAACAGGAACCATTGACGATGCTGACAATAAGCATTCTGACAACTTAGAAACCCCACCGGTAACCCCGGTAAACAAAACAACACCCCCACCTCTTAAAATACTAAAAGTAGGATCAAAAGCATGGCAGGGCTTGATTGAAAAAACCGGAAAGGGTGAAACAGTCACCAGGGAAGAATTGCGCAAATTCTTTGACCTGAAGGAAGTAGAACAAGACCTTGAATCATTAAATATTTTTTAACATGGGAGCATCTAAAAATACAGCAATAGGACAACAGGAGCAAGAATCTTATGTTGATCCAGAAATTAAATTCTTTGATTGTCATTATCCGGATAAAAGATCAGAAAGAGAGATTTTAATTGATAAACTTATCAATAGAGACATTTCCATGTCTTATTCTAAACTTAAAAATTTAACAAGCCCTATAAACTTCATGAACGCTTTACTTCAGCCAAAGAAGAAAAATGCAGGGATGAACTTTGGAAGTTTGGTTGACTGCCTTGTTTTAGAAGATCACAAGTTTCATGAAAAATTTATTGTGTTAGCAAAAGGACCGTCCAAAGGCAATCAAGAAAATATGGTGAATGAAATATTGAACGCTCATCCTTTTGACCTTCTGGATTTTGATAAAATTTTTGAGCAGGCATTTAAAAATAATTACAAAGTTGGTAAAATAGAATCTGTTGAGCATTTAAGGGACTATTGCAAAGCTTTGTTGAGTGGAAAAGATTGTGTTTCCCAGGATGAGTATGATCTTGCTGTTAAAATTTCTGATCACCTTAAAAATGCCCCGGATATCGCTGATGAACTTTGCGTTTGTGAAGAATTTCAGAAAAAGATCAGATTTGAATTCATGGGCTGGCAATTCGTTGCAATCCTTGACACCTGGGCCCCTACCCTTTTTCATGATATGAAGTATGTTTCTAACCTTAACCCGGACAAGTTCAAGTGGGAAATTGAAAAATATGACTATGAAATGCAGATTGGGGTTTATGCAAAAGGGCTTGAAATTCTGGGCCTTTCTACTAATCCAAAATTTAAATACATCCTGTATGATAGTGATTTCAATTATTCGGTTCCGGAAATCGAGGTTGGTTATATAGACTATTGCAAAAGGAAGTTTGAATATTTCGTTATGCGCCTTAATAAAATGGTTGATGAAAGAGCCTTTGACAGATCATATGATTATTTCAAAAGTAAGAATGTGATTTACAAATCACAGTGGGCACCCGGATTTGATTTATCAATCTTTAATACTGACTAGAAATGAAGACTGAAAAAATTGTTTTGAGCGTGGCAAAGTCTGGAACATGTTTCTTTCCTACCGATGTAGAAAGTGAGGATATAATAAAATCACTTCCAAATGGTGAAAACTTCAATATCATTTTAAATGCTGATAGAAATGCCAAAATGCATAAAGCATATTTTTCACTTCTTGGTTTTGTCTGGGAAAACCTCACTGAAAAATTTCAAAAAAGATGTCCTAAAAATCACTTTTACAAATTTCTGAAAGAAATGCAAGGAAGGTTTGAGGTAATAGGAATTTCCCATAAAACCGAAATAAAGGTGTACGAAAGTTTGAATTTTAACACTATGGGACAAAAACGATTTCATGAAGTTTTCAAAGAAGATGTAAGCTTCATCATCCATGACATTCTTCCGGCTTTAAACATGGAAGACTTTACTGAAATATTAATCACACAATACGAATTAACATTATTAAAATATCAATTATGAGCCAAAGTTATTTTGGAAGCATCGACTTCGACAAATTAATGACAGACCTTAAAGCAGGTCGTTTAAAGACCTACAGAACCGAATCTGGGAAAAGATTGGTTAACATCAATATCTATGTTAATGATAATCCGGATCAGTACGGAAACATTGCATCTGTATCAGTTCCATTGAAAGAGGAATTCCACACAGAAGAAAACGGGAAGAAGATCAACAAATTGTACATCGGAAATTTAAAGCCTTCTGAAAATTCAATCACTGAAGGTTCCGGACAAGATTTCCAGAACGATGATGATGACGATTTACCATTCTAAATAAAAGTTTCTTATGAAAGTCAATGACAATTATTTTTTGGGTAAGGATGCAGCAGGTTTTTTCCTCTGGAATAATAAAAAAATTGTCAGGCTTATTTCAAAAGACATTAAGGAAGTTTTTGTTGAATTGAAGTTAAAAACCAAAACAAAATAATATGCCAGATAGAATAATTCAAATAGTCATGGAGGATGGAAGTTCTTTTGACTATGAGGAAAAAAGTATTGACTATTTCAGAAAAAATAGTACTTCTGAAAGTGTAGCAAAAGACCGGTTTTACAACCAACATAGAAATTGGGAAAAAAGTGCCCTTTCTCACTTCGATTTAGACATTGAAGAATTTGCTAAAAAAGAATATGATCTGATTGATGCTGATGAGAAAAAAGATATTGAAGATTTTGATGATTCAGACATAATGGATGAAGCAGAATCCAGGGGCATCCTTCCAATCAGTGCAGAACTTGAAAATTCAAACATTCTAAATGATGGTTTTATTGATCGCTTCGTGAAGATCATTGACAGGGGGAATAACGTCGAAATAGAAAACACACTGGCTTTTCTTGAATTTAAATACAAAATATAACAATGCTTTTTAAACCCATTTTAAAATGAAAACATTCAAAGGACATCCAAGGGTAAGAGGTTTTTCCAAAGATGATAATGAATCAAGATATAAAATTCATCGAAAAATCAGATACAGGGAAATTGATTGTAAAATTTTCGCAAAGAGAAGAACAATAATAATTCCTATAGAAATGACAGAATTACATCCGCTTTTATCAGAACTCATTCAGGATTACGGATATAAAATTCAGACAGAAGCCTTTCAAAAAGACAATGTTTAAAGATGATTGGCGAGACAAAAACCCTTAACAAGGATGCGAAATTTGGAAAAAGTTTTTGGGCCAAAAAGGGTGAAAAAGTAAAAATAATAACGATAAGTGGTAATGCTGTAACCTGCGAAAAATCAAACGGTTACCGCTTCCCGTGTAATATCAAAGATTTAGAATAATTAAAATATAAATATATGGACGAAATAAAGTCAAAAAGCTACACTTTAAGAACGGAAAACGATTCTTGGTTAGGTCAAATAGTGCTTACATCAGACGGGATGTTCGCGAGTGTTACGGATTATGGAAACTTATCTTTCGGTTGGAGACACACCGGATATGATGACTTCAGGCAATTCATTTTAAGCCTAAATGTTGAATATTTTGGTGGAAAAATGTATCAAGGTAACACTTACATCCTGTATTCAAAAAAGTGTGAAAATGCGTGTATGAGATTCGCTCAAAAAATTCTTCCGGCGCTTCAAGAAGCTTTAAAAGAAGACATAATTAACAATCCAAAATTTTAATAAAAATGAAAATAATAGCACACAGAGTTGGTAATAAGATCAACGGTGAATCTTTAAGTATTTCCCAGGATGAAATGCAGCTAAATGAAGAAATGACTGAATTACTTCAGGACTATTTTTTAGGATCCTTTAAATCAGAAGAAACCTTCCAATTTTACAGTGATTCATACCTTGTAAATAACCCAGTTTACAATTCCGTTTCCGAAATTTTTGAAGACAAATCAAAGTTCCTTTGGGAATCAGAGGTCCTTGCAAAATATCTTTATGAATCTGCAGAAAATCCAAGAGTTCAGGGTGGTGAATTGTTCATTGTTTTATTTGAAGGTGATGAAAGCCCGGAAAGTGTTGATAAGATTGGGATTTTCAAAACTGAAAAAAGACAATCATTCCTAAAGTTTTCGTTCCTGAATGACAATTTGGAAGTTGAAAAAGATCAAGGGATCAGCCTTGCAAAAATTGATAAAGCTGCCTTAATCTATAACACCAACAAAGAAACCGGATTTGTTCTTTCAGTTGTTGACAACAATAAGAGCGGTGACATGTATTATTGGTTTGAAGATTTCCTACATGTTAAGCAACGTGATGATGAATATTTCCACACACAGGAATCTTTAATGATCTACAAGGATTATATCACAAAGCAGCTTCCCCAGGAATTTGAAGTTACAAAAGTTGACCAGGTTAATTTTCTGAACAAATCCCTGAATTTCTTCAAAGAAAAAGATCAGTTTACCTTAAAAGAATTTACAGATGAGGTTTTACAGGACCAGGCAGTTATTGAAAGTTTTGAAAGCTTTAAGACTGATTATGAACAGGACATGCAAGTTAATGTCGCCGAGGAATTTAAAATTAATCCTACTGCAGTAAAAAAGATGCAGAAACACTTCAAAGGCATCATAAAGCTTGATAAAAACTTCCACATCTACATTCACGGTGACCGGAATAAGTTGGAGCAAGGGCAAGACGACAAAGGGAAATTCTACCAACTGTATTTTGACAAAGAACAATAATCATGAAAACACTTTTTGAAACCACTATAAATAAAAAAGACACCTGTTTGTCTTACGCCTTAAAAAGGACCGGAACCCAAACTTCAGTTGAATTTGTTGAAGGTCTTGAATATGAATTTGACATTATCCCGGTGAAGGAAACAAAACTTGAAGTCGGTGACATCATTGCATGGGAGAAAAAAGAAAAATTCATGATGTGTGCAACCCGTATCATGGCACCAAGGAAAGACAATGTTTCTGAAATGAAGTTTGAAGAAGTAGACACCCGGTTCCATATCGGGGTTATTGAAAACAAATGTATGATTTCAGACTTGACCCGGACCACCAATGAATATATGGTCCCTTCTATCCGGAAACGGAATATTAGTCTGGTTCCTACAGATAGTCAAAAAGAATGCCCCTTCCCAGATTTTGTAATCAGAAAAAAAACATAACCAAATGTTAATCCCACACCTCATTATTAGGATTTTCATTCCTAAAAACAATAGAATATTAAAAACTCATTGGTAATAATGAACTACATCAAAGAAATAAATTCGTTTTACGATTGGCTTGAAACAAATTCCGTTTCAGATTCTGTAATTACTTTATGGCATGGTTTAATGCACATAAATAATAAAACGGGATGGAAATTAGAATTTACCGTAGCTATATCAACCTTACAGGTCAAAACGGGTTTAAGTTCTGCATCCATTAAAAGAGCAAGGAATGTTCTATCTCAATTAGGGCGAATAAAATGGAAACAGAGAAACGGAAATCTATCCTCTGTATATGAAATAATTCCTTTTGCGGATCACAGTGAGCTACAAAACGAACCACAAACCGTACCACAGTCCGTACCGCAAACCGTACCACAGTCCGTACCCATTAATAAACTAAACGAAACTAAACAAAACAGTATTCTTTTAAAAAAAGAATCAAAAGGAGAAATTCCAAAAAATGAAAATTCTGAAGAGTTATCCCAGGAAGAAAATTCTGATCCACTAAACACCGGTTCTGAAGAAAAAGAAAAAAGTTCCGCAAAAAAAGAAAAGGAAATTATTGATCACTTTCATGAAAACTGTAATAGGCTTCCAAAAGTTCAAATCATAAACCAGCAAAGAAAAAAATCTATAAATGCCAGGATTAATGATTATGGAATTGAAAAAGTTAAAGAGGTTATTGAGATTGCCGGAAAATCAAATTTCCTATCAGGAGAAAACAAAGCAGCTTGGAGTGCTGATTTTGACTGGATAATGAAGCCTACCAACTTTGTAAAGGTTCTGGAAGGAAATTATAATAACAAAGAACAAAACAATGGAAATAATCAAAGCACAAACAACGGATTTAGCAATCAGGCCGGAAATTCCAAAGGAAGTTCTCAGGTATCCGGGAAAACTTCCTTTAATCAAATACTTGCCCGAAAACTTGCTGAGCAAAATACCGCCGATAGTGAAAGCGGAAATATCACAATCGATGTTGAAGTGGTCAAGTGAAAAAGATGTCAATGAATTTTGTGCGGAAATCTGCAGTCGTTTTAATCCTAAATACGTTGGAAATCAACAAGAAAAAGATGCTTTAGCGGAATTGGATTTTGCAACTGCTTACAGTTTTGCAAAAAATTGTGAACTAACAGCAGAAGAATTTTTTTTAGCGTTTAATCTTGCAGCAGAAGGAAGATTGAAATATGAAGAAGACAAGGATGGAAATGCAGAACCGATAAAATTATTTCGTGAAATTGATGCTATTAAATTAAATGAGGTAAAATCTGCATATATCCGATACAAATCCTTAGATAAAAAATACGAAAACGGAAAAGCAGAAATCAAGGCATTTCTTGAACCGCCAATTGTAGAACCTACACCAGAAGAAAAAAAAGCTGCAAGAAATAAATTTTATACAGCAGAATACAGAAGGTTACAATTGGAAGGGAATGTTTTAGGAACAATTGTTTTCTATGACCTGATAAAAAAAAGAGGTCTTAAAACAGTTAAAGTTGAATTTATTGAAGCGGTCCTATCCACATTCATACCTGAAAAAATAGAAAATATTGCACGGAAAGAAGAACCGGAAAAGATCAGAGTTCCAAAAATTCAGAAGAATGATCCCCTTACGTATTTCAAAGACTGCATTGTCAAAGCATACATTGAAAAGGAAGAACTTAAAGAATTCACTGAAGAAGCCTGGATTGAGCATTGGGAAAAGCTTCACAACCAGGAATGATGATTTTCAAAGTTTCATTTCCATTTACCAAAAGAATAGAAGTGATAAATCAGCACTATACAATTTTAAACAAAAATTAAAATGACTTTAAAACTTGAAATATTAGGAATTCCCCAACCAAAACAATCTGCCAGGTTCAGGATCCAAAAAACAGCAAGGAAATCATTTGTCCGGTCCTATCAAAAAGTTGAGGTTATCCAAAACGAAAGGAACATTGCATTTGACGTGAAATCACAGCTTCCAAAAGGATTTATTCCCTTTAGAACTGCTTTAAGAGTGAAAGTAACATTTGTTTTCCCACCGCTAAAAGGCTGGTCCAAAAAGAAGCTTGAACAACTTGAAGCCGGAACAAAATTTTACAAGACCACAAAGCCGGATTTGACTGACAACCTTATGAAAGGGACAATGGATGCCATGAACGGGATTATTTTCACCGATGATGCTGTAATTGCCAAAGTCGAAAGTGAAAAAATATTTGGCAGCATTCCCAGAATAGAAATTGAATTTGAAACAATTTAAAAAATTATTATATGAGTAGAGAAAAAATTATTAAAAGGGTTAGGGCCCTTCTGGAAAAGAATCAGGAAAACGGAGCAACGGAAGCTGAAGCAATGGCAGCTTTACAGAAAGCCAATCAATTGATGCTTGAATACTATATTTCAGAAAACGACATTTCGGATCCGTACATTGGTGAAAAGTGTATTATGAAAGAAGTCCCGTTGATAAAATCCGGATATGATCTTGGAATATTTTACAACGACTTAACAAGGCTGTTTGATTGTGAATATTTCTACAACAGTAAAAGAATCGCCTTTTTTGGATTTGAAGAAGATACTGAACTTTGCGCCTATTTCTACAATCTTATTGTGAAAACCTGCCTGAAAGAAAAGGACCTTTATCTAAAATCATCTGAAGGCAAAGAAGCATTATTTTTCTATCATGGAAGAACCGTTTCATCATCTTTTATTAAAGGTTTCCTGATAAAGGTTTCCTATAAAATGGAAGAAATGTATAAAAATAAAGTCTCAAATCTTCCGGAGCAAACCGGCTTAATGGTTATCAGAAAAGAAGCGAAAGTCAAAGAACAATTTGATTCCATGAACTTGAAGATCAAAGCCACCAAAACAGATTTCACTTATACACAGATGGGTTTGAATGCCGGATTGCAAAAAGGTGAAGAGTTCCATTTAACCCAGGGGATCAAGCAACATCAACAGGATAACACCCTGCGCATAGATTAAGGGAAACCGCAAAAATATTAACGAATCAAAATATAATTTTATGGACTTAGAAAACAGACAAGAAGTTTATCAAATGGCAATTGATAAATGGGGACATGTAGCCCAAATGGAAATGCTTCAGGAGGAAGCAACGGAACTTGCACAATCTGCTTTAAAATTAGCACTATCAGCAAGAAAATTTATGAGAAAGGACACGGCGGAAACCTTTAAGAATTTAGCTTCAGAAATGGCAGATGTTGAAATAATGATTGAGCAAATGAAATTTATGTTTCCTTCCATTGATCCTATGGTTGAAGAACAAAAGAGGTACAAAGTAAACCGCCTAAAAAAAAGAGTTGAAAATAACACATTTACCGAATAGTATGACAACATTAGAAATTACCTTAACAGCAACTTCAGCTTTATTTTTCCTGCTGTATCTATGTACTTACATTAATTCAAGTGAAAAATCTTTATCCGGAATAAAATATCTTGAATTGATTGACAAGCAGGAACAATTTATCAACCAACTACGAAGGGATTATGACAGTCTTGCTTTGAAATTCTTCAACCTATTGTCTCGGAACAAGGAACAGGAAATGAAAGAAGCCATGGAAGAATTCATTCAATGTTGTTCTGAAGAAAGGGAGATTCAACACTACAAAGAATTGTTTCAAAAGGTTTTAAAATAAAATCTTTCGGAATTAAAATATGTAATATTGTTACATAAATTTGTAAATTTGTAATTATTCCCGCTATGGAAACACATAATATTTTAAAGATTGTTAGCCTTGAAATTATGCCCGGAACATTTGACGGGATATTCAAATGCTATGATGCTGTATTGAATTCAAAAATTGATTTTTATGCAGAAAATGGAATTACTGTTGCGACATACGCTATAACAACAACAGCAGGTGGGATAATGAGCCCAAACGATGCTGTTAAAAGGCTAATTCAATATTTCCTTTCTGGAAGATCTGAATTTGATTTTCAGGTACATCGCAATATAGAACTGACAGAAGCAACAATTTGTTGGAATAAAATCCACCACTTGAAGGTTGAACTTTCTGAGCCACTAAAGTCCGAATTTGAAAAAATCTTTGACGTTTCAAATTGGAATATCCCACAACAACAAATAAATTAAATATCAAATGGAAAATCTGGAATTAATGCCAATGACTGACTTTGTACTGATGCAAAGCGAAAAAATGTACACAAAAATTCAAGATAAAGTTGGAGAACCGAAATACACGGTTCTTCAATTTATCACCGAAACACCAAATTATGCTAAATTCTTAAAAAATGAAAACAAGGTTTGGATGTTTGTTCCGTCTGACTTAAATGGAAAACCCCTGGAAAAACCGGAAATGAGACAAGAAAGGGACAGTTTTGGTAAACTAGATGTTGATTTCGATGCTGAAGAATTACATCAGTACATCAAAGCAAAAGACAATTGTTTCTTCCTGGTAGATGATTATGAAATTGCTGATGATGTTGTTTTCCTGAATGACAGACAATTCATGATTTCTTTAGAAACCGGAAATCTTTTGTGGAAAACATCCACTTACAAAACGATTGAAGACATCGCAAATGATCCGGATATCAAATTCTACTTATCACCAAGGGCCTTAAAAAAGATTGGAATATGACAAAACAGGAAATAATACAAAAAGCTTATGGCAAGCATTGGGAAGCCGTAAAGGATTTCGTTAATATGGAGGATGGCAGCTGTTGTGGTGTAGAATATTCAGGATGGAAACAGATAAATAATCATCCGTCTTTAAACGAAATGGGAATTTACCAAGAGGATAATTTTGCAAAGACATGGTATGATCCACATCAAAATAAACATTTTTGGATACCCATTTCATTAGAAAATATTGAAAACAACAATGGCTGGATAAAGATTGAAAGTGAAGATAACTTGCCTACTGATACTAATGTAAATTACTTTTATTGCCAGATGGGAAATTTTTCAAATAGATCTACTTCAGCAATGGATTTGGCAGCATCATACAGATTCTATAAAGATTCAAATGCTGAATTAACTCACTACAAACCAGTAGAAAAGCCTAAACCACCAATTTACTAATTATGGAAATGCCAGTGCCTTGCCCGAAATGTGAAGAATGGAGTTGAAGGAAAAAATTAAATCATTGGGGTATAATTACGATGATTTGTAAAATTTATTAGAAAATTAAATGAAACTGACTGAAAAACAGATAAAATTTTGTGAAGAATACCTGATTGATCTAAATGCAACACAGGCTTGTATTCGTGCGGGTTACAGCGAAAAAACAGCAAGGCAAACCGGATCTGAAAACCTGTCAAAACCTGACATTCAAAATTACATATCAGAACTTCAGGAAAAAAAGTCTGAAGAACTTGACATCACCCAAACAATGATCCTTCAAGAACTCGTTAAGGTTGCATTTGGAGACGTTAAGAATTATTTTGATGATCTTGGCAGGCTGATCAACATTGCCGATCTAAAAAACGATGTTTCCGCTTCAATCAAATCCGTAACAGTTCAGTCCGAAAAGATTGAATTACGAGGGGAAACGCTTGTTGAATCATCAATCAAGAAGATAGAATCCTATGACAAATTAAAAGCCATTGACACCATAAACCGTATGTTAGGTTTTTATAGCAAGGATAACGCACAAAAGAAATCTGAAGCACAAGTTTCTATTTTTCAGTTACCAGATAATAAACGTTAAAAAAAATATATATAAATGGAAAAAATATTGATCATTGACATTGAAACAACAGGATTTCTTCAAGCAGGTGGAAAAATTGTTGAAGTCGGAATTGTAGAACTTGACCTTGCCAATGGTGAAAGAAAAATCATTTTCGATGAGGTTACACACGAAAAGGGAATCACTAAAGATGAGGTTGAAAATTCCTGGATTATAAAAAACTCTGATCTTACTGTTGAAGCTGTAAGAACTTCTAAATCATTGGATGTGCTGAAACCACAAATTCAAGAAATCTTGCATTCTTACCAACACGGATCCACAGCTTTCAATAATGTGTTTGACTTTGGATTCATGGAAAACCGGGGATTTGTCTTTCCTAAAAAATTGGCATGTCCCATGAAGATATCAACCAACATTTGTAAGATCCCGAAATCAGGCGGTTTTGGTTATAAATGGCCAAAGGTTGAAGAAGCCTTTGAATTCTTCTTTGGAAAGACCGGGTACATTGAATCGCACCGTGGGGCCGATGATGCATTTCACGAAGCTGCAATTGTGTATGAACTATTTAAAATGGGAAAATTTACAATTGAATGACATGGCAGATTACTATTTCATAGACGGTAAGCATTTACGAATTGAAAATTTAGTCACACACAATGGCAGCGTATTTAAAATAAAAAAGATTTCAAAATACAATGTAACTGCAGACAGAGGGAAAGGTGAAGTGGATTTTAATATTGATGAACTATCACCTTTGAAAATCACTGAATTTTGGTTAAAGAAAATGAATTTTGAATTTGATGAGTTTGAAAAGCCAAAATTAAAAATCCCTTCCGAACTTGGATATGCCAAATTTGAATTGAATGAAAACGGAATCTTTTTAATTGACGGCGATCAATCAACTATTGGTAAAGAATTAAGGTTTGTTCACCAGGTGCAAAATTTATTTTTTGACTTGACCGGTGAAGAATTGCAGATTAGTGAGTAATATTAAAATCATAAGACCACAAGAAGGGTATCAGATGAAGGCCCTTTCCTCCCCTGCCGACATTCTTGTTGGTGGGGGTGCTGCCGGTGTAGGTAAAACAACATGTTTGTTGCTGGAACCGTTACGACACATCAACAATCCAAATTTCGGTTCTGTCTTCTTTCGTAGGACCTCACCAATGATTAAGGCAGAAGGTGGTTTATGGGATGCATCGCAAAATATGTACAAATCCATTCTAGGAAGTGAACCACGTGAATCAACATTAGAATGGTTCTTCCAATCAGGTGCAAAATTTAAGATGTCCCACATGGAGTACGAGAAAAACAAGTACGATTGGCAAGGTGCAGAAATACCCTTAATTCTTTTTGATGAGTTAACACATTTTTCATCATCAATGTTTTTCTACATGCTTTCAAGGAACCGTTCTATGTGTGGTGTTGATCCCTATGTTCGTGCAACATGCAACCCGGATCCGGATAGTTGGTTGGCTGAACTTGTGGATTGGTGGATTGAGCAAGACGAAAAATCACCAAATTACGGTTATCCCGTTCCGGACCGCCAAGGAATGCTGCGTTATTTCACCAGGGAAAACGGAAACCTCATCTGGGGTGATTCTGCACAAGATGTTTATTATAAATGTAAAGATTCCATTGATGAAATAATTGCTCGATCAAAGGGTTTAATCACGGTTAAAGACCTTATTAAATCATTCACCTTCGTTGGTGGTTCGATCTATGAAAATGTTGAACTATTGAAGGTGAATCCCGCCTACCTGGGAAACTTGAACGCACTTGATGAAAATGAAAAATTAAGGCTTCTTGGTGGGAATTGGAAGATTTCATTGAAGGGTGATGATATCTATGATTCAAAAAAGTTCAATGATATGTTCACCAACAGTTATGTTCCAAAAGGTGAAAATTATATCACAACGGATATTGCAATGAAAGGATCTGATAAATTCATTGTCTATGTTTGGTCCGGGAAAAGACTTGAAGACTTCCATGTTATGGATAAATCAAGCGGTCCCCAAGTTATTAATTTGATAAAAGATAATGCCTTCGCTCATGCTGTTCCTCACTCTAGCATTGTATTTGACAATGATGGGGTCGGTCAATTCGTTGATGGTTTCATTGAAGGTGCCCGTGAATTCAATAATGGTGCTACACCATTACCAAATGATGAAACAGGAAAACCAGAAAGTTACAAGAATTTAAAATCTCAATGTTTCTTTAAATCTGGGGATGCTGTTACAAGGGGCGAATATTACATCACGCCTTATGCAGCAAATAAGCGTTATGATGATAAAATGACTTTGAAAGAACGGATGCTGTTTGAAAGAAAGGCGATAAAACGAGGTAGCATTGACAAAGATGGAAAATTGTGTGTTATCAAAAAAGAAGAAATGAAAAATTTCCTGAACGGCCAATCCCCCGATGTGATGGATTGCTTTATGATGCGTGAATGGTTTGAATTCAAGGTTAATCAAACATCAAAAGTAACATCTCATTCATTAAGAGATTATGACAACGGTCTTGAACTGTTGGATTTTTTAAGATAAAAATATGTAACATTGTTATATATTTTTTTATATATTTACACTTTAAATCAACCTATTAAACAATTAGTCATGCTAAACCCCGAACAAATACAAGAAACAATCAATGATGTTCAGGAATTAAAGGACAAGATCCTTAAAAGACATCAGCAAGATCCAACCTTTTGTTTAAGAACCGAAAGCGTTTTTACTCAATACATCAACTCACTTTCTTACATCACAGGGAATGTAAACCCGCAAACTGCATCTTATGGATTCAATCCACAACCGTTGAAATCGGTGATTGGAAAACCTATTGGTGAAAGATCTGGCACCAAGTTAGATTTGCCCGTGATCAGCACAGATGATGTTGAAGCATTCAAAGAAACCGTTCAACTCTTACATGATGGCTTTCTTGATCGTGAAAACATTCAACTTCTGGATTCCTTAAAAGAAATCGAAATCCGTGGTGTTGCCAGTCTTGCCGGACTTGACGACTTCCGAGAAGCCGAAATAAATGGTGCTTACATTGATGTGATCAAAGCAAAGATCACCGCCAATAAGGACCTGGAAGCAGCAAGGGAACAGAAGAAAAAAGAACTTCAAGGCAATACATCGGCAAATGATACTGCACCGGCGGTGGTTGTAGATCAAAAACAACCTGAAGGTGATGCAGTGGTTAACGTAATCCAAGAAGGTGCCACCGCCAATAAGGACCTGGAAGCAGATCAGAAGCAAAATGAAGGATCTTTATCAACGAACCTGCCAGAAGGTGCCCCGGCAAACAATACCCCGGATGTTATTGTTGCAGCAGCTAAAGCAGAAAAAACAAAGCAAAACACAAAGAAATAATGGATTTCAATTGGAAAGGAAAAACTTATTCACTTCCTGTAACGCTGAATCAAGTCACAGTTCGCCAAAGAATTGAATTTGATGCACAATACAGAAGTGAGATTGTTCAGCTTCAGGAAAATGTTTTCAGAAAGGATGAAGAAGGAAATGAATTGGATGTTGATGAAATGGACGTTTCATTGCTGAATGTTTCCGTTGCTGCAATGAATCTTTCATTCTTCACCGGGATCCCGATGAGTGAAATTGATTCTGAAATGTCGGTTGATGATGTGATGAATTTATATTTCTCATGCTTTCATCAATTGTACGAAGAACAGGAAAATATTCAATTGCAAGAAGAATATCTGTTTATGGATGATTTTTGGAAAATTGAAACGCCGGTCCTTAGTCATGAAAGCAAGATCACATTCAATGAATTAATTACCTCCAAACAGGTAATTAAGCAAATGCAGGAACTTTCAGCCGGTAAATGGGATGCAATTCCAATTCTTGCTGCAATATATCTTAAAAAAGAAGGTGAAGTCTTCAACGAAAGTTGGCTTTCCCCTGGAAGTGAAAGACTTGAAATGATGTATAATCTTCCTATGGATATCGCTCTTGCAGTAGCTTTTTTTTTGCAGAATTCAATGGATCAGTTTCTGAAAACTTCAGTGTATTTGCAGGAGGAAAAGACGGAGACGGGCCAAATTTAGAAGCACATTTTGAAAAATGGGGATGGCTTTCATTCTTAACATTTGTCGCTGAAAAAGGAACAATCTTTTACAAGAACAACGGAAAGTCCAATTTGGAAAATATAAAGGAAACAAAGGCTTATGACATTCTTCTTTGGGCTTCAGAACAAAAAGACCATGAAGAGTTTATCCAAGAATATTACGAATCTTTAAAAACAACATAGTATGAACACATGCACTTCAGAATTTTCTTCTTATGAAGGATTGTCTTCCAGATATTATGAATCTGGTAAATCAATCGAAAATCAAAAAAAAACACCGACACAGGGAGTTTCTGGAAAAACAAATTTTCACCACAAATTTAAAAGCGGTAAAAAGCCACAAGGCAAATTTACAAGCATGAAAGTAAAGTAATAAACGAAGACCTCATTGGCAGGGTAGAAACCTTTTTCGTAAAGGGGTGGTTTATTGAGCAGGGAACCAGACCTGCAAACCGGGGGTTTAGCTTAGCTAGGAAGAGCAGGGGTGATCACACAAAACAGTGCCTAAGGCGTGGGTTCGATTCCTACAACCTCCACAAACATTTTAAAGAGAGGGTTCTATTTATGGAAAACAGTCCGATCAACTGGCGTGATGCATAACGTAGAAGTAAATAGAACCCGTGAATGCCGATTTGTTCGAGTGGTTAGAAGGTAGTCTGCAAAACTACATACACGGGTTCGATCCCCGTAATCGGTTCGATAAGAATTTTTCTTTTCATTATGTGTTTTTTCCCGGCTGATTTTGGTCGGTCGGGTTTTATTAAAAATATGTAACAATGTTAAATATTATTAACCAAATAAATTTTAAAAAATGAATCAACAACAGCAAGATTTTGAAAAATTATTCAGAAATGAATTAGAATCTGTAAACTTTGAAATCAGCAAAGTAAACATTGAACTATTAACGCCTATCTGGAAAAAAGTTTTGGATTCTAGTTCCCTGTATAGTTTAGATTGTGATATTGTTATCCTGGAACAGATTGCAAAAACTGTTTATTCAGAAAATGAAATTCAGTTCAATCTTTTTAATGTCTCATTCTTATTGAACGCTTTGACAAAACTTTCACCGAAAGAATTAGACATCACTATGTTTGAATACATTGTATTTAATAGGATGGTCAAAGAATTATCTGAAAAGTGGAATGAACTGGTTATGCCTATCCGTCAAAAATTGATGAATAAAATACAAACACAGGCTGCTTTGAATATTCAGCAAAACCATAACGGAAAACAAGTAATCCCACCATTTAAAGGAAGATAGTCATGAAGACAGTAAAATTAATTGCCGTTGGAATTAGCTTTCCTATTGCTGAAGCACTTGCAAATCAATTTGCACAGAAATGTTCACATAAGGAATTAGGGTTCAAGGTTGGCGGTTGGCAAGCAACAAACGATGAAGTGATTTTTGATATGTACGGAATTGTAAAAGCCAAAGCCGGAAGTTTTCCATGTCCTATGACAGATGGACCTTACAGGGCGGTGCCCATTGTAAAAACAGATATACAAAAATCATATAATGCTGGTTTTACTGCAGGTGAAAATGCTGCAGCACTATTTAAAGCGATCTCCGAATTAGAAATTGCTGAAACTCTCAATAATTTAAATTCTAATTGGTTTGCAGCAATCGAAGGAAGGTTGAATAAACCAAAAATCGAATTGATGCCTGAAAAGATCTGGCAGGAACAAAGGGTTAAATCTATCAATGAAGCCATTCAAAGTTATTCACAAGAAAATCAAATTATTCCGGCTGAATGGGTGAAGGAAAGAAATGAACTTCTTAAAAAACTTTGTACGCTATGAAGCAAGAACCAAAATTTCCGGCTGACAGATTAGATAAGGAAACAAGGTTCCAGATAGGGACAGGTTGCATTGTAATAGTAATTATGGCTATTACTTGTATTGGTTTAGGGATTTTAATTGATAGATATTGGTTATGAATATTATTCAAGTTTGTAAAGAAAAAGAATGTGACAATAAGCCTGTCTTAAATGTACAGATAGGAAGTCACAAGCAAAATTTTTGCTGTCAGAAAGGTTTTGAAAAGTCTCTATCTGAATTCACAAAATTCCTAGGAAAGAAAAAATGATCAAGATTTTCCACATATTAAAAGGTTGGTTCCGGTCCTACATTTCGGCGTCAGAAAAAATCAAAAAACTTTCTGAACAAAGACTTGAAGTGTGCCGGGATTGCCCTTTTGCCGTTGAAAAATCCTTCTTGAAGTTTAGGGAGAATGAAGCGATTCAGGAAAAAACAAAAGCCTGTCAATTTTGCGGATGTCCGGTGATTGAAAAAAGCCTTGTTGAAGAAGAAAAATGTCACTTGAACTTATGGAAGAAGTAAAATGCAACGGAAAAACAATTTACCCGTCCGAGAAATTGGCAAACACCGCAAAGAATTCAATTAAAAGGACAAGTCACAGGAATAGCATTCCGAAAAGATCATATTTCTGTAAAGATTGCCATGGCTGGCACCTTACAAGTAAAATGCATAAACCAAACAACGAAGACAATGAGTCATAATATTGATGAAATACAGCTTCCAAGTGCTAAAGAAGCAGCAGACAGAGAAAAATTGAGATTCAAAACATTCGTTGAGTTCTGGGCAAGTATGAGTGATGAAGAAATAAAGCTTTATCCGCCATTTATTCAACTAACATTGGCACATAGAAGAGAATTGTCAAAAACATATTTATTCTGTGAAGTCAAGTTTGAAGAAAATTTTAAACAAGAACTTAATCATATCAATAATCTTATTAAAACAAGTATGGGATTATTATGAACGAACTTAATCTTTATCAGCTATACAGGGACATCATTAAAAAATCAAAAGTGATGCGCCGGTTTGTAACTGGTCCTAACTATGGGGATGAGTTGAACAAAAATAATGCAGGGGAAATTTTGAAGGATTTTCTGGAAGGTATCAAAGACGGCAAGAAATATCCGCTTTGCATCATGTTCCCGCCGGTGGAACTTCCAAATTTTGACACAAATTGGAGTAAATATAAATGCAGATTGTTATTTCTTACAACGCAACACAACGATGCGAACGGAACACAAAACAGGAATCCATTCAATAATCTTTCCCAACATACTATTGAACAAACATGGAAAGATATGGGAGTTTGCGCAAAGGATTTCAGGAAGTTTCTGAATATGATAATTGCAAAATTTCCCGGTACGGAAATAAGGGAATGCACTTCTGTTGATGTTATTGAAAGATATTCCGGTGTTGGTGCAGATAACCTTGCCGGCGTAGGACTTTCATTTGACATTGATCTTGCTATTGCCTGTGATCTGGAAGATTATTCTGAAGAAGATTTAAAAAGTTTTGAAATAAATACAACTGATTTACACCCACATCATGAGCATTAAGAGAATAGCAGAACAAATCCCAGATGAAGTAAGAAGCCAGGTTCTTCTTAACGAAAAGGATATTATATCAAACGCAATTGCAGTTTGGGACAATGATAATATGCAGAAGCTTTTAAAAATATGGCACACATTCATTGAGCCGGAAAAGGAAATGACTTCATGTCCTATTTGCGTAGGAAACATTTTAAAAAATTTCGTCCAAATGAAGCCTTTTTTGGTTGAATTGGAGAATGATTATAGAAGATTAAATGCACTATGAAACAAACACTCCAAAAAGTAGAAGATCTATTGTCTAATGCGTTGGTGAAACAATTGGCAGATCAAGGGCATCGCTTAACCGGTTCCCTTGAAAACTCAATTTTGAATTCATCCAGGGTTATTGACGGCAAAAACAGGTCTGAACTTTTTGGATTCGCCCTTGATTATGCACAAGATCTTGAAAATGGAACAAAAAAATTTGGAAAGGATCATGTCCGTGATTTATATAAATATTTCATTTTAAGAGGGCTTAATAATATTCAAGCAATGGAAGCTGCAGTTTTAACCAACAAAAGACACCGGGCTGAAGGAATGCCAACACTGGCTTCAGCAAGATTTTCAAAAACAGGGGAACGAAAAAAATTCATTCAAAACACTTGGAGAGAGAATGAGCAAAAAGTTGATTCTATTGTGGATCAAGGAACCGATTCTTTTTTTGATGAATTATATAACAATCAAAAATCTGAAACACTATAATGCCAATAACCGCTATTACATATCAGCCAGAAACATTTTCTTTAAACTCCGTTTACAGGCCTGTAATCTTCAGATGTAGGGCCAAAATTCCAAATGCAACTGCACAAAATTATAAATGTCCGGTCGTTTTTTGTGATGTTTATGTTGACGGTGTTTATTATAAATCCCTTGCAAGAACCCAATTCATAAAAGATGAAAATCAGGATCCGGAATATGAATTTGATATCCAGGACGCAGTTCAAGAATTAATGGGTTACAATCTGCCAAAGATGAACGGAAAGATAATTGAAGAATTTGACAACACAATTAAAAAAGTATTTGTAAAATTCAGAAATGCTTATTCAGATTCAAACGGTTTTTCAGCAAGTGAGCAGGTGGCCCCCATTCAAGGAACTTCATCTACTCCACCGGTTGAAGGTGCTGGAACAAATTCAAATGAAATTTATGTTTTGAATTCAGTAATTCAGCATGAAGAAAATCAGGATCTTGATAAGCTTCTTGAATCTTACAAAACCGGAACCTGGGGAAACGCTTTTCCATTAACCAAACGGCCAAAAGAATTTAAAATCTGTAAAGGCGACAGTTCACACTTTCCCATTATTTCCGCTTACAGACCCAAAACTATATGCGTCCAGGCAAAAACAAAGTCTGGAAGCATTATTGACATTTGTAACGAAATAATTGAAGATTGCCCTATTCTTTCAAATATACAATATACTATCACAAAGGATATTCCCAACAACAGCCAGGCAATTACTTTTACATGGACGAACCCGGTGAACCTTCCTTCAGTACCTTATGATATAAAAATTTATAGGCGTTTACATGGTTCAAATGATCCTTGGTCAACAACGCAAATCACTGTGTACCCTACCCCGGTGAATGAACAAATTATTATTACTCCATTTGCTTACTATGATTTTGTTTTTGAAATAATTGGTAGATGTAACGCATTGGAATTTAGCCAACTTCCTATTATTGAAAATGTTGGTACCGAAAGAAACAGTCCGCCAACAATTTCACTTCGTTGGATGGATAATCAAGGTACAGAAGAAAGATTATGTTCACAAAACAACTGCAGTGCTGTGATTGAAGTACTTGCTGCAGATCCGGACAATGATATTGCAAATGTCAAAATATTGAAAAGCATTGACAATGGTGCTACTTGGACTGTATTAATAGCAGATTTGACCACAAACACTTTTACTGATAGCCTTGATTCTGTTGGTATAAAGAAATACAAAGCTGTTGTCACTGATATTCCCGGCCTAACAGCAGAATCAAACATAATGACCTACAAAGGTAATAGTATGGTTAGCGTTGACCGATATCCGGATTTTTTCATTACGATCTATAAACCGGATTCTGGCAGTCATTTTATTGGTCAGGTTAAGTTTTACGGTTTACAGTCGGAAACAGTAGATGGTTCTAATATAACAAAGGTTGAAGTTTTCTGCAGGTTTAGAGCGATCGGGGAAAACATTTGGTGGCAAACCAATGAAACGCATGTATTCGCCACACCTTCACCTACAATCAATTTGACAAGACAGTTTGTTTACGGCTTCCGGGATAACTCCAAATACATAGGAACACGGGACTGGAACGGGGCGGACAGTTTCTTTGCAGAATTCAAGATTTACACATCATCGGGAGAAATTAAGATTTTCAACCTGTATTATTCTGGCTTCCCATGGTATTCAGATTATAACCAAGCAATCACCCTTTAATAAAAACATTATGGCAGGTATAGATTATAGCGTTTTTTACATTCCGGAAGGCATTCCAAATATTAAAGAATATTTTCCAAACATTGACTTCAGTGAAGTTGATGAATGGACTGTTTATGTTAAAGACAGCCAGGATAATATTCTTGCAACTTCCAGACGAAATATTAACGGATGTTGTTGCATAGATGATAAGGTAAGAATTCACTTTATCAATTCATTAGGTGAAATTGATTCTATAAACTTCATTCTTAGCATTGAAGAACATGAAACCAAATCCGATACTTGGAAAAAGTCACAAAAATCCCCTTTAAATAGGACCAAAGGCGGTAGTTATCGCCAAAACATAACCTCCAACGAAACAATTGAAGCTGAAACAAGATGCTATTCAGAAAGTGATCAATATTGGATTAAAGAACTGATGGATTCGCCTGTTGCTTGGATTGAAACCCTTCTTCCAAATGGTTTCCATGAAAGTAATGAAAAAGAATTTATTCCAATCGAAATTTCAGACATGAAATTCAATCCTAAAAAAAACAAAGGACGATATGAATATATAGTTAAGATCAAGTTTTCAATGAGTAATGATAATTCAACACATAGATAATGGCAAGTGATTATTTAAAATTAACCATGAACAATGAAGAATTAGACATTGACACAAATTCTGATTTTCCAATTGCTATTGATTATCAGCTTGAAGATATAGAAAATTTTCAGGCAAAAAAAAGCAGTGAATCAACCGGAATAAAACTTCCGGCAACCTTAAAGAATCAAAAGATATTAAACACCTTCAACAATACATCTGTTGAAGACTTAACGCCTAACGAATTTTTCAAAGGGATCAGGAGAATTGTTATTGAAGCTAATGGGGATGAAATATTCATTGGAAAAGCCATTCCAAAAAAATCATTTCGTAACGGTGGAAAAACAACATCTTTTGAAATTGATGCCTTTGGAAACAATGGTGACTGGATCATTGATATGAAAGAATTGACATTGTACGAAGTTTTGAAAAGGATTGAATTAACCTTTGATAAATCCACAATTATAAATTCCTGGCAGTTTGATGGAACGGATGAAAATCTTCCGTATGTTTTTGCACCGGTAAAATATGCAGCCCCATTGGATCTGGTGGATAATAACGATAAAAATTATCATATTAAAAATTTTCGCCCTTCAATTTCAAAATTCTTCACTATTTATTGGGCTTTCAAAATGTTTGGCTATAGAATCAAAGGTGATTTTATAGATTCTTCCTTCTATCGTAGACAGGTGCTTCCCTGGACTTTCGGCAACTTTTTAACTTCCGGAGGAACCAAATATGACATTCATAAGTTTCTTGCAAAAAGTGACATTGAACGAAGATTTGAAGAAATGGACGATTGGGTTGATTTAAATGTAAGGGATTTCCCAACACCATGTTTCGACAATAACAATACGATTGCTGAAGGTGATTTCACTGGATCTGATGCACATGGTGGAGGCACTGAACTAACATGGAAATATAACACCCCTCATTATGGTCCTTTAGAAGTTACTTTTTCTATGCAGTTGTTCTATGATTATAAAATTGATTTCTCGTCTATTGTTGAACTCAATGTTTTCTGGTACCAAAGAACTATTTCAGGAACACAACTTATGCAGCAGAATCAAATTTTTGATCACCAGGCCCCCACTGCAGGCAGCACTGAAGGCAGCGACACTGTGCCGGTATGGTTTTCCACACTTGTAAACCCAAATGATGAAATTGTTTGTAAAATTAAATTAAGGATCAAGGAAAGTAAAACAGCTACCGTTGCTAGGTGTTCACTTAAAGTTGATGAATATCAGATTGATCACTTTAAAATACCGGTTGGCGGTCAAGTTACCTTTGATTCATACTTACCACTTCAGAAATATAAATTTCTTGATTTTTTGAGAGGTGAAGTAGATTTGTTCAATCTTTCCTTTCAGACGGATCCGGTTAATAAGATAGTTCTTATTGAGCCAACGCATGAATTTTCAGAATCTAACGATTTATCACAAAAAAAAGGCGGTTATTTCAATGGGGACTACATTGATTGGAGTGACAAAGAAGATATTGCAAAAGAAAGCTTTGTTGAAATATACAACAACAACGCCCGTGAATTCGTGTTTAAATTTAAAGATGATTCAAATGATGGGGCTTTGAAGATAGTTCAGGACCGTTATAAAATTACCCTTGCAAGTGGTAAATATCTATTCTCAGAAAGATTCAAGGCCGAAAAAAAGGAATACGAAAACCGTTTCTATTCACCTACCATGCATTATAATGTGGATGAATTTGCTGATGTTACAGGGGAAACCCCACAAATGATTTGCCTGGTTCCGGAAAACATTTCAAACACTTCAAGTTCAGAATCTCAAAATGTTTTTTCTCCCAAATCAGCCTATTATAAAGGTCTTGTTTCTGGTGTTGGAGGTTGGAGAATGAAAGACAATGACGGTAGTATTATAACATATAACAACTACCCTTTCCTATTTGCGGTCAATTATAAGGACGGCGGTGAAAATGATCCTATTCTTTCCTATTCTGATGAAAAAATAGGTAGTAGCACCGGAACCAAAGTAATTGGAAGAGGATTAATAAAAAGGTTCTTCTGGCAAAGGTTAGCAATCATGAATGATGGAAGACAATTGAACACATTTATTAAGCTTAATAACAAAGATGTTACCAATTGGTTCCACCGTGAAAGAATAAATCTTCATGGTGAATTGTTTGAACTTATTAAAATTGACGGATATAAAGCCTTAAAAGGGGTTTCCACATCCTGTTTGCTTCGTAAATGGGTACCAATAACCGAGAAAGAAAGCAAAAATACTTATCCAAGTGAAAAAAGCATTTTAACAGATGCTGTTGAAGTATTAACTGAACCAATCAGTAATTCAGACAGTACTTTAATTGACAAAGTTTTTGACACTCAGTATAATCGGTTAATGTGTTTATACACCGACATTCCAAGATAAATTTTAAATACAAATATGTAACAATGTTACATTAATAATGAAATTATGGCTAACGTTACGAAAATTTATGAAGTCAAGATTCAGGGCCAAGGGGTTTTGCTTGATGAAATGAAGAAAGTCAACAGGGAGTTTGACGATTCAAAGAAAAAGTGGAAAGAACTAAAAGATCTTATTTCAAGGGGTGGTCTTTCTTCTGCTGAAATGGCAAAGTATAATGAAGAAATGAAACAGGCGAAACTGGAAACAGAACGCTTGAAGCAGGAAACCATAAAGTTAAGAAATGAAAGTATTGCCCTAGGTAATGCCAATAAACAACAAGCCACTGAACAAAGGAGGGTAAGAGACGAAACGAGGCAATCTGTTGGAGATTACAAACAATTATCCCGTGAATTAACCGAATTACGTAACAAGGCAAAAGACACCGCCGTAAAATTCGGTGTTGATTCAAATGAATTTAAAAGGGCACAAGCTGAAGTTAATGTTCTGGACCGCCGTCTGAAGGATATTGATGCACGTCTTGGCCAATATCAAAGAAACGTTGGTAATTATCCCGGAAATAATCTTTCTGGATTAAACAAAAACACCATTCAATCTTTAACCGGTGCAGGGCTTGGAAGTGTAATTGCAACACAGGTAAATGAAGCTAAAAACAAAGTTCGGGAATTAGATACTGAACTTTTGACCCTAAAAAATAGATTAAATACGGTAAGGCAAAGTGGTACCGGTGATCTTGATGCAATTCAGCGTGAAATTATTGAGAACCGAAATGCAGCTTCACAATTTACCCGTGAAATTACAAGGATTCAAACCGAATTAAGAAACACAAGTACGGTTGGCGGTCAAGTTACCAACAATTTAAAGAATTATTTCCGTAATCTGAAAGGAGAAATTACCGGCTTTATGGTCGGGTTTCTTTCGTTTCAAACTGCCATGGCAAAAACACAGGAACTTATTGATAATACTTATCAATTGGCTGATGGTGTTACGAGTATGGAAGTTGAATTGGAAAAAGCAGCCGGCGGGGCGCAAAAACTGGTTGATAACCTTGCAAAAATTGATACAAGGACCAAACTTCCGGAATTGGTTAATATTGGGAATATTGCCATAAAAGCAGGTGTTGAAGAATCAGATCTTGTTGGTGTTGTAGCGGGTATTGATAAAATAAAAACAGCCTTTGGAAAAGATTTTGGCGATGTAGAAACCGGTACCGAAAGTCTTGTAAAACTGATCAACGTTTTTGAAGGATCCGGAAATGTTACAGAAGATAATTTGCTCAGAATGGGTAATGCTGTACGTACTTTGGCCAATGAATCCGTGGCATCCGTTCCGTTTTTGAATGACTTTTCCAAAAGAATGGCAGGTCTAAAGGGTATTTCTGATATCACCCTTCCTTCTGTTTTAGGGCTGGCATCCGGATTTGAACAATACGGCCAAAGTGCAGAAACTTCTTCAACTGCATTAGTGCGTATCATCCCAAAAATTGCGAGTGATACAGAAAAGTTTTCCAAGTTTGCAAAAATGTCGCAAAAGGATTTTTCTGCATTAATCAATTCAAATCCTGCTGAGGCCCTTATTCGTGTCGCTGAAGGAATCACAAAAGATAAAGTAAGTATTGAAGAACTTATTCAATCATTGGGTGATTCAGAACTTGCAAAAAAAGGTGGTGCAGGGATTGTTTCAGCATTGGGGGTTTTAGGTAAGAATTCAGAAACATTTAGAAAAAGTATTAAAAGTGCCGGTGAAGCTTATCAAGATACATCCAATATCACCGATGCATTCAATAAAAAAAATGAAAACCTATCAGCCGGAATGGATAAGCTTAAAAAAAGCTTTGTTGATGCTGCTAATAATCAGAAATTCCAATCATTCCTTAAAACTACTATTACTATAATTGGAGTGCTTGGAAGTGCCATTTCTGGAATACCAATGTGGGCGTGGTATACTATAATTACACTTCTAACACTTGCATATTGGCAAAATATACAAGCATTAGCCATTTCAATCCAACAAACAGTTGTTTATGCAGCAAGAACTGTAATAGGGAATGCATTGATTACCGCTTCAAATATTTTGATTAGAGCCCAAGCAGTTGCACTTGCTGTTGCAAATTTGGGTTGGAGGGCATTAAATGCAACAATGTTGTTTTTTGGGACAATTATTCCAGGAATTAGAACCGCGTGGATTTCTTTGAATTTAACAATTCTCACAACGCCTGTTGGATGGATTATTGCAGGTTTGGCAGCAATCGGCGGTGCGATGGTATTAATGAGTGCAAGAACTGAAAAAGCTTCTGACAGCCTTAAAAAACAAGGTCAGGCAATTAAGCAAACTGCTACAGAAATGAAGTTGAACGCTGAAATCACTAAAAAAACAACTGAAGCTACTGTTGATACCATTGCTAAAATTGAAATATTAACTCGTGTTTTGAAGGATAATAACATTGCACTGAGTACAAAGAAAATTGCGCTTCAAGAACTAATAAATATTAACCCTAAATACCTAGGGGCCCTTACTCTTGAAAATATTAAAACTGCTGAAGGAACGCAGATTCTTGAAGCTTACCGTAAAAAGATCCTTGAAGTTGCTAGAGCAAAGGCGGTTGAATCTTTGGTTCAAGAAAAACAAAAAAAATTAGTGGAACTTGAAATGAAAGCCACTGATGATGCTAACGCAAAACTTGAAGCAGACAAGTATAAAAATAAGGTTTTTGACAGTCGTTCGTGGGGAGAATTTGCACGTGGGGTTGGTGGCATGATTGGGATCGGCCCTGGTGATTCAGAGGATGTTTATAACAACAATCTGAAAGAAAGAATCCAGCTTCAAAAAGAAATGAATATTCTTACTAAAGAACAGGTTCAAAATATTGCTAAAGGAAATGCAACCAATTTCACGGGCTCCGATTCTGGGTCAGGAGTTTCAAGAACACTGTCTGCTTTGCGTGAAGAAATCCAGGCATTGACAACTGAATTTGATGCAGCAGAAATTGGTTCAAAAAGGTATTATGATCTTCAGAAACAAATAAAACAAAAGCAGGATTATCTTGATTCACTTACCAAGACTGATAAAAAAACAAATATTGACAAGGGGTCCCGGTTGACTGGCACACAAAAAGACCGTCTTAAAGATCTTGAATCCGTTAAGAATGATGAATTAGCCGTTTTAGAAAAGTCATTTCTCCAAGGTAAAATAAATGAGGAAGATTATATCAAAAAAAGCCTTGACAGTACAAATAAATATCATGATGCTAAAATTGCTTACCTAAAAAAAGGAAATGCTGAAGAAAGAAAGCAGGAATCCCAGGCACAACTTGATAAATTTAAATCACAACGTGAAGCAAATGATAAGCTTTTCACCCTTAATAAGAAGCGTGTTGATGATGAATTGAAAAATGAAGAAGATTCCTTACAGAGAAAAAGAGATCTTGTTATTAATAGTCCATTTTCTTCTGAATTAGAAAAATTAGAAGCAGAAAAACTTTTCTATAAGGAAAGTACGGATGCTCAAATTGCATACAATCAGAAAATGTTGGATTTACAATCAGAGTATTCCAAAGGATCTGTTGAAGAATTCAATAACCTAATGCGCCAACTTAAAGAAAAATTGGATGCAGAAAATAGGAATACACTTGAATATAGAATCAAGGTAACTGCAGTTACCTTCAATGTAATTGACAGGACTTCAGAAGAAATGAAAAATGCCAATGAAATAAAGGCGAATTCTGATTCTAAACTTGTATTACAAAATAAAGAGTTAACCAATATTCAGAGAAAAATTGAACTTCAAAAAATTTCTGCAAGACTTGAACTTCAAAATATCAATGTTGAACTTGGAAATATAAGATCCAAAATTGAAGCCTATGACCTTTTCATAATGCAAGGCAAAGAACTTACTGAAATTGAATGGGATAAATGGAATGCTTTAAGAAAGCAAAAAGAAGAATTGGAGTTCCAGAAAGCACAAGCCGAGAGTAATGTAAGGGTAACCGGTGCAGCCGTTCCAGTTGGGGCACCAGGATCCGGAGTTTCCGGCCTTGCTTCTTCCTTAACAAATAAATTAAAGAACGGGGATGATCAAATTATGTTGGGCGGAAAAGATGTTTCTGAACAATTGGGTTATGCTATTGCTCAATCATTCGATATTGCACAACAGGCGATGAATAGTTATTTCGATATGGAACGTCAAAGGGTTGAAGAAAGTAAACAATTAGCCTATGAAAGAATTGATTTAGAGACTAAACAATTACAAAGATTTGCACAATCCGCCGCAGAAAAAGAAAGTATTGACAGACAGGCAGCCGAAAAAAAGAAAAAAGCAGATAAAGAAGCCGGAGAAAAATTAAAAAAAATCAAGAAAAACGAAGCCAGAATTGCTTTCTTTTTGGAATTAGGGAATATTTGGTCAACGGCAATGCAATTAGGCCCAATCGCCGGGCCGATTATGGGGGCAATTTTATCCACTATTGCAACAGTAAGATTTGCATCAACGATGTCTAATATTGATAAAACACAATATAAACGCGGGGGTCAGTTTTTAGGTAAAGGCGGTAAATTATTTGGTCCGTCCCATTCAGAAGGCGGAATGCCTGTGTACGATCCTAACACCGGAAATAAAGTTGCTGAAATGGAAGGTATGGAAGGAATTATCAATGCTGATTCAATGAAAGATAAGTCTACTTATACAGTTTCCGGAACCCCTTCACAGATTGCCAGTAAAATAAATTCAATTGGCGGGGGTGTTGACTGGGATGGTGGTGCAACAATGAAGAAGTTCATGAATGGAGGGAAATTTTTAGGAAGCAATTTGCAACCGCCGGTCTTCAGGAGTTATTACGAAGATTCAAATTCTTCTACACAAAATAATAATGCAAATTTTGAAAGACTTGACAGGATCGAACAGAGTATTGAAGAATTGGCGGAAATGCAAAAACAAGAATCCATGAAGAAAACTTATGTTTCCCAACGTGATATTGATAATGCCCAAAAAGAAAATAAAAAACGTTCAGAAATTGCGACATTATGACATTTGAAGAATTGAAATTTGAATTGCTAGATCGGCAAAGAAAAAAAGAAATCAACAAACTTTTCCACCTATATGTTAAAGCGGAAAGCTATAGTGATATTTTGAGGATTGTTAAATCTGAAGGAAATTTCCGTTGGATTTTTAAAAACGGATTCCGTGATCTTATCCAATATTTTCCCATTGAAGAATTGGAGAACGAAGGATTTTATCAAAGAGAGGTAAGTTTAACCGACACAGTAACTGATATAATACTACTTCAGGGATCTTCTTTAACACTTGATCTTTCCGGCAAAACCCGTTGCAGGGTAATTATTGATAATGCCAATGCCGTGATCACGGTAAATGATTTGGCTATGGTTGAAGTAGAATGTTATCGTGAAGGATCTGCCCGGATTACAAACAACGATTGGTCATATTCTTATGTTACGGCAAGGGATGAATCAATAATTAGTTTATGGGGTAATAATAAATCTACACTTTATTTAGATGCTTACCAGAATTCAAAAACATACGCATACCTACAGCCTGAATCATTTTTATATTCTATTATAAATGATAATGCTGTACTAAACAAAAATTAATATCCATGCAGAAAAAAACATTCAAACAACAAACATTATCCTTTGAAGATAAAAATGAAGCCCTTGACATGGCAATTGCAGATTTTGAAAAATTTTGCAAATATGCAGGTGTTGATTCAACACAATTAAAAGTTTGCATTGAAAGAAACAAAGGGTTGACGTTAGGGCAAATTTCTCAAAAACTCGATGTCCCAAAATCAACTGTTAGGGATATTTGTGACCGTTGTTTTGAATGATTTTGTAAATAATAAATAAAGGAAGGAACAAAAGTCTTAAAAACATATTCATCCACCTGGAATAATAAGGAATGTAATCCGGGTAATATATTTTTTCTACAAAGTCAAAAAATTTTTCTAAAATAATTTTTTTCATCATTCAAATATACTAAAAAACCGTGCGGAAATCTCGCACGGTTTATACAACATTGTTACATATTAAATTTATTTAAAAATACCTTTGTAACTGACAAACAGGGGTATGAAAAACAATCCGATTTTTTTTAACTACAAAATTTCTAACAGCGGTGAAAGACTTGATGTCTTCATTGATGGTACCATTGTAGATGCAGAAACACAGGAAATTTGGAAAGAATGGTTTAATGATGATACATCTGTTTCATTCAAATCGTTCAGGACTGAAATTCTTGATTCCGGCCTTAAAAATATCCGGATCACCATTAATTCTTTTGGTGGTCAAATCGGCGATGCTATGGCAATGCATGATTTCATTCAGCAACTTGAAAATGATGGTTACGCTGTTGAAACGATTGGCATGGGGATGATTTGTTCCGCTGCTACCTACCCATTATCTGCTGCAAAAAATTCTAAAATTTCACCGAATTCCTGGTATATGATTCATAATGTTTCGGGATTCGCCTGGGGTGATGTGAATGAAGTTGAAAGACAGGCCAAAAATCTACGAGAATTCAACAATAACATCCGTGATTTTTATGTGAATTTAACAGGAAAATCCAAAGAACAAATTGAAGAATGGATGAATGCTGAAACCTGGTTCACTGGAACCAAGGCAGTAGAAAACGGCTTTGTAAGCAAGACAACTGATCAGAAAGAAGAATTTAAACCAATCAATTCGGCCAATTGGAATTTCAAAAATACGAATGCTTTGGTGGCATTTAATTCCATTGCATCCAAACCACCTGTTGAAGATCCTGAAAAATTAATTCAAAATTTAGATATGAACAAGCTAATTGAAGGTATTGTTAATGCTTTTAAGTCTAAAAATTTGGTTGTTACCGAAAAAGACAAAACACCGGAAGCCTTGACAATTGAAAACTTAACATCTGCTTTAAATGAAGCTTTTAAGGATGTTGATTTGGAGCCAAAGGCACCAACCGATGAACAGGTAAATACCGCTCTTACAAATTTCTTTAAGAACGGATTACCAGAAAACATGATTTCGCAGATCACAAATGCTGTGAAAGAAAATGTTACGCCTGAAAACTTCAAAGAATCAGAAGAATTTAAAAATTTGACTGGAAGACTGGAAGACATTGAAGAAAAAGCTTCAAAAAACTTTGGCCAAGCAAAGCCAAAAAACAGAGGTAGTGAAGCTTCTTCCAAATATGAAGCTGACGATGTTGGATTTGATTAAAAATTACTAATAATATGACTGGGTTAGAAAAAGACGTGTTACAAAATGACCTTTGCGAAGGTTGTGAATGCACCGGCTTTGTTGCAATGCTTACATACGCTTTAGATGCAACAGCCAAAACGGTTACTATCACCGATACTTCAACGTTTGGGGCCGGTGATGATCTTAATGTTGTAAACGCTCATGTTTACGACAAAGATGGAAACGAAAAACACGGCCAAATTACTGCAGATGCAGGAAATGTTGTGTTGGATGTTTCAAGTCTGAATTTATCAAGTATAGACATTCTTGCAACGGTAATCAGCACACAAGGTTGTAAAGCTGATTTAGGCAGCTACAATATTGGAAGTGTTGCATTATCCGGATCACTTGGGAACAAAAACAATCAAGGATTAAGAGACTAAAAATTTAACTATGAACGAAAGATTTAAAGTAGGACCACAGAGTTACTATGAAATGTTAGTAAAACCGCATTTTGCGGACTTGCTTCCTGATGGTTCATTTAATGGAACTCTTAGCGAGTTCACGGTGATGAGTGACGTTTCAAGCAAGAAAAAAATTGTTGAAATTCTTGGAAAACAAAACATCCTAAAAAGAAGGGATGCATCTTGTAATATTGTTTTCTCACCTGTTGGTAAGGCTTCAATCAGACAAATCGAAACTGATGAAGTTTATGGAGCAACCAAGCATTGTGAAAATGAATTTTATAAAGGATGCCTGGAAGATTTCAGAAACAAAGATCCTAAATTCAGGGATTACATTATGGATTTCTTCTTGAAAGCAATTAAGGTTGATATTACTTCCAATGCGTATTTCGGTGATATTGATAGGCCAAATGACGGAAATGGTGTTTGGAGTTGGAACGTTTTTGATGGTATTTTCAAACAATATGCAAAATATATCAATGATGGTGTTATTCCTGCAAACCAGACTTCCGCTTTCAACAGTGGGGAATTAACACCTTCCGATGGTAAGAATTATCTGGATTGGGCTTATAAGAATCAGGATATTTTCCTGAAGCACTTACCAAATAATATGAAAGCTTTTTATGTATCACAGTCAATTTTTGATGCGTATGAAGATTTTCTAATTCTTGCAGGTTTAGCCAATAACATTCAATATATGCAGAACGGCTTCAAGAGTTTGAAATATAAGGACATTGATGTTCTTGTTGAAACAACCTGGGATCCAATTCTATTTGCATTGAACAATGGTGTTGCTGCACATGCATGTATTTTAACAATCAGAGGAAATTTCGTATTTGCAACAGATAGTTCTTATGGTGAAGCTACACCAGAAGGTGTGAAAGCCTTATTAGTTTGGTATTCATATGATGAATTGACATGGAAATATGCAAACTTCATGAGAGCCGGAACCGGGATTGCTTATCCTGAACACACTGTGTTTGGTATGACAAATATTGCTTAAAAAAATTTACAACAAAACATGTAACAATATTACATGTTTTGTTTTCTAACAATCAAAATTCTAAATTATTATGCTTTGTGTAACACTTAAATCATATACTGCACCGTGTTCTGCTACAACTGGGGGTGTTTCTGATCTTTGGGTTTATGATCCTGCAGATTTCAATTGGACCCAAGATGCAACAAGTAAAAGTTATACTGCTCTTGCTTTAAGGGATGGTGCAACTGCAGCCGGTGGCGCAAAAATGTTCCGTTTATCATTCCAAAGAAAAGAAGCTGAATTCAAATTCAAACATACACTGAACGGGTGTTCCGTGAAATATGAATTTGATCTTGATGCACAGCTTCCAAACCTTTCACAAGAATTAACAAACTATCTATCAAGCTTGGATTCTGCGGGTTGCTGCTGTGGTCTTGGTCTTGTGATTAGACTTAATTCCGGGAAAATTTTTGTTATCGGGGAAAGATACGTCAACGGAAATACCATTCCATATTTTGAAGTCGTAATGAACGGTACTGAAGGTGGTTCTGGTAGAAAAATGGAAGATTTCAACGGTGCTAAAGTTATGTTCAAGTCTGAATATGGACGAATGGCAAATGAATTTTCTGGTGATATCTCTATCATAGAAGGTTTTCAGTAGGAGGTGATTCTCTTGAAAAAATCTTCGATAAAACATTTGATAAAACCTTTGAATAATTATGTTTTCTATAAAAGCAAAATTCAAAAATAAAGTAGTCGGATTTAATGGTTCGACTACTCCCCTTGGGGAACGTGAAGACCTGGGTGTTCTTGCTGAAATTGCAATCAGAAGCCAGGATCCAACCTTGCTTATTCTGTTTAGTAAAACACCAACAGAACAAGAAGTTCAGAAATACAAGGAATTAAAATTCTTAAAAGAAGAATCCAACAGCAACGAGAATGAATAATTCTGAGAAAGATCAAAAAACCATTGTTTCAAACGTAGCAACGATTGATGCAAAAAATCCAATTCCCTTTGAGCCTTCAGGGGAATCAACTGCATTTCATCTTACAAGAAGAAGCAGGAAATATTTGGCTTTTTTAGATCCTAAAGATAACTTCTTTCAGTTGCTTTTAGAAGCAAAACTATTATCCCCAACAAACAATTCATGTGTTAACTCCAAAACAAACTTCTGCATTGGAAAAGGAATGTATATCAAGAACGGTTCCGAGAATAAAGAATTTGACATCTTTAAAAAACGTGTTAATAAAAAGGGGCAAAACCTTGATAAGATTGTAAAATCAATTTTCAACAATCACTTCACTGTTGGTAACAATTTTATTGAAGTGATCCGGGGGCAAATTGGAAAAAAGAAATTTGTTTACATAGTCAACCGGCCCTTTCTTGATTGTAGACTTTCATCACCAAATGATGATGATATCTGTGAAACTGTTTTCATTTCAAAAGAATTCAGAAAAAAAACCGCTTGGAATTTAGTTGAAGATAAAGCTGTTGAATTACCTATTTATTATGGTGATCCAGACATGGATTGGTATAAAAGCGATGTTGGAACTGAACACTGTATTATTCATGTTAAAAATGATGTTCCGGGTTACGATTACTATGGGATGCCTGACAATATATCTTCATTGCCTTGGCAGATCCTAGAATATAAAAATGTAAGGTATAACCTTGATATTATAGACAATAACCTCATCGTGGGTGGTGTCCTTTTTCTTGAAGGAAATGTTTCCCAGGAAGAAGGGAAAAAAGTTGGCCGTGATATTATCTATTCTCATACGGGAGACGGCAAACGCGGACGTTGGACTGTTGTAACCGGCGGAAAGGGAATCACGAATTCTTCACTTCAACAATTTGACACCAAAACGGACGGATCATTCCTAAAACTGGATGAAAACGTTGAAAGCAAAATTGTGGATTCAAACAATTGGGACACTGCTTTGTATGGTCAACATCAAAATTCATCTGGAATGGGGAACGGTGGTTTTGCCTACCTGTCAGCCGTTTTTGACACGAAAAACAAAACTGTGATAGAGCCGACACAAGAATTGATATTTCAAGATTTCATCAATCCATTCTTTGAAATATATGATAATTGGATGGGTACAAAGTTCAGTGATTTAGAACTTGCATTTAAGCCCGTTTCACCAGCTTCATTTATTGGCGAAATTGATGTTAATTCTTGCTTGACTAAAGATGAAGGAAGGGAAATCCTTGGAAAACCGGCAATGGAAGACAAGGCAAAGGGATCTGAATTTATTACAACCTCAAAAAATAAAAAAGATGTACAGGCTTAACAATTTAAAGAGGGATGTTTTAATTACACCTGATGAAGTGATCTTTCATGCTCCAACCGACCAAGAAATTGACGAAAGGCAAATCTTGCAGAACATTATTGTTGCTGAAGAACGTTGGATTGCAAATGCGATATGTGATCAATTTTATGAAGACTTTATTTCAAAGAAAAATGTAAGAGTAACACAGGAAAATAAAGCTGATTTACTGGCCAGAATAAATGCTTCTTATGAACTTGATGGATTAAACCTAATTAAAGATTCTGATCTGAAAATTGGAATGATAATCAACGCAATCGAATTTATTGAAAATCCCTGGTATGTAAAATTGTGGGAAAGATTCCTTTGGAAACTTACTGCAGAATGTGTTGATATGACGGCTATTGTTCCAAGTTGGTTAAGACATACGTCAAAAGGCCAACAAATGAACAATCCTAATGCAATAGGCGGAAACGGTGCAAGTTCAGCAACCGGCGGTGTAAAAGAAATCAATTTTAAGCAAAATTCTTCTATCCAGGACCGGATTGATCCGCTGCTTGAAAGAATGCATTTATGGATATGCCAAAACAAAGAACATTTTCCCCTGTATTGTAAAGATTGTGGCGGGTGTGGTTGTAATGGAGAATTAAAAGATATAGACGGTGTTTCTCATATCCGGAAAACAAATTTTATAACAAACATTTATGATGATTAAGAATTATGATAGCAATTAAATTTTTATGCTGCAAAGCAAAACACATTTTGATCAAGTTCAAAATTTTTGATAATTCTTTCGATAAAACCTTTGAATAATTATGAGTACAGAAGCGCAACAAATAGCAAACCAGATAGAAAACGAGACACAAGCAGAAGGAAATTCAAAAGTACGTGTTGCATCTGGTTTCAAGGCTTTAGACAGGGATAAAGCTGAAATTGACGGATCAAATCTGACACCTGAAAATATACAGAGTTGGAAAAACACACTGGAAATTAACGGAACTGAAGAACAAGATACTTTAGATACTGTAGCTGGTAGGGATCCAATAACAACTAAAAGCATAACTATCGGAGGTCTAAAAGCTACTTCATTAAATAATGCAGATGCAACATATACGAAAAATGTAGTTGCAAAACCGGACGGAACAATTGGTTGGGAAAATAAAACAAGTATTGTATTGCCGTTTATTCCAAAAGTAGAAATACATACCTACGAACAGGATGCCTCAAATTACTATATGAATATTCTTGTTTCAGGAATGGTGGGTTCAATTACGAGTCCATATTTCAGAATATTTAGTCATTCAGGAACAGGAACAGATATTGAAGCCAGTGGGGTAACTGTAGTTTCCCAAGTTTCCACTGGCACCGTGATAATGCCAGGAAACATTTCTGCAAATTCTATGCTGATTAGAATCAGCTTTTCAAAATCGGCAAACACTTCGCTTCTTTGGTCAAGTGCTTCAACTTCAGTCATGATTTCAGCGGAGTTTTTAGGTACTCATAATAGTGATGTCGCTAATGGAACAACATATTCTATCCCCCGTGTCGGAATAGATACAAAACTTAAACAAAAAATTTCAATATAAATTATTATTACTATGAAACGATTATTATTAGGATTTACATTAGCCTTAATTAATGTATCTGTATTTTCACAAACTTCACAGGCTTATGTAGCCCCCGGAGAATTAAGAACTTTCTTGGATTACAACCTTGGAGCAGACACTTCTTTAAATTCAACAGTACCAGCACAGGGAATTAAGGGGGCAAAGTATCAATGGGGCAAAAATACACCCGTTAATTCAGCAAGCTGGGGTTCTACATCAGCTATTGACAGTTCGTGGAGTGATTCCGGAAAAACATTAAATGATCCGTGTCCTGATGGATATAGGGTTCCTACATCAGCAGAATGGCAAGGGGTTATTGACAATAACAGTGTTCAATGGGTAGGAGATTTTGTAGAAGATGGCACCAACATGTATACAAGACATGGCAGCGGTATTCTAATTAATAATTCCTTGTTCTTACCTGCTGCAGGAAGTAATTATTATGTAAATGGTAATTTATTTAGCAACAATGCATCAGGGGCCTATTGGAGTACAACAGTTACCGGGTGGGCCAACTATGCTAAAGGATTAACTTTTATGAAAGCTTTATTAAGCAATAATCAAACTTTGAATGTTGGATTCTCTATTGATAAGAATTCCGGTGCAAATGTTAGATGCATTAAAGAGCCTGTTTCATTTCCAAACGGAATTTTATATCCCAATCCGGTCAAGGATAATTTCTTTGTTAATGACGATGCACTTAAAAAAATGATAAGGGTTAAGGTTTATAATACTGCCGGAAAACTTGTCCTACAGAAAGACATTGTAACACCTTCTAAAGAAAGTATTTCAACTAAAGATCTTGTTAGTGGAATTTACTCTGTAAAAATAACGAAGGAAGGAAAAACATACACAGAAAAGATTAAAGTTCAAAACTAGATCTAAGAATCTATCACAGAATTTTGTCCCTTATTATAAATATTTATTCAAAGAAATCATGATTCATTTTATTCAATATTATCCAAAAATGCAGCTGTTAATAGCATTACTTGTTGTTATTGTTTTGGATTTTATTTGTGGGGTTACTAAGGCTACTTTAACCGGTAAACGTAGGACCTCTAAGGGTTTCCGGAAAACATTTTCAAAATTCATTCAATATGGTGTTAGCATTGTAGTAGCATTGGTGATTCTTAATATTGGTAATGATGGAAAGTCTGGTTTATCAAAACAGATAAGCTGGCTTTTTGGGGACTTTATGATTTTTCTAATGATCTATATTGAAATTGTGAGCATCTTCGAGAATATCGAGGTGATTAACCCGCAAAGTGACTTTGTAAAGTATTTTATTCGTCCCGTTAGGCGAATATTGACATTTCAAATTAAAAATCTTCTTGCAAAAGAAGACATTACCAAAGAACAAAAATAATGGATTTAATAACATTACAACGAATAGAAAAACTTCATCCTTCTATACGGGATGAAGTAAAAAAAATTATTACTGAATGTGATGAAGCTTTAACCGGTCGTGCTAAAATAAGGATTACACAAGGGTTAAGAACTTTTGCAGAACAGAATGATTTATACGCACAAGGCAGAACAAAGCCGGGCAAGAGGGTAACAAATGCCAAAGGTGGCCAGAGCATTCATAATTATGGATTTGCTGTTGATATCTGCCTTATTATTGATGATAAAACAGCCAGTTGGGACACTGCCAAAGATTGGGATAATGACAAACAATCCGACTGGATGGAAGTGGTGGTTATTTTCAAGAAAAACGGCTGGAATTGGGGCGGTGATTGGCGTACGCTTAAAGATATGCCACATTTTGACAAGAAAGGGTTCAGTGATTGGAAAGTTCTTTCCAAGAAGAAACGAGACAAAGACAATTACATTATTGTATAATAAAATTTCCCGGACTTTATTCGGGAAATTTTATTTTTTTGAATTTTTTAAACTATATATCTCTTGCTTTAGTAATGAAATATATTCCTGGAGGTCTCTAATTATTGCCTTATAGAAATCCTCATCTTTAATGACTGTCATGACTTTATCTTTCATAACCGTATGGTTATCATTTTTATTTATTTCCTCTGCAGGTGCGGGAACATAATCATCTTCATAAATTTCATATAAAGGAACACCTAAAAATTCTGATATTTTTTCCCATTCCCTCATGACTATGCTAACATTTCCGCTTTCTTTTCGACTGTAATTAGAAACGTCCGTTGCAATAACATCAGCTAATTGTTGCTGAGTTATTCCTTTATCTTTTCTGGTATCACGTAATCTGTCTTTTCTCAACTTTTTTCATTTTATTGTAAAAATATACTTATTTAATAAATGTATTGTACGGGTTTCCGTAAAATTTAAAATATATCAACTAAAATTTGATTTTATCTTATTGAAGTTTAACATAATAAAAAAGTTTTATAAATTACGGATTCCCGTAATGGTGAATAAATAAAAGTGAATATATTTACAATACAATTTTAAAAATATTTATAATGAAAAAATTAATTTTAGTAGCAGCTCTAGGGGTTGCCGGATTAGCAAGTGCTAAAGGAAATGTTAAAAAAATGGATTTAAAGGCTGTTGAATGGTGTGGTACTGTTACCTATCAAACATCTTGCGGATTCCCTATTCAGGACTCATATTGCACAAGTTGGGGACAACAATGTTTAATGGATAATATGGCCTTACTAGATGAATATTTTTGTGGTTAAAATATAATTTTAATGTTAAAAATATTCTCAATAATAATTTTGATGAACAGTATTTTAGTCTTTTCTCAGGACAAAAATACTGTTCTTTATTCTAACTTGATCGCTAAGTATCATGTTAAATTTTTAAAAGATTCAACAGATAAATCAAGTGAGAGAGAGGAGATAATGACGCTTTTTATAGGGGACAACATATCTCTTTTTAAAAGCGATCAAAAGGCAAAGAGTGATTCTCTAAAAGAATCAATTGTAAAGAACAGTCTTAGTAATATCACTTCGGGAAATATTAACATCGACTTTTCAAAAGTTCCTCGTGTTAATATGAATCAAGAAGTATTATTAAAAGATGGTAAGCTAAAAGTTTATGATAAGGTATTTAAAAATTTGTTTTCATTTGAGCCTGCCAATAAGGTCGAATGGATTTTATTAAATGAAGCAAAAAAAATAAATGGATATGATTGTAAAAAAGCTACTGGCAAATATGGTAGTAGAAATATTACAGCTTGGTATACTGTAGAAATTCCTGTATCAGAAGGCCCTTATACTTTTAAAGGTCTTCCTGGACTTATTGTATCGTTAGAAGATCAAAAACAAACTTATTCTTTTGAATTATTTTATTTGAAAAAAGAAAGGAGGGAAATAATACTGATAAAAAATGACACTCCAACGACTTACGAAAAATTTTCAAATGCAAGACAAAACGCTAAAGATAATGCAGTCAGCAATGTTAGCGGAATTCTTCATAGGGAAATGACAGCACATGAAATGGATGTAGTAAGGAATAACGCCGGAAAAAAAAATAATTACTTAGATTAGATATATAATGATCCCGGACTATAAATCCGGGATTTTTTTTATTAAAAACTATCATTTAATTTGTCAAACTGTTCTTTTGCAAATATTTCCATTTCTTCAATGATCTTTGCTCTTTCATGGCTTGAAATAAACATAGCATTTTCGTAAACTCTGGAAATCATTGTTGGATTTACCTGATCAACTTTAAACAGTAAATCTTTACTTGGAGATTGAAACAATACATAATATTGTTGTTCTGAAGGCTCGTAAAAAAATTTCAATTTTTTCATATTTTAAATTTAACCAATTTTAAGCCGCTTTAAATCTTCATTTTTTCTTGATTCTTTTCCTGTTGTATAAATTCCTGTTGTTCTTTCATTCTTATGATTTGCCATTCTCTGTGCAGCACCGGCGATTGGAATAATAGGAATGCTTGATTGTTCTTCAATCTTATCCAAAAATAAATGCTTTAAACTGTAAAAATCTTCAGTTATTTTTATAATGTTTCCTTCATCATCTTTAATTTCCTTTGATTTTATATGTTTATTCCACCTTCTTGAAATTTGCCTTGGATTAATTGAAGCGGATCCAGGGCATAAATTTTTAGAAAACAAAAAATCTTCTTCATTTTTACATAAATTCAAAATTTCTTTCCAATAATGAATTGCATCTAATGTAATTATTTTCTTTTCCCAAACATATTGTTTTCCCTTCTTAATTAAAACTTGGTATTCTTGATTTTTAATGTCAACATGCTTTTTCTGAACCCTAAAAAGTTCTGCAGTTCTACCACCAGAATAGAAGAAAATTTTACCGTATCTAAAAAATGTGTAATGCTTATCACGAAGAAAATAAAAAACGTGTTTTAATTTTTCCTCTGTAATAACAGCACGGATGTTTTTAACCTCAATCCTTCTTGTAATATCTCTTACAGGGTTATTTTCACAACAACCAAATTCAACCAATTCCTTAAAAAGTCCCATTAAATAAGCACGGGATTTATTATAATTAGAATCAGTAAGTTTTAAAGCATCCAGAATATTTTTTATATGCCAGGTTTTTATCTCGTTAATCAATAAATGACCAAAACCAAGCTGATCCTTTATTTTTTTTACTTTTTTTATGTACCTATTCACCTCATAAGAATGATTTTTTGAATAGGTAATTTTAAGTTTATCATAAGATTGCTCCAAGGCTTCAGTAAATGGCATATATGGATGCAGAATTCCAATTCTATCAGTCATGTATTTTTTTGTGATAGGATTATAATTCTTTTTATCAAGCATCGTTTCCATTTCTTCTTTGAAAACCGTTGCTGTTAATTTTAATTCTTGTAAATTATTTCCGGAAAATTTCTTTCTGTATTGAAAACCTAAAGGATATTTGTCTTTATATCCTGGATCATGGAATCGACATTCCACAAACCAATCCTTTTTGAAGTTTGATTTTGTAAAGGTGAAGTAATTTTTAGGAGAAATAAAGACTTCTGTTCTTGAACAATTGTTGACAAGATTAATTAATTCTTTTCTCATAATGGTAGATTTAATGTTGACGTTCATGTTGACTTTCAAACATTTTCTACCTCTGTTAAAGCAGTTGTAAAATCCGGAAACCCGTTGTGGGAAGGGCTTCCGGATAGTGGTCCCACCTGGGCTCGAACCAGGGACCACCTGATTATGAGTCAGGTGCTCTAACCAACTGAGCTATAGGACCTCAAAACTTGGTTAAATTTTGTGATTGCAAAAATAGCAAAATTTCTTTCACTACAAAACTTTTTATTGCTTTTCTTGACAAAGTTCTACCAACACTCCGTTCGTGGATTTTGGGTGCAGGAAGACAACTAATTTGTTATCAGCACCTTCTTTAGGTTCTTCGGAGATAAACTGAAATCCTTCTTTTTTTAATCTTTCAATCTCTTCAAGGATATTTTCTACACCAAATGCCAAATGATGGATACCTTCACCTTTTTTATCAATAAACTTCGAGATCGGGCTTTCCGGATTACTGGCTTCTAACAACTCTATTTTACTTCCTCCCGCTCCGTAAAAAGAAGTGACAACCCCTTCCCTTTCTACACTTTCTTTTTTATAAGATTCTTTTCCTAACAGTTTGGTAAAAAGGTCATCAGAAATTCCTAAAGATTTTACGGCAATACCAATATGTTCTAGCTTCATAAATACTAATAAATATAATTAAATCGTAAATTTGATACCGGAGCTGAATTTCAAAGGTATCAATTCAAACAAAAGTACTAAATTTGCATAACTTATGGAAAGTAACAGACAAAGAAAAGTAGCACAGATCATTCAGGAAGACTTCGCAGAACTTTTCCGCAAACAGGCTTCAGAAAGCAAGCAGAGCATATTGGTATCCGTTTCAGATGTAAAAGTATCGGCAGATCTGGGTATTGCCAAAATTTATTTAAGTATTTTCCCGCAGGAATTCCGTTCCGCGGTGATGAAGGAAATTGAAGAAAACAAACCTCAGTACAGAAATTTTATTGGCCAGAAAATGGCAAAACAGGTACGTATAATTCCGCAGCTTAACTTTTATCTGGACACCGCTCTTGATGATGTTGAAAAACTAGAAAGAGAATTAAGAGGCGAAGGCGACAATCCGGTTTTATAAATCTTGAAAAATATTGCATTTTACATAGCATCCAGATACCTTTTGGCTAAAAAGGGAAGCACTGCCGTGACGTTTATAACGTGGCTTTCGGTAGGGGCCATGACGGTTGCTGTGACTGCAATGTTTGTGATCATTTCAGTGTTTTCAGGCCTTGAGACTCTGAACAAAGACCTGATTTCCAATCTTCATGCTGATCTGACCCTGAAAAGTATTTCAGGAAAAACAGTGAAAGATCTGGATAAGGTCACTACAGTTTTAAAAAACAATAAGGCAATCAGCAGTTTTTCCCGCGTCATTGAGGAAAAAGTATATGTCAATTATAAAGGTAAAGGTGATATTGCCTATTTAAGAGGAGTTGATTCCGCTTATATAAAAGTCAATCCTATTGATAAAGATGTATTCTATGGAACTTATCCAAGTTTCCAGTACTCCAATGAAGTGTTAATGGAAACAAACCTGCACAACAGGCTTTCAATTCCTATAGATTCCACAAGCAATTATGCTACAATCTTTATGCCCAAGCCGGGAACCGGTATCATTAACAAAGAGGAAGACATCTATAATAAAAGAGATTTTCTGGTAACAGGAGTTTTCCCGGGAAAAGAACAGCTGGACAGTTATATCATTGCCCCAATAGAGCTTACCGAAGAATTACTCAGCCTACCAAAAAAATCAGCGTATCAGATTGTAATCAAATTAAAAAATCCGGAAAATGCTGATGCCGTAAAACAGAGCCTTCTTACTTCATTGGGAAAAAATATTGAAATAAAAACCAAGGAAGAAGAAAATGCAGCGTTCTGGAAGATGATCAATACGGAAAAGATGTTCATATATCTTATCTTTGCTTTAGTGATCTTCATTACCACCTTCAATCTGGCCGGAGCGATCATTATTCTTCAGCTTGATAAAAGAGAACAGTCCAGATCCCTTATTTCACTGGGCTTTCCAATCAGCCATTTAAGAATGACCTATTTCTATACCGGGCTTCTTATCGTGATTTCCGGAGTAATCTCTGGCCTGATCGCAGGAACCCTACTCTGCTATTTTCAACTTTATACGGAATTCTTCAGAGCTAATGAAATGCTCCCTTTCCCTGTAAAAATTGTTGGAAAAAATTATCTTATCGTGGCTTTCACTGCCTCCTTGTTTGGGATCATTATTTCCTGGTTTTTTTCCAAAATCAGCAAAGACTATATTACTAAAAGTTAATATATCCGATTTGAAATAAAATCAGCTTCATTTTCAATTTTTTGTACCTTTACGGCCCAATTTTTTTTAAATGAAACGAATTTTATCTTTTTTTCTGCTGAGTGCTGTATTTATTTTCGCTTCAGCTCAGGCTCCTGCCGGTTATTATGATAATGCTGCAGGCTATACAGGTGCCCCACTTAAAACGGCTCTTAAAAATATAATTAAACAAGGACATCAGGACCATGGCTACGGTGGCCTGTGGACAGCCTATGCAACTACTGACCGCGACTTTTTTTACGAAAATGACGGAACGATTTTGGATATTTATTCCGAAAATCCTAACGGACCGGATTTTTACGCATATACTTTAGGTACAAACCAATGTGGCGGCAGTGGTTATAACGGTGAAGGTGACTGCTACAACAGAGAGCACATTGTACCTCAAAGCCTATTCAGTTCAGCCAGTCCAATGGTAGCAGATATCCATTTCATCCGTGCCACCGATGGAAAAGTGAATGGTATGAGATCAAACTATCCTTTTGGTAAAGTACAGACTGCCTCTTATACATCATATAACGGATCTAAACTTGGAAATTCAGTATCACCGGGATATGGGGGAACTGTATTTGAGCCCATCGATGCTTTTAAAGGTGACGTAGCGAGGATGATCTTCTATTTTGTAACGAGATATGAAGCTGAACTTCCAGGTTTCAGTACCGGAAATATGCTGGGTGGATCTACCTATCCTGGACTTCAGACATGGGAACTGAACCAGCTTTTGGCATGGCATGTAATGGATCCCGTTTCATCTGAAGAAATTGCCAGAAATAATGCATCTTATACTTATCAGGGAAACAGAAATCCATTTATAGACAATCCTTCTTATGCTGAGCAGATCTGGGGAACACCGGTTATAGACACACAGGCTCCAACTGCTGCCACCAATCTTATTACCCAGAACCCAACTTCGAATACGATTTCTTTAAGCTGGACTGCTGCTACAGATAATATTGGTGTTACAGCTTATGATGTTTATGCTAACGGAATACTAAAAACTACAGTTGCAGGAACTACAGCTACTGTTCAGGGACTATCTCCGTCTACTACCTATACTTTCTATGTCATTGCTAAAGATGCTTCAGGAAACTCTTCTCCACAGAGCAATTCTGCAGACGGAACAACACTGGCAGGGCAGCCTGGCGGAAATACAAGCTGTGGAACTGAAAACTTTGAGAATATTCCGGCATCAGATTCCCAATATTTAACAAGAACATGGACAAACAATAATATTTCATGGACAGCTAACTTTGCAAGAACAGACCAGACCATTAACGGAAGAGCAATTACTATTCAAGGTGGAGATTTGACAAGTTCTACAATTTCAGGAGGAGTACAGTCTATAACAATAACCACTCAACGAAAATTCACGACGGGTTCAAATGGTAATTTAAATATTGAAGTTAATGGGACTGTGATAGGAACTGTTCCATACAGCACAACAGTAACTACGACAACAGTTAACGCAAATATCAGTGGAAATGCAATTATTAAGATCACTAACCCTGGTTCAAACAGAGTTGCCATAGATGACCTTACATGGACATGTTTCGGTTCACTGGGAACTTCTGACATTAAAAAAGACAATTCTGAATTCACCATCTACCCTAACCCGGTAAAAAACAATGAATTATTTGTAAAAGGTGAAAACTTAAGCAAAATTTCAAAAGCTGAGATCTATGATCTTTCTGGAAAACTGATAGAAGTTATTGCAAATCCTTTCAAAAACTCCAATAAGATCAATATTAAAGGACTTACTAAAGGAAACTACATCTTGAAAACAGACCGTTTCTCCACAAAATTCATGGTAGACTAAACCGTAAAAATATTTGATAATAAAGACCGATTTATTCGGTCTTTTTTTTATTTTTGATACATGGATTCCAATAAAAAATTAGGACTGATAGGAAAGAATATTTCCTATTCCTTTTCCAAAAAATTCTTTGAAGACAAGTTCCAGAAGCTGATGCTGAAAGACTTTACCTACGATATTTTTGACCTCAATGAAATTGATGAAGTAGAAACCCTTCTGAATGATCCTGAACTTTTAGGATTCAATGTTACTATTCCTTACAAAGAAAGGGTCGTTGACTATCTTGACGAACTTAGCGACGAAGCAGAAAAGATTGGTGCCGTCAATTGTGTTCTGATCAGAGATGGTAAAAAAACAGGTTACAATACTGATGCTTTTGGTTTTGAAAAAACACTTCTGCTCCACAAAAAATCCCATCAGGACAAAGCATTGATTCTGGGAAACGGAGGTGCTGCAAAAGCTGTGAAATATATTATGGATAAGCATGGAATTCCATCCGTTACTATTTCCAGAAATTCCGAAATCAATTTCATGAATCTGGACAGGGAGACGGTCTGCGACCATAAGATCATCATCCAGTGTACTCCTGTAGGGACATTCCCAAATGTAGAAGACTGCCTGGAATTCCCTTTTGAAGGAATCACCCCGGAACACCTGATTATTGACTTGATCTACAACCCGAATTACACCCAGTTCATCATTAAAGCCTCCGAAAAAGGAGCCAAAACAGTGAATGGTTATTATATGCTTGAGCAGCAAGCAGAAAAAGCTTGGGAAATTTGGAATTTTCAAAAAAAATAAACTAAATTAGTACCTTAATTGGCTTTACTGCTATATACAAAAGGATATTAACGCCACTCACATAAAAGATTTGCTATGATTACAGAAAACAATCTTTCTGAAAACGAAGAAAACAAAAATTCTAACGAAGTATCTCAAGAAGAAACATCCGAAACACCTGTACCTCATGGTGAAAGCGCTCATGAAGATGACGCAGAACACCTGGAAGAGGATCATGCTGATGATATTTCCCTGGCCGATGCTTTAAAAGAAATGGAAACCATCATCAACTCGGCTAATGCAGGCGAGAATTTCAAAAGATTCAATCAGTTAAAAGAAAAAGCAGGTCATTACATTCATGATGAAGTGGAAGACAAAAAGCATGAGTATGTAGAAGGCGGGAATCCTCCTGAAAACTTTAGCTACGAGCATCCTTTACAGTCCAAATTCTCCGCTCTGGTTAATATTTTCAGGGAAAAACATGACAGCTACCAGAAATCTCAGGATGAAGAACAGAAAAAAAACCTTGAGCACCGCCAGAATATCATAGAAAGACTTAAAAACCTTTATACCAATTCTGAACCGGGAACCAATCTTTTCAAATCCATCCGTGAAATCAAAGAAGAATGGTCAAAAGCCGGCCAGGTTGCAAAATCCGAATTCAAGATTCTTAATAATAATTACTTCCACCATCTGAACCAGTTTTATCAGATGCTGGACCTGAATAAAGAATTTCTGGAGCAGGAATTCAGCCATAATTTAGAGAAAAGACAGCATATCATTGCACGTGCTAAAGAACTGGAAAGTGAGCCTGTAATTCAGAAAGCCCTGAACGAGCTTCAATATCTTCACAAGCTTTGGAAAGAAGAAGCTGAGCCTGTAGCAGAAGAATTCCGTGAAAAAACATGGGAAGAGTTCAAAGAAATCTCCAACAAGATCCACGAAAGAAAATCTGAGCTCTCTGCAGCTATTGAAGGTGAACAGAATGATAATCTTGAAAAGAAAAACCAGATCATCGCAGAGATCAAAAAGTTATCTGAACCTTCCGAAACTCCTAACCACAGCTACTGGCAGAATTCTATCAAAAGAGTTGAAGACCTTCGTACTGAATTCTTAAAAACTGGAAGTGTTCCAAGAAAATTATCCAACCAGAACTGGAATGATTTCAAAACAACACTCAGAGCTTTCAATACAACAAAAAATAATTATTATAAATCTCTCAAAGGTTCCCAGCAAACCAATCTGGAAGAGAAATTAAAACTGATCCAGACTGCACAGGACAATATGAACAATGAAGAATGGGATATTGCCGTTCCTCTGTTCAAAAAGCTTCAGGAAGACTGGAAAAAAATCGGACACGTTCCAAAGAGCATGACCAATAAAATCTGGGACGAATTCCGTGATGCCTGTAATACGTTCTTCAATAATTACAGAGAGAAAAATAATGCTTCTAACGATAATTGGAAAGAGAACTATAAACAGAAAAAAGAAATTCTCGAGGATCTGAAAACTGTTTCCAATGACGAAGGCAGTATTGAAAGAATAGAAGCAATAAAAACCGCCTGGAACAACATCGGGAAAGTACCGAGAGACAAAATCTCAATCAATACCGAGTTCAACAGAACGTTAAGAGAAAAGCTGAAGCTGAATAAGATCAACGAACTTGAGCTGAAAGAAGAAGGTTTAACAGAAAACCAGCTTACAGACAAAGCAAGAAAGATCAAGAGCCAGATTTCTGACCTTGAGGGTGAGATTGTAAAACTGGAAAATAACCTGGCATTCTTTAACAAGCCGTCAAGAGAAAACCCTCTTCTTAGAGATACATTCAATACAATCGACGAGAAGAAGGCTCATCTGGAAACCTTAAAACAGAATCTTCACAATATCATTGCCGGAGATTAATCTATTAAATAATATAAAAAAGGCGAAGCAAAGAAATTTGTCTTCGCTTTTTCTTTTTACTTTATGAACAACGACGAATTATACATAAAAAGATGCATTGAGCTTGCTCAGAAAGCACTGGGCAAAACCTACCCCAACCCTCTTGTAGGCAGCGTGATTGTCCATAACGGGAAAATCATCGGGGAAGGATACCATCATAAAGCCGGAGAAAACCACGCTGAGATTAACGCGATCAATTCTGTAGAAAATAAAGATCTTATACCCGAATCTACGATCTATGTTTCACTGGAGCCCTGCGCCCATTATGGTAAAACGCCACCATGTGCTTTAAAAATTAAAGAACTTGGTTTCAGGAAAGTTGTCATTGGCGCCATGGATTCTCATGACAAAGTAAACGGGAAAGGAAAAAAAATCATTCAGGATGCAGGTATTGAAGCGGTTTCAGGAATACTGGAAAAAGAATGTATTGAGCTGAATAAAAGATTTTTTACCTATCATGAAAAGAAAAGACCTTACATTATCCTGAAATGGGCCGAATCAGGAGACGGGTTTTTAGATAAGGATTTTAAACCAACAGCCATTTCAAATTCTCTGGCCAATCAATTTGTACATCAACTAAGAGCCGACGAACATACTATTTTAGTGGGAACACAAACCGCTTTAAATGACAATCCAAGCCTGACCGTAAGAAATGCTGAAGGAGTAAACCCTGTCAGAATTCTTATTGATTTTGATTTAAAAGTTCCTGGCAGTTTCAATATTTACAATAGTGAAGCAAAAACACTGGTTGTAAACTCTGAAAAAGAAGGTACCGAAGGGCATATCCAATTTATTAAAATCAACAGGGATAATTTCATTCCAGAGCTACTGGAAGTACTATACAATGAACATATACAGTCTGTTATTATTGAAGGCGGCCGTTTTACATTACAGCAATTTATTAATGCTAACCTTTGGGATGAAGCCATTGTCATTAAAAATGAAAATCTGAAACTGGAAAACGGAACAAAAGCGCCAGAATTTAATTATACAGCTGACAGAATTGAAAATTTGAGAGATAATACAGTATCAATTTTTAAAGCAAAACAAAACCATTTTATCACCATCAATTGAAATAATTTCTTTACATTAGTTTTACAAAAATTAATACTATGAAAAACTTAAAGAAAATTTCAAGAACTGGTTTAAAAAATATTAGCGGTGGTGCATTTGTATTTGTAGACTGTACTTTACCTACCGGGGAATCTACCAGATGCAGAGACAAGTGTCCTCAGGATTTTTGCGGCCCGACAAGCTATATGTGTCTACTTCCCTTAGATTATTGCGGATCATAATGAGGATCAATATCACATTAAAAGATTTAGGAAGCTGTCAAATATTGATGGCTTCTTTATTTATGATTGCGTAACTTATGTTGTATTTATACTTTTGCATTGATAAAGCCGGCTATAATGACGTTCGAATATAAAACCATAGAAAAACCCATAGAAAATACTTTATTAAAAGAAAAAGGAAGCAAATTCATTGGATTTGCCTTTCCGGTCAATAACGAAAGGGAGCTGAAAGAAGCATTGGAAAAAATCCGGACAGAACACCCTAAGGCTACCCATCACTGTTACGCTTTCAGAATGGGCCTGGAAGGTGAAAACTATCGGGCAAATGATGACGGTGAGCCATCAGGAAGTGCAGGTCTTCCTATCTACAATCAGCTTTTAGCACACGAAATCACCAACGTTCTGGTTATATCGGTCCGTTATTATGGCGGAACAAAACTCGGGGTTTCAGGGCTTGTAAAAGCCTATAAAGAATGTGCAAAAATCACATTGGAAGAGGCCAATATCATCACAAAAGAGCTTGAAACAGAAATTGAAATCCAGTTCAACTTCAATCAGCAGAATACTATTTTTACCCTGCTTTCCAAATTTGATGCTAGGGTTCTGAATTTTGATGCTAATGAAAACTGCATCCTCACTGCATCTTTAAAATTAGCCCAAAAAGAAAGCATTTCAGATAAATTATCCGAAATGCAGTATGTTTCATTTGAATTTAAAGATTAATTCCTTCTTCCACCAAGGAGTAATGAACCCCAATAAAGAAGCTGAGCCAGTGATCCAAGGGCTGCCACAACATACGTTCTTGCTGCCCATTTTAAACTGTCCTGTACTCCTACAAATTCTTCTTGGGTAACCGTTCCCGTGTCTTTAATCCACTTCATTGCTCGGTTACTGGCATCATATTCCACTGGAAGGGTTACAAAAGCAAAAAGTGTAGTCAATGCAAACATTGCCACTCCTATCGCCAGAACCGTCGTATTTCCGTTGGGATCATCAATAGATCTTGTTGCTGCCATAATCCCAATACCTGCGATAAGGACAAACTGCATCAGATTAGAACTTATATTCACAACAGGAACCAGCTTTGAACGCAGGTTCAGCATCGAATATCCTACAGCATGCTGCACTGCATGTCCACATTCATGCGCAGCCACAGCCGCAGCAGCTGCATTTCTCTGCATATAGACTCCTTCTGAAAGGTTAACTGTTTTATCTGCCGGGTTATAGTGATCCGTCAGCTGGCCGGGAACAGAAATTACCTGTACATCAGTGATTCCGTTATCTCTCAGCATTTTTTCTGCTATCTCTTTCCCCGAAAGCCCATTTCTAAGATGTACATTGGAATAGTATTCAAATTTCGATTTTAATCTGGACGAAACCCACCAGCTTATCAGCATTGAAACACCGATAATAATATAATAACCCATCATTTTATATAGATTTTTTGTGTTTAATTTTAAACATAATGATGTAAAAACTGTGCCAAAGTATTACATTTTATTATCTATATTTGCTCTCTAATTATCCCTTTATCTATGTCTAAAGTTTCAGTTATTGAAGTGAAAAATCAAGACGAATTAAAAAAATTCGTAAGATTTCCAATGGATCTTTATAAAAACAATCCCTATTATGTTCCTTCCTTTATTAAAGACGAATTTAAAATTTGGGACGCAAAAGAAAATCCGGCTTTAAATTATTCAAAATCCAGGCAGTTTCTTGCCCTGAAAGACAATAAAGTAGTTGGAAGAATAGCCGTGATCATCAATCACAAGGAAGAAAAGGAATTAGGCATCAGAAAAGTACGTTTCGGATGGATTGATTTTATTGATGATAAAGAAGTTTCTCAGGCGCTGATCCAAAAAGCAATAGATTACGCCAAGGAAAATAATATTGATAAAATTGAGGGCCCAATGGGCTTTACCAATCTTGATAAAGCAGGCATGCTTACCATGGGTTTTGATAAGCTGGCCACCATGATCGGAATCTATAATTATGAATACTACCCAAAACACATGGAAGATCTTGGATTGACCAAAGAAAAAGAATGGGTGGAGTATGAAATGAATTTCCCAAAGGTTTTACCTGAAAAAGTAGAAAAATTCAGTGGTCTGATTGCTCAGAAATACAAACTTAAAGTTCTCAATTTCAAATCAAAACAGGAGATTCTTCCGTTTGTAGAACCTATGTTTAAATTGCTTGACGAAACTTATAAGCACCTTTCAACCTATACCCCTATTTCGGACGAACAGATACAGACTTACAGGGAAAAATACTTCCCTTTTATAGACAAAAACTATGTGATCTGTGTAGTGGATGAAAATAACGAACTCGTGTCATTTGCCATTACAATGCCTTCTTATTCTAAAGCTCTACAAAAATCTAAAGGAAAGCTGTTTCCTTTCGGATGGTGGCATTTTTTACAGGCAGGAAAGAAAAACGACCGTGCAAACTTTTATCTGATCGGAATTCATCCCGAATACCAGAGAAGAGGCGTTACAGCCATTATATTCAAAGAAATTTTTGTGCGTTTTACCAGCATGGGAATTGATTTTGCAGAAACAAATCCTGAACTGGAAGAAAATAAAAGTGTTCAGGTGCTTTGGCAGGATTACAATCCCGTCAATCACAAAAGAAGAAGAACCTATTCACTAGCAATTAATCATCAGTGATAAATGATGAGTTATTAGTGACTTATTTTAAAACCGAAAGCTGATAACTCATACTTTACACTTCAGAAAACTTCCCTTAAAAACCTGAATTCTTTTCGTAAATTTATCCTATGAAACCACATCTCATTGTTTTCGCTGTTCTGATTGCAGCATTTATCGCTTACAACTTGTTTTTTCGGATCGAAGATGACCGAATGAATACCGTAGTCAATATAACACTGGCCAGCATTCTTTTTGGATACATATCGTTCATGGCCTACTCTCTCCTCAAAAAAATGAAGAAATAAGCACTATTTTTATTGATTCTAAATTACCGCTTTTCCCTATTTTAATCCCACTTTTAAGCTTATTAATTTCATGCTTTCTTGTTTATTCGCTAAATTTGCAAATTGAGATAATAATGCAAAAATGAATTTACCTGAAAGTTATATTCCAATCCTTATTCAAGCAGGTGTAGCTATCGCATTCGTAGCCGTTTCTTTGCTTGGAGCCCATTTTCTGGGACCAAAACAGAAAAAAGGAAATTCTGTAAAAAACCAAAGCTGGGAATGTGGAGTTCCTGTAGAAGGAAATGCGAGAACACCGTTTTCCATCAAATATTTCCTGACAGCAGTATTATTCGTGCTATTCGATATTGAAATCGTATTTTTTTATCCATATGCTGTAAACTTCAGAGAATTCGGAATGGAAGGATTCCTTGCTGTCCTAACCTTCGTCGCAATTTTCTTCATGGCGTTTTTCTATGTATGGAAGCGTGGCGCATTAGATTGGGATAAATAAAGAATAGAAATTTTAAATGACAATTTTAGATCAGAAAATTAGAGTTAAGTTAACATTAACACCAATTTAGAATCTAAATTTAAATCTTAAATCAATCAAATGTCAGATAACAAACCAGTAATAAGAACAGATGCACCTGCTCCCGAAGGATTTGAAGGAGAAGGGTTTTTCGCAACGAAACTGAGCAGTGTAATCGGGATGGCCAGAAAATTCTCTCTTTGGCCTTTACCATTTGCAACCTCTTGTTGTGGTATCGAGTTTATGGCTACCCTGAACCCTACGTATGACGCTTCAAGATTTGGTATGGAAAGAAACTCTTTCTCACCAAGACAGGCGGATATGCTAATGGTTTGCGGGACTATATCTAAAAAATTAGGACCTGTCCTAAAAGAAGTGTACACTCAGATGGCCGAGCCAAAATGGGTGGTTGCTGTTGGAGCTTGTGCTTCCAGCGGTGGTATTTTTGACACCTACTCTGTTTTACAGGGAATTGATAAAATTATTCCGGTTGACGTTTATGTTCCGGGATGCCCTCCAAGACCGGAGCAGATTATTGAAGGCGTAATGCAGGTTCAGGCTTTGGCAGAAAGCGAAAGCATCAGAAGAAGAGATATGCCTGAATACCAAAAATTGTTAGATTCTTACAACATTAGCAACTAAAACGGAAATGACGAACGAATTTGTATTAGAAGCAATCACAAGAGAATTTCCGGAGTCTGTAATCTCTAGTTCAGAGCCTTATGGAATGTTAACTATTGAAGTAAAAAAAGATGATATCAAAAAGATTATTCATTATCTGAAAGATTCATCGTTGGAATTTAACTTTCTTACCGATATCTGCGGTATCCATTACCCTGAATTTCCGGACAAGGAAATCGGTGTCGTGTATCACCTGCACAATATGATGGCTAATGTCAGATTACGCCTGAAGATCTTTATGGCCAGAGAAAATATCGAAGTGGATTCTCTTGTAGATTTATTTGCCGGAGCCAACTGGATGGAAAGAGAAACGTTTGATTTCTACGGAATTAAATTTAAAGGACATCCTGACCTGAGACCTATCCTGAATATGGAAGATCTCGGATACCACCCTATGCTGAAGGAATACCGTCTTGAAGATGGAACCAGAACAGATAAGGACGATAACATGTTCGGAAGATAAAAAAATATAAATGATTAATGATGGTTGGTTCATGATCAATTATCGCTTATCGATTATCAATTATATATTATGAAAGATAACTCATTATCTAATATACTTAACCAATACGAAAGTAAGGAGCAGATTGACGGGCAGCTTTATACCCTCAATTTGGGACCTACCCACCCTGCAACCCACGGGATCTTCCAGAACATCTTAACGATGGATGGGGAAAGAATCCTTCACGCGGAGCAAACAGTAGGCTATATCCACAGAGCATTTGAAAAAATTTCTGAAAGAAGAAACTATGCTCAGATCACTACCCTTACCGACCGTATGAATTACTGTTCAGCACCAATCAATAACCTTGGCTGGCACATGACAGTAGAAAAGCTGATCGGTGTACAAGTTCCAAAACGTGTAGATTATATGCGTGTGATTTTAATGGAATTGGCCAGAATCGGTGATCACCTGATCTGTAACGGGGTAACCGGAATGGATGCAGGAGCCATCACAGGTCTTACTTATATGTTCATCGAAAGAGAGCGTATTTACGATATGTACGAGCAGATTTGTGGGGCAAGAATGACGACCAATATGGGAAGAATCGGAGGTTTTGAAAGAGATTTCACTCCAAAATTCCATGAGTTATTAAAAGACTTCCTGAAAACATTCCCGGGAAGATTTAAAGAATTCTGTACTTTATTGGAAAGAAACAGGATTTTCATGGACAGAACCATTGGAGCGGGAGCAATTTCTGCTGAAAGAGCATTAAGCTACGGTTTTACAGGTCCAAACTTACGTGCAGCAGGCGTAGATTATGATGTAAGAGTTGCGCAGCCCTATTCTTCTTACGAAGATTTCGATTTCATCATTCCGGTAGGAACTGCAGGTGACACTTACGACCGTTTCATGGTTCGTCAGCAGGAAATCTGGGAATCACTTAAAATTATCAATCAGGCATACGACAATCTTCCTGAAGGACCATTCCATGCGGATGTTCCGGATTTTTATCTTCCTGAAAAGGCGGATGTTTATCAAAAAATGGAAGCCTTGATCTACCATTTCAAAATTGTTATGGGAGAAACCGATGTGCCAAAAGGAGAAGTTTATCATGCTGTAGAAGGTGGAAACGGAGAATTAGGTTTCTATTTAGTGAGCGACGGAGGAAGAAGCCCTTACAGACTTCATTTCAGAAGACCATGCTTCATCTACTACCAAGCTTATCCTGAAATGATCACAGGTTCTGTAATTTCAGATGCGATCGTTACGATGTGTAGTATGAATATTATTGCGGGAGAATTAGACGCATAATACATTAGACAAAAAGATAAAAGAAGAAAGATAAAAGACTTTCTTCAACCCAATATAAATACGAATTTAGAATAACGGACTTCAGAATCTTTTTTCTTTGTTCTTTACTCTTTAATCTTAGATAAAAAATGAGCGAAACAATAGCTTTTAAACCGGAAAGTTTAGAACAGGTACACAAAATTATCGCAAGATATCCTGAGGGAAGACAAAAGTCTGCTCTTCTTCCTGTACTTCACTTAGCACAGAAAGAATTCGGAGGATGGTTAGACGTTCCTGTAATGGATTATGTTGCTGAATTATTAAGTATTAAGCCAATTGAAGTATATGAAGTAGCTACTTTTTATACCATGTTCAATATGAAGCCGGTTGGTAAATATGTTTTGGAAGTGTGCAGAACAGGGCCATGTATGGTTTGCGGAAGCGAAAAGATCCTTGATCATATCAGAACCAAGCTGAACATTAAAGACGGAGAAACTACTGAAGACGGTATGTTTACCCTAAAACCTGCTGAATGCCTCGGAGCTTGCGGATATGCACCAATGATGCAGTTAGGAAAATTCTTTCATGAAAATTTAACGATAGAAAAAGTAGACGAAATCCTTGATCTTTGCAGACAGGGACAAGTTGCTTTAGATTAATTAAAATATACGATGAGTAAAAAACTTTTACTTAAAGATGCACATATAGAAGGTATTCGCTACTTTGAAACTTACCGCAAACAGGGAGGTTACACCGCAGCAGAAAAAGCCTTGAAAATGACCCCCGATGAAATTCTTGAAGAAGTAAAAGCTTCAGGACTTCGTGGACGTGGTGGAGCCGGATTCCCAACAGGAATGAAATGGAGCTTTCTGGCAAAACCAGAAGGCGTGCCAAGACACCTTGTTGTCAATGCTGATGAATCTGAGCCGGGAACTTTCAAAGACAGATATCTGATGGAGTTTCTTCCTCATTTGCTGATCGAAGGAATGCTTATATCCTCTTACTGTTTAGGTTCCAATGTTTCTTATATCTACATCCGTGGAGAATACTCATGGATTCCTGATATTTTGGAGGAAGCTATTGAAGAAGCTAAAGCGGCAGGATTTTTAGGTAAAAATATTTTAGGAACCGGTTTTGACTGTGAAATTTACGTTCAGAGAGGAGGAGGAGCTTATATCTGCGGTGAAGAAACTGCATTGCTTGAATCCCTTGAAGGTAAAAGAGGAAATCCAAGGTTAAAACCACCATTCCCGGCTGTAAAAGGACTTTGGGAAAGACCAACGGTGGTAAACAACGTGGAATCTATTGCAGCTATCGTTCCGATTATTGATATTACAGGAGCTGAATACGCAAAAATAGGAGTTGGAAGATCTACAGGTACAAAATTGATTTCTGCTTGCGGAAATATCAACAAACCTGGAGTTTATGAAATTGATATGACGATCACTGTTGAAGAATTCATCTATTCTGATGAATACTGTGGTGGTATCAAAGACGGGAAAAGACTGAAAGCCTGTATTCCTGGAGGAAGTTCTGTTCCTATCGTTCCTGCCAATTTATTGTTGAGAACCGTAAACGGAGAACCTAGATACATGAACTACGAATCACTGGCAGATGGTGGTTTTGCTACCGGAACCATGATGGGTTCAGGAGGTTTCATCGTTTTGGATGAAGATCAGTGTATCGTAGAACATACCATGACTTTGGCAAGATTCTACAATCACGAAAGTTGCGGACAATGTACCCCTTGCCGTGAAGGTACAGGATGGATGTACAAAATTTTAAAGAAGATTGAAAAAGGAGAAGGAAAAATGGAAGACATTGACCTTCTTTGGGATATACAAAGAAAGATCGAAGGAAACACGATCTGTCCGTTGGGTGATGCAGCAGCTTGGCCGGTTGCAGCAGCGATCCGCCATTTCAGAGATGAATTTGAATGGCACATTAAAAACCCTGAGCTGTCTCAGACACAAAATTATGGATTGGCTAATTATGCTGATCCGATTCCGGCTGTTGAAAAAAATGCATAGCTAAAAAAATGAAGAAGTTATTGGTTGTCGGCTTAATGATGTCGGGGTTTGCTTTCGGGCAGGTAAAACAGGATACATTAGACAAAGAATATAAATTGGAGGTAGCTCCAAAGAAAGAGAAAAAGCAGAAACCCAATCCTTTGAGCAAGAAAGGCCAGGTGTTTGTTTTTTACGGATGGAACAGAGGAGCTTTTAGCAATTCCGATATCCATTTTACAGGAAACGGTTATGATTTCCAGCTGAATAACGTACAGGCAAGAGATAAACCTACCAAGTTCGGAATCGTTTATATCGATCCAAGCTGGTTTACCGTAACGCAGTACAATTTCAGACTGGGATATTTTATCAAAGATAATTTAGCCCTTGTTTTAGGGATAGATCATATGAAATATGTAATGAAACAGGACCAGACGGTTGATTTTTCAGGTACAATTTCAGATCCTAAATATGCAGGAATGGTACAGAACGGACAGGTTAATTTAGCTGATACACAGTTTCTTACTTTCGAGCATACAGACGGGCTTAATTATGAAAATTTGGGTCTTGAGAAATACAGGAACCTTATTCATAAGAAAAATATAGATCTGGTATGGTCTTATGGAGCAGGAATCGGGGTGATGTTTCCTAAAAGTAACATCAAGCTTTTTGGAAATGAAAGAAGCGACCGTTTTCACGTTGCAGGTATGGGAACCGATCTTAGAACCAGCCTTAACATGGTTTTCTGGAAAAACTGGATGATCAGGGCAGAGGCAAAAGCAGGATATATCAATATGTGGGATATTAAAACTACATTAAATAACAAGCCGGATAAAGCCCGTCAGGATTTTGTTTTCGGACAGGTCCTTGCAGGAGTCGGATATACATTTAACACGAAGAAGTATAATTAAAATATAGCTTAACGCCTTAAAAGCATAAGCGAAAGCATAGAATATGAGCGAAGAGGTTAAAAAATTCAAAATAACTATAGACGGACAGACTACTGAAGTTTTGCCTGGAACTTCTATTTTGGAAGCAGCCAGACAAATCGGTGGAAAATCTGTACCTCCTGCAATGTGCTATTACAGCAAATTGGAAACCAGTGGAGGGAGATGTAGAACTTGCTTGGTTGAAGTTTCAAAAGGTTCCGAAGCAGATCCGCGCCCTATGCCAAAACTAGTCGCGAGTTGCAGAACTAACGTGATGGATGGTATGGAAGTGAAAAATCTTTCTTCCGAAAAAGCTCAGGAAGGCAGAAAAGCCGTTACCGAATTTCTATTGGTGAACCACCCTCTGGACTGCCCTATCTGCGACCAGGCCGGTGAATGTCACCTTCAAGATCTTGGATATGAGCATGGAAACCTTGAAACCAGAACCGAATTTGAAAGAAATACGTACGAAGCAGATGATCTTGGTCCGAATATCAAGCTGAATATGAACCGTTGTATTCTTTGTGCAAGATGTGTATTGGCTGCCAACCAGTTAACAGGTGAAAGAGAACACGGAATTCTATTCAGAGGAGATCACGCTGAAATTTCTACTTATTTAAATAAAGCTTTGGATAACGACTTCATCGGAAACATTATTGATGTTTGTCCGGTTGGAGCCTTAACAGACAGGACTTCCCGTTTTGCAAGCAGAGTCTGGTTCACAAAACCAATGAATGCTACCTGCAAATGTGATAAATGTTCAGGAAAAGCTGTAGTTTGGATGAAAGGTGATGAAATCATAAGAGTTACTGCCAGAAAAGACCAATGGGGAGAGGTGGAAGAATTCATCTGCGACACTTGTCGTTTCGAAAGAAAAGAACTTTCTGACTGGAACATCGAAGGTCCTAGACATATCGACAGACACTCAGTAATTTCATTGAACCACTATGAAAAACCAAAGGATGAGCTAAGAGTATTAGACAATCCTATGGCAAAAGAAATCAGTGAAAAAGACGAAAAATAATTAATAAGACATCAGATTTCAGACACCAGACTTCAGACAATAGATTTTAAATCTGATATCCAGCATCTGACATCTTAATATCTAAATAAAAAATGGATTTACTAACATTTAAACTTATACTTGTACTGGCACTTTTCCTGCTGTCTCTTACGATAGCCGCCTACTCTACCTGGGCAGAAAGAAAAGTAGCGTCTATCATGCAGGATAGAATTGGTCCCAACAGAGCCGGACCTTTCGGATTGCTGCAGCCTCTTGCTGACGGTGGAAAGTTTTTCTTTAAGGAAGATTTTACCCCTGCCAATGCAGAAAAATTTCTTTTCGTGCTGGGACCGGCATTGGTTATGTTTATTTCACTAATCACAGGAGCAGTTATTCCTTGGGGTAAAAGTTTAAATATTGCAGGTACTTCTTTTGATTTACAGGTTGCCAACATCGACGTTGGGGTACTTTTCATCATCGGAATGGCCTCAATCGGTGTATACGGAATCATGATCGGAGGTTGGGCTTCGAATAACAAATATTCATTATTAGGAGCTATCCGTGCTTCTTCACAGATGATTTCTTACGAATTGGCGATGGGATTAGCTTTACTTTCTATCATTATGATGACGGGAAGTTTAGACTTAAAAGAAATTACTGAAAGCCAAACGACAGGAAAACTTTGGGGAGTTATTCCCTGGGTTTCCGGACTGAACTGGAATATTTTCTATCAGCCAATCGCTTTCCTTGTATTCTTTGTGGCAGCTTTGGCAGAAACCAACAGACACCCTTTCGATTTACCTGAATGTGAATCTGAGCTTGTAACAGGATATTCTACAGAATACTCATCAATGAAGTTAGGTTTATACATGTTCGGTGAATACGTAAACATGTTTATCTCCAATGCTTTCATGGTCGTTCTTTTCTTCGGTGGATACAACTATCCGGGAATTGAATGGGTAACTCAGAACTGGGGCGAAAACGCTGCAGGAATTTTGAGTATCGTAGCATTCTTAACAAAAACGGTAATCGGAATTCTGATCTTCATGTGGATCAGATGGACGCTTCCAAGATTTAGATATGACCAATTGATGCACTTAGGATGGAAAACGCTTATCCCAATGGCATTGGTAAACCTGCTGATTACAGGAGCTGTAATTTTAGCATTTGCAAACTAGAATAATTTGAAAATGAGATGATGTGATGATGTGATAATTTGGTGATCCGGGTAAGAACTTCCCGCTTCCATCTTCTAACATCTAACGTCTAACATCTAACATCTATAATTAAATGAAACTTACAAACAGATCAAAAGTTGTTTCCAATAAAGAAATGACCCTTGCTGAAAAAATCTACCTTCCTGCTATCTTTACAGGGATGGGGATTACATTCAAGCATGCTGTAAGAACCGTGATAAAAGGAGCTCCCGCAGTATATTCGTATCCTGAGGTACAAAAGCCAAGAACTACCATCTGGAGAGGTCAGCACGTTCTGAAAAGAGACGAGGAAGGCAGAGAAAGATGTACAGCTTGCGGACTTTGTGCTGTAGCCTGTCCTGCAGAAGCTATTACGATGACTTCTGCTGAAAGAACGAAGGAAGAAAAACACCTTTACAGAGAAGAAAAATATGCATCAGTATATGAAATCAATATGCTGAGATGTATTTTCTGCGGAATGTGTGAAGAAGCCTGTCCGAAATCTGCCATCTATCTTACAGACAGATTGGTAGATGTGGAAACTAACAGAGGTTCTTTCATCTACGGAAAAGATAAGTTGGTTGAAAAAATAAATGAAAGGATTGACATTACGACAAGACAGTCCGAGAAACAAAAAAATGCGGTAAAATAATGGATCAGATTTTATTTTTCTTGGTGGCGTTTTTAGCAGTGGCAAGTGCGGTTTACTTTGTGTTTGCAAGAAATCCTCTTTATGCTGTTTTGTCATTAATTGTTACGATGTTTTCCATTGCAGGGATGTATATCCTTCTGAATGCACAATTCCTTGCCATCATCCAGATTATAGTGTATGCCGGAGCCATCATGGTATTATTCCTTTATATCCTGATGATGCTTAATCTTAATAAAGAAGACGAAAGTAAGAAGGGCAATACTTTAAAATTTGTCGGAGTTTTTACAGCCGGTCTTTTATTAATTGGGGTTTTAGGCGTATTCAGAGGTGTTCAGGACAACCACATTGTTGTTGAAAATGTAGACAAAGGTGTGGGTCTTACGAAAAATCTGGGAAGGCTTTTGTTTAACGAATATGTTTTGCCGTTTGAGCTTGCATCCATCCTTATTTTGGCAGGTATTGTAGGTGCGGTATTAATCGGTAAAAAAGATTTATAAAATTATGGGAGAAGTAAATACATTTATACAAAGCGTCCCTCTGAATTATTTCATCATTCTTTCTTCAGTATTGTTCTGTCTGGGAGTGTTGGGAGTATTGCTGAGAAAAAACGCTATTGTTATTTTGGGCTGTGTAGAGCTTATGCTGAATTCTGTAAACCTTTTATTGGCTGCTTTTTCAGCATATAAAGGAAACGGAGACGGACAGCTTTTAGTTTTCTTCATTATGGTGGTAGCCGCCGCTGAAGTAGCGGTAGGTCTGGCAATTATTGCTATGCTGTATAGAAATACCCGTTCTGTAGATGTTAGTATATTTAATAAATTAAGAGGATAAGGAATGGAAAATTTAGTGTATGCAATAGTACTTTTACCACTTTTAGGGTTTCTTATTAACGGTTTATTCGGGAAAAATCTTCCAAAAATATTCGTAGGCTCTCTGGCTACAGCAATGGTTTTCGGATCTTTCTGTATCGCGGTAAGTATTTTCATGAATATGAATTCTGAAAGCCAGCCGGTTATCGTAAAAGCATTTGAATGGTTTACAGTAAACGGAGTTCAGATCAATTTCGGATTCCAGATTGATCAGCTTTCTTTGATGATGGTAATGATCATTACAGGGATCGGATCTTTAATTCACCTGTATTCTATCGGATATATGAGCCACGACAAAGGTTTCTATAAGTTCTTTACTTATCTGAATCTTTTCATCTTCTCTATGTTACTTTTGGTAATGGGAAGCAACTACCTGATCCTGTTCATCGGATGGGAAGGTGTAGGTCTTTGTTCTTACCTGTTGATCGGATTCTGGTATACCAACGAAGAATACGGTAAAGCGGCAAGAAAAGCTTTCATCATGAACAGAATTGGTGACCTTGCATTATTGATCGGTATTTTCATGATCGCTTCTCAGACCAATGCTGTAGATTACCTTACAGTAGCACAGAACGCTTCAAAATTTGAATTAGACGGAACAGTAATTATCTTTATTACAGCCAGTTTATTTATCGGGGCTACCGGTAAATCTGCTCAGGTTCCTTTATATACATGGTTACCGGATGCGATGGCCGGACCAACTCCTGTTTCAGCGTTAATCCACGCGGCAACGATGGTAACTGCGGGTATCTACTTAGTAGTAAGATCAAACTTCTTATTTACTTTGGCACCTACGGTTCAGGGAGGAATTTTATTCATCGGATTCTTAACAGCTGCTTTGGCTGGATTCTATGCACTTCGTCAGAACGACATCAAAAAAGTATTGGCCTACTCTACCGTTTCACAGCTTGGATTTATGTTCATTGCTTTAGGATTGGGAGCTTATACTACAGCGATGTTCCACGTAATGACACACGCATTCTTCAAGGCTTTATTATTCCTTGGAGCAGGTTCTGTGATCCACGCGATGAGCAACGAGCAGGATATGCGTTTCATGGGAGGTCTGAAAAAATACATTCCTATTACCCATGCTACTTTCCTTATCGGAACATTAGCCATCTCAGGTTTCCCTTTACTTTCAGGGATGATCTCAAAAGACGAAATTTTAGTAGCAGCATTCGCTAAAAACCCTGTCTACTGGGTAATTTTATTTGCTTTAGCGGCAATGACTGCAACCTATATGTTCAGACTGTACTACCTGACATTCCACGGAGAGTTCAGAGGTACGGAAGATCAAAAGCATCACTTACACGAAAGCCCTTCCAATATGACTCTTCCGTTGATCGTTCTGGCTATCCTTTCAGTGCTTGGAGGTTTCATTAACCTTCCTCACTTCATAGGACACGGTCATTATGCAAAATTAATGGAATGGCTGAAGCCTGTTCTTACTGAGCAAAGTTATAACCAGATGGAAGCGACTCTTTCGGGAGTTCCGTTTGGTACCGAAATGATATTATTGGGAGCTACAGTGCTGATGTTCTTCTCCGTATGGTTTATCGTAAAAAATACCTACGTAAAAAAGAAAAAGATGGCGCTGGCAGAAGAAAGCTATACCGGATGGGAAAAGCTTTCTGCTAAGAAATTATATGTAGACGAACTTTACAATGCATTGATTGTAAAAACTGTTGAAGGATTAGGACGCGGAGGAAAGATGTTTGATAAAGGGATCTTAGACCGTTTTGTAGACTTCGTAGGCGAAGGCGCTGAAGACAGCGGAAAAGCGATGAAGCGTATCCAAAACGGAAATGTAGAGACTTATATTCTTATCATGTCTTTAGCAGTGGGAATTATACTGATTGTTAACTTTATATTACAATAATGTCTGGTTTATTATTAACATTATTACTATTACCTCTAGTAGGTTCGGGATTAGTTTTTGCATGGAAAAATAAATCCAGCAAATATTTGGCGTTGGGAATTGCATTAGTCCAGATGCTTATTACTTTCTACATCACAGCGGATTTTAATTTTAATCCAACGGTAGACAGTGTATTGCAGCACGAAATCAATTATCCTTGGTCGCAGTTTATTAAAAGCTCACTTCATTTCGGAATTGACGGAATGAGTCTGCTTCTTTTATTGTTGACCAATATTTTGACGCCCATCATTATTTTATCTTCTTTCAACGAAAATGTAAGCTACAGAAATACATTCTACGGTCTGATCCTGCTCATGCAGTTCGGTCTTGTTGGAGTGTTCACTTCTTTAGACGGACTATTATTCTATATTTTCTGGGAAGTAACTTTGATCCCGATCTGGTTCATTGCCGGACTTTGGGGCCAGGAAAACAAAAGATTTGAATTCACTACGAAATTCTTCGTCTATACATTCGTTGGGTCATTATTTATGTTAGCCGGATTGATCTATGTGTACAACCACTCTGCATCATTCGCTTTAACAGATCTATATAATGCTCAGCTTAATGAGGCACAGCAAACGGTGGTATTCTGGTTTATCTTCTTTGCATTTGCAGTGAAATTACCGGTATTCCCTTTCCATACATGGCAGCCGGACACGTATACCTACTCTCCTACTCAGGGATCCATGCTTTTATCAGGGATCATGCTGAAGATGGCGGTGTACGGGGTTATCCGTTACCTTCTTCCAATCACCCCGCTTCCTATTGCCGGCATTTCAGGGCAGATTGTAATTATCCTGGCTATTGTAGGAATTGTTCATGGTGCACTGATTGCCATCATCCAGACCGATATGAAGAGAATCATTGCATATTCTTCTTTCTCTCACGTAGGATTAATGGTAGCAGGGATCTTCTCTTCTGCAGTGATCACTTTAAGAGGAACATTCAATATCGAAGGAGCTGAAGGAGCATTGGTACAGACTTTTGCCCACGGTATCAACGTAGTTGGATTATTCTACTGCTGTGATATTTTATACAAACGATTTAAATCAAGAGATATCAGACAAATGGGAGGTTTGGCGAAAGTAGCCCCTAAATTTGCCGTTTTGTTCCTGATTATTATATTAGGTTCAATGGGAGTTCCATTGACTAACGGATTCATCGGAGAATTTATCCTGTTGAAATCGGTATATGATTTTAACGGTTTGGCTGCAGTGATCGCAGGTCTTACGGTAATTCTTGCTGCTGTATATTTATTGAGATTCTACGGAAAAGCAATGTTTGGTGAAGGAAATGAAGCTGTTTTAAGTACTGTAAAAGATTTATCTGCAGTAGAGTTTTCCGTATTGGCAAGCATAGCGGTTTTTGTAATTGTATTTGGTATCTTCCCTCAACCGATAATCGATATGGTGAATAGTTCGCTGACGTTTATCTACACAGCGATGGCCAGCTAAAAAATTAAAAGATTTAAAAATTAAAAAATTAAGAGATTAGAGAAGAGTAAAAAGAAAGGAAACAAGAAGATTAGAGACAGGAGATGATTCTACTGAACTTTAAACTCTGAATCTTAAACTTTAAACTCTCAACTTAAAATCTCACATCTCAAATCTATATTATGAGTGTTTTAATTATTGTTTTCCTAACGGCAGTTATTGCGTTATTTTCAGGAGTTTTTGAACAGGGAAAATTCGCAAGATACATTGGGATTTTAGGATTGATCGTCGCTTTATATGTAAGCTTCTTACCTGAATGTGCTTTCTTCGAAAAGTACAGACACATGTATGAGTATACTGCAAATACAGCGTTATTCACCAAAATATCTATTGTAACAACCTTATTGTTATTCTTCCTGGGAGGTTTTGCATTCAGCAACCACAGAAGCCACCAGTCAGAATTATATGCACTGATGCTTTTTGCATTATGCGGAGGAATTATCCTATTTGGATTCCAGAATATGGTTACTCTTTTCTTAGGAGTAGAAATTCTTTCCATTCCGTTGTATGTAATGGCCGGTGCCAACAAAACTGATTTAAGATCTAATGAAGCTTCGATCAAGTATTTCCTGATGGGTGCATTTGCAACAGGTTTCTTACTGTTTGGTATTGCATTTATTTACGGAAGTACCGGAAGTTTTGATTTATATAAGATCCAGGATTTCGGAGTTAAAAACCCTAAAGACGTTATGTTCATTTTAGGAGTTCTTCTTATTCTTTGCGCACTGGCATTCAAAGTGGCATTGGCACCCTTCCACATGTGGAGTCCTGATGTATATTATGGAGCCCCTTCACTCATCACTGCATTTATGGCGAGTGTGGTAAAGATCTCAGGATTCTTTGCTTTATTCAGATTAATGACTATCGGATTTGGAGGTGTTACTGAAGAATGGATCAATGTGTTTGGCGTATTCCTGATCATCACATTACTTTTAGCCAATGTTATGGGTCTTGCCCAGACCAATGCAAAAAGAATGCTCGCTTACTCCTCTGTTTCCCACGCAGGATACATCGGATTGGTATTCTTCGGAATGACGAGCCTTTCTACTTATAATTTAGCGTTCTATTTATTTGCTTATGCTTTATCAACGGTTGGAGTTTTCATGTGTTTGATTTATGTTGAAAAATTAAAAAGAGAAACCTCTTTTGGAGCTTTCAAAGGATTGGCAAAGTCTGAACCTCTATTGGCCACAGCTGCGGCGATCTCTATGCTTTCAATGGCAGGAGTTCCGCTAACAGCCGGTTTCATGGGGAAATTTGCTTTATTCTCTCAGGCAATGAATTCAACGCACGGAGTTTTCTTAGTATTGGTAGCTGTATTAGGTTCTGCAGTATCTATTGCCTATTATTTAAGACTGATTATTTCAATGTTCTTCTTCAAAGAAACAACATTCAAATCTTCAGAAAAAGTAACCCTTACTTACAATATCGTAGCGGTATTTGTAATTGCATCAATTATCATATTAGGAGTTTTTCCTGATTTGTTTGCTAGACAGTTCGGATTATAAAATCTCAACATAAAATATACAGAAGCACAACTTTTTCGGTTGTGCTTTTTTATGTCGGTGCTAAATACTATTGCCCCCCTTATTATAAAAATTGAGTTTTTATTTTAAATATCCCGGAAAACAGCTAAATTTGAATACCATAATCCATTATGAAAAAAATCCTGATCACTTTATTTATCGGTTTACTTATGTCTGCAATTGTTTTTTTCGTCAGCAAGGATAAAACAGACATGGCAAATGATCGAATGCTTATCGCGGCTTTCGCCCTCATATTTACAGTTCCGCTTATGAAATTTCTGTTTCCAATAACCAGGGAATTAAAAATTGGAACTTTAGAGTTTTATCCTAATCTTTTTCGCAAAACTGCAGAATTTTTCAAAAAAGAAAAGAAGTAACAGATAATGCTTTATCTATATCTGAATTTTGTTTAAGAAAAATAAGCAAAGCTCTTATAAAGATGGTTTTCATCCATTTAGTGTGCACTTGAAAGTGGTGTTTTTTTCATAACTTTACTTTAAATTCAAGCTCTTGGCTAATCTTTACAAAAAAGACGCTCCATTTCAGGTTCTCATATCATTCAAAAAATATTTGGATGTACTGGAACATATCCGTTATAACGACCGTTTGGAGTACAGGGTTAATTATGCCGAATCTTTAATTGAAAGAACAAAAAAATTTCCTGAGCTAAGAGATGGATTCCTGGATGAAGCCCTTCTTGAAAAACATGAAGACCTCATCAGGCAAATTCTTGCAGACCTCTTCCCCACTGGTCTTACACACAATGAAATCAAAGCGGCCAGTATTCCGCTTTCCAAAACTACTTTCAACTATACCGAAAGATTTAAGGGTATACTTAAAGATGCCGGAAAGGACTTTGAAATAGAGCTGAGGAATATCGGGGACGATGAATTTTATGTATTCTGCTGCTGTCTTATCCTTCAGAGTTATTTCAAAAAAGACATCAAAAGTACCATGCCTCTTTATTATGATATCCCCAACAGGCTGGGAATCATGAAACATTATAAAATTACGGTCAATTCAGATTTTACAGAGATTTATCCTACTGAAGAGGCAAAAATTCCAACGGATGATGTCCTGGATATGCTGCTTGAAAATCTGGACGATTTTAAACTGTGGAAAAAATATTTCCCTTCAAAATCATGGGTTTTAAAAGGCTTTACTATTGTTTCCCTGGTAGACTGTACTTCTGAGGTGGCCCTGTCCGACCTTAAATCGAGCATGATAGAAATTGATCCGGAGGATTTGAGCCCGGATGAAAATCTTGTGGAAATTTTCAAATCTTACTTCGATGTCCCGGAACTTAATTTCGGACTTATGCTTTTCGATAAGAAAGATCAGAAACTCGGCAGACTTCCGATCTACGAAAATGTTTTCACCCACCATGTCCTGGATTTCTGGATTAATGCATTTGACGAGGAAACCCGGAAAAACACTTTTACCAATTTAAATCACAATTCCAAACCAATCGTCATCTCGAATGTTGATAACCTGGATGACAGCATCAAACAACTTCCTTCTTTCAGCATTTTAAGGAACAACAATATCAACAGCTTCATGGTAATTCCTATCATGAAGGATAACGAGCTTTTGGCCATTATGGAATTTACATCTCCTCAAGCCAACAGTTTCAACGGTTTAAAGCTGAAAAAAATGGAATTTTTCACGGATATGATCCTATTTTCCCTGAACAGATTCAGCTTTGAAAAAAACTACCAGATAGAAGCTATCATCCAGCGTGAATATACTTCCATCCACGACAGTGTAGTGTGGAAATTCAGAAATGAAGCCGAAAAATATTTCAATGCTTCACTGGGGAAAAAAATGTACACACTGAAACAGATCTCCTTCAAAAACCTGACACCACTATTCGGATTCTCGGATATCCGTTCCTCTTCAGAGAAGCGCTTTAATCTGATGCTTGAAGACCTCAACCAACAGCTTGAAAGCCTTCATGATATTTTCACGCTCATCAATTCCGATTCAGAAAAATACCTTCTGGCTCTTGATGTTTTTGAAAATGAATTGAACAACGAAATCAAAGCTGATACGGAACAACGCCTTCAGAGACTTTTGAGAGAGGAAGTCCATCCTTATCTGCAGGGAAAGCTGGAACTGAAAACCGACAGGGAAATAAAAAATAAAATCAAAGATTATTTTGTGCAGGTTTTTGCTCAAACCGATCTGTTTTATGCCAACAGAAAAAATTTAGATGATTCCATAACGCTGGTCAACAGAAAACTTGCCGACATGCTGGATGAAAGCCAGATCAAAGCCCAGCAAATTTTTCCGCACTATTATGAGAGGTTTAAATCTGATGGTGTAGAGCACAATCTGTATATCGGACATAATATTGCTCCGGATCTCAGTTATACTTCAAAAGTAGTCCACAAATTAAGATACTGGCAGCTGAAGACGATCTGCAGTATGGAACGTGAATTCCAGACCTTTAAAAAAGATCTGCCGATACAGCTCGATATTGCCTCACTGCTTTTTGTTTATAACGAAAAGATAGATATCCGCTTCAGAATGGATGAAAAACGTTTTGATGTAGATGGTGCCTACAATTCGTATTATGAGATTGTAAAAAAACGTCTGGATAAAGCCCATGTCAAAGATTCTTCAGAAAGAATTACCTGTCCCGGAAAAATTACCATTGTTTATTTCGGTATGGAAAACCAGAAAGAATACCTGGAATACATCAACAAGCTTCAGAAAAAAGGAATTCTGCAGAATGATATAGAGTTTTTAAAAGTAGAGGATTTGCAGGGAATTACGGGATTGCTGGCGTTGAGAGTTTCTCTCACCCACGATTAATCTATAAAATAAGAATCCGGCTTTTTCAACTATTTCATCATCGAAAATTTCTCTTTAAAAAGTTCACTGTCTTACAATCCCATATTTATTTTATTAAAGCGAAAGAAAAGCATAGGCAAAAGAAAGTACGGAAATAATAATTCCTGCCATAAAGATCTTATACGTTATAGATAAAAGCTTGTATTTTCTGTCAAGGACTTTCCCCAGGAAATAGAGATCTTTCACCATAGAATCGTAGATATAATCTCTATCCTTGATGAGATCTTTCATAGCATCTTGAAAATCTCCGAACATCATTTGATGAAAGTTTCCAAAAAACAGCAGGTTTACTTTTCTGTCTGTAATATCCTGCGCCGTAAAATTGGTTTTCGTTACATTCGGTTTTGTGGACAGGATCGCAAATATGATGGTCAGAACACTTGAAGTAAGCAATATAAAGCTAGGAATGATAAGGTGTGCATTCTTTGGGGTATCCAATTTAGGAACCAGTACGGAAAGACAGACTGAAATAATGATAGCATTAACCGAAAGAAGAATATTCGCCTTACTGTCAGCAATATCACTCAGCCTAGTATGATTGTTCAATGTTACCCTGAACAAAGTATCTACACTTCGGTCAGGCTTTGTCTCTTTCGGTTCTTTCTTATTGTCTGAATTTTCTTTTTTATCCTCTTCCTTTTCAAGCTTTTTTTCTATTTTCTTGATGTTTTTCTTTTTCAGAGGTTCCCAGTTTTCCTTTGCATATTCTGTGTAATAATGATGCTTGTTTTTAAGCATTTCAAGATTTCCGGCATTCCATTCATCATTGGAGAAGCATTTTACATTGGTAAGCTCCCATTCTTTTCTCAGCGCATCGGAAATATCATTATAATCGTGGCTGGCAAAATGACTGCAGTCCGCATCTTTTACAATCTTTTCCAGAAGGTTCTGCGGTTCATAGGTTATTTTAGTGGCCAGGATCAATTGAGAAACATCCTGAATAAAGCTTTCAGGATAATTTTCCTTCTTCAGAAAATCAGTCAGGATGGCTACTCCTTTTTCTTCATGATTCTGTGCACATTCTACGTAACCCGTATCGTGGAACCAGAGTGCCAGAAGCACCTTCTCCTGATCCTCTTTGGAAACAGGCGTATTTCGCATGATCTCTTCGGCCTTGTTTACCGTATAGGTCGTGTGAATAAAATTATGATAAAAGTATACAGAAGATAACTTATCTTTGAATAAGATTTCTACATAATCTTTAGCTTTGTGTAAAATATTCATCCCTGAATTTTTGTTAATGTAAATTTATGAATTTATCCTTTAAAACTCATTTAAAAAAAACCTCTATTGCCTTTCGGACAGTATTATCTGCAGGAGTTCTCTATTCGTGCGCAACATATAACGTAAAAAAGGGTAAAAACTTATTTGAAATAAACAATTCTGATGTAAAATCTGAAAATGATTTTAAAATTTTTCTGATCGGGGATGCCGGAAATGCAGATGAGCCTCAGGCGCAGAACACCTTAAATTTACTCAAAAACAAACTGGATTCAGCAGACAGCAACTCCATGCTGATCTTCCTGGGGGACAATATCTATCCCAATGGATTGCCCAAAGAATCTGATAAAGAGTATGCGCTGGCTAAGCAAAAACTGGAAAACCAGCTTGCCATTGCCAAAAATTTCAAGGGGAAAACACTGGTTATTCCGGGAAATCATGACTGGAACAGCGGCCTGGACGGATTAAAAGGACAGGAAGATCTGGTGAAAGCCTATTTCAATGATAAGAAAGCTTTTCTTCCTAAAAATTCCTGCGGAATTGATGACATCAATTTATCAAAAGATATTAAACTTATTGTCTTAGATACCGAATGGGCGCTTGCAAACTGGGATCAATATCCCGGGATCAATAAAAACTGTACAATTAAAACACGTGAAGATTTCTTCACAGAGTTTAAAGATCTTGTTACCAAAAACCAGGATAAAAAGATTATTGTTGCCCTGCATCATCCTGTGATCAGCAGCGGAACGCATGCAGGATTCAATTCTGCAAAAGCACATCTTTACCCGTTGAAAAGTAAGATTCCTTTTCCCATTGGAGCAAGTTTCATCAATATATTAAGAAGTTCTTCAGGAGCAAATCCGGAGGACATTAATAATCAGCACTATGCAGATCTGGCCAACCGTTTAAAAAGCATTGTTCAGGATAAGGAAAATATTATTTTTGTTTCCGGACATGATCATAATCTGCAATATCATGAAGAAAGGAATATCAGGCAAATTATTAGCGGTGCAGGCTCTAAAACGGATCCTGCCACTATTGCTGAAAAAACCGATTTTTCTTACGGAGGAAGTGGGTTTGCCGTTCTGAATATCAGAAAAGACCAGAGCACAGATGTAGAATATTTTTCAACAAAAGATAACAACACTAAAAGGCTTGCCCATATTTCTGTGATCTCAAAACCGGATGTTTTTGTAAATAATTATCCGAAAGATTTTCCGGCCACTGCCACTTCAAGTATTTATCCGGTAAAGCTTACTCAAAAAGGACCTGTTTACCGTTGGCTGTGGGGCGAGCATTACCGGAAATATTATGGCATTCCAATTGAGGCACCTACGGCAGATCTGGCTTCCCTGAATGGTGGCTTTACTCCTTTCAGAGAAGGCGGAGGCAATCAGTCGAACAGCTTAAGGCTGAAAGCGGCAGACGGACAGGAATTTGTAATGCGGGGCGTGAAAAAAAGCGCCGTCCGTTTTCTGAATAATATGGCTTTCAAAAAGAGCACTTTCGGGAACGAGCTGAACAATACATTTCCTGAAAAATTTCTGCTCGATTTTTATACGACCAATCATCCGTTTACTCCTTTTTCAGTAGGAAATATGGCTGATAAGCTCGGTATCTTCCATAGTAATCCGAAATTATATTACATTCCGAAGCAATATGCTTTAGGAGAATATAATAAAAATTATGGCGATGAAATGTACATGATTGAAGAGCGCTTTTCTTCTGACCCTAAAACACTGGCTTCACTGGACAATGCTAAAGATATTGTTTCTACGGATGATGTTCTGAAAAATTTCACCAAAAATTATAAGTATTCCGTAGACCGTGAATCGTACATAAGAGCAAGGATATTTGATATGCTGATCGGTGATTGGGACAGGCATTCAGATCAATGGAAATGGGCGGAATATCAGGATGGCGACAATGTAGTTTATAAACCGATCCCGAAGGACAGGGATCAGGCTTTCAGCCGGTATGACGGTGCCGCCTTCAAGCTTATTATGAATGTTCCGGCTATCCGTCATATGAAGACTTTTAAAGAGGAGATCAAAAATGTAAAGTGGATCAATATGGAACCGTATCCGCTGGACCTTATCTTTTTAAAGGGCGCTTCACAGGAAGAATGGACTACGCAGGCAAAGTATATCCAGGAACATCTTACTGATTCGGATATTGATGATGCATTCAGCAATCTTCCTAAAGAAGTAAAAGATGAGACCATTGCCGATATCCAACGTAAATTAAAAATCAGAAAAACAAAGCTGCAGGATTACGCCGCCCAATATTATGATGTACTGCAGGAAAAAGTTCCTCTTGCCGGGACGGTGAATCCAGATAAGTTCATCATTACAAAAACGGCACATTCCATCAATGTAAAGCAGTATAAATTAGATAAAAACAAAGAGAACCCCGAACTGGTTTTTGAAAAAACGTACGAGGATTCCCAAACAAAGGAGCTCTGGATTTATGGTCTTGAAGATGATGATATTTATGAAGTATCAGGAGAAGGAAGACCTAAAACGAATATCAGGCTGATTGGCGGTTACAACCATGATGTCTACAATATTGCAGACGGAAAAAGTGTGAAGATTTATGATTTTAAAAGTCAGAAAAATACTTACAACGGTTCCGGAAAGAAAAATATTTCTGATGATTACGATATCAACACCTACAATTATAAGCATCCGAAATATAATTTCTTTGCCGGCTATCCTAATGCAGATTACAACCCGGATGACGGTGTGATCTTAGGAGTTCTGGCTAATTATACGGTGAATAACTTCATCCGCGATCCTTATACCCAAAAGCATAGTCTTAAAGTTAATTTTTATACTGCAACCGGAGGATTTAATGCAGCTTATAAAGGAATTTTCAAAAAAGCAATATCCGGATGGGATTTCAATCTTGATGCGGCTTATACAACACCCCGGTTTTCCGAAAATTTCTTCGGACTGTCCAATGAAAGTAAATACGACAAGGAAAATACGGAGAGGGAATACAACCGGGCAAGGATTTCTAAGTTCAATTTTGCTCCTTCTATCTCTAAGAAGAGCTGGATGAACCTTCAGCATCAGTTTCAGTTGACCTTTGAAGATAATAAGGTACAGAGAAACGGTGACCGTTTTATAGATCAGTCACCGGACGTGAGACCTGAAGTTTTCAAAAGCCAGCAGTTTGCAGGGGCCAATTATACCTTCAGCTTCAAAAACCTTGATAATAATGCCTTCCCGACTTTGGGACTGGAATTACTGATGAATGCAGACTGGAAAACCAATCTGTCCGATACCAAGAAAAACTTCTTCACCCTGAACGGAACACTGACGATAGACCACAGACTTGACAAAAGAGGAAATTTTGTGTTTGCGAATTCCAGCAATGCCATGTGGATCAGCAATAATAATTTCGAATTCTACCAGGCAGCAAGCATAGGCGGCAATAATGGGATGAGGGCTTTCCGGAATGACAGGTTTTCAGGTAAATCTTATTTCACCAACAATTCTGAGATCCGCTGGGATTTTGGGAGAGTAAGAAACAATATTATTCCTGCCAATATGGGTGTACTGGTTGGATATGATCTTGGACGCGTCTGGAACGATGGTGAGGATTCTAAAAAGTGGCATCAGTCTGTAGGAGCAGGATTCTGGCTGAGTGTTGTAGAAATGTTTTCTGCAAGACTGAATTATTTCTATGGTTCTGACGGAGGAAGAATTTCTGCCGGAGTAGGAATGACTTTTTAAATTTTATCGCTTTCTTATATTTAATTCTATATTAATTATACAAAAGAGGGACAATTTTTTGTCCCTCTTGTTTTTTCTTAATGCCGGATTTAAGCTTTTGCAACTGTCATTATTTAGTTTTGGAGTCAAATTCAAACCTATATACATTTCCGCTTGTTTCCTTATCTTTTTCGTCCGCGATCAGCAGAGTTTTATCATCCAGGAAAACAACAGCTTCTTTCTGCGAATTATGATTTAAAGATACTTTCTCAATTTTCGCAGTATTAAAATTATCAGTTGTGAACCCGGAAAGTACATGAATGTTTTTATGGGTAAGCAGAACGATTTTATCATTGGTACTGTTGATGGCGGCAGAAGTGATGGCAGCATCACTGTATTTCCCTGCAAGCTTAAGTTTCCCTATCAATTTGGCTTCAAAATCCCCTTCTTTATTAGGAATCTGAAATACAAGGAAAGTTCCGTCAAAACCTTTGCTTCTGTTTTTGGTGAAAAGATAGAAGTTTCCGTTCATTTCTACGAAAGCTTCACAGTCATACAGCCAGTTTGATTTCTTTGGAGGAAATTCAGTCTGCCCTTCGTAATGAAATTTTGTTGTCTGAACAACTTTTGTTGTTTTTTGGGAAGCATCCTTTAAATCCAGCTTTAAAATAGCCAGATTCTGTCTGTTGTTATCATTATTTCCAAAATCACCGAGGTAAATATTTCCCTGGGCATCTTTGGTAATATCTTCCCAATCGTTGTTTTCAGCATTTTCTACCAAAACATCTGTTACCAGCTTGCCCTGCTTATCCAAACCGTAAACTACATTTTTATTTCCCTGATCTTCTATCGCCCAAATGGTATTTTTATCCTGAGACAGAACGATTCCTGAAACTTCTTTCAATTTTTTCGGAAGGGAAAATTCAACTTTGATTTCGTCGGTTTTAGGAGAATCCTGTGCTTTTGGATTACAACTCCATAATAAGAATGCAGATAGGGTAAGAATACGCAGCATAGCTATTTTTTTAATTTTTAAAACTGAAAATACGGATACCGTATATTTTTCTCTAAGGTATTAAATAATCTTGTTGATAACGAGACTTGTTTTTGGGTTCCATCAATCGTAATAAGAATTAATCGGTTTGCAGGATCAAAGAACACGATGAGCCATGCAAAACCTATTCCAATAAGGATTCTCGGAATACTTCTATGTCAGGGTTTTATTTATGACAGCAGTTTTGCTTTTTCCCACAATACGTCCATTTCTTCCAAAGACAGGTCGGCCAGCTTTAGATTTGATTCCTCTGCCAACACTTCCATTTTCTGGAATCTTGAGATAAATTTTAAATTGGTTCTTTCCAATGCAGAATCCGGATTCAGTCCTGAAATTCTTGCATAGTTGATGAGTGAGAAAAATACATCACCCAACTCCAGCTCTTTTTTATCTAAATCGGTTTCTGCATGAAATTCCTGAATTTCTTCATCTACTTTTTTCCATGCATCTTCTGCATCGTGAAATTCAAATCCAATTCCTTTTACTTTATCCTGAATCCTGTAGGCCTTTACCAAACTTGGAAGACTTTTCGGAACACCACCTAAAATCGATTTATTCCCTTCTTTCAGCTTCAGCTTCTCCCAATTCTGCTTTACTTCTTCTTCATCTTTCACTTCTGTATCACCATAAATATGGGGATGACGGAAAATCAGTTTCTCGTTTAAAGAATTGATGACATCTGCAATATCGAAACTTTCTTTTTCAGAACCAATTTTGGCATAAAAAACAAGATGAAGCAGAACATCACCCAGCTCTTTTTTGATTTCCTGCAAATCTTCCTGCAGAATAGCATCTGAAAGCTCGTAGGTTTCTTCAAGGGTTAAATGACGAAGGGATTGCAGGGTTTGCTTCTGATCCCATGGGCATTTTTCGCGCAGATCATCCATGATGTCCAATAATCTTCCGAAGGCTTCTAATTTTTCTTGTCTGGTATTCATAATTGAGGATTCAAAGTGATACAAATTTAGGGTAAATCTTTATTTAATTAAGTTCTGTCTTGAAACAAAAGAACGGAAAATAAAGCTTAGGAGTTTGTGTTTAAAATAAAAACCCTGTCAAGATTTTTGACAGGGTTCCGTATTTACAATTGGGATAAATTATCCCTTCTTAGTATGTGTACTTTTTGGAGCGGCTTTAGCTGCAGAAGTAGCTTTTACTTTTGGAGCTGCAGGCTTTTCTGCTTTTAACGCTGCTTTTTTAGGAGCTTCTTTTTCAATGCTCACTTCTTCCTTTGCACCATCCAGTGTTTCAGGCTCTGCTTTTACGAAGCTCTCAGGAGTAATGTATCCTGCTTTCTGAAGAAGGTTATACCACTGAGCCAATTTTTTGATATCTGAAGCATATACTCTTTCTGTATCATAGTTAGGAAGAGAAGCCGTCATGAATTCTTTCAGAACATCATCGGAAGATTTGTGAGAAATCGTTTCTTTATAATCGTAGTTTTTAGCAATATTTTCAAAAACCTCGAACAAAGGAACTTCTTTATCAAATGTAAACATAGCGATATTATCCAATAAACTCACCTGACTTGAGTTTCCAATGCTTACTTTTTTCTTAGTCGTAACATCTTCAATGATAAAACCGTTTCTTAGTTGAGAAACTAATTTGAAAAGTCCTGGCTTTCCAGAAATTGAAATTATTTTTTCTAACAGCATAATTTTATTTTTTGTAAATTCTGCAATAGGCACGGGGCTTTTTGCTGTTTATTATTTTGTTTTTTAATCCTTGTTTAAATTACTTTGGAAATCTCATTTTATAGCTGATGCTTACATCACCCTGTGAGATTTTTGCCAGCTTACCTTTTACGAGTTTCTTCTTCAATATACTCAGATGATCGGTAAACAGCACGCCTTCAATATGATCATATTCATGCTGAATTACGCGGGCTCTAATATCGGAAAAAGTTTCTGTATGTTTCACAAAATTTTCGTCATAATATTCAATAACGATTGTTCCTTTTCTCTTCACATCTTCTCTTACGTCCGGAATAGAAAGGCATCCTTCATTGAATTTCCATTCTTCACCAGATTCTTCAAGGATTCTTGCGTTAATGAAAACTTTTTTAAACTCAGCCAGCTCGTCTTTGATGTCTTCATAATCTTCGTCATCTGCAAGTGGCGTTACATCAATCACAAACAATCGCAGGTCCAAACCGATTTGTGGTGCTGCAAGCCCTATGCCATTCGCACTGTACATCGTTTCGAACATATTATCTATAAGTTCCTGTAAACCGGGATAATCTTTGTCTATATCTTTCCCTACTTTTCTTAAAACAGGATCCCCAAAAGCTCTTATCGGTAAAATCATCTTATTCTTTGTTCTAAAAAATTCTGCAATATAATTGTTGCACTTACTTTATCTATTAATCCCTTTTCCTGTCTCTTTTTTTTACTTTTCCCGCTTTGGGAGATAAAAAAAGAAGCCATTTTAGAGGTAAATCTTTCATCTAAACGGTGGACCGTGATACCGGAAAATTCCTTCTGAAATTCTTCAATGAATTTTAAAATATCTGTCTCCACTTCGGAAATATTTCCTTTCAAATCTGTAGGAAGGCCTACTACCACATCATCCACTTTGTTTTCTGTGAAATATTTTCTCAGAAACTCCATCAAAAACCGGGTTTCGATAGTATCCAGACTACTTGCAATAATCTGCATATCATCTGTTGCAGCGATACCGCAGCGTGCCTTTCCATAGTCTATTGCAAGGATCTGTCCCATAAGTGTGCAAATTTAGTAAAATTTAATGATTTTATTCATAACGCAGTTTTTTTATAAAAATCATGTTTTATTCCATTATTTTTTTTATAATTTTAATCTTCCAAAAAACGAAAATATGAAGAAACTCATCCTCGTAAGACATGCGAAAAGCGACTGGCCGGAAGAAACGGAGGACTTCGACAGACCTTTGGCAGACAAAGGATTGAAAGATGCTATGAACATGTCCAGATTCATGAAAAACAATAATATTTCTATTGACCAGTTTGTTTCCAGCCCGGCTGTGCGTGCCCTGAATACGTGTAAAATCTTTAACCAAGCCTATCAGCTTAATGTCTCTACGGAGGATAAGCTTTATAATCCCTCGGAAAGAAATTTTGAATCTGTGATCTATGACCTGGATGACAATGTGAACTCTGTAGCTTTTTTCTCCCATAACAATGGAATTTCCAATTTTGCGAATTCCATTTCAGAAGATATTTTCCATTTCCCCACCTGTGGAGTTGCCGGTTTTGAAATAGACTGTAATTCATGGTCTGAATTTGATGGCGCCAAGAAAAGACTCCTGTTCTTTTATGAGCCAGGGAAAATTTAATTGTATCTTTTTTGCCTATCCTACTCCTTTTTTCATGTGCTAAAAAGGATAGGACCTATATTGAAACTATTGTGGTAAATGATATCAGCATTTGAATTCTGAATATTCACTTGCCAAAGAAAATCTCAATCTACTCAGATAATCTGAAGTTTTGGCTAAAGCCAAATGTATTATTCATAAAAAAGCGGGCTAAAGCCCGCTCCTATTGAATTTTATATTTTTTGTGATTTATAATTTTGCTCAGCAATTTTATTTTATCCCAATTTACTTTCTTTTGAGATCCAGATCATCAAAGTCAAAACTGAAATCTGTAACATCCGAAATAGGCTTTAGCTTTGCAGACTCTGCCTTTCCATTTTCATCATAGCTGAAAATAATATAAGCATCAGCGTCATAACTTCTGTCGTCCCATTTTACAATAAAAGAATTACTGGAATAGGGAAGCAGTTCTCCTTTCAGTCTTGGAGAGTTTTGGCAGGACATTCTGTAGGTATTTCCCTGTTGAGAAATTTCTACATCGCCAAACCATTGGTCATTATACTTTCCAACAAACTGTTCGGCTTTCGGCAGAAGATTTTTTTCTTTTTTAAAGGCTTCTGATTTGGTGTAAGCTTCTTTTTTCTGCTTATCATATTCGGCATTTACTTTTGCCATTCTTTCACCATAGGTTTTCAGCCAGTTTCTGTCTGCTACTCCCAGGTAAGAATCTTTTACCGTGTTGGTAATTGTATTAAAAGCGGCTCCGGATTGCTGGTTGGTCAGTACTACAATTCCTAATTTCATATCTGGAATCAGAGTAAACTGCGTAACAGTTCCAATCAATCCTCCCGTATGCTGAATCTGCTTGTGTCCTTTCACATCGCTTAAAAACCATCCTAACCCATATCCGTAAAAGCTCGTATCGTAAGGATTTTTTAAAGCAACTTTATCCGGGATCTGCAGACTCCATAGCTGCTGTACATTTTTATCTGAAACTAATTTTTTACCGTCTTTGGTTGTGAAATTATTTAAAAGAAAATCTGCCCAGGTGGTCATATCCTTAATATTACTCATGATTCCTCCTGCTGCATTCCCTGTTTCATTCCAATCGTGCGGAACGGCAACAGCTTTCCCGTCTACAGGAGCATGGGCATCAATTTTGTTTGATACGGCTTTAGCTCTGTTGTAGCTTCCAAAACTGGAAGTCATTCCGACAGGCTTCATAATTCTCTGCTCAATAAATTCGGCCCAGCTCAGCCCGGAAATCCTGCGGATCACTTCTCCCGCTACAATAAACATAATATTGTTATAATCCAGTGTCGTTCTGAAAGGGTTTTCAGGTTTCAGATATCTTACATTGTGAACAATATCATTTACCGTCAGGTTCCCACCTTCAGGGAAGAACATCAGGTCACCCTGTCCCAAGCCTAATCCAGCTCTGTGGGTTACAAGATCTTTAATGGTTACGTTTTGGGAAACATAGGGATCATACATCTGAAATTCAGGGATGTATTTTGAAACTTTATCGTCCCAGCTCAATTTTCCTTCATCGGCTAAAATAGCCAGTGCAGTGCAGGTAAACCCTTTTGAATTAGATGCAATTCCTACCAATGTATTATCATCCATCGGCTGTTTGGTGGTTAAAGAACGTTGTCCGAAACCTTTGGAATAAATCACTTTCCCGTCTTTTATGATTCCTACTGACATTCCAGGAACATCAAAAGTTTTTAAAGTACTCTGGATCAGTTCATCCAATTTTTTTTCTTCAACCTGGGCATTGAAAAGCCCTACGGCTAAAAGAAAAAGTAAAAGAGAAAATTTCTGCTTCATTTTTTTAATTTTCTCAAATTTAGTAAATATTAGGCGATGCAGGCTTCTCCTGTAAAACTTTGTGTATTTAAAAATAATCTGACCCTTAATAGAAAATAAATCTTTCCTAAATTTGTAAAAATTTCAAATCTTCATGACGAAAATTCTTCTTCTCTCCGATTCCCATTCCTATATAGATGACAGGATTTTAGAATATGCCCGTCAGGCTGATGAAATCTGGCATTGCGGGGATTTCGGAAGTATGGAAGTGATTGAAGAACTGGAAAAAATAAAACCTTTAAAGGGTGTTTACGGAAATATAGACAATGCGAAGATCAGAGCTGAATTTCCTGAGGTGAACCGTTTTTTCTGCGAAGATCTTGAAGTTTTAATGATCCATATTGGTGGATATCCCGGAAAATATACGCCGCTGGCAAACAGAGAAATTTCTGCAAAAGCTCCAAAGCTGTTTATTTCAGGACATTCCCATATTTTAAAAGCCATGTTTGACCAAAAGAATAATCTCCTTCACCTGAATCCCGGAGCCTGTGGAAAACAGGGATGGCATAAAACGAGGACCATGATGCGTTTCGTAGTGGAAGGTGAAGAGATCAAAGATTTGGAAATCATTGAACTGGGACCTAAGATTTAATTTTGAAAACAATAAAAGAAGGAGTACAATACATGAAAATCGGGGACAAAGTTTCTGTAGTAGATGAGGATTTAAGCGGGATCATTACTTCCGTGAACGGCAATATTGTTGTTTTCAAAGATGAGTATGGTTTTACCTACCAATATCCGAAAGAGAAACTGGTTCCGAAAAACGCAGAACTTTATGAAAATATCCGGGTAGTGAGAAAAGCAGAACCGAAGAAAGTGACTTCCAAAAAACATCAGAAAAATCATATGGTTCTGGATCTGCATTTTCACAATCTCGTCAGAAATCCCAGTGATTATGACAGTTTCGAAAGACTCTTTATCCAAAAAGCGAAATTAACGGAAGTTCTTGATTTCTGCAGAAAGCATCATCTGAAGAGGCTGGAGATTGTTCACGGTATTGGTGACGGAACGCTGCAGAGAATGGTTATGGATGTTTTGGAAAGCCAGAGAGATATCGATTTTTATAATAAGGAAATACTTCACCATCAATCCGGTGCCGTTATGATAGAATTTCACTAAATTTGCAGCAATTGAAATATGAACGTACTTAATTTACTTTTTACCAAAGACGGATTAATCTACCAGATTGCAAAAAACAAAGGCATTCAGGAAGAAAAGTCTTATTTCGTTACTGAAGAAACTCCAGAGAATCTTATTGAAGATAAGCTTGATGAAATTCTTCTTAAGCAGAGGTTTGACGAAATCCATGTGATCTCGGCACTGAATCACTTTACCCTGATGCCTGAAGGATTTTCTGAGCATGAGGCAGGATTTGAGCTGATTGCTTTCAATGCTCCGGCTGACAGGGAAAAAGAGGAGCTCATGCTTTCTGTCAATAAAAAGTTCGGGGTACAGTTTTATTATACATTCCCTAAAAACTTTTACAAAAAAATAAAGGAGCTGGCCATTCCGGTTCATTTTAATTTTTCAGGGGAAAAGTTTTTGAATTCACTCAACAATAAAAACAGTAAGGAGATTCACATCAACCTGTACCATAACCAGTGTGAGTTTTTTGCTATTGATAACAAAAAAGTTATTTTATACAACAACCTGGATGTGAATTCTGAGGTTGATTTTCTGTATTTCGTGATGTTTACGCTCAGTAAAATAGGCTTTGGAATCAATGAAACCAATTTTTACGCCTATGGCGAAACTACTGAAAATGAAACTTTTATTTCCGAACTTCAGAAATTCGTCAAAAATATGAGAATTGTTTTTGACAATATTCCCAATAAGAATTTTATACTTAATTAAAAGGGACCAAGAATTAGGGATGAGGGCTTAGGCCCGACATACTTCCCTGATCCCTAATTCCTACCACCTAAACCCTAAAAAATATGTTCAGAATAATCTCAGGCAAGTGGAAAGCCAAAAAAATAGCCGCTCCTAAAAATTTTGATGTAAGACCTACTACAGATTTTGCCAAGGAGGCGCTTTTCAGTATCCTGGAAAACAAATATGATATGCAGTCGGTTTCTGTGCTTGATCTTTTCGCAGGTATTGGCTCTATCACTTTCGAATTTGCGTCCAGAGGATGCCAGGATGTTACTTCGGTTGAGCTGAATCCAAAGCATACAAGTTTTATCAATTCTACGGCCTCAGAGCTTGATATGTCACTGCAGATCAATGTTCAGAGAGGTGATGTTTTTGACTGGCTTAAAAAATTCAGAAATAAGAAAAGCTTTGAAATTGTATTTTCCGATGCTCCTTTTGAAATGGAAGAGAAGAAATACTATGAGCTGCTGTCTCTGGTTTTAAACAATAAATTTGTTAAACCTAACGGAGTTTTAATCGTAGAACATCAGAGCAGAATGAAACTGGAACATCCTAACTTAATAGATACCCGGAAATACGGAAATGTAAGTTTCAGTTTTTTCGAAGCAAATAAAGAAGATAATCAGGAAATTTAATTCCTGATTATTTTTTTTACGGAAAGACCCGGTGCAGCTTTTCCCCAGTTTGTAATAGCTTCTATAACAGGTTGGAGAGTCTTTCCAAAATCCGTCAGCGTATATTCTACCATCAGTGGAGGCTTTTCGGTGTATACCTTTCTGTTGATGATGTGATCTTCCTCAAGCTGTTTCAGCTGAAGACTCAATGTTCTTTCTGTGATGGTAGGAATTAATTTCCTAAGTTCATTATACCTTTTGGCGCCGTCTGTAAGATGGAATAAAATAACGGCTTTCCATTTTCCTCCTATAAACTTCATGGTGACACTGGTGCAGCACGGGTATTCTTTGTTATCTATCGTGTACATTTTTATACTATCCTTTTTTACCGTTATTGCAAAGATATTAAACTTAAATTACTTTTGTAACTATAAAATTGATAGTATATAAATTATGAACTTTTTAGAACAAATGAAAAAAAGGTATACGGTAAAAAAGTATAACCCACAGGAAAAAATCAGTGCAGAACAGATTGCAGAATTGAAAGAGATCCTTAATCTAAGCCCTTCTTCAATCAACAGCCAGCCATGGAATTTTATTTTCATTAATAAGTCTGAACTCAGGGAACAGCTGGCAGAAGCATCATATTTCAATAAGGGAAAAGTATTAGACAGCAGCCATATTATTGTATTCCAGGTGATAAAGAATCCCGAAGACTTTGAAAAACAGATCGAAGAAAATCTTCCTGAAGGTTCCGTTAATTACTACAGAACTATGGTAAAACCACACGGCGAGGCTTCCATCCGGGCATGGATGGGGCATCAGGTGTATCTTTCACTGGGTGTTCTTCTTTCTGCTTGCGCTGCTATGGGAATAGATTCCACTCCGATGGAAGGTATTGAAACTGAAAAATATGACGAAATCCTTAAAAATGATTCTTATGAAACACTTTTTGCAGTAGCCATCGGGAAAAGAGATGAAAACGACAGCAATCATCCTGAAACGACTCCTAAAAGAAGGCTGAAGAGTGAAATGGTTATTTTAGAGCCATAACTTTTCAAAAGCTTTCATAAAATAAAAGCTGTTTCGGGTGAAACAGCTTTTTGTATTATAGTACTTTCAATTCCAGATCTATCGTCTTTCCAAAGAATTTCTTAGAGATTTTTTCAAAGTTCTTCGTCAGGTCCGAAAGATAAAAATGATAATTCGGTTTTGGATTATTGTCATTCAGAAGATGGTATTTATCCAGGATGATCTTAAGGTGATTGGCAACAATATTGGGTGAATCGATCACGCGGACCCTGTTTCCGTAATACTGCTTAATCTCATCGATCAGCAAAGGATAATGAGTGCACCCCAGAATAAGGGTTTCAATATTCTTGAGCTTGTTATTGCTTAAATAATTATAAATGATGGCATGCGTAATCGGATGGTTTTTGAATCCTTCTTCAATAGCAGGAACCAATAACGGAGTCGCCAGCTCATCAACTTTGATCCATTTATTCTGTTTCCTGATGCTTTTCTTATACAATCCGGAATTGACGGTTGCTTTTGTAGCAATGACTCCAACATTATTGTGGATCTCATACGCTACTTTTTCAGCAACAGGATTAATAACGTCTATGACGGGAACTTTTCCATTCACAGATTGCATCACTTCGTTTAAAGCATTGGCTGTAGCCGTATTACAAGCAATGACAATGGCTTTACAGTTCTGCTGAAGCAGAAAATTGGTGATCTTGGTAGAATATTCTATAATCGCATCCTTCGACTTTTCACCGTACGGAAGGTGTTTGGTGTCTCCAAAATAGATCAGATCTTCGTGGGGAAGAAGTCTTTTGATCTCTTTAGCTACGGTAAGTCCTCCCACCCCACTATCGAAAATACCGATAGGCTGGCTTGGTGAAAGATGTGAATAATCTTGCTTTTTAGTTTTCAAGTGAACTGAAATTTTATACAAAAATAGTGAATAATCGGATATTTAATTAAGATTACTTATTGAAAAATCTTTTGGATATCTTACTTTATAGCTTACCCTGAATTTTTTGGTTTCTGATGAGGAGATTTTAACGTTCCACAGTAAGAATCCTTTTTCTTTATCGAGTTCAGCATTATCACTTTGAAGAAGCTCAATTTTTACAGCTTCATCCTTACTCAAAGGAATCTGATCCCGTATCTCGATATTAATTGCTTCTTTTTTGTTATTCCGGACAACCAGATCGTAAGTAATGGTTTTTTCCTGATAGGAAGAAAATAATTTTTCACTTGCCTTATCATTTACCACTTCTTTGCGGATGCTAATCTTTTTGTCATCACCAAGAGTAATGCTCATTTTATCATTCGTCTGGTTGGGATTGATCCTTGTTTCGCCTACATACATATTTTCAAAGATCACGCTGGCAGCCCCTGAAATCAGATTATATTTATTAAAATCTTTAATATCTGCAACCAAATAGGCAGTGGTATTGTATTTTGGAACAGTGTAATATTTGTATTCAGCCGGAAGCTTTATTTGTTTCAGATTAATAAAATGATCTTCATCATTTGACAGAATATCATAAGGAATATCTGTATCAAAACTTACATTCAATTGATTTTCATTAATTTTAATTCCATAACCTGTCATTACAACTTCTTCAATCTCCATCGTGCGCATAGTATCTCTTTTACCAGAATAGCCAATGTTTGTCCTTTCTTCATTCTTATAAGAATTCAAAAACCAAGGATTCATAACTGGAGCTTCGTTATTTCTTGAAGATCTTGAATTGATCAGCGAAAGCTTCACTCCTTTCCAGTCAAGCCCTGTATCCTGTCTTACTTTTGCTTTAAAAGTGATATCCAAAGGTTCAGTAAGCTTATTGCCCTTCACTTCATAAAATGGTTCCCAGGAAACGTTTTCTGCCAGATATCCCAGATCCATTTTTGCATTTCCTCCCCCATTGCTTGCAATTCTCAGAACAAGAACGCCATCAGAAAAAGTTTCCTCAGCTTCTGTATTAGCTTTCAAACGATTTTTTAAAGCTTCAAGTTTCTGAACAGTTTGTGTATATTTTTTATTAATATCAAGTTGTGCTACACTTATTTCATTTCTTTTCGTCTTATAATATTCTGTCAGCTGCATCAGCTGGGCCACACTGGAAGTATTACTGCCAACTAAAAGTCCTTGATTCTTGTCTAAAAGTTCCAATGTTTTTTCATTCGTCTGCCGCTCGATATTGATTTTTGTACTGAGATTTTCTAAAATAGCGATGCTGTCTTTAATTCTTTTTCCGTTAGGATTATTATTTTCAAAATAATTCGAGTTGTAGCTGTCTCTGTATTGCGCAGAAAGAATTGAGACATCTTTATTGTTGGTATTAACCTGTATAGATTTCTCCACAATTTCGTCCGAAATATTGGTCACAACAACCTCAGAAGTTCCTGCAGGAAGTGAAACACTCACAGAATTATGGAGTTCAGCAGAAGTTCTGTAAACATTTACAGCATTAACTTTTGCTTTTGTAAAGATTGGTTTTTGAGAGAAATGTAAAGCGCTTAAAAAAAGAAAAAATAGGAGTAAGTTTTTTCTCATAGTTCATGGTTTTTATTTAAAGTATAATCTCAAATATACATTAATAAACGTTACACCAAAAATAAATCTGAAGCAATTCCATCCGCCATAAACCAATGCTTTTCCGGTATTTTCAGATGATTGTTCTCCTGGATTAAAATACCTTCTTCTATTTTAGATTTTACCTCGTATTGGAAATGTTCAAGAATTTGATCACTGAATTTACTTTTCAGGCTTTCAAGATCTACTCCCCAGATTGTCCTCAAGCCAATCATAATCATTTCATTGAATTGATCATATTGTGAGAGAATCTCTTCTTCTTTGCCCAGAATTCCGGCATGAAGCTTTTTAATATACTGCTGATTGTTGGCCACGTTCCAGCTTCTGACATCAAATCCGTTGTACGAATGTGCGGAAGGACCGATTCCAAGATACTCTTTGTACTTCCAATATGCAGAATTATGCCTTGAATAAAAGCCAGGTTTTGCAAAATTGGAGACTTCATAATGCTCAAATCCGTTGCCTTTTAAGAAATCTGACATATAATAGAACTCCTTATTCTGTTCTTCTTCTCTAGGACTGGCAACTTTTCCTTTTGAAATCCAGTTTTCTAAAGCTGTTTTGGGCTCAACTGTCAATGCATAAGATGAAATATGCGGAACTTCAAGGGCTATGGTTTTGTTTAAATTCTCCTTCCAGATCTCCAGATTCGAGGTTGGAGAGCCATAAATAAGGTCTATACTTAAGTTTTCGAACCCAAAATCCTGTGCTCTTTTGATTGAACTCTCTGCTTCAGAAGCATTATGGGCACGGTTCATGAGTTTAAGATCTTCCTCAAAAAAACTTTGGGTACCGATGGAAAGCCTGTTGACCGGAGATTGAGCCAGTTGTTTTAAAAAGTTTTTATCCAGATCGTCGGGGTTGGCTTCCAGGGTGACTTCAATATCAGTATCAAAACTGAAGTATTTCAGGACTTCATCGATTAAAGAATTGATTTCATCTGCTGAAAGAATGGATGGTGTTCCACCTCCAAAATACAGAGATTTCAGATTTTTATTCTGCAGTTCATCTTTTCTAAGCCGGATTTCGGTCTTCATAGCACGGATCATCTCATCTTTAAAATTCAAAGAGGTAGAAAAGTGAAAGTTGCAGTAGCTGCATTTCTGCTTGCAGAATGGAATGTGAATATATATCATAAAAAAGCCCTGAAAATTTCAGAGCTCAAATTTATTTAAATTAAATCAAATTAATATCTATATCCTCTATGATTAATAAAGTTATCAAAGTTATAACCTAAGCTCAACATAAAGCTGTTTCCACCATACGTCTGGATATCAGACATTCCGATGTTATAAGTTGCTCCGATCATTAATTTATTAATTCTCACTTTAACAACTGGTGCAACCTGTAACTGTTGGCTGTCAAATCGGTTCTGTACCGTTCTGTAACTTACACCGGCAGAGAATGAGTTGATATCATTGAAGAAAGTTGCCATTAAGTTGTAGTCGATCATTCTTGTTGAATTGGTATTCAGGTTAATCAACGCTGATGGCGTTACGAAGATATTGTCAGCAAAATGCCAGTCATATCCTAAGTTTAAGAAAAATTTAATTGGTGAAGGCTCAATTCCGTTTACTATAGCCTTGTCATTGCTTAGTGCAATATCGTTTACAGATACTCCTGCAAAGATATTTCTATAGGTAGCAGCTGCACCAAAGTTGGCGTAAGCCATAAAAATATTCCCTTCTTTTCCAATCAACAATGGATCGTAACCATCTTCAACGTTCACTGAAGTATAGTCGAAGTTCATATTATAAAATGAAACACTGGTACCGAAAGAGAACTGGTCTTTTCTGTCTCCCTCACTACTTAGTGGAATAAAGTATGAAGCTCCCGCTGTAATACCGCCTGCAGAAATAGGGCCATTGCTGTCTCTGAAAATAGAGAGCCCTGCTCCCACTCTGTCGAAAATGTTCCCGTTGATTCCTATAGACTGCGTATTTGGAGAATCGCTGAACTTGTCAAATTGTTTGTGGTAATTAGCATTAAGCTGTACGTAATCGGTCTTTCCGTACTGAGCTGGGTTGAACAGGAATTCACCATCCAAAAGATATTGCTGATAGTATGGTAGTGATTCTTGTGCTTTGTATGCATTTGACAAAAGAGCTAAACATACGATAGCATATAGTTTTCTCATAACAAATCTTGATTTCAATTCAACAAATATAAAAAAATTCTCAATATATTTTTAGTTTTCTAAATAATTTCTCCATTTTTTTACAGCATCCGCCATATCTTTGGGCATTGGGCTCTCAAAATATAATTCCTTTTTAGTAGTTGGATGTATAAACCCTAAAGTATGGGCATGGAGTGCATGTCTTGGCAGAATTTCAAAAACATTTTTTATAAACTGCTTATACTTAGGTAGATTCACTCCTCTTAAAGGCGTATGACCTTCATATCTTTCGTCATTAAACAAAGTATGGCCGACATGTTTGAAATGAGCACGGATTTGGTGTGTTCTTCCTGTTTCAAGTTTACATTCTACCCAGGTCATATATTTAAACCGTTCTAAAACCTTATAATGCGTCACCGCGTGCTTTCCGTGGCTTCCGTCCTCGTAAACGGACATCTGCATCCGGTTCTTGGGATGCCTCCCGATATGCCCTCTTATGGTCCCTTCATCTTCCTGAGGATTCCCCCATACGAAAGCCCAGTATAATCTTTTTGTAGTTCTGTTAAAAAACTGTTTGGCTAAAAAGCTCAATGCATATTCGTTTTTTGCAATCACCAAAAGGCCTGAGGTATCTTTATCAATCCTATGAACAAGTCCTACCCTGTCCAGGTCAGATTTCTCACCGCTCTTTTCAAAATGGAAGGCCAATGCATTCACCAATGTTTTGTCCCAGTTTCCATGGCCTGGATGCACAACCATCCCCGGTTCTTTGTCTACCACTACCAGATCATCATCTTCATAAATGATATTCACAGGGATATCCTGAGGAATAATCACATTTTCCCTCGGCGGATGGGCAAGAAGCACCGAGATCTGGTCACCGGGTTTTACACGGTAATTCTGTTTTACCGGAGCACCGTTTACAACCACATTTCCGGCTCTGCAGGTCTGTGAAATTTTATTCCGTGAAGAGTTTTGTCTGTATATTAATAAGAACTTATCAATTCTTAACGGCTCCTGGTTTTTATCGACTTTGATATTAAGATGCTCATACAGTCCTTTATTTTCCTCATCAATATCGATGTTCTCCAAACTGTCGGAATCTAATAATTCTTCATCTAAAAAGTCTTCGTTATCTTCTGCCATTATTTTATTTTTTTACGCAAAAGGCCTCAACATTTTGCAGTTGAAGCCTATATTTTATATAATAAACTGTGATTATTCTACCACTACTTTTTTAGCCTTTGGCTTTTGGACCGGCTGCTGTGTTGCATTTCCTGTCGTTGTTGCCGGCTTATTTCCTGAACTCTGGCTGTTTGTTACAGCGGATTTAGGTTTTTCTGTTCCGGTTCCGGCAGGTTTGGCTCCAGTTGCTGCACTGCTCGTCTTTGCCGGCTCTGTTTTAGCAGGTTCAGATTTAGGAACTTCTTTTTTGGGTACAGGTACTGCTGCAGGTGGATTATAACTTGGTTCCGGATAGTTGGGAACTTCATCATAATGTACCGGAGGCAGTGATGTATCTACTTTCATTCGGTAGATAGAATTCAGCTGTTCTACTTTGGCCCTAAGCTCGGCAGGTGTTCTCTTACTTGCCCAAAGATCAATCTGCATTCCCTGATCTCGTACATCTCCGGAGGCCGGATCCTGATAATAGATAATATCAGATTCATCTTTACTTCCGTCTTCATGTTCTACCAAACCTACCTCAAATAAGCTTCTGGCGATTACAGCTCTTGCTTCTTTTACCGAAAGCCCTACCACGTTAGGAATAGAAATATTTCTCATAGGTCCTGAACCCACTACAACATCAATCACGGAGAATCTCGGAAGACGTGATCCGGGATTAACTGCATTACCTTTATATAATACCCTTAAAAGAGCATCTTTCTGAATACTCGGCTCATAGATGGTATCGCCGATCTTAAGACCAACCTGATCCAGTCTCTGAAAAGCCAGCCCTGAATATTTATTGATCACATCCGGAACCGTAATAGGAGCCCATGTTCTGGGATTAACTACAATTCTTACCAGCGATCCCGGTTTTACACGCGAACTGGATAAAGGGTGCATCTTCAAAACCTGGAAAGGCTTATATTTAGGGTTATATTCAGCACTGTCTACTTCATATTCCAGTCCGGTATCCTCTAATATTTTTACGGCATCATAAACCGATTTATTAATAACATTGGGCACAGGAATTTCCTGACCGTGATTGGTATGGTATTCCAGCCAGCGGAAAGTAAGCCACACTAACCCCACAAAAATACCGATGGCTACTGCTAAATTCAGTAAAACTTTCCAATTGAAAAGTGATTTAAGCATACTTAAAAATACTTTAATTATAACGGCAAATATAGCTAATAATTTTAAATGTGCTTTTATTTAACACAATTCATTTCAATTTTAAAATTTCTGAATTTCCCTTATTGCATTACATAAAATGATTAAATTTGCCTTAATTGATACTATAATGGTTATGAGCAAAAAAAGTGTTGCCGTTGTCATGGGAGGCTATTCGGATGAATATGTGGTTTCCTTAAAAAGCGGTCAGTTGATCTACGATTCTCTGGACAGAAATCTATATGATGTATATAAAGTAGTCATTCTTAAAGATGAGTGGTATTTTTTAGGAGAAAACGATCAAAAATATGAAATCAACCGCGGAGATTTTTCAGTGACTTTAGATAATCATGAAAAACTGAAATTCGATGCCTGTTTCAACATTATCCACGGAACTCCGGGTGAAAACGGAATCCTGCAGGCCTATTGGGACGCTATCGGGCAGAAATATACCGGTTGTGGTTTCTACCAAAGCGCTTTAACCTTCAATAAAAAAGACACATTGGCTGTCTTATCAAAGTATGGAATTCCTTCTGCCAAAAGCATTTATTTAAGAAAAGGAGAAGACATCAATACAGACGAAATTATTGAAAGTCTTGGCCTTCCGGTTTTCGTTAAGCCCAACCAATCCGGTTCATCTCTAGGTATTTCAAAAGTAAAGGAAAAGTCAGAATTAATTGCTGCAACGGAAATCGCGTTCAAAGAGGATGATGAAATTCTTATTGAAAGCTTCCTGGACGGAATGGAAGTTTCTGTAGGGGTCATAGATTTCAAAGGCGAAACCATCGTTTTAGGAATCACTGAAATCGTACCGACCAATGAATTCTTTGATTATGAAGCTAAATACGAAGGAGCTTCAGAAGAAATTACCCCGGCAAGAATTGACGATGCAACAAGAATCAGAGTGGAAGAAATTTCAAAAAGAGCTTACAATTCCCTTGGCATGAGCGGTTTTTCAAGAAGTGAATTCATCCTTATGGATGGTATTCCTTATATGCTTGAAATGAATACTAATCCGGGATTCTCTCCTGCCAGTATTCTTCCGCAACAGGCAAAAATTTACGGAATATCCATCACAGACCTTTGCGGAAACGAAGTAGAAAAAGCATTGAATAAATAATAATAGAAGTTAGAATCTAGAGGTTAGAAGTTAGTCGTTAATGAATGGAAGTTTGAAGATGGAAGAAAACCCGGTGAATAGTTCACCCCGGCAACCTAAATCTCGCAACCGAAACCCAAAACACAGACCTCGTAACCCCATAACTCATCATAACACGTAAAACATGAAAATTGCTGTTTTCCCCGGATCCTTTGATCCTATTACTCTGGGACATTATGATATTATTGAAAGAGCGGCTCCGCTTTTTGACAAACTGATTATTGCGATCGGGCAGAATTCCCAAAAAAAATATATGTTTCCCCTGGAAAAAAGAATGGAATTTATTCAAAACTCCGTCGCTGAATTCCCCAATGTAGAAGTGGACTTTTTTGAAGGATTAACGGTGGACTACTGTTTTGAAAAGGACGCGCAATACATCCTGAGAGGCTTAAGAAATCCCGCTGATTTTGAATTTGAAAAAGCAATAGCCCACACTAACAGAACTTTGGCCCATAAAAAGCTGGAAACCGTATTCTTATTAACCTCATCCGGAAAATCTTTCATCAGCAGCAGCATCGTAAGGGAAATCATCAACCACAATGGAGAATATGAATTGCTGGTCCCGGAAGCCGTCAGGGTACAACGATAAGTAATGAGTAATAGGTAATGAGTAATTTGGGAAATATGGATTATAATCAAATTTTTCGGGAAAGAGCTAAAAAATTTTTCTATTCTTGTGATTAAATCTCTTTCATCATTACCTTATTCAGATGATGTATCGGTCATAAGAAAGCAAATTATAAGATCTTCTACTTCAGTAGCCGCAAATTACCGAGCTGCTTCAAGAGCAAGATCTGAAAAAATGATTCATTTAAAATCAGAATGTGAAGAACTTGTAAAGGTTATGACTAAGTATAAATTTAGATTATCCCAGCTTTAAATGGCATAATTTTTATTACTCATTGCCCATTACCTATTACTCATAAATTATGCACGAACAGTTCAATTTTGCCATAGAGGTGCTCGGAACCATTTCCTTTGCGATGTCGGGGAGTTTTGCAGCGATGCAGAAACGCCTTGATCCGTTCGGGGTACTGATTATTGCATTCGTCACTTCTGTGGGAGGAGGAACTGTAAGAGACCTCCTGCTGGATATTCCGGTTTTCTGGATGCATGATCTTTTAACGTGCGCCCTGATTTTGGGTACCAGCATTTTTGCCATGGTCTTCAAGTCTATTGAAAAGAACTTCAAGGTAACCTTATTTATTTTTGACAGCTTCGGACTGGGGTTATTTACCATTATCGGGGTTCAGAAAGGGCTCAATGCTGATATTCATCCGCTTATATGTATCGCACTGGGAACCATAACCGGGTGTTTCGGAGGAATCATACGGGATATCCTCCTCAACAGGATTCCACTGATCTTTAGAAAAGAGATCTACGCTACAGCATGTATTGTTGGCGGATCTGCATTTCTCCTGATGACAAAGTTTATCCCGCTTTCCTATACATTTATACAGATATTCACTATTATATTAATTGTTTCCATTCGAACTCTTGCTGTAAAATATCACTGGCAAATACCTAAGTTCTATGGATATGATCAGAATTCTGAGATGTAGCGGTCATGTATTCACATAACAAAAAAAGCACCTGGATCAGGTGCTTTTTCAGTTTCGTATATTGTCTTAGAAGAATTTCCCTCTCTGTCTCATATTCGGGTTGTGCATATGCTTCTGCATAGAAGGCATTTTCAGCTGATCTTTCATCATTTTGATCTGATCCGTCATCATTCCTGCCGAGTCTAATCTTTTAGCCTCGTCCAGAAGCCTCTGCCCCTCCTGTTTTCTTCCTTTAGAAATGGCTGCTGCTGCAAGATTCAATGTTGCCATCGCTCTGTCGTGCTTCATATTCAGGCCATATTCCAAAGCTTTTTTCATCAGCGGTTCCACTTTTGCAGGATGCTCCTGAGCCTGGGTCAGTCCCTGTAAATAGTGGAAATATCCATATTGGGATTTATGAAGCTGCGCCCGATAATTGGTGATTCCGTTTAACCATTCTGCGGCTTTTTCCATATTCTGCTTTCTCAGCTGCCAGAAGGCAAGGAGAATGTATTCATTCTTGATGAAAAGTATAATAGGCAGTGCTGCAAGAAGGAAAACTACGATTCCCCAGCCCAGACTTCTTGTGAAAATCATCATATAAAGTCCTAAAAGGATAAGAACTGCTGCAATTACAATTTTTATGTACTTATTCATTGTTCAATTTTAGAAGTGCAAAGATAGAAAATTTACAGGTTAGAAGCTAGAGGTAAAAAGTTAGAATTTCCACAACTATTCGCTCTTGATTCGTTCAAATGTCTGAAAGCAAAAATCGTATTCATTCTTTTCATCCTTTTCATGACAGGTCTCTTCAGTTTTTTTCCAGACTTTCGGATTTATCTTTGGAAAAAATGTATCGGCATCAAGATCAGCCTTAACTAAAGTAACTTCCAGTTTATCAACAATTTCTATAGTCTGCTCATAGATATTTCCGCCACCGATAATGAATACTTCCTCATCGATCTTTTTGGCGAATTTTACTGCTTCTTTAATGCTTCCAACGATCAGGATTCCTTCTTCAAACCAGTTTTTCTTTCTGGAAATTACAATATTGGTACGGTTAGGCAGCGGTTTCCCTATACTTTCATAGGTTTTTCTTCCCATAATAACAGGATGTCCGGAAGTAATATCTTTAAAGTGTTTCAGGTCTTTAGGAAGATGCCACAGCAGTTTATTTTCAAAACCGATCTCGTTTTTCTCTCCCATGGCCACCACTATTGTTGTCATTCTAATAATTTTTTACAAAATTAGCACATAATTTGTATATTTGATTAGCACAAAAAATTAAAAAAAAATAAACTATGAAAAATAAAGGCTGCCTTAGTGCAGGAACTATCGGTATTGCACTGCTTATTATTGTAGGTGTACTATTCTTCTGGGGGAAAAACGGGTATAATAATTTTGTTTCGAAAGAACAGAACGTAAACTCCAAATGGTCTAATATAGAAACTGTATATCAGAAAAGAGCCAATCTTATTCCGAATCTGGAAAGAACCGTTAAATCGTATTCAAAATTTGAGCAGGAAACATTGACTAAAGTTGTTGAGGCGCGTTCCAAAGCAACTTCTATCAACATCGATCCTACGAATATGACAGAAGCTGATATGGCTAAATTCCAGGCAGCACAGGGAGAATTATCCGGAGCACTAAGCAGGTTAATGGCTGTAGTGGAATCTTATCCGAATTTAAAAGCGGACCAGCAGTATATTAATTTTCAGAGAGAATTTACGGCGATAGAAAACAGCATCAGAACCGAAACGGTTTATTATAATGATGCGGCCAAAGATTACAACACAACAATCAAAACATTCCCGAATAATATTCTGGCGAATTTTACAAACTTTAAAGAAAAACCTTTCTTCAAGGCTGAAGCCGGTGCAGAAAAAGCACCAGAAGTATTTAAATAATGAGCCGTTTTTTGACAAATCAGCAGATCACTTCCCTTGTGGAAGCTATACAGTCGGCAGAAGAACATTCTACAGGCGAGATCAGAGTACATATTGACTCGAACACGGAAACGGAGAATGCACAGACTGCATTTGAGGTTTTCAAAGAACTGTGTATGAATAAAACTGCCGACAGAAACGCTGTGCTTTTTCATGTCAATTTTGAACAGAAATATCTGACCATTATTGGCGACATTGGAATCCATGACAAGGTACACCAATCGTACTGGGATCACCTGCACGACTATATCACTGCTGAATTTGCCAAAGGAAATTATTATAAAGCTTTAAAAAGCGGCATTCTGGAAACCGGTCTTGAATTAAAAAAACATTTTCCTGTAGAAGGAGAAAACCCCAATCAGCTGTCTAATGAAATTACGTTCTCTTAAACTGGTATTTTCATTTATACTCTTCTGCTTTTACACTTTTGTATCGGCACAGTATACAATCCCGCCCAAACCGGCGGTTCTATATCCTGTGTTTGATGAGGCTGGCCTGCTCACACAACAGCAAAAAGACGAACTGAACAATAAGCTGATTAAATTTGCAGATTCTACTTCCACGGAAATCGAAGTGGTTATTATCCCTTCTACCAAAGGAGAAGATGTGAACTTTCTGGCAACCATGTTCGGAGAAAAGTGGGGAATCGGAAAAAAAGGAGTGGATAACGGCGTGGTTTTCCTGATCGCTACAGAAGACAGAACCATGTCTATCCAACAGGGAAGAGCTGTAGAACAGTACCTTACCGCTTCTGTTGCAGGACAGATCCTTGATTATATTGTCACTCCCAATTTCAGACAGGGGCAATGGTATGACGGCATCAACCGTGGCACCTCAGCGATCATGGAGGCTGTTCAGGGAAAATTCAAACCTATGGAAACCTCAGCACCTTCAGGTAATGGAAGTGCTTTTAAGATCCTTATTATCGCATTTGTCATCTTTATCATTCTGGCCTTTATCTTTGGAGGCAGAGGCGGAGGACGTGGCGGCGGTAATAATGATGACGACGATGTGATCATTACCAGAAGAGGACGCAGAAATTACCCCGGTGGATTCTTTCCATTCCCTGGCAGCTTCGGTGGAGGCGGTTTTGGAGGTGGAAGTTCCGGAGGCGGCGGAGGATTCGGCGGTTTTGGTGGCGGAGGAAGCTTCGGCGGCGGTGGCGCTTCAGGCGGATGGTAATTTAAAAGATAACAAAAATTCAATATAATCGGGCCCAGTGCCCGATTTTTTATTTAAAACACTAAAATCCTTTCATTTCTTTGTTTTATTTTAATATTAAATTCAATTTTTCATAGTAAAAAATTAACAAAACCATATAAAATCCGTCTTTTATCCAATTTTTTTTCATTATATTTACTGAAAACAGGTTTATGAAAAAGACGCTGGTAGTTTTTGCACATCCCTATTTAGAGCACTCCAATTCAAATGTGGAGCTTATCAATTTCTATGTCCGCCACCAGCATTTTACCCTTAGAGATCTTTACGAAGAATATCCGGATTTTCACATTGCCGCATTCAGGGAGAGGAAAAGATTAAGAAGCTATGACCGTTTTATTTTTCAGTTTCCGCTTATCTGGTTCGGAATCCCCCCTTTATTAAGATTATGGATCGATGAAGTGTTCGACAGGGACTGGCTCAGAGAAGGTGAAACCAATCCACTGGAAGGAAAAGAAATTTATATTCTGATAACGACCGGGGGAAAGGAAAGATCATTCAGTAAAAACGGAACGTATCAGTATACAGTGGAAGAACTGATCAGCGGGCTAATCGTATCTTTAAAGGTTTTCAAAGCGAATATAAAACATATCAAAATCGTTTATGAAGCCAATAAACTGAGCAAAAAAGAGATTATTCTACATAAAAAAGAATTTACAGAACTACTCAACCAATAACATATGGAGTCCAGCTTAGCAATGAATACATTACTTTTCTTAGGTGTAGCCATTATTATGGTTCCGCTGGCGAGAAAATTTGGATTGAGTTCAGTTATCGGATATATATTAGGAGGTATCATCATCGGCCCATATGTTCTAAGGCTTACCGGGAAAGATGTTAACGACATCATGCATGCCAGTGAGTTTGGAGTGATCATGCTCCTTTTTTTGGTAGGGCTGGAACTGGAACCCCGGAAATTCTGGGAAATGCGGAAGAAAATTATGGGCCTCGGGCTTACACAGATGCTTCTTTCTATTTCACTGCTTTTTTTGGTTTTTATCAGTGCCGGATGGAGAATAGACAAAGCCATTGCTATCGCGATGTGTTTTGCTCTTTCTTCTACTGCCATCGTGCTACAAACCCTTCAGGAAAAAAACAATTTTAAAACTATGGCTGGAGAAGCCTCGTTCTCTACCCTCCTGTTTCAGGATATTGCGGTGATCCCTATCCTGGCTATCCTTCCACTTATTGCTAATTATAAAGCAAATCATCACGATAACGAAATCCAAATTATTATTCAGAAACTTCCGGAATGGATGCAGGCCGGAACTGTGATTTTAGGGGTTGCTATTCTGATCCTTCTGGGAAGATATGTATTTGTTCCTTTCTTAAGATATGTTTCAAAGTCGGGAATGACGGAACTCCTCACCGCCTCCTCTTTATTCTTAGTGATTGGAGTTTCGGAACTTATGGCTGCCATTGGTCTGTCTCCTGCACTGGGTGCTTTCTTAGCCGGGGTAATGCTTGCCAACAGTGAATTCCGCCATGAGCTTGAAGCGCAGATCAATCCTTTTAAAGGGCTGCTTTTAGCTGTATTCTTTGTGAGTGTAGGCTCTACAATTAATTTTAACATCATTCAGCAGGATCCTATCTTTATCTTCTCTACTGTTTTTGCAGTATTGACTGTAAAATTTGTGGTTCTGTATGCTATTGGCAAGTTTTTTAAGATTGATACATCACAGAGTTTATTTTATGCGTTTGCTCTTTCGCAGGTGGGAGAATTTGCTTTTGTCCTGATCAATTATGCTTCAGATCTTTATCTTTTAAGTCCTGAACTCAATGCACAAATGATGGCCGTTACTGCAATCACAATGTGCATCACTCCTATTCTCCTGATCATTAACGACCGGCTCATTACTCCTAAATTTATTAAAGAAATCCCTGATGAAGAGAATGATTTTAATATCCTGGACAATAATGTAAGCCAAAAGAAGATCATTATTGTAGGTTTCGGGCATTTTGGAAGTACGGTAGGGCGTCTTTTAAAAGCCAATAAAATATCGGCAACAGTTCTGGACAGAGACTCTGACCGTGTAAAACTGCTGAGAAGCTATGGTTTTAAGGTTTATTACGGTGACGCCACAAGAATTCCCATTTTAAGGGCTGCAGGAATTGAAGATGCAGAAATTCTTGTTCTCTGTCTTGATGATCCTGATGACAATAAGTTCATAGCGGAACTGGTGCGGGAACATTATCCTAAAGTGCGGATTTTTGTAAGGGCTAAAAACAGAATCGATGCTTATAATTACCTTAACAACGGTATTGAAAACATTTACCGGGAAACATTGGGAACCGCAGTAGATATGGCTGTAGATGTCCTTCATGAAACCGGGATGAGAAAATATGCGGCAAGACGACTCGGACAAAGGTTTATGGCCATAGACAAAGCTTCTATCAGAAGGCTGGCCAAAGCAAAGGAGGATGACGAGATTTTATTGTTCACCACAAAAGAAATCCTCCAGCGTGAGGAGGAATTACTGGCTTATGATAACCTTAATTTTGATAATAAGAATTGGGAGGGTTCCTCGTCAGTAGGTGAAGAGAACGACGAGGAACCTCCTAATTAATTTATTGAATACTGACGCTTCCGCCACTGCTTTCCTGCTTGGTTATGCTTTTCAGTTCACCTTTTTTAGAAACATCTATGCTCCCGCCGGAAGAAGCTTCTGCATTCAGCGAAGAAACAGCACTGATCTGAATGCTTGCGCCGCTGGACGCCTCAGCTTTTACATGATCGGCAATAACTTCTTTTGCTGAAATACTGCTGGCTGATGAGGAAGTAATCTCTGCATTTTTTGTTTTTCCTGAAATATTAATGCTTGCTGCTGATGAGGCATCAACATCAAGGTCCACCGCCCAAACTTTACCGCTGAAACTGCTGCTGCTGTCTGCCGAAAGATCAAAATCATTAGCTTCCAGATCGCCAGAAACGCTTGATGCGCTGGAGATTTCAACATTCATTTTTTCCTGTGTGAATTTATCTTTTATGGTAACACTTGCAGCAGAATTAGCAACGAGCTTAGAAAAATCTTTGGTATAGATCTTAGCCTTCACATTATGGCTGTTCATAACCCTGATACCAAGCTTATAATGGATATGAAGCTTTCCGCCACTGTTTTCCACAAGAATTTCATTGAGGATATTTTCAGGCGCAGAAATAACAACCTTTTCAGTTTCGGATTTGATTATCTCAGCACCAATAGCCTGGGAAACTTCTATTTCGTCAAAATCTCCGTTAAATACTTTTTCTTTAACCGGACCACTGTCTTTGTCGATCACTTTGTCTACCCAACCGTTATCGTTATTACGGTCATTATTTTCATTGTTTCTTTTATCATGCCTTTCATTGCATGAGGTTATCAGCGAGAAGGCTGAAAGTACAAAAAGAGTTGTCGATTTCATGTTTACTGCTTTTATAAATTAAGTTTTAATATCTTTATACTTTAATAACAACTAATTTATGAAAAATATTTCATCGGTATTGTTAATTTCTGCCCTGGCACTTAACCAATCTTGTACTACAATGAAGAAAACCGATACTCAACAGGAGATTCCTGTTACCGATCCATCCTTATCTTCAAACCCTTTTATGAAGAAAAGCAAGCTTCAGTATGAAGCTCCGGAATTCGATAAAATTAAAAATGAACATTTCAAACCTGCATTTGATTTCGGACTTAAACAGCATGATGCTGAGATCCTGAAGATCGCAAATAATCCGGAAGCTCCTACTTTTGAAAACACTATTGTTGCCCTTGAAAAAAGCGGTGAAGTTTTAAAAAGAGCCACTATTGTATTTTCAAATCTTACAAGCGCTAATACAAATCCTACCCTTCAGGCTTTGGATGAAGAATATGCTCCTATTTTTGCAGCGCATTCTGATAAAATGTACCTGAATGAAAATTTATATAAAAGAATTAAGTCTATTAAAGAAGACGGTTTAGATCCTGAAAGCAAAAAACTGGTTCAGTATTATAAGCAGAATTTTGAAATTGCAGGAGCCAATCTTTCTTCTGCTGATAAAGAAAAACTAAAGCAGATCAATCAGGAACTCGCTTCACTTTCCACTCAATATGCCAATAAGCTATTGGAAGCCAGAAAGCAGGGAGGTGTATTTTTTTCTGATGCTAAAGAACTTGACGGACTTTCAGCCGACGAAATCGAAGCAGCTGCAACGGATGCTAAAACTGCAGGACAACCGGGAAAATATCTTCTTGCCCTTCAGAATACTACACAACAGCCTCTTCTTCAAAATCTTAAGAACAGAGCTACAAGAGAAAAACTGTTCAAAGCATCGTGGCTCAGAGCTGAAAAGGGTGACGGAAACGATACCCGTGAAACGATTGAAAAACTAGCTAAACTGAGACTTAAAAAAGCTCAGACTTTAGGAAAAGTAAGCTTTGCTGAATGGAAACTTCAGGACCAGATGGCCAAAACACCTGAAGCAGCTACAAAACTAATGAACCAAATTGCTACACCAGCAGTAGAAACGGCAAAACGTGAAGCAAAAGATATTCAGGATCTGATCGATCAGCAGAAAGGTGGTTTCAAAGTAGAGCCATGGGACTGGAATTTCTATGCTGAGCAGGTAAGAAAAGCAAAATATGATCTTGATGAAAACCAGATCAAGCCTTATTTTGAGGTAACTACTGTTTTGGAAAAAGGAGTCTTCTATGCTGCTGAAAAGTTCTATGGGCTTACTTTTAAAAAGAGAACCGATCTTCCGGTTTATCATCCGGATGTAGTAACCTATGAGGTTTTTGACCACGATGGAAAATCTATCGCGATTTATTATCTTGATTTCTATACCAGAGATTCTAAAAATGGAGGTGCATGGATGAGCAATTTTGTTGAGCAGTCTTATCTTTTAGGAACCAAACCTGTGATTGTAAACTGTTATAATTATCAGAAGCCGGCTCCAGGAAAGCCGTCACTAATTAGCTACGATGATGTTTCCACAATGTTCCACGAGTTTGGACATTCAATCCACGGTATGTTTGCAAGTCAGAAATACCCGTCACTTTCAGGAACAAGTGTTCCTAGAGATTTCGTGGAATTCCCTTCACAGATCAATGAGCACTGGGCTTTAGATCCTGTCGTTCTTAAAAATTATGCGCTTCACTACGAAACAAAACAACCAATTCCTCAGGCCTTAGTTGAAAAAATTAAAAAGGCAGCTACATTCAACCAGGGATATATGACGACAGAACTTGTTTCTGCAGCAGCTCTGGATATGGACTGGCATACCGTGACGAATGAAAGTCAGTTGATTCCTGTTCTGGATTTTGAAAAACAGTCGTTAGCCAGCCATGGGTTTACTTTAGCTACAGTACCACCAAGATATCATACTCCTTATTTTGCCCATATCTGGGGCGGAGGGTATTCAGCTGGATATTATGCTTATTTATGGTCTGAAACCCTTGATAATGATGCATGGGAGTGGATTAAAAACAATGGAGGCCTGACAAGAGAAAATGGCGACCGTTTCAGAAAATATATTCTTTCTGTAGGAAACTCTGTAGACCTTAACCAGGCATTCAGAGATTTTACAGGACATGATCCTGATATCAAACCTTTATTGAGAAACAGAGGTTTTATTAAATAAATTATATTGAGAAGCATCCGATTGGATGCTTCTTTTTTTATGTAAATGGGCTAAAGCCCATTCCTACTGATAAAATTTTTACTTTTGCTGTTCAATAAAATAAATAAAAATGGATTGTCCCTGCTGTTCAGGAAAACTTTACGAAGAATGCTGCCGACCTTATCACATCGGAGAAAAATATGCTCCAACTGCGGAAGCCCTGATGCGTTCCAGATTTTCTGCATTTGCCATTCCGAACGGAAAATACCTGATGGAAACTACATCTCCGGCAAAAAGAAAATTCCACAACATAGAAGATCTGCAGGAATGGGGAGAGATTAACGAATGGACAAAACTGGAAATTATAGATAAACCTTCTGTCAGCAAAGTTGAGTTTAAAGCCTTTTATACTGATGAAGAAGGACATGAGCAAATCCATCATGAATTATCAAAATTCAAAATGATTCAAAACCGTTGGTTTTACGTGAGTGGGGAATTTTTAGAATAAAAAAAATGTCCGAAAAAATCCGGACATTGATTATAGTTTAGTGGGCTTCTGTTCCGTCAGCTCCATGAACATGACCATGTGCCAGTTCTTCTTCCGTCGCAGGACGTGTATTTACAATTTCTACCTGGAAATCTAAAACTTTCCCCGCCATTGGATGGTTAAGGTCTGCCACTACTGCTTCAGGGGTTACCTCTAACACAAATGCCTGGAAATTATTTCCCTGCCCATCTGATAAAGGCAAAATAGCGCCTAAAGGCGGAGTTCCTGATTCCTGAAACATATCGATAGGCAACTGCACGATTGAATTAGGATCTTTTTCTCCGTAAGCTTCTTCAGGCTGAATAACAAAAGCTGCTTTATCACCAGCCTTCAGGCCAAGGATATTTTGTTCAAACTTTGGAATCATCATTCCTACACCATATAAAAATGTAAGTGGGCTTTCTGCTGTTGTTTCTTCTACAAGAATTTTACTTCCATCTTCTTCGATCGTGTGAAGTACGTAACTTACTGCTACAACATGGTTGTTTTCAATTGTCATATTTTATCTTTTTTTTCGTGATTTTTTTCACGATTAACGGCACAAATATACTATTTTTGAAATGATTGACTTTGGAAAAGATGTTAAAACAAAAATATCAAAAAGAGCACCTTTTTATTTCCCGTTCTTTGTTTCATCCCGCTTTTTCTGTCTCAATACATAGAGATACAGGCTTTCTACCTTTGCTCTGGCCCAATCTGTTTTCCTCAGAAATTTCAAAGAAGAATTAATACTTGGATTATCTGTAAAGCATTTTATATTGATCTGCTCGCCAAGTTTCTCGAAGCCTCCGTAATATTCTACCAGTTCTTCTAGAATAGCATCTAGCCTTTTCCCGTGTAACGGATCTTTTGACGGTTCCTGCATTGTTTTTTTTGTAAAAGTAGAATATTATAAGTAGATATGGAAATCCAGCAGACAATATCACATGTCATAAACTGCCCTCATTATCGTAAAGGATGAAAAAAGAAGCTTGATTGTGATTGTATAAAATGTAATAAGCACTATTTAATTTTACATTAAAAAAATAAACTGCAGCTGTTCTGCAGTTTATTTTTGCTTAAAACTCTAAATATTTTTAATTTATTAGTTAAGATATCCGGATAATTTTATTTATTTTTTTCTTCTTCTTTTTTAGCTATTTTATCATAGTCTTCGGATTTCATGATAGTTAGGCTATTTGATTTGTTATCCCAAAGGCTTATATATTTTTTTGAAACTACACTATAATTCCCCCAATTTGTAAATCTTTGATAAAGCATTAGTGTACAGATATCGGTTGGTGTTATTGTCTGCCAATTCTCCAGAATATGAGTGTGAGCTCCACCACTGGATTCACCATCATCATCTTTGATTTTTTGAACAATCATTCCCTGATGCATTTTTTCTACATTCTGAATATCATTTTTATCATTAAAAGTGATCAGATAATCATTTCCGAATATGACAATATTTGCAATAGAAGGCCCCGTCACTATATATACTTTCTTAATATTATTTTTAATGACAGGAATCAAATTAAGACTTGCATTTTTATAATTTTTAAAAATAGTATCGTTTTGAACTCTTGTCAATGCCTTCTGTCGAATGTTAAAATAATCATTCTCAGTAGCTGTAAATTCTCTTTCGTTGAAATCTTTTTTAGCATCCTTCGGATTAAAATTTGCAGGAAAAGATATCGTTGCAATCACTTTATTATTCTTAGAAAAGAAAATGCATTTGGGAACTGTCTTATCCACGTAAGAGAAATATCCACCCACATTGTCCATTTTATCATAATTCTCTCTAAAAATATCTGTGCCGTACCAGCTAGCCATTTCACTGTGATAAAGTGCAATTCCTTCTTCTTTTACCTCTTTTGCAATGTTTTCTACATTTTGAGCGGCAATAACTGTACAAGCAAAAGTAAATAAGACAATCAGAATATTTCTCATTGTATTGTTTTAACCAAAAATACAATTAATTAATACATTTTCAAATTTTCAGCTAAAGCTTTAATGAAAGATGATAAAAAATAACTACGTCCATTAAGAAATTCTCTGCTTAGAATTAATAGTTTATAAATCCTGAATAGCCGGTTTTACTTCGTCCCCGAACAGTTCAATAGATTTCATCATAATATCGTGAGCAGGATCACCAATATCCATATGCCCGATGAATCTTGTAATGCCAAAAATCTCCTTCATGTAGGTGATTTTATCAGCCACTTCTGCAGGACTTCCGATGAACAGGGCGCCTTCTCTAGCTCTTCCGCCGTCATACTGCATTTTCGTATAAGGAGCCCAGCCTCTGGTTGCCCCGATTCTGTCCATCTGAGATTTATAATTATTGAAATATCCGTCCACTACAGCCTGATCATTACTTACAAACGTGTGTGAATGAATTGCGATCTGCATTTTGGATACGTCATGCCCTGCTTTCTGATACTCTTGCTTGTAAAATTCAACCAGATTTTTAAACTGTACCGGCATCCCTCCAATGATGGCTACCACCAATGGCATTCCTAATTTTGCTGCACTTAAAACAGATTGCGGAGTTCCACCTACTGCTCTCCAGATCGATAATTTTCCGTCGTTTTTAGCTCTCGGATAAACAGTCTGGTTTTGCATTGGCGCACGAAGTTTTCCTGACCAGGTTACATTTTCTTCTGAGTTGATCTTTAGCAGCAATTCAAGTTTTTCGTCAAAAAGTTCTTCGTAATCATTCAGTGAATAGCCATACAACGGAAACGATTCGATAAAACTTCCCCTTCCGACAAATATTTCAGCTCTTCCGTCTGAGATCAGGTCCAAAGTTGAAAAGTCTTCATATACTTTCACGGGTTCTGAAGAACTTAACACCGTAACTCCGCTTGCCAGCTTTATATTTTTGGTGATGCTCGCTGCTGCTGCCAATACCATTTCCGGTGACGAAACTGCATAATCCGGACGGTGATGTTCTCCCATTGCAAAAACATCAATGCCTACCTCATCCATTAATTTTACCTGATCCAGTATTTCACGGATCTTCACGCCTGCATCTCTATATTTTCCGGTAGCCTGATCAAAAGCCAGGTCCCCAAACATTCCTATTCCTAATTCCATATTTTTAGATTTTAGATACACAAAATTACGGATGAAAAAGCTCAGAAACATTGATGTTTGTTAAGAACGGATTTGCTATTAAAGAATACTGTTACCAATAAAAAATCCAGCCTAAAGGCTGGATTTCACTATTATTTCTTAAGATACTGATCAAAATAATCTGTCACTTTCTGCATCAGGTGAACCCTGTCTTTCCCGATCACATTATGCGGATGTCCCGGATAAACAAAGTAGTCCAGCTGAACTCCATTGTCTACCGCGGACTTTATAAATTTGATGGAATGCTGCCATACCACCACATCGTCCTGGGCACCGTGGATCATCAGTAATTTTCCTTTTAAATTCTGAACTTTATCCAATAGATTAGCCGTGGCATACCCCTGAGGGTTTTCCTGAGGTGTATCCATATATCTTTCACCATACATGATCTCGTACATTTTCCAGTCGATCACCGGACCTCCGGCAACCCCCACTTTGAAAACATCAGGCTGACGAAGCATGAAACTTGTCGTCATAAATCCGCCAAAGCTCCATCCGTGAATCCCCATTCTCTGGGCATCTACATAAGGAAGAGATTTTAAATAGTTCACTCCTTTCATCTGATCGTTCATTTCTGTTGTTCCCAGGTTTCTGAAAACAGCCTGCTCAAACTTCATTCCACGGTTGGCAGAACCTCTTCCGTCCATGGTGAAAATAATGTACCCGTTTTGGGCCATATATTCGTACCAAAGGTTTCCTGATGCAGGGAATGTATTGGTTACCAGCTGCAAGTGTGGCCCGTTGTACAGATAAACAATTACCGGATATTTTTTAGTGGCATCAAAATCTGTAGGGAGAATAATCTTTCCGTAAAGCGGTGTTCCGTCATCCGCTTTTAATTCCACATTTTTAATTTCAGGCCTCTGATAATTTTTTAATGTATTTTCTGCAGTAAGAATATTGATTGACTTAGCAGTATTGGTATTGATAATATTCACAGACCTTGGTGTGCCTGCATTGCTGTAGGTATCATACAGATAATTCCCGTCACTGCTCAGGATTCCTGTATGTACACCAGATGCATCATCCATTCGCTGCATTTTAAAGTTTGTCCAGTTGATCTTATATAAATGCTTTTCAAGCGGTGTCTCTTTGGTAGATGTAAAGTAGATCTCTTTTTTCTTTTCATTAAAGCCTAGAATGTCAGTTACCAGCCAGTCTCCTTTCGTGATTTGGGCAACGAGACCTTTTTCAAGACTGTAATGGAACAGGTGATTATAACCTGTTCTCTGGCTTTGCCAGATGAAGTCTGTATTGGAGTTCGGGAAGAAAGTAAGCGGATGCTGAGGCTCCACATATTTATCGCTGGTTTCTTCAAATAAGGTTTTTACCAGATTTCCTGTAACAGCATCGTACTGGTTCATCTTTAAATGATTCTGTCCGCGATTCAGAACACCTACAAAAACATATTTTGAATCCGGACTCCACGTAACAGCTGTTAAATACTGATCTTTTTCACCTTCAATTTTTAGAAAAGTAGTTGACTGATTTTTGATATTATAAATTCCCAAAGTGACTTCATGGGACTTCTGCCCTGCCATAGGATACTTGATATTATGATTTACAGCAGGCGTTATCGACCAGTCAATAACAGGATAATCTGCCACCATCGTCTGATCCATTCTGTAAAATGCTACAGCATCAGAATTAGGAGACGGGAAAATTCCTGTATCAATTCCAAACTCATTTCTGTGAACCGCTGCACCTCCATTGATGATATTTTCATCAGAATCATTGGTTACAGCAATTGTTTTACCGTTTTTATTGATATATAAATTATTCTTTATGGTAAAGGCAAAGGTCTGGTTATCTCCGAACATTTTCATATTGGAAGCATTTTCATCAACTGCAGCTGTTGTCTTTATCTTCCAGTCGTTTCCCGATTTTTCGATCCAGAACATTTTATCGTTCGCGTTGAAATAACCGCTTGAACCTCCGATAAATTTGATTTGAGGAACTGCCTTTAGCTTAGCATCCGAAAATGACCTGTTCAGTTGGGTCAAAGAAACTAAAGTATCCTGTTTATTAGTCTTCAGATCAGTAATCAGATAACCGCCTTTTACAGCCTGAATATATGATTTACCATCTGCAGCCCATGAGAACTGGAATATATTTTTTACGGCAAGATTCGTTCTGAGTCCATTTACTGCCTCCGCCATTGTAAATTTTTGGGTCTGCGCGATTGCAGAACTGCCCAAAACCAGCATCAATAAAGAAAATCTATGTAATTTCATTGTATAAAATTGAATCCTTCAAAAATAAGAAATAAAAATCATCCGTTAATAAATGTTAAATAAAACATTCATAAAACAGGATTAATGCATTGATAAAAATAAATTCTTAACTTAATAGTTGGGAAATTAGGTGAATGGTGAATTATCAATAGTGAATTTTATAGGTATAAACAATTGACATTTCACTTGCGAAGCAAATTGACGATTCACATTAAAATTAGGGTGAATGGTGAAGTGTCAATAGTGAATTTTATAGGCATAAACAATTGACATTTCACTTGCGAAGCAAATTGACGATTCACATTAAAATTAGGGTGAATGATGAAGTATCAATAGTGAATTTTATAGGCATGAACAATTGACATTTCACTTGCGAAGCAAATTGACGATTCACATTAAAATTAGGGTGAATGGTCAATAGTGAATTTTATAGGCATGAACAATTGACATTTCACTTGCGAAGCAAATTGACGATTCACATTAAAATTAGGGTGAATGGTCAATAGTGAATTTTATAGGCATGAACAATTGACATTTCACTTGCGAAGCAAATTGACGATTCACATTAAAATTAGGGTGAATGGTCAATAGTGAATTTTATAGCGTAAATAATTGACATTTCACTTGCGAAGCAAATTAACGATTCACATTAAAATTGGAGTTATTTCATTTCTTAACCTAAATCAATGATTTGTATATGATCTCCGCCCTACATTTGCAGTATTAATAACAAACAAAAAATACAATACAATGGCAACAAAATGGAACCTAGACCCAACACATAGTGAAATTACTTTTAAAGTAAAACACATGATGATCTCTAATGTAAAAGGAAGTTTCAGAACTTTCAACGCTGAAATTGAAGCTGAGGATGATAGCTTTGCAAATGCTAAAACGACAGCTACTATCCAGACTGATTCTGTATTTACCAATAATACAGACAGAGATAATCATTTAAAATCCGGAGAATTTTTCAATGCAGAACAATATCCTTCCATCACATTTGAATCTCAGGCTTTAAATGATAAAGTAACAGGAAACCTTACCGTAAATGGTATTACAAAACCTATTACTTTGGATGTAGACTTCGGAGGGATCAATGTTGACCCATGGGGAAATACGAAAGCTGGATTTTCTTTTGAAGGAAAGATCAACAGAAAAGATTTTGGTCTGAACTGGAATGCAGCTCTTGAAGCTGGAGGTGTAATGGTAAGCGACGAAGTAAAAGTTGCCGGAGAATTACAGTTTGTAAAACAGGCATAATAAAAATTGAGTTTTGGGGAGATTCTCCAAAAATATCTATACCAATTAAAACATAAAAGGTTCAGGGATTTCTAAAAGCCTTGGACCTTTTTAATTATATTCTTATCATGAACCTTAACGATCTGCAAAATATCAGCAACAATTTTGGTAACACTCAAAGAATGCCCGTTTTATTTCTCGGGCACGGCTCACCGATGAACGCCATTGAAGAAAACCAGTTTGTACAGGGATTTCGAAAGGCAGCACAGGAGATTCCTAAACCTAATGCTATTCTGTGTATTTCTGCACACTGGTATACGCAGGGCACTTTTGTAACTGCGATGGATATGCCGAGAACGATTCATGACTTCGGTGGTTTCCCGAAAGCATTATTTGATGTACAGTATCCTGCTCCGGGCAGCCCGGAACTGGCGAGAGAAACAGCTGAGCTTTTAGCCCCTGTTTTGGTAGAGGAAGATCACAATTGGGGACTTGACCATGGCGCATGGTCGGTGATCAAACATATGTATCCGGAAGCTGATATTCCCGTGATCCAGCTGAGCATAGATTATACCAAGCCACCACAATATCATTTCGATCTGGCCAAAAGACTGAATAAGCTCCGTGAAAAAGGAATCCTCATTATAGGAAGTGGAAATATCGTCCATAATCTCCGGCTGATTGACTGGAAGAATATCGATAAGGTAGGCGCCGGCTGGGACTGGGCTGTGGAAGCCAGAGAAAAAACAAATAACTGGCTTCTGGATGGGAATTTTCAGAATATCATAGACTATCAGAAGCAGGGAACATTTCTGCAATACGCGGTTCCTACACCGGATCATTATCTTCCGCTGATTTACACCTTAGGCTTAAAAGATCATGCTGAGAATCTATCTTTATTTAATGACGAACTGATTGGCGGATCATTAAGCATGACCAGTGTAAGGATAGGATAAGCCTTACCTCCTGAAGGCAAGATATTGGAGGTTTCAAAAGAAGGGAATATCACCAATCTGTATCAGTTGATCATCAAGTAAGATAATTTTTCAAAGAATTGAAATATAATTCTGCCTGTTGATCAATTAGGAGACTGAGATATTCCCTGGTATTTTTACTTAAAAATTATTGCACAGCTGCCAGGACATTGATATTTCCATAGCCGTAGCTTGAATTCACTGTGGGATAATACGTAGCAGACTGTCTCATTTTATTGAGTACCTGATCTCTTGTCCATGAAGGGTTTTTAGCCCAGACAAGAGCCGCAATTCCAGCCGTGGCAGCTGTTGCTACGGATGAACCGCCTACATAATCTGCCTGATTGTTATAATAGCTTAAAACAGGAACGGTATTTCCGTTGGCTCTTTCCATCTGGAAAGTAAAATCGATCTGGCTTCCGGAATGGCAAACGTCACATTTCTGGTTGGATGTTCCTTCTTTTACTCCGGTTACAGCCTGTGTTTCAGACATGCTTGCCGGAAAAATAACACCCACAAAATTGGTAAAACTGGTAGAGGTTCCTCCTGCACAAAAGATTAGTTTTCCTCTTGAATAAGCGTATTTCACTCCATCTTCAATCTTTCCTACCGAGAAAATATGTCCCATTGACATGGAAATGATCTTTACACTGGTATTATTCGCCAGATCCGTAAATGCTGTTTTTACTCCATTTTGCTCACTGGAAGTTTCCAGCACCACATTGGAAGCTGCACGGTAAGTGATGAGATTGGCATTGTAAGCAACTCCTACAGGAAGTCCTGCATTATTTTTCGGGGCTGCCATCACTGAAGCCATTTTTGTTCCGTGCCCGCACTGATCTGCTGGTCCGTCTGTAGTAGATCCGTTGACATATGATCCAAATTTACTAATTGTTCTTCCAGAAGACGCTCCTGTATTAAAACTGCTTCCCAGCAATGTCTGTTCCGGTGAAACTCCGGTATCAATAAGCCCTATGGTAACTCCTGCTCCTGTACTATAGCTCCACGCATTTGGAATATTATGTTTCGTAAATGCCCATGGCACTTTGGCATTGGGAGCAGTAGTAGTATAATCTGCAGCATTTAAAGCTGTAGATTCAAATCCGCATCCTGATGAGCCACTGGAGGACTTTGCATTAGAATTAAGGCTGTTTTCTATTTCAAAATAATGATAATCCCCCGGCTCCACATACCGGATGTTTTTCATCTTTCTTAATGCTGTGATGGTTTCTTCTTTGTCTATGATAACATCCATCTGATTAAGATACTGATCGGAAGAAATCAGAAATCTAGTCTGCTCAACACCTTCATATTGCTGAATCAGTCCTAAAATTTCGGCTTCCATTGTTTTGTTGTCAGGAGAAAGACTTCTGTCAAAATCATCCTTTGAAGAACCAAATCCGATGGATACAATTCTGTTTCCCCTGAAAATCGCACTCCAAAGCAGATGATCTGAAGCATTTTTCCAGTTAAAAGATCCGGTGTTCTTGATCGTGTTATTAATTTCTGCATTGATCTGCTTTCCCGTCAAAGGATCTTTCTGAACAGCTTCAATGACAGGATTTTCGTTTTGCAGTTCATCTCTGGTACATGAATTCAAAACAAAAACCAATGCCAAGAGGTAAAATACTCTTTTTTTCATAGTTTTAATTTTATGGTTTGGAACCACAATATAACACTTTGACGTGATTTAAAAGCTTAGAAAAAATGAATTTAGTATTACCTGAATATTAATAGTTATCTCTAATTTTTGAAAATTTTACAATATTTTCTCATAGCATACACTATTATCAATCCCGATATACTGTCCATAATTGGGAATTCTCTTATACCCAGATTTTTCATACAATGCAATAGCTTCGGGTTGTTTGATTCCTGTTTCCAGAACGCATCTGTTGTATCTTTCTTCTTTGGCCCAGATTTCCAGCTCATTCAATATTTTCGAAGCAAAACCTTTGCCTCTTCTTTCTGGATCCGTATACATCCTTTTTATTTCTACCGTATCTTCAGAAAAAGGTTTGAAAGCACCACAGCCCACCGCCGTATCATCAGAGTAAACTATTACACAGTTTTTCAACATGTCGATTGAGTTGAACTGGTGATAAAATTCATGATCTTCTCCATCCCGTACTGCAAGATCAGCATCCAGGAGTTTGACTAAATTCTGGAAATCTATATTGGAAGAATCTGTTCTTTTGGTAATCATCTTTTTGTTTTACGAATTAAATAAATATTTAAAGATTATTATTTCTGTTGATTTTTAAACTTTTACAGACACAACAAATTTAATAAATGATTACCTTATTGAAAACTATCTCCACTTTTATTTACTTTCTTGAATAGAATTAAATTCAGCGGTACGATAAAGTTCTTCCGGGATCTGGGCTAATGTAGACTCATGAAGCTTCATACCAAGTCCATAAAATTGTTGAAAGCTCATGATAAGCGGGCGCCATTTGTCCGGGTCAACCCGGTTAGGAAGGCCGTCCATCAGTATGGATTCTTCCATATGCACCCTTACTATTTTCAGTTCAGCATAGATAATATTTCCGCGCTGGATCTCATTATCCTCTGCCAATAGATTTATTTTAATAAGACGGGCTTCCATTTGTACCGGACATTCTAATATCCTGGGGGAATTAACCAATGTAGATTCAACAGGCGTCATTCCGGCAATTTCAAATTTTCGGGATTCGTGACGGTATCCTTTACTTTTCTTTCCTTGAGGAACAGGATTAGAACCCGTTGTCAGAGCAAGCTTATTAACCATTCCCACCTGATCTTCTGAAGGAAGATTAATGACACACTCACCGGTTCTCAACAAATTTTCACAGGTTTTAGATACTGCAGAGATACCAATTACGCAACGCCAGCCTAACCAGAAAATGGATGAAATAGGAGCAGCATTGAAACTGCTGTTCTCATTTACTGTTGAAATAAGTATTACCGGGGTACCAAAGTACAAAATAGAGGGTGTACATATTTTATGAATAGTGTTATTTTACAGGCAAAGGTATTTCGTTGACTTAATACAAAAAATCTGTTTCCTGCTGTATTTTAAAAGCGGTTTATGCACTTTATTGAACAAAAAAAAGCTTCCATTTCTGGAAGCCTTATATTTCTTAATTGAAATTAATCTACTTTAAATTCTCTGTTATTGATCAGCTCTGCAATCGCCAGCATATCTTTTCCTATCAATCTGTCGTCTTCCAGTTTCTTAACTTTAGAACGGATCACCGCATAGTTTTCTTCAATAATTTTCGAACATTTGGCAGGTCTTCTGAATTCTAATCCCTGCGCGGCAAACATTAATTCCACAGCTAAAATATTGACCAGGTTTCCTAGCACCTGATTGAATTTTCTACCGGAAATACTTCCCATAGAAACGTGGTCTTCCTGTCCTAAGCTTGTCGGAATAGAATCTGCTGATGCCGGGAAGCATAATGTTTTATTTTCTGTAACCAAAGCTGCTGAAGTATACTGAGGGATCATAAATCCTGAATTCAGTCCAGAGCTTTCTGTCAGCAATCTTGGCAGTCCATATTTTCCTTCTAATAATAAATAGCTTCTTCTATCTGAAATATTTCCTAATTCGGCAGCAGCCAACGTAGCATAATCTAAAGGAAGAGCCATCAGCTGTCCGTGGAAGTTTCCTCCGGAAATAGATTCTTCAGCACTTAGGACGATCGGGTTATCCGTTACAGAATTCAGCTCTGTTTCAGCCATCAGTTTAAGGTGTTCAAAAGCATTTCTGCTGGCTCCGTGCACCTGTGGCACACATCTCATGGAATAAGGATCCTGAACTCTTTCACAGTCCTCATGAGCTTTCATGTTTTCAGAACCTTTTAAAAACTTAACCATTCTGGCTGCTACTTTCTTGCTTCCCTCGAAAGGTCTGATGTCATGAAGTTCTTTTTTGAATGGGCTTTCAGAGCCTCTATACGCCTCAATACTCATTGCGGCAGTCATATCTGCTAAGTTTAATAAGTATTCGAATTTTTCTAACCCTTTAATAGCGTGGGCCAGAATAAACTGAGTTCCGTTGATCAGTCCTAAGCCTTCTTTCGGACCTAAAGCTAGTGGCTCAAGACCATGTCTGTCTAAAACTTCCATCGTTTCGAAAATCTGATCTCCTTCCCAAACCTGTCCCAATCCAAGTAATGGTAACACAAGATGGGCAAGAGGAGCTAAATCTCCTGAAGCCCCTACGGAACCCTGCTCAGGTACTACGGGAATGATATCTTTTTCAAGCATCAGGATCAGTCTTTCAATCACTTCCAGAGAAACCCCTGAAAACCCTTTGGACAATGCATGTACTTTAGCAATGATCATGATTTTGGAAAATTCCTTGTCAATGGGCTTTCCAACCCCTACTGCGTGAGAAATGATAAGGTTATATTGCAGCTGAGCCGTTTCGTCAGCTGATATCTTAGTATCACAAAGAGGTCCAAAACCTGTATTGATCCCATACACACATCTATCGGATTCTACTATTTTCTGAACATTTTTCTGGGATTTTAGGATCTGTTCTTTAGCTACTTTATTAAGTTTAGCTTTATTTGGCTTTTTACAGATTTCCAAGACATCATGGAAAGTAAAAACATCTACACCGTATATCATTTCTAAAAATTTCCTTAAAATTACACATTTAACCATAATTGGAAAAGCTAAATTTTACCGTCTCATATTTTTCTGATTATTGGTAGATTATTTTGCTATTTTTACTGCCGAAATTAAAAACAATAATACATGAAACTGAAAACTCTACTCCTTGCTGTATGTGTAGCAAGCACAACTGCTTTCGCCCAGAAAGTAAAATATTCTAAAGAAGAAAGAAAAGAAATGAATCGTTACCTGTTTAACGAAGGTTTCAATACTGCATCTGATAAAAAAGTTTCTACTATCATTTTAAAAGACAATACTGAATACCAGGGTTACAGTAAATCATGGGAAAAACAGAGAGGACAGATTCTTTCCATTACAATTGAAGATGTTGATACGAGAAAGCCCATGAAATTTGCAGCGGCAGATATTGCTGAAATGTATTTGTATGCGACAGAGATGGAAAAATCTATGAAAGCAGGTAAGTTTATTTCAAACATGAGAAATTACAGCACTAAAAAATACAATAAATCTGTAACCAATGATGCAATCCCATATGAAAACCAGATTGTTTCTTTAAAAAACAAGAAAGAGCCCAAAGCTTTTTTAATGCAGGTTATCAATCCTGAGTTTAATGAACTTATTACAGTTTATCATGATCCGTTTGCTTCAGAAACCATATCTACAGGTTTTGGTGGTGCTCCTGCATTTGGCGGCGGTGTCATAAAATCTTATTATATAAAAAAGGGTGACAAAGTGATGTGGCTTCATAAAGATGATTTTGAAGACCACTATGATTTCCTGTTTGGAGACAATGCCGAGTTTATGAAAAAATATCCTAAAAACTCTGTAGAATGGGATTATCTAAGCTTTTTGATCTATCAATATACTGAAATGAACCACGGATAAAATACTTTGAATAATAAAATAGGCCTGTAGAGTCATCTGCAGGTTTTCTTTTTTAAATAGGGAAAGTTTCCTTAATTTTGTTATATGAATCCTTCTTTAGAATTACAGCTCAAAACTTTACCATCAGAACCAGGCGTTTATCGTTATTATGATAAAAACGACCAATTACTGTATGTAGGAAAGGCCAAAAATTTAAAGAAAAGGGTTCTTTCCTACTTCAACAAGAATCTCCCGGGCTACCGCATCAAAATCATGGTGGGAAAGATTGTAAGGCTTGAAACAACAATTGTCAACAGTGAATATGATGCCCTTTTACTTGAAAACAACCTGATCAAGGAACACCGTCCTTTTTATAATGTATTATTGAAGGATGATAAAACGTATCCGTGGATCTGTATTAAAAATGAAAGTTTCCCAAGGATATTCCTCACAAGAAATGTAATCAAAGATGGCTCTGAATATTATGGGCCTTATGCTAAGGTGCGTCCTGCAAAGATTTTACTGGATACCATCAAACATATTTACAAGCTAAGAACCTGTAATCTTAATCTTTCACCTGCTAAAATTGCAGAAGGAAAATACAAAGTCTGCCTGGAATATCATATTAAAAACTGTGAGGGACCTTGCGAAGATCTGGAAAGCAAAGAGGATTATGATGAAAAAATCGATGCCATCCGCGGAATTATCAAAGGGGATTTCCGGAAAGCAAAAGAGTATCTGGTAAATCAGATGATGAAAATGGCTTCCAATCTTAAGTTTGAAGAAGCACAGATCATTAAGGAAAGACTGGATATTCTGGAAGATTATCAGGCCAAAAATACGGTCGTGAATCCAAATATTGACGATGTGGATGTTTTTGGAATGACCAGCGATGAAGCTGCTGCTTATGTGAATTTTTTCAAGATCAGAAACGGAAATATCATTCAGAGTTTTACCACGGAGATCAAAAAGATCCTTGAGGAAACGGATGAAGATATCATGGAAGAAGCTTTGATCGAAATCCGCCAGAAGTTTAGCTCGGATTCTAAAGAAGTATTGTTACCATTCCATCTTTCTGTAGAAATCCCGAATGTAAAATTGATCGTTCCAAAAGTAGGTGATAAAAAAAGGATTGTAGAACTTTCGGAGAAAAATGCGAAAGAATACCGTTTAGAAAAATTAAAGCAGGTCCAGATTATAGATCCGGAAAGGCATACAAACAGAATCATGTCCGAAATGCAGAAGCTGCTTCGAATGCCAGTGGAGCCACGACATATTGAAGGTTTTGATAACTCGAATATCCAGGGAACGAACCCTGTTTCTGCATGTGTTGTTTTTAAAGACGGAAAACCAAGTAAGGCTGACTACAGAATTTTCCATCCGAAAACAGTAGAAGGAGCCAATGACTTTGCCACGATGGAAGAAGTTATCTACCGCCGCTATAAAAGAATGCTGGATGAAGGGGAAAACCTGCCGCAACTGATTCTTATAGATGGAGGAAAAGGACAACTTTCCTCCGCTGTAAAAAGTTTAAAATTATTAGGTCTTTACGGCAAAATCACGATTGTAGGTATTGCAAAAAGGCTCGAGGAGATTTTCTTTCCTGAAGATTCTATTCCTTTATATCTGGATAAAAAATCGGAAACATTAAAGATTCTGCAGCGGGTAAGAGACGAAGCGCACCGTTTCGGGGTAAAGCATCACAGGACGAGAAGAAAAAATTCTACCATCAAATCTGAGCTGGAAGAGATTCCGGGCGTAGGAGAAAAAACAATTGAGCTTTTACTTTCCAAACTGAAATCTGTTAAAAGAATCAGGGAATCGAGTTTGGAAACTTTGGAAGAGATTCTGGGGAAAAGTAAAGCGAAGGTTATTTGGGAGTTTTTCAACAGCCATTAGGAAATAAAAAATCCTTAATTCTAATTGAATTAAGGATCATTATTATGTTATTTATAATCTGTTATTTTGCTGAAAATACTTCCTTAGAAAATTCTCCGTTCGTTTGCGGTATATCAATCACTATATTTCCGTTTTCATAATATCCGATAGTATAAGTTCCATCCGAAAGTTTTACTCTAAACACATCTCTTTTTGAAGTAGTTTTAAAAACAGCAAATGGCACAGAACTTCCTCCGTCTGCCAGGATAAACTGATTGGTATCTACCTGGATTTTCTGAAGGTTTACCTTACCGTTAGTATATTTCCCGGATTTATTTTCTGTAACAGGTGCAGATGAACTCTCTTCACTTTTTGTCACAACATTTTCTTTTGGGCTTTCCTTTATAACCTGAAGAGTTGCCACAGGATTTGAAGCTGGAAGTGAAACCAGAGACAGCTTAAGAGCATCCTGATAGCCTTCTTTATATTCTTTAATGTTCGAACTTCCTTTTGATGAAAATAATACCTTTCCATTACAATCCTTGAACTCAAGCTCTACTTTATTTCTTAGAAAACTGCTTTTATTAAGTATGTTGCCTGTAGCAAAGCTGCAAGAGCTTTTCTCTATTTCCGAAGGCCACTGGCTTTTACCTTCCTGGACAACCGTATATCCTTTTGATTTTAAAGCCTTTGCTAAAGAATCATCAAGACCATAGGATTCTGTCTCGAAATCTTTAAAGGTCTGAGGAATAGAAATATATTTATAGTCAGAAACTTTCTGCCCGAAAACAGCAGTTACTGCCAGCATAAATGTAAGTATTGAAGTTTTTTTCATTGTTTTAAATTTAATCATTTCTGAATGCTCCCATATCTAATTTAAGCGAGAAAAAATTAGAATAGAAATTAGATCCTCCGATCCCTGAATTGGTGATTGCATAATCCAGTGTAAGTCCTCTATATCTTATTCCAAGACCGGCACTCGGCTGGAAAGAAACTTTTCTTTTCAGGTCTTCAATATCGGTAATGGATTGGAACCTGTTTATCCCAAGTCTTACAAAGATCATTTTCTGATACCCAAGTTCTGCCCCTGCATAAGGTGTTATACTTGCAAAATCTGTAGATATCAAAGCTGCTGTTTTAGCAAAATCGACATTGATTCCAGCTTCCGGCAATACATACACGCTGCTGTTGATATTGAATATTTTACTTGCCCCAACATTCAGCTTAGGCATGGTAAGCTCCATTTTATCTTTAGGTGCCGGATTGAACTCTTCACCGTTTACTACAGTTGAAAGTTCTCCCTGATTGATGCTCCAGAAGTTTACCGTAGTGGTTGCATCACGCAGCATTCCTCCGAATTTCCATCCGTTGTCAGCCTTATAAATAGCCCCAATATCAAAACCAAAACCATAACCGCTTGCAAATTTACCTACATTCCTGTAAACAATTTTAGCATTTACTCCCACATCCAGTTTAGGATTGCCTGCCGGATTGAAAGCATAAGAAAGAATAGCCGCGTAATCAGACTGTGAAAATTTGGTGATTTTATCATAGTCGATATTACCTTCGGCATCGATCATTTGAGTTGTGTTCAGGATATTGTCTACTCCCAATCGTACTATTGACACTCCAAATACTCCTTCTTCAAGGACTTTTGCGTACGCCAGATAGTCATACTTCGCAATAGATTCAAAATATTCTGCGTGCATTGCTGCTCCCTGCCAGTCTTTCTCAATGGCCATTAAACCGGCCGGGTTCCACATCGGTGAATATACATCATCCTGGTTGGAAATTACAGCCCCACCCATGGCAAGCCCTCTTGCCCCGGCTCCGATATTCAAAAATTCATTGGAGTATTTTCTTATAATCTGAGACTGGGACAGCCCAAACAGTAGTGAAAATGCAAGTAAAAAGTATTTTTTCATCATATAAAATTTGATGCTTAGTTAAAGTTTTTTTGTTTTCTGGCTTTTATTAATCCATTTACAATGATAGCCAATATCATAACGCCTGATGCTGCATAAAATATAGGACTCATTTCTTCTGATTCTCCAAAGATAAAAAAAGCTAGTATAATTCCGTAGACAGGTTCTAAATTAACTGTTAAAATTAGAGTAAAAGGCGAAATATACTTCATAAGCTTCACCGATTCCAGCATTGGAAAAGCTGTAAAAACACTTGCCAATAAGCATATTAACGCCAGATCTCTGTAGTTTATTTCATTCATCTGAAAAATCTGTCCTGTAAACATATAAAATACAGCCAGAACAAACCATCCACAAAAAATTTCATAGAATATAATATTTCCTGAACTTGTTTTTCCAAACATTTTACCGTTAAAAACAGAGAAAATGGTACCGAATACTGCACAGAGAATCCCATAGATGATACCTTCTTTAAAATGAAACTCGGTTTTAAAAATTAATAATATGCAGGCAACTATTACTACGCCCATTACAACTTCTGATATATCAATCTTTCTTTTAAAAATAACTGGCTCCAATATGGAAGCAAATAAGGTAGAAAGTGACAGGCAGCTTAATGCTATAGAAACATTGGATACTTTAATGGAATAAAAAAAACAATACCAGTGAAGTGCCATAGCACAACCTATTCCGGCAAGCTGAAAAAATATTTTTCTGGATACCTTAATACTTTCCTTTTTATAAACCCTGATAAAGACAAATAAAAACACAGCTGCAAACAGCATTCTGTAAAATACAAGGATCTGCGCATTAGCATGAATCAGTTTTCCTAAAATTGCAGTGAACCCCCATAAAAAAACAATTAAATGCAGCCTGAAAAGTGCTAATTTTTGCATATTCTAAATTGTGTAAATTTTTAACAGGCAAATTTACAAATAGCTTTTAGAAATACTGATAAAAAGATAAATTAAGTCAAAGAAAATTCAGAAAATGTAAAATTGAATTCATCTGCACATAATATGGCATAAAAAACCCTGAAAATTTGTTCAACGTTCAGGGCCTTCAAATAATAAACTATTAAAAAAATAAACTAGGAACTTAGAGTAATTAACAAGGAATATCATTCCTTTTACTCTGTAGTAAAGTTAGAAAAAATATCAGTAATTTAAAAATATTTTTTTGTTAAAAATTTCACAATTTTCTGAGAACCAATATATTAAACACCTGTTTTACTTCAAACGCCATTCATTATAAAAATAGTATCTTTAGCCGTAAAAAATTAAAATTTTATGGACCTTGAATTTAATAAACGGGAAGATCAAAATAGATTAAAATTATCTGATATCAATCAATTGCTCGCTGAAATAAAAAAGGGAGGCGGTGAAAAGAGGCTTCAAAAGCTTCGCGATGAGGGAAAAATGACAGCAAGAGAAAGAATTGAATATCTTCTCGACAAAGGTTCAGATTCCATAGAAATTGGTGCATTTGCCGGCTACGAAATGTATGAGGAACATGGCGGATGCCCTGGTGGTGGAGTTGTAGTCGTAATGGGATATGTCTCCGGCAAACAATGTCTTGTTGTTGCTAATGATGCTTCTGTAAAAGCCGGTGCCTGGTTTCCTATTACCGGAAAAAAGAATCTAAGAGCACAGGAAATTGCGATGGAAAATAAGCTTCCTATCATTTATCTTGTAGATTCAGCAGGTGTGTACCTTCCTATGCAGGATGAGATTTTTCCTGATAAAGAACATTTCGGAAGAATTTTCAGAAACAATGCTAAAATGAGCGCTATGGGAATTATCCAGATCTCGGCTGTTATGGGCAGTTGTGTGGCTGGAGGTGCCTATCTTCCTATTATGAGTGATGAAGCGATGATTGTTGATAAAACAGGCTCTATATTCCTTGCCGGAAGTTATCTGGTAAAAGCTGCTATCGGGGAAAGCATTGATAATGAAACCCTTGGTGGAGCGACTACACACTGTTCAATTTCAGGCGTTACAGATTATAAAGCTAAAGATGATAAAGATGCCTTAGACAGGATTAAAACTATCATGAAATCTATTGGAACTTATGAAAAAGCAGGATTTGATAGAATAGAAAGTTTCCCGCCAAAGGAAAATCCTGATAATATTTTTGGAATTGTTCCCGTTTCAAGAACAGAGCAGTATGATACATACGAAATAATTAAATGTTTGGTTGACAATTCAGAATATGATGAGTATAAGCCGGACTATGGAAAAAGCATCATTTGTGCCACAGCCAGGATTGATGGTTGGTCTGTAGGAATTGTAGCCAACCAGAGAAAGCTTGTAAAAAGCGGTAAGGGTGAAATGCAGTTCGGTGGTGTTATTTATTCGGATTCTGCCGATAAATCAACGAGGTTTATTGCCAACTGTAACCAGAGAAAGATTCCTTTAGTTTTTCTTCAGGATGTGACAGGATTCATGGTGGGTTCAAAGTCTGAACATGGAGGTATTATTAAAGATGGTGCTAAAATGGTCAATGCCGTTTCGAATTCTGTAGTTCCTAAGTTCACGATTATCACAGGAAACTCATACGGAGCCGGAAATTATGCAATGTGTGGTAAAGCCTATGATCCTAGATTAATAGTAGCTTGGCCTTGGGCAGATCTCGCTGTAATGGGTGGTTCGCAGGCCGCAAAAGTTTTAGTTCAAATCCAGGAATCTACTTTAAAGAAGCAAGGTAAAGAAATTACCGAAGAAGAGCATAATGAGATTTTAAATACTATTACAAAAAGATATCAAAAGCAGACAGAAGCTACCTATGCTGCAGCAAGACTTTGGACAGATGCAATCATCAATCCTACAGATACAAGAAAATGGATTTCTATGGGTATTGAAGCTGCCAATCATTCCCCTATTACAGAGAAATTCAACCTGGGAGTTATCCAGGTTTGATCATATTGATTTTCCTAAAAATAAAAAAGATGTGGAATTGATTTTCCACATCTTTTGTTTTTATCCTGTTGAAATTTTTGAATTCTAAGAAAAGAACACTCCCGTTCTGAATCTCTCTTTATTCAGTTTTTTATTAACTGCCAGCCCCCAAAGAATAAATTCTTTTAAGAATAAAATATCTTCTGGTAACGTATCTGGTTGATATTTTTCAATGATCTGGTCAAGAGGAGCAATTCTGTTAAGAGATTTTGCATAAACTTCATCTGAAGATTCATCAGTAATTTCCAAAGAGCCGTCGTCTTCCAAAAACCAATCCGTAATCTGACTAAACGGTCCATCAATACTCTTTTTTTCCAGCTTTTCCACTTTTGGAAAATAAAATGTAAATAAAGTTCTGATCGCATTATCAATTAATAGCTGGGCAACTGCTTCCGCACCTTCCTGTTCGCCTTCATATACCAACTCCACTTTCCCTGTAATCGCAGGAATTACACCTACAAAATCACTTAATCTTACAGACGTTGTTTCATCACCCGTTAATAAAGATCTGCGTTCTGCAGTACTCAATAGATTTTCAAAAGCAGTGATACTCATACGGGCGCTCACTCCGCTTTTTGAATCTACAAATTCGCTGTCACGAGCTTCAAAACCAATCTGCTCCAAAAGATCTTTCGCCAAAGAAGGAACATATACTCCATTTTTCTGACGACCATCTAAGCTGGATTCATACCTGGTAATTTCCCTTGCAATATTGATGTTTTCAGGATAATGTGTCAAAATCTGTGATCCGATACGGTCTTTCAGCGGAGTCACAATGCTTCCTCTGTTGGTATAATCTTCAGGATTCGCTGTGAAAACAAACTGAATATCCAAAGGCATTCTCACCTTAAATCCACGAATCTGTACGTCTCCTTCCTGTAAAATATTAAACAAGGAAACCTGTATCCTCGCCTGAAGATCCGGCAATTCATTGATGACAAAAATACAACGGTTCGCACGAGGAATCATTCCAAAATGAATCACACGGTCGTCTGCATAAGAAAGTTTCAGATTGGCAGCTTTAATAGGATCAACATCACCGATCAGGTCGGCAACAGTCACGTCCGGAGTTGCCAATTTTTCGAAAAATCTTTCATCGCGGTGAAGCCATCCTATCGGAGTATTATCGCCTTCTGCTTCAATTAACTCTTTTGCAAAGCGAGAAATTGGGTTGAATGGATCGTCATTTATTTCACTTCCTGCAACGAAAGGGATCCATTCGTCCAACAATGAAGTCATCATTCTTGCCAGCCTGGTTTTTGCCTGACCTCTTAATCCTAATAAATTAATATTATGCCGGCTTAGGATGGCATGCTCCAATTGAGGAATAACCGTATTTTCATATCCGAAAATTCCTTCAAATACAGATTCTTTATTGCGAATTTTACTTTTTAAATTATCTCTTAATTCGTCTTTGATATTTTTTGATAGGTATCCTGATGCTCTTAATGAGCCTAGTGTTTTTATAGTTGGCTTTTCAGTCATTTTATTTAAAATCTGATTTATTAACTTCTTGAAATATATCTTTATGAATAATGAATTTTAGCGGATTCTTTTCTTACGGTTAGTTTCATAATCTTCAAAAATCATGTGCCCTAATCCATTAAGCCCTGTATAAAAAGCTTTCCCTTGATTGGCTTCTGTAAATTCACTCACAAATTGCTGTAAATAGGGATCCTGCGCAATCATAAAAGTAGTAATCGGAATATGTAGTCTTCTAGCCTGAGACGCCATATTATAACATTTCTGAACAACATATTCATCTAGACCATAAGAATTCATGTAGTATGTACCATCCGGCTGACGAACGCAACTTGGTTTCCCGTCGGTAATCATGAAAATCTGTTTATTGGTATTTCTTTTTCTGCGTAAAATGTCCATCGCCAGTTGAAGTCCGGCAACCGTATTTGTATGGTAAGGCCCAACCTGCAAATAAGGCAACTCCTGAATTTTAACAGGCCATGCATCGTCTCCAAAAACGATAATATCCAAAGTATCTTTCGGATAACGTGTTGTAATAAGTTCTGCAAGCGCCATAGCCACTTTTTTGGCTGGAGTGATACGGTCTTCCCCATATAAAATCATACTGTGGCTGATGTCGATCATCAAAACCGTACTCATCTGAGATTGGTGAATACTGTCTTCAACAATTAAATCATCTTCAGTAAGATGAAAATCTCCGATTCCGTTATTGATCTGGGCATTCTTAAGACTTTCGGTAATAGAAATTTTCTCTACCGGATCTCCAAAGTTATAACTACGAAATTCCCCTGTTGTATCTTCCCCCGTTCCGCTTTTATTGGTTTTATGATTTCCATTGCCACTTTTTCCAAGGTTCCCGAATATTTGATTAAGCGCTTGTTTACGAATATTTTGTTCCATTTTTGCGCTCAGGCGAATTCCATTTCCACCATTAGGATCAACTTCTTCACGGATATATCCTTTCTTTTTAAGATCTTCAATAAAATCGTCAATAGTGTATTCCGGAGTAGTAAGTTGGTATTCTTCATCCAACATTCGAAGCCAGTCAATCGCTTCATCAAAATCTCCCGAGGTATGGGTCAACAAATCTGTAAAAATTTCCAGCAGCCGATCAAATACAGATAATTCTGGTGCCTTGTAAGTTTCAAATCTGAACCCTCTCACGATATGCTCTTTCATGAAATAAAGTTACAACATAAATAAAAGGCCTTTAAGAGATTTAATCTATTTTAATCTTTATGAATAAAAATAATCTTGATTAATATTTAGAATAAATGGGGATAAATAAGGTAAACCACAGATTATACAAATTTCTACAGAGGTTGTAGATAGAATTTATTACTTATTTAAAGATAATTGATATTTTTTGGTGGATAGGTATAAAGGTATAAAAACAAAAAAAAGTCTCATACAAACTGTGTTGTATGAGACTTTTAATAAAAACTGGCGGCGGCCTACTCTCCCGCTTTCGCAGTACCATCGGCGCTGGTGGGCT
>NZ_QNFY01000014.1 GCF_003290185.1 Chryseobacterium lathyri | reverse complement strand
AATATTAATATATTAAAATATAAAACATATTAACACTAAATATATAATTTTATAATTCAATCAAATAACAACAAATTACTATGAAAACAACATTTAAGGTTATCTTCCTGACAGCAGCCCTAAGTTCGGCTTTTATCCTGACGGGCTGCGGACAGGAAGACATCAAAACAGATTTAACGGAAAATCCAAACGACCTTGCTATGAAAAGCATTCTTGCAGCAAACGCGATTGTCCCTTTGGCTGATTGTCTCGCTCCGGGATGGGCTTCCCAAAACGGCGGAACAACCGGTGGCGGGACCGCAGCCGAAACTACGGTTACAACCTACGCCCAATTAAAAGCAGCTATCGAAAACACTGCCGTAAAAGTTATCAAAGTAACCGGAACAATCACGGTTACTGCCCGTTTATCATTTCAGGATCAAACCGGAAAAACAATCTACGGAACGAGCGACGCTAAATTGGTTTCAACAGATCAGACAAAAGACGGTTCGGGAATTATCAATATTAAAAGATGTAACAATATCGTCATCCGAAATCTGATTTTCGAAGGTCCGGGAGCTTACGATACAGACGGTTGGGATAATGCTATTTTAGACGATTGCCGGAATGTATGGATCGATCACTGTGAGTTTAGAGACGGCGTTGACGGAAATTTTGACATTAAAAACAAGTCCGATTTTATCACGGTTTCCTACACAAAATTTCACTATTTAAAGCCGCCAAAAGCCGGCGGTTCGGGTGGAACCGATGATCACAGATTTTCAAATCTTATTGGTTCAAGTGACACTTCAACAGCAGACGCCGGAAAACTGAATGTAACATTCGTTCGCTGCTGGTGGGCTCCGGGCTGCAGAGAGCGCATGCCGAGAGTGAGATTTGGAAAAATCCATATCGTTAACAGCTATTTCAACAGCTCTGTGAGCAATAAATGTATTGCTGCAGGCGTTCAGGCGAATATTCGTGTAGACGGAAACGTGTTTGAAAATGTAAAAGAGCCTATTAATTTAATGAGCGGATATACGGCCGTTACCGTTACTTCAAACAACACATTTACGAATGTTACCGGAAATACGGCAGGAAGCGGAACAGCTTTTATTCCTCCTTATACAATTCCAACTTTATCTCTATCTTCAGTAAAATCTGATGTGACAGCAAATGCCGGAGCAACTTTAAGTGGAAATATCTGCAACTCTTTATAGGATTAAATACTAATTGCGAAAACAAAAAAGACTGAGAAATTCTCAGTCTTTTTTGCTATTGTGAGGAACGTAATGACGCAACAATCTCTCCTTCTCAATTCTGTAAATATCAAAAATCTATCTTCTAATTTTCTTTCTTGTATCAGAAGCTTTTTCCTACTCTCTGAACTCGCTAGTTTTCAGGTTTCCGGAGTGCTGCCTACAGTGCCACCTTATTCTTCTCAGCCCACTTCGGAAACTCTTTATTGATCAGTTTATCTGCAGAATCTCCAAACCAGCTGTAGCCGTTTCTTCTTTCTTCAGAAACTTCGTTGTAGTTGTATTTTACGCTTCCGTCACGGTCGCCAAAAAGAGGCTTGTTATTATTGATATCATAAAATCTTGCCCAGATCACCGAATTTTTATCTTCAGCCAACGTTCTGATTGCTTTTCCGTTTACCTTTGAAACGTTGTAGCTGTATCCTTCAATTTTATTTTGTTTAAACCAGTTTACAGCAGATTTTATTGACTTTTCAATTTCGGGGGTGACAGGCTGCAGCATCAAAAATCTCACAATTCCTACAGATTCACCGGTTGCCAGAGAAATAGGCTCAAAAGCCCGCGCTTTATCTGGTTGAAGAGTAATTTCGTTGTATTGATCTGCCCAGATTGTGGGAATTCCTTTTTGCAAAACCTGAGTTTTTAAGATACATCCGATTCCTTTTTGGATGGCTATTTTTGATTTTTCTTTTAGTTTAGAATCAACAACCTCAAAATCATTTTTCCCTTCCGCCACATTATATAAGACCGTTAAAGCATTGATCATCGCATCGTCATTGTAAGTGACTTGCTTTCTGTAAATCGCCGAATTCGGGTAATATTGAGGAAAACCACCGTTTTTGTACTGCATTAAAAGAAGATATTGAATTCCTTTTTCGGCAGATTTCAAATATTCAGGATTTTTTGTGGTTTTGTAGGCTTTTATTAAGGTGTTAATTTCCTTTGAAGTGGCATTATTATCAATGGTAGCGTGATCATCCCCGGTTGATTTTATTTTTTTTAATAAATTTTTGTCAATGGGTGCGCTATAGCTCACTACAGATTTATCGCTGAGCTGTTTGCCCCAACCTCCAATTGGAAGTTGGTATACTAACATTTTTTCGGCTAAAGTATCTTTGACCTGGGCAGAAAAAATGGCTGTTGTTAAGGAAAAGACAGCTATTGAAAGTTTTAATTTCATCATTATTTAACTTTAACAATTAATGGGTTGGCAATAATCTGAGACTGTTTTTGCAATAAAATTTCCCAGTCTTTTTGTGTCTGAATCTGTCCGCTTTTCTGCCACGCAAATCCGGCGTAATAAGTCAGATTATTTTGAGGTTTTGTCACAACTAACAGGTTACTCTGATCCGCAGTTTCGGATTTAAAAGCAACAGATCTTTCAACAATTTTAGGATCTACAACCACTCCTTCCCCTACAAAAGCATCGTCAATTTTTTCCCAGTGGAGATAATATCCGTTTTCGTCGTTCAGTTTTGTTTCGCCTTCGTTTTTATGCAGGGTAATTCCGATTGTGTAATTTGGAACCTGCTTTTCAGCCTGAAAATTGGATTCAAACTTTGAAAAATTTGAGCCCAGATCAAGAGAAATCCGTTTTGTTTCTTTTACTCCGAAGTCACTCCACGAATTGTAAGTTAATTCAAAAACCGTTCTTAAAGGGCCATCCGCAATGGTTTTGGAACTCACGAAATTTTGTGATACCTGAAGCTTTTCATTCAGCCAAATTCCGATTCCACCCGTTCCGCGGCTATCTCCAACATGGTAAGGATCATAGCCCTCGCCTCTTGTGTCTTTGTGATAATACAAAGGATCAGTCAGGTAGCCTTTATACCATTTGTTGATCACGGGTTTATCGGTTCTTTTTAACCAGATATCAACACCGCTGGAAAGTGTACTTCCTTTTATCCCTGCCAGGGCTTCTTTCTGACCTTTCGGGCCATAGACACGGAATGCTATTTTATCATTTTCCCAGGCATAATCGTCTACTCTTTCGGGAACCAATCTTGAATACGCTGAAATTTTGCTTTCAGGAATTGGAATTTTAGCATCTGCAATAAGGGTATAAATATTTGTTTTTTTTGCTTCAATATTTGCCTGAAAAAGGAGTTCGTCACTTTTTCCGTCCCCGTTATAATCTATCCATTGAATGGGTAAAATCTTTTTACTGCTATCCTTTATTCTGAGATCAGATTCGCTGTTCGTGCTTAAAAAAGAAGTTAATTGAGAAATGGGTACCGAAACCACTTCATTTCTTGAAAAATTCAATGTATTTTTTACATGAATAGAATTTTGTGCCTTCAGAAAAGGATTAATGCAAACGATTGCACAAATGCATCCGGAAATTAAAAATTTTGTTCTAAACATAATTATTCAATTGAATTGTAAAAATCAAAAATAATGATAACTTTCTTATGAATGTAAAAAAATCTAATTTTTAAATATAAAAGGTTGATTTAGAAAATATCCGAAATAATTTCTTTAACGATAATTGTATGGTTAAAAAAAATATTTACAATATAAAAGTCCTTTCAAATGGTTTGAAAGGACTTCTTTTTAAAATGTATGAAATTAAACTTTGGTAATTTTTATTTAATAATAATTTTAAAATTACTATTCAGATTTTCGCCTGAAACATTGAGTATATAATTCCCTGAGGTTGTTTTGTTTACAATATTTAATTTAAATATTCCGTTTCCATCAGCATTAATTTTTTCTTTGACAACAATCTTCCCTGTCAGATCAATAACTGTCATTGTTAAACTGTTTTTTTTATATTCGGGAAGCTTAATAGAAATCTGGTCTTTTGCAGGATTTGGATATACTGTTCCAACATTTTTGCTGATACTGAATTCATCATTCCCCAATACTGCCTGATTGTACAAAGCATATACCTCCGCTGAAGATAATGCATAGTTGAACATCTTAAGCTCATCAAATGCGCCTTTATAAGGAGCCGGAGCGTTGGCGGTTGATAAAAACTCAAGCTCACCAATATTCCCGATGATCAAATCACTTGCTTCACCGATACCTGTCACCGTACCTTCGTCTCCTTCAGTGCTTAAAGTACCATTGGTGTAAATTCTCATTTTATGTGCAGCAATATCTCTCTGAATCACAACATGCACCCAGTTATCAGTAAAATAATTGACAATAGGTGATGTGATTTCCTTTTTTGTAACGTCATCATCAATAGCATATCGCAGCAGACCTCCTTTGATTTCTACATTAAAACGTTTCCCTGTAGCTCCTGTTGCTGTATTTTTAGTGAAAGAACCTTTGCACAATACATAAAGGCTTGTAGACGAAGACGTTGGGACCATGCTTGTTGGAGCTTTCATCCAAAAAGAAACAGTAAAAGAATGATTATCAAATAAAATATGATTCTGATGAGGAATACTGGCTATGTAGATATTACCAGATGAAGTTGCCAGATCAAGGGCGTTGTTTTCTTTTCCTGGAACTCTTACATTGGCATTATCATAGGCTGTATCTAATATTCCATGATTGGCAAAAGATGTTACGTCTGCAATTTGAGCACCTGCGAAAGGAGCCTCAGCGAATGGCCAGTTTCCGACAAGACCGGGTGCCAATGCACGGAAAGTCCATACATCTCCTGCAGTAATACCAAGGGCATTAGCAGCATCAATTCTCCAATAGTAATTTGTTGCCGGATTTAAATTAGTAAGCTGATATGATGGTGTAGCAGAATAAGGTACAGTAGCAACATTACTTAAATTTAAAGGATCTGTTCCAAAATAAACTGAATATGTTGTTGTATTTGAACTACCATTCCATTTTAAAAGCAGATTTCCACTGTTCAACTCAACGTTATTATTACCAGTTGCGGGAATCGGGTTAATTGCTTTTGTGGGAGCCGATGGGACTGGCGGCGTGGTTACTGACGTATTTGATGTGTAAACTGAAGATTCTGACGCATTCGTTGCTTTAACTCTATAATAGTACTGAGTATCAGGCGTTAAACCGACTTCATTATAACTTGTTGCATTCGCTCCCAATGTTGCAATGACTGTAAAATTAGTACCATTGGTAGAACGTTCTACAACATAATTAGTTTCATTCGTAGCATTATCATTCCAATTAACTGTTAAAGAACTTGAAGGTGAAGCTCCTGTAGTTGTGACTGAATTGGTGAAATTCACATTTGTTGGCGGAATAATGAAATCCGGAGGAGTTGTATTGGGTAAACTGTTAATATAAACCTCAATATTCAGATACGGAGCATGTGTTGTGCTTACAGTCAAAGCATCGAATACATTTGGATTCAGCCCATTAGCTGTTTCCCATGCGTCCGGCATACCGTCATTATCCGTATCTAAAGGCGCCGGAGCACCATAAACGTGTCCTGCGCCGCCATTAGTGAAACCAAATTGAGTTGCTAAATCAGTTTGTACATAAACATAAGTAGCTGTTGTTCCTTTCGACATTAAATCTGAAATCATTAAGCCATCTACCTGATCACGTCTTGGATAGGATGCTCCTACACCTGTAACAATTTTATCGTATGCCTCCTGAGCGGTTAATGCAGGGGTTTTCATCGGATAATCATATGGGTTAGCCATTATTGCTGCCGGATCACCGACAGGATATCCCGTTAAGTTTTGAGGAACTCCAACCCCATCCAATACTCCGTTTTTATTGTTGTCGAAATAATTTCCGGAACCGTATAAATTGAAATTCGCATTTCCTACGCTGAAAGGTGTAGTAACCGTATTGCTTGTATTTGGGCCTCCGATAAAATAATTGTTGATGATATTGGCAAAAGAGCTTCCCGCCGAATCACCTCCCATGATGTATGCCTCCCCAGATTGGGTGTGCCCATAAATATTTCCATAATTACCCCAGTTGTAAACCACATTATTGACAAACTCGTTGATTCCTTTTATTTTATTATTACGGGTTTTATTACAGATATATAAATTTCCGATTAAACTGATCTTCCCTCCCGGCGGGGGTTGCATTAATCCTCCCGCCGAATGATTATGGCGGTGCATTCCTTGTCCTATAATAGAATTCTGAATCGTTATATTATCGGGGCTTGTGCCGTTATTATCCCAGTTAACTGAAAATACTTCGTCTGTACCCCAAGTAAAAGTCATATGATCTAAGATGATATTTGCTCCGTTGGCTATTCCTGATGCGTCCTGGTTTTGAGATGTTCCGCCATAACGAATACGAAGATATCGGGCAATCGTGTTATTGGCTCCCGTGAATGATACCCTGGGTCCCAAAAATAAGATCCCTTCTCCAGGAGCAGTTTGCCCGGCAATTGTGGTATTAGCTGCCACAGCAACAACCGATTGCAAATTAACAATACCTCCCACTTTAAATATAACAAACCGACCCGGCTGACTCACCGCATCACGGAATGAGCCCGGGCCGCTGTCATTTAAATTGGTAACCAGATAAATCTGAGGATTTGCGGCACCTCTTGCTCCCACAGTATATCTGCCAAAACCAGTAGCTTCCGGAAATGCCAATGTTTGGGCACTTAAATCTATAGCAGATAATGCTAATCCACAAAATAATAAAGATTTAAGAGTTCGTTTAAATAGTAAAGGTTTATTTTTCATAAATATCAATTTTGTGTTAACTAATCTATTCACAAAACTAATATCAAGTATCCTGCTCCGTCCTGTCGATCTCTATATCAAATAATTACAAAAAAATCCGGTTAAAAAAATAACTGATCTATACTATTGCAATAAGACAGACCTGCTAAAATTATTTGAAGGTGAAACCTTATAGCACAATAAAATGTTTTTTTCTGGAAACTGCAATAAAGGAACCTTGTTTTACTGCTTAGGATTTCACAGGAGAGCTTCAATACAACCATAAGTTCTGATATCATGAAGTGGAGCCTGAGAAACAATATATATTTCGAATTATGTGTAAAAATTACTCACTTTCGATTGGTGTTTCTTTGATATATTTTAATCACTCAAAACAACAAAAAAACCTTTAAATACTAAGATTTAAAGGTTTTTGATTTTATTTGGTTCCCCAACTTGCGGAGAGAGACGGACTTGTATCTTTTTAAGAAAAGCCCTCTCTATCGGCTTTATGCTGTTCTCTTATTTTATAGGTCACCGAATAGGTCACTTTTTCAAGATTAAGAGCGTTTGTTTTTAATTAGGGCAAAGATATAATTTTTTCTTTTCCTTTCAAAAAAAACGTAAACATCAGTATATCAAATCTTAAAATTCAGTAATCATACACGCTTTTCAATTTCAATATAAATTTATAAGATAGTCATTTACAGATCTTCAATAATTTGTGACTCATTTTTTTCATTAGTATTACGGATAAGATCTAAAACCATATCTAAAAATCCTGTATTTTTATAAAAATAATTAGGATTTTCATTTAACTTTTCTTCTATTTTGTAAAAACCATAATTAGCATATTGTTCCATCGTATCAATTAGATAATCAATAGCTTTCCGCTCTGTTATTTCTCCTTTTTCAAGAGCAATTAAATCTAAATCATTGGTTTTTGCAAGTAAAGCTGAAAAGATATATTCCCTTAATTTTGGATACGCTTTTCTAAGTTTCTTAGAATCTAAATTTCCCCAAAACTGAATAGGCTGCCCAAGACCTTTTGTTTCTCCAGATAATTCTTTTCGTTTATTTGCATACAACCCAATAAAAAAAGCATAAATATAAAGCTCATATCCGGCACCAAAAATTTTCCCTTTACTTGACATTGACTCAACAGATCCTCCTCCATATTCAGTAAATTGTCGTAAAAGTGTTTCTTCGAAATGGGTTTCAAATTGCGGATTCCGTCTTCCCCATACATCATATAAAGTATCTTTTGCCATAATTACTCTTTTATTAAAGTTAATTTAGTTTGAATTGTTGACAAATCTAAATTGCTGAAAGGACGTTGTTTTTCCATTCGATAAATTGTACAATTTTGAACATCAATTTTATTATTGTCTAACATCCCACTTTCTGTTAAAAAGCTTTTTGTAAATATTATGCATTGTTTATTAATATCAGAAATAACCTTGAAAAAATCACTTTCTTTTTGTGGAGAAAACGAGCTGGTAGGAGCGTCAAAAATAAGTGGATAGTCATTATCTCGTTTCAACGCCGTCAGGTCAGATACAGCAAATAATACAGACATATACATTGTTGTTTTAAGAGCTTGATTTGGACTTGATATAAATGTGTCATTTCTATCTTGCAAAGCAATTCTGGCAGCACCATCTGCTGATTTAATTATTTTAATTATTCCATAAAATCCATCTATATTAAGTCTTTCAAGATATTGATTAGCCTTATCTTCTAATTGAAAAAGAAAATCTTGTGTGTTTTTTTCTTTTGCATTTTTGAAAGCATTTTTGATTTTATCCAATGCACTGTGAATTTTTCGATAGGTATCAGCCACAGACCCCTTAGCCAAATTATTATATTCTTCTTGATATTTTTCTAATTCTTTTTGCTTTTCACTTTCTTCCTTTTCAAGGATTACAACTTGTTTCTCTGCTTGACCTTTATAATCCCACCAATTTTTGATATTTTCATAAGCGTTTTGTAGTTGTTCTTCTGTTAACCCATCATTTTGAGCTAATAATTTCTTTTTATTTTCTTCCTCTATATCAATACTTTCCTGAATTTTATTAGCATCAGTCTTTCTTGCTTCATTAAATTCAATAGTATCTCTAATTATGTTAATTAAATTGTTTATTTCTGCTTGATTATATTCTAAATTACTACTTTTTTGCTCTAATTCTCGTAAAAAACTATTTGGAAAAAGTTGTTTTTCAGTTTCCTTTTCAATTGGTTGTTGACTCTTAATTAAGTCATTAAGTTTATTAACCATAAAATCGTAAGCATCCGTTCCTTCTTTCGCTTCACGACCACACACCTTGCAAAACTCATCTTTAATCATCTCTTGCATAGAGATTTTATCAGGAATATTAGGCGATAAAGGAATAATACCCTCAGCTATTTCTTTGGCTAATTCTTGTTTACCTTTCAGTTTATCTTCCTCACGTTCAAGCTTCCTTTTCTCTCTACTGAATAGAGACACTTTTTGTTGAAATTCTTCAAAAATAGAAGAAAATCCTCCGAGAATCCACATATCATCAAGAAGTTTTATAGAATATTCTTCATTGATATGCTTTTCTGTTTGAGCCTTTTTATCTCGTAATGATTTTAGTCGTTCATTAATAGCTTTTAGTAACTCACTCGCTTCTTTACTATTTTCAATTTCATTGAGCTTCGTTGAGTAATTGGTTGCATTTTCTCTATTACTTTTTAACCTTTGGCGTATATCACTTAAGTCTTTTCTTAACAAATCTAGCTTTGAACTTAGATCCTTTTCTTGTTGAGAGTTTTGTTTATCTGATTTCATCGCTTTTTCAAACGCTTTTCGAGATTGATATTCAGCATAATCAGTAAAACCAGACGTGTCATCCTCTCCATTATAATAAGGCTCAAATTGTCTGATATTTGAAAAAGTTTCAATTAGATAATTTAAAGCATCAGGATTATTGAAGACATTAAGATTTTCTTCTCCTTTAAAAAGACAGTATTTGCGTATAGCTGCTTCAAAACAACGGTCCAATAATCTTCCTCCTTGAATTGGAATTCTTTCAGCGCCCTCATTTTCAAAACCTTTGAATTGAAAATCACCTGTCTTTATTTCGTTGTTAGCATCTTTAGAAAACGAAAATGATTTTTCTACAATTTTCTCTCCATCATGCTCGAAAGTCATTGATACACGCAGAACATCACTTTCAAATTCCGGTAACTCAGATATCTTTTTTTCAGAGATAAGACGTAAATCCAGATTTTGTTTTGAAGTATCAAACAACCATTCTAATGCCTCGAAAAAAGTAGTTTTACCATCCCCATTATCTCCAATGAAAATCATTAATCCATCATTAAATTTAATTGTATTAACTCCATAATAGCTCCGAAAGTTTTCTATTGTGATTTCTTTTATAATCATAGGATATTTTGATTAAGATAGTTAATTACCTCATTGTAAGTTTCCTTAAAAATACTTCTATCAGAGCTTCCTGCAACTCCTTCAATAATTTTTGCTACAGCTACAACGATCGGGTTCTCAGAATTTAAAGCATCGTCTACTGTAGGGTAATCCTCAGCATTAAATTCATAAAATGAACTTAGTTTATCATCAGAAAGTACTAATTGTAACATTTTATCTTTATTATTCATTATTGTAGAGATTTAAATTATAGTAATTCATAATATCTAAAAGTGTATTAATCGTATAAGAGCTATTTTCTGAAAGCAAAGCAAAATTGTTAACACGCTCTAACTCCTTTTTCAACATACTTCTTTCCATCTTGTAACTTTCACTATTAGGGTTGATTTCAGGAATTACAACTAAATCATGAATATATGCAAATTGTTTATCCGGATGTTTCCTAAGAATCCGACCACGACGTTGTACAAATTGTCGAGGATTTCCAGTACTCGCACAAAAAATAGCTAATTCAGAACGTGGTACATCAACTCCCTCATCCAAGCATTTCATTGAAGTAAGCACGTCAATTTCTCCATTTGCAAATTGTTCTAAAATATATTCTTTATCACTTGTCCCTGAAACAAATTGCTTAATTGTTGTTCGTTTATCAATATCCCTTACTGCTTCAGTAAAGACATCAATTAAGTGGGTTGCATCATAGTCGTTTTCAATTTCATCATTTTCTGAAAAATAATCTGTTTCAAAATATTCGTTCGGGTCATTACCTTCGGGAACATAAACCAATGTATATTTTAAGTTGCCTTTCTTTTCGTACTGTTCCTTTAGAATATCATTAAAAATAGATATTTTATTAAATGCTTTATGTATAATTCGCTTTCTCGCTAATAATAATGCTGTTAAAATAGAATTTTTGCTGAAACTATCAGATTCACTTTTATAGAATTTTGATATTTTATGTGATAACTCCATATAATCTTTCATTTCAGATTCTGTAAGGGTAACTATATGAGGATAATAATAGTAACGGCATAATACTCCTTTATTTATGGCCTCCTCCATGGAATACTCATACGTATATTCATTTTCACTATTAAAAAACAAAAATAGTCTTTTGTTCCCTTCATCATCAAATTGACGTTCAGGTGTTGCCGAAAGACCAATTCTCCGTTTGCAATTTACTTTGGGTAAAAGCTTCAAAATTGTACCCGAACCCATATTGTGGCATTCGTCTGCAATTAATAAAGTTTTTGCAGGTAATTGGTTTAATTCAGTAAAAATATTATCTCTTGCAAAAGAAGCATACGTTGAAATTACAATATATGAAACCTGTTCCGTTGGAGAAAGTCGTTCCCTCGTTAAAATAGCTGAAAAATCATTTCTCCAACGACTTTTTGAACAAACTTTTACAATATTTATAAAATTGAACTTTTTACATTCATTTTCCCATTGGTTAACCAATGTAATTGTAGGTACAAGAATTAAGGCTTTATAATAACCTGTTTTTTTATAAATCTCAAGTAAACAATTCAAAGAAGTGATTGTTTTTCCTGTACCTGTTGCCATTGCAAACAATCCTTGTTGATTATTATTTTTCCAATTATTAAAAGCAATTTTTTGATACTCTCTTGGACCTTCAGAATATGGAAATTTCGGATTTCTTGAGTTTTTATCAATATCATCATAAAGCTTAACAATAGTTTGTTTTAGCTTATGGTTTTTAATGAGACTTCTTTTCTTTTCAAATAGTTGTTCCTCCTGAACAATTAACTCATCAACACTTTTATTACCAAACTTATCTTTAATTGCAACTTCTATTTCATTTGCTGACAAATACTCAACATCTTCATCCTTTTCGGAAAAATAGTCATCAATAACTCTTAATTGTTTTTTTATTAGTTTATTTGACCTCTCATCTTCCCAACCTAAGAATGCTTCTAACTCCTCCAAATTTTCTGATAAACCAAATAAGGTAAAGTTACAAGAAGCCTTATATCCTACAGAGTTTTCTCCATCATTGAAAACACCTGATTTATAATGTGCAATTCCTCTATTGTGTTTGGGTTTGATTACCTTAATTTCAATTCGCTTTTCAGCAATCATATATGCCAAGCATTCGAAGAAATGTGTGTCATATTCATCAAGCACTTTGCCAAGAGAAACTACATCTGACAAATCAAACATTTTGTTCAGATTATCAGAACTTTGTCCATTTTCTAAAGCTTCTTTGTCTTTTTCGGAAAGCAAATGATTGATGACCATTCGCATTTTTCCTCCTTTACTAATAAATGTTGCAAAACCAACAGAAAGTAAATTGATAGCTGCTGAGCTGAAATAACCTAGCAATAAATGAAATTCGGAACTATTAGCTAAGCCTTCCAAATAAAATTGCAAAGGCTCATTTTCTGTTCCTGTCTTATAATCCCTATCTACAGACCAATCACAATCTTTAAGCATCTCCTAACGTCGTTTTAGTTAATTCAGAAATCGTTTTAACCACTGTTTTTATTTCTTCTTCTGTATTAAATTTTCCTAATGAAAACCTAAGTGAAGCAAAAGCATCATTATTGTCCAACCCCATTGCTGTAAGAACATGTGAAGGTTCAATCACCGCAGAAGTACAGGCTGAACCATTGGAAACAGCTACATTTTTCATCCTACCTATCATAACAGTGGCATCACGTCCCTTGAAACAAATATTACTTACATTATAAATTCTCCTTTCTGTACTTCCATTCACGAATGTACCAGGAATTTTGAGCAATTCATTTTCTAAATCTTTTCGTAACAATACAATTCTTTCAGCATCTTGCTCCATTTCTTCTTCTGCAACCTCACAAGCTTTGCCGAGAGCTACAATACTTGGAACGTTTAATGTTCCACTTCGTAAACCATTTTCATGTCCGCCTCCGTGTGTATACGCGGGAAGGTTAATTCCTTTTCTTATATACAGAGCCCCAATTCCTTTAGGTGCGTACATTTTATGCCCGCTTAAACATAGTATATCTATTCCTAAATTATCCACATCAATCTTAATTTTCCCAACTGCTTGTGTTGCATCTGTCATAAATAAGGCCCCACTATCATGAACAAGAGAAGCAATTTCTTTTATCGGTTGAATTATTCCAGTTTCATTATTTACATACATTACAGAAACCAAAATAGTATCTGAACGCAGAGATTTTTTCAGCTCGTCCAAATCAATTAATCCACTTTTTTGAACAGGCAAATAAGTAATTTCATAGCCTTTAGTTTCAAGGTATTTACAAGTATCAAGTACTGCTTTATGTTCTGTTGAAACAGTTACAATATGTTTTCCTCTATTGAAGTAGCTTTCTGAAACACCCTTTATTGCTATATTTATTGCTTCAGTGGAACCACTCGTGAAAATAATTTCTTTTTCATCTGCACTAATTAGATCGGCAATTTGTGTTCTTGCCAATTTTATTCTCTCATTTATAATTATTCCAAAATGATGGGTACTACTTGGATTGGCAAAGTTTTCTTTTAGAAATGGGAGCATCACATCCAATACTCTCGGATCTATTGGAGTGGTGGCATTGTAATCAAGGTATGATATGTTATTCGTATTTAACATTATTCTGATATTTCATTGTGAACGATATTCTTAATTGCTTAATAGGTCGTTCCATTTGTAAATTTTATTTTCCTTTATAGCCTTTCGTGTGTTTGAAATTTTATCAAGCAGCGTTTCTGTATTTGATTTTTTCTCCAATTCAAAGACAGAACTATAATTTTTCAGAATGTTATAAATATCTTTAGTAGCTTTATTCGTTTCAAAAAATGAATATAATATCCCTACTCCTTCAAATTCAAGTTTGTCAAGACATTCTATTAATGTATTTAGTCTTTCAACAATTTCCCTTCTAGTTTTTCTAAAAGTTGCATTAACTTTATTCGTGAAGAAAACTTGGAGTTCTTTTTTTAATGTGACAACTTCTGTTGCATATTGTGAATACAAACTACTTAAAGCTTCATCTAATTGCTTTTCATTAAAACTATCATCCAACCAATAGAGTAAAATGAGCAAATCAACAGAATCCTTTATTTGACCAATTTGTTGATAATCAAAAAAAGGGGAAAATTGTTCTTTAGCAGGATAATCATCTGTATAAAAGAAAATCTTTTCAGAATTTATTCTACTTAAATACAGAGCATAAGCTGAGGAATATAGCTCACCATTTAGTTTTTTAGTATGTTTAGTCGCATTTTTAATCCTTTCAAAATAATCTACACCTAAATCTTTTAGTAAACCTTCATTGTTATTTTTCTTACCCTGAAAGACAGTTAATACTTGATTAATAGATTTTCTCTTTTCTTCTATCGTGTTTTTATCAGAATATTTTTGTAGCCTCCCTTTTTCTAAAGGTAAAAATACATTCTTTTTCACTTCATCAAATACAACTGAATTCAATGTATAATTTACTTTTTCCAATTTTTTTAATAGAAAATCTTCCTCATCAATATGAATAAGGTTAATTATAGTACAAGCATCTAACAAACAACAAATATTACTCATTCTATGTCAGTCTTTATGCCAAATAATATCTTGTTTGTAGTCCTCAAACACATCTTTATTTATAGGACACTTGTTGTCCATATCTGAAAATTCAAGCAATAGAGATAAAGATTCGTTGAATTGTCGAAGTGAAACACTTCCTTGCTCTTGAATTAAACTATCTATAACATTTTCTTCAAATGGGAAATACGGATTATCATCAGTTCCTTCTCTAAAAGCACTTATTAACTCTCGTAAATATTCCTTAAATATATCAGCATTAGGGAAATCAAAACTAATTCTCTCTTTTATTCTTGACCTAACACTTTCATACACGTACTGACCTAAATCTTCTACGGATATTAATGCCGATTGTGTTAAATTCAAAAACAACAATAAATTGTTTGGTACATTATCTAAAATTTCCCTAATAAAATTATTTGTTTTATCAATATTTGAATTGTTCAATACTGCAATATCTTCAAATTCATCAATCCAAATTATTACACAGGAATACTTTAACTTGTTATATGTCAAACACGAAAACAATCCTGCTAAAATTGAGCTGTAATCTGTATCGTCTTTTAATGAACGTAAAATCCCATACGAGTTTAGTGATTTTAAATCTGTGGCATTCATATTTCCATACAGATACTTTTTTATATCTAAATGATTTATGTCTGAATTGAAAACAGCTTTTAAAACACTTTGAATGTGAAGATTTGAACCGATTGAATTAATATATATATCTACATCTCCTGTAATATCTGAAAAAGTAGTTCTTAATTCTTCAATGTTGAGTTTGTCAATTATAGAGATGTAAATACTATAAATTGGCTCTCTCCCTTTTGGTAATGATATAATAGTTGAATAAGGAATGGGTTTTCCTGCCTTATCTGCAAGTGCCTGTAAAACATTTTTCTTATTGAAAAATCTTGCAGCGTGTGTTTTACCACTTCCATATTCTCCCCAATTCAAAACTAAAGTAGAGTTAGGAATACGAATGCTTCGTTCAATTCGCTTTTCAAATTTTTCTTTTACGTCTTTAAAACCTGCCCACACCAATTCATCAGGATTAGTTGCAGGGGTTAAGCGAAATGGATTCGTCTTTAATTTAAATTTTTCCATTTTAGTTCTTATTTTGAATATAACCGTCTTGATATTGCTCTTGATATTTAAAGATGAACTTATCTTGTTCTTTTTCAGACAATTTACTTAAAATATACTGATACCCGACTTTTATACTGTCATTAAAGTATAATTGATATTTTGTATAATTTGATGCTTGAGATGCCGTTACTCTATTTGGAGCTAAAGTCTTAAACAAATCAAAGCTATTTTTAATGTGCTTATACATTTTTTCCAAAATTAAGTTCTCATTTTTGGGATTTATCACCTCACTTTTATTATAACAGTCATCATATAAATGAACCATAAATAGGTCAAGAAAAGCATCTGCTGAAATAATTTCATCAGTATTTATATCATTCCAAATACATAGATGTTGAAATAATTTCAATCCAATTTCTGTAATTTTAAATTCATTATTTGTCCCTGTAATAATCCCCAAATCCAACATCCAGTTTAATCGAGGCATTATTATATGTTCTAAGTACACCTCTGGTTTTTCCCATTTTCTTATTCTATTTAATACGGTTTCTATACCATTTAAAATCTTTCTATCTGCATGAGAGTTCTCTTTTTTATAGTTTTCTAAACGAGCTATCAGTTGATTTTTAAACACTTGAACCAAATGAGAATATATTGTATTTTCTTCGATATAGATTAATTCTAAAAGATTGCTAAAATAGAAGTAATCATTTCTTAAAATACATTCTAAAAAAAATATTCTGTCGAAGTTGCTTAACTCAAAAACATTACTGGAATCTGAAAATTCATTTTGTAGAGTTTGATAGACTTTAAATGACTTCCCAGAATAATAAATATTATGTATCTTATTTAAAAACTCTAAATCATTAGCTGTGTCAATATAAGGCTTTGCAGATATTCCTGTTTTTGTTTCGTTAATCAACCCCTTTTTAAATATATTTTCTTCTAATAGCTCTCTATATTTTAAACAATAATTCTCAAATTTTTTATTGATAGAAGTCGCAGGAGCCTTCTTATTCTCATTAAAGAATAGCGATAAGATTTTAAAATAACCCAAACGTCTAACTTTAGTATTAGTAGATATTATCGGAACTATTTTATCATCTTTTATTTGCTGATTCTTACGAAAGAAAATTGTATAAAAATTTGGAACAGAAACGGTCCTTACACTATTCTCAATAAGATGTTTTGCAAATTCAATATTCCACCAGAGTTCCTCAATAAATCTAATGTTAAATGAGTAACTTCCATATTTATCACACATTTCATCTCCAAAATCTATACTCGTATAATACTTATGTACAGCATCTTGCTGATACTTCCTTATTATTTTAATCAACGAAAACATTTCGTTGGTAATAGACCTGCCTTCTGTCAAATCTTCTCTCCAGCCTAAATATTCATACCCTTTTATAGTAAAAGATGTAAAATCGTCTATCTTCCCTAACAACTCGTCAATATCAGAAAAGTCATTTATGGTGTTGTAAGAATAATATTCATATTCATCATCAAAAGATTCATTATATATGTCGTCATTTATGTCAAAAGAATATGCAATGATATAGTCAGCACCAAATTCGAATGATAATTCGTTTTGGTGAATCATTGCTTGTTGGCAATTATTTAAGTAATATTCAAGTACTTCTCTCATTTATATAAAACAGCTCGCACAACCAATTCCTTCTTCCTCTCCTAAAATATCAATGAGATAAGGGGATTGATTTTTAGATGCTTTTCGCTCCATTCTTTTAATATATTCTGTTTTAATTCTTTCCATTCTTTCGGGTTGTATCAAGTCCTCTAAACTTTCGCCTTGAATCCACGTATAACCGTCTTTTTCATATTCCATGGCTTTTTTATAAAGCTCTGGGTGTTGCTCGTACAACCAAACCCATTCTATTTTTTGTTGGTAAAAACAGAAATAACATCCGGAACGGCTCCTGGCATATTGCCCTGTTTTTCCGTTTATTTCAAAATCAATTTTATTATAATAAGCAGGAACACCAACACCACTTTCTTTTAAAATTTTAAAAATATCATCTCGTACTAAAACATCTTCATTATCTAGCAATGGAAATGATTTTTCTCTCGCCAAAGGATAGTCAGTTGTTTTTAAAAATTCAAACACTAAATGATTGAAGCCCTTTATATCAGTTTCCAATAAAGCATTTAACTTTTGTGCCTGAGTAAAAGAAGTATCAATTTTTTTGGAAACAATTTGTAATGCTTTTTCCTGAAATCGGCCAAAATCAATATTCTTAGCATAACTCTCTATCATTTCGATATTTAGATTAGACAGTAATTTAGCTACTACATCTTCACTCCAAATATTCTTTCGGAATGGAAAAATAGACTGTATATTTTTCTTAGTAGATATATATCCTTCTCTCTCTTCATCTCCTCTAATCCCTACATAAGAAACAACAGGGTCTGTACCAACATATTTTTCAAAAGGGTCGAGCTTTAATTTTTTGGTGCACCAACGGGAATTTGAAGAAGGTAAGAAGCCTCCATACATTTTCAGAAAATGGTCAAAAGGATCTTCTGAACTGTTTTCCGCAGCTTTTAGAATATTTATTTTTATCCCTAGATAAACTTCAAGATTTTGGATTAGCTGATAGGTTTCATCAAGCTCTTTTCCTGTATCACTTGAGTAAAAATCTAACTCTAACTCTGGATATTTGGTTTTCACATAAATAGCCAAAGCCGCACTATCCTTGCCTCCTGAAATTCCTAAAACGTGTCTTGTTTTCCTCATTGCATTAATTCTTTTAATAAATTTAACACCGCAGCAATATTTGAAGTCTTGTCATTTCCAAGTTGAGTTTTTAATATATTTTTCAAATCTTCAATCTCTTTGCTCTTGCTTTTAGGGACTCTCACAACCTTAGGATCAATCTTACTAAAGAATGAGTCAATCTTAACTCCAATAACATCCTCATTAAGTTCATCAATATCTGCTTTTGAAATATTGGTTAGACTATCCAATTCCAAAATAATCGCTTTAAACTTTTCGTACAGCAAGATTTCGTCTTCATCAGTAAATACTTCAAGTGTTTTCCCCGTAACTGCTTGTGCTATAGAATTAAGCCATGCTTTTTTATCATCCAAAGATGAATCAATACGCTGCACAAATGTTTTTTGATTGGCTAATAACAAATGTTTCTTTAGCTTCTTGAAACGCTTTTGTAAATACTCTTTGTATTCTTCGAAATCAACAGTTTTTCCTACAAACTCCCCACAAATAAATTCTTCAAATCTCTTTACTAACTCATCATATGAGGTCCTTAATTCTCGTACTGCATTTTGTAAGTTTATAGTATAAATTTGTAATTTGGACTTATCCTTTTGCAATGTACTAAGAGATAATCCCAATGCATTTGGAAAATCTTCAAAGAATGTTTCCTCTGGGTCCTTGCTTGTAGCTATCGCTCTACGAATTTTTAATGCTGTCGATGATAATCTTTTTGTTTGTTTAGAATATTCCGGTAATTGTTTATAAAAAACTATAAAAGGTTTTATGGTTTCTATGAATGATTCATTCTTAAACTTTTCTTCAACAGATTGATTTAAAAAAGTTCTGTAACTATTAAAGATATCCAATTTTACGCCTTCAATATCAAAAGCCTTAATAGTATATTCTTGTGGATATTTGGCTATCAATTCAAGATTTTCTTCAGACAGGTAAGGAATGTAACTATCTTCATTGAAAATAGCAAAATCATCGCGTTTTAAAAACAAAAATGTAGGAATCCAAAAGTCTATCAATCCTTGTTTCAGTTTGAACGGCCGCTGGCTTAATATTTCAACAAAGTCTGAAATATTCTTAGTTTCTTCTTTAGCTTCTTCTATGAAGTTTTCGGAAGCTTTCCATAATTTATAAAATGACGAATCTTCATTAATCGAAATAACATCAATAGAGTTTTCACGAATAGGAGAAATTCCATTTTCTTTCAATAAAGATAAATAGATAGTCTTTTCAGGTGGGAATTTAGCATCTTCGAAACCTAAATTTTCTTTATCCCAATTATTTGCTAATGCTTTAAAATAGCTTCGTTTAGCAGTATGAATAGAAGGTGATATTTTATGTCTATTTACTAATTCATTTTTAAAAATTGGTGTTTCATCGTAGACGATACTACAAACCTGTGAAAGTAATTTGATAAAATCTTTTTTATTAGAGATTGTTTTTTCTTCTCCTCTGAAAAACCATTTTATATCTTTACCTCCTGTATAAATACTATCTGTAATATAATGATTTAATAATCTTTTTTGAGAATCAGAAATATTTTCTAATTCTCTTTTGGCTACTTTATCTTCTTTGTTCTCATCAATTACTTTTTGAATTTTCTCAATTTCAAAAAGTAAATCTTTAATTTCAGTCGAATTTTCAAAAAAACAATAAATTATAGCCTCTTTTTGTAGATTTGAGACCTCTTCAATATTTTTTGAAGTAAATTTGGTATTAAAAATAAGGTTAATATAACCATCTACTTCTCCTTCAGGAATTTCTTGTTTCATAGGGTATTCCGAAATCCTAAATTGAAAAAATCTTGGAGTACCTGTTTCATAGGAATAAAGCTTAGCAAATACTGGAGAAAAATTAAAATATTTATTAAGAAGTGTAGTAACATCACTTACCTCTGAAATTTTATTTCCCGCTTCAATTAATGCTGTTTGAATATCTAAATCTGTCCCTTCAAAAAGAATGTATCGTTTACTATGGGAACGAAAACGTATAATATTTTTGGAATCAAGATTCTTAATGATAGTTTCACTATTTGAAACCCCACAGGCTATTTCAAGGTAGCTACTTAAAAAATCCTCATCCAAAACAGCTCCATTGGCTGAAAAAATATTTAATAATCCTATCGTTTTAACGACTTTAATATAATCATTTATAAACACGTCAAACGTTCGTTCTATGTTTTCTATTGCAGAACGGATAGAACTCCAAGCCGAAAAATCGGGACTATATCTGGATGTAAGAAATGAGTAAAAATTGAAATTTAAATAATCATAAACACAACTCAAATTATAAAATGGATTTTCGCGCTTATTGAATTTTGCTAATCCTGTATGGTCTGTTGATTCAAGGAAAGTAAACAATGATCTTTCGTTCTGTCCATAACGTTGCAATGCAAGAGTCAGCGTATTTGCAGCAATTATATCAAGCGGATATAATTTTGAAGCTATCCCTCCTAAAAAATCATTATTGAAATTAAATGCTTTTGTTTCAACTGATAAATTCAAACATTTTTCTATTACTGACTTAGATTCTTTATTTTCAAAGTTTTCAGTAATATGTTCAGAAGCTAAATACAAAAGTTGTTCTACCGGCTCATTAAATGTAATTTCACGAAAACGACCTTTGACTTTTGTCCATTCTTGTTTATGAGTATTGCTTAATGAATAAGCATAGGACTCAAAACTTTGATGAACAGTAGTGATTAATATAATATTATATTTTGGATTGTTACAAAATTCTGCTAATTGTTGAATAAAATATAATTCACTCTCAGGATTATGCTTGCTCGCATATTCTAAAAACTTACCAAACTCATCTAACAACAAAAACAGTATACCATTATTTCCTAATGAATGATAGCGATTGAATATTTCTGATAGAATATTTTCGTGTCTATTCTTATTAATATTTACTCCAAATATATCCGAAAATTCTTCTATAATGGAATTGTAAGTTCCAATAATTTTTATAAAATCAGATTTAGGATTCTCTATGAAGTTGGGTTCAAAATATCTTTTTTCACCTTTAATACTTTGTTCAAATGCTAATAAGAACGATGACTTTCCTGTTCCATAGGTTCCCACAATGTTAAAAGAGCGAATACCTTTTTTAAAATCGTTTACAATTTGGCTCACGACTTGACCAGCATTAGGCGTTGGGATATAATTGAAATTTCTTTCCGTATCCCTAATTATATTTATTGATGTAGTGAAGTTATTTGCCATAATATTTATCTAAAACTGAATATGCATCAGGTTTATTTTTAAATTGAAGTTCTTTGATTCCCGCATGGTCAGTGAAAGTAATGTTTTTATTATCACTAACAATGTCAGAAATTTTATTTACTAATCCTGAACGGTTTAATGCAAAGATTGAACCCGGACTATTAGTATCAAATTCCAAAGAATTTAAACTAATTGAGTTCCCGAAAATAGGATTATCCAAAATTGAGAAAAGCACCACAGCATCAGGCAAACCATCCCTTTCATTATTTTCAATTTGGAATTGTTCTATTTTTATTTTTTTCCCTTTTTCATCTTCTATAGTAGAATAAATAGTTTTTAGTAATCCTATTTCTGAAAGAATTCCCGAAAAACTATCTTCTACATCATTGTTGTTCTCATCATTTTTATACATATTCAAAAAGACAGTAAAATCTTTTGCAACTGTGTTTTCATTGAAGCTTAATTCAGGATTTACCTCTTGAAATCGTTTTAAATAATTTAAAAAAGTTTCTTTTGTGAAAAAAAGTTTCTCTTTTCTGAATTCATTAAAAATAATTGTATATATAGAAGCAAGCCCTGTTTTCACAAGTTGATAATGCAATAACCATAAACTCGCCTCATCTTCTAAAAATGGATCGTATCCATTTTCTGTATCAAAAATTTTTATCCCGAATTTTGTTAATTTATCTTTATTGTCGATGATATTAAAAGCTTTCATCCAATAGCGGATTGCAGAAACCATATTTTTCCCAACACCAAGTTTTACAACCGCATCTTCATTGTTGAATGATTGTTCTTCCTGAACAAAATCATATCCCTTTTTTAACCAAAGTTGTCGGCATTGAAAAGAGTCATGTCCGGAAAATGTAAATTTTAATATCTCTGAATTTGTTAATGTCATTGTGGTCTTAAAAAAGTAATTTTTTTATATTGTAAAAGTAATCAAAATTAAAATCAGAGACAACGTAAATACGTAAACTATCATTGAGATCATTTCTCGTACGATTGTAGCATGTATTAAAAGAGAAATTGAAAAACTTAAAACAAAATACTGATTACTGCGCCCTAGAGTTTTATCGCAAACCAGAAATTTCCTGCGGAACCATTCATAAATTTCAGGGAAAAGAAGCTGACATTGTATTTTTAGTATTAGGAAGTGATCCCAAATCTTCCGGAGCAAGAAATTGGGCATCATCAAAACCTAAAATGCTTAATGTAGCTCTTACAAGAGCTAAAAAAAGAATCTATGTCATTGGAAATAAAAATTTATGGGGACAATGTTCTTATTTTGATGTAATGGCAGCTACAATATAATTTGTTTAGAAATAAAATCTAAAGAGGCTCACAAAACAGTCTCTTTAGATTTAAACTAGTATGGTTAATACTTACTATGTCTATTTTAGTATTTTATATGAAGTATAATCCTTGATAGTTTTTAGCTCATAAATTTCTTGTTTATCAGCATCTATAATCCTGATATCATCTAAAGGAACATTTTGGCAATGGATAAAATTGATAAATTGATGAGCATTGAACCACCCTTTTACAATAATATCAAATCCTTTTTCTGTCTCTAAAGAACTATACCACTCCCAGTCTTTTATCTCAAAAAAATTATCAATACTTGAATGTATTCTATATAAAAGTTCATCGTACTTAAAATCATCATCATTTAGCTGCTTGATTTTACTAACTATTCCTTGTGGTAATAACTGCTCCCATTTTGGGTCTTCATCACTTAAATCCTTGTTTTTTAAGATGGTTAGAACTGCATTCTTAAAGTTATCTAATACCTCTTTTGAGTGGGCTACATTTCTCACTCTAACTATCTGATAGCCTTTTGAAGGTTTTTCTCCTTTTGTATTATATTGTATGTTTCCTGCCTCTGTCATTGTTTTATTTTTTAATAATTACTGCTTTTTTCTTAAATATTTTTGTAAAATCTTCAATATTCATTTTGTATGAAGCACCTTGATTCATAGGTAAGGGATCACGTAAAAATACTTTACCATCTTCCACTTTCTCCAGTACTACTGCATGTCCTTTAAAATGTTCTGTGCCAATACTCACAACTGCTTTATCTCCGTCTTCTAATTTTTCTAATAACTTTGATAACTTAATATCTTTTTCAGCAACAGCTGTTACCTGATCTTCCAATCTTTTGAAATATAGAGCCTCAGGGATATCTAAAATTGAAGCCCCATTAGTATCAGTTTTTAATGCTCTTGCCAATTCATCTTCTAATAGTAAAATACCCTTGTCATGTAATATCATTCTCAAAGAAGTAGCAGCACAAGTATAGTCTGTAGATTGTCCAAAGACCTTAGCTTCACTTAAAAATCGCTCTATCTTAATTCCTGCATTTTCAGCAAAAGACTTGGTTGCATCACCACCTCCTTTTTGAAGTTTTCTTCCTTTGATTATTACTTCCTCTATATCATGGATTTCATCAGCTAGTTCCTCTGCTTTAGCACCATTTTTAGCCCCTTGCAATAATTCTTCAATGAATCTGGTAAAGCCAGCAAACCCTTTAGCACAAGCCTTTCCAAATCTAATAATAAATCTTGAAAGAAAAGCCAATAAATCTGTAATTCCTAATGTGGCTACAGAAACAGTTTCTCTTGCCAGAACCTTTAATAGACTTGCTGCTTTTTGTACATAAGTAGCTCCTTTTACCACATTTCCTGCTCCCTCTGTAAAAATAAGTAACAGAATATTAATTAGTAGTTCAAAGGCAAAAATGCCTACATAAAAAGCTACTGTATATCTTGAAACATCACCAAAATACTCCTTTATCTTATCCAGTATTCCTTCCATATCAGATTGAGAAATGCTTCCACTGGCTTTGAATAGGTCTTTAACTCCCTGTAAGAATTTAGGAACATTCTCTGTTACCCAATCCAATACATCTTCTGCTTTTTCCATCAAGTCTCTTCTTTCAAGATACTGCTGATAGGAGAAAGCAGTTGTAGGCTGTAAAAGAAACTCTAAAATATACAGCAAACATTGTATAAGACTAATTAGACCACTATTAACACCGCAATAGAAGGCATTAGCTAATTTAAGGACCTCTACCCCCTGTTTTACCAATTCACTAAGATCATCTGTTACATTGGTAAGAAAGGATCTAATATCATTAATAACTCCAGTAATTTTATTGATCAGCTTTTTAAAGGCATCAGGAAGATGTTCTATAGAAGCATCTTTAACCTTGCTTGCAGCCTGTTTTACCAATGACCAAACCTTTGAAAAAGCAACTTCCGCCCCCTGAACAAAAGGATTGTCACCTAAGTCCTCAAAGAACTGTGCAGCTTTATTTATATTAACAGGAACTGCGACACCTCCTATAATAGGGATTAATGGAGAATAATCTTTAGCCTGAGGATTGTAATTCTTCTCTGTAGGCTTAAAAACTTCCAACTTTCCAGCACACCATCCAATGGCATCAGCAGGAATAGATGAGATGTTTCCTATGATTTCTTCAAACCTTCTGTCTCCTGTGTAAAACTGATATTCTCTCATTAAAGCCTGATGAACAAGAGTAGGATCTATTTTATCCTTCTCAAAAGAATAAGCCAACTGTGCCAGATAGGCAGCTTCATCTTCCATAGAGGTGATATTTCTAAAAAACTGACCATTTACATTGGAGGGTAATGGTTCTGGAAACCTCTTGAAGAGCTGTACAAAGTAATCTCCCATTTTGGCAATATAGAAATCACCAGAAAAGTTTGATTTATTGGGATTAGGTTTCTCATAGAATAGAAATAAAGCTTGTTTCTTTCTGGCATTAACCTGATAGCTTCCATATACCTGTGAACCTGTTTCACAAGGCAGAACTTCTGCATAATACTCATATCCTTTTTCTCCTTTCTCATTGACTCCAGTTGAAGCAAATATAGATACAGGATTATCTGTCAGATAAGAATAACCTAAAGGAGTATTTCTGTAGTCATGGAATGGGCTTCTGTAATCAGGAGAGTTGTCTTTATTGATTATATGGTCACCCAAAGCATTTTTATCTCCTACAAATCCCTTGTTTAAATCTTCTATGGAAATGACTTTAAATTCAGAAAGATCATCACTCCACTCATCATCAAATAATTTCTTCATAAGCTGTGTTTTAGCAATTAATATTTCGTTTTAATGTTTCTAAAGCAAAGCTAATACTCACCAACGCCAGAACTTGACGTGTTATATTTTCCTTAAAAAAATTTATCCAAAATAAAATGAGAAAAAATATCCATGTCTTACTTTCTGCTAAACTCAATCCCGTCTGAAAAATTAATTTCTGGGAAAAGATGAGAAGGAATCTCTACATATTTTTCATTATCTTTTTCTGATAGCAGTAGTTACGTTAGCCAAATTCATATCCTCCACTTGATTTGATATTAGATCTAAAGAATTTTTACTGTCCATATTATTTATAGGACTCACGTTTAATAAAGTATTATATAGAATTTTATTCTCTTCTGCCCTGTCTTTTACATGATCTATATACTTATTAATTTTAAGCTGCTGCTCTTTTTCTATCTTATATTGAGCAATTAAATTATCTTTTATCTCCGGAAGCTCTTCCAGTTTTTTATCCAGTTCAGCTATTTTATCCTCTGTAGCCTTGGTTTGCTTCTCAATTTCTGTAACATTCACTCCTTTTTCAGCTAAATGCCGGATTGCTTTTTGAACTTCTTCTTTTGCCAGCTCTATCGTTTTTTGATAAGATGGAAGCTGATTTTTCCAATATTCTGAGTCCTCTCCTTCTTCTTTGGAGTACCCTAAAATCCTGTTATAACTATACTCTGCTTTGGTCACTCCCTCCTGAACTTTGATAAAATCCTCATATTTCCTTAATACAAAGGCACTATCCGCAAGGTGTTTATTTTTCTCACTTTCAATCCGTTTTTTCATCAGTTCAATCTCAATATTAGCCCTTGTTTCCGGATTGGTAATGATTGATATCTTGAGCTCCTGGGTACTGATATCCGAAACATCCAATACATCCGCCCCTTTTTTCATGGCTTCTAAATATCTTGCCTGCTTAGCCTGCAATTTTTGAAGCATAAAAACATCAATACTGTCATTGGTCAGCATAAAATTGACACGGACATTTTCATTCCTGTTCCCCTGTCTCCATATTCGTCCTTCCACCTGCCGTAAAGAAGTAAAATTATACGGTAAAGAAAGGAGGTACAGATCAGTTGTATTTTCCTGAAGGTTCATTCCTTCCTGAATGGCTTCGCTGCCTATGATTACTTTTATTTTTCCTGCATTAAAGTCATCCTGAATCTTTAACCTACCCGGTTTACTGGTTGCTCCAGTAATAATTCCAATTTCCTCCGGTCTATAACCAACTTCATTAATGAGATATTCTTTCAGCTTTGGAAATTCTGCAACGGCTAATTCTGAATAAATAATTTGTCCTGAATCCGGAATGTCTTTTTTATTCTGCCGGATCAGCTGCATCGTCTGCCTTAGCTTCGGAGAATTCTCTATAAATTCCTGTACAGAAGGTTCTTCTCCATCATAATAAATCGACAGATATGGAGAAATGGCAATCAACCGGGCATTAAGGATATGAGTAAGGATGGCTCCTTTCTCTGTTTCACTAAAGCTTTCATTGAGTAGATCATATTGCTCTTTCGTCAGATCATTTTGCTCAATTTTATATTCTTTGTTGATTTTATTGGGACGCTTCAGTTCTGGATTATCTTCTTCCCCTTTAATATCAATAAATTCGGAAAGCAATTGCTGAAACAGCGAATTATTCTTGAACCTACGCACGTTGGCTTTGAATTTCACATCACCTTTGGCATCAATTTCCATATCATTATCTGCCTCCATAAAGGTTTCAAAAAATGTATTGACATTGAAGTAACCGGACTCTTCCAGACGTTTATTGGCGATCAGGGATAAAATGGAATAATATTCTAAAGGCTTATTGGTAAAAGGGGTAGCGGAAAGCAGCGTTACATTTCTTCCATCATTTTTGTCCTGAATGTATTGCGCCGCCATCCAGGTATTGATTCCCAGTTTGGAAGTTTGCTGGTTTTGGCTTCTGAAATCCGAAGCAAATCTACGGTCTTCTATTCTAACTTTTCCGACAATATGATTGGCATTATGGACTTCATCATACGTCAGATGGTCAAAGCCAAAATCTTCCCAATCATAGATTTTGCCACGCTTCATTTTTCCCTCCAGTTCTTTTTCTTTCTCCAGTTCTTTCTGAAAATCCCTTTCACTAATGGAATTAACACTTTTCAGTTCACTTTCTGAAATATAAGAAAATCTGGAAGCCAGTTCTTGTGTAATATTTTCGGAAAAACCGATATTATTAAAGCCTTCATAGGTAACGATGGTAATCTCTCCGTCCTTGTTATTAAACTTTGAGAGATCATAGTCTTTACCCAGGTTTCCCAGTACATTTAGTTTGGCATGAGGAATGGTTTCAAAAATTGTTTCCACCCACTGTTTGAGAATACTCTCGTTAGGAACAACAATTAAAGGCCTTTTTGCATTTCCACGTTCCATCGCTTCGTGCATGGATAAGATTCCGGATAAAGTTTTCCCGAAACCAACCTCATGTGCTAATAATCCAACCCCTTTTGTGGTTTGTCTTCCGATTCCCGCTTTCTGAACTTCGGTTAGCTTCAGTTCTCTTCCTTTGAAATTGAGATGAATTTTAGAAAACAACGGAAATTTGGAATAATCAGGAACATGGATATTATTATAGTTTCTGTTAAAGTCTTTTACGAAACGTTCCCTTAATTCATCCGATAATTCTTCTCTCAAAAATTTATAAAACAAATCGTTAGCAGCAGCTTTTCTCCTCTCACGGACGAGAGCATTTCTTTCTTTATCACTTCCTGTAACCGTTTCATTATCCACAAAGCCTCTGACTTCCCATGACGACGATCCCGCAAAGGCATCACTAGGCAAACTACTTACAAAATCTTTAAACTTTTCAGCAAGATTGTAGGATACCATTACGGTTTCTATTTGTCTTGAATTAGAGTTCCACTGTTCTTTTTCTACATACCCTAACCCAAATTGGTGTATAAATTCGTGATTGGCACTGATGAAAATTTCATCAAGGGATTTAGGCTTGGGTAAAACGCTTTCTAATAGTGCTTTTTGTTTTAAATACTGAGTTTCGGAATATCCATCCGAAAAAGAATCTTTAAAATCAATTTCTAATTGCTCTAATTTTGCATAAATATTCCCTTCAGCATAATAAAAATCATGCACCCATTTTCCGTTAATAAAATTGGCGTATTGATGATGTTTACCATTTTTATTTAAAACTCCTTCGTAATTTGTATCTCTAAAAGCCTCAATCTGTGCCTTTGAAAGTTCAGAGCTGTTGTGAAGCGAAGCATTTACAATTTCATCGGATTTAAGGAATTGATACTTCAGAACTCCTTTTTTAAGCTCCGGCTTGGTCTGAATTCTATACTCTGTATTTTTTTCATTTTGAGACTGAATAATTTTCTCCGCTTTTTGGAGAATTTCATCAATTTGGCTTTGATCGAATTTCTTTGGCTTACTGACAATTTGGGATTGAATCTTAGCATACTTCTCAATCTCCTTTACAACGGCCGGAGATTTGAATTTTACAGAATTAAGTGATGAAAGTACCTGTTCAACCTTTTCCTGAACTTCAGTAAGATTTGTCTCACCAGGCTCAGAATCTGTAATTTTTTCCGGTTGAACCTCCGAAACCTTATTTTGTAAGGTGATTTTAGGTTCCTCTTCAGCTTCCAGGAATAAATCTTCAAAAAGATTCCCGATTCTTTCGGTTTCTTTTTTGCCTCTCAGCTGTTCAATTCTTATTAAAGCATCCTCTAAATTTCCGTAGATATAGTTTTCCTGACGTCCAAACCGATTGGTTTTCTGCCGGGTTTCACCCAGAATTTTTTCCGGATTAATTTCAAAATAGCTGGAAATATCCGTGGAAATTTTCTGAGGGTCTTTTCTTAGAATAATAATATCCGTACCAATGGCAGTTCCGGCAAAAGCACCACTGGGCAAGCGGTATCCCTCCATTAATTCGGCATTTTTCAATTGGTCTTGACGATTGAGCCAACCCGACGGAAGCACCATTGCCAGAATCCCACCGGGCTTTAAGGAATCTAAAGAGCGTTTTACAAAATAATCTTCATATTTTGAGATTTTCGGTTCTTCGCCCAAACCTTTGTACAATCCCCGATGATCACCATAGGGAGGATTACCGATAACCAGATCATATTTTTCGGAAAATTCTTTTCTGCCACCTTTCTCATCAATAAATTCAGTTTCAAAGGAACGAAGATGGATATCAGCTTCGGGATGAAGGATTTTTGCTATTCTGGCTGTGGTCTCATTGATTTCAAAAGCCGTAATACTGGTTTTTATACCCAAGTCTTTTGCAGCATAGAGAAAATTTCCCGTTCCTACACTCGGTTCCAATACTGAAATTTCCTGGCGGTTTTTAAACCGGTCTTTAATTAAATTGCGTACAGCATCTACAATCCTAGAATCGGTGTAGTATTCATCTAAAATCCCTCTGCCTTCCTTCGCTGTTCCACCGCTTTTGAACTGACTGCAAATATCTTTCAGCTCATCTGTAGGGCTAAGATTTTCATTTAAAATAATTTTATTGTCCTTTGAAACAAAGCAAGCTGCGGAAACCACTTCCGCAACTTGCTCGTTGGTCAGCTTCTGACCGCTATACTTTGAAATGAGAATATCTACATCCTCATTATTTTTATGTGATAAATCTAATCCTGATCTATTGGATAAAGCTCTCCCGGATACGATTCCGCCCACGGAATGTTTTCTTTCTTCATTTCCTTCATCATTCTGCGGTTGTGTTCCGTCAACGGATCTTCCTTCTCCTCTGCTTCCCAAATTGCTCCACCCTGTGCCTGCAAGTCCATTTCCAGCATGGTTGCTGCCCATAGCTTGTCCTCGCGGGTGATTTCCGTTTTGCTCGGATTGGCTTCTTTGGAGAGATTCTCCAGAATTTCGTTCAGAAAGTTGGGATCCCACGTGCTGAGTGTTGGGAATTCCGTTTCGTTTATTATTAAGGTCTGCATCTTCTGAATTTTTTGGTTCGACTAAAATAGTATTTTTATTTTGAAGACCTAGTTTGTTTTCTAAATACTCACTTAGGCTTTGATTACCGCTTTCTGAGATTCCGTATAAGGGACGAATGTCCTTTATATTTTTATCATTCAGCTCAGTAAGGATTTTCAGTGTTATCATATTTCCTGTTCTGTCTCCATCAAGGCAAAGGAATATTTTCCCCTCATAGTTCTGATACCTGTTAATCAGCTTTTTGGTATTTGCACCGGAATGAATGGCAACAAGGGTTCTGTTATTATTCTGATTATTTAATTTCAGCAGTTCCAGGAATGAATCCCTTTCCTTACTGCTGTTAAAAACAATCAGTTCATTTTTATTCCCTTCTATTATGGAAATATCATCGATGTTATATGTTAGCTGGTTTTCATTCACTTTCCCGTTTTTTTACAAAATGATTAAATTCAAATAGTTCTTTCGCAGTATCATCCCAGTTCTTTCTCGGCAATAATTGAAGCGTTACAAAAACATCATCTTTTTTATTGTACGAATCAATACGTTCCAACCGCCCGTGATAGTCTTTTTCAGCATGTCTGTACAGCGAATAAGGTAAAATAGTGTCTGTCGGATAGATGTAAAATCTTGTATAGGTCCAGGGAGAATTAATCTCAAATCGTTTGTATTTCTTATGGAATAAAATGGTATCGGATAGGTTTCTTCTGTTCCTGTAGTTGGGAATCCATTCTTTTGAAAACACAGCTCCCTCTTTCTTTTTCCAAACCAGAAAAGGCTGTCCCTTCCTGGAAAGATCAGAAAAGATAAGATTGCGTTCCATCGGGTTAATAGGATAACAAAGTGAGTCCCTGATATAATATACCTGTCTGTTAATTTCGGAAAATGAAAGATCCGGAACATATTCTATAAGCTGATCGTGAGAATAATTTATTTTCGATACATGAAAACTCTGCATATTGTCCAGTCCCTTGGATGCATCAAAATAGACATTGGAAATCATATCAATTCCACCTTTCTCGGATTTGATTTCTTTGTGACAGGAACTGGCGATAAAAAGAAAAAGCACATATGGTAGTATTAAATGTATTTTCATATGAATAAGATTTTAAAAAAGCGGCAAATCATCATCAGACTTACCGCTTTCAGATAATGGATAGGAAAATTTTTATCGTTTGATACTTTGCTCTCTTACATTGGCTTTATCTTGCTCTCTCTCATCTTCCAAACCCTGTAGAGGCTTGTTGGTATTGATCCTGTTCATCTCCATATCATATAGGTTCAGGTTTTTATATTGGGGGTTGAGAACGGCTTTTCCTTCCACTATCCCATCTTCCAATTCAAACTTCACCTTAACCACGTTTCCTTTTTCCAAAGATTTTATTGTATTCTCCTTATATTCAGGCTTATCAAATACCAGATTGGACTTTTCTACAATTTCTGCGGTATCAATACCATAGTTTTTATAAAAATTCTGGAAATTATAATTCCCCTTTTCTGTTTTAGGCTCTTTAAAATCGAGCTTAACAAAGGCTGGTTCTACCTGGTCTGTTTTCGGATTGTGAAATTCTATTTTCACGGAACGACCTTCCAGAAGATTAACGGCCTCTTTAGCAGTAAAGGTGTTTTCTTTGTTCACATAAAAATTGTGAGAAAAACTTTCATCTTTTTCATTTTTCAGCGTTGCCAGGTAAGAATTAAAGAAAACACCTCCATTTTCGCTTTTATTGAATTTCAAAACAAAGTCTACGGTATTTCCGGACAGTGCCTTATCTGAGACTGCCTTGATTTCAAACTGCTGTTTGGGAGACTCAATACCTTTTTCCAAATCTTCGTGAAGTGTTGAATCTTCGCCAAAGCCAAGGTATTTTAACTGGTCTTTTAGGTATTGAACCTGATCGAATTCTTTTGTTGTTTCCATAATGTTGGGATTTTGATTGTTATTAATTGATTTATGATGAATCAGGGCCAGAAGTCTTTTTATTTCACTACTGGTAAAAGACATAGCAATGATATCATCGTTCACTTGTTCTATTTTATACTGTTCTTTCTTTAGCTTTAATAGATTTTCTAATTCGCCATCGGACAGATTCATTAATTCACTGTTGCTATATCCCTCGATGCTAGTTTCCACATGGGGATTATTTTTCCCTATTTGAGGGGCTTCATAGGTTTTCCTTTCATTATTAGCCTGATCTGCATTAATGGCTTTAATGGTAGCTTTAGTTTCAGCAGAAAACTGATTAGACAGGTCATGCACTAAGACTTTGAATGCATCCGGTGCGCTTTCGACATTGGATTCATGGACCATATGAATATCAAAATTGTATCTGTCAAAAACTGAATAAGCATTTTCTAAAAAAAGGTTATATTTTTCTATCTTTATCTTATAGGATTCCTTTGCTTTCTCATAAAAAGATTCTCCCCTATCATAAGAATCATCCATGAAGTCGTAAAAATCAGGCTGTAGTGGCGGTTCTGTAAAAATGTATGTCAGAACTTCCTTCTTTAACGGTTCATCTGCATTTTGAAGAAATAATGCCAGTTCCAACGTCTTAATAGATTTCGGATGGGTAAAATCAAACATACTTTCCTGCTCTTTTTCATAATATTGAGTAAGCATATCCTTGAGTTCATCAAGCTTCAATTCCCTGTTCTCTGCAATACCTGAATTCTCGGTTACTGGTTCTCTACTTTCAGGATAAGAAGCATTAATTTCATTTTTAGAACTTTTATACTCAAGAATTTTTAAAAACTTGATTTCTTTTGCCGTAAAGACTCTTTCACCATCCTGAAAAAAATGTTCAGGTGATGTATTTTCTTTTTCTTTTACAAAATCTTTATAAGCCCGGGTTAGAGGAGTAATATTCTTATCATACCAGCTTAGATCATTTGTTGTTCGCATAATGCCCGGATCTTGATTGTTAGTAATATGGTCTTGTAATTGTTTCCCTAAATTGATGGGTCGTAAATCAAATGGTTCTGCATCCAGTCCATAATCAAACGTATAGCCGATAGCTTCGCATTCTTTCTGGAAAATCTCACAATCATTATAATCAAGTCCCCGGTACGCCGCTTTTTCCTGCCATTTATCACAGACCGTCTTCAATTCCTCCGGAAGTAGGCTGTAATCTTCAAATAAATCCATTTTAAAATTTTATTTTGAGATTTTTATATATTCTGAAACAGTTTATTAGAGGTATCAATAAGATTTATCTTCTAAACCTTCGCTTTTCTTCTTGCTCCTGCTCCTCTTCTTCTCTCATCTGATTCGCATCTTGATAAAGATCCGGGTCGTTTACATTCAAACTGATATCAGATTTTTCTTTTTGATTAAGATTTTGCTGGGCAAGAATTCCATCAACTGTACTAATCTCTTTGGAGATAATATTCAAATCATTAGTAATTTCTTTAGCGATCTCAGGCGGAAGTTCCGCTTCCAATTTATCGAGGATAAATGCCTTAAGCTTTAGTAATTCAAATTTATATCGCGCGGTTTCAGTTGCATCTCTTAGATCAGCAATAATAGCAGTCAATTCCGTTGTATGCCTGATGAAATCAAACTCTGCTACTATGCCGGTGTCCTTATCGAAAATAAAGGCTTTCTTTTCCAGTGCCGGAACCTCCGGTGGCAATTTATTAGAGAGTTCCTTTATGTCAGAATATTCGATTCTCTTTTCACTGTTTTTAAGGATTTCCGAGATGCTTTTATCTCTTTCCAAAAAAATTACTTTTAGTCTGGTATTATCATCCGTGAGCTGAAAAGTTGCCCTTTTTGTATCGTTGTCAGCGACAATAGTGTATCCTTGTAAGAATTTCTGAATATCTTCTGCGCTTAGTTTTTTGGAAAATGTATGATCTTCATTAATAATTCCATATTTTTTCAGTTCGTCTGTGGGTAAATTGCTGTTTTTCATTGTTAATGTATTTAGTAGGGGTTGTATGTTGCTGTCTTAGTATTATGATAGGTTTCCATGAGATGAGTGGCTTTTATTAAATCATTTAAAAAATGAGCGGGGTTAATGCTTTGTCCGAATTCTTTCACCGAAAAATGCAGGTGAGGCCCTGTAGAATTCCCGGTATTCCCGCTTCTTCCCAAGATAAATCCGGCTTTCACGAACTCTCCGGTCCGATAATAAATCTCTGAAAGATGGAGGTAGCTTGTCTCAAATCGGCCATAGTGGAGGATCTTGATATAATTGCCTCCGGTCGCTGACCGGCCCACTGCCGTTACTACTCCGTCCATGACTGCATATACATTTTCATAATATGCTTTTAGGTCAATACCGCTATGCATTTTCCGGGTTCCGGAAATGGGATGGAGTCGTGTCCCGTAAGGAGATGTGACCATCATTTTACCCGCCAGAGGCATTACAATTTTTGATAAAGATTCTTTAGGCACTTCTACAAAATCATATAAAGCCTGCGAACTTTGATTTTTTAAAAGATCCTTTTTCAGTTCGGCTCTAAGCTGAGTGGCCAATAGTAAAGAATCTTTCATTTTTTCGTATCGTGCTTTTCTGTCATTATTCTCTTGACGATATCCTTTCATAAGGGTTTTTAAGGAATCCAATTCATTTTTTAAATCCGTCTTTGTTGTCGTCTTGAAGATTCTCTCCCAGAAATTTTTCCCATTTTTTGGATCAATAGGTTTCTCTTCTTTTGTAGTTTCAATACGGGTTTGACTTTCGGGCTTTTGAGGCTGGGCAGGCATTAAGGTATTGAACTGGGCAAAAGTAAAACTGCTTACTAATAGGAACATGGGGACTACCATCCTATAAATCCGGATACTTATTATTTTACTCTTCATAAGATTATGCTTTTACTGATTCGCGGACGATTAATTCTACTTCCTTATTGATTTTCCTGAAGTTGGTCATTAAGACTTCTTCTTTGCGGTTAACTCCTGCCTTATCCACAAAAGAGTAATAAGATGGCATGGGCGGAAGTTCCGCCTCCTCTTTTTTAATACTTTTCATATCCAGGTTGATTTTGCCGTTCACAGCGGAGGTTTTGTACTCTTCAGTATCATTTTCTTCTCCCTGGGCAATCATTCCTACCATTTCCCCGGTTTTGAGTGCCGCAATTTTTCCGGCAGGAATCATATGATCCATTTTCTCATTGATGCTTGTCGTCGTACCCTGCTGGGAAATGGACTGCGAATATGACTTCTGCTTTATTTTTCCAAACAGTTTTTCGAGCCAGTCGAGCGTGTTTTTATCTCTTGCAGAGCCGGACAGGATATTTCCGACAATGGCAGAAATGGTATCAGCCACTTCCTTCTTATAAAACTGGCGTAGCTGTGGAAGCTCCTGAAGCCCAAGTATTACGGCAACCCTATTGCTCCTTGCAGTAGCCACGACATTATCAATTTTATGGATGTAAATCGTAGGAAATTCATCGGCAATGATTCCTCCGGGAAGATTGTTTTTAGAGTTAATTAAACGTAAAGTCCTGTTGAGCACCGAAGAATACAAAGCGGAGTTGATATCCTGAGTTCCCGGGTCTGATGCTAAAATAATAATGGAAGGATTGTTCCTGTCTGTTATTTTGAGTTCCACTTCATCCCCTGAAAACACCCAAAAGCTTTCTTTGGTAGCCAATCGGGAAAGGAAAATCTTCAATGTTCCTACCTGCCCCTCCAGTTGGTCAAAAGCCTTGTTATCATAGGCTGATTTAAAAGGTGATAATAAAGAATACAGTTCTTCATGTCCAAAAAGTGTATCAAAAATTTCCTTATAACTACGGTTCACAAAGGAAAGGATGTGGGGCAGATCCGAATACTTTCCGTTTTCGTGGGTCGCAAAAAAATAAATACAGGATGAAAGGAAATTAATCGCGGATTGGGTAAAGAACGCTTCTGATCCACCTCCGGAACTGGTACTACCTTTTTGTAGAGAAGACACCATAGCTTCAGCCATTTCCTGTGCTTCGGCCAATGTTTTTACATATTCTTTTTTAAACGGATTGACTCTTTTGGATTTCTCCACTTCATTGAGGTTAATAACATAAAAATTGTAATTATAACCTGATTCCTTACTTTTTTTGAATAAATAGTGGTAATAAGCGATCTGCGCCAAGTCGGGAAACTTAAAATCATAAATGATGAGACAAAATCCTTTAGCAATCATCTGCCTGATCGCGGGATTGATCACTCCAAAAGATTTACCGGAACCTGGCACACCAATCACCATCGTCCCCCGGAAAGGATTAATATTCATCCAGCCTTTATTACTTTTCCCTTTATACCGGAATAAATAAGGAATATTAATCATCATGTCGGATTCTACTAATTCCTGGTTCTGGTCAAAAGATTCTTCCTCGACATTCCATCGGTCTTTTCCCATTTTCTGCTGCATCAGCTTGGAGATGCTGTCAGCTCCCATTTGAAGAACAACCGCTCCTAAAAACGATAAAAAAGCATACACAACCTGGTAAAGACTCATTCCGGGAAATATTTTAGGAAGTAAGGGATTTCCGGCTTCACGCTCCCAAACCAGAGAAGATAACATCATCAGGAGTCCCAATACCATAGGAACTACTATTTCCATAGCGATATTAAGGTCTTTCTTTTTCTTAGCTTTTGTTCCAATCGCCACTAATCCTATCAGAATGAGTGTCGCCAGTTTAGCATTGACAGGAGGATAAATGAAGCTCATTCTGGAAAAATTCTTCAATAAGTTGGAAACCACCGGAATATTGGCATGCAGATAAAATAGTGAAGCACAATCCAGCGCTACCACCGCATATACCACCTTCTGAAGGAAGCCGTAAATCCTGATCTGATGTTGTTGTTCTTGCATTAGGAATAGTTTTCAAAAAAATCATCCAGTGATGGCTCCTTCACAGACTGGTTATGATGCAGCTTCTGCTGTTGCAATTTTTCATGATGTTCCAGTATTTTAACAAGATCAGCCTTCAACACATTCAATTGGTCAATAACTTCATATCCTCTTTTTTTAACCCTTTCGATCATACAGGAGTAACTTTCTTCTTCAGACATTTTCTCAAACTCATTTTTAAGGATTAATAATTGCTCATAATCCTTTGCATATTGGTTCCATTTTTTTCCAAAAATGATGAGACAAACACAGCAGTATACAGTTGCAATTAGCATTAGTCCATATACTATAATTGCGATAGTTATAAAATTGTCCATAGTATCAATTATTTAAAATGTATCGGCTTTAAGGATATCAGAGTAGTTGATCTTCATCTCGATGGCTCTTCCGGAGAGTTGCTCTTCAATCAGGCGGATCATCATCATTTTAGAGTTAGGATAGGTGAATTTTTTGAACACATAAATATTCCTGAAATTCTTCCTGAAATGCTTTTGAGGGTTTAGTTGAAATACCGGGGTCATCTCAATACTTTGGTTGTTGGTCGCCTTATGGATCTTTTTATCCTCTACAGAGAATTTCAAAGCTTCGATATCATAACTTAAGTTGGAATTGTTTTTAAAGGTCATATCCAGGAATATATAGTCACTGATGACATAGACATTATTGAGCTGAACACTGAGTCCGAGATTCTTCTCTTCCCGGATCGGATTTTTTTCTGATTTTTTCTGAATGATGTCTATCGCAAATTTTCTCAGCTCAAGGTTGGAGAAAACCATTTTATCAAATTCTATGGGCTGCATTTCTTCCGGCTGGATATGGATATTGGTAACGGTATTCAGGTTTTCAGAATTTCTGTAAACAGCTTTGTACTGCGCAATAAAAGACTGCCCCACCACCGTGATAATGCCGATTTGATCCCCGTTAGAATAATACAGAACAGGATTTTTGGTTTTTTCTTTTTCGGTACCTTCGGGCTTATCGGCAATTTTAACACGAGCAATCTGGGTCGAAGGTAAATCTCCAGTGAGCTGCTGAGTGGAGAGATCCACATATTGGATGGGTTCCGGAGAAATAATATGAAGGCTGATTTTTTCAGTAATTTCTAGTTCCGGTAAATCCGAAATGAGCTGTTCCTTGGTGGCTGTTTGTGCAGTAAAAAGTTGAGCCGTGAAAATCAGTAATGTGTACAATATGGCTTTCATTTTTTTATTTTTTTTGTTGGTATTGTGAATCTTTCAATTGTTTTTCGTCAATCAGAAATACATAAGAGTTGTATTTCAATTTGGCTTTGTTGGTTTTAATCAGGTTAGCAATGGACTTGGAAGTGGATGTAAACAGCTTAGAGCCAATACTGGTGAAAAATCCCTGTCCGCCCATATCCATCTGCGTTCCCTGTACGGAATTGCTCCCCATTTCCCGAATCATATCCCGGAAAACGCTCTCTGGCACATACAATCCTTTCATGCCATCGACGTCGTAAACCGATAAGTTGACCGGGTAAATTTCTCCTTTGGTAAATACAGATACGATACTGAGATTAACCCTTTGCATCGCAAATCCTGAAATCTGCCCATAGAGTATGGAACCCTTGCTGAGTTTTTTGTTACCCACAAATATGTCTTCCAATAATCTCAGCCGGATCCGGCTTCCCAAATACCCTTTGTTGTTTTCATCAATGACCGCCTTGATAAAGCTGTTTTCCTTTTCTTTGTAAAAAGCATTAAACTCACTATTGATACCGGATTTACTGACATTGAAGGTAGAATTCAGAAATTCTTCCATTTTTTCCTTACTCATTTTCAGCTTTTCCTCTGCTGCCAGCTTACTTTGGTACTCCGGGTCTCTTGCTTTTTCCAAAGAATCCATCACCAGCATCTGTTGTTTCAGGTATTTGACCGGATCGGGGTTTTGCTGATGGGTTTGAGGAGTTGCTTTTGAATGCTCTGAAGCATAGTCACTTTCCGGTTTTCCGTAGGATTGAACGTTCAGCATCCTGATAATCTCTGAAGACCTTTTGTAATCCCGGTCATCATTCTGTTCTTGTTTCGGATTATAGTACGAAGATAAATTTCCTTTCGATTGATATCCGGTTTGCCTTCCGGACACCGCTTTAAGCGAATCTATTTTTCTCTTTTGAGCTAATGACAGCTGGTCTTCGTAGCTGAGCAAGCTGTCCTTTTCTTTGCCCAACCCACCGAGCATCGTCCTGTTATCTTCTTTTTTGAAAAATGCATCATAGGCATCGTTTTTACTCATAATAGAATCTTGCGACTCACCAAGAGAAAGGGAGAGTTCTTTAGGCTTCTCTTTGGGCTGTTCTTCTTTGGCGAACTGGGTTCCTACATAGATAAAAAGCAGCAGGAACGGCAATGCCAGAAGGGGCAGGATGTATTTTTTCTGTTTGAAATCAAGTTTTTTCATTGATTTTTTAATTTTTGAAATTGGTTAAACAAATATTCAATCCTCAGGCTGTCTTCTTTCTGTAATTGCTTTCGGTCTCTTTTCACTTTTAAAATCTTAAGCTCTTCCACAATCTTTTCCATCTCTGTTTCGTTGTTTACAGTGGAATGCTGAGCCATTTGACTTTTAGAGTAAAGGACAGGCGACTTAATGGTAAATACAGTTTCCTTAGTAAAGAAAATTCCCTGGATCAGAGAACCTATGAATGACACTGACAAAAAAATCATCGAATAGGTAAAAAACTTTTTCGGATGATGGACGATCCATTGTAAGCATTTCTGTCGGGCATGTTTGAATATAGTGTTCATTGTTAGTACGAATTTTTGGTTTGATTGGAGATTTCTTCATTATCAAGGATCCGCCAGTTTTTGAGGATCACTCCATGCGGGTTATTGGGACTTCGGATGATGTCCTCAAAGAAGCCCTCAGTGATGAGCTTTCGGGTAATGACAGATGATTTTCTTGTAATCATCTGCTTCCCGAAAAAAGCAAATTTCTTTTGTTCCATATCGAGCTTAACCGAATCGGTATGAGTGCTTACCATAGAGCTGGACGCTATAATCTGGTTATAAAAGCCTTTTTCCCTGAGGTTGGTGTATTCTTTCTTTCCACTGTCATCAATCAGGTACAGTGATTTCTGGATATTATCCTTGATGTAGGTATCGTCAGGAGCCAATGTGAAAAATAACCGGTGAAAGAGTTCAATCTGGGCTTTGTATTCAACGGGCCTGTTAAGTAAAACATCGGTTTGCTTTGCCAAAACCGGGACACCGTTATCCAGGATATAAATGGATTTCCTGGAATCTTCAATCATTTTATAGGCGAAGAAAAATCCTGCAATGACAACGAAGACGGCAAAGGCAATGGCAGAAAGTGAAACCACCTTATTCACCTTGATTCTTTGTTCTATATTTTTGATAAGCATTTTTAATTTATTATTTATTATTGCTACTACTGTTATGACCATCGCTGCTATTACGGTTACTGTTCCCACTGCTATTGTTAATACTATTATTACCAGTACTTCTACTGTTATTCATTGCACTGCTCACCCTACCGGATGCAGAACCGGATTTCGCAGATTTTGCAGATGTTGCAGCCACAGAAGCTCCTCCGGTTTTAACAGCCAGAACCGCAGTTTTAGCACTGCCTGCCATTTTGCCTATGGCACTTTTCATCTTCGTCATGGCTCCGGCTCCTCCTGCTGATACAATGGTATCTGCAATGGTAGGGGTCATTAAAACCCCGATTCCGGTTACGATATAGGCTACGCACGTAAAAAGTTGGTTATAAATCATTCCCGAATTGGTTACATAGACCAGTAGGGCATCTAAATTGGTCACCGTTCCGTTTGTTAAAAGGGTATCATACCTTTCTATTTCCATCATATAGCCGGAAGCGATCAGCTGCTGGCCAATGTTGATGATGGTATACGCCACAAAAGTGTAGAGATTGATATTGATGAATTTGGAAACCCAGTTGTAGAGGGAACTTTCAAATCCCGGAACAAGGGCCATTCCCACGGCGATCGGACCTAATATAATAAGGATGTACGCCCAGATCTTCTGAATAAAGAAAATCAGGTAGACACAAATTCTCAGAATGGAAAGGCAGATAAACTCAATCACTTCAGCAACTAATTTTTGCATCTGGAACTGCATCCTGATCTGCCACTCCTTGATGGGCTGGATAAGTTTATCCAATCCCTCACTGATATCAAACCACGAATCATCAGCATCTTGTCCGGTATTCTCAATGACTTCCTGCTTGGCATCTTCATCTGCTTTCAGCTTGATGATGGCATCGAGCAATTGCTGTTGTTTTTTGAAGCGCTGCACCCGAAGATCATTAACCTCAGATTCTATATCGCTAAAAATACTGATTCCCGGCTCTGCAATGGCTTCAAAGGGAGCCTGTATCAGATTAACGAAACCCGTCCAGTAGATCAGCGTAAATCCAATCAGGATTGGTTTCAGCATCGGGGTAATCTCCCACTCCCGGTCTCCGGCTGCCATCTGCCATCCCATGTATCCGAGGTACATCAATGCCCCTAATCCGCCAATGGCTTTTCCCACCAATGCGGCATCACTGGCATTATCCTGAATACTGGTGTCCAGCTTGGTAAAGACCTCCATAAACCATTTTTCAAAAGCTCCGTCGCCTTTCAGGAACTGAAGTAAATTGCTGTAATCACCATCGGTCTGGGCAAAGCCCATTACCGGCAATAAAAGAGCCAGAAGACAACAGCGTAAGGTTACTATCTTATTCATCTTAATATCGGTGTTTGTATTGATTCATAATATTTTGAACGACCTGCCCGTCCGACGACGGACTCCAGGCTGTAGGCAAAGCATAAGGAGAATGATTTTTCAGGATATTTTTATAATCCAAAAGAAGGGTCGTTTTGTTATTATGTTTCCTTAATTCCTGAACAAATTTTCTCCAACGAAGTAGGGTTTCGTGGTACATTAGAAAGCGTTTTCCCCTTGGCATATCCATAGACCGGGACATCGAATATTTTTCTTTGATCATATCCAGTTCCTGCTGAAGCCTTTTTAGGGTTCCTATACTATAAAGTGTTTCGTAGGTCTCCTGGTCTTTCAGCCTCCATTCCATAAAATTCTGCGGGGTATCCGGAAATTCAGTAATGGGTTTTAACATGCGCTTGTAATACAATAGCCAAAGCGGATCGGCATCTACGGTAGCAGAAGTCCAATGGGCAAAGTCCTGGACACTCCTTTTATAAATGGTATCGGAAGCAGCTTTTATTTTTTTGGCTTCTTCTTCCTCATATTTCACTTCTGCAAATCGCTGATTCTGTACTCCCGTGGGTTTTAAGGGTCTTATGTCGTCTCCATCCTTATAATCCCTGTTGATTTTAGGAGCCCACATCCCCCATACCGTGGCATAGGCAAAATTGGTCTGAACTCCCAGGAAATATTTGGGGTACGGGCGCCAGTCTCCCCAGCTTTCAAAAACCATCCGCTTGTGCTGGGCGACAATGGCTGGGTCATTGAGCCTTTTTACACTCAATTGTGCGGATACGGTAGCAGCTACAAGCAGTAATTGCAGCCTGATTAATTTTATAAATAATTTTTCCATTGTTTTAGTTAAAAATGTATTTGTATTTCTGAATAATGTCCCCCACTATGGCTCTGTCGATATTGATGTAATTCCTAAGTACAGGTACCTGATAGAGATAAGGGATCTTCTTGGCGTTCTGTAGCCGTAAAATGATATAGAGAATATTGCCGTTGATATTCCTGACCCTTGTCAGTACCTTTTCAATGAGCATTTCCCGATCCATAGCATCCATCAGAAAATCTTTGTTTTCATTCAGGATATCCTGAGTGACCTCCTGTTGGAGCTTTATTGCCTGCTGTCCTATGGCCGCATAATATTTTGAAACCAGCGCGGCATATTCCGGATGTTGCACAGACAAATCCAGCATCGCTTGGGAGTTGCTGACGATTTTCCCTAAATACTGATAGAGATAGATAAGCTTTTTACTTTGGGTAAGGGCCGAATTGACATTTTTAAGCTGCTGGTAGATATATTCCTGAATAGCAATCACCTGGGCCGTTTTATTTTTGATCTCGTTATACAGCTCATTTTGCTTTTCATAAGAGTCTAAAAAAGCCTGCTCACTCCCTAATCGAACGCCATGATTGACCGTAATCTGGGACAACAATTTATCATTTATCACAATCTGCTGGCTTTTTACACAAATCGTAAAAAGCAGTACAATTCCGAGGGTTAGTATTTTTTTGCTCATATCCTTATTTTTTTCATTATGGTATTTGCTAATCTTCGATTTCATTCTTAAAAGGATTTAATGTTCTTCATAATATTCTCGACCACTTGCTTATCCCTGTTGACGTAGTACTGCAAAGCTCTTTTATTGCGCAGTACCTTGGCTTTAATATCGCGTATTTTGAGCAGCATATGGGTAGAATTTCTGCTCAGGGTTTTGACTTCGCCTAAAGCATAATCCAATAAAATCTTGCGTTCCGATTTTTCCATTTGATTAATGGCTCCGTAAGAGAGGATAATTCCGGTGATTAAGCGGAGTACCATTTGTAAATCATCCACATACTGTACTTCCGAAGGCAGGACAGCTGCAATGGAGTAAGGCGCGGTACTGATTTCGTCAATAATGGCAGCCTGATTTTGGGTGATCTTATTCACCTCCCGGCCTATCGCTACTCCTGTTGGAATCGCCTGCAAGGCAAATGAAACAATCCTCAGCCTGTCCTGTATTTTAACCACCTTATCCTTGAAGCTGTTCCACTCGTTTTTATTGATGGTTTCAATTCCGGCATTCAGTGTCTGGTTTTGCCGCATTTCTTTTTGCCTGTCATGCTCCTTCATCGTGGCGTTGATTTCCAAATCCATCATTGGAAAGGAAACATTTTCTTTTTGCCAGGCGGGTGTAGACCCTCCTCCGGAAGAAGTGATTACGATGTAAACCGTCGGAATGAATACGCTTAAAAAAAATTTCCTTTTCATCCTATGATCTTTAAAAATTACGTTTGTACCGGTTCATAATATCTTCAACAATGGCTTTATCGGTATTGATATAGCCCGCAAAGGGATTAATGGAATTCCAGAATCCCAGCCTGTTGGCTTTTTCCAATCGCAGCTTTATGGCCAAAAGCCACAGCTTTAAATTTTTTACATTTCCGGAGATATTATGGAGGATCTTATAGCGGTCGCCTGCTGTAGCGAGGTTCAGCTCTCCCGAAGCCAGGATGTCCGATACATCGGTTACGATTTTCAGGCTTTGCTCATAGGTTTTTTGCGAGGCTTTAACCCCGAAAATGGCGTATTGGGGATGCGTGGAAGCCAGTTGAACGACGTCTGAAGAATACCCGTAGCATTTATTAAGTTCCGTGTAAATCTCTTTTACCTGAATCCCGTTTTGCAGGGTGCCGGAAACTTCTTTCAAACCTTTGAGTATTTTATTCTGGATATCATTGGCGGTTACCATCTGGGTTCCGACCCAGGTCTGCGCATCTTTCAGCTTGGAAGTTTCATCGATGACTTCATTCTGCTTGGCTTTCAGGTTTTCTGAATACAGGATCATCGCTGCCGTTACGGTAGGGTCTATGTACGTGTTTTGGGCATACAGTACACTTCCAAATCCTAAAAAAATTAAACTAAACTTTTTCATATTCATGCAGTTGTTTATTGATTAATTCTGAAAGACTGATGTTATGATCTTCTAATTTCTGGGTAATGATTTTGAGGATATTCTTACCGGCATTCGCTTTCCGGTTCTTTAGTCCGTGGTAGAATGCAAGGACTTTTGAGTCCAAAGGCTTTTGGTAGAGGTTCACTAAGGAAACCATGCTTCCCATATCATCCCCGAAGCTTTTCACCTGTTCTACAAAGATTTCTAAGGCTTTATCATAATTTCCATACTGCTGTACGTAGTATTCAACAGCCGACTTTTCAGGCTTTTCCGTGGTGTAGGTCAAATATTGCTCGAGGGCCACTTCGTTGCCGTATACTTCTCCTTTGGAACCTCTTTTGAGATAAAATTCCTTGAAGCGGCTTCGCCCGAACTTATTATTTAAGTTATTGATCGTGAAGATCTTGTTTTGCTCTACTTTATTCAAGGAAAGCAGAGCGGCTATCCGGTCAAAGTTGTCCTTAAATTTGGTCTGATCCAGCAGAATAAACGTATCGGAGTTGTTGATAATGCTGTCTTTTACGACGGCATTGCCAATAATATCGTCCAGTTCCTGGGTAACCACCACTGCTTCACCCCAGAATTTTCTAACGGTTTTGTAGAGATAGAGGATGTATCCACCCATTAATTTTGAGGCAATAGCTTTCCATGCTTCTTCAATAATCAGGGCTTTGCGACGCTCTTTTCTGAGTCTCATCTTCTGGATGAAAGTGTCCATAATGATGAGCGTTACGATAGGAAAAAGTTTGGGATTATCTTTCACATTATCGATTTCGAATACAATGAAAGGCTCATTAAAGAGACTATTGTCTCCTTCATTATTTAGGGTTGTCCCGTAGCGTCCACCTTTGTAAAAATCCCTTAATACAAATAGAAATGTCCTAAGATTAAATTCCGTCTCTCTAATTTTATGCTTTTTATTATTCAGGTAAAGGGGCAGGAATTTTTCGCAGTACTCATAGAATCCGTTGAAGGAAAGTTCTTTTATAACAAGCTTCTCTTCCAGCTCCTTAATTTTTTTAATCAGGGCTTTCCTAAAGGATTCATTCCAGTCTTCAGTGTCTTTGGACTGCTGTATGATTTCATTAGCCTTAGTAAGAATCAGCTGGGTTTCATTATAGGCTTTGCGTTTTTCCTGATCGCTCAGCGTTTCATAAGCTTCATAAATCGTATAGAATTTCTCGCTGTCATAATCAGGATTATTCAGATTTTTATCCGGATGGTATTCAATCGCGAGTTTTCTAAAGGCTTCCTTCACTTCATCAAAGCCGGCATCGAAGGTAATTCCCAGAATGTCATAATAGGTATGCTGTCCCCTGGACTGCTCTTCATATGCTGCATAGACATCTTCTTCGTGAATATTGTATTTGCTTAAATAAAGGATAAGCTCCTCCGAGGTTGTATTTTCATACCACTTCGTTCCTGAATGGAAAAAACTGTGATAATACGACATCAGGACATTATCCAGTATAGATTTCTGTGCCGAGGACATCGTGGCATCAGGCCCCTGCCAGATCAAAAAGATAAGGTTAGTCAAAAATTCTATTTTTTCAATATTGAATTCTTTTTGGTCCATCAGGAAAGGATTCATTGTAATGGGTTTTTCCTCGGTATACTGGATATATCTTCCGCCTTTATATTTGCAGGTTCCTGAATAGGAATCTCCGGTATCCACGATCACGACATCATAATTGTAAGTGAGGTACTGTTCCACGATATTATTCATTAAAAAGCTCTTGCCTGAACCGCTGGGACCCAGCACAAACTTGTTACGGTTATTAATTCTTCCGGTTTTCATCGGTAAATCCGAGGGATCTACTTTTAGGGGAACGCCCTGCCGGTCGGTAAATCTGAGGTAGAAGCCACTTTCTTCGTTCACGGGGTAGCTTTCTTTAAAAAAAAAACATAACGCCGCTTCGCTCGTCGTCATAAACAGATCATACTCCCTTAGTTCTGTGGCGTTACCCGGTAGGGCTGCTCGAAATAGCTCCAATTGGTTATAGGCATTTCTTGAAACTATGATCCCCTTGGTAAACAGCTTATTTTCAATCATCGACTGTGTCCCTTCCATTTCTTCCAGCGTGTTTGTTGAAAATAGTAGGGAAAAATGGGCATTGACAATAAGTTGGCCGTCTATGGCTATATGATGGAGAAGGCTCTGGATTTCTTCGGCAATAATGGCATTGGATGGAGAGTTATTTGCCGCTCCTTCGTGCTTTTTCTTCTTTTTGTCGAGTTCCCTTTGCTGCTGTGCCTGATGTGGAATGGTAATGACCTGGTTGTAGATAATCGTTTCATAATCTTCCAGCTCATTAATGAAGGTAAAATTATCCACTGCCGTTTCTGCCGCAGCTCCGTTTCCTCCCAGGATAGAATAAGGTTCAATTTCAGAGGGCAGGTCAATGTTTTCTACATCGACATAAGAGATGTTTTTAACAAACCGGTTGCCTATTTGCAAATATTCATTAGTACTTCTGATATTGTCGAAAACCGGGGTACCCGAAAACTGCATGGATAAAGCTCCGGAAATATAATACTCAAAATCTTTCTCGAATAAAAACTCCGGTTCACAGTCATTTTGCTTCAACAGCATAAACACCTTCTGGCATTTGTCCCGGAGTTCTTTATAACTCTTTTCTGTTATATTGCCACCAGTCGCTGACCGGCCGGATTTCTTATTTTTATCATGAATAATATCCGTAAACAGCAGTACTGTTTCAATCGTTTTAAAAAGCCTGCCGTCAAAATGCTCGGAATATTTCTGTTGGAGGAACTCCTTGGAAGCCTCGGCTGAATATTTCTTTTTTGAGAAAATATCAAGCTTCTGAACAATCCTCCCTTCTCCGATGATGGATACCACCTGGTTCAACACCGTATGGAAGTTCAGATAATTGTCCGGATCTGCGGAATATTGTTCCACCATATTCCTGATTCTGATGCCAATGATGGGGTTTCCATACTGCCCGAAAAGAACATCAAAATCCCAATGGTGATCTTTTCCGTAATCATACCCGATGAAAGGAATATTAAATGTCTGCTTTTTTGTTGTTGCCATGCTGTAAAAATTTTTTATTGTCCAACCTTTTAGGAAATATGAAAATCTGATCGAAGTTTTTAGTTTTATCGTACAGGCCATGTTTATCCTGCCTTTTGAAAATGAGATAGACCCCGCCTCCGGTGGCTGTAAGCCCCAATAAAGAGCCCAGTAATCCAAACCTGGATAATATGAGTGCGGCTACGACTCCGGCTCCAATAACACCCACTGCATAGAAAATATATTTTCCTTTGAGTCCGAAGAATACAAGAGGCTTTTTGAGCCCCTTGTAGAGGTAGAATCCCATACCTTACGCAAAGAATGAGGTTACAAATTCCGGAACGACAATCAGAAAGATCATGGCTCCTCCATAGCCCAGGATTTCTTTGTTCACATCCTGATCACCGTTAGTCCATTTGTTATACACTCTAAGACCTCCGATAAAGCCGACCAATCCACCCACGGCTTTCAGGATCAGTTTGATGGGATCCCAGTAGTCTTTAATGTCATTGGCTGCATTAGAGATGGCTGTTGCTCCGCCCTGGGCAAATACAGGCGTGACAGCAAGGAGAATCATACAGGCAGTCAATATCTTTTTTACTGCCACATGGCGTTTTACATTGTTGTTCATAATGATTAATTATTGGTTTAGAATTAAATTTTTGTGTTTAGGAATTGGCATAAGGGGTATGCTATCCGTATCAAATGATAGGATGATATTTGGTCAATTTGAAGGGTTTCTTACTGCTTAGATGACGGAGTGGTAGACCTTTTGGCCATCGTAATTAGCCACCAGCTGCACGGTGGTCTCCGATAAATTCAGAAGCTCTTTCCAATGGGATTTTTTAGGTTCAGCCTTTTCCTTTTTAGGATATTGTTCTGCTTTGCTTGGCATATCCTGAGAATGATTTGTGTTATCTGATGGGCTCTCTTCTTCTGGTGCTGTTTTGGTATCGTTCACCGGTGCAGGCATATCGTCAATATCCTGCTCAGATTCAAATCGTTCTCTTAGTTCTTCCAGATCCGGACGCTGATTGGCAGAAGATGGTTTTGGGAAATCAAGCTCCTTTTTTAAAAAGGATTTGGGTGTACTGATGTTTTCAACATCTTCAATTCCAATCCGGCTTGGAGGTTCAGCATCAGCTTGTGCAAAACCGCCTATTGAAAATTCTTCAGTCAGATCGACATGAGTGATCTTTTCTTTTTTTAAGAAAAGGTCGTACAGGATATTTCCGGCATAATACAGGAAATAAGCTGCTAATAGGATGAGTGAATACTTTATCATATTTCATTTTTATTTTGTTTTTCTTTGGAATCAGTGTTACAAGGTAATTTGTAATGTTTCATTGATCTGTTCAATGATTTCGTTGAATGGCTTTTTTATGGCATATCGTTGTTCGTAAGTAAGCTTACTCGTATTAATGGTCTGCAAACAGTTCCTTTTGTATACAGGGCTTTCAATCAGGATTCCATATTTTGCGATCTCGATATCCATCTCCTTTTGGTTAAGATATTTATAGCCTTTGTCATATTTGGATCGGATAAAGATCCGCTCTGCCTCACTTTCGAGTAAACCAAGCAGGTTTTTGAATACAAGGGTCGATTTTACCGATACATCAGAGTATTCGAAAGGGATGATGATAAAATCGCTGTAAATGAGTAAGTCACTGTATTTCTGGTCCAGTGTGCCTGCCAGATCAAAAAGGTATATATCTTCGCTTTCCTTAAGGCCTATAATTTTTTCCAGATCTGCAAAAGGCCGCTCTTCTTCATTGTCTCCAATGAGTTCCACTTCATAAAGCCTGGGCAGCTCTGAATATTCGTCCTCTTTCCATTTGTTGAAAAAAGATTTCTGAAAGTCAAAATCATACGCCTTGATCTTCCTTTGGGAAACCTCACAAAGGTAATTGGCAAATGCAATGGCAAGAGTGGTTTTTCCCGCTCCGCCCTTTTGGGTGGCAAAGGTGATAATCATAGTTGGGTTGTTAGCTGTTGGTCAATGGTTATCGGTTTTAAAGGTGTTCGTTAATTTTTTTATGGGCGATCAACTGATAGCCATTGGCTCTATTTTCTCTTTTTTCTTCTTTTCTTACGCTCCTCTTCTACGGGGTCTTTTCCTGATCCTCCTGATGATCTGCTGAATTGAAAAATCAGATCATTGATGCTTCTGTTCAGTTCTTTTGCAAGTGTTTCATTTTGGGTCTCTGAAACCTGTTGCCCTTTTTCAGCCGGATTCAGGAATCTTTGATAATCTTTTTCGCCGATCAGCTGTTCCAGCTCTCCTACATAGTGTAGTTTTGAGTGTATCGCATAAAATTTACCGTCTTCGGACTTTATAATGTGAACATCTTTTGCGTTCTGTGTTCTGAGATATTGTTTTACCTCACTCCTCACTGAGCCAAATATTTCTTTATTTTTTCTTTTTTTAGTTTCAAAAAGCATAAAATCTTTTGGTATATGGTCTGGATTCTGGCGTTTCAAATGCTCTAATAGGACTTGTTTAGCAGCCTCATCTGCTATATTGTAATCCTTTAAGCTTTCAAAAAGCCTTTTGTCTATGGTGTCGGAAGTGAATTCAAACAGCTCGTTCATTTTCATGATTTCACTTCCTTTATATACTGATCCCGTCTTATGGTCAATTAACGTATATCCAAAAGGTTTGAGTTCTACAGCAGTTTTTACTTTGTCAGAAGTATGGAATACAACATCAATCCCGAAAACATCCCTCAATTTTTTCTGAAGCTCACTCTCAAATTCAATTTTCGGCTTCCAGTTCTCGTTGTGCTTTTCTTCTGGTAATACACCTTCCTGAGCCCTGTGGTCTTCAATCCTGAATACCTTGCAAGAGTTCAGTTCTTTGTATTTTAAGAGAATCGCTTTTAACTGCCATGCCCTGGAATCTTTTTTTTGACTGCTGAAATTGAGCTCGGCAGCGTTAATTCTTTTTTCCCAGGCTCCGTTTTTTAGTATATCCAGAATATTCTCATCATTCCTATTGGGAGAAAGCCGGAATCCGTTTCTTTCTAATAGCAGTTCCAGTTGCTTAAGAGAGCTGTATCGGTAACCCAGTAATTTTTCTATTTGCTCCTGTGTACTTAATCCATACAGCTTTTCCATGGTACGGCTTAATGCCTGCTGTGCTTTAAGCCTTTCGTAGCTGTCACCTATTTTCTTTCCGGTCTGTTTACTAACACGGGTAGAAACAATGTGTGTGTGGTTATTTTCCGTATCATTGTGGAACACCACAATAAAAGGCTGCTTTCCATACCCCAGTTCATCCATAAAGTTTTCTGCGATGCTGGTAAGCTCTTCTTTGGTATGCTCCCGGAACTTCGTGGAAACGACGGCGTGGAACTGAGGCTTTTTTACCCTTTCAATATTTGAGATGGATCTTAAATATTCCCGTACCTCCTGCTGACTGCTGTTTTCATTAACGATGGAAGGAAAATTTTTCATCAGCATCAGTTCTCCACTCCCCTTCTCTACCTTTTTATCATTATACTGTACTCCGGGAAAGTTGGAACCCGCTGGTTCCATAATTTTTATGATCAATTTTTATGGTAATATTAACCGCCTACTTACGGATTATACTTTAAGGTTTGTTCCTCTTATTTTATATGCCTAAAATTTGTTTGATCTGTATTTTTTGTGCCGGGGTTGCTGTCTCAAGAATGGATATGAAGACCGCCACATTATCGTTAATTAATCCCAGTTTTCCGTCCGGTCTTGCAACGACTTTCAGGGTATGAGAAGTATCAGGTTGCGGTACCATATGATAGGTAGGATTGAGATTCAGTGTCCCATTGATCTTGAGCCATCGCTCAGCAAAGTCACCGATGATCAAACCATTGGTCCAGGAAGCGCTCAGATCAACGACGTTCTCTGTTCCGATAGCTTCGGAAGGAACCAGGCTTGCATTGCTGTGTATGACCAGCCTGTTGTTTACAGTTTCTACAGTATTTACCGTATTGCTGTGCCCGGCTCCTGTTCCGATAAATACATTGTTTTCTCCCCGGATATAGCCTCCGGCCTGCGCCCCGAGCATCACATTTTTGCTTTCCGTTGTAATAAACTGCCCCGAAGACTGACCTAAAATGGTATTATAGCTTCCGGTATTCAAACTGTTCAGGGCCGACTGGCCTATTGCTATATTCTTATATCCGGAAGTCAGTTTTGCCAGAGTTGCATTTCCAAGTCCTACGTTCACATTTCCCGTAATAATTTTTCCGGCATTGGAAAGATCATATCCCGAAATATGGCCGATAAAGGTATTGTATGCTCCGGTTGTTACTCCATTCAAACTGTAGCTTCCAAAGGCGACATTCCCTGAAGCAGTGGAGAGCTTCTGCAGGGCTCCGTAGCCGTAAGAAAGATTATACGTTCCCGTGTGCATCTGGTTCATATTTCCAAAATACAACGAATAGGTCTGCGGATTCATTCCTAAGGCAGCATCTGTTGTACCTTGCTTTGTGATGGAGCTTCCCGTAAACGAAATATATCTCGGGGCAAAGTTTCCTCTTTCAACTACATCATATAAGCTCCCATAAAGCGGCTCCCATACCGAACCGTCGAAATAGTAATAGGCATTAGGACTTTTGATATGGACAACCTGACCGGAAAGTACCGGTGCTGCTTCGGTCACATAGACCAATGCCCCTTTTTGCAAAGTTGTGTACGTATAGGAAGCCAACTCGCTTCCTTTCACTCTCGGAGCAATAATGCCATCCAATGCTTTGCTTTTATCCGTATTACCGATAACATCAAGGGTTACTGCGGGGCTGGTGGTATTGACACCGACCTGACCCTGAATATTTCCAGCTGCAAGAAGGAAAAATAATCCTGCGAGACTGCATATTAATTTCTGCATATCATTAAATTTGCTGTTTGTTTTATTTTCCAATCATGGAATAGATCTTTTTAAAAATGCTATTCTGTTCTTTTTTTAACTCAATAATTTGACTTAACTGCCTGTTGAAATAGTCTACATCAGAAGAGGTTATGGCTTTCATTGTATTGACATACCGGGCTACCTGATTGATGTTCGTTTCTATCTTTACAAAAATGTTGTCCTGCTCTTCAATGAAATTCAAAACTTTCCGCCTCTCATCATCCAAAATCCTGTTTTCTACCGAATGTATAATTAAACTCGTCAGGGAGATTTGCTTTTCTGAGCAGATTTTCTTCCAGTTGTCTTTTCTGGATTTTTGAATTCTTATAATAATCAAGTCTTCTTTTCCTCTTTCCATTTTCAATTTATCCTATGGTAAAATAACTTTAGTGAAGCTTTATCCGATTTAAACAGCTCTGCGCTTCTTGGCAAGTAAGGGTTAATATTTCCTCTCTGATAAATAACAGAAAAATAAATCTGTGTTTTCATTTTGCTTTCTGATTAAAATTTCTTCTGCAAAATTGGGGCATAAAAATCGTGAAAACAATAGTATTCATAGGGCGTGGGCTAAATAAGAACGTGCTGGGCTTATCTGGAATATGTGAAGATTAAAAAAGAATATACTGGGCTAATCTGGAATATTGTTCCTAATATTCCCCAAAACAAAAAAACAAGTTCCGCTGTTTTTTCTCCTTTTTGCAAAAAAAGGCAAGATCGTCTTTGGAGATACAACTTGAAAAGTTTGTATATACAAAGACACATCTTGCCTCTGTAAAGTCGCCCACTTTTTCAAAACTCTGAAAAGGCACTTACATCAAATTATAAAACACTAATAACCAGCAATTTGATTTTATTTATATGGTTTTTGCTGTTGAAAGAAAAAATATGCAAAAATCGAAGTGCGGAGAATACACGAACCTGTATCCATTTTACTCAGGGTAAGTAGATGACCTGATACATTTTTACACAGGTTCTGTAATAGGGTGGGTAAAATTTACTCAGGTTAGAATAAAACATGGGTAATTATTACGCAGGTTCCAATTTTTGCCTGTAATTATTTAAGATCAGACATGTACCTGATACTATTTTGCGCAGGCGCTACAATAAGGTGGGTAAAATTTACGCAGGTTAAAAGAAAACATGGGTAAATTTTACACAGGTTCAGCTTTAATCGTAATTATTTAAGATCACAATGTACCTGATACTTTTTTATGCATGTCTTATAATAAGCTGGGTAAAAATTACTCAGGTGAAAAGAAAACATGGGCATTTTTTACGCATGTTAACTTCATCAATAAGTATATTTTACCCTAAGTAAGTAATTAATCCCTGCAAGAGAGATATTTTGGAAATTAGTTGTATTTTAGATTTAAATAAAAATATTATGGCTGAATTTACCAACAAATCATTTGAATACACAGATATCGTAGAGGGCATTGAATATAAGATCAAGGTATTGATTGTCTCTGCACCTGATGATATTCAGATCTCTAATGTGGATACCCAAGAGGCAAAGGGCTTTATCTTTAACATAGCTGTTAGCATTGAGCCACGCATTTCAAATGATTATTTTGATACAGCAAAACAGTACGTGTACGTATTTGGCAGGGAAGGTGAGCATAAATTTGGCTATCTTGAAAACGGTACTCTGGTTGAGACTGCTGAAAATCGCTTTATACAACTACTGACGGTTCATACGCAGGAAGTTCTTATAATTGCCGGGAATGAAGGACACTTCCATGTATAACTGTTATGTTGTTTGCATTTCTGATGATACTTCTAAACAGTAAATATATTTGATTTTACTGAAACGCATTCAAGCTATTAACTGGTGTAAAAACTTGAAACTTTGTAGTCCGAAACCAGTCTAAACTCAAAACCTTTTGGACGGTTATAATAGATACAAAAATCCCAAAACCGATAAAATTAAATCTATGATTGTACTTCTATGTATTGATTATTTTAGAAAACCCGTGAATTGGAATTACCCATTTCTTCCAAGAATCGGTGAAAAATTATTTACGGAAGATTTCTTTCCCCATGAAGAACTTAAAGAACTGAAAGATTATTTGGTCGTCACTGATGTGATTTGGCATAGAGAAAATACGGAATCGAAAGAATTGTGTATAAGTTTACTATTAGATTACCAAAAATAAGGTAATCTCAAAAAAGATGAAAAAAAATAAGCTTTATATTTTTGCAATAATAGTAGTAATTATCTTAATTCTGATTTTTATTTCTAAGTATATAAAAGTAGGAACTTGGGGAGTGAATAGATCCATTAATTGGTGATGGAACTCTGGTTTTGATAAAAAATTAGATAATCTCCAAAACGATTGCTAAGCATGCTGACAACTTGTGTGTGCATCCTACAATTTATCTACATTAATCTTTTTAAGAGGGCTAAAAGAAAATATGGATATGTTTACGCGGGTTAAAAGATAACCAATAGTTAATTTACACAGTTGTAGATGTATTTAATCAAAAAGAAAAAAAATCTTATCAATCCGCTTTTAAAAGTTTTCTATGAGAAGTCTTTAATCTTTATTGTTCTTCGTCACCGTTTTTGTCAAGCTGCTCAATATTATCTTTTACCAATTGCTCCAATTGGTAGGTGGCAACTCCTAGTGGTTTATCCATACCCCGCATGGCGTATTCTACTTTAACATTGCTTTTTGATGCACAGAGTAATAATCCGATCGTAGGTTCATCGGCTGGGGTTTTAAGCTTATCATCTATGGCACTGATGTAAAAATTCAGCTTTGAGATATATTCGGGTAAAAACTCTCCTGCCTTGAGCTCAATAACAACATAAGCGTGTAACACCGTATGGTAAAAAAGTAAATCTATTTTGTAGTCTGTATTATCAACTTCAACCGGATACTGCCTGCCTACAAAGGCAAAACCTTTTCCCAGTTCCAATAAAAAGTCAGTAATTTTATGAGTCAGAAGCTTTTCTATTTCAAGTTCTTTTACTTTTTCAGAAAGCATTAAGAAATCAAAATGATAGGGATCCTTAAAAATACTTTTGGCTAAATCGGACTGATATTCCGGTAAAGTTTGTTCAAAATTATGGATTGCCTTCCCTATTCTTCCATATAAATTACTCTGAATTTGTAGCAGCATCACATTTCGGCTCCATTCATTTTTGACGGTTTCTATGATATAAAAAGCTCTTTCTGCTGTATCCTTCACTTTGGTTAACAGACTGATATGATGATACCATGTAATTTGTGCAAGTGGCACTTGCACAAGTTCACCACCAGATTGTGCAAGTGGCACTTGCACTATTGGAAAGTCCGGATATGCTTCCGCAAAAGCCCGCATATATTTGAGATTCCTAACAGAAAACCCTTTGCTTTCAGGAAAATTCTTAGCCAAATCTGATGCTAAAAGGTCAATAATTTTACTCCCCCAACCATTTTGTTTTTGCTTTTCAATGATAGAATTTCCGATTTCCCAATACAGAGTTAATAACTCTGCATTGACCTTTAAAGCTGCCTGGGTTTGGGTAAACTTTATTTTATCTGCTATAAATGCTGTCCAATCCTGGTAATCTTTATGATAGATAATTTCATCGCTCATATAAAAGCATATTTCTTATACCTACAAAGATAGCAAAGCCTCTTAAATAAATTATAGTAAAACACTCCGCAATTACTTTTGTAATGCTTACTTTAGCTTTTAAGCATACAGACTGAATTGTCACCTTATCTGTTTAGTTAAATTTTAGTATTATATTCTCTAACCCCGATGTGGACATTTAGAATATCATTAGTTAACCTTTTCTCTCTGCATTTTCCTATATTCCCAAGGTGAAACGGTATATTTATCTTGCCACAAACCTAATTTTTCCAACTTTGCCTCTTCCTGTAAATCACCTAATGATCTATCTTTAGAAAAATAATGATACCACCACCCAAGCCCTGCTTTGATAATTTCTGCTGAAAGGTACTTTTCCTTATCATAATAAACCTTAGCTATGGTTCTTCCATAACGATCGGTATCGGTTTCGACAAATGAGATCTGCTTTCCGAAAACCTGGTCAGATGTGAATTGCTTTGCATTTTTCCCAAATGGCTGCCCACTTTCGGGGCAATCCACTTCTGCCAGCCGGAGCTTTTTTTGGATATTTCCTTCCAAAAGTACGGTAATGGTGTCTCCGTCGGTTATTCCGATGACTTTTGCAATAGTTTGAGAAAATACCATAGTCGGTAATAGCAGAATTAAAAAAATAAATTGTTTCATCATTTATTGTTAAGTTGTTGTTTTAAATTTTGTATATCGCTTTTTAAAGACAGAAACATGGCCTGTACATCCGGTTGTCCATAATTCCATAGTCCCAATTCATCCCGATTGATGCTGCATTCATATTCCCATATTTCCAGGACTTCCGACCACTCGATTTCATAAGGGCTATAAAAGCTATTGTCGGATTTCACAAATGTTCCAAATTCATTCTGCTCAACATATCGTTTATAAACCATCCCTTCTTTGGTAATAAAAAGATAAGTTTTCCCTTTTTTAAGATCATCCTTACTTTCAATATACTTTCCTACGATATGAGTCTTATCGTTATAGGGGGGCATTGAGTCCCCTCCAACTGGAAAAGCCCGGTATATTCCATTCCGTAAAAAGGGTAAGGACATATATTGAAGGCTATCAATATATTCAGAGTCGCTGTACCCATTCAAATATCCCATTGATGCTTTATGTGGAACAATTTCTATCTTATTCTCTCCTGCCTGATCCACTTTAACAGGCAGGACAATCCTGTTATCCGGTAGCTTTATCATATCATCAAGAGGGTATTTTCTGATATCAACCGAAACTAGCAGATCAATGCTAATCTTATAATACCTTGATATTTTTACCAAGATATCTATGGGCGGTTCAGTAGCTCCATCTTCATATTTTCCATACCGTCCACGGGTTATGGATAAACTGTCAGCTACTTTTTGCTGAGAGTACTTAAGCTGACCTCTCAAATACCGCATGTTATCTGAAAAAATTGACATTGCTATAATTTATAGCAACAAATTTACAAAAAATTGCTACAAATCATAATAATTTTGTCACATGGAAAAAGCAATCGTTCATATGGACCTGGATACATTTTTCGTCTCTTGTGAGAGACTAAAGAATTCCAGCTTGGTAGGAGCTCCCCTCATTATAGGTGGTGGGGACAGGGGCGTGGTTGCTTCCTGCTCGTATGAAACGAGATATTTTGGAGTAAGGAGTGCCATGCCTATAAAGATGGCATTGAAACTTTGCCCCGATGCGAAGGTTATAAAGGGAGACATGGAATATTATTCACAAATGTCCCATACTGTAACAGAGATTATTCAGGAAAAAGCCCCCTTAATGGAGAAAGCCAGCATCGACGAATTTTATATGGACTTATCCGGAATGGATCAGTTTTTCGGATGTTATAAATGGACTACTGAAATTGCTGAATCTGTTACCAAAAACACGGGACTCCCCATCAGCTTTGCATTGTCAACAAATAAGACCGTTTCCAAGATAGGAACTGGTGAGTCTAAGCCCATCGGAAGGTTGGAAATTCCAAAACAGCAAATAAAACCTTTCTTAAATCCTCTTTCCGTTAAAAAAATTCCTATGGTCGGGAATGTGACCTTCCAGCTGCTTTCCAGAATTGGGGTACGGACTATTCGGACACTTTCCGAAATGCCGGTAGAAGTATTGCAACAGCTGATCGGAAAGAACGGTATGGAGCTTTGGAAAAAAGCCAATGGAATTGACGAAGCTCCTGTTGTCCCATATTCCGAAAGAAAATCCATATCAACAGAAAACACCTTTTCACAGGATACGATTGACATTACAGGAATTAAAAGCATTTTATCAGGCATGGTTGAACAATTATGCTTCCAGCTTAGAAAAGAGAAATGGCTGACTTCCGTTGTTGTCGTAAAAATCAGGTATTCCAATTTTGATACTGAAACCAAACAGTGCAGGGTTCCTTATACATCATCCGACCATACCCTACTCAGATATGTCCTTGACCTCTTTAATAAGGTCTATTCAAGAAGAATGAGAATAAGGCTGGTGGGCGTAAAGTTTACAGGATTAGTCCACGGCTGCCATCAAATGAACCTGTTTGAAGACACCGAAGAGCTTATGAACCTTTACCAGGCAATGGATAAGATTAAATTGAGGTTTGGCAATATGAGTGTTGCGAGGGCTTCAGGATTTTTAACACCATAATATTTTCATTATGTATTTAAATTGTCATTCCTTTCACAGCTTACGGTACGGAACCATTTCTGTAAAAGAACTGGTTCAACAGTGTGTTGAGCTAAATATTCAGCTTGCAGCATTGACGGATATTAATACAATCACGGGTGTTTATGACTTTCACAGGTTGTGCAGGAAGCACGGCATTAAACCTGTGGTCGGAATGGAAATCCGGAATGATAACAGCTTATATTATATCTGCCTGGCAAAAAGTAAACACGGTCTTGGTGAAATCAATAAACTTTTGACCGGGCATAATTGTGAAGGAAAAGAACTACCAAGGTACCATCCCTTTTTTTCCGATGTATTTACCATTTATCCATTAAATAATTTTCCTGTTAAGCTTAAGAGTAATGAGTACATAGGTGTTAGGCCGGAAGAACTTAATCTTCTGATCAACCCAAAACTGAAAAGATACCTTTCCAGAATGGTTATATTACAGCCTGTCACCTATAAGACAAAAAAAGAATACAATCTGCACCGGATTTTAAGGGCTATTGACCGTAACACCCTCATTACAAAACTTGAGGAAAATGACTACTGCAAGGAAAATGAAAGGCTTATTCCTGTCACCGACTTATTGAATATTTACCAACAATATCCTCAAATTATCCGGAATACAGCATGGATGCTGGATCAATGCCATTTTGAGTTTGATTACTCTACACCCAAGAACAAAAAGCACTTTACCGGCAGTAAGGAAAGTGATTTCCAATTGCTGAAAGAATTGGCTTATAAAGGATTGAAAGAGCGCTATCCTCACGATGACGGAAAGGCCGGAGCAAGGGTGGAAAAAGAGCTTACAGTAATTGACCTGCTCAATTTCAGTGCCTATTTTCTCATCACCTGGGATATTATACAGTATAGCAATACAATGGGGTTTATGCACGTGGGGAGAGGAAGTGGAGCCAACAGCATCATTGCCTACTGCCTGGGCATCACTGATATTTGTCCATTAGAGCTTGACCTGTATTTTGAAAGGTTTCTGAATCTTAACCGTAAAACCCCGCCGGACTTTGATATTGACTGGAGCTGGCAGGAACGTGATACTATTCTACAATATATTTTTAATAAATATGGTAAAGACCATGTCGCATTTTGCGGAACCAATGTTGAATTTAAATACAAGTCTATTTTCCGGGAGGTAGGAAAAGCATTTGGATTACCTAAAGAAGAGCTTGATACGTTAGCAACCCAGCCTGTTGAGCAGCACGATGATAATTCCGTATCGAGGCTGGTACATAAATATGGTAAGCTTTTAGAAAAGTTTCCGAACGAAAGAAGCATGCATTCCTGCGGTATTTTAATTTCCGAAGAACCGATTACCAACTTTACGGCATTAGAGCTACCCCCTAAAGGATTTTCTATTGTTCAGTTCGATATGCATATTGCCGAAGAAATAGGTTTTGAGAAATTTGACATTCTTTCCCAAAGAGGGCTCGGAACCATTAATGATGCAGTAAAGCTGATTGAAGAGAAAAGAGGAATTACTGTTGATATCAGGAATACGAAGATATCCAAAGACGAAAATAAATGCAATGAATTTCTGAGCCAGGGCCGAACTATTGGGTGCTTTTATATTGAATCTCCCGCCATGCGTGGACTTCTCCGAAGATTAAAATGTGATAATTATAAAACACTGGTAGCAGCTTCCTCCATTATCAGACCCGGGGTTGCCCAAAGCGGGATGATGAAGGAATACATTTTCCGGCATAATAACCCCGACCAGTTTGAATACTTCCACGATGTCTTTAAAGAGCAACTCGGTGAGACATATGGCATCATGGTGTATCAGGAGGACGTCATCAGGATTGCCCTTCATTATGGGGGACTGAGTGCTGCGGACGGAGATATATTACGAAGAGCAATGAGTGGAAAAGGAAGATCTTTGTCTGCCTTGCAAAAGGTAAAAGACCATTTTTTTGAATCATGCAGAAAATTAGGGCATCCTGAACAGTTATCCAAAGAAGTCTATCGCCAGATTGAATCGTTCGCAGGATATTCTTTCTGTAAGGCACATTCTGCTTCTTATGCGGTAGAGAGCTATCAAAGCTTGTATTTGAAAGTATATTACCCTATTGAATTTATGGTTTCAGCGATTAACAACGGTGGAGGATTTTACCGTACAGAGGTGTATATTCATGAGGCCAGAATGTCAGGAGCCAATATCCTAAATCCCTGTGTTAACAGCAGTGAACTTAGGACAACATTATATGGGAAAGATGTGTATCTGGGGTTGATGCATATCGAAAAGCTTGAAAGCAAAATAGCAGCTTTAATTCCTGAAGAGAGAAAAAATAATGGTGAATATCAGTCATTGGAGAACTTTGTAAAAAGAATCCCCATTGGCCTTGAAACACTCCAAACATTAATATTTATCGGGGCTTTCCGGTTTACAGGAAAGCAGAAACATGAACTATTGATTGAAGCAAGGTTTCTTTTAGCAGGAAATAAGCCTAAAGTCCAATATTTGACATTATTAGAAGAGCCACAGAAAAAATATACACTTCCTGAAGTGAGCAGGCATCCTATGGAAGATGCATTTGATGAAATTGAGATTTTGGGCTTTCCGGTTTCCGTAAGCCCTTTTGATCTCCTGCAAACAAAATACAGAGGTCATGTTATGGCGAAAGACCTTACAAAGTATCACAAAAAACAGGTAAAGATGTTGGCCTACCTGATTGCACGAAAACATGTTCCAACAAAACGGGGGGCAATGTATTTTGGGACATGGATTGACGCAGAGGGCGAATATTTCGACACGGCCCATTTTGCTGACTCCCTTGCCCAATATCCGTTTCAGGGCGGGGGTTGCTATCTGTTGTTGGGTACTGTTGAAGTTGATTTCCACTTTCCGACTATTACTATCAACAAAATGTCAAAAATGCCTTTTATTCCTGATCCAAGATACTCTTTAGATAAAGAGAAGGCATTTGAAGCCTACAACAACATTCGTGAAGATATAAGTATGACCTGGCGGAAACCTTATCCCCAGCAGCATGAGATAGGGCTTCCCAGAATGAAAATGAACAGTAATAGTAAATAGTTTCATATTATCTTTACGCTCAACTTTATTATATTTAAACTAATGAACGAAGATCTATCCGCAATTTTAGAATTTTACCAGCTGTATGAAAGCAAAAACATTGATGATATAAAAAAAAGGTTATTTAAAATGTCCGATATTTTAATATACCTGCACGAAATTTTAGCAGAGCAAAACATAAAGCTTGATGAAAAAGATATTTATTCTGAACAACTGGTTATCAAATTTCACTTGCAGAATTTAAGTCTCCTTGATTTAGCCAAAGGGCATTCTATTCATTCAAGCTTTTACGAGAATAAAGCTCCTCACATAAAATTTCTGGATATTTCATCTATTATAACAATTGTCCGATCTCAATATGAGTCTTTATTAATGTACCAGCATTTATATATTAATCCGGAATCAGATGAAGAACAAAAATTAAGATTTGAGTCGTGGATTATGTCGTCCATGATGCAACGGTCAACCGTTTTTTCCACTTCAGAACCGCTTGATAAAGAAAAAATCGAAAATGAACAAAAGTCCATTAATGAATTTAAGAAAAGTATCAAGGATAACAAATATTTCAAAAATCTAACCGAAAAGGAACAAAGAGGTTTGTTAAATAAGGGTACCGGAAAGTTGTTTAAAAGTTGGGATACCATGTTTTCAGAATCTAAATTTAGTAAAGAAGGAGTTTTTTCAAATTTTTATTTTATAGCTTCTGTTTATGCTCATTCCGAAGGAATCTTAGCCCTTCAGCTAAAGGAGACAAAACATCTTATGGATCATGAGCATATGAAAGAAACGCTTTATTTAATGCTATTTTATTCCTACTTTATGACGTGCATCATGATTAAAAATATTATCATTAAATTCCCATTGATAAAAGAAAGATATGATAGTTTGGATGAAAAAACAAAACTTGAAATTGACTTCAATTATCAGCTTTCATTTAAATAAAATTAATGGGCTCGCAAACTTTTTCAAAACGACCGATGGAAAAGAACATGATGTTTTTTGAATGGGTTTGCTCCGCTTTTCGCAAAAATGCGTTTCCGACTAAAAGGAGGAAGTGCTTTTTTTGTCATGTGATTTTCCTTAATTAAATTTTAGGGATATTTTTAGTTAGTTTTTTATTATTTTTCACTAAATTGGGATAATCTTCTTTTTAATTAAAGCTTGACCATGAAAAACTTTCTTACTGATTTCAAAACTTCATCCGAATCTGTGAATTATGAAGCCCGAATCCATTGGATCTCCAATGTTATTCCTGTTTTCTTTATAGTAATCGGTTCTGTGGGAGTTCTCTATTTTCTATTGCTCGGATACAAATTTATGTTGGGATTTATCGGCATTATTTCCCTGTTTCTTATTTTTCTTTTTATCAAAGGGATCATCGCTGTAATTCGGAATAAGAATACCAAAATCTATGTTACGGATAATCATCTTTCGTTTACCACGGGGATATTAGGAAAAACACTCTCCGATCTTTCGTTAAATAAGCTTGAAGGAATGCAATTACACCAAAGCTTTTTAGGTAAAACATTAAATTTCGGAACATTGGTTGTTACTACTGGGGGAATGACTCACTCCTATTTCATTGCAAATCCGATGGAGCTAAGGAATGTTTTGCTTCATTCTCAAAAACGGTCCGATTAAAAAATAATTTATTAATTTGAAATTAATTGCTATAAATCAATCTCGCAACCCTTTTTCAAAAACATACTCAGCTAAAATGAGGCAATGTTTTTAGAAATGGGGTTGCACCTCTTTCCGCAAAAATGCGTTTCCGACCAAAGGGAGGAAAATGCATTTTTGCCGCCCGAATTTTCTCAGGCGGCAGAAATTATGCAAGTCTTATCGGTTGAGAATGAAAATTTTTCAAATTCAGAAAAAATCCCCTGTATTCTGTCAATCCGTTACGGAATAAGCTCCATAACAGAGAGCTTCCCATTTGTGCCAGTGCTGAATTGATAAACAAATCCTGCTTTTCCAATGCTTCTGTCAGTGAACAGCTAGGCGTATCGTCGGACTCTTCGGATTGTTTTAACAAATCTCCAAACTCATCGGTGAAAAAAGGTAAATGATCCACTGTCTCATATTTCTCAGAATTGGGCTGTTTAATTGTTCCAATGGTTGTCAATATTGTTTGACCTGTATTTTTACTATTTCCAAAATCTAAGGAATATAACGGGCGGTTAGCATAATATCTGCCATTATTCAGACTTTTTAATATATCCGCTATTTCAAATCTTGCACTCACACTGTCGACACAGGATATATAAATATTTGCATGAATATTTTCGGAAAACTTTTCCGATTCACTCTTTTTAAATTTTTGTGTTTCTGCTTTCCAGTTTGTTCCCATCCAGCGGTTAGCACGGTTGATTAAGGCAACGGACTTGTATAATCCTGCTTCCGATTCTGCAAAACGCTGTCTCCCTAAATTAGCTTCGGTAATAATATCATCATCCCATAGTCGCACGGACAATCCTGCATGTCCCAATTGAATCAGGCTGTAATTCATTTCCATTAATGCCGTTAATACTTTTGAACCTGTTCCTCCTGCACCGATCAGGTTGATGGTTACAGGGTTTGTAGGATTAATAAGGTAATTATCTGTAAAATGCACTTTTATTTTGTCGCTTGTCATGGCAGTAAATTTTTAAGGGTTTTGTTGGTCTTTTTCAATATTTCTTTCGGAAAGGGCTTATCTGTATCTATGAGTTCTTTCCAAATATTCACACAGTTGCCGTTGATAGGATTATGATTGTTTAAATGACTGAACCTGCTGTAAAAAAAATAGTTTTCCCAAGCGCGAATAAATTCCTCAACCGATGCTGAATTTTTAATATCTACATTGACTGTTCCCATACAGACACTTCCGTTTTCATAAACATTAAAAAAGGGAGAATGATATAAAACTGTTTTTTCTGTTGGTCTTTTGTCGGAAGTGAGGGCAAATACGGTAAGATGCTGTTTGGAAGCCATCCACAGCATAGCGGGAACGTATGCTGTACCATTCGGAATTTCAAGGGATTCAGTGAAAAAGAGCTTTGCTTTTTTGGCTTTGGTGTACCATATTACTGACCCTTTTTCAGTCGGGTTGATGTATAGAACATTTGTGGGCAGAATACTTTCAGGTTTCAGAAATGCATTGCTTTTTTCTCTTTCTGTATTAAGAGACTTTGCCAATATTTTAGCTTCCTTTTCGCTCAAAGGATGAGCATTAATGGGATTTCCGTCTTTATCCATATCGAAATACTCCACATAAACATCTTTATCATCGTCTCTGGTCTTATAAATGACCAGTGCTGAAATGGGATGATAGAGTGTTCCGAAATGATGGGTTATATCTTTCATGATGGTATTTTTAAATGCTGTTTAAAATGTCAATTAATCTTTCAATCAGGGGGAAAATGCAGTTTTCAAAATCAAGGTTGTCATTGCTGACACTTGTTCCGTCAAATCTTTTTTGGGTGGATGGTTCTTCTATTTCCGTACATTCCTGAAATTCAGCATTAACAGAATCAAATAAAGTCTGAAACAATATGCCTTTATCATCTGCGCAGAACGAAACATATTTATCCATTGTGATGGTTCTTTCATGATAGTCCTCGTCGTAGTCGTCGTTATCTGTATTTCTTTTGTCCTGTTGAATATTTCTGTAAATGGTAGCATCAGGAAACATTTCATAGAGGGCAAGGGTATCACAGGCTAATAAGAGACAATCGGTTTCAAAAGAATCTCTATTTTCAAAATGGTTGATTCGTTCTTTAAATCGGGCTAAATTCTCATGATTGAATATTTTTTGTTCCATATAGTCCCCAATCCACTCACTTTGTTTTATTTCACGTAAGTATTCAGGAGTATCATCTGTTTCATCATAAATAAGCCACTCCGAGATCATTTCGTACATCCAACACAGATAACTTTCCTGTTGTCTGTAATAGGGGACATCTGCGATGTGATACAAATATGAGCAGACGGACTGTAAAAGTTGTGTCGCTTGTTTATAATTGGGATTTTTAGATAATCGGTACAGCGGAATTATTGGAATATAATATAAAGTAGCCCCTGTATTATATCTTTCTTCACTCAACAAATACGTTTTCTTTTTATCCTGCACCAAACGGATTTGCTCCCAATTCTTTATTTTAATTTTTAACTGCTTTTTGATTTCCTCTAAAGCAAAAGCAATATTGTAAGGAAAGCCTAAGTGTTTTGAATGTGCAGGTGTGATTCCGTAATGTTCAGCCAATTGGGAAAGGGACTGGTAAAAATCCCTTTCCATTTTGTCTGTGTTCTTCTCATCCTGCATGGATGGTGTATCTTTCAGCTTAGGTAGAAACGAGCATTTTAGAAAAGCATGGGTAGCATGGCTATTGGCACTGCTTTCATTTTGTCTTTCTGTATTTCTCCTGCATCCTTTGGTCTTTGCATCCAATGGGCGAACTCGCCCAACTGTTTGTGCAGTTGCTTTTGTTTTTGCTGTTCGGGAAGCTGTATTTTTCCCGATATGATTTTTTGTTGCATTCATCATAATTTAGTGATTGATATTTAGTAAATAGTGGTTGGGTTTACAACTGATTTACTGAAAACCCAACCATAATAATGTATCAGCCTTTCGTTCCCATTACACTTTCAAAACGGTATTCTATCGCATCATTCCTGATTTGTGGTGCAGATATTTTTGCAGTCGTTAAAATCGGATACGTATTGGCGTAAAAATTCATGACGGCTTCAACGCTCCACTTAGGTTGGGGATCGGTTAATCGGACTTCCTGTCCTTTATCTTTCAGGATAAAAACTCTTTCTAATTGGGTGGCGAGTAACATATTTGTTGATTTTTAAAGTTGAAAATTTTGTTCCTGTTCTTCTTGTTCCTCTTCATGCTCTTGTTCGTGTTCCTGTCCAATATTTTCTACACTTTCGGTATTGAAAAGGCTTGGGGCAAAATGTCTTTCATATTCATTCTGCTTTTTGCGGATAATGTCTGTATAATCAGGATATTCCGAAGCCTTTGGAAGTGCTGACCATGCACCTTTGTAGTTGCCTTCTTTTTCGAGTTCTTCGGCTTTTTGAAAAGCATCTTTGCACTTTTTCTCTTTGGCTTCTTTTTCCTTCTTTTCCTTATCTGCTTTTTCTTTTTCCATCGCAGACTGCTTTTGAGCTTCTTCCAACTGCTTCATAAAGCTTTCCATATTAACCATTAATCCCGAAGCTCTCTGCAATGGCACTGAAACATTTTCAAAAAATCCGTTGTCTAATTCTTCTGCTGTTCCACTTAGATTCAATGGCAGAATTAGGTTTTTCGCTTTATCCCCACACTGTTCGTTGTTAAGCAGTACGGAAAGGACAAAGCTGTTTTCATCTGCCTGTCGGAGTATCAATTGTAAGTCTCCGACAAGGTTTAACTTTGTAAGTTGTCTGAAAAAATTGGTTTGCATAATTTGTTGGGTTATGGATTAATTACTAAATGAGTATTGAAGCCTATTAGTTCCCATAATGAAAACTCCACTGTCCTAAATTCTTCTTCCGTATGCTTTCCATACGCTTTATAAATGGCATTTCCATCTTTAGATATCTGTATCTGGTAATGACACAGGCAATTTTTAGGTTGTTTCAGCTGTTTTAAATCTTCTTTCTCCAATTAACAAAAACTCTGTTTCTCTCAGAGAGCCACTCTTCAACCAAAGGATAATATATTTTCGAAAATCTAAAGAATTCCACATGGGTATCGAAATAGTTTAGCGACTTTATATCTTCATCATTTTCAATGACTTTTATAACTTCAAGGTGCTTCTTTTGGGTTTGTTTCCACTCCCCTGTAATATTGATAATAGCAAAGTCGCAAGCATCCCATTCACTGTTCGTACTCGATTTTATGAGTAAATAGGATGTTGGTATATCAGATAGTTTCATTTTTTTGATTTTTTATGTTATGAATTATTCTTTTTCAGAGGTATAAACCCCATCCACATAGTAGCCGATAAGCTTTTCCCAGAGACGTATTAAGCCATTGGTATCTACATAATATTTTTCTGTTCGGCTACAATAAATAACATATACAGGTACATCTGTGTAATCTTTATTATAGCTGTAAGCTTTTGCCAGTTTTTTGGCTTCGGATTTTGATTTTGTTTTCATATTCAGGGATTTTCATAAATATATGTTCCACTTGTTTTCATGGGGTCGGCACCCTGTGTCAACCGGATTTCCTTGCCAAATTTCAATGACAAGCTTCTTGCATAGTGTATCGCTGTTGTCCTGTCACAATGGATTTTCAGGTATATTGCTACCTGCTCCCATTCTGTTCGGTCATTTCGGGACTTCATCTGAAAATTATATGTTGATTCCATACGTTTTTTTTTAGATCATCTTGGGTTAATTATTAAAATGGCAGATCATCATCCGTATCATCTGCAAAAGGATTGTTTGATTCTTGCGTTGCATTTTGCTTCGGTTCACTTTCAACATTTCTTACACCTCCATAAACCTGAATGTATGAAGTATGAAAATTCAATCCTGAACGGATTTCTCCATCCTTGCCTATCCATGCGCTTGAGCTTGCCCTGCCTGTTAATTCTACCACCGTCCCTTTGGTAAGGATTTTGGCAACATTCGGGCTTATCCAGTATGAGCAGTTATAATACGTGGTCAGTTCCCTGCGTTCTCCCTGCTTGGTCTTGTAGCTGTCATTGATAGCTACTGAAAAGTTCACGACCTGTCTGTCGTTTTTTAGTACGCTGATTTCAGCGTTTCTGGTAATTCTACCGACAATGGTGTTCATAATATTTTGTTTTAATTGTTAATGATTACTTTTTTGAGTTGTAAAATTTCGAGTGATTTGATTCGGTATCGAGGACACTCGGCTTCTTTCTTTTCACCTTTTCCAATGGGAAAAGCATTATTTATTTTTTTTGTTTGATTATTCTTATGTTAAAGAGCGACTGTTTGATTCGTATAAATGAGGTTCCGACTTTTTCTTTGCTAAATGACCATAGTACAGGATCAGGCACTTAAAACCTGAATGGAAAAATGAAATGAAGGCTCCGAAATCTTTTTGTCCGAAGGATTCAGGAGTGTCTGGAAAAATTGTTGAAGCGAAGTGGAGAGAATTTTTGTAGAAACCCAAAAAGATTTTTTTGAGTGAATGACCTGTACTACATTTGCTACAGTAAAAAGTGAAAAACCACAGTTATATATATGAATTGAAAAGGTGATATTTAACCCGAGAATGATCTAAAACAATAATGAATAATTGGATTTTTCCTTGTGTTGATGTGATTTTGAAGTTTATTTTCTTAAGACCGTCATCAACATTTAAGACCGGAATTCTAAAAATTAACAGGTTTTATTGAAGGTTTTATATTTTTGTTAGTTGAAGAAGTTGAAGAAGCTGAAAAATCAGGTATATAAATCTTAATAATAAAGCACTTGTGGTAGCCAATAAAATGAGGTTACATATATTATTTGACACTAAAAAACATCTTTATAACCATCACAATCAGCAAAAAAGCCTCCTCGTAAAGGAGACTCAAAAAATGATGATTGTTGGAAAAGTTTTCATTCAAATATAGTGATTCTAAACAAAGTCACTGACAAAAATGACCATTCAGAGAACCAGTTACTCAATATATCCTTGGCAAAACCACTCATTAAGATCCTTAAAATCTCGATAAATTAGAGAACAATCCTCTACATGCTTATAATTCATTAATATTTTGTTTTTAGTGATATTTCCATTAGAATCATTATCAAGAAAAAGGTAAATTTTATCGTATTCACCAAGTGTTTTTATTGCTTTGAAAAGCATTACCGTAGAATTGAGAATCAAATAATCAGAATTTTTAGCCTTATCTATATTTTTGAAAGTCAGGTAATCTAAAAACCCCTCAAATACCGTGATTTCTTTATTATTTTGATCGCCCTGAATCAAAGTCAGATCTTTCTTACCTAAACAGATTTTAGAATACGGATTGCGGATTTCAAAACCACCTGAATTATTTTCAAAGGCAATTCCGAAATAATTTTTCCCGTTTAATTCATAATGCAGCTCTTTAACAAGATCTCTCTGTTCATAAACTTTCCTGAATTTCAGATATTGAATTAAAACAGGATGCCCAATTCTTTTTACTTCCAATATCCTGTAATGAGGTCGTGTTGTTATCTCTTCCTTTTGTTTTTGATCCTGTATTGAAAAATCAAATTTTCCAAGGTATTTCAAAGCTTCCGGAACAGAACATTTCTTCACCTGCTGAACAATAGAAATGATATCATAACTCTTTCCTGTTCCAAAATCAAATGCTTTATTTTTAATAAAATCGACAGAAAGACTGGGAATCTTTTCGTCCCTGTCGAGCGCAAAATAAAAGGCAGTTTTCCCATTTTCTTTCACCGGAAAAAGATTGAAGGATTCTAAAACCGTCCGGATTCCGACTTTTTGTTTGATTTTTTCGCAATTCATTTTTTTTCTTTTTAAAGCAATTTTTTACCCTGGATTTTCCTTTTAATAAAAAAAAGACTTTTATTATCTTTTAAATAAACTTTTAATAGTTCGTGGTATCTGCCTGTCGCAAAGCATTTGCAATGATTTTCAAATGAGCGCAATTCCGAATTCTGAATGAGTGCAAATCCGAAATACAGATGAGCGCAATTCCGAAAAGATGCCCTTTACCGCATGAGTGCAATTCCGAATAGAACTTTGTTTTCATCTGTTCTTTTTTACGTATTTGTCATTTTCAATGGCTTTACAATATCGGAATGAGCGTAATTCCGAAATCACCTTCATAAGAATTTAAATTTTAACATTTTCTTAACTTCAGCGAGTGCAATTCCGAATTCCGAATGAGTACAAATCCGAAATACGGATGAGCGCAATTCCGAAATCAGAGAATCACGGGATAACCGTTGGGCAGTATTTCCCCCATTTTTGTTTCCCTGTATAGCTGTAAAATAAGTTCCTGTATTTTTTTTAAAAAAGCCGTTCCCTGATAATTCGTGGATTTTGTCCCTTTCAGCCTGTTCATCCTTATAAATTCGCCAAAAGCCTTTTCTATAAGTTGACGGGTTTGCGGAATAGTTTTGTATTGGTAGGAAAACTGGAGCATTTCCCGTTGTCCCAGGCCATACCTTTTCTGAAAATAGTAGAGTCTCTTTGCAATTTTTGATTTCTCTGCTGTATGCTCCGACATATCGGTACCGCTTACCATTTTATTGTAAAAAGGATGAATGAAAATAGAATCACCTTTGTAATGATAATTGAATGAAAGGGTATTGTACCTGTTGAAATTTATTTTTGCAGTTTTGAGGAACTTGAAACAAAAATCATTCGCGGTTTTATAGTTCAGCCCAAACTTTTTGTTCAGTGACGAAAGTTTCATGGTGGTTCCACCTTCTGGAAGTTTTGAAAGCCAGATGGCAAAAATAATATGCTTGTTGTTTCTGATATTATACACCAGATTGTACAGGATGTAGTTATATTCGGGTATAATCATCAGCTTTTTCAGCCAGTAGCTGCTGATAAGAAAGCTGGTATATCCACGCTCATCATAACTTGGTGTTGAAATAAGCCCTCCAAATGTTTTAATCTCTTTTCCTTTAAAATTTACCGATTTATACCAGCCCATTTTGAACCGGGCAAGAAACTCATACGCTTCTACAACCTGTTTGGTTGAGCCACTCGGAGAGATTTTATTGTTCCTGATTTTAATTGATGCAAAAATGTTATTTTCGGTTTCAAACTCTTCATCAAACAAAGAGAGCTGCTTTGGACGGTCTTCTGGACGGAACTGCTCACTGCTGATAATCGAAATAATGTTAAAAATAACACGTAGCGCATTAATCGGAATATCTGCGGCCTCTTGGTCTTCAAAAATAAAATCGTCCACAAAATGATTGCCCAGGCGTATTCTTTCTGGAATTCTCTCATCTTTACCTTCAAATACCTTTCTGACAAGCTTTAAATCTTTTTCCGGAATAGCCATAATCTCAATGCTTTATTTTGGAGGTTTGATAGTAGGGATTGATTCTAAAGACAGTTGTTCATTATTAGTCCTGTTTTTTATATAGGGCAAAAGATTTTTCAATGAGGACTTCCAATTGGTTATCGGTTTTCCTAAATTATTGCACCAACCATTGTTGTTCCACAAAGCGTATTTTTCGCTAATGTCAGAGTCCATGGATACTTCATAACCACTTAGCGTATAGGCAAACTCCATAAATTCCTCCAAAGAAGGCTTGTTGACCATTTTAAAAGGCTCAGCGTTATCATTATAAAAGGATGCTTTCTCTTCCTGTTCTGTAATTTCGGGAGTACTTATGACGGGTAAACCAACCGATGCTAAATTTTCATTTTTTCCTTCAATTGCTGTCGGGTCGTTATGTTTGATTATTACCTTCGGACCTTTTTCTTGGCTGCGGATTGATAAAGGATAATCCAGAACTATTCGATAAGAACAGGAATACCCGTTTTTGCATTCATACTGAACCAGCCCTGAGTTCAGCAGCACTTCTCTTGCAGATTTTACCGTTTTTCTTGTTAGTCCTAGTGTATTACCAATCGCTACGTCGGAAACAGTAACATCATATCTGTTATTATCGTTCGCTAATTTCAGCAGATACAGATACATAGCTACAGCAGTGGTACTGAGCGGTGCCTTTTGGTTGAATTTCCAAAACTTTTGTATAAGCTCCTGATAATACATCGCTACTTCCTGCCAAAAAGCTCTAGTACTTTTTGCTTATCAATGATGATAATTTTCCCCTTTTGTATGATGGCTTCATCCAAAATTCCGGAAGATTTTATTTCAGATGCCTTTGAAACGGAACATCCCAGCACTTTCGCTAATCCCTTGAGTCCGTATTCATGCCTGTTTTCCGAATTGAGACTTTTGACAATTTCCAAAAATTCCTCAACTGTCAGTTTCCAAAGGGGTGTTTGCGGATCTATCTTTTTCATTCCTTTCTTTATTGATTTTAGCTACCTTTTTTTTCCTTATAAATCCAATTCCTGGCAGCAGCCTGCCAGCTGTTCATTAATTTCCCGTAACTTAATTTCCAATTCTGAGAATCATAAAAGGAATAAAACTCATGTGCCTGAGCAGAAGGTAGATCACGTTCATTAAAATATAATTCTACTTCATAAAGCTTAGGTGCAGAAAACACGCTTACCTTTTGTATGGTTAATTCTTGCTCCCAGAATGTTTTGTTTATTAATGATTCAGGCTGATCAAAATCTACAATCTCAATTAAGCTTCCTTTATAAGGGTCGTAACTGGGGAAATACATAATAAATCCGGCCAAATGTAGCTCTCTGATGCACTTGTGATAGGTTCCTAAAGATTTTACCCTGCCCAATTGCATAACTTCTGCACGACAAATGCGAAAAGGGCTCTGAAACCTGTTCATGCTCCAACACTGGAAAAGTGCTACATAGAGACTGATATGGGAAGGATACATCCGGCTATCTTTAATGACATACCCGAAAAAACTGATGATATCTTTAGTCTGATTCATGATTTTCTGTTTTCTGTGACTATTTAGAATCCGTAAGCAATTTCTCAATATCCTTGTAATTATAATACAGGATCCCCCCTATCTTCGTATAAGAAAGGGTTCCGTTAATCCTCAAATTCTGTAAGGTTCCTGAAGAAATATTCAGTAGTTTTTTGACCTCGGAGGTACGAAGCCATAATTTTTGTTCTATTGTTCTTACCTGAAGTAATTCTTTAATCCCTTCCAGCAGCTCTATTTTGAATTGCTGAAGGTCTTCTTTGGTGATAATGGATATTGCCATAATTTCAAAAATTGTTTTATTTGACAAATTTTCGGAATCAGGCGGGATTTCTTTCGGTAGGTCTTCGGTACTACCGAAAGATTTTTATATAACCCTTATCAATAAAGGAAATATAAAAAAGTAACTGATAATTTGGTTTTTAATGTAGAAACAGGGGAAAATGCCTATTGATCATCTTCTTGGAAAGATTGATTTAAATTATCACTTAGGTGCTGAAGGAATTTAGTTGGGTTAATTTTCCTGCTTTTTATCTCATGAAGTGTCTTATAAAAGTTTCCCAGGTTAATATTGAGTGACTTTTCAGTAAATTTAATAACCTCGCTAAATTCAATATTACCCCCATTAAATGAGCGGGTATTGTGGAGCGCATATAAAAGTTCCACCAAGGCCGATTTTGAAGCCGACCATTGGAGCGGAGATTTATCGGTTATCTTTTCGTATACATACACGTTAATTTCAGCAATGGATTTCAAAAGGTATTTTTCCAAGCGGTCATTGGCAATGATCTGTGAAATAAGGTGGTCGTGCGAAGTAGCAAATTTTTCATCATAATCATAAAGGCCGGATGCTATTTTGGTTTTCAGGTCAAACTGATTACGAACAAAATATTTTTGATCAAGATAGGTGGCTTTACGCCTATAATACTCGTAAAAATCGATATGGTCTTCGTAAAAACTTTTCAAAACTTCCAATTCGCATTCAAAATATTCTTTCAGGCTTAACTCTCCTGCATTAGGTTTAGCGGCTTCAACCGACAAAAGCTTTGAAAAATAAATAAACTGCGAAATAAAAGCCGGCTTGATTTCCTTGAAAAAATATACTTCGTCCGCAACAGTCGAAAACTCATGTAAGCTTACCTCCTGCTTAATGATTCTTATAACAGAGTCTATTTCCATTAATGACCTCTCATATAAATCAATAGGGTTATTCTTCTGTTCAAAGCCGATCTGTTCAAGCCTTTTCTCTAAACTCAGTTGTAATCGCTTACACTTTTTAAAAAACAAGTTAGCATGCATATTTTAAATAAAAAGTAGAAATTTTTAATTATTAAGAATGATAAAGCTGTTAAGAAATATAATAAAGCTAAGGATCACCGTTCTCATCCTTAATCTTTTGAATAAACTCAGGGGGAGTGAAAGTAGTTAATTCAGTAAAGAGTTTGGAGAAATTGGACCTGTTGGAAAATCTACATTCATGAGCTATGATTTCAATGGAGTACTTCCGCCATTGTGCACTGGTTGTTATCATTTCCTTAGCATACTCGATCCGCAAGCGATTGAGGTATGTACTAAAGTTCGCTCCTTTATATTCATTGATTACTTCCGATAAGTACGCGGTATTCGTTTTCAGCTTTTTGGCAAGCTGATTTTGGGTAATCCCTTTTTCTAAATAAAATCTGTTTTGCTCCATAATTTCGAGCTTATCCAATATTTCTTCTACCAGCTTTTCAGGCAGCTTAGATAATTTGGTTGGAACCGTATCTTTATCCTCTTCTCCTAAAGTCTGATCACCATGAATCTGGTACTTTTTAACACTTTTTCTTACCTTATAATACCTTGCAGAAACCACGAGCAGAGCACCGAAAGAAATCCCGGCCACAATATATCCGTAAAAAGCAGAAGATTCTAACTCTTTTTTGGATATAAGCAGGTCATTAGTATCATATTCTTTAATGATCTTTCCTGAAAGGTATTTAAAATCATGATGCATCACCCGGTCAAATTGCAATAACTGCTTGGTATAATACAGTTCTTTCTTATTATCATTTTTATGCTTGTAATGTGTGATAAGCAGCTCAAAAGCTTCTCTTACCGAAGGATGGGCAAAATTTCGGTTCAGGAAAATACTATCTACTTTTTCTAAATAATTAATACCCTCATTTTTTTTATGATTTCTTAAGAGAATTTTACCTTTTAAATAATAGATCAGCGATGTATTGGTAAAATCACTTTTCTTTTCAATCCCTGCCAAAGCGATATTAAAGTCATATAAGGCTTCTTTGTCTTTCTCCCTTAGATAGGCTAAAATCCCGCTGAGCTTATAAAAATAACTTCTTTCTATATAAAAATTTTTATCATCGGCTGAAGCCTGTAATCCTTCATTAATGAGTGGGGAAACTTCTTTTCTTTTTTTCATATAAAACAGGCAGATACCCATCTGATGAAGGCTGTTTAGATAACCCTTCTTCATATTATATCGAAGATTCGGAAAATTTGAGGGCACATAGGTGTCTCTATAATAGGAACGGCATTTTGAAAAAAGTGTAAACGCTTCCTCATAATATCCAAGATAACTTTTGACAACCCCTATATGGTACATATTCTTGTGACGTAGATAGGGATCTTTACTTTCATTAAGGTATTTCCAAGCCCTCAGATACTCATCAAGAGCCTTCTGATATTTTCTGTAGGTAAAATAGTAAACACTTCCTTTGGTGAGATAGGAATTACCAATAAGATCGGGGTCACATGCCTGGTTAGCAGCCCATACAGCACTATCTGCGTATTCTATTTTTTTATTTCTCGAAAAGCTGACAGCGTCCCGATACGCCTGGGTCAGCTCCTTATAATTTTTAAATGTTTTCGCTTCTTTAATATATGCATTGACAAACTCAAGGGCACGTTCATCGTTTTCTTCAAAATTATCATAGCGTACCCTGTAATCAGAATATTTCTGACCATTGACCAAAAAGCAAAAGAAAACACAAAAACAAAATATATTATTCAATATAAAAATAATTTAACAAAATAATGTTAATGATATTATAAATATGATTCAAAATTAAGCAAAATAGACAAGGCAAAAAATTATTTCAGCACTTTAGGAATTACACCTAATAAATCCACTAAAACAATTTGATTTACAGATAATTACACAAAAGAATTCATTGGTACGATTTATAAATCGTACCCTGAAAATTTATAAATCGTACCAACCAACCTTTTTTTTCAAAAAATTCATGCTCTAAATTCGCTTTCAGAATTCTAAAAAAACTACCGGCCGGGGATTGTTAATTTTTTAATCCCTAAATCATGAAAACCAAAATATTGACACTGCATATTATTGCAGGAATTTTACTTTCTATTGTTATTATATCCTGTCGCGAAGAAAGCCTTCCACATGTTCCATATGAGGATGTGCCTATCATTACGACTGAAAGAATTGTCTTAAAATCAGACAGTACTGAACTTGGAAAAGAACCGGAAATAAATGAAACCGATCCTCCAAAGGATCGGGACAACTGGAAAGCCGGTAAGTAACCAAATTTTGAACCAGTATGGAAACTCAACAGCCACTCATCATTGAATCAGGAAAGAACTGTCCCGTTAGTGGAATATGGAAAACCATAGGACCTCTCACTACTACCATTACGGTCAATGAAAAATCTGCTATGCCTACCTATTGTGGCGCGAAAGTACGCTGGATATTATTATACCATTGTTAAAATCTTACTATGAAAAAGAAACTGACACAGCTACCAGTATGGATTGCTTACTTTTTTATCCTCCTGTTTTGCTACGCAGCAATCAGTAAAATTTTGGACTTCGAAAACTTTCAGGTACAGATCGCTCAATCACCACTATTAAGTGCTTATGCTGTAGTGATTACATATGGAATTTTGGCTTTAGAACTATTGGTCTGTTTTCTTTTGATCTTCAGGAAGACAAGGATAGCAGGATTATTCGGAGCTTACATTCTAATGGTTCTTTTCACTGTTTATATTTATCTGATTCTGAATTTTAGTGAATTTATTCCATGTTCGTGCGGAGGCATCCTTGAAAAAATGGATTGGAACACACATCTTATTTTTAACATCGTATGCATCGCGTTTGCCGTTAGTGCGATTCTGCTGGCTGAAGAGATAAAAATCGGTAGATCTAAAACTATTATAACACTTATTTTTTCTGCTGGTCTATGTTCAGTAGGGATGTTTTTCCTTTATCAGAAATCAGAATATTTAATCAAACGAGACAATGGGTTTCAAAGAAGGTTTTTACAACATCCTATTTTGAAAGATAAAACGTATGACTTAAAACTAAATTCCTATTATTTTGCCGGCTTTAATGCAGATACCATCTATCTAGGTAACTATACAGCTCCGGCTTTACTGACTAAAGTTTTCGGAATGAAAGCAGTAGCACAGTCAAATCTTTCTTTAGATCATAAAGACCTACGAATCAGGAGACCAATGATTGAGGTTATAGATAGTGTCACCTATTTCTACGACGGAACTGTTCCCATTATTTTTGAAGGCACAAATATCATCAATTTAAAAGAACAAAACATTGGGAAAACCTATTTCCGAAAAATCAGAAATCTGGACAAAGACCATTTTGTAATTGCTGCGTACCATCGTAAAAGGCAGATTCAGACGCTGGGAATCTTAAGCAGGGGAGGTAAAGATTCAGTGATGTTGAAACCAGAATTACTTGACAAAATGCAAGAAGGATTTTTTGAACCTGACGGAGACCTAAATTATGATCGGTCTACAGGAAAAATTGTCTATGTATATCATTATAAAAACAAGTTTATGGTTACTGATAAATCACTGACTTCCAAACAGCTTTATAAAACAATCGATACTGTCACCATTCCAAAGCTGGGTCTTTCCCACTTATCGAATGGAAACAAAAAATTGAATAATCCACTTATTATCAACAAAAGATCTTTTGCTTATAAAAATGTATTATTCATTGAATCAGACCGTCGAGGAAAGTTAGAAAAAGATAGAGGAAGAAGGTCAATTATCTTGGATCTGTATTCCACCAGCGAACAGAAGTACTTGGGAAGCATATCCGTTCCCAACAGAAATGAGGGACAGCACGTACAGTTTACTGTACATGACAACTGCCTCTATTTAATTATCGAAAATGAACTGATCAGATATCGTTTTGCGCAAAACATCATGCAACATTTCATTTCAGGGGAAGCCGAAAACCTGAATCAGAGTAGGCACCAATAATAAATTTATAACAATGAAAAAAATCAGACAAATCGCATTGCCATTAGCAATCCTGTTTATCGGGGCAGGCAGTGCGTATGCTACAAGTTTAGCATCAGAAACAAAGAAAGCAGAAATTCCAGGATGGAAAATCGATCTGGAAAATCCAGAAAATCCCTGTGTAATGACTAGTGTACAATGTTCTACGGTTAACACAGGCAACCCGTGCGAGATTACTGAATCAACAGGGGTTCATCAGCTTTATGAATCAAGCTGTGAGACTGAATTATTCAGAATTCCCTAACGACAATTAATCAACCATTAAAAGAAGGGTGCTATTCAGCACCCTTTATATATTTTTGTATCCAGGGAATATTTCTTTGACCCTTCAAATGATAATTAAACCAATCTAAAATCTTAACCGTTAAATCTTTCTGAGTTTCGTATTTCCCCATAACATGCTTTTCTTTATCATAAAACAACGCAATAACAGGTTTTCTATATTTTCTCAAAGCAATAAACATTGATTTAGTTCCTTCCGGGCTTACATTTCCATCATCGGTCCCTGTCCACAACAGCATCGGAGCGCTCACATTCTGAACAAACATTATCGGATTATTTTTGATGTACTTTTCAGGATTCTGAGCAACCGTATCTCTGAACCAGTATTGACGGCCTTCGTACCGATAATAATCCGGAGCTTTAAAATGATGATTGTATGCATAATAAGTACGAATAACATCCGACACCGCAGCACCTGAAACATAGGCAGCAAAACGGTTGGAGTGGGTTGCAATAAAATTAGTCTGATATCCTCCAAAGGACTGTCCAATCAATCCTACTTTACTCATATCTATATTTTTAAAGTTCTGTATCTCATCCAAAGCATTATTAATACTTTCCAATGCGGAGATTCCTGCCCCTTTATCAGATTGGGAAATATCGGCAAGCAGCACCGCAAAGCCCTCTTCCATCAGCAAAGGAATATTGTAGCCTGTCTGATTAGCGAAGGAAGGTCTTAAGAACCTTTTTGTTAAATAATCCTGCTTTTCATAAATATGCACCACCACCGGATATTTCTTAGCCCGGTCATAACCCAGCGGCATAAATAAATTACCTTTAATTTTTTCACCATCTGAACCTTTATAGGAAAACCTGATCAGTTCCGTCTGTTCATATTTTTCGTTGGCAGGATCTGATCTATAAATAACTTTCGGTGTGGATCTTCCCCTCTTGACAACCAATCCGGGACGCTTATTGTAATTTTCTTCCACCCAATAATAATCTTCCTTATTTCCCAGTCTTTTAAACCCAGAGACCCCATCTCCTGTAGAGGGGCAAATCACATGTAGCTTCCTGTTCCTGAAATAAGCATAGGACATATGATCATTGGATTTATCAGTTATTTGAAGAACCAAACTTTTGGTCAAATCCACTTTCCTGAAGTCACGTCTGAAACCAAGTTCTGTAGTCGTTTTATCAAAATCAATCAACTCAATAGTAACATTTGTCCCACGATATAAATCTGTATTTTTTTTAGAATTTAAATCCTGCATGGCTATCCTATTTCCGCCGACCCATAGAATATCTGTATCAGAAGTAAAATAAGGAATCATCTTTTCACTGGCATCTAAGTCCTCCATCTTTAAGGTAACTGTGTTATAAAGCTGCCATTTATGTGCATTCTGAATAACTAAATATTTTCCGGTAGGCGATATAACCAGCTGCTTATCCACATCGTCAATTTTGGTATAGCTATTACCGGAAGAATTCCACAGATATAATTCATCGCTACCTTTATCACCAGCCTTATCCATTTTGTCCACCTGCTGCTTATCGACAGCATAAAGAAGGTATAAGTTATTTCCAATAGTCGTTTCTCCAAAATAGCCCGGACGGGTCATGACTGTCTTCTCGCCTCTTACTATATCCCAATCCAGCTGAACTGACTTTATAATAGCACCGTCATGCTCAGCGAGATCAAAATCAGTTCCGTACCAGATGCTGACCATCTCTGTTTTGGACTTTACTTTCTTTTGCAGCTTAATAACGATGCGATGATCTGTGAATGACGGACCCACCGCCACTAAACTATAATCCCTGTACCCGCTCACATCGAGCATCAATTGTTTTTTATCCTTAGTAATATAATGAATCAACTTCTGATCTGCACTTTCTGATTCAATGACAATCCCTCTTTCCATTGTCGGGGGCGTCATGATATTTTTCACTTCATTTGTTGTGGAGAAGATATTTGTAAAATTACCTTTATTCAATACATACACTTCATTGACATTGCCTGTTTTCATTCTCAAAATTGTTTCGCCATTATGGGAAAACAAATACTGAACATTTCCTAAGGTCTGCCTTAAATTAAGATCGGTATCAAAAACTTCAAGCTTTTTTCCTCCTTCTTCATTGTAAAGCACTGCAAACCTATCATGCTTCCTATCATACAAAAACTTGCTGACCCCATTCAAAAATTGTGATTTTCCTGTTTCAGGATTCAGAAATTCAAGGTTGCCTCCTGCCTGAACAGCAAGATTGTTCTTGACAAACTGAAAATAAACGATATTTTTTCTTTCAAATGTTTTTTTAGAATCGTTGACGTTTTGAACCATCATCTTTTTTGCCCCGCCTGCCGATACAATATACCATGCCAGCCATCTTCCATTCTCAGAAGCTTCAGGAAACTGCATTTCTTCAGTGGCATTCACAAGCTTCTCGAGATGTTCATACTTTTGTGCAAACAGATTTTCCGTGCACAACAGTACCAGCAGCAGCATAAAAGCTAAAACTCCCCATTTCTTTTGAAATATCTTTTTCATATTTATCCTCATTTTCAACTCCATGACTGTACAATTAATACCCATCATTCTGTGGTGTGAGGTTACTGTTCAACAGCATTTCCTTCTGTGGAAGGGGAAGAAACTGATTCGTAGTTTTCCAGTTCGGCTTTACTGACTGTAACTGATCCAATTCGCCCCATCTTTTAAGATCCATAAAACGGGTTCCATGTTCAGCAAAAAATTCCTTCCTTCTTTCTGCTTTCAATTCCAAAAACGCCTGAGCCTGTGAAATAGAACTGCTCAGGGCAGAAAGGCCGGCTCTCTGTCTTGTAAAATTGATGAAAGGAACTGCCAGAGATGTTTTATTCTGTCTTAATAAAGATTCTGCAAGCATCAGATAAACATCTTCTAACCTGTAGACGATAGAATACTCTGTTGTATTAGTGGCGGTAGTTATCTTGTATTTAGTTTGTTTATAATTCGTCTGGGAACCAAACACCACAGCGGTAAAATAATTCTGCCTGCGCAAATCATCAGCAGCAAAAGAACTGATCAAATCAGGGTTAAGAACAAAAGAAGTCGGAGCACCTGTGAAATTATACATAACCGCTTCCAGAGTGGCATCAGTATTATTTTTTGGTTTTAGCTGCCAGATAATATGCTTTCCTGACTTTTGAAAAATTTTGGTGATGTCATTCTGAAAAACAAAATCTGAACTTTGAATAATCGTCTGGCTAATCACTTCCGCTTCCTGCCATTTTCCGAGCATCATTTTCATCCTGGCAAGCAGGACATAGCCCACTGCTTTATTGACATAGATTCGTTCTGCATGTCTATAGGATGACGGCAGAAGATTAACGGCTTCCGACATATCGGTTTCCAACCGAACCAGGAACTGATCTTTTGGCATTCTCTTCAACGTACTGTTGTATAAATAATCTGTAGTATCCGTGTAGGGAATTTCCCCAAACATCTGATACAGATAATAGTAAATCAATGAGCGGATAAATATAGCCTCACCTCTTATCCGCGCTTTTGAAGACGGAGAAAGGCTTTTGGATTTTTCTACGCCACTGATAATGCTGTTGGCCATGTAGATCTGCTGATAAGCATTGGTCCAAACCAGGCTGATAGTAGCATTCGTAGGCAGGGGGTTATTATTATAAATATCAAGAACAGAATTTCCGGCAGAGGTGAACACACACGTAATATCATCGGTATAGGTTCCCAGTAAAGCACCGGAACCATCGGAAGTTCCACTGACTACCGAGCTTGTCCATAGAGCGGAATACAGACCCGCCAGGGCAGCATCCGCTGTTTTTTCATCTTCAAAAATCATTTCTGTTGCCAGCTGGTTATTCGGAAAATCTGTTTCTACAAATTTTTCACATGATATTGTACTTAAAGCCGTCAGCAGCATCAGTAGAAAGCATATGATATGGTTGAATATATTTTTCATTACAATAATTATTAGGATTGGTATAGTGACTAAATTATAAGTAGGTGGACCTAAAAACTCTCTGATTCCAGACCACGAATGTTAAAACGTAATCTGAAACCCAAGAGAGTAAGTTTTTAATGGCGGAAGGAATCCAACAAGGTAGAACTCAGGATCCATACCGAAGTATTTCGTAATGGTCAGCAGGTTTTGCCCCTGAAAATAGACCATTGCTTCTTTAATCCCCATTTCTTTCACAGGAATCTTATAGCTGATCTGGACATTCTTAAGCCTGATAAAAGAAGCATCACTTATCGCAGCAGTGGAATTCTGAAAGAACCCGTGCAGTGAAAGTTTCTGCGAATTGTATCCTGCTGAGTACGGCATATACTGTCCATCAGGATTTGAAGCAGACCATACATTCAGTGCTTCTACAGGCTGATTGTTAAGAATTCCCGGCATTGGCATCAAACGGTTGTAGCTCCAGTTTCTCTGCTTAACAAACTGCCAGAGAAAAGAAGCAGACCAATTCCCGAACCTCAGGTTATTCGACCATCCCCCAAAGAACCGTACTCCTAATTTTTCAACAGCTTTATTATCATCAGGGGAATTAATCTTCCCGTCACCATTAAAATCCTTAAACCTGAATAATCCCGTTGCTGGATCAATCCCTTCATACTGATATACCCGGGCAATCGTCACAGGATGGCCGACTACATACTGATTGGAATAGGTAGAGCCTTCAAGGTTAGGAAACTCCACCAACGTATTTTTAGGAATACTCAGGTTAACTGAAGTATCGTATCTGAACTTTCCTTTTCTAAACACCTGCAGAGAAGCATCAAATTCCCATCCCGTATTCCTGATTTTAGCCGGAAGGTTCGATTGAATGGATGAAAACCCGGTGGTAGCAGGAAGCGGTATACCAACCAGCTGATTCGATGAGGTATTTTCATAATATGCACCTGAGAAATTAAATCTCCCGTTCCAGAGTCCAAGCTCAACAGCCAGTTCTTTTTTCAACGTCTTTTCCCAGCTAAAATTAGGGTTATACAGGCGTGCCGGGTTTAAAGCGGTCTGACCGTTGTAAATACCCGATGATATGATATAGGTATCGAGGTACTGATAGTCTCCTATCTTGTCATTTCCTGTTGTTCCCATACTCCCGCGTATCTTTCCATGACTCAGCCATTTTAATTCTGACAGAAAACCTTCTTCTGAAAACAGCCACGCTCCCCCTATCGCTCCGAAATTCCCGAAACGGTTACTCGGACCAAAACGGCTGGAACCATCCCGCCTTCCGGTAAGATTCAGGATATACCTTTTCTTTAGCTGATAATTGAACCTTGCAAACACCGCAGTATAATTATATTCACTGCGTACCTGATCTGATATAGTCTTCACATTGGACGCCCCAATATTATCAATCAGTGCATTGCTCTCAAATCCCCTGCCTGAAATCGCCCCCTGATCAGCCTGTGTTTTCTGAAGTGTTGCTCCCACCAACGCTTCAAACCGGTGATTTCCCATCGTATAACTGCCGACAATCTGCGGTTCCAGAATATAAGAGAAATTCACCTGATTATTCTTCGATGATGTCGAGTTCAAACTCGTCTGCCCGAAAGATGGGTTATTAATAGTATGAGGTTTTAACGAACGTTCTTCAAAATTCTGATAGCTGATCCCCGCATTCATCTTTACCGAAAGAAATGGAAACAGCTTATAAGACACATTGAGTCCGTTATTAAAAAATGCAGTCTTATTCCGATACTCGCTCAACAGGGAGGCTACAGGATTGGTGAAAGTTCCGTCTTCCCAATTGATACCTCCATCAGAGGTATATAATTCAGGAGCATTGGGACTCAGCCCAATAGCTTTAGAAGTCATATCATCATTCTGAACGTTATTGTTCTGAAAAGAGAATGTATTGACGAAATTGAATTCCAACCTGCGGTCAGGCGTATAATAGCTGAAATTGGCATTAATGGTATTGGTCTTGTACCTGAAATCCGCAGGTAAAACAGTACCCTGCTCATTATGGCCATAGCTGATCTGATACGTCATATTCTCAGAACCACCACTCATCGAAAGCTGTACCGCATAGGATTCAGCCGTACCTCCAATCAACTCCTTTTGCCAGTCCGTATAGCGGGACTGATCCCAAGTACCGTTGATATCATACATGGTGGCGGGATAAGGCACATTATCATTCTGAAATGCCTGACGGCGCATACTGATGTACTGCTCCGTATTCATCATTTCCATAGGTCGTATAATCCTGCTTAAGGAATATGAAGTGTTGAGCTTAAGTTCAGACCTTCCTTTCTTTCCCCTCTTTGTCGTTACAATGATTACTCCGTTCGCTCCTCTTGAACCGTAAATGGCTGTTGCATCCGCATCTTTTAAAATCTCAAAGCTCTCAATATCATTCGGGTTGATGGCATTCAGGGGATTGATGGAGGACCACGGAAGGATTTTATTGGAATACAGCGAAGGAGTCTCAGAAGCCTGGGGAACCCCATCTATAATGTATAGAGGCTCATTTCCCTCACGGCGGATACTGTTCTTTCCCCTGATCTGGATGTCAAACCCGCCTCCGGGTGTTCCGGTATTCTGGGTAATGCTTACCCCTGACATTCTTCCCTGGACTGTAGAAAGTACATTGGCTACAGGCTGATTCTCGATATCCTTAGCTGATACTTTGGCAATGCTTCCGGTACGTTCTTTGTCTTTTACCTTATAATATCCGGCATTAAGGACTACTTCTTCAATGTGGCTTACTTTTTCTGATCTTACCCTATCTGAGGGGGACAAAGTATCGGCTCTTTTCCTGAGTACAACAGCTTCTGTGGTATTCTTTCGGGAAATAGTATCTGTACTTCCCCACACCTGCGCCTGAAAAGAGCTCCCTGCAACCGTCAGCATAAAGGCAATAGAAATGCTCCCTATACTGGTATAGGATTTTTTCATAAATTTGTTGGGTTTAATAAACTTATTATAACTAACTGCTCTTTCCTGCCAAGCGGTCAACTTCAAAGGAAAGGGCTTTTTATTTCTTATTGTTCTGTAACAAAAAGATAACTAAGTATCATTATAATAGGTGCTGCTTATTTTCATTTGATGGTCTTTTATGGTTACATTGTGTTTTTAAATATTGTCTAGGAGGAAGTTTTAGGAGATTACAAAACCTCCAACCTAAACACATCATAAAGAATTAATATGAATGAAATTAACCTCGAGTGTGAACTGTAAAGCTCCAATGGTTGCGCTGCCATTGTATCCTATCTAATCTTTATAGTAAAAGCAGCTTAGAGAAATGTAGAGAAGGCGGGCATCATTGGAAAAAAACAGCGTGGAACTCTACCTACCGTATCAGAGGTACTGGCATACCCTTTACCACGAATAAGAGAGCCCACGCCTAGAACGTGAGCAATCTGCTTATTGTCTTGTGGTAAAATGAAAAGTGCCAGTTTTCTGATACAAGATTCTAAGCGAATAGCTTCTAATATTTTTTGAAGTTTCGCAAAATTACAATTAAGTAACTTCTTTTACAAAGATAAGAAAAAATATTTTGGTATACAAAACTATACCAAAATATTTTTCATTATGTGCTTAATTGCATTTATGATTAAAGAAAGTGAAAAAATTATAATTATAAAAACCGCGATTACTTTACGTAAAATGCTTAGTAACAATAAGAGTTCCTCAGCGAAATCGGATGGTAGTGTAGACATAGTCAATAGTTATGATAAAATAGCTGCAAACTCTAATTCAGAACTGACCAAAGCCACAGTAAATGGTGCTTTTAGTGGAAAGAAAAGGTCAACGATGGCAACTATTGTTCTTATTGTTGAGTCAATGGGTTATACAATGATAGACTTTGGTCAGCAATATTGTAAGATAACAGATGAGCACATTTCAGAATTTAAAAAAAATATTCTAGATAAGAAATCTAGCTTTTAGTTTTATACTGTTAAGATTTTTAACAGGCAATTTCTAAATAATAATACCCTTAAAATATTAGGGTGTTTTTATGATCACCAATATGGTGAAAAGCAAAACAGCCTTCTTGAAATGTAGCTTGGTTTAATGAATTGAATAAATTAGCTATAACCAAAATATTAGCTTCTCACTATACATTTCATTTTCCGAAAGAAAAAATTGGGTCAAATTAGTTAGTAAATTGTTAAAACTATGATCCATAATCTTTTTTCGATCTAGTAAACTTCCAGTAATTTTATCAGAATTGCGAACAAAACTAATCTCTTTAAGCTTCTTCAGTTTTTTATATTCGTTCATAAAATCAGGAAGTTTATTTTTAATCATAGTTCCATCCTCATAAATATCAACAAATCCTTCTTTGATTGTGCTTTCTACACAAACCTTTTCTAATTCTTCCAATCTAGTAAAATCATTTTTTGCTGATTTGTTATTGATAACGGCAATAGGAAAAATTGTATCTGCAACTGTATAGTTAATAGTAAACGGATTTTTAAGAGTTATTATCTCGAAAAGAATCGTATAATCTTTCAGATCTTTAATATTGAGATGACGAAGCTGGTTATAAAAAGCGTCAGTTGCTATAGTTCCGATGTAATGATTGAAATTATTTTTTGAACAGATATAATAATTATTTTTGTACTTGTACATTACACCTAAAGCCCCATCCCATTTATCTGCACTGTATATTGGTTTATAAAGCAGATTTAGTACTTCAGGATAAATTTCATGTCTCTCGAAAAATTTTTTAAATGGGCGAGCAATAATTCTCCCTGAATCATCCAGTATCAACCCTCTACAAGACAATGTCGTATAATTCCAATTTTTATGTAACTTACACTTTCTCGTGATATTATACAGCCATATTGGGAACACCGGATGTTTCACTTTATAAATATAACCTAATTTTATAAGTAGTTCTAACTCATTAATACAGAAAGAGTCTGCCTTAAGAAAATTTAATACTGATTGCTGCTTCCAATAAACTTTTTTTCTAGCTTCTCTTGCCGAGAAAAAGGCAATTGCCTCAATTTCTGATGAGTCGAAATCGTTTGAGATTTTATATTGATTATATTCTTTATCTGAAATCTCAACTACAAAATAAAAAATAATCTTTGATAAAATACCTTTTGAATCTACATAACTTATTAATGATCTTTTAGAAGGATCAATTTTGTCTTTGGGAATCAGAATGCCAGTTTCCTCGAACGTCTCTCTTATAGCAGTTTCAATAATGTTTCTATCACTAGGTTTATCAATAAGTCCTTTTGGTATAGACCAATTATTATCAGAAGCCATATGTCTTGGCTTTACTAACAGAACCTTACTATTTTTAATAATAAGCAGCCCAGCACTCTTAGTCATAATATTTATCTAAATATCTATTTTTCCATTTCCATATTCTATCATCAGGAGTGTTGCCATATTCAAAACTTTGATTGAAAAATTCGCTTATGGATGTATTTGTTTCCTCATACTGATTCCAGTGTCGATAAACCCATTTTATTGCTCCTCTATCGATTTGGTCTATATTTAATTCATTGACAAAACTTTCCTGCGTCCTTCCATTTTTTATGGCTTCCGTTATCAAAGTTGTCGAAAGTGGATTTTCTTTGTAACCATAATATTTCTTAAGCTTATTTATACTTTCAATCATTTGATATTCGGCATTTATAACACTCTGTAGCTCCTTATGAATTTCCTTGTACCATGGAAATTTAATTTTAATTCGTAATGAATTGTTATATTCCAAAACGACACCCTCCAAATTATTTATGTTTGCTTCTTCTATTTCATTGAGATTTTTGAAGTTTTTGAACTCAGCAGTTAAATCTTTCTTAGTTCTAAAACCTAATTCGGAAATGTTTTGTATACTCTTACCAGTCTCTTTATCAATTACCCCAATCAAGACTAAATCCTCTTCCTGTCCATAATTTACCACAAGGCTGGCTTCAGGGTAAATTACCTCAAAAATGTAAGAAAACTTACGGTTCAGTTTCAATGCTTCCTGAAGGTATTTCTTTTGTATTATCTCACTGGCTTTTATTGCTTTTAGGCTAGAAAATGATCTCTGAGTAGCTATATACGGAGTATTTTTAACCCAATATAGTACTCCCATCGTACCATCTAATTTTTCATAAATTTTAGGCGTAGAATCTGGTAATTTTACAATTCTATTTTCGCTTAATGAAATTAAATTATCTGTGATATGATTTCTGAATGTCCAAAATTTGTCAAATGCCCTTTCTATAATTTCTCCTTCACTATTTAAAATTAGTCCTCTGCACATAATAGAATACTCATTCCAGATACTTTTTGTTTTGGAGAGAGGATGTTTAAAATAACCATATATAAACAGATCTTCTGTAGGATGTTTTTCAATGGTAATATTTGAATCCTTAATAGATTCCCTTAGTTTAATTAAATTCAGTTTCATTACTTAATCTATTAATTATATAGGTTATGTAGATTTTGGACTCTGTGTCCAGCCCCATAAGTCCAAAAAACTTAAATAAAAAGCCTTCTAAAAATGCATATTTAGTGTTATCACTAAAACCAGAAAGTATTGCACTAGAAATAAAAATATTTTCTTTTTTATGTAAAAAATTATCCATACTTTCTGAAATAGCATCAATTTCTTCTAAAAAGGAATCTGAAGATATCCAATTATCCACTTTACTACTGAAGTTTTCGTTTAGTGAGTTTTCATTAACTAAATAAAGCCTCTCAAACTTTTGATACATTTCTGAAATAGTTGCATATGCATTCGAAATCAATTCCTGGTCTGACAATAGAAATAATTGCCATTTCTGCGATAAATATTTGTTGAAATCTAAAAAGTCTTTCTTGCTAAAATTTAATCTTATAAAACAGTTTAAGTATAGTTCAATACAATACGAAATTGCTATATTTTGATTCCAGGTTAAACTCTCATTGCTTTTTAATTCTAACACATATTCACACATTCTATTTAAGCCCAAATAGTAATCGTCCTGAAATAGATCATAAACCATAGAAATATCACTTATTTCTTTTACATGTGCATTAGAATTTAATTTGACTTCTATTTCGGGAAATATTTCTCGTTCAATTAATTCTCTATTTGCGTTTAAATAAAGAGTAAAAAAACCCTCAATATCTTTTTCCCAATAAAAGCTATTTAATCTGTGATTAACATTCCTAGTAATTGTAAAAAATTTAAAGAATATATTTTCAAGAAATGAATCAAGATCTAGGTCAGAATATTTAAATACTATAACTACCTCATCCGAATAGAATGAGCTTTTTGTATCTATACTATTTACCACCCCACCATATTTATTTAACTCGTCATTCATCCTTTGTTCAAAATCTACGGATGATAAATCATTATTAACAATCTGCTTTATGTAAGGATGTGAATATGGATATGAAAACAGAATAGGTAAAGTAGATAATGATATAAAGTCATTTGGTGTAAAGTAATTGTAAAGGTTAATTAATCCCTCATAAATTTTATATCTCAAATAGTCAGAGTCTTGACTTTTAATACCAGCAATATAATTAGAAGTAATCCACCGTAATTCATCTATTTCTCTTTTGTTGATAATGCTTTTGTGTTTTTCTGTGAAGAAAATAATAGAAGATTTTAAATTAACCAAAAACCGATTTTCGTCTCTAATAATGATCGAATGTGGAAACTGATTAAAAAGATATCCTTCTTTTGTATTTAAATTTTTTAAAATACCAATTTTGGGAATATAATTAATAATTATTTTAGTTCCTTCTATATCTTTACTTTCTCTTAAAATACGGAAGGAGTAATTTTCGCAAACGACCGTTAGTTTAAGAAAATATTTGCCCGGCATTAGCTCAAAACATTCATCAACTAATATATGTTTATATTCATTGAACTCTATTTTTAAAAATTCTTTTAGAATTTGAGCAACTTCATTATTTATTTTTCTCATTCTCTTTTTTTTCTTTATCTGTCTTCTGTTCTTTTTCAGGCGCCTGTCTATCAAATGCTTTTATAATCTTATCAAATATTTTGTGAATTAGTCTTTTCTTTTCAACAATAATCTCAGCCTGGCCCTCCATATTTTTTCCAAATGAAAGGTTTTTATCAGAATCGCTTTGAAGGCCTTTTGGTATTTCCACAATGACAAGATATTGCGATTCGTTGGGTATTAATGAGATATTCTTAACGGTTCCTGTCAACTTCCCAAATTCTTGGTAAGGAAATGCATTTAACTTTATAAAAACAGTTTGGCCAACTTTAACTTTACCTGCCCCTTCACTTGGCATTAATACTTGTCCAATAATTTTATTATTATTAGGTAAAACACTAAAAAGCATTGAACCCTGAGTAATAAACTGGTTAGATGATATAAAGTTAACATAATCAACTTGTCCGTCAACAGGTACTTTTATTAAATATTTTTTCTCCCAGTTATTGACACTAAGTGCCAATTGCTGAAAACTTTCTAACAGTTTTAACTCCACATTTGAAAGCTTAAGCTTCTTTTGAAGTAAAAACAAATTTAGATTTCCTTTAGCATCCGCAATGTTAAGTTGATTTCTAAGATTTTCAATATCTATATTTTTAAGATTCTCCTTTTCTTTCAAAAAATTAAGAGCTGAGTTTTCAAAATCTGTTACGATAGCCATTTTCTTTGATAATAAGATAGAATCATCTCTATATTTTTGAGATAAGATACTGATTTCCTTGGATTTGAATTTTTTTAAGTTACTTCTTTGGGCAATTAGTGAGTGGTATTGTTCAATTTGTTGTTTCAACATTTCTACCTGTAAATCATATTCATTACTGTTTCGATTATTATTCACTTCATGTAAAGCAGTAATAAATTTAAAATATGGTTCCTGAACTTCCCCTAAATTGTCTGCTTGAGCGAAATCAAAAGATTTAAGATTTAATTTGTATAATGAAGATTGGTATTTAACAAGAGAATCTTTAAGTCTTAAGATTTTGTCTTCTTCACCTAAGTTTTCTATAACACCAATAACACTACCTTTTTTAAATTGTTTCTGAGGGGTAAATTCTAAAATTTTTATCTTCCCATTACTTTCAGAAACAATGGTTATAGGTGGTTTTTCCGCTGTAACCTTTACATTTGCAAGAATCATTTCAGGCGATTGGATAAACCATCCGAGTAAGCCGCAAATTATCAATATTATAAGTAATGAAAGTGCCAAAATAGAATTGAACTTTCTAGGAAATTTGCTAATCACATCCCTGAATTCTTCTGAATGGTGAACTTCAACTTTTTTCATTAAATATTATTAAGAGTTAATTGGTTTGTAAAAATCCGGAAATAGTAAGCTTTATTTTTGATAAGTTCTTCATGCTTGCCCACCTCTACAATTTTTCCATCATGCATTACAATAATTTGATCTGCATTTTTAATTGTAGATAAACGATGAGCAACAATAATTGCTGTTTTTCCTTCATATTCTTCTACTAAGTTTTTTACCACTTTTGACTCATTTATAGAATCTAAAGCATTGGTTGCCTCGTCAAAAAATAAATACTCTGGATTTTTATAAAGGGCTCTAGCGATCATGACTCTTTGTTTTTGGCCTTGGCTCAATCCACGTCCATTTTCGCCCATCACAGTATTGAAACCTTTCGGTAGTTTTTCAATATCAAGCAAAATATTTGAATTGACTACAGCTTTATGAAATAAATTTTGATCAAACTCTTTTCCTAAAATAATATTATTTTTAATACTATCCTTAAATACATCTCCTTCTTGATTAACTACACCAATTTTATCTCTCCACAATTTTAAACTGATATTACTTACATTAGTTTCACCAACGAAAAATTCCCCAGAAGACTGAGTGTACAATCTCATTAACACCTTAAGAAGAGTCGATTTCCCACTTCCGCTTTCACCAACAATTGCTGTAACTTTACCTTCAGGAATAATAATTGATATATTGTTTAATACATGTGGTGAGCTATTGGAATATCTATATGATACATTTTTCAAAATTAATGATCTATTACTCGGAAATACAATATTATTTATGACGTCAATATCTTGTTCTTCCGGAACCTGGTTGACTTCGTTCATTCTCATAAAGCTGATGTATGCTATTTGATAAGATTTTATGAAATTTATTACTTCTGATAATGGTCCTCTAAGTTGTCCTAAAATATATTGGATAGCAATTAACATCCCTAGTGTTATTTCGCCCTGAATAACAAGATAAGCGGAAAAAAAGGTCAATGAAACATCTTTCAAGGTATTTATGAGGTTACTTCCTAAAAGTTCTGCTTGGTTGACGTTTAGTAATTTAATTGATACCTCATATAATTTTACCTGAAGTCTTTCCCATTTCCATCTTTTCCCTTTTTCATAATTATTATTTTTTATTTCATTTATATTAGTCAGGATCTCTATCCAATGACTATTGTTTTTTGCTTGAAGACTGAAATATTGAATATCCATTTTCTTCCTAACATTCCAAAACAAAAATGTCCACAACACATATAAAATTGAACCTATTAAAAAAATAAAAAAAATTGACGGGTTATAAACACATAGAATTATTCCGAAAACTATGATATTCAATGTTGCTAAAATTATTGAGAATGCAGAATTCATTATGAAATTTTGTAACCTTTCATAATCTAAAGATCTTTGTAGAATATCTCCTACTAATTTATTTTCGAAAAAATTAACCGGAAGTTTTAACAGCTTCGATATATAATTTGATAATAGTGAAACCTTGACTCTTGACGCAATATGTGCATTGATAGATTGTCGTATCCAATTCCCAATACTTGTACTTATTATCAATATCACATTAGCAACTAAAAGAATAAGAATAAAATTCATATCTTTTGATGAAATACCTATATCAACAATAGACTGAGTTATTATTGGAAATGCTATCTGTAAAAGCGTAATAACAACCATTGTTAAAATAAGCTGAATAGATTGCGCTCTATATGGACTGAGATGTGAAAGTAAATAACTGAGAATATAAACAAATGAAATAGATTGGCCCGAAGGCTTAATTTCATTAAAAACATCAGTAGGTTCTAGCGCTATAACAATGCCTCTGCGAAATTTTTTTTCCGAAGTTTTTTCTAACCACCCGTTTAAGAATTCCTTTCTTGTATAAGTTACTAATCCTATCGCTGGATCGGAGACATATACTTTATTTTCTTTAACTTTATAAACTACAATAAAATGTGAATCTCTCCAATGCGCAATACAAGGTAGAGGAATATCATTCTTTAATTTTAAAAAATCTGTTTTAACAGGCAATGCTTTTAAACCGATTGTCTCTGCTGATTCACACAGATCATATATTGATATTCCTTCTTTCGTAACACCAGAGATTTCTCTTAGCTCATCTAGGTTGAAAAACTTTCCAAAATGCTTAGAAACTATTTGTAAACACGCAGCACCACAATCTCGAGCTTCTAATTGTGAAAAATGAGGGAATTTACTAAACATATCTAATATTAGTATTTCGTATTAATTCGATAATATGTACTTTTTCTGAGTCTTTTAAAAAAAACATTGAAAGCACATAATCAAAAACTTGCAATCTAATATATTTTGGCATTTGGTTTTGTAGAAAATTAAAATCAATATTATATTGATTTTCAGTATTTTCAAATGAGAGTTTCCGTGTCTTTTTCAACCGCATTATAAATTCTTTTTCTTTTTTTGCTATTTCATCAATTGTTCGGGAGTGGTCATTATTGACAGTTTTATAGAAGTAATAAATAGCGATTTCTTCTAGGGTCAAACTAATATTTTTTATCAGATATTTGATAAACTTCAGTGACTCACTTTTATCATATCTAATACCTTTGATTATTGGTTGAATGGATATAAAGAATTTTTGGCATTTCGAAAAATTACTTCCAAATTTTATCTGGTGGTTAAACGAAAAATTATAAGGGAAAAATACTTTTTTACCTACTAACAATCCTCTTAATTTATCCCCCAATATCTTTATATCATTAGAATATTTACTATCTACAATAAGATAAAATCCTCTATCTTCAATATTATTTGTATCAATAAAAAATGTATAGTAAGCTAGGTTATCGAGTGGGACATTTTGCAATAACTCATCACATTCGATTTCCGGTATGTAAAAAACCAGAGTACTTAGGTCACCCAAATTATCAATCAGATAATCATTATTATATTCATGTATAGCCGGAATATCTAATATATTTCTTAAATTTTCAAGTCCAAACAATTGCTCCTTTTTATTTCTTGATTGTTTAATTATCTTATTTATTTTTATAGCATATTCCAGATGATATTGATGTAAATATCTTGACTTATGTTTCGAAGTTAAAAAATTATATTTGCCGTCCTTTAACAATATAAAATCAATAATAAAGTTTATACAATTAGCAATACCCAAATACTCCTCCAGTAAAGGAAGATTATTTTTAAGTGAATCTATACACTCATTAATTTTAAAAATTCTATTACTAATTTTGTAACGAATTACATCTTTGTTATCCGGATAATCTTTGCAAATATATTGCTTAACGATTTGCAGTATTTTTATTTCGTCTTTTAGAATAAAGCCAGTTTCAAAAATTTCTTTATATATACCCTTGTTAAAATCTTTTGCTAGGATGTTAAAAATATCGTGTGCTGGAATTTTTATTACACTATATAGTTGATTTTGAAATTGAATGCTTGTTTTGGATACATATGAAAATTTCTCATCTACTACTAGGAGATCAATGTCAGTATGGTTATCCGTAGAAAATGAAGCACTCCCAAACAACATTACGCCACTACAGTGTGGGTAAAGTTCGTTGAGAAATTTATTAATTTTATCTAATATATCTTTTTTTTTCATCAATTTGTTACTTTTGCGCAATGAAAAGTTTTGCAAATTTAATTCTTATACTAATACCAACAATATTTTATTCTCAAAATCATCAAGATTCTTTATCAATTGATGATGTTATTGGCTTAGTTATTAAGAATAGTGAAAGGATAAAAAATATTGAATCTAATTATCAAATTAGAAACATTGATTTTGAAAATTATAAGAAATCGTTCCTTCCTCAAGTGACCTTAACAGCGAATTTACCTTACCAGAGATCAATTCAAGAAGTCCTTCAATTTAATGGTAGTACATCTTTAGTTGAAAGAAACTTCTTAAATCCTACCATTAATTTTACAACAAAACAAGTGGTACCTTTCACTGGCGGGGAAATTTCCTTAACTAACTCTATTTCTATGAATAATGATCTACAAAATAAGATCACAAATTATTCTAGTAACTGGGTTAGTTTGACCTATTCACAAACTATTAATGGCTTTAATCCGTACAGGTGGAACAAAAAAAAATACTTTTACAGCAGAAAATTGGACGATATAAATTATAGGAAGGAGATTGCAATGCTAAAGACGGAAGCTGTACAACTATTTTTTGATGCTTATGTTTTACAAAAAAAAATTGAATTGACAAAAAATAATCTTGTCAAGACAGAATCATTATTAAGGCAAATCGAAGAGAAAAAAAAGCTAGGAAGAGCATTAGGAATAGATGTTAATCAAATCGAAATTACTATTAATCAACTTACTCAGAAAGTTAAAAGTGATTCATTTGAATTAACAATGCAAATTTCTAAACTGAAAAATCTGCTAAACATCGAGACTCAGAAAGAATTAAATTTTAAAACAATAAATGATTTTGAATTAGTAATTCCAAAAGAAAAATTAATTAATTCTTTTTTGGAAAATAACTATGAAAATGAAGCCCAGCTTAAGCTACTGCTCGCAGACGAGAAAATTGATAAAACAAAAAAAGATGGCGCTGTAAATTTTTATATACAATTAGGGATAGGTTTAAATAGTTCTGCTGCTGAGTTTGAAAACCTTTATAATAAACCTATACAAAAACAAGCTCTAACGGTGGGAGCGTATATACCATTATTGAATTGGGGTATTCTCAACAATAAAAAGAAAATGGCTGAATTAGAGAAAGACATTTTAAAAAGAGAACTTAAAGAAACTAAGTTTAACGCAACTCAGCAAGCTGAAAACTTATATTACTATATAGAAAACCTAAATGATCAAATTAGGCTAGCAAAGCAGGAATATGGTTTACAAATTGAAACTAATGAATTGTTATTAAATCTATTAGCTTATGATAAACGAACGATTTATGACTATAAAAACCAATTATTTGAGTACGAAAAGAGTTTTCTGAATTATAATGAACTTTTGATAAATAAATATGTTTTAAAGATGAAGTTCAATGAAATTTTTTTGGAATAAATTTGGATATTATCTTTTTTTTTATAAATTCGCAAAAACATAAATGATTAAATGAAATGCTTTTATTTTTATAATTTTATTATCCCCTCTTATGGCCTTGCAAGGCATTACAACTATCTTTTTTCTATAAAAGCTTGTATTTGATATAAATACTTTATTGTATTTTACAATCATATAAATAACAAACAATGACACAAAGAAAGAAATTAAATTTGAAAGAATTAGAATTGCAACTTCCAGCAATTGAAACCAACGAAACAAAAATAATATTAGGTGGTAATGATTATGAAGATGGAATTTTTCACTTAATTAATGAGGATGGAGATACTATCGTTTATATAGTTGATTCTGGTGATAGTGCTCCTGTGGGTGGAAATAATGTGGGTGGAAATAACGCCAATGACGACGATAATGCAGGTGGTGATGATAATTATGTGGATCAAGGTGACCTTGATCATTACTATGATTATGATGGTGATGGTGATGGAATCGAAGATAATGCTGGAGATGGTGATAATAATATTGGAGAAAATCACAATATTCTAGATGGTTTAGACTTAAGTGAATTTAGTAACTTGGTTATTGATACTGGGAATCCTGCTTTTGATGAACAGGTTAAAGAATTAATTACCAGTAACAATGAGTTAGCCGACTTACTTGAAGATCTACTTGCAAATAGCAACCATCAAATTAAATTTGAAATAGCAGATTTAGGGAACGATCCTGTCAAATATACACTAGCAGACACTACTCACGATCCCGATAACCCTAATGGCTCATATATCATTACCTTTAACAGCAATTCTTTTGATGGAAATGGAAACTACATAATAGATGGAACAGGTTTAGCAACTGATGGCACAAACCTAGATAATTTATCACCTACTGAGGAACTTGTTGCAACCATTGCTCATGAATTACTACATGTTAAATATGAGGAAATGGTACGGAACGCATATGACCAAGGTGTAGCTAATGGGGAACAACTCGGACAAATTGCTAATGATCTGCAAGCTTTATATGGTGATGACTTTAGAGATGCCTATTTATATTTTGATGGCAACGAATGGCAGTGGCGTGATCTTACCGATGATGCTCAAAATGCTCTTCATAATCAATATTTACATGAATATATGCACGAACATGATTACGAATTTATTCAACATGTAATACAAGAATATAGAAATGATTTTCCATAAAAATGAAATATGTTACAAAGTAAGATTAAATGTTTAATATGTTCTTTTATATTTTCTGTCTTTATTTGCTGCTCTTTTCAGAGCCAAAAAAGGACAGAATTGAATTTATCAAATAGAAATCTAGATTCAATTCCAAATCTTTCAAAAAATTATAACATAATTAATCTTGACTTATCTGGTAATAATATAAACTTTTGGGACGAAAAAAAATTACCTCCTAATTTAAGAGTCTTGAATCTTTCGAACAACAAGATTAAGGGAGAGGTCAAAATTTCATCAAAGACCTTACCTAATTTGGTTTCTATAAATTTAGCATATAATAAAATTGAAAAATTCTATTCATATTCTTATAGCCTAGATACAATTAGAATAAACAATAATGAAATTACAAATTTATTAATATTTAATACTAATAAAAGTATATCTACTAAAAAGATAGATTATCTTGACATATCTTATAACAAAAAATTATCAAATGCTCTTAATTTTTCACCTTCTAATATAAAATATATCAAGCATGATGGGATTTTAAATGATAAAGAACTATATTATAAACTAATTCGTATCAGAAAGTAATATATTAGAATACAAAAGTAGAATAATATTGACTCTATAAATCTTTCACACAAAATTGTAAAATACTGTAAATCATAAGTACCAAAATTAAAATAACAAAAATGACAAAATGACACAAAGAAAGAAATTAAATTTAAAAGAATTAGAATTGCAACTTCCAGCAATTGAAACCAACGAGACAAAAATTATACTAGGTGGTAATGATTATGAAGATGGAATTTTCCATTTAATTAATGAAGACGGAGATACTATAGTATATATAGTTGAAAATTCTGATGGTGGCCCTATAGGAGGTGGAAATAATGTAGGTGGAAATGACGCAAATGGCGATGATAATAATGTGGATCAAGGTGATCTTGATCATTACTATGACTATGATTACGATGACGGAGGAGGTGATAATGCTGGAGATTGGGATGCTGATGATGGTGGAGCTGTAGGAGAGTTTCATGATGGAAGTTACTATATTTCGGATTTCAATAATCTTCCAGATACTGAAACACAAATCAATCAAAATGCTTGTGTTCAAACAGTTATGGAATACCTACATGAGTTTTTTACTGGTGTCGATGATCAAGGACCTTGGGAAACTTCAGTTATTGATTGGTATCAAGATCAATTTGGAACTAACCCTCTTTTAACTGGTATGTCTAGTGATAATATTCAAGCAACTTTAGACCATTTTTTCAATATAGATGTTTATACCACTCCAATTCTTGAAGACCAAATTAAAAATTCATTAGTTGAAGGACATCCATTTTTTGCCAGTATTGGCGTCGATGGTAACGATAATGGTTTTGACATAAATGACCCTGGTGATTGGGCACATGCTATTTGCATTGTCGGCTGGAACCCAGAACATAATTCATTTATATATTATGACCCAGCTGATGGTTCATACAAAGATACTTACACTTCACCAATTACTTATCTGGGTGGATATTCTATTAGTGGTTTAAAATAATTATTTGTATTGATGAAAGCTATTACACTTTTCTTTTCACTTTGTTTTTCCTTTTATTCATCGCAAAAATTTTATAAAATTTATGATTTTTATTTAAATGCAGAAGATTCCATCTTAATAAGAGAGAATAATTCTATATATATTTCTAATGATAAGGAAGGACAAACAATAAATCTATATAATTCGAATAAGAAAAAAATAGGTTTTTATAAAGGTATGGAAAAAGCAAATAGGCTCAATAGAATTATTGATAGTTTACAAAATAATATCAGATGCAAAAATATATCATTTATCAATCCTTCTTTTTCTTCAAAGATTGTATTAGAGGACATGTATATATTTTGTGAAAAGGATAATTCATACATTGACTTAGATGGAAATACTGTGAACTCTATAAATCATATTTTTTTAAAAAAATTTGGTTCATTAAAGGAATACAAAAAAATACAATCTTGTAATCCAGTGATTAATAATATTGTTCAAAATGATGGAAATACTGCTTATTTCATTGATTCAGTACAAGTAAAAAGCTCTGAAAGCTATTTCTTTGACACTAGTAAAATTATCTCAACTAAAATAATTAAAGACCCCATTAATATAAATGGGGTTCAATTTTCGAGTAGTGTTTATCTTACAAGTGATAAGTCTATAGAATTTGTTAATTTAAAATCCTTGAATGAAAATAAATTATCAAATGATATTTATACAGTTAATGACAAACTCATAGTTTGCCCAAATGAAACTAATATAGATAAAAATTCAATTTTGAATATTGAATCTAAGAAGTTATATGAATATAGTAACACTTGTATCGTAAATTTGATTAGTATAAGGACTAAAAGGCCTTTAAATGAAAAGAATAAGAATATCATAATAAAATAGTTTTATACACCTCTTCAAATGATTACTTTTTATAACCTTTTAGCTATTTTATTTTCGGTTATTAGTTTTTTTTGGGTATTCTTATCAATCTATAAGCAGTTTCGCCCTAACGCAATAGGTAGAAATAAGGATCCTTTTGCATTAGTTCCAATTTGGACTTTATTTTCTCCTAGACCAATGAAGAATTGTTGTCTTTTAGGCTACAGAGAAAAATTACCCGACAATTCTACATCCGAAATAATTATTGTCAATAATTTTACACCGCAATGGTACCTTTCTCTATGGTATGGACAAAGAAGGGATGTAAAGTTTATTATAGGAATTAGAAAGCAATTGATCCTACATAGAAAAACTAAAAATTTATTCATTAGGTCTGCCACATTTAAATTAATTAACAACTATCTTCTTCATTATGACAATCCAAACAAAATAAATGATAGACAATTACTTTACATTATAAAAGGAGGATATTTTTTAGGCAAAAAAGATAAATTATTATTTGTAACACCAATTAAAAGAAATTAGAGTAATGATTTATTTTTACTATTGCATTAGCATAATATCAGTTGGAATCTTTTTTGACACTATCCACTCTCTTTATTATTATAAACAATATTATTCAAAAACTGGAATCTTTAATTTACAATTGATGTTCAATAGAAAAGATAAAGGGTTCTTCATAAAAACAGTTTCTTTTTTAACTCCATTAATGGAGGATAAGCCTTTTTATTATATTCTAGTTGTAAGATTAGTATTATCAGCATTTTTGATAATATCTCCTAGCATTTTTTGTCCGATTATTTTTATAATATTCATTATCCAGTTGCTTTTTAATATTAGAAATAAGCTATCTCTTTCCGGTGCTGACCAAATGAGAACAATATTACTTTTTGGACTTTCAGTTATGTCCCTAAAATCCTCCTCCTTTTTCACTATTGGAATTTTGTTTATTATTTCACAATTATATATTTCTTATTTCTTTACAGGGTATAATAAATTGAAATCTGTATTATGGAGAAGAGGCAGCGCACTTATTTGGGTGTTAAATAGTTCCCTATTTGGCAATGACATCATTCAAAAAAAGCTTATTAGAATGGGAAAGAATATCAATAGAATATTATGCTGGGGGATTATTTTGTTTCAATTGCTTTTTCCAATATTTGCAAGCAATAGTGTCACTGTATTGTATATCTTGGCTGTTGGATTTTTATTTCATCTGTCCTTAGCAATTATCTCAAATCTTAACGATTTTTTCTGGACATATACCTCAACATATCCACTGGTTTATTATTTTGCAACAGAATTTAAGTTTTATGATTCTTTTTCTTACTAAATATTTATTTTACTCTATTTTGAGTTTATGGATAATTTTGACACTAATATTTCAGAACAAGTATTTACGGTCAATTGTGTTAAAATACTTTAAAAATGATTTCAATGTAATACCAGTTTGGACACTTTTTGCTCCAAATCCTATTTCTAACGATTATTATATTGTCTATAGAGACTACTATTCTGACAATACGATCTCCGATTTAAAAGTGTTTCAAAATAACTTCACTGTAATCCTACATGAGAGATTTGAGAAAGCAACATTAACTATGATATTTAATATTCTTAGAGGTAATAAAAAAAATTTAAATATCAATGATGAACAATTTTTATCTGAAAAACCCGAGTACAGAAAATTGAAATATATTCTCAAGAAACACAATCTTTCTAAAGGAGTATCAAGAAGACAGTTTTTGATTATAGATATGAATAAATCTAGAAAAACAGGGATCTTTAAACCCATAATTATTTCAAATATAAAATATTAATCATGCAGGAAGCCTTAGCTTTAAGCTTAATATTTATTTGCTTATATTTAGTTCTAGATTCTATTGAGATTATTATCAACAGGCACTTATACGGATTTGACAGCCCAATTTCTACCAATAGTTTCTCACTTAGAAAAATTTACAGGAAAAAGAAGGTAATAAATATTCTATATAACAAGAAAATACTAATATTAATTACAGTTTCTCGAATTGTAATTTGCTTTTTACTTATCATTAATCTTTTCATTAAAAATAAATTATATTCTGGTGAAAGTTTACTATTATTTCTTTTAATAGTTTTTGAATTATATCTACGATTACGTTGTCAAAATAGGCTTTCTTCCTCAGAACATATAATTCTATTTAACTTGTTTTGCTTTACTGGTTATTTTTTATTTCATGATCAAACAGTCTTTCATTTTATATCACTATTCTCGATTATTTCTTATACCTCCAACGGCATTCAAAAGGTATCATCCGTAAAATGGCGTAGTGGAATTGGATTGAAAAAAATATTAAAAACTAATATCTATGGTAGTGATGTATTAGTTAATATGTTTGGAGAAAATAAGTTTGTATATTTTATATTATCGTGGTTCATAATAATATTTCAGCTTACATTTAGTCTATATCTCATTAATACTCAATTTTGCACTGTATATCTTTCATGCGGAATATTATTCCATTTATTTCTCGCAATTTTCATGAAGCTAAGGGACTTTTTTCTTGCTTTTTTATCAAGTTATCCTTTACTTTTATTCACATTCTCTGAAATTCATAATATTTCCTTTAAACTAATCTTTTTTAATTTTTTTTAAATCTTCAATATATGTATATGCTATCTCAGTTATCAAATCTTCTAACGGAGGCTCCTGATTATTTATAAGTATTGAGATAACCAGATTATACTTAGGATACACTCTGAGAATAGCCCTTGAACCATTTTCTAACCCATTGTGACCTAAAAAAGAATTACCATACATATCTTTAGTAGATATAATTCCTAGTCCATAACCAGTTTTACTTCCTGAAAACAAAACTTGTTGCTTAGTCATAATTTGCAATGGTCTAATATTATTAAAAACTAGGTTAGGCTGAAAAAAAAGATTTCCTAAATGTATTAGATCTTCCGAAGTAGATAGATGGCATCCCTGAGCGTACTTTAATTTACAATCCATATACGGAGCCTGTTGGATAAGCCCATTTTTTTTTAGGTAAAAATTTGTAATATCAGGGCTGAATAAGCCTGTATCAGGAATAGTATTAGTCATATTTAATTTATTAAGGATATACTCTTCCTGACATTCAACTATCGTCTTGTGGCATTTTTTCTCAATTATTAAGCCCAATACTTTATAACCATAATTACTATACGAAAACTGGACTCCTGGTTTACTATCCAAGTCATCATCTTTCAAGCTTTGATATAAATCATCTTCGCTATATGTATTATAACTATCCCATCTTTCTTTACTAGGGTTTCTCTTTAACCCTGAAAGGTGACCTGCAAGCTGTCTTAGTGAAAAATTATATTTGTCATGTGGAAGATTGTCCAAATAAAAATGAATTGAATTGTCTATATTTAGGGAGTCTAATTCATTTAACTTCATTAATGTAAGGGCAGTAATAATCTTTGTGACACTTGCTATTCTAAATTTTGTTGAAGACGGATTTACTTTAATTTTCTTCTCTAAATCTGCAAAGCCTACACCTTCCGATAAAATAAATTTCCCACTATATGAAATAGAAATAGCCATTCCTGGAATATCGTTCTGTTTGCAAAACAGTTCAATTTTTTTCTTACTTATTGCAGTTGCCTTGTCAAGATAATTTTGTGCAACTGCATTTAAGGGACACAACAAAATGAGATTAAACAAAAATAGAAACTTTTTCATAAATTATGTTTTTTCTTAAAATAAAATTAATCAAGTTATACATTACACATCCATACTAATGATATCGGTATTAATTTTAAATACATTTCATTAAGATACAAATTTCATGATTAATTTATAAAATTTTACATTTGCAACTGATAGTTTTTTATAACCTCACATTTAAAAGTTGGGGAACTTTTGTGGGGTTATTTTTTAAAATAATTTTTAACACTTGTAAAAAGTTGGCGTTCAAAAAATATAAATAGTATATATAACAGAAACAAAATATTCCCATCAATAATATTCCCATTCAATAAATAATAAGAAATATATGACATTGCTATTCCTAAGCAGATATATGTAATACAAGTCTTTATCTCATATGGTATCGGATAATACTTTTGGCCTAAAAAGTAAGAAATTGTCATCATTATTAAGTATGAGGCAAATGTAGCCCAAGTACTAGCCCAGTAACCATATGAGGGAATAAAAAAGTAATTAATACTTATGGTTACTATTGCCCCAATAATTGAAATATATGCACCAAATCTAGTTTTGTCAGAAAGTTTATACCAAATAGAAAGATTTAAGTATATACCTAAAAATACAGCTGCAATCAAAACAATTGGAACAATAGGTAACCCAACATAAAAAGAGGAGTTTCGTATATACTGTTCTGAAATCCAGTTGAGGTTAACACATAATCCTAAAAATATCACACAGTTCACAATAATAAACCATGTCATTAGCTTGGAGTATGTTTGAGCAGAGTTCTCATTTTTTGCATGTGAAAAGAAAAAGGGTTCTACGCCAAGTAGATACGCCTGTCTAAATAAAGTAATAAATGTTACTAACTTACATACGGTACCATAAATTGCCATTTGAATTACATTCTCTCCACTAGGCAAGAGGTATTTTAGAAACTGTCTATCCATTGTTTCATTAACAACCCCAGATAAACCAGCAAGCATTATAGGCCAGGAATAGGATAACATTTCTTTCCATAAATTAAAATCAAACTCTTTTATATTTATCTTTTTAAACTCACCAAATAATAGGGTTAAAGAAAATATACTGGCTATTAGGTTAGCTATAAAAACATAACCAATTCCGAACTTTTGGTCATAGTGAAATCCAAATAGCCCATTAGAAAATTTCGGAAACAAAACAATAAAGAAAATAACAAATAAAAAATTCATAACTGCATTCACAGTTTTGACTAATGTATATTTTTTTGATCTTCCTTCTTTTCTAAGAATTACAAAAGGCATGGCACATATTCCATCTACACCTAATATAATTAGCATTATTACTAAAAAACTAACCTGATCCGGTGTTTTAAATGCTATTGCTAATGATTGCCTAAAAAATAAAGAAATAATAATGAAAAATAACGAAGCTCCAATAACACTTAAGGAAGCTGTCGATATTAGCTTTCTAGAACTAATATCTTTTTGAGCAAAACGAAAAAAAGAGGTTTCCATTCCGTGTGTTAGCAAAACAATTATGATACCCGCCACAGAATAAAAATCTACAAATGGAGCTATTGCACTAGGGCCAAACCTTTGAGATATAAATGGAGATATAATAAATGGGAATAGCTTGACTAAAACTGTACTAAAACCATAAGTTGCGGTTTGATAAAATAATTTTTTAAACAATTTTTCTTCCTGTTTTTAATAAAAAAACCTATTTAATTTACTGGACTTTCAATGAAATATTTTTACTAAAATAAAAAAATATTAATGGCCAGTTGAAATTTACTTAGACTAAATGTTTCTAAGATTGATAATATTTGATTATATGCATTCATTTAAAAGTTCATTCAAGCCATATTGATCAAATAATAGTTTTCCTATTTCAAGTTTAGACCAGCCTTCTTTTAACTTATAAGTAAATGACAGTTCATTATTTTCTAAAAAACATTCTAAATAAAGTAATAAGGCATTCTCATTTTCAGTTAAATGGCCTTCGATAAGGTTTAAATGCGTAGAAAAAATAAAGAGAGAGTTTTTAAATTTTGATAAGCCATTTATTGTATTTACAGTAATCTGAGCAGCATCATTTATATTTGTGCCACTAAAAATCTCATCAAATACAACAAAACAGTTTTTAGATTTTAATTCTAATAAAACATTCTTTACATTTATAATTTCCTGAGCAAAATGACTATAACCTTCTTTGAGGTTATCGTTAACAGAAAAATACAGGAAAATACTGTCATAAAAAGGAATATTACAGTATTTGACCGGAACGGCAATTCCCAAGTGAGCAAGTAGAACAATAATACTAATCGACTTCATTGTAGTAGATTTTCCGGACATATTGGCTCCTGTAAAAACAACAATAGTTTTACCTTTTACATCTACTGTATTTTTAACAGCATTGGCAAGATCTAAATGGTAGAAATTTTCAATTGTAAAAATATTTTCAGAATTGAATTGTGGAAATACCAAATTATTCAACTTAATTCCTTTCGCAATACTAGAATATACATCAAACATGTAAAAAAAATCCCAGAATAAATCAAAATTGCCCTTATCAATTTCGGGTGCAATTTTGACTAAAATATTCTTTCTTTGCTTAAAATCAAGTTTTTTATTATAAAACTCATTGATGGGCAGCGAGTTGATGAACACAATCATTTTTTCTATCTCATAAGAATACTCTAGACAAGTTTCTTTCATTTGGAAATTTCTCAATAATAATCCGAAGTGATAAAAGAAGTCTATTAACAAAGAAATATTAGTATTTATCTCTTTAAAATACTCACGGTATTTAATACTTGTGAAATAATTGTATTGGCTGACATCAATTTCATCCAAAAATTTTTGAATTGCAGAAACTCTATTTTCTTTGATTTCATAGCTATTAATAATTTGAAAATTATCCAGAAATAGTTTTAGTTTTTGTTGGACATATAGGGTCTGCTTTTTGTTAAATGATTTTTGATTGAAAAATGATATTAAATATTGCTTGGATTTTCTTGTCTGAGTGAAGTTAAAATGGGTTATTATTTCAGCAATGTTTTCCATGATTCATCTATGTTATATTTGTAAAACTATGTAATTAATTAAATCTAAAGCATGTTTAAAAAAATCCTAAATTATTAGGGGTATTATTTTTTGTATTTTTTCTTTCAACCAGACAGCTAAACAGAGCCGAGAATATCAGAATAATAAACAGAATTGTTTCGTTTTTTTAATCGGATTCAAGTGTTTTAATAAAATCTTCGATCAACCTATAAATTTTTTTATCGTAAACCTTGACCGCATTTTCATATGTCTGATCTTCTGTAAGCTGAAGAAGTTTTTCTTTATCATATTGTATTAAATATTCAATAAATGCTCCTGCAATCGGATACATAATACTTTCTTCAGCTCTTCTGTTATTCTGCCATATTTCTTTAATATTGGCAGGATCTTTTCGATATGCCTCTTTTGCCGCTTCCAGCCTGTTATTTCCCTGCTGGTCAAAGTAAACTCCTATGCCTTCATTGATAAATATTACCTTCTTCTGTTCCGGGTTTTTCCAAAAGCTGATATTATGAGCAATTTCATGTCCAGGAGACTGGTTGAGCCTGTTATGAGAAATACAGAATTGGGCAAACGTAAAGCCCAAGTTTGTTTTCAGATAAGAGTTATAGCTTTCCTCCGTGTCCCATACAAAGAAATCTATTTTTTTGGGAAGTACCGAATTGAAGAAATTATTAATCTTTTCAAAAGCCTTTTGTCTTGAAACAATAATATTTTGCATTTTTTCTGCCGAAACTGACTGTTGAAAATGAAAAATAATATTTTGCGTTTCTTTTATTTTCCAGTCATCATATATCTGATCCAGACCTGTAACTAGTCCAAATTTCAACAGCTCATTTTTCAATACTTCATTTTTAGAGTCCTTAATCAACTGGTCATATATTCTTTTTGCCTCTTTTGTATTTCCTAAACCATAATTAGTTTTAAGGGATTCTATTAAGAATTTTTCATCACTGCTGCTCATCTTTGCCAATAATGTACTCGCTTCCGGATAATCACATTTTGAATTGTAGATTTTTAGAAGCATCAATTGGGTGTTAAAATCCTCTGGTGAGGATATAAGAATTTTCTGAGCAAGTTTAATGGCATTGTCATATTCCTTTTTACTGTAAAGATCTTTAAGATTGGCTTCCTGTGACAATCCAAGAGTAAAATACACTAAAAATAAAATAATGTTGATTTTTTTCATTTTTCATTTAGTTTTACTGCTAAGCTAATAAAAAAGAAACTAAAAAAATTTCGTAGTATAAAAATTTTCAGGAATGAATAAGTATCACAAAATTTTAAGTAATTCTGCAAACAGAAAAATACAAACGTTTGAATGTACAATATAATCATAATATATAAAGGCAAATTTAAGTCTATCAAGTCATATTTGCCCCTGTATCTTATTGCATTTTAACATGTAGCTACTAGAGATATTTTTGATTTTATAAAATTTCGTGTTAAATTAGTTACTAGATTATATTAAAACAATATACGATAGAATTTCCATTTTATGAAATTACCTACTGATTTAGGAGATGAATATGTAAACAAAGTCCTTTCCAATCTTTCTCTGGAAAATCTTCCAGGTGAAAAATGGAAGGAGATTGAAGGTTTTGAAAATTATGCTATTTCTAATTATGGACGTATAAAAAGCCTGGAACGTTGGGCAATAAACCCGGCGGGAGTAAAGCGGAAAATTCGGGATAGTATTAAGAAGCCAAATGTCTTTAGATATTTTAATAAACATTTAAAGACTCATTTTTATAATGTGAGGAGTGTTTTATCTATTGAAGGGAAAAAGTATGGAAAATCAGTAGCCCGTTTAGTGTATTATCATTTTGTTAAAAAATTTGATATGGATGATCTTTCATTTCGTATATCTTTTAAAGATAATAATCAGTTTAATGTATATTTTAGAAATCTGGAGAAGTTAACTATAAGTAAGCTGCATCGGAAATCAATGAATACAGGTAGAGGAAAAAGAGGAAATTATAAACAGGCAGTCAGCCAATACACAGTTGATGGTGATTTTGTTGCCAGCTATGCAAATATTTACGCAGCAAGTGAAGCTTTAAGAATTCGTCCTACTTATATTCTACCTGTCATCAATAAAAAAAGGACTACAGCCGGAAAATTTCGATGGTTTGTAAAAGATTACGTCCCCTCTAAAGAAGATTTTATACCGGGAAGAAAAAGAAAACCGGAAAAAATCTTCAATGCAACTCTTTGGAAAAAGCTTGGGCAGCCACCTATTAATCCGAGTAATCCACCCGCCTGTATGAATTTATTCCTAAAAGATCTTTCCGGTGAAAGGTGGAAACCAGTTCCCAACCTAGAGCGGCATTTTGCCATTTCCAATAAAGGAAGAATAAAGCGGTTAAATACCTGGACAGAGAACAGAAATAAAACATTTTGGGGAGAGCATATCACGTCACTCTCTGTACTCAAATCCAATAGTAATTATCTCTATGCTCAACTAAGTTGTAATGGAAGAAAATATTGTTTACCAATTACCCGATTACTTTATTATTGTTTTGTAGAAGAATTTGATCTTAAAGATAAAAATCTGGTAATTGTAAACAGTAGTATTCCTCAATGGGATATAGATATTTCGAACCTTACTTTGAAACCTTTTAATGAGATCCTTAAGGAAAGAAATAAAGAGTATGCTACTAAAGTGAGAACAGTACTTAATTCAAAAAAAGCATTCAATGACTCTCTTTGGGAAAAGTTAGGTAAACCCCGGATTAATAAGAAGAATCCACCAGCTATTTTCAATTTATCTCTAAGTGATTTACCGGATGAACAATGGAAAGCAGTACCAGGTTTTGATGGTAAATATACTATTTCCAATAAAGGGAGGGTAAAACGATTGAGTGGATGGGGAGTAGGTACTCATTTTTATGGAGAAGATCAGATTCTTTCCCTCAACCTAACGAGTGATAAGTCTTCTTATCTTTATTTTAAGGTTCATAAGAAGGAAGATAAAGCTCAAAAAATGCTTCTACGCATACTTTATTATTGTTTTATTGAAGAATTCGATCTGAATAACAGAACACTTCGGGTGGTCAATGAAAATGAACCTCTATGGAATATAGATCTTTCAAAGTTATCATTACGCTCTATGGCAGATGCATTTAATAAAAAGAATATTAAAATAGAAACTCGAGCATTCAAAAAATCACTAAACAATAGGATATAGAACATCGAGCAGAAGTCACACAATTTTAAATACCACCCATTTCTAATCTTGCATAAAACTTTGATATATATTCATTAAAATACAAAATAAGTTATTATCTTTGATTTGTAAAATGAATCAAAAACCTACATTTTCAAAGTGAGTAATTCGGTGAGTAGCTAGGGACTCAGCTTTAAAAAATGTTGATAAATAAAGAGGTTTAAAGAGACGGTTCGAATCCCTCCAAGAAGAGCCCAAAAATCCTTATCAAGCAATAATAAATTATATTCGGTCAATATATTTTTGATTTATCATTTGTCAAATTGATGCATTTTCTCTTACATAAGTGTGACCATTTAAGTGATTATAATATTGTAGTTTTGTTAAAGAATCTTATCAAGGAGTTTTTGTTTTAAAGAAATCATATCTTCACTCACCTTACTATCCAGAATCTTGGCATAATGCTGAGTTGTTCTCATATTTTTGTGACCAAGCATTTTACTCACACTTTCGATGGAAACTCCATTTGATAGGGTAACTGTGGTCGCAAAGGTGTGACGTGCTATATGATAGGTCAATTCTTTATTAATACCACATAAATCAGCAATTTCTTTCAAGTAAGCATTCATTTTTTGGTTGCTAAGAACAGGAAGCAACCTACCACTATTTATACAAGCCGGATGATTTTTATAATTTTCAATAATCTTTTCGGCTTGGGCAAGCAGCGGTATATTAGAAGTCGTTTTCGTTTTTTCGCGATTCGTATAGATCCATTTACTTCCGTCAAGTCCTATACCAATATTTTGAGCAGTTAATTTTTTGGTGTCAATATAAGCTAACCCAGTAAAACAGCTAAACAAAAAAATATCCCTTACCACTGATAACCTCTCATTATTGAAATTTTTAGAAGAAATAGCTGACATCTCAGATTCATTAAGAAAGACTCTTGTTACTTCCTTAATTTTAGAATGATAGTTTACAAACGGATCTTTCTGAATCCATCCATTAGCAATACAAATCCTGATAACCTTTCCGAAATTCCTGATATATTTTACTGCTGAATTGTTATTGCATAGTCTTTCTGTTCGCAGGAACAGTTCAAAATCATTAAGAAAAGCATAATCAATTTTTTGAATATCAATATCCGAAATTTTATATTTCCAACGTATAAACTCCTTAGTATGGCTCAGGCAGGTTTTATAACGGGTTAAAGTTCCTTTTGCAAACTCTTTTCCAACTAGCTTTTCTATCCTGTCATTATGATCCTGAAAAATAGGAATCAACATTCGATTCTTCTGATCTCTTCCCAAGAGCTTGTTTTTAAGAACGTCACAGCTAATTATCTCTTTTTCCCGTATCAATTCGTAATACGTATCATAAACTTTCTGCTCAAATGTTTTAAGGTAAAAGTTGAGGGATTTGGATTCTTCTGAAGATCCCTTTACACTTTGAGCCTGGGAATTCCATTTCGAAGGCTGCACGGTACGCTTTGTACTGATCTCCGAAATTTTACCGTCAATAGTAATTCTCATGTAGATAGGTGCTTCTCCCTGAGCGTTCATTTTAGCTTTTTTGATATAAAAAAGCAAATTGAATGTCTTGTTCATAATATCGGTTTTAATAATTCCAAATTAATCTGATCATAAACCTGTCACAAGATGTTCAATTTCTGAACAGGCCGATGAACAGGCTATTTCCCAACTTTTCAGTGACCTGTTGTTTACCTTTTTATTAGGTCACTGAATAGGTCACTTTCAGATTGTGATTATTTAGCTCTTTTTGGAACCGACATAAAACAAAAAATGCTGTAAAACATCTATTTTACAGCATTTTGTACTATTTTGTTTGAATAGTTGCGGAGAGAGAGGGATTCGAACCCCCGGACCTGTTACAGTCAATAGTTTTCAAGACTATCGCAATCGACCACTCTGCCATCTCTCCTAATAACAGTAGTACTACCGTTTTCAGTGGTGCAAATATATAAAGTTTTTTGAAACTGACAAAATATTTTTTGGCTCTTAATAAAATATTGCACTCTATGAAGCAATTTTTTAATCATTAAGGTGCTAATATCCATCCCATTTTTATTCTCCATTCCGTATAACCAACTTGTTTTGCATCTATCTCAGCAATCTTTTCTATACCCGGAATCCTATTGATTTCTTCCTGGGAAAAAGGTTTCAAATTGACTTTCAGGCGTTCTTCATTCAGTTTATTTTTATTTTCTACCGGATATGGTAGTCTTTCTTCGGTAAGCTGTGTCCCGTATTTTTGAGGCTTGCTTTGAAAAACCTGAATTCTGTCATGCAGATAAGCAATGTTTAAAGGATTCACACCACTTTTGTTTTCAATCATCATTTTATAACATTCTTTCATAAATGCAGGCTCACTAATAGAATGCTGAATAATAAGCCATGCAGCCTCACTGGCCTTATCCCCCACTTTTGAGATCGTAGGAAAGCCTATCTTCCTAATGATTTCCCGAAGCTTTTCCGCATTTTGCCTGTGAATCTGTTCCATTTCAGGATGATAGCCGCCGGAAAGCTTTCCCTCAGAAGCCAGTTTCTCCCTAACCGACAGATCTTTTTCAGCCAGCTCTATTAATTCTTTAGAACATACTTCATTCATATCTTTAATTTTAATGAATCTATTTCAGGTCTGTTTTCATTCAGGATTGCAAATTGCCGAAAAAATTCCAAATATGTTAACTGTAAGAGTTCATTTCATTAAAAAATCTAACATTTCTGAAAAGAACTGTCACGTTTTATTCATTAAGTTTGTCTTCAAAAGAAATATCATGCAGGAAAATTACAGCAAACTGCTTACCTATGCTTACAACATCACAGGTTCTTATGAAGATTCGCAGGATCTTGTACAGGATGTGATAGAAAAATATATTTCTTTAGATAAATCCGGGGTAAGAAATGAGGTTAACTACCTGATTAAAAGTACAGTTAACCACGCCATCAATTTTAAAAACAGGCACAGTAAAAAAATGATTTACGGTGAATGGCTTCCGGAACCACTGTCGTTTGACAATGCAGAGAATAAACTGATCAAGGAGCAAACGGCACGTTACACACTCCTTGTCCTTCTAGAAAAGCTCAATCCCAAGGAAAGAGCTGTATATATTTTAAAAGAAGCTTTCGATTATTCTCACCAGGAAATTGCTGAAACTCTGGATATTTCCATTGATAATTCACGCCAGCTGCTGAGCCGTGCAGGAAAACAGCTGCAGAACATAAAATATGCTCCCGATACTGCAGATTCCAATGCTCCCGATATACTCCACAGATATCAGAAGGCACTGAGCGAAGGAAATATTCCCATGATCGAAGAACTTCTGAGAGATGACATCAGGCTTTCTGCAGACGGCGGAAAACGTATCCGCGTCATCAAAGCTGTGGAAACCGGCAAACCGGCAACAGCATCTCTTCTTGCTTATGTACAACAGCAGTTTCTTTCAGGGAAATCTTTCACTTTTAATGTTTTCAATCATCAGCCCGCTTTGTGCTTCTGGCAGGGAGAACGTATGTATAACTGCCATATTCTGGATATCGATGAACATGGGCTGATCAGGGAAATCTATTCTATTGTAGATCCTGAAAAATTGAAAAAAATTAATTAGTTTAAGGTTAAATTTTTCAGCTTTCTAACCATCTTTGTCACGTTTTGAAAATCAGGTGTGTCTTTAAAGAAAAAAGTATGAACACACTTCTCCGAATCGACAGCAGCCTTCGGCTTAAAGATTCCTATTCACGCCGTATGGGTGATTATTTTGTAAAACAGTGGATCCTGAAACATCCGGATGGATTGGTTATCGAAAGAGATACGGCAAAAAAAATGACACCTCACCTCACCCAACAGACTTTTGATGCATTTCTGAATGAAAATCTTTACACCGAAGATCTTCTTCTATCCGACAGATTGATTGATGAACTTTACAAAAGCAGTGAGATCCTGATCACCTGTCCTATGTATAATTACGGGATTCCTTCTTCTTTGAAAGCTTATTTTGACCTTGTAATCAGGACTAAGAAAACGTTTACCTATGACAATGGTATCAAAGGACTGCTTTCAGGTAAAAAAGCACATCTCATTTCGGTCATGGGTGGCATTCACTCATTACCCGGAGGTATGAATCCTCTTGAGACTCATTTAACCAGCATCTTAAATCATCTTGGCATTACTGATATCAGTTATTTTCCTTTGGAAAGCACAGCGGTTCCGGATCGGATTTCAGAGAAGGCAGAATTATTGGAAACCGCAATTTTTAATTATTTAAATTAATTATGGAAGAGATCAGACAAGCTATAGAAAAGTTTATCAAAGGTGGTGATACTTATGATGCTGACCTTTTAGAACAGGTTCTTCATCAAAACTACCAAAACATACAGGATGGATTTTTTGACCAACCTGGAATTTTCGTCTTTTCTAAAGAAGAATATATCCAGCTGGTCCGTGATAAGGTTTTTGGAGGAAAGCCCAGAACGGTTATTTACCGTTCCCTGGAACAGAAAAACAATATTGCATACGCCCAGGTTTCCCTGGAAAGTCCAATTCTCCGGTTTTCCTCACTTATTACGTGCGTTCTTGAGCAGAAAAAATGGCAGGTAATAGGCAACATTCCAACAATAGAGCAGAAATAAATAAAAAGCTGTATCAAAAAGCTCATCACAATGTTTTTGATGCAGTTTTTTGATTAAAAAAAATTAATAGTATTTGTTTTATCGTTTCACCGTAAAACATTTCCAACCTTATGCATCAACTGTTCATAAATCCTTAAAACAATCGTAATCTATAGTTCAGGGTATTTCCCAAACAGACGTTTAATTTTGTTCAGACCTAATATACAGTTAAAAGTGAAGAAAATTTTTACCTCCGTTTTATTTTGTGCATCCATTTTTTTCTATGCACAAACCGGTACTGTTTCCGGAAATATCAATGATGATTCCAAATTATCTCTGCCGGGTGCCAAAATCTCCCTGGCTCCGGGAAATATCTATACAACTTCGGACGATCATGGTAACTTTGTTTTCCTGAATGTCCCTGCAGGAAACTATACCATGACAGTAGATTATCTGGGCTATGGAACCAGCGAATATAATGTAACAGTTGAGTCTGACAAAAATACAAAGCAGAATATTATTTTTGCAAGAAAAGAAACAGCGATTGCAGAAGTAGTCGTGAGCGGATCCACCCTGAAAAACCAGGCGAGAGCATTAAATAAGCAGAAAAACAATGCCAATATCACCAATGTGATCTCATCCGACCAGATCGGACGTTTTCCTGATGCCAATATTGGTGATGCTTTGAAACGTGTTCCCGGAATCACAATACAGAACGATCAGGGAGAAGCCCGAAACCTTATCATCAGAGGTCTGGCACCTAACCTTAATTCCGTTACCTTAAACGGTGACAGAATTCCGTCTGCCGAGGGTGACAACAGAAATGTTCAGATGGACCTGATTCCTTCGGATATGATCTCTACTATCGAAGTTAATAAAACCCTTACTCCCGATATGGATGCTGATGCTATCGGTGGTTCGGTCAACCTTATCACAAGGGCTTCACCTAATGGACAGAGAATTACTGCAACGCTGGCCGGAGGTTACAATCCTATTCGTGAAAAAGGCAATTATACAGCCGGATTTGTATACGGAAACCGTTTTATAAATAAAAAGCTGGGTGCCGTTTTCAGCTTTTCCTATAACAATAATAATTTTGGCTCAGATAATATCGAACCGACATGGAGCCTGGCAGATGATGCCGCACAAACTGCCTATATCAGCAAAATGGGGGTCCGTTATTATAATGAGCACCGTATAAGACATAGTTTTGATCTGAATATGGATTATGAATTCAATTCCAAAAACAAGATCTATGCTTCTGCTATGTATAATTTCAGAACGGACAAAGAGAACAGATTTGCTTTAGGCTATAAAGTAAAACCGGTCTATAGTGATGATGAAACCGAAATTACAGGCTGGAAAGGCAGCATCACAAGGCAGAATAAAGGTGGAGATGCGGATAATGACAATACGCGTCTGGAAAGACAGAAAGTGCAGAACTATGCTTTAAGAGGGGAACATCTTCTGGGTTCAAAAATCGATCTTGACTGGTCCATGAACTATGCAACAGCAAGTGAAAAGAAACCTCATGAGCGCCATATAGAGTTTGAAAATGGAAAAATGAATTTCTCTTCAGATCTCAGCGATCCTGAAAGGCCGATAATTACTCCCCTTTCTGCCGACAATTTAGGTGTTTATAAGTTAAGTGATCTTTCAGATTCCAACAGTTTTACACAGGAAAAGGAATTTGGGGCAAAGGTCAATGTCCGTTTTCCGTTTTCTGTGATGGAAAACCAGAAAGGCAGACTTCGTGCAGGTTTACGTCTCCGTTTAAAGGAAAAGGAACGGAATAATGACTATTATGCTTTTGAACCTTTGAATGATATGGGAAGCCTGTTATCTGTTCCTACTGTTCATTTTGACGGTCAAAACTTTCAGCCGGGAAATTATGTCCCAGGAACTTTCGTGGATCCGTCATACATGGGTAATCTGGATCTGTTCAATCCCAATTTATTTAAAGGTGAGCTGAAGCCTGAAGAATTTCTTTCAAGTAATTATACGGCCAAAGAAAATATCTATGCCGGATACATCAGATGGGACCAGGATTTCAGTGATACATTTTCAATGATCGCAGGAGCCCGTATTGAAACTACAAAAATTGACTATACCGGAAATTATGTGCTGGATGAGGAAAGTCTGGCAGGAAAGATCAACCGTACGAACACTTATACCAATCTGCTTCCCAATTTGTCTTTCAAATATGTTCCTGTTCAGGATCTTATATTGCGTGCGGCATTTACAACAGCCTTGGCCCGTCCGAATTATTATTCACTGGTTCCTTACCTTAACGTTATTTCCGGGGATGAAACCATTTCGGCAGGAAATCCGGATTTGAAGGCAACGTATGCTTATAATTTCGATTTTATGGCAGAGAAATACTTTAAATCGGTCGGAATACTTTCGGGAGGTGTTTTTTATAAGAACCTTAAGGATTTTATTTATACTTATTCGAGAAGAAACTATACATCTGGTGATTTTTCGAATGATTTTGCAGGACAATCCAATCCTATTCCTGCCGGAGAAAATAACTGGAGCTTTACACAGCAGCGTAATGGTGACAATGTAGACATTTATGGTTTTGAAGTGGCCCTTCAACGTCAGCTTGACTTTATTCCGGGAGCATTCTGGAAAGGTCTGGGAGTGTATGTTAATTATACGTATACCAAATCAAAAGCGAAAGGAATCACAAATGAAGATGGTGTGGAAAGAACAGATGTAGGACTTCCGGGAGCTGCCCCGCATATGTTCAACGGATCTCTTTCGTGGGAAAATAAACGTTTCTCAGCAAGGGTTTCTATGAATTACGCATCTGATTATATTGATGAACTGGGTGGAAAATCATTTGAAGACCGTTATTATGACAGGCAGATTTTCCTTGATGCCAATGCATCTTATAAAATTACAAGCCAGCTCAGAGTTTTTGCCGAAGCCAATAATCTGACGAACCAGCCGTTACGGTATTATCAGGGAATCCAGAGCAGAACTGCACAGGTGGAATATTACAAACCGAGATTTACTTTAGGATTGAAATTTGATTTTTAAACGTATGAAAAAGTTACCATTTAGTATAGCGATATCAGTTTTACCTTTTGTGGTGAGCTGCAGCACGCAAAATTTAGGAAAAAATATAAAACCTTCTGTTATTACAGAAACGGTAGTTCATGATACCGACGATCCTGCCATCTGGATCAATCCTGCGGATTCTTCAAAAAGCATTATTATCGGAACAGATAAGGACACTGATGGCGGACTGTATGCCTTTGACCTGAATGGAAAAATCATCAATAAAGTTTCAGGATTGAAACGCCCGAACAATGTAGATATTGAATACGGCTTTATGCTGAACGGAAAGAAAACCGATATTGCCGCTGTTACAGAAAGGGAAACCAATACGGTAAGGCTTTACAGTCTTCCTGACCTGAAGGCAGTGGGTGAATTTACAGTATTTGATGGTGAAACGGAACGCGATCCGATGGGAATTTCTATGTACCGGAACCCTGTATCAGGAGAAATACATGCTGTTGTGGGAAGAAAATCCGGCCCGGCTGACGGTTATCTTTGGCAGTATAAGCTTTCTGAAAAAGAGGGAAAAATAACGGGTGAAGTTATCCGCAAGTTTGGAAAATATAGTGGTCTGAAGGAGATTGAAAGTATCGCCGTAGATGATGAAATGGGCTATATTTATTATTCTGACGAGCAGTTCGGGGTGCATCAGTATTATGCAGATCCGGCCAAAGGAAATGAGGAGCTTCTTGTTTTCGGAAAAGGTGATTTTGCATCTGATGTGGAAGGAATTTCCATCTATCCTACTTCAGAAAAAACAGGATATATTCTGGTTTCCAACCAGCAGAAAGATACTTTTAACGTGTATCTGAGAGAAGATCCCGCCAAGGGAAGAATTGCTGAAATTCCTGTTTCCACCAGTGAAAGTGACGGTTCAGAGGTAACGAATGTTAATCTTGGACACAATTTCCCAAAGGGAGTCTTTGTCGCCATGAGCAATGGCCGGGTTTTTCACTTTTACGACTGGAGGGCGATTGAAGAAAAAATTACGGCAGCCGGCAAATGAAAATTCTGAATTGAAATAGGATATTTCACATAGCTACATGATAAAGCACTGCATTTGTAGTGCTTTGTTAATAGTAGCAGTAAAGAAATTCCATCTCCTGTATATTCCTGACAATTATTATCTTAAAGAATTCACTCCTTTATAAAACAGATGCATTTGATGATGAAGTATTTTCATATCAATTTAGTTTCCGTATTAAAAAAATCACTAATTTGGGATAACTAAAAGCGGAATCTGAAAAACTTATAAAAGAGTAAGAAAAACTAAAAATTTTAATTCATGAAAAATCTTAAAAAAATTTCAAGAGAAGGTTTAAAATCAGTAAAGGGAGGTACTAAAGAAGGATGTCCGGGACCTGGATCACCATTATACCATCCTTATGCTACACAAGAACAATGTGAAACTGCTACAGGAAAAACGTGCTTTTATTCAGAAGAAAGCTATTGCTTCCCGGCGGGATGGAATGCAGATTTACTTTAATTTCTCCTTAGACCAGTCCTGAAATAATGATCATATAATTATAAGGACATAAATAATAATGGAACCAGAGTAAAAATGTTTTTGCTCTGGTTTTATTTATTTGAAGTTTTAAGCTCAACCATACATACAGCTTTCAATGATTCACATAATCACCTTTGTTTTACTTTTCTTTTCAATTCTTTGACCCTCAAAGTCAGCTGTTTTCTCAGATCATTGTGATACTGTCTGTAATTTTTTATGCTTCTTTCCAGCTGCCTCTTTTGAGCCAGATAATCTTCATATAACTCACTTAGTTCAGAGACCTTAGAAATCATGTCGGAAGGCTGGATATCCGGGTCCCCGGCTGCTTTTTTCAGCAAGCCACGATAATATTCCATACGGTCTGTAAGGCTGCTGTGAAATTTTGGTTCTATTCCCTGCATGGCTGTTGGTTTTATGTATTAAAAAATTAAAAAAATGTTCACTTTCCGATGGCTGCAGAAGGCGTATCACTCTGAAATAAAATCTTAACACTTTTGTCCAAAGTATTCTTGCCTGCTGATTTTGAATAAATATTGTTCAGCGCGGATGAAATCAAGTTTTCTTCCGGGTCTCCCAACGGAAGCAGTGGCAGCGAAGCATATTCACCGGCTGCAATCTGCGGAGGAATCCCATTGCTGTAAGCTCCTTCCCCATCCGCATTGAAAACCTTATAAATAACCGGATGAAGCTGCCACGATATTTTTTTGGGTTTCCTCTTGTCTTCCACCATAAATCCGGCCATATCTTTACCCAATGTCACACCTCCCACCTGAATAACCTGCATATAAGGTTTAAGGTTATTGATGACAATCTCCGAAGCAGATGCCGTACTGGTCGAGGTAAGAATATAAACTTTGCCCAATCCGAGGGCATTTGCACGCAGGGTATTGAAATCAAGCGCATTGGAATCGTAGCTTATCTGCTGGGCAAATGTCCGTTTGACTTCACCTCCGTTTTTGTTTCCTTTGTAAATAATAAATGGGGAGGACGAGGAAATTCCGGAAGGGATCAATGAGCACAGAGCCGCTGCTGAAGCGACTGATCCTCCATAATTATAGCGGATATCTATGATGAGCTCCTGTATTCCGGCTGCTTTGAATGCGGCAAACTTCTGATTCAAAGCAGAAGTCATTCCGTCCGGGAAATCATAGATATAAAGATAGCCTGTCTTTTTATCGTTTTTTTCAAATATTTTAGATTCCAGAGGCTGTTCAAAAGAATACCCGTAATAGACCGTGATGTTTTTTTCATTTGCAACAGTGCCATTTTCCCACTTCCCAACCGTTAATTCTATGACCGTCTGCTCTTTAATTGATGACGTCAATTCTTCGGCATTGGCTGCAGTAATCGCTTTACCGTTGATCTTCGTGATCATCATCCCTCTTTCCAAACCGGAATTGAATGCCGGGGAGTTCTTCATAACAAGTTTTACGGTGGTTACAACGCTTCCATTAGCCAACTGTATGACGGCATAATCAAAGCCATACATATTCCGGACAGAACGCGGATAAGAAGAAGGGTCCTGAGTATCTACAGCAAATGAAAAACGGTCTTGTGAAGATAAAAGGCTCTTAAAAAAGTCCTTCACCGGTAGGTGGTAATCCGGTTTGGCAGGCATCTGATCTGCCCAGTAATAATACCTTCTCATGCTGTCCTGCACCCATTGGTTTACAGATTCCCTGCTCCCTTCCGGGAAACGCGGAACGCCCTCATCATCATTACGATTGCATGATAAGATAAAGATAGACATTGCCGCGAGCAGCAGCAGAAAACTAAAATATTTCTTCATAGAATTGCCCATCATTAAAGATAATCAGCCACGTCAATCTCTCCTTTAACAGTGAGAGCACCATTTTCCATTTTTTCCTGAAGAACGATAAGATTGGCTCCCATATCCTGTTTTATTTTCACTTTAATGATTTCAGTTCCCGTATACGGCACAGAGCTATCCGGTTTATACAGTTCAAGGTAGACAGGTGCTGTATTACTGAAAAAATTATAGATCTTTACCTCAGTAAAATTTTTCTTTCCAATATTGTCAAATTCGGCAAGCACTGCCCCGTTTTCTCTTTTCAGAACCCCTTTCACATTGGAAAGTGAACTCCCAGAGTATTCACCAAGATTGGGAAAAATGAATTCAAAGCCTACTTTCCCAAGATTGATCTGCGGTTTAACAGCGGATGCCTGAAGAAAAATCCCCGGAAGATTGAAAAAATTCAGGGTTTTATAATCACTGATATTGTCGTAAGTAATATTGTAATGGGCAATTTCGGTACCCGTTTCATTGTTGTAGATCCCAAGCCTGTCCGTTTCTCCTTCATCCAGAACAAAATCAAGTCTGGTCTCTATTTTATTGGTATAAGAGGTATTCCCATCAATAGATATAGGCGTTCCGTTCAGTCTCAGCTGAATAACATCCGGCTTGGAATATCCTTTGATATTCACCTCAGCGGGCTTCTGTGATTTATCAAACGGCTGCATCACGCTGCTGTCTGAACAGGAAATAAGTAATGTAAAAAGTATGAATGCAATGAACTTATTCATTTATATTATTTTAAATTAAAAAATCTAACTCAGAAAATATTGTCCCGCCCGGTGAAAGTACGGGACAACATGATAATTATAAAAAAACTAAGTTGGATATGTTTATGATCAAACGGTTTTGCGGGGAAGCATTAAACCTGTTTGATCTATTAAGTTTTCATGGTTAATTCCTGCAGAATACTCTGAAGGCTGGGTGGATAAACGTTATGGTTATTTTTTGATAAACTTCAGTTTTTCCGTTGTTTTTCCGTCAGAAACTTCAGCAATGTACATTCCGGCCTGCAATGATGATACATTGAGAGATCTGCTGTATGACGCTGAAAGTACTTTCTGCCCGGCTACATTATAAATAGAAACCGCCGTCATATTTTCTTTAAAACCTGGATTTAATTGGAGCTGAAGGAATTCCTTTACCGGATTTTCTTCAATTTTCGTTACATTTTCTTTCTTCTTTATATCTTTTGTGCCTAAAAATGTGGAAGCATAAATCGCCATTTCATCGATATTGATATTCTGGAGATTATTACCGCTTGGCTTTCTGTTAGACCATATTCCTATATAAATCTTTTTGCCTGCAAAGGCTGAAAGATCAACAATACTTTCGTTAAACTGAGTCAGATCATTAGGAAAAGGATTCGCCACAGTTCCTGCAATGACGCTGTAAGGACTTGGAATATCATTTCCTCCTGCATCTACTGTCATAGCCTGGAAATCGGCCAATTCCGGAACCGGTTTCTGAGAGGTACTTACATAGATAAAAAGATCACGCCCTACATTGAAATGGGTTGTTCTCTGTCTTCCGATATAAGCGGCCAGGCTGATTGTTCCTGATGCGCCCTGCAGATCAATCGGCGGCGAAATAATCCAGTCGTTTTCAGTAGCAAAACCTGCAACATTTCCAGTTGGAACCAGGCTTACTGAATATCGGAGAACTCCTGCGGTTCCATAAGTAAGGGCATTGGTCCCGTTAAAATAAATATTCTGTCCCTGAACCCATCCGTTTCCATTATTGTTCAGATCATGAGCAGTCCATCCCTGAAGATCAGCAGGGGTATCAAAAGAATTGCTCCATACCAGAGACTGCGCAGCCGCCGCCTGTGAAAGCAATACAACAGATAATAAAAATAATTTTTTCATAATACAGATTATTAGAGATTTAAAAAAATAAAAGCAGGGAAAGACTTGGGATGCTTCCCCTGCATTTAAAATTATTCTACAATAGAGAAGTTATATTTCGTCCAAGTTCCCTGGAAGTCTCCACAGTTTCTAGGTGCCACGTTCCATGGTCCTACGTTGAAGAATGGCTGAGTCATTCCCCAAGCTGAAGCTGTACTTCCTACCAGTAGGTTGGCAGCAGGGATTCCCGCAGTTCCTGTACCTGTAACAGAAGTTGTAAATCCGTGTACTTTGATTGTGTTTAAAGTAGAAGCTGAAGACAGTTCAGAACCTGTTCCTTCTACTTTGATTCCTGTAGGATATCCTGTTACTACAGCATTATTCAACGTTAATTTTCCTGCTCTTCTGATGTGGATACCATTTTCATATAGTGGTCCGGAAGGCGTAGATGAAGAATATAACACATTAGTACGAGATCCTACGATAGTAAGATTATTGATCACAGGATTTGTAATAAGCGGTGTAGCTGTACCCGTTGAGTTGTTATCCAGCTCAATACCGTTGGTATCGGAAACACCACCACTAAGACTGTGTGTAGAATTGTTGTCTGCCAAAGCAAGTGCACAAGTGATAGTTCCTGTGTATCCGTTGTCAAAATCAAAGTTATCATCATCCGGAGCAAAAGAAACAAGATTAGATGCATTCACAGTACCTCCGAAGAATTCGAAAGAGTCATCTTTCCCGTAAGATACCTGGATGTGATCTAAAGTAGTCCCGTTTCCTACAGCTCCCAAAGTAAGACCGTTGATCTCATTTCCTGAGTTTGGAGCTAAAAGATCGAATCCTGCAAATTCAATACGAACATACTTCAAGATTCCTGCGTTGTGAGCAGCATTGGTACCTCCGTAATAAAAATCAGAACCTGTTAATCCTTCGATAGTTTTCGTATCAGGTGTATTTGCAGGTGCATCTCCTAAAACAATCACACCACCAAAGTCACCAGGAGCACCCGTTGTATTTTCGTCTCCATCTAACAGTTTATAACTTGTAAAAATAATCGGCTGTGTTGCTGTACCGGTAGCATCTATTTTACCAGTTTTAGAAATCACAAGAACTCCTGTAGGGGTATTCGTAGTGTTTGGTTTTGCTTTAATGAAAGTTCCCGGCTGGATAGTTAATTTAGCACCATTTTTTACGGTAACGATACCGTTGATTTCTACTACTCCGCTCCAGGTAGTGTTTGTAGTGATGTCACCACTTACAGAGGTTACCGGAAGTGAAGAAGCTGTAATATATTCAGCAGAAGCAGACTGCATTTCGAATGGTGTAGAAGAATCCGCTAAGTGATCATTTTGACAAGCAGTAAGAGATAATGCTGCAGCAGCAATTAAAGTTAGTTTTTTCATTGTTATAATTTTTAGTAGATCCAGTAATGTTATTTTTATAACCGGAAATTTTAATATTTAGGAATATCCGCCTCTATATTCCTGCGATTTGGTTTTATTTTCACCCTGCATTCCAGGAGGAGCTGTCCTGCCGGGGTTTCCCTGCTTATCCGCTGCTGTCCGGAAAAAAACAACGGCGTCCGGTTTTTATCTGACCCGGTACTGCTGTGCGCATCATCAGTATTGATCCGGCTCGTGTTCAGGATTCCGAAACCTGTACATTGCATCAATGAGCTCTTTTATTCTGTTTTTTATAATGTCTTTTAAAATGTATAATTCACGCTTAAGCCGAATATCCTTCCGCTATAAGCCCGGAATGTAATCTTGTCGATATCTTTGTCATATTTGTCAGTGGCTCCCGGCAAAAGCTTCCACGCCTCCCTGTCTGTAGATATGTTGCTACCTCCGGATCCATTCGGCACTGAATAAGAATTGAAATTGTTATAAAACTCTTTTACCCTGTTGAAAAGGTTTCTGACATTAAACTTTACTTCCAGATTTTTGTCTCTCAGAAATTTATAAGAAAGCTGGGCGTCTGCTACGGCATAAGGGCGCTGTATTTCTTCCCCGTTATAATCATATCCTACCGTGATGTACTGATCTCCTTTGGCATTGTATAAAAAGCTGGCACCTAAACGGCCTCCATCATAGGTCATGCCTAAATTGTAGGCATAAGGAGTCTGTCCGTACAGTGGTCTTTCCACTTCATAGGTTTCTCCATTGTCTCCTGTCTTATACTGATCTTTAAAAGCAATTACTTTTGTCGTGTTATAAGTAAAGTTTCCGCTTATAAAAAGTTTTTCCAGCAGGGATTCTTCAGCAATAAACCCCAGATTTTTTCGTACTTCCACTTCTACTCCTTTCAGCTTTGCATTTTTAGAGTTTCCGTTGTAGAGGAAGAGGTTTCCTTCGTTCGAAAGACGTCCTTCACGCTCAATAGGCCTGTCGATATCTTTGTAATATAGTCCGGCAGAGAATATTTCTCCAAGACCAGGAAACCATTCAAATTTAAAATCATAGTTTTTCACTACCGATGAGGTCATTTCCGTATTATAAATCAAGCCGTTGGCTACCGGATCAAAGTAAGGAAGCCCCGTTCTCTCATTGAATTGTGGACGGATTACCGTTTTATTGTAGGCAAGCCTTACATTGATTTTATTGGTAGGACTGTATGTAAAATTTACGGAAGGCATCCACTGCCACGGTTTATCATCTATCGGCTCTTTTTTAACCGTTTGATTATCTGAAAGATCTAATTGCTGAGAAATAAGGTCATACTTAAAATATTCTGCGCGGACTCCCCAAACCAATCTGAACATATTTTTCCAACGGTTATCAAGCATGACATAAAATGCATTCTGGGTTACTTTTCCTTCATACCTGTCATTTTTGTACAGGGGTCTGGTTTGCCAGCCTATTCCTCCCGGAACATATTTAGAACCGTCAAACCACTGGGCCAAAGAACCATGCATGGTGATAAAGTTTTTTTCACTGTTTGGAACATCCCTGTTTTCATCCACCCTTAAAAAGAATTTCTCCTGCTGATTGGTATTATTTTTTATAACCCCTGCATATCCTAACTTAATATCATTTTTAAAATTTCCTTTGTCTATATTCCATTTAAGCGAAGCTCCATAGTTATAATCCGTTTCTTTATTGGCGATATATCCTCTGTAGAAATTAGATCCCGAATTATAAATCCTGTGATAGTTAAGAATCTCGCTGCCAATGAAATCGTAAAGACTCAGATACTGGGTGTAGTCTTTGGTGTCAGATTTCACCCCTGTTCTTGCAGCAAACCAGTTGATTTCGGCATTTCCAACTTTGTGGTTTCCCTCAAGCTTGTTCTGTAAAAGCGTCTGGTAGATGGGATAATTGGTATTATCGGTATAAGGCTTGTCCAGATCCTTGATCTGTGAAGGATTATTATTGGGAATAATCCCGTTATAGAAATAATTATAGGATGCTTCGGCATTGGCAGCCATTCCGCTCCCTCCTGTATATTCATTCCAGCCGGTTATTCTGGTCAGCGTATTATCATAAATATGGGTGTAGGAATTACGGAAGGAGATTCTGTTTTTTCCCAGCTGTAATCCAAAATTCAGCATTCCTGCTAACGTCGAGTTGTAATTGTATGATGCTCCTTTATTTTTGAAATTGTAAAAAACAATAGGATCTGTTCCATTCGCCTGCCAGTTGGGATCGTAGGGTGCTGTGGTGTCCAGCCAGTTTCCCCTTCCTGTATGATCGATGTCTAACTTATTTTGTTCATTTCTTACCGTAAATGCTCCGGCAAAACCCCATTTATTATTATTTTTAAGGGCAAATGATCTTCCCAATGCTACTTGTACATTGGATCCCATATCTCCTGTGGTACTGAAGGTGGAAAAATTATCGTTTGTGAATCTTTTAGACTGCTCAAAAAACAAAGGATTATTCCAGTCTGTAGCTTCAAGTCCTTTGGGAAAATCTCTTGTACCATCATCATACCCGAAATAATCATATTTCCCACGTTTACGGGTCAGGAATTCTTTAAACGCCGACTGGTCATTATAGGAAGTCCCTACACTTACCGTGGTAAAGTTTTCATTGGGAATATCTTTGGTTCTTACCTCAACATAACCTCCTGCAAAGCTGGCATTCATATCCGGTGTTGCTGTTTTACTTACTACAATGCTTTCCACCATGGCGGTAGGAATAATATCAAATGAAAAATTCTGGTTGTAGGCTTCTGTACTCGGAAGGTTGATTCCGTCCATAGCTGCTGTATTCCAGCGTTCTCCCATAGACCGAACCACTACATATTTGTTGTCTATGGTCGTTATTCCTGTTACTCTTTTAAGGGTTCCACCTACGTCATTATCCGGTGTTTTGGCGATCTGCTCGGCGGAGATCCCGTCACTCATCTGGGCAGCTTTTTTCTGTTGGGCGAGAAGTCCGGCCTGCGTATCTGCTTTTCGGGTGCCGGTAATCACCACTTCCCGGATGTCCGTTATTTTGTCCGGAGCCTGCTTCATGGCAAATGAGACCGTATTGGTTTCATTAGTATTGACTGAAAGTTTTTCTACCCGAAGCGGACTGTATTTTGATGCTTTTACGGTTAAAGTATATATTCCTGAAGGCAGATCTACCACGAAATCTCCGTTATTATCTGTAAGTACAGTCTTTTTAGCAACTGTTACTTCAGCTCCGGCCACAGGATTTCCTACTTCATCCACAATCTTTCCGGTAATCCTTCCGTCTCCCGTTACCGAAATACCAGTTCCCTCATATTTTATTGAAATAAGATCTCCACGAAGGCGGAATGCTACCGGAAGGCCGTTTGTAATATCTTTAAGACAGTTATTGACAGAAGTATTTTCACATTTTACGCCTTTTACCTTCAGCTCTTTAATATCTATTTTAGAATAGGCCAGCCTCATTCCTGTTTTTCCGGCAAAATCTTCCAGAACCTCAATAAGAGGCCTGCTTGCAGGTACTGAAAATGATACTTTCTGAACCAGTTCCTGAGCTTCAGTTGCTACCGTAAAGAATACTGCCGCAACGGTAAGACCGCATTTCAATCTTTTCATATGTTCAATTTCTCTTTTAATAATTTATTTTCTTTTAGTGTTAATCTATGGTAGGTTATTTCTTCAGGGTGTATATATGATCTTCTTTGTGTACTTCAAGGCCCAATATAAAGGCCAGCGCTTCCATATTTTCATCGGCTGTACCTCCTGTGAAATCTGCTGTTATCTTCTTTTCTGCAGTTTCTTTAGGATATACGATCCTGATCTTGTAATTATTCTGCATCACATCTGCCACCTCTTTAAAGGAAACATCGTTGAAGCTTAATGACAACAGTTCTGCTTTCTGTTTTCCTAATTTTTTTTCTGTTATAAGTGAAATCACGGCTGCGGTATGGGCTATCCCGAAATTGGTCCATTTCTGGTTAGGCTTCAGGTAAGAAACCGGGACTCCGGCATAGGAAACAGCAACTTTACCTTCATAAAGCTGTACAGATTTGTCATTCCCGGATTGTGAAATTTTAAAAACAGTTCCCAGAACTTTGGTACTGAAACCATCTGCATGTACAATGAAGGGGTGAGTCTTTGATTTTGCTACAGAAAATATGGCATCCCCTTTCAGATACACTATTCTAGTGGAAGCAGGAAACGATTTATCTACTGTGAGTTCTGCACCGTTCAACAATGTAACCACAGAACCGTCTGCCAGGTAAACTTTACGGTTTTCCGAGCCCGAAGTATAGGTATCAGGTTTAAAGAATGCAGTATATAGGATTCCTCCTAAAGACAACAGAAGTATAATTGCAGCCGCAGCTGTGTATACATATTTTTTTAATGAATAGAGAGGAGCTGTCTGGACGGGCTTAATAAAATACAGTTCGAGTGCAGATAAAACCCTTTCTTTGGATTCCTTCATATGGATTCTGTCCAGGTCTTTTTCTGTCCGGATTTCCCACTGACTCAAAATTTCTTTTTCTTTTTCAGAGATTTCCCCCTCGGAAACTTCCCTTTGCCAGAGCTTAAAAACAAAAGCTGCAGTATTCTTATTTTTTTGGCTTTTCATAAAATATTTCATGTATTCACAGATACTTCTATCTATAAGACTGTGAAAATGAAAAACTTCCCCAGGCGGTTCTTAATATTGTATTCACATTAAAACCAACTTGTTAACATTTTTAACCCATTCTACTGCTTTCTCAACATTTGATTCACATTTAGGGGATATCTTTCAGAAATAATTAATCTTAGAATCCCCAAAGTTCATAAAAAGTTAATTTTCCTTTAGGTAATTTTGTACCAACGATATGATGCTTACAGACTATACGATATTAAAGAAGATAAAATCAGGTGACCGTCCTGCATTCATGCTGTTCTATGAGCGGTATTGGGACAGTCTTTACCGTTTTGTTTTCACGAGGACGAGAGATAAAGAGATGTCTGAAGAATTGCTGCAGAACCTCTGGATAAAAATACTTGAAGACACCACTTCCATACAGACCGACGATACTGAAAGTGCAAAAGGCTACCTCCTGCGTTATCTTCATTACAGAATTATTGATCATTATAACAGTTCTAAAAAGGTCCCGTCTACCATTAGTATTGATGAATTTGACCCTACAGGCGAGATGAATATATCTGATACGGAATATTTTGAAATTCTTGAAGAAAACGAGATCTCTGCTTTATTATCTATGATTGATGAGGTGGTTTCACAGCTTCCCACGACGGAACAGAGCGTGTATGATATGAGAATCAGAAGAAATATGTCTGTTGATGAAACAGCAGAAGCTCTCGGCATCAGCAATAAGACGGTAAGTAATAAATTAAGCAAAGCTTTGGGGGAAATAAGAGAGCAGCTGAACCCGGAATACCAGTCTTCTAAAAAACTAGTATCTATCCTGATGCTGATGGAAATACTAACGAAGTATTGAATTGGGGAATGGAAGCGGATGCCTGAAGAAGGAAGTTAAGCCATAGCACTTCTTTTTTCTTATTTTTCCCTCTTTCAGACTAAATTCCCTCCTGATCGGGTTTAACCAAAAGAATTTTTCTGTATTCTTTAGGCGTCATATTCCTGTGCTTCTTGAAGAGCCTTGACACATGGCTTTCATCACTGAACTGGAGTTCATACGCGATTTCGCTCAATCGGACACTGCTGTATTTCAAATAGGTTTCTACCAGTTTCAGGCGGTAATCCAGCAGATAATCCTGATAGGAAATTCCTGTATGCTGCTTGAAGTATTCCCCGAAATAATTCTTTGAAATCCCGAAATGATCTGCTATGGAATGTATCCTGGTCTTCTCTTTATCTTTTACATGCTCCTGAATATAGGTAATGATTTTCATGATGGAGAAAGCTTTTACGTTCTGCTGTAGATCTGAGGTTTCGCTGTCAATGATATTCCGTGCTATAATATTCAACAGGATAGAAATACAGTTACGGATAATCAGATAGTCATCAGTTTTACGCTTATGCTCTCTGGTAATTTGTATAATGAGGGTTTCAGCAAAACGTTCATCATCCTTATTCCGGAATACACATCCTGCCCTTGCATGATAATTATTGCTTATATATTGGAGTTTATAAAGGTTTTCGCAGCTTTCTATACGGTCAGCTTCCAGTCTTATTTTATCTATAAACTCAATCGGGCATTCTATAACGATCAATTGGGCATCATTGCTTTCAAAATGGTACAGCTGATGCTGGGGAATAATAAAAAGCTTCGATTCCCCGAATGTAATAGTTCGTTCGTCATACGTGAGTGTTCCACAACCCTTCAGAACATACACCAGTGAAAGAAAAGCTTTTGTTTTGAGAGCTATTCCTTCGCTGCAAAACCTGATTTCCTTTACATCAATGTGTTCAACCTGTAACATTTTCATGTTTGAATACTTATTTTTCCTCCAAAAGTACAATTTTACAGGTACAATAAGCGGCTAATTTTGCAGAAAAAATATGAACATCTATCCCAAACGATGGCAGGCGCTTGGCTACCTCACAGCAGGAGCCTTTCTTTCGCCTCTCGATTATTTTATAGTCAATATGGCACTTCCCTCCATTAAAAAAACTTTTAGTGCCAGTGATCATCAGCTACAAATGGTAGTTGCCATTTACGGGCTTACTTATGCTGCGCTTGTGGTTTGTGGGGGACGTCTGGGCGACTTATATGGCCGCAAAAAAATATTTACTTTGGGATTATATCTCTTTTTACTTTCTTCTCTTGCCTGTGCTTTCTCTCCAAATATTACACTTCTTATTATTTCACGGATGTTTCAGGGAGTTGGCGCTTCTTTTCTGGCCCCTCAGGTTCTGGCATCTATAAGGGTTTTATTCAACAGCAGCGAGCAGCCTAAGGCAGTCAGTATATTCAGTTCCGTATTCGGTTTGGCTTCTGTTGCAGGACAATTGTTAGGTGGATTTCTGCTTAATCTTCACTGGATAACATTTTCATGGGAAACGGTATTTTTAGTCAATGTTCCCGTTACGCTGCTTTGTATCGTAGGTATCCATTATACCATGGAGAATAACCGAGAAGAAAAAAGACAAAAAATTGATTATGCCGGCGCGCTATTGCTAATCACCTCATTATTAATGTTTATATGTCCTATTATTTTTGGACGGAAATACCAGTGGGCATGGTGGATTTTTGCGATTCTACTATCAGGACTTTTACTGTTGATGGCGTTTTACAGATATGAAGTTAAATCATTGCGTAAGAACAGGCCTGTATTGATAGACCCTACTCTTTTGCAGTACCACCCGTTTGTTCTTTGTCTCCTGATTATTTTCTTTTACAATTTCACATCAGGACTGTTTATCTGCTATCCGTATTATTTGCAGCAGTTCCTGAATTGGAACCCGGTAGATACAGGTCTTGCTATTATTCCCTACGGAATGGCTTTTTTTATCGGACCATTGCTTATTTCCAAAGTAAAATATTCTTCACATATCATGGTTTACATTGGTTTGGGATTATTGATTTCAGGGTTCTCTTTAGCCTCAATATTCATTTATCTTCAGGAAAAACCTTCAATAAAAATGGATATCAGCTTATTTTTGGCCGGGCTGGGTCATGGTATTATCATGCCTGTGATGATGCGGGACGCTATTGCATTAATAGACAGAGAAAAGGCAGGTCAGGCCTCAGGGTTGATCAGTATCAGCATACAGATCGGGAGTGTAACCGGTGGTACCATTATCGGAACTGTGTTTTTCAGCACAATTGAAACTCTGGGATTCCCGAAAGCCTTTGCCCTGGCTATTTTAATGATTGCAATCTTTCAGGTCGCAGGAATTTTCATCAATAAGAAGCTTTTGAAGCATAAAACATTATATTGAGTAGATTATATGTCATTTTTTTAATAACAATAATTATATATTTAAACTTATGAATAACACAGAAAAAATCATTACAGAAATCAATGGATTTCACAGAGATATTGAAGCTTGGTTTCGTGGAGAACAAGATCAAAACAGGCTTTACAAAAAGCTTCTGTCGGGATTTGATGCAGATTTCAGAATGGTTACAGGAAACGGCGATACTGTGACTTTGGCTACATTTTCAGAATGGCTTCCGGGAGCATACGGTAAATTTCCGGAACGCAGCATTGTCATTGAAAATATTGATGTTCAAATTACAGAAAGCCATGGACTGTCTTCGTACATTGAGATCCAGACAACCGGATCTGTAGTGACACGGCGGAAGTCATCAGCTGTCTTTGTGATACGGGAGGAAAAAGTATTCTGGCTTCATCTTATTAAGAATTGGATCTGATTTTTTAGGACGGGATTCTTGATTTTAGATTTTGGCTAAAGCCAGATGATCAAGGCATTTTTTTTGTAAGCGGGCTAAAGCCCGCTCCTATTGAATTTTAATAACAAGATCTTTTATCTTTTATCTTTTATCTTTTATCTTTTATCTTTTATCTTTTATCTTTTATCTTTTATCTTTTATCTTTTATCTAAAAATCACTCACTAATTTTATACACACACCGCTGTCCACCGGAAAGAATATGACTTACTCTTTCCACCTGATATTCTTTGCCGATCAGGTTCCGGAAGTTGGAAAGCTCTGCCCGGCAGAATCCCTGACATTCGGTGGCAGCGGCACATATCGGGCAGTGGTTTTCGATGAGGAAATACTCATTGCCTTCTTTCGTCCATTCTGCCATATAGCCTTCTTCACTTCGGGCCTGTACCAGCACTTCTAACCGTTGTTCTAAGGATTCTGCTTTTACCAAAGCTTTTTCATAGCGTTCGTACGTATTTTTTTCTCTGTCATTGATCAGCAGATCCAATGCGTTTTCTCCCAACAAATTTTTTACAGACCTCAGGATCTGTACAGTTACGTCGGCATGGGAATCCGGAAACTGCGACAAACCTTTTTCCGTAAGAGTATAGTAGGTTGAAGGTCGTCCGACCCCTTCACTTTTTGCGACAGGCCGGATGAGTCCTTCCACAGCAAGATTCAGTAAATGCTTTCTTGCACCTTCTTTTGTTATGGAAAGCTCTTTAGAGATCAGAAGCGATGTCGCCTCCCCTCTCATTTTTAAGAACATCAGGATTCGGTCTGCTGCCGGCTTCTTCATTTTACAATAATTTAGTTGTTTTATTTTATACAACAAATATAGTCATTTTCTATAATCTTTAGTTTTATATATTAAATTACAGCTATTCAAGTGTTTAAAGTAAAATACGCTCATTCAATAAAACAACAATAAAGTTGTTTTATTGAAATATATGATTACCTTTGGAATACATTAATTAAAAAAATAAAAGCAATGAGCACATTTACACTACCTCAGCTTCCTTATGCTTACGATGCACTGGAACCATTTATAGATAAAGAAACAATGACCATTCATCATCAGCGTCACCATCAGGCTTATGTGGATAATCTGAATGCAGCTTTGAAGGCGTCGGATGAAACTTCAGACGATCTGGATTCCATCCTTCAAAGAATCAGTGAATACAGCCCTGCCGTAAGAAATAACGGTGGCGGACATTTCAACCACTCATTATTTTGGGAAATTCTCTCTCCACAACCTCAGTTAAACCCTGAAGGAAAACTGGCAGAGGTTATCATCTCCACTTTTGGAAGCCTTGAAAACCTTAAGGCTGAAATGAAAAAAGCAGGTCTTGGACAGTTTGGATCCGGATGGGTATGGCTGTTTGTAAAATTTAACGGTTCGCTGGCTGTGGCCTCTACTCCCAACCAGGATAACCCGATGATGGATATCCAACAGGTCAACAGAGGTTTTCCGATTCTTGGAATTGACGTATGGGAACATGCTTATTATTTAGCTTACCAGAATAAAAGAGCGGATTATCTGGATTCATTCTGGTCTGTTTTAAATTGGTCAGCCGTAGAGAAAAAATACGAAGAAGCTCTTTCAAAAATTAAATAACTAACTTTAATATTGATTACAAAATCAATTATGGATCAGAAAATATTCATCAATAAAGCAGAAGCCTCCGGAATCATTGCCCTTGATCTCTCAGACTACAGACCAACTACAGAAATTATGGAACTGGATATCAAAGATCATCTTTTCATGGGAATGATTGTAAAGGAAAAGGAATTTAAGGAATCCATTGCTGCCGTAGACTTTTCTGTATACAACGAAAAAGCTGTAGCAATTATTTGTTCTACGGATGCTATTATTCCGCCCTGGGCATTGATGATGTTAATGGAAAAACTATCTCCTTATGCCATTTATGCAGATTTAAATAATACAGAAACGGTTCTGCTGGATCTTTGGAAACGCCGCCTTATGTATGCAGATCTGAGATCATATAAAAATCAGAAAGTTGTTGTCCGGGCAAAAGCTGATCATGATCCTTCTCTGTACTTATTGGCAGCCGGACTTTTGAAACCTTTGGTCAAAACTTTGATGTATGGTGAAATAGGTCTTCCGAAAGTAATCTTTAAAAGTTAAAAGCAATGAAAGCACTTATATTAAACGGTTCTTTAGAAAAAAGACCTGAATCTACTTCCGGACGAATTTCCCGATACTTTGCAGAAAGGCTGGAGCAATCAGGCTTCCAGACAGAGATCTTTACATTGGCAGATTCGGGAATTCCACTTTTTGACACTGCCCTTACTAAAACTCCTTTGGCTGTAGAACGCATGTGCCAGCTATTTCTGGAGGCAGATATTCACTTCTGGTTAGCTCCGCTTTATCACGGCAGTATTCCGGGAGTAATGAAAAACTGTCTGGACTGGCTTGAAGTTACAGCCAATCATTATCAGCCTTATCTCACGGATAAAACGGTTGGCCTGGTTTGCTGGGCAGATGGCCTGCAGGCTATGCAGGGCATCAATACTATGGATGCGGTTGCAAAATCTCTGCGGGCATGGCCTCTTCCTTTCAGCATACCTATTATCAGATCAGCATTATTTGATCCGGAAGATCCGGCAAAAATATCTTCTTTATATTCTGCTAAATTTGATCAGATGATCGGCATTGCAACTACCAAGAGAATAGGAAAGATATAGTAAAAATTATAACCCATTGCTATTTCATTTAAGTTATGTTTAGACGGAGATTTCTCGGACCATAACAAGTCAGGAGAAATCTCTTTTAAATCTTTTTAAAAAAATATAATATGGCTATTACAATAACCGATGACTGCATTAACTGCGGAGCCTGTGAACCCGAATGTCCTAATTCAGCAATCTATGAAGGTGCTGTTGACTGGAGGTGGCAGGATAAAACAAAGCTTTCCGGAAAAGTAATCTTTCCGGATGGAGCGGAAACAGATGCAGGAGCTTACCAACAGGCTTATTCGGACGACGTTTACTATATAGTTCCGGGAAAATGTACAGAATGTAAAGGATTTCATGAGGAGCCGCAGTGTAAAACGGTATGCCCGGTAGATTGCTGTGTAGATGATCCTGAGCACCGTGAAACCGATGACATTTTATTCAGCCGCAAAAAATTCCTTCACTCTTAAGATAAGTGAACACATTAATTAGAAACCAATATAAAAGCGGGAATAAACCCGCTTTCATTTTATGACTTGTTTTTAGAAACAAAATATCTCAGCTTATAAGGCTTTTATTTCATTATAAATTTTCTGTGTGACAGGCGTTTCAATACTCAATTCTTTTCCGAAATTCAAAACGGCACCCCCTAATAATTCAAGTTCATTATTTTCTTTTCCGGAGTTGACGTCAAGTTGTAGAGATGTCGGAGTTTCAAAAGGAAATGTAGCTGCTTTTTCAAATGTTTTCTGAATAATATCTTCATCCAGAGCAATTCTTTTTTTGTCAGCGATCCTTTTAATTTCTTTCATGATTTCGGAAGCTTCAGTTCTCTGATTTTCATCTGTGCATACCATTCCAATGGAAGAATTATGTTTAGCTGTCACCAGTCCGAAACTGGCAATGAAAATATATTTCGTCCAAATATCTGCCAGTGAATTATCTTTAAAATCAAAATCAATTTTACTTTCTTTCAATATATCAACAATCCAATCCACATCCGCAGAAAAATGTTCAGGATCTCTTCCTACAATCATTTTCCCTGCTTTTCCTTTATGCTCTACAATTCCTTTTTCTTTGATATGGGAAGCTACATAGAGACAAGTCGGCAGAATAACGTTATCAGGAATTATTTTTCTAATTCTTTCGTAAATATCCGCACCATTCATCATGGGAAGCAGTACTGTTTCGCTGCTGATCACCTCTTTAAGCTGCTGGCAAATATTTTCCAGGTCATATTCTTTTACACAGATCAATAGTAAGTCTGCATTTTTCACATCACTGATATTCTGCTCTATGGCATCAGGATAAGTATGATCTACAGGGTGCTCAGGCGAGAGAAGAACCAGTCCTTTTTCTTTTACCTTCTGATAGGTTTCTCCTCTTGCTACAAAACTGACTTTATATTTTTTGGAAGACTCATTTTCCTGGTTGATTTTAAAACCGAAATATCCGCCTACTCCACCCAATCCAAGCACCGCAATATGTTTTTTGCTCATAAATTTATTTTTAACAAAGATGAGATCCAAATTCTAATATATCACTTGACAAATGAAAAGAAATTAGATTTCAGACATGAGACCTGAGACCTGAGACTTTTATTAATATTAGAAAATGTCAATCGTTAATTTTGCTTTGCAAGTGAATAGTAAATGATAAAGTCAAGGAACCAGCAACGTTATTTTAACCAGCAACTCAATACACTCCTATACTCTCAAACCCAAAAACCCTCCAATTCTAAAACCTGTACGGTTACATTTTATGAATATCTCTTCTGATGCGGCTTAATGAGCTGTCTTTAATTCCCAGGTAAGAAGCGATGATCTTCAGAGGAACAAACTGGAAAATATCGGGATGCTTTTTCATCAGATTAAAATATCTGGTGGAAGCTTTCTGGCTGGCCATTTCGATCAACCGGTCGTGAATGCTGTAATAATTAAGAACAAAAAGAAGCCTACTGAATTCTCTGAATTCCGGGATGTTATGAAAGTTGTGCTGTACATTTTCCAAACCTGTTTCCCAAAAAGAACATGCAGTAATGGTTTGGTATATTTCTTTCGCAGGCTGCTGTCTGAAAAACGACAGAAAGTCGTTGACAAAACAGGGCGCTGCATAAATATTAGTGGTAATTTCTTCGTTGTCCTCATTAAGGATAAAGGAACGGACATAGCCTTTTTCCAGGAAAAATGTTTTGGTACTGATCTCATCTTTATTCAACAAAACTTCATTCGCTTTGAGTTCAAAGTGACTGAATGTCTCTGTGATTTTTCCAACCACTTCTTCTTTGATGTCAAATAAGGAATGGAAATAATTATTAATCGGGGACTTATTCATTATAATAAAGTACTGCAGTAAGGATCAAAATTAAGCAAAATCCGGAACAGTTCCTTTATGAATCAGTTTTATCAATAAACCGTATCGATACAATGTGTGTGACAACTGAAAAAAATTAAAGAGATTTGTATCTTCGAATATTCAACATTCAAAAATTATTAATATTGAAAACTCAGCCCATTATTGCAGTTCTGTTCCCTGGAGATATGGGAACCCAAATAGCAAAAGCACTTATAAACCACAACTTTAAAGTTATCACTGCAGGAGAAGGAAGGTCGGAAAGAACATTACAGAATATAAAAGAATTAGGAATTATTGATACTCATTCTCTTCAGGATACTGTTGAGCAGGCTGATGTTATCCTTTCGCTTACCAGCCCGGAAGGAAGCCTGAAAGTAGCAGAAAGTATTATTTTCTGTCTGGAAAAAGCTTCAAACTGCCCTCTCTATGTCGATTTAAACTCTAATACTCCAGCTCTTGCCGCTACTATTGAGCAACTATTCTTGTCAATAGATATTCCATTCGTGAATGGAGCAGTAATGGGAGCTTCCAAAGATATTCCTGACCATGCTGTGTTGGTGGTGAGCGGTATGTACGGAAATTTGTTTATCAATCTGTTTGCTCCTGTTTTTAAAATAAAAGATGCCGGTGAAAAAACAGAGGCAGCATCAGCATACAAACTCCTATTTTCTATGGTGAATAAAGGAATGAACGCCCTGTTTTTTGAAACCATGACTGCAGCAGCCCATTTCGGTATCCTGGATGAACTGAACGAAAGTCTTCAGGAATTCCTTCCGGGAACCTATCAGGACCTCATGAAAACAACGCCTACCTATCCTCAGCACATTGTGAGAAGAATTGATGAAATGAAAGGTCTGGCCGAAATGCTGGAAAGTGAAAATCTCCCTAACATCATTGCTTCCGGAACTGCGCAAACCTTTGAAAGGGTTTTAGAATCTGGTATTTTTGAAAATGAAAAACCTGAAGGAGTCATAGAAACGCTGCAGAATTTTAAAAAACTATAGTTGAGATTTAGAATTCTTCCCAGCCTTCATTCTGCGGGTCATATTTTGCAAATTCACCCGTATCTGTAAACTCAGATGCAGTCATTCCTACTTCAAAAATGGAACTTTCACTCAAATTTGCATTGAAATAAAGGCCTTTATCGGTAAGTAAGGCATTTCCAAAATCTTCATCAGAATGGCTGAAATGAATTCCCGTTTCATCTTCTCTTACCAATGCATATTTATACTTTAAAAGGCGTTCTTTCAATCCCGCTATCTGTTCTCCCGTGAATGGAACAAGATTTTCTTCACGGTCAAAAAAGCTGTCGTCATCGGCGGCCTTCTCTTTTTCTTTTGTTTCAATGCTGAATAACTGGATATTATAGCTCATGAGGGATATGTGATTATACGTTTGCCAATATAATACTTTTATAGGTATCTATACGGTCTGTTTCTTTAAACATATTACAGAGAATGATTAATTCATCCGTACCATACTCGTCCGCTTTTTCCCGGAGCCTCGCTGAAATATTTCCCGGTGTATCTGTAATGATATGATCCAGGATTTTAAAAAATTCTTCTTCATCTTCACTTCCCAATATTCTCTGTTCAACTGTTTCTGAGGGAAGAAGTGCTTCCGGCGCCTGTATATGCCTTGCCTGCAGAAACTGATAAGCCATTCCGTAGGCATTGTATTGAGCTGATTTCAGATCTTCTGCTACAGATACCGCAACAGCCACCTGGAGCGAAGGAACCGGACTGTACTGGTTTCTATCGAATTCGCTTAAATAAGTTTCGGTACTTTTCGTCCCCTGATCATTTCTCATAAAATCAGCATATGAATACCCCACGCCATGTTGAGCTGCTTCCCTGGCAGATTGAATTCCGGAGCCAAGCCATAGGATTTCAGGCAGGTGAGTAAGGCCTTTTGGCTGGGCAATAAGCTCTTCATAGACTCCCTTCTCTTCTTTAATGTATTGTATGATCTCTTCAAGTTTAGTTTCCTGACTGGATAAAACAACGGGGCGGTGGTTATTCAATGCGGATACGGCATCTTTTAATCCTCCCGGAGCTTTCCCCAAACCCAGGACAAACCGTTCCGGATAAAGACTTTCCAGCATTTTGGCCCATTCTGCGATCTTGTAGGCCGAATAATTTTTCATCATGATCCCTCCGGTTCCTACTTTGATTCGTTCAGTTTTGCTTAATATGATGGCAGACAGAATTTCAGGACTTGAACTTCCATACGCTTCCACCCCGTGATGTTCGGAATAGATGACACTATGAAATCCTGCTTTATCAGCAAACAGCGCCAGATCAATGCTGTTCTTCAATGCCTGTAGTGAACTGCCCCCTTCAATGGTCGGAGATTGGTCCAGGATCCCTAATTTCAATTTCATGCCTGCTGTTTACTTTTAATTTAAAACTACATATTTATCTATTGAACACTTATACTTTTGAAGATGAACATGAGTTCCTGAAAACTTTTTATAAAAATACCAAAAATTTAATGATCTGTTAAAAGCATCCTTCCTGTTTATTGATAATTTTGGACAGATTTAAACTGGCTATGTTGTACATTTTAATGGTTGTTATCCTGCAGGCTGTAATTACGCTGGCTGTCTTACTCTGTCTTGCCAAGAACAGAAAGTCTTTTCACAATATGCTATTGCTCTACATTGTGACCGTAGTAGTGGATATGGGCTATGAATATTTCATCATCCAAAGATTCGGATATGAATCTATTCTTTATGAAATACCGGGCAGTCTGAGAGTTTTTAAGGGTTTGATATTTCTGTACATTACTTTTTATCTGATTAATTTCAAACACCGGGACAAACTGAAATACCTGCTCTACCCTTTCTCTCTGATCGTTCTCATCCATACCTTTGGATTGTCAGCAAAGCTATTCGGTTACAAAGAAGGAGATCTGATTATTAACTTGTACTCAAAGTATTTTGCCAATTATTATATTCATTATTGGACAGGAAGTCTTTTCATCTGTATTGTTCTATTGTCCCAGTATCAAAAAAAGATCGAAAACCCTTTTATAAAAAAATTCCGGCTATTTTTATCTTTTGTGTTAGGGAGTGTTTTGGTTTTCTGGTCAAGCTACAAATTAGGGCTGGATATTCTTCTGTTTCAAAAAATGTATAACCTTTCATTTTTAATCCAGTTTGCCTGGATATTGTACGTTTATATTTTAACGTACCACGAACAGCAGAAAAAAGACACCCTTATAGTCCCTGAAGAGCCTCTTTTTAAGGAAAAATACCAATACAAGGATCTTTCTAAAATAGATTTTGAGAAGGTAAAATCTTCTATAGAGGAATTTTATGACAAAAGCATTATCTATCTGGATGAAGACTTTACCCTGGAGCAGCTTTCACAGTATTTATCTATTTCCAGAACCGATCTTACCATTACGTTCAGCCAATATCTTTCTTCCAACTTTCATGAATATACCAACCGTAACCGTGTTTTACAGTTCAAACGCATGCAGGAAGAAGAGCCTGATTCCAATGTTACGGATCTAGCCTACCAATGCGGATTTAAGTCCAAGTCTACCTTTTACAAATATTTCAAAAAAGAGTTCAACTGCCTGCCAACAGATCATGTTTTATAACGTCCAAATGCTATATTACAATTATTTAACAAATACAAATATCTAAAAATCAACACATTAAATAATGTTCAAATCTAAACAAGTCTGTTAAAATTTAAATGAACTGAATTCTTTCTCAGGGAAAACATCTTTGTGCAAAATTTATAAAATGTTACGAAGAAGATTTTTTTTAACCACTGCAGCTGGCTTTTTTCTGGGAGGCCTTACGATGGCCCAAACCACAGTGCATGGTGTTGTGGCTGATCAGCAGGGAAACCTGCCTAATGCTTTAATCTATATAGAAAATAAAGCAGAAAAAATAACGTCGAATACGGACGGGTCTTTTGTATTAAGCAATATTCCTGACGGAAATTACAGACTGATTATTGAATATTCAGGTTACGAAAGTATATATTTACCTTTTATAGTCGCTGATAAGAAGGCGGTTGATCTGGGCTTAATCAGCCTAGGCGAAAAAAAAGCGAAAGAGAATGCCATTCAGGAAGTAGTGGTCACCAGCGCTTATAAAGCGTCACAGGCCCGGGCTATTACCATGAAGAAAAACTCTAACACCATTACGGAAGTTCTGAGTGCAGATGCTATCGGGAAATTACCGGACCGTAATGCTGCAGATGCGGTACAGCGCATGCAGGGAGTCTCCATTGAAAGGGATATGGGGGAAGGGCGTTTTGTTGCCGTGAGAGGTACTCCGGTTCAATGGACTTCTTCCACATTGAATGGCAGCAGAATGCCGAGCGCAAGTGGTGATAATGCCAACAGAGGAGTCCAGATGGATATCTTCCCTTCTGAGCTTATACAAAGTGTACGTTTATCTAAAGCACTGACTCCTGATCTTGATGGCGACGCTATCGGCGGAAATGTGGATTTCATTACAAAAACATCCCCCAACAAAGAAACACTGGCCATAAGTACTGCTACCGGATATGTAAATATGTCCAAATCTCCAACGTTTAACTCTTCCATCGTTTATGGAAACAAAATTACAGAAAAGCTGAAATTCATTTCCTCTGCGGTGATATGGCAACGGTCTAGTGCTATAGACCAAATGCGGAATATTTTCAATTATGGTTTGGCAGATCAGACCGCATCTTATTCCATCAATCAGTTACAGCTTCGTGATTATCTGGCAGACAGAAGAACTTTGGGGTTCAATTACGCAATGGACTATGACATCAACAGTAAAAATAAATTGTACTTCAAAGGGCTGTACAGTCAGTACAAAGACGGACAGTCTGTGCGGGAAACCTATTTTAATTTTGACTCTAAGAATGTAACACTTCAGGCAAGACATGCCGATTATCTTACCGATTTATATTCCATGCAGGTGGGTGGGAACCATCAGATTGGCCAGCGCTTAGAAATAGACTGGTCTTTGTCTAAAGCCAGATCAAGTTTTAAATTTAATTCTCCGGAAAATTTAGAAGACCATGACAGAGGCTACCCGATCATCAATTTTGTGCAGCCTATGACCTATGGAAACCTGGCTTCTGATGGCAGAAAATACTTTGCCATGGATGCTCCAGGCGGAACGGGTGATCCGGCAGACTTTACCTTACCTCATAATCAGAGCCCGGTTTCTGCCAACCAGCTAAAACTGAATCAGGTGATCCTCAGCCAGAATCGTAACAGCGAAACCGATCTTCGGGGTCAGGTGGATCTGAAATATACCGTTTCGGAGCATTTTAAACTTCAATTCGGAACAAAATTCAATAATAAAGAAAAAGTAGTTGATGCTGCGGTATTGGTTTGGATGCCGAAATCAGCACTGGGTATTCCGGGATCTCCGTTAAGCTATATGAGCCAGTTTGAACAGACACCTTTTCCATTTAAAGGAGGTTTTATGAATCCTATCGGTAATCCTTATCAGTCAGTCATGATCAACCAGATCACTAATGGACAGATCGACCAATTTTATAATCCCGCTACTCAAAATATTCTGGGACTGCAGCAGGTAAGCGGAAAGAACAGCAATTCCAACATGACCAGCTCCTACAGAGGAACAGAAAATGTGTGGGCCACCTATGTAATGGGCACATGGCGGGTCAATGAGAACTTTCAGCTGGTGGGCGGTGTAAGAAATGAATATAATGATATTTCCTTCTACGGCAAGAAAGTAGTTTCCGATAAGTCCGGAACTGTGGCAGAAGATATTAAAGACGGGAAAAAATACAACCTATTTCTGCCTATGATCAATATGAAATGGAAATTAACTAAAGATCGAATACTGAGAGCCGCATACACCAGATCTTTTGCCAGACCTGATTTTAATGACCTCAACCCGGGAACTATTGTCAATGATCTGTCCAATACTGTTGTCCAGGGAAATACTCAGCTGAACCCCACTTTTTCCAATAATTTCGATCTGATGTTTGAAAACTATTTCGGAAAACTTGACCTTGTCACCGCCGGAGCTTTTTATAAGGACATTACCGATCTGATCTACAAAGACCAGTCTATCCTTAACATCAATGGACTTCCATACACCTTTACCACTCCTAAAAATTTAGAAGGGGCAAAACTATACGGCTTCGAAATCGGAATCTCCAAACGATTTGAAAGGCTTCCCGGATTTCTGAAACATCTTGGTTTTGAAGGAAACTATACCTATATCAATTCCGAAATGAAAATGCCCGTCTATGAAAACGGAAAACAGACCGGAACCATGAAAACGACCATTCCCAATCAGGCCAAGCATATTTTTAATACCATATTATTTTTCGAAACCAGTAAGCTCATGCTCCGTCTGGCTGGAAATTATAAGGGAGATTACGTCAGCGAAATAAGAACAGCTGCCGGTCCCGATCATTATCAGCATTTTGATAAAAACTTTACGGTAGATGCTTCTACGTCGTACAGCATCAATAAAAATATCAGACTGTTTGTAGAACTGAATAATATTTTCAACGAGCCCAACCGGTATTATATGGGAGAAAAATCCAGAGTTGAGAACCTCTCCTATTCCGGAATAAGAGGCCAGCTTGGTGTTAATTTCAATTTTTAATAATACAAAATAATTATCCACTTTATGAAAAAGTATATGTATACTGCTGCAGTAGCTGCAGCCTCACTATTCCATGCCCAGGAAAAATGTAAAAACATCAGAATTAACCAGATACAGGTACTGGGAACTCATAATTCCTATGCAGAACCGGTAGATCCCAAAGTATTGGATCTTGCAGCGCCTATTATCAAGAATCTGATGGCAAAATACAGTTCAGGAATGTCCTCTGAGCAGAAAGCTAAATTCCAGGAATACCATCCTAACGGAATGGATTTTACAGAGGCCCTCAATTATAATCATCCCGGTTTTACAGAGCAGCTTAATGCCAATCTCCGCGGCCTTGAGCTGGATGTTTACTATGATCCGGACGGCAACCGCTTTAATCATCCGGCATCCTACCGCGTCTTACAGGAGAAAGGCGTAAAAGATCTGGCACCGCACAATACCAAAGACCTGGACCAACCCGGATTTAAGCTTCTGCATATGGCAGATATTGATTTCAGATCGCATTATCCGACGTTAAAAGATGCCCTTAAGGAACTTCGGAAATGGTCGGATCAGCATCCTCAGCACACTACCCTATTTATTATGGTGGAAGCCAAGGACTCCGGATTTCCTATTTTCCCCAATTCTACCCAGGTTTTACCTTTTACCCAAAAAGCTTATGATGATCTGGATCAGGAAATTTTACAGTATCTGGGGAAAGATAAGATCATTACTCCTAAAGAAGTACAGGGCAAGTTTCCTACACTGCGGGAGGCTGTCGTTCATAATAACTGGCCAAAAGCAGAAGACAGCAGAGGAAAATTCATATTCATGCTGTTACCGGGAAGTGCAGGAACTCAGTCTACTAAAAACAGTCCTTATCTTATTGACGGTTCTCTGGAAAAAAGACTAATGTTCATGGAAAGTGAGCCGGAGGACAGTTTTGCAGCCTTTATTTTAAAAGATAATGCAATTGTACGGCAGCAGGACATTCAGGCTCTGGTGAAGCAGGGATTTATGGTACGAACAAGGGCTGATATTGAAACCTATGAAGCCAAGGTCAATGACCTTACCCGATCAAAAGCAGCCTTCAGCAGCGGTGCACAGGTTGTTTCTACAGATTTTTTCCGGCCCGGAAATGTTTATGGAACGTCTTATTTTGTAAAACCTCCCCAGGACAAAGATTATATCCTGAATCCTATCAATGCGGACTGTCGCTAAACCTAATGAAGCATCTTCAAAATTATATTTGAGGATGCTTTTTATTTATCAACCAAGATAGGTTCTACTTTATTGCCACTTCTTTTGGATGTGTTAACGATGTGATCCTTGCCTTCGCATAACTAATCTGTTCTTTTTCTTTCTCAGAATCCGGTTTATTTTTCAGATACAGATTATAGTAAGTTACTGCATTTTTAGCCTGTTTCAGGTTGAGGTCATACAAAAGGCCCAGACGATAGTAGATATTGTTACTGTTTTTAAACATCAGGCCTCTTTTGTAGGCTTCCAGAGCATCTGAAAAACGATTTTTGGATTCATAAATTCCTCCCAAAGCGGTATAATAAAGTGCTGTATGATCAGAAATACCCTCATCAATGGTCTTTTCAGCATATATGGCAGCCTGATCATATTCCTTAAGCTCACGGTAACTTAAAGCCATGAAATACAGAGTCCCTTCATTCTGAACACCAAGATCTTCCAAGGTTTTAAAAAGTGCTATACACCTTTGATAATCTTTTAAATAAAAATAAGCCTGTCCCATTTCATTGATCACGTTGACATCTGTATTTTTTTTCAGAAGATTTTCTCCGGTTTCAACAACCTCTTTGTATTTGCCCAACAGGTTAACTATCGGAAGTTGGGCCTGCTGCAACGTAAAATTATCTTTATCTGCACCAATAGCTGTTTCAAGGACATCATAAGCCTGCTGATATTGTTTGATTTCCCGGTAAGCCACAGCAAGATCGTAAGCAATATCCGGCTCTGTACGGTTTAAGGCATTTGCTTTTTTGAGGTATTGTAATTTGGACTCAGGAGTATCTCCCAAACCAGCTAACTGTTTGTACGCACTGAAATTAAGGCTGTCCAGCTGAATAATTTTCAAAAGATACGCTTTAGCATTCGCTGCATTCCCTCTCTTGGAATTGATACTGGCCAGGCTGAATAAAACCGGAAGACTTCCCGGTTCTACAGCATTGACCTTTAGATAGTTTTTCTCTGCTTCCGGAAGTTTTCCGGACATCATATTGCAATATGCCATCTGCGTCAGAGCTTTTACATCTTTTGTATCTTCAGGATATACACTCTGCAGATATTGGGCAGCTTCAGCATAACGCTGTGATTCATAATATTCAAGAAGTTTTTCCTTATCAATCATCTGAGCATTGATCCCTGAAATGGTAAAAATAAAGAAGCATATAAAGATTGGGAATTTCATTATTGTGATTTATAACTAAATTATCAGTTATTTGGATATTTTCCAAATTTTAGACTAAAATTATTCACAAAATAAAGATTTATACAGAATTGAGTTAAAATTGATCACTTAAGTCCAATTTCTTGTAATTTAGTTTTTTGAAAAATTATAACAGAAGTATACTTCTATGGACAACGAATTCTACTGTAAATTTATTCAACCGGACCCATCACTGGACAGCTTTGTAGAAAATATAGGGATGTTTCATAATCCTGCAGTTGAAGCAAAAGAAGTGGTTATACTCCCTGACGGAAGGGTCGATTTATTTTTTATGCGATCCGGCCCGAATGAATCGTTCAATGTTTTTCTCATCGGATTGGAAACTGCACCTGAGCAGAGAAGTATTCCTTCCGGCACGTTTGCTTTTGCCGTCAGTTTCCGTCCTCTTGCCGTGGAATATATCCTCCACACTTCCATTGCAGACCTGATCAACAGTGGTAAGAATCTTCCTGATGATTTTTGGAATCTGAATGATGATAATCTTAAAAATCTTGAAACATTTACTCTAAAAATAACAGAAAAAATAACAGAACTACTGCCGCAAACCGTTGATGAAAGAAAGCACAGGCTTTTTGACCTCATCTATGCATCAAACGGCGAAATGAGCGTGAAAGAACTTTCAGAGAAAACAGGCTGGAGCAGCAGACAAATCAACCGTTACTTCAATCAGCAGTTCGGACTTTCTTTAAAAGCCTACTGCAGTATTCTGCGTTTCAGAGCCTCTTTAGGCCATATTGCGGAAGGCAAGCTATTTCCTGAACTTAATTTTACAGATCAGACGCATTTCATCAAAGAAATCAAGAAATTTTCAGGGGTTGTCCCAAAGGAATTGTCCAGGAACAAAAATGACCGATTTATACTATTATCCGTATTGAAACAAAAATAATTTTGCATCAGTAAAATTAAAATTACAATACAATGTTAGTAGAAAATAAATCAATAGCCATAATAGGTGCCGGTCCGGGAGGATTGACGCTGGCAAGACTTTTACAGCTTAAAAATGCCAATGTAAAGGTATATGAAAGGGATCTTAATAAAAACGCCCGGGTTCAGGGTTCTCCGCTTGATATGCATGAAGGATCGGGAATGGATGCCATCCGAAATGCTGGTCTCCTGGATGAATTTAAAAAGAATTACCGTCCCGGAGCAGACAAAATGCTGATCGTAAATGAACACGCAGAAATCATATTCACCGACCACGAAACAAAACCTGATGAAGATTTTGGTAACAAGCATTTCCGTCCGGAAATAGACCGCGGACCATTGAGAAACATGCTTCTGGAATCTCTGGAACCTGAAACAGTGATCTGGGACAGTCATTTTATTGCGATGGAACCTAAAAATGGAGGCTGGCAGCTGCAATTCAAGAACGGTTTTTCGGCCTATGCGGATATTGTCATTGCTGCCGACGGTGCCAATTCTAAGATCCGCCCTTATCTTACAGACCTGAAACCCATCTATTCAGGAATTTTAATGCTTGAAGGCAATGTATATAATGCAGAAAAAACGGCTCCGCATATCAAAGAACTGATCAGGGACGGAAAGATAATGGCTTTTGGAACTCATAAAAATCTGCTTATGGGCCAGAAAGGAAGTGGCGATCTTGGATTTTATGCAAGTTTCAGAACCAATGAAAACTGGGCTAAGGAAAGCGGTCTGGATTTCTCTGATCAAATGCAAATACTGGAATGGTTTAAAAAAGAATATGCTGAATGGAGCAGCATCTGGTACGAGCTTTTCGAAAATGCCTCTGTCCCTTTTATTCCGCGTCCTATTTATTCTATGCCTCTGGATCAGTCATGGGAAACAAAACCCAATCTCACCCTGCTTGGAGATGCAGCCCATGTAATGCCTCCGTTTGCAGGAGAAGGAGCCAATATGGCAATGCTGGATGCATTGGAACTGAGTGAATGTCTGACATCGGATCGGTTCACTACTCTGGAGGAAGCCATCAGTCATTATGAAATTCAGATGCGCAAAAGAGCTGCTGAAGCCACAAAAGATTCCCTGGAAAATGGTGACAGAATGCATTCCAAAACGGCATTAGATGATATGCTGGAATTTTTCAGCAGTCATTAAAATAAATTAATTTTTCCGGGCTTTTAAAGATCGGAGACTTCTAGCTCATCAAAGTCTTTGACCTCTGAAAGAGCCATCAGTCCGAGACATTATTTTTTCAGCTATTTCAGTCAGTGAGCATGCGCTTTATGAATTTTAATTCAGAAGAATATTCCGGTAAAAAGTTTTACATATATTTGAAATCAGGGAAAGCATCAATCGTTTTCCATAATAAATATATTCTAACAACTAAAAAACAGACATGAAAAAAGTAACAGGAATCGGAGGTATCCTTTTCAAATCGAAGGATCCAAATGCAATAAATGAATGGTATAAAACCCATCTCGGCCTTGAAACAACTCCCTACGGAACCAGTTTTGAATGGCGTGAAAGTGAAGATACTTCTAAAAAGGGACTTACACAATGGGCTCCTTTTACAGAAACTACCAAATATTTTGAACCTTCTACGAAAGATTTCATGATCAATTACAGAGTGGAAAATCTGGAGGCATTGGCAGAGGAATTAAAAAAGGAAAACGTTACGATTCTGGACACTATCGAAACTTATGATTACGGAAAATTCCTGCATATTCTGGATCTGGAAGGAAACAAGATTCAATTGTGGGAGCCGATTGATTAGTTGTTGTTTAAATTCGTTTAAGAACAAATGATCATATATAAAATTAAAAGTCCGGTATAGTCCGGACTTTTTCTTTGTTAAGTTTTTTAAGGCATCTATTGGGTCACTTTGATCATTGCCCGGGTAATCTGATCTTCTTTTTCTTTTGAATAGGTAGAATCAAAAGGTTGCATCACATCGAACAAATATTGATAGAAAGGAGTGATCTTTTGTACATTTTCAGATTCCTTTATCGCCTTTTCTTTACCCATCTGCTGAAGATCTTTGAGGAAAGTATTGAATTTCTTATCAATCGGTTCTATAGATTTTACCAGGTAAGCATATGCCTTTTCATTCTGTCCCAATTTCTTATAAGCATCTGTAACCGCTGATACCACCATCGAGTACTCCATTGGCTTCACTCTCATCTGCTTGGCTGACTGTCTCTGAAATGTTGGGGAAAGACTCAGATAGTAATCGTACTCTTCAAAGATCTCTTTTTTCAGGATTTCTGCCAGCTGCAGACCTTTCTTCTCCTGTCCTGCAATGATATATCCGGTGACCATAGAGCTTAATGAGCGGGGATCATTGTATTTTTCAGCAGGAATTTCTTTTGAGGCAAGGTCTAATAATTCTATAGCTTTAGCTTTCTGTCCTTTTAATGCCAATGCTGAAGCGGCCCTTCCAGCCGTCATTCTGTAGCCCATAATGTTTGAGGTAGCTGCTTCATCATAATGAATACCCAGGTCTTTAAAATTGCCCCATCTGAAGTTTTTCACAACATTATAAAGTGAGTTGACCTCTACCCTGCCCATATCACCATCCAGGTTTGGAGCTGTATGAATAGGCACTAATTTGTAGCTGAAACCTTCAAACTGAAGATATTCGTCAAGATAAAAGATATTCTCGCTGTCGTAGATTCCTCCTGATGAGAAGTTGATGGGACGTTTCCAGTCGAAATTGGCCAGCATATCCAGCATGATCAGGTTGTTTTTATAAAGCGTGTTTCCTTTATAGGTAATCATGATCTGGTTCACCACATCCGGAAGATCTGCCTGGGTGATAATTCCTGCTTTTAAAGCATTTTCTTTGTTAACCGGAAGAATGAATTTGTTTACCGGAAGAATATTATATTTCTCAAACTTTTCTTCCCCGAAGTACATTTTTAAAAGCTCATCTTTTTCGGGAGATTTGAATTTGATAAAGTCAACAGCCTCTTTCAATGTCAGTGAATCCTGTGTAAGGTATTTTCTGAAGGCTCCGAATTGCGTATCAGGGACCCCCTGTTCTTTCAGCATAGAGAAAACTCCTTCCCAGTCTTCTTTCTTCATCATGTAGATCTGGTCGTTTACACCGTCTCTGTAGTCCTCGTGAGTCAGTTCACTTGGAATTCCTGCCGCATTGTATGTTTTTCTCTTTACCTGATCAATATACCATGGAGTCGCCAGCAAGGTGAAATTTACGGTTTTTACATCATCGCGGAACCGCTCTGTTTCCTGAATAGCCCACACAGGGAAGGTATCGTTGTCGCCATAGATAAAAATGATATCATCTTTAGACAGTGATTTCAGGAATGAATAGGCATAGTCACGCGCTGCTGATTTTTTGCTGCGGTCATGCGGCGTATAGTTCTGGAATCCCATCATAAAAGGGACACCCAATAAAACTACTCCCAAAGCAATGTTTGCTCCGTTTGATTTTATCTTAGACTGGATAAACCATAAGATAGCTCCGGCT
>NZ_QNFY01000013.1 GCF_003290185.1 Chryseobacterium lathyri | reverse complement strand
AAAAAATATAGATTATATTTCTATTATCGAAAAATGAGACAGCACAACCTATAAGCTTCAATTATAAAGGTTTATAATTGATAATTTAAAGCAAATATAGAAATAAAAAATAAAATAAATCAAAAATAAGGGAATTATTTTTCTATATTACAAAAATATAACACACCTATAAAAGCGTATGAAATCTACATAATCTGTAGTTTGCTGATCCGGTAAAAAGAATCAGTAAATTCAGAATTTTGAAAAAATAATAACAAAATTTCATAAGATTTTCGCAAAAAAAATAACGTTACCGGAAAGCAACGTTATGATAATAAGAAGATTATAAAAAAGTCCTTATTATTTGATTGACAAAATTATATCATCCATTAATATTTCATCTGTCATCTGTTAGTATTTTTTTCGTCATAGAAGACGAAAGATCAAATTTAAATCAAAAAATGCGCTCGCAGATTTTGCAGATCAGGCAGAAATTATTGTTTTATTAAAATGCCAATAAATTATCTAAAATTTAATCTCTGTTGCCACTTTTAGCTTGCCGTACCGTCTGATTATCTTTTTGGTTGAATCTGTAAACCAGCGTTAAACGATAGCGGGCAGCATTAGGAATACTGGTCTGGCTGATTTCGTAATCTGCCCCTGCAGTTCTGCTGTTTGACTTTCGTAATCCAAACAGGTTGCTTATATCAAACATAAGCGTTGCTTTGTCTTTTAAAAAAGTCTTGCTGAGTCCAACATCAATACTGTGAAGTGCATCTGTATGAGTCTGGGCAGTAGCATTGGCTCCTCTGAAATTATAAAGCGTTTGAAAAGCAAGTTTGTTCTTCAATTTCAGCTGGGCACTTACGCGGGCGGTTAAGGTATTCCCGGAATAATCGAAGCTTTGATCTTTATAACTGCCCTGTTCGGCATAATGAAACAGATTAAACTCTGTATTAACCTGCAGCCATTTGACAGGATTATAAAGCACTGACAGCTCAAAACCGTGACGGGTTTCCCTTTTTATATTAACCGGCATTGTAATAAACAGCCCCCCTGTATTCCGGAACGTATAATCTTCCATTACTCCGGTATTTCGTTGATAATAAAAGGATGGATTAAAGGTAAGCGTCTTCCAGTTTTTAAGAAAAGCGATTTCAAAAACATTGGCATAAGATGGATTAAGATCCGGATTTCCCACATAACGGCTGCTTAGATCAGTCAGTTCATTAAAAGGATAAATCATGCCCAGCCTTGGCCTGTTGATTCTTTTGCTGTAGCTTCCCTGTAAAGTTGTTCGCTCATTGAAACGATAGCTTACATTCAATGTTGGAAACAGACGGTTATAATTTTTCTCATTGGTATAGGTGCCCGCACGGTCTTCGATACCGATATGGGTAAGCTCGCCACGTAAACCTGCCTGATAACTTAAAGCTCCGGTCTTTCCGGAAAACTGTACGTAAACACTTCCAATCAATTCTTTATATAACAAATGATTATCAATCTGATCAATGATCTCCCAGCCCGCTGAATTCTGCTGTTCCGCGATAAAGTCGGTGTTTACTCTCCGGTCTTCTAACTTCAAACCGAATTCCAAAGTGGAAGTACTGTCCAGTGGCTGCATCATATCTGTTTTAATCATAAAATCCTTGCTCTCACCCATTGAACCTGTCCTGATCATTGGTAAATCTACAGCAGCTGGAAATATTTTGCTGGTTGATAAATTCCAGTCTTTGTCACTATCCCAGAAGTCATACTGCATATCTACAGTCAGCTTCTTTCCTGCTTTAGCAAAGTTTTTGGTATAATTGAATTCGAGCTGGTTATAGCTGCGCTTTTCCCATGATTCGCCCTTTCTGGTGAGACTGCTGTCGATAATTCCGTTTTTATTTGAATATAAATAATTAAGCTGGGTCTTGTCGTGATCATGGGTTGAATTCCTCATGAAAGCTGCGGTAATGGTATTATGATCATTGATCTTAAAGTCGGCCCCAAAATAAAGTAATTTGGCATCATCATGCCTGTTCTCATCCTGTCTCTGGTCCAGATCTACCCGTGTTCCTGAAAGTCCCGTAGACTGTTTCATTGTATACAGACCTACATAATCTGAGAACCGGATGCCGTAGGTAGCAAACAGATTGAGTTTATTTGATTTATAATTTAGGCTGGGGCTGATACGGGTTTCGTTGGGTATGCCGCCTACCAGACGCAGCTGACCATTGAACCCTGCCTTTTTATTCTTTTTAAGTATGATATTGATAATCCCCGCAGAACCGGCTGCATCGAATCTGGAAGAAGGATTGGTGATCACCTCCACACGCTCTACCTGATCGGCGGGCACCTGTTCCAAAGCATTGCTCTGAGTCAGTCCGGTCCGGCGGCCGTCAATTAATACCAATACATTAGAATTCCCCCGTAAACTGATTTCTCCACCCGGACTCACACTAACAGAAGGAACAACGTTGAGAAGATCCGTTACCGCACCTGACTGCGAGAGGACATCCTTACCTACTTCAAAGACTTTTTTGTCCAGTTTTAAACTGACCGATGAACGCTGTCCTGTAACAGATACTTCCTGCAACAGTTTTGTATCAGGCTCCAAAATGACCGTTCCCACATTGACTGCCTCATCAGTCTTAACCTCCACAGGCCTGCTGATCGTCTGAAAACCCGCAAGAGCATAACTGATGGTATAGTTTCCAGCCGTAATGCTTTCCAGCCTGAATATTCCTTTGGCATCCGAAATACCGGCGGCAATCGCCCGATCTCCGTTATCCTTTAATGTTACCGTTACATAAGATATGGGTATATCCTGTTTTTCCTGAATGACTCCAGTAATCTGACCTTTCTGTGCAAATGAATACTGAACAGACAGGATGATAAAAAAAATGATGGCTACTTGTTTCATGATGTAAATTTAAATCGCAGAAACAGCCATTCACAGAAGAAACATCTGAACAGCTCCACAAGCTTTCAAACGACATCTGATTTTTCAAATTAGCTTGTATATTTACATTATGTATTATTTAATATTTTTATTAACGCTGCTTGACCTGCTGGCTATACCTGTTATCCGCAATGAAGATCCGGTACCGGTTTATAAAACCGGAGACAATATGGCCTGGATAAGTAAAAATTATAATGATAAAGACTGGTCTGAGACCAGGGGTAATACTTCGGATAAAATATTCTGGTCACGTACCCATGTTGATCTACGTCCGGTGGAAAACGAGCTGATACCTCTCGGTCTTCAGATCAATTCTTTCGGTGCTTTTGAAGTGTACTGGGATGGTGTACTGATCGGCAGAAACGGACAGCTTCCGAAAAATGGAAATCCGGAAATACCGGGAACTGAATGCAGTTATTACAGGATTCCGAATCATCTGATTTCGCCCGGGCTTCATACGATTGCCATGCGCAGCTCCCAATCCCTGTATCCTGATGTCCAGCGGAGTATTGGATTCACAATCAATAATTACGAAACATTACTGACATACCCACTGGTCACAACGGCCTATATGAACCTGATGGCCGGAGCTTTTCTGATCGCTGCCGTTTATTATTTCTTCCTCTATCTGAACAGCAAAAGAAAACAGAAAGACATCCTTATATTTGCGACCATATGCCTTCTTTTTTTCACTTTACTGATCATGGAATATCTGAAATTCCATGTGAAGCTCCCCTATTCTGAGTTCTTCTTACGTCTTGAAATCATCGGATGGCTGACGTTTACCAATGCGCTGCTGGTTCCTTGGTATTTTATTATTCAATTTAACTTCAGGTATGGGAAATGGCTGATGCTCGCCCTGCTGCTGACACTGCTTGGACTTTATTGGTTCAATTACGGGCATTATGACCTGACTGCCCGGCTCTACAGCCTGGCCATGCTGATAACTGCCTTCATTGTGGTTCTGAATGGCATTCTTCAAAAGGAAAAAGGCGGCTTTATTGCTCTTGCTGCTCTTTTGGCAAGTGCATTGGTCAACAGACTTGTGGTTTATGATTATGGGTTATTTATCAGTTTTACCATTATCGTACTCTCTATGCTTTATCTGCACTCTATCCGTACCAGTGTCATTGAGGCAGAGCATCAGAATGCTGTTTTACTTTCGTCAAGGCTGCAACTGGAATTGCTTAAAAAGAATATTCAGCCTCACTTTTTAAGAAATACACTGACTTCGATGATGGACTGGGTAGAAGAATCCCCCAAGGACGGAGCCCGATTTATACAGGCATTGGCCACAGAATTTGATATTATGAACGAGATCTCTGAACAGACCCTGATCCCTGTTACGAAAGAACTGGAGTTATGCCGCCAACACCTGTCAGTTATGGGTTTTCGGAAGGAAATAAATTATATCTGGGAACAAAAAGGAATCGATGAAACACAGCTGATACCTCCGGCAATCATTCATACCTTACTGGAGAATGGTATTACACACAGCGAGCCACTGTCCGGAAATACAATTCAATTTGTACTCCATTATTCTTTATCAAAAGAGGCTCACCAATATACTTTTGAAACTTTCGCGAAGAACCGGCCAATCATGACGGACCGCGCGGGCGGAAACGGCTTTAAGTATATCAAAGCAAGACTGACTGAAAGTTATGGCCAAAACTGGAAACTTACGTCGGGTTCTACGGAAAACGGCTGGATGTCTACTATTCAAATTTTAAAGCAATGAATATAGTAATTATAGAGGACGAGGCCAGAATTGCCCGACGTTTACAGCGTATGACATCCGAATTCTTTACGGACAGACCCCATGAAATCATTATCTGTGATTCCCTGCAAAAGGGACTTGATCAGGTTTCAACCCGAATTCCCGACCTGCTCCTACTCGATCTTAATCTCAATGGGGATAATGGTTTTGAGCTCTTGGAACATATGGTAGCCGCTTCTTTTCATACCATAATTGTTTCTGCCAATACTGATAAAGCGATTACTGCTTTTGCATATGGAGTCCTTGATTTTGTTCCCAAACCTTTTGATCAGGACAGACTTTTTAAGGCTTTAACAAGATTCGTCAGCCCTGCCATAAAACCGGATGAAGGCATTAAATACCTCGCTGTAAAAAGAGCCGGACAGGTTCGTCTGATCAATATTTCTGAGGTGATCTACATCAAAGGGGCCGGAATTTATACTGAGCTGCATCTCAGTAACGGACAGAATGAGCTTCATGATAAATCCCTTGAATATTTGCAGCAACTTCTTCCTGAGAGGTTTGAACGCATTCATAAGTCTTATCTTGTTAATTTTCAGCAAATCGAAAAAATTATCATTAATCCCGGTACACGATACGGAGCCTTGCTTAAAACAGGTGAAGTATTGCCTGTAGGACGTTCAAAGTATAAAGATCTGAAAAATAAAATGGTCTGATGTCTGAATTCGACATGTGAAGGCCTATTCTTAAAACAGACTCAGGTCATACTGTTTCACCAGGTCTAAAATCATATGATAACCGGCCGAGGAATTTCCATGCTGATCTAATGCGGGACTGAAAACACCGATACCCATTTTCCCGGGAACGCTCACGGCAATTCCGCCTCCAACACCGGATTTGCTAGGTACGCCTACTGTTCTGGCATATTCTCCACTGAATTCGTACATCCCGGCTATGAGCATCTGAGATTGGATCAGTTTCGACATTTCTGCATTTTTATACTTGGTATCTCCGTCAAAACGAACACATTCATTGGCAAAGAAATATCCAATTTTAGCCAAATCTTCAGCCGTAAGCTCAATAGAACATTGTTTGAAATAATTGTCCAGCTGATCTTCATTTCCCGAGATCAGTCCGTTGTTTTTCATCAGGTAAAATATGCCACGGTTACGGTGGCCTGTAGATTTTTCGGATTCGTAAACGGATGTATTGTAATCAATTGTATTATTTTTGGTTATATACCTTACCAGATCCAAAATTTTAAGAAACGGTTTTTCACCTTCTCCTGAAATTAGTGAAGTGGTAAGAATAGCTCCCGCATTCATCATCGGATTCAATGGCTTGCTCGTCGTTTCAAGGTTGGAAAAGTGATTGAAAGGTTTATCGGTTCCAAAATACCCCATTTTATTAAAAACATTTGCTTCCCCTTTCTCATTGACAGCAATCATCAATGCAATGATTTTGGAGATACTCTGCATGGTAAATTTCTTGTGAACATCGCCAGTATTAAAGATTTTACCGTTTTTACCGACCACTGAAAAAGCGATTGCTCTGGCATCCATTTTACCTAGTTCAGGAATGTAATCAGCCACTTTTCCCTCCGTATAATAGTTTCTGTTTTTTTCCAGGATGCTGTTTAAGGTTTTTTCCGAAATTGTGGAAATATCTGCTTTCTGGGCATACATCACTGTGTTTAAGGAAAGAAAAGCTGCAATACAGATTCTTTTTGCAGAAAGTAAAAAACTATTATTCATAAAGGTATTTTCGGCCAACAACTTATCATCAACCTTTAAAAACAAAGATAAAGCATTTCCTCCTCTGCCAGCAAATCTACAGGAAAATATCAGTTCTCAGTTTTGTTTTCCTAACCTAAGTATTTCTACCCAAAGCCATAATTGGTCATTTGTACTCTAAAACAGCTGTATTCTTCTTTGTTACTTTGGAATACAGAACAGTTAATAAAAAAATAACCAACAAAATAAATTCAATATGGACACTACAAACATCAATGCCAACTCTGCCGGCCAGCTTCAATTGGGTGGAGGCGCACAATTCTGGGTTTATCTTTCACCTCAGAACGATACATCCAAAATGATTTCCACATGGCGCGTTACATTCTCACAGGGTAACTGGAGCGATTCGATTTCCAGTGAAGCTCCGACGAAACAAATTCAGACCCCAAATCTTTCGGGTATTTTTGAAATTAAAGTAGAATTATTAAGCGGTTCTACCGGTACATGGCGCCAAATTCCGCCTCAGGCAGGAAGTTACAATGAAATAGGCTGCAATTCGAACTGCGCCTCCATGGTAGGTATTGTTGCTGACAGCACCAACCCTGCTCCCGGAGCTATTAATGCCCATTTCTGGACAACCTGGGATGCTATGTGCAAAGCAGGATAAAACAATTGGCTCATGGTATTAAGCTGTCAGCTATTCATTTAATGACATCATATACAAAACAGATGAAGCCGTCTCATTATTGAGATGGCTTTATATTTTTATCGCAGAAACCGTCTGAACATTATCTAACAAAAGTCAAGTGCATTCGCAAATGGTTATAGGAACTTTGTGTCATTAAAATAAGCAATTATGATACAGAAAAATCTGGCCTTAGTTTCCGGGGCCAACGGACATTTAGGAAATAACCTGGTAAGATTCCTGATCAATAAAGGAGTTCCTGTAAGAGCCAGCGTAAGAAATATTAATAATAAAGCACCATTTACAGGATTGGACTGCGAGGTGGTACAGGCAGATATCACCGACAAATCGTCTTTTATCAAAGCTTTACAGGGAGTAGAGACATTTTATGCAGTGGGAGCATCTTTCAAGCTGTGGGCACAGGATCCTAAAACAGAAATTTATGATGTGAATATTCAGGGAACAAAAAATACGATTGAAGCAGCAGCAGAAGCAGGCGTAAAACGTATTGTTTATGTAAGTTCTATAGCGGCATTAGATTATACAAAACTCCCTACCAAAGAAAGTTACGGCTACAATCCTGACCGCAGGGATATGTATTACAATTCTAAAAACGACGGCGAAAAGCTGGCATTTGAACTGGCCAGGAAACTGGGAATAGAAATAGTATCCGTGATGCCTTCAGCAATGATCGGAAGTGAGGCTTTTTTACCGCTGAACGTTTCTTATGGAGTTTTAAAGCTCATTCTCAATAAAGAAATCCCGGTAGATACTAAAATAACCCTGAACTGGATCGATGTAAAAGATGTTGCAGAAGGTTGTTACCTGGCTGCACAGAATGGCCGTGACGGAGAACGCTATATCCTTGCCAATGAGAAGTGTATGACCATTACAGACACTACTATCTTAGCCAATACATTATTTCCTGAGCTAAAGATCAAAATTCCCGGTTCAGTGCCTAAAGCTATTTTATTTACTATTGCCGGAATTATGGAGCTTACTGCTAAAATACAGAAAAAGCCACCTGTTCTGACCCGCAAGGATATTGCGATGTTTTCGGGTTTGCAGCAAGATTTTGACATTACAAAATCCAGAAAAGAATTGGGATTCAACCCCAAAAGTCCGGAACAGGCAGTAAAGGAAGCACTACTTTATTTAATGGAGCATAAAGAGCTATTGAAATAGTTGTTGTAAATTTGAATTTATAACCATCTGTAAGGTACGATGCAGCAGAAATTAATTGATTTTATCCAGTCCGGACATCCTCTTTCCCAAATGGATAAGGATTTGATTTTTCAATATTTTGAACCGGTACTTTTTCCTAAAAACCGTATTATTGAAGAAGCGGGAAAAGTACCGGAATACCTGTATTATATCATATCAGGCTATCTACGCCTGTTCCATTATAACGAAAATGGAGATGAGGTAACAACGCACATCAATTGTCCTCCGGGATTTTTCACCTCCTATTTTAATTTCATAAATGCAACAAAATCTAATGAAAATGTTGAATGCATCACTGAATGTGAGCTCCTACGAATCACCAGGACGGATCTTGATTCTTTAACTTCAAAAAGTGAAGCTATGAAAGATTTCAGCATAGAAGTTTTTCAAAAATCTATTGTCTATAATGAAACCCGATCCACTGAGCTCGCCACTCTTTCCGGAGAAAAACGCTACAGGAAACTTATTGAAAATTATCCGGGAATCCTGCATAATGTGCCTATTAGCTATATTGCTTCTTTCCTGGGAATGAAGCCTGAAAGCCTGAGCCGTATCCGCAGGAAACTAATATAAAATAATTTCTGTCATAAAATCCAAATAATATCTGGTATTGGCTTTCATTATCTTATAGCCTAATCCTTATTTTTGCAGAACATTAAGCAACTTATTATGAATCTAAAATTTTCTGACCACAATCAAATTGGAGTAGTTTCTACTTTTTCTGAGCTTATAAATACCAATTTTCAGGGAGCGATGAATGCAGTTTGCTGGGACAGAAATTTAGACGGTGATTTTAAAGAAATTGTGTCTCAACTTCAATTAAAAGAGAATATTACGGAAGTTTCCATTGAAGATCTTTTAGCACTGCAGCTATCAGAAGAAGGGAATGCTGCAAGGGAAATTATCTTGAGTGATTTAAAGCAATTAGCTGATTTCGGAGCCTCCCCTTCCCTTAATTTACTCAAAAGTTACGAGCGAGATGAGGAGTTCGATTTTATTTCAACCGATGTATATTCGTATCATGTGGACCGCTCGCCTGTTGGTACCCAAACTTTTTTATGTACCTACCATGGTGCTGCAAGTGATATCTTACCTAATGATCAGGCTACACAAAAAATCCTGATTCCGGAAATCCGGGAAAAGCTTAAAGAATTACATGACGGTCCGGAAACAGAATTCGAAATGTTCCTGAAAGACTGTTTCTTCGATCTGCATTATCAGCCCAAGTCCAATGCCCAACCCATAAATTTAGGATCAGGGCATCTTTGGAAATTGGCAGTAGATCATCCGGGGCAGCAAGTCCTGCCTTGTATTCATAGGGCTCCTGTTGAAAGGGATGGTGAGTATAGGCTGTTGCTGATTTGCTAAATGGTTGATTTTTCAATAAAAGCTGTTTTGCTTGCATTCCTGTATAATTTTTGGTAAATTGATGTACATTATTTTAAATCAATATCTAACTCACATGGCTGATACAGTTATATTATCTGAAGGAGCGGAATTCGATCACGTTATACAGGAGGTTTCAAAATACATCCACCTTTATGTAATGGCCTTTGAAAAGGAAGAGCGAAGCATTATACGCATAGATAAACGTGAAAAAATGTATGGCGGAAACGGAACTGTATACATGATCCAAATGTTCGATCAGAATGAGCTGACCAATAATCGTCTGGGTGCTTATATGGTTCTATTAAATACAGGTGATGAATCCGGGTTTCATACCCACAATGAAAAAAATGAAGAAGAACTATATATTGTTGTGCATGGAGCCGGAGAGTATCGTGAAAGAACCGGAACTCAGGGACCGGAGCGAAAAAAAATACTTCAAAAAGGAGATATTACAGCCATCAGTTCCATAGGCTATCATTCTATTGAAAACATCGGAGATGAACCTTTGGTTATGTTTGTTATTACGACTAATAATCCTTAATAAAGAATAAAGCTTAACATCCTTCTCAACTAAGCTGTAAAATATTGGAAAGGGTTTGCCTTGCGTTCACAGAGTCCTGTTGAAAGGATGCTGCTTTTGATCAGTTAGAGGATTGATATTTATTAAGTATGATATGATTAACATTTTTTGTATCTCCGGATCATCTCTTATTCCATTTTATCTTCGCTTCTCGCCTGAAGGCAAAAGGTTTTCTTTATTGAAAATAATTATCATTTTTTTTCGGAAATTGATAACTGACGCGAGATTATTTGCCATATTATTGTGTTTTCATGATAACATCGTTTTAAAAAAAATATATTGATAGGTATTCCCACAATCATTATGAGTTCCGTTTTTTATCTCATATCTTATATCTTCATTTCCTGTACAATGGAGGTTGAAAAGAAAAAAAATTTAAATATCTCTTCTGAAATTTACAATTGTACACATGTAAATAACCAAACAAAATCATGGTCACATCCAAAGCTTCAAGAATTTTTAAAGATATTTACTGTTAACCCTATGTTTCTAGTGTTAGGGAGCAATAAATCAAAAACAGAAGGAAGTGATATAGCTTGCATATGCAGCCAAAAGATGAAGGAGCTCAATTTAATGGTTAAGGATTGCAAAGGATGCCTCAGGCCAATTGGGAATCCAACACAGATTAAAATTTTGATTTTATGTTTAGCCGCTTCAATAACGATAATTATTGGTTTAATCATATTCATCAGAATAAAACCAAATACAAATAACAATTCAGACATTTATTTGCCTGAAAAAAGCACAGAAATAAGCCCCACAGAAATACCCGATGCCAAATTACCAAATTCAATTAGTAGCAGTACTGAACTGTTGATCCTTGAAAAGCTAAATAATTTTGAAGATAATAACATGTTTACAAAAAAGGGGGTTACCCTTGGCAATCTTGCTACAGAGTTTGGAACGAATGTAAAATATTTATCTGCAATTATTAAAAAATATAAATCTGACAGCTTTAAGACCTATATTAATACTCTCAGGATAAATTATATAATCAGCAAGATGGACAATGATATTTCTTATAAAAAATATAAGATAAGCTATCTTGCAGAAGTGACCGGCTTTGCCACGGCTTCTTCGTTCACCAAAACTTTTAAAGAAATTACAGGTCTCCCTCCATCCTTATACTTTGAAAATAAATATGATAAATCGGTTTCCGAATAATAAACTAATTGCAGCTTTCAGTAACTGAAATCAAGTGGGTATATTTTTTTTTCCACTTGGTTATCGTATTCCGGCTTAATTTAAAGATTGAAGCAGTTCGCATATTACTTAAATCGTTTTTAATTTGGTAATTTAAAATCTTTGAAATACTGTGTTTATTATATGCTTTGTGTTTTTGATTCAAAGTGAATGTGTCCTTATCAATACCTCCAAAAATTTTTTGATTCAGCTCAATTATATCGAATTGAGATAGCTCATTTTTACTTAAAATCGGCATACAGACATCTTTTCTGTCCGGAAATTTTTGTTCAAGTATATCTAAAAAGATCAGCTTATAGTTTGGCGTAAGATTCTTCTCCATATCATTATCTTTATTGATTTAAGCTTCTGTACTTTCATATTTAGATATCCATTTATACAGGGTTGTCTTTGGGATTCCGTACCTATTTATAATTTGTAATTTTGTCATTTCTCCGGAAGAAATCTTCTCCATGATAAATGCTATTATTTCCACTGTATACAGATTTTTATGCAATTCTGTCCTTGCTGGCTTTTTCACCTCGTCATCTTCACTGCTGAGACGAGCCTTTGCTTTAGGAGAATATAATATCAGGTGCTGAGTGTAAACCCTGAAAAAATCGTACTTTAAAAGCTTGCACCAGCTGAGAAGGATCTCTGCATCCAAAGTTTCAGCTTCATACATTTTGTTGATTTCGTTCATGTCACATTTGAAAAACCTGCAGATATGGCTTGTTTTAAGTCCTGATTCCATGACTTTTAAATCAATTAATTTCCCGATATGTATTTTCTTATAATTCATGCCCTATTGCCAATCATCAGGCAAAGTCTTTTAAGTTCAACGATGGATACTAGTCAGAAACTTTATATACAGATACTGACACTTTACTATCGGTGAGTAATGATAAATTAACGTTTCCAGTTTCAACAGCAAATGTGATTGTCTCACCAGCATTCAGCGGAACAATAGCTCCAAGAGTAGTGGAAGTAACAGGTACCGAAGCAAGTGTGACACTAAGAATAGATACACGGACAGCATCAATAATTTTCTGTTCAAATACAGTATTGCCATTTTTCAGGATACCTAACCTTTTACCCCCTAACACACTTAAATCAACACCACCCGCCAACTGGACCTCATACTTCACATCATAAAGTCCTGTTTTCGGAGCTGTATAAACTCCATTGTTGAGAAGCGTAGAAACTCCTGTTTTAGTGTCTGTTGATGTAAGGCTTATTTTATTCCAGCTTGTCCCGGAAATGCCTAAATTTATTAGCGACCAAGCACCATTTTTACTTGCAAAAAGTGCTGTTCCCGTTCCGCCTGCCTCTTTATTACCATTCAAGGCTGCCCAGACATTGTTAGGGGCATCATAATAGTAATAGCCTGATGCTGTGACTTGCATTGTTTTGGGTGTTGGCGTCCCAACGGGCGCTGTAACATACACTATAGCCCCATTTTGAACATTACCGTACACAGAATCTTTTGCTTTTAATTGATCTCCTGTAATTCTTGGAGGTAACAGTCCATCAATTGAAGTAGTTATAGTTGGATTTCCTACAATATCCATCGTTGCAGAAGGATTTGCGGTATTCACCCCCACCTGTGCATAAAATACTGATGTTATGCCTACAGTGAATGCTAATAATGAGTTTTTTTTCATGATATATATTAGATTTGTAAAAATTACTAGTTATTAATGCTCACAGAGCCTAAAAAATGCTCTAGCATTAACAATGTAAAAGTCAACACAAAATCACAGGCATACAAACGAATATCTACCCATTTTCGGAAATCTAATTGATGATATTTCCGAAAACAGCTATATCTTTTTAAAGTAATAATGACGTTGTTATCGCTATGAATAAAGAATAAGAAGATTATTCCTCTGAAGTAATTATCGTTTAAAAACTATAGACCTTGAATAAGAGTCCAAACTTTGCCGTTTTGTCTTGCTAAAATATAATAGCTATCCTTTTTCAGAATATCACCATCCAACTAATTAATTTGATCATTTTTATGCGCTTATATATCAATAGTTTTGGATAAAAAAGATTTTAATTTGTATTCATGAAAAAATATAATTCAGCTTAAGCTTTGGCTGGCTGATTTGGCTTTTTAAAAATAATTTTTTTTTTCATCATTTGTGTTGTTACCACACCTAATATAATAAAAGGTGTGGTTTTTACTTCATTAAAATCTAATTTGTTTAAGAAATCAAGCCTTATGATCTGACCATATTAAGCTTATAAAGGAATTATTTTTTTACTGAAAGGGATCTAAATTGAGATGGAGTTAAGTCTGTTTTGGATTTAAAAAACTTAATAAAATTGGTTACCTCTTTAAAGCCCAGCTTATATGCGATTTCACTTATACTTTTATCCTGGTAACAGAGATTTCTTTTGATTTCCAGAATCATCCTGTTGATCAGCCATTGTTTTGGGGTTTGTTTTTCTTCCTCTAGAAAAGCAATTTGAAGTGTTCGCAAACTCACATTTAAATTTTCAACATAAAATTCTAATGTATGCCTTTGGTGGATATTTTTATTAACCATAGACTTGAATTTTGACAGTAACAGCTTGTTCTTGGAAACATCGAGCTTTCTATCTTTATACTCTGATAAGTTTTCTGCAATTAAAAGGATATTGAATAAGTAATTATTTAAAATAGCAGACTGAGCTTCATGATAGGGTCTCTTAAGTTCATCATTTATAAAGCTGAATAAGGCGGAAATCTCATCAAATCTTTCCCTTACATCAAAATACGGTAAATTTAATGGATCATTAAATAAATCTGATTGTCCAAAAAACTGGGTCTGGCATAAATTATTTGTACAAAAAAAGTCTTCAGTAAAAATTAACACCCTCCCCTTGTAATTGGCAGGCTCATGAAATTGAGTCACTTGATTTTGAGTAACAAAAAGCATATACTTTTGTTCTATATCAATGGTAGTAAAATCTATGGTATGCTTCCCCTCGCCTTCGTCGAAAAGATAGATGACATTAAATTCCGTTCTATGTGGCTGGAATAGCTCGGAAGACCGTAGTAATAGCAACTCCGATATGCTTTTGGTGTTGATATAAGAAACACCATTATCAGCATTGAGAAAGGGCTCGATTAGAAATTCTTCCATAATTCATATTTTATTTAAACGAAATGATTAATGCTGGTATATTACAGTTTTTTATATTCATATTTAAAAACTTAATCGGATACCTGCCAAACTAATGTATTATGAAGGAATATTTGTAATAAAAATTCCTGCCACAACTACAATGTGTATTCAAAAAAAACTGCACCTATACCGATGCAGTTTAAACACAAATGATAAAAAAATATCTAGAATCTCTTAAGTCCTCAATTATTTTAAACCTATACAACTCTTTTTGAGTACTGCTACAAAAATAATTCCTCAAAATGAAATCATTTCGATAAAAAAACGTATAAAAAAGGTAAATATGCGAATTGAAGAAATAAAATTTTCTCTTTAAATATTTAAAAAGTTAATATGTTTCTCTAATTGGTAGAAAATTAAGATACATTTTCCCCCTTATGATCTTTATTTCCATACTTAACTGGGGACAAATTCAACTGATTTGTCGTTCGAGGAAAACTTCATAAGTATCAAGATTTCAGTTACTATCTTTGCGATCTAGAAAATATCAACTAGCCAACGAGCTGGTAAGAAAATTGAATCTTTACTTCCGATCAATAGTGAGGTGAATCAATTTTAAATAGAAATCATAATGCAAAACAAGTGAATATTACCAATAACATCAGAAAAAAATAAGGAGTTTAAGTACTGATACCTCTCTCAATTTTTGTAGGACTGTACCCAAACTGTTTTTTAAATGTATAAGAAAAATGTGAAAGGTCCTCAAAACCCAGATCAACAAAAATATCAGACGCGGATTTACCTTCTTCTTTTATCAAAAAATGAGCTTCATTCAGACGTTTTTGCATAATCCATTTATGCGGTGAAGACTGAAATATTTTTTCAAAATCACGTTTAAATGTAGCAAGACTTCTTCCTGTGAGATAAGCAAAACGTTTGAGATTAACATTGTATCTATAGTTTTGATTCATAAAGGCTTCCAGATCAATTTTAAAAGGTTCGGAAAAATCAAAAAGGATATTTTTCAGTTCAGGCTGGGCTTGCAATAAAATTAAAAGAAGTTCTTTTATTTTCAGGTCAATCAGAGACTGATTTTTCAGGTTACTTTCCAGAAGTGTCTGTAAAGAAATCATAAAATTCTGAAGTACAGCATTGACTTCGATAGGAATAAGAGACTTTGCCGTAACCGAATGTTCAGTATGAAGATTATATTCTTTCGAAAAGTTTATTAAATCCTCATCATTCAAATAGATATTCATACTTTCAAAAACACCGTTTTCAGGTGGAATTTTAACAAACTTTACTAACTGATTTTTTCTGATAAGATTAAAATCTCCTGGATTTGCGGCATAAGTGCCATTACTATCTGACAACATAAAACTACCCGAAATCTGATACGAAAGAGTATGTTTCGGAACAAAATTTTCGCCTTTCCTATTCAGTTTGTGATAACAGGAATAAACAATATCCTTAGTTTGTAATCTGTTGTTCATATCGAAAAATAAAAGCATTACTATTGCGTAATGCTTTATCAAATTTACAAATTATTATTTCAGAATTGCTTTTGGTTCAAGGTAAGCTTCCAAACCATAGGTACCGTATTCTCTTCCGATTCCTGATTGTTTAAAACCACCAAAAGGAACCAATGGATCATGATTGAAACCATTGATACAAATTCTTCCAGCATCAATTTGAGAAGCAACACGCATTGCTCTTTCTGGATCTGCTGAACTAATATAAGCAGCCAATCCGTAAGGTGAATCATTTGCAATTTCAATTGCTTCATCTTCTGTTTTATAAGGGATGATGGATAAAACCGGACCAAAAATCTCTTCCTGAGCAATTCTCATTTTATTGTTGACGTTGGTGAAAATTGTAGCTTTTACAAAGTTTCCCTCTTCTAGTCCTTCAGGTTTTCCTTCGCCGCCGGCAAGTAATACAGCGCCTTCTTCCAAACCTAATTTAATATAACTTTGAACTCTGTCAAACTGTTTCACACTGACCATCGGGCCAATATGAGTATCCTCATTCTGAGGTAAATTAACAATGATTTTGTCAACAGTAGCTTTTGCAATGGCATTTACTTTATCCAGTTTATTTGCAGGTACCAAAAGTCTTGTCGGTGCAATACAAGCTTGCCCACTGTTCATATAAGCTCCATAAACTGCCATTGGAATGGTGTTTTCCAAATCTGCATCCTCAAGAATAATGTTCGGAGACTTCCCACCCAATTCCAAAGTGACACGTTTCATTGTATCGACAGCAATTTTTGCAATTAGTTTCCCGACTGCTGTAGAACCTGTGAATGAAATTTTAGAAACGTCCGGGTTACTGGTCAATTCTGTGCCAACCACATTTCCCAGGCCTGTCACGAAGTTGATGATCCCCTCCGGCAAGCCGGCATCATGAAATGCTTCCATCAAAACCTGAGTCTGCAGACTGCTTATCTCGCTAGGTTTGATTACAACGGTACATCCTGCTGCAATCGCTGTAGCAACTTTGCTGCAGATGGAGCTGTTGCTGGAATTCCAGGGTGTAATGATTCCGACTACACCAACAGGTTGTAATTTCACGAATGAAGAATTGATGGTTTCTTCAAATTTGTACGTCTGAAGCACTTCTATCATACTGTCGAACCAAGCTCCGATATGCCTACTGCTCATCGTAACGAATTGGCGTGTACCACCATATTCTTCAATCATGATATCAATAAAATCCTGTTGTCTTTTTTCGACTGCAGTTCTTAATTTTCTCAAATAATCAATACGTTTAGCAACTGTAGATTTAGAAAAGCTTTTGAATGCAACTTTTGCCGCTGCGATTGCATTTTTCGCATCTATTTCATCAGCTAATGTGACTTCTCCGATCTTTTGATTATTAGATGGATTGATCACATCAAAAATTTCTGCCCCGTGTGGAGTAACAAACATACCGTTGATGTAAATTTTATTTACTATTTTCATTTTGTTGACTTTAATGATACAAATTTAGAATGATGACTTAACTTGAACTTTGTAGAAAAGCTCAAATTAACTTTGTAAAAAAGCTCAGGCCATAAAAGCAGAGATAAGGATTATCTTGCCTCCAATACATTGGTTCTAAAAACAATGGTCATTGTAAGTTCATTCTAATTCATATGTTACATTTACGTTTCCCTAATCTAATGCCCCTGACAACCCTGTAAGATCGTTAACCGGGACTAATTTGATTACTATTAAAAATGGCGCCGCTTATCTAAAAGCGGCGCCATTTGGTTTTTGGTCAACAAGATAGGGCTTATCTAAGCACTTCTTATAAGACCGGGTTCCTTTGAGTCAAATTAAAAGTGAATGACTAAGTCCTTTCTCGCCCTTATGTTTGAGTTGTTAGACTATACAGCCTGATCAGAATAACATTATTCTATCCATAAATGTCCCACAGAATAGGTTCTGGCTTTACCTGCCACAACCACTCTTTCATTTTTGTTTTCACAATAGAGCTGGCCGCCTCTTTCCGATAGCTGGCGGGCGAAAAGCTTATCTTTTCCTAATCTTGATGACCAGAAAGGAATAAGCGAGCAGTGTGCAGAGCCGGTTACAGGATCTTCAAGAATAGACGACTGCGGCGTAAAATATCTTGAAACAAAATCACTGTCAGTACCTGCTGCTGTTACAATAACGCCTCCCGGATCCAGATTGATAAGGTCAAAAACAGATCTTTCAATTTTGATTTTTTTTATGTCTTCCTCAGATTCGTATACCAGAACATAGTCTCTTGATTTGAAGACTTCCTTAGGCTGGATATTGAGAGATTGGGTGATAATATCCGGAAGAGCAGATACTTCAGGCATTCTTGACGGGAAATCCATATAATAAAATCCATCTTTTACTTCGACTGTTAATTCACCGCTTTTAGTTTGAAAAACCATTCTGTTACTCTGATGGTTTAAGATGGAAACTAAGCAATGAGCCGTGGCAAGAGTAGCATGCCCGCACAGGTCCATTTCTATTTCAGGGGTAAACCATCTCAGATGAATAGTATCGCCATTATCAATAAAGAAAGCTGTTTCTGCCACAGCATTTTCACTGGCTATTTTTAAAAGTATCTCATCAGGTAACCAGTTTTTTAATGGGACAACACAGGCAGGGTTCCCATGGAAGATCTCTTCTGTAAAAGCATCTATTTGATATAATTCTAACTTCATGATAGACAAAATTTAGGTCTATAACAAAGATAATTTATTTCCTGAACCTGAACCCAATTGAGTTTATATAAAACATGAAGCTCAACATCGATGGTATTTAACCTTCTAAAAATTTCAATGCAAAATTTTGCTTTTTTGATTTGAATATTTTGAGGTGTCTTGCAAAAATTGTAAGTTATCGAACTCATTATTTGATCAACATCCTATGTTTAAAATTTATAATATTGAAGATTTTAAGTCTGAGAAATCTATAGATAATGAATTCATGTTTGAAAGATTTGAGGATCTTAATCGCCCTCCTGATCTACAATGGCCTCATAAACATAGTTTTTATGAGATACTGTGGCTTACTTCAGGCAGTGCTGTCAATAGGGTTGATTATCACCAAACAGAAATTGGGCCCAATACTTTATTTTTTATTTCACCTGGCCAGCTTCATCAGATGTCAACGACAAAAAATGTGAAGGGTTACAGTATTACTTTTACCGAAGAGTTTTTGTTGCTGACCTCAAATAATAAGGATAAACTTCTTTCCCTCAGTTTTCTTCATAACAGTAGTATACAGCCATTCGTTAAATTAACAGATGATAGGGTGAATGAGATAAAACGCCTCATAGAAATGTTGGAATATGAAATAAGATTATCTGAAAAATCAGCAATGATTATCAGTCATTTACTTTTTGTTTTACTCAACAGGATTCAGCGTATTATTATCAATACCCACGATTATATTTATGACAATGTAAATAGTCTAAGGCTTCGAAAGTTCCGGGAATTGGTTGACTGCCATTATCTGAATGAAAAAAAAATTGAGTTTTATGCCCAGAAGCTCGGTTTAACCCCGCATCGTCTGAATGAAGTTACCAAGCATATAACTGGAAAGACCGCTGGTGATATTATTCGGGAACGTGTATTAATGGAGACTAAAAGATTGTTAGTTCATACTGACTGGAACATTTGCAAAATATCGGAACATCTTGGTTTTGCGGATTTATCATACTTTTCAAGGCAATTCAGAAAAAAAGAAAAATTAACTCCGCTTGACTATAGAAATAAAATGTCAGAAAAGTTCCAGAATATTTAGAACTTTTCTCTATTACAATTAATTGCCTCCCAAATTTGTTATAAAGGGGATTATGGATGATAGAGATCTTGTTTTATAGTAGTTTGGTAATGGCTAATACAAGGATTGTTGATCTGCTGACTTCTCTCGTTTTATTTTTTTGACTACCATAAATAATCCAACACTTAGAAAAGCAGGCATCGGGTGCCATTTCAGATTATTCTACTTTGCCAATTATCTTTGATACTATTGAATGCTATCTTCAATTTATTATAGTTAATTTAAAATAAAAGAAGTTCATATATAATATTTTTTTGTCAAGTATTATATATGAACTTCTTTTGATTCTTATAAAATAATACTGTAAATCAATTAATTATGCATTGCAGTAAAAATGCAGTAAAAGCTTCATAAAATAATTGCTCTAATTTTACCAGCAAATTTAAGTGTGATTCCCAAGTACTTAAAAATTTATTACTATTTCTAATAAAACACTAATATTTTAATAAGAAAAATTAAAAGCAATGGAAAAAAAGATGTTACCTATAGCAGTCCTTTTTTATGGATTAACTTTAGCACAGGTTGGAATAAATACAACCTCACCAACTCAAACCCTGGATGTAAATGGCAATGCGCGATTTCGAAATGTTCCTGAAAATAATGTCCTGGATAATGCGGACAGAGTAATGTTGCTACAGGGAGATGGAACAGCCAAAAGGGTTACGGTAAGTTCTCTGCAGCCTCCCGGGAAATTTGCATTGGATGACATTTATACCCTGACAGCTACTGTTCCTGTTGATAAGAATATAACAGGTACGTACTCGGGCAATTCAAAGATTGATGATATTGATATCCAGATGAATCAATCCATAATTATTCCAGCAAGGACAGAAGCATTAATTATTGTTAATTATTCGGTTCCTATGGGAATGGGGAGTGATTTTACCTGTGCAAACAATTTATGGTATTATGGAATAAGATTTTTGAAAGATGGGATTGAGATGCCTCAGGGATCCAGAAAGTTTACCTTTTTTAGAACAGATCCGTCAGCAAAAGTATCTACAATTTCCAGCTCCTATTCTGAAAAAATTACGAATAATACTTTTACAGACGTTACAGTGACCTATTCCTTAAATGGATATTTAGAATTTATTTCGGGTACTATTACTACCAATCCCTGCATTATAAGATTTAATATGAATGCTGCAACAGGGGAAAATTTTAACTGGGGGAAGGCCAATATGAATATACAGTTGTTTAAAAAGTCTCTGTAATATTGATATCGGCGAGTATTCATCAACATGGTGCCTTAAGGAATACTAAAAATAATAGAACAAGATTAATCTTTATAATCTCAGAATTTTGCCTATACAAATTCACTTTGTTAGATTCTGGAAGATTACCTGCTTAATCTATATAGGCATTAGTCTGGAATACGATCTCAATTTCTAAAATAGGAATCTTTTACCTATTACTGCTATAGCGATAAAAACTGATGGTGCCTCAGCAGAAAGCCTGTCCGTATATCCTATTTTCGCCCTGAGCTTACATTCAATCTATTTCAATTTTGATGTTTCCCGCTGCAGTAATATACAGTACCCTTTAACAAAAAATATAAAAAATGAACACAAAAAATTTATTTTCAATCGCATTGTCGGTAGTAAGTGTGGCTTTTTTTGCACAAACAGGCAATGTAGGAATTAATACAACAACTCCAGGTACAACCCTTGATGTGAATGGAGCTATTACCAACCGTGAAACAGCTATAAGCGTTGCAGGTAATACGGCTAATATCCCGGCCAATACAAGCCAGGCACAGCTTACAGGAAGTGCTACCGCAACAGTTTCGATTTCCGTTCCGGCTGCTCCCAATGCCGGTCAAAGGCTGGTAATTTTTAATAACACTACTGGTGGGTTTGGTGCAGCACTAAACGGGGTTACCATACCGAATGGAAAAGCACTGGAATTTGTATACAGTAATGCAGGGTGGAGAGCTACCGACGGAGGAACTGTAGGCGCAGCTCCTGTCAATATTTATACTGCAGATGGTACACTTAGCAGTAACAGAATTGTAACACAGGGAGCCAATACCCTGGCATTTACAGCCAATCAGCCTAATGCATTCTCTGTAGCCGGAAGTACTTTTTCGGTAGACGCAGCCAATAGTAGAGTTGGAATTGGTACAACTGCACCAGATACCAAATTAACGATCAATACTCCGGATAATAGTTTTGGTATCCATCACACAAATGGAACAATTAGTCTTAAATCTTATATAGGGTCAGGTGCTGTATGGCTGGGAACAACAACATCACACCCCTTACATCTAGAAACCGGTAATAATACAAGATTGTCAATTACAGCAAACGGTAATGTGGGGATTGCTATCGACACACCAACCAACACATTGGATGTAAATGGCTCTGCTAGGTTTCGCTCTTTACCGACACAAACCACGCTCGGAAGTTCTAATATGTTGCTTTCTGATGGAACTGGGGTTGTTTCACAGATTACCAGTAACGACTTTATTAACACCTTAAAAACTCCCAATAATGTTTTCAATGCTGAGCAAACTGCCAGTAGTGCAACTCTGCCTGGAAATGGGGTTGCTAACAGAGTTATATTGGGGACGGTCAATATCAATACGGCAGGGGCAGGTACCTGGAACTTTGCCAATAGCAGCTATACAGTAGCCAAAAGAGGAATATATCATATTGTAGCTGGAGTAAAGCTGGAAAATGCTTCTAGCCCACCAAATTACGGACTTTATATTCATGCTGGTACTGATAATTGGACCTTCGGCGGGGCTCCCCAGGCAGGAAATATTTTTATACTATCCGGGACTTATGTAAAGTTGCTTAATGCAGGAGATGTTATTTATTGTGAGACCAAAGCAGGTCCTGGTGCACCTAACTATAATCATAGCAATGCATTTATGCATATTATATATACTGCATTGTAAATGTTATCATGAAGATAAACTAAATTATTACTGTTAAATTTATAGGCAATAGTTGGAAGTATATAGTCCTGACAAATTGAAAATGGCTATGTAATTGTATTGATGTATCGTGTTTTTCTATCAGGCAGGCATGAAGTATACTTAACAGAAAAGGCGATTATAAAATCGCCTTTTAAAATAACCGTTCAACCTTAATTGTTTATTTTATTGATTTGACAATAAATAGGAATTAAAATAAACTTAATACCAATTAAAATATCAGAAAAGTGCCAAAATATGTAAGATTTTTCCTTTATTATATTTGAGAATTTTATCAAATTTGTGATAGGTAAGATAGCAGGTCAAAGATTCAATGCGGGTGGTGCATGGACTGCTAATAATTAGCAAATGGTACTCCGAACTACCAATACAAAACCCAAATCTGAACAATAATCTGTAATACATATCTATGGCTAATTTTTTTTACGACCACTTTGAAAATACAAGCTGAATTAAAAACGTTAAATCTCTATACACTATTTTAAATATTATCTTTTAAATTCAGGAAAGAACTAAGTTGGGATACAATGGCATCTAATTTTGCTGAAAGGTCTTCAGGACTGCAATAAAGGACGTTATGATCACTCAGGCCCGAAATCAGCATTCATATGTCTGATATAAATTAGATTCTTTCCCAAGCCTTTCGCATATCGAGCTTCGGTTCCGATTCCAATAGCTTTTGTTAAAGAAGCCTGGATGGCCTCAATTTCTTTAGGAAGCTTTTTATAATTCGAAAAACCAACAGCGAAATAAGCTTTCACCATTTTAAATTGTAGTGCTGTAAAAATAACAGTTTACGATGAAGTAACTGTGAATAAAATGACATTTTCCGAATCATTTGAATATTACCTTAATTTTTCTTCTAGTACCTATGACCCTTTTTAAAAATATTTTTATTGTTCTGCTACTTTTGCTGATCTGTAATTTCAAATCTCAAATTACTACTGCGAAAATTGATAGTTTGCAAACCACCGTATTTAGCAAACTTTTAAAGAATGGGGAGTTGTACAAGATCGTCTTGCTGGAAACGAAACTGCGAAAAGAATGTCAGCGGTTAAATTATGAAAACGGCGAGATACGGGGATGTCTTAATTTAGCGAATGTGCTGATTCTGATGAAGAAAGATAAGGAGAGCCTTCAAATGCTTGAGATGGCTGAGAAAGAGTTGAAAGGTAAGAAAGAATATGCTCTCGAAGCATATATGTACTTTGTGTATGGTAAAAACTACAATTCTCTGGGCTTGCATGAGCAGGCAATTAAATGCTTTGATACTGCTTTTGTACTCGCTCATAAGATTAAAGATCGAAAGGAAAAAGAAAAAAGGCTCTACAGTATTTATGATTGGAAAAGAAATAGTTTTGAATATTTAGGATTAATGGACTCTGTTTACAGCAATGAACGGAAATGTATGAAATCTCCAACGCCTATGCTATTCATTACCATAGCCGAAAGACATTTTAAGCTAAATAATATAGACTCTGCTGAATTTTACATTAATAAAGCAAATGAGCTTCTCACTACCCGGCAAATTCCTATTGAGGGTAAGGCTAATGTACTCAGGGCTTTTGGAAAGCTGAATATTGAAAAGAAGAATTACAATAAAGCTTTAAACTATTTATTCAGTTCTTTAAATATTACTTCAAAAGCTCAACTAGGTAAAGGCACACTGGAATCTTACAAATTGATTGCTGAGGCGTACAACGGCCTGAATTTTCCCGAACAAGAGAGTGAATATCTCGCAAAATACTCTGCTCTAAATGATAGCTTACAGCGAGAGGAAAATGTCGGAATTAACATGGTCATTAAACGAATGCATAAGGAGCAGGCAGATAAGGAAAAAAGATACAGTTCTGTTTTATTGTATGTCATACTCAGTATTGTTTTCTTAGGCAGTATTATAGTATATTTTGTTTTTAAATTTTCCAGAAGCCGGGAAAGGATTAAAGATGCCATGATCAATGAAAAAGTAAAAGAATCAGAAAACCTTAAGCGGAAATTAACTACTACATATGAAGAACTGATCATGCTAGCTAAACGATCAGACCCCTCCTTTATGATTAAGTTTAGAGATTCACATTCTGATTTTTATGATTGCCTTATTTCAAAATACCCGGATCTTAATCCAAATGATCTGAGATTATGTGCATTTCTTAAGCTGGACTTATCCAACAAACAGATTTCTGATTACGATCATATATCAATTAGAACTGCTGAATCGAAAAAATACAGACTCCGGAAGAAGCTAAAACTTTCCAGAGATATTGATCTGTATAAATGGATTCAGAATTTTTAATTTTTTATCAATTATGCAATCAGAAAATCAGTGTTTTATGGTGTACGGTATAAATGCAGTAAGGATTTTTTGGATCTAATCGAATAAATTTGTCTTCCAGAGTTTTAGGTGCAAATAAAATCGGAAAAGTTACAATTAAAAGATTCTAAAAACACAACCAACGCTTTGCTCTATTTAGATTTTTCAGTCATTTTCCCTCACAAAGTCCGGAGTTTCTGATAGAGCGAAGATTTGAGACAGATTCTCAAGTTTCCGGCATATAATTTCTCTAACATACAAAAATCTTTGTGTATGAAAAAGACATTTAACTACCTTAGTTTATTGCCTAGTTGATACTGTTTCCTCTATTCAAAAACTAGATGTAAGCGGCTATGGTAATTTAAGTCTGGAAGTGCACATATTGATAGAAGCACGATATAATCCGGTTCGGAAGTCAGCAATACAAAACAGCACCGGATCTAGAATTTTTATTGCCTATATACCCTTATAATATGTTTATGAATTTTAAAAATATCCACATTGGGCAGATGATAGAACAAAAGATTAAAGAAAACGGAATAGAAATATCCCGGGTTTGTAATTTTTTGAATATTATGGATGCTGATTTACAGCAAATATATAAATCTGCAAATATTGATTGTGATATGTTACTAAGGTTTTCTAAGTTAACTGAATACGATTTTTTTCGGACCTACTCTCAGCATCTGATTTTGTATTCCCCTCCTAAGGGACTGAATATTAAACAGGGTAAGACCCATCTGCCGGTTTTTAGAAAAGCAATTTATTCGAAGGAATTGATTGACTTTATTCTGGAGCAAATTTCATCAGGCAGAAAGACAAAATCACAGATCATTGAGGAATATAGAATTCCTAAAACAACATTATATAAATGGATAAAAAAATTTCAAAAATGAAACAGTATCCCAATTATAATAAGATTTATGAGGATCTTATTGAACAAAAATATCCAGACAGAGAAGTAAGCTGTAAAGCTCTCTTAAAAAAGGATGTTTTATCTTCGTTAGATGTAATTAAATTAAACAATTTGCTTTTCAGCAACGGATTGCATCATTTTAATCAAAAGCTACGCTCTTATGATGAATCTGCCATTTTGGAAATTCTTCAATATCAGAAAATTAATAAGCTTAGTAATACCACTGTAGCATCCCATTTTAAATTAAGCAGGAATACTCTTACAAAATGGAAGAGACTATACAATAAATTGTAATCTAAAACAGACTTGCTGCTCTGCTTACCAATATATATCTTTTATTAAGATCCGGTTATTATCGTTTTTTAGCCGGATGTTTTGCTGGGTAATATATTGCTGCATGATTCTTTGTATAAAATCTTTTTTATATGTAATCCCTGTATACCAATAAACGACTAATTTATAGAATATCAGCTTATCTGGTTTTAACAGGACCGTTTACATAGTATGTGAGATGTATGATTTTTAGCTTATATTTTTAAATGAGATGGTGAATTTTTATTTGTAGCGAACAGCAATTGTAGCAGGCCCAGGAATAATTTCTCCTGTAATCAAAATACAATTTAAGATACTCGCATTATAATACAAAACAAGTAAAAAATTTCGAATATTTCTATGACAAAACCAAAAGAATTTCAGGATTCTTCTTATTCTAAAAAATGGCGTTCATCAAGTTCTTTTCCATTTTTTAAACATATAATTTTGTTGTTACTATTAGTTACTTGTTTACATGCCAAGGGACAAAAAAATGACAAAAAAGCGATCGGTAAAATTGATTCTCTAATTGTTGTTGCTGATGATTTATACATGAATGGAAAGGATAGAGAACTTATTTTAATCGTAGAGAAAAAAATAATACCAGAATCAAAAAAAAATAATTATGAAAGAGGCTTATGCTATGGTCATTTTTATATTGCTTCCTGTTTATCATTTGCCGGAAAATACCTTAAAAGTAATATATATATTAAAAAATCACAATCCTATACTTCATATCTAAAAAGTGATTTCATGCAAAGCTCCCGTAATTATGGATTAATAGGAGATAATTTAACAGATCTCGGGCTTTATACTGCAGCAGCTCAAAACTACCATAAAGCTGTTAGCGAAATTGAAAAAATTAAGACCAAAAATTATAATGACCTTTTAACTCAAAGCACAACATATAATACCATGGCGAATTTGTATAATATACAGAATTTCCAGGATTCTGCATATTCCTATTTGCTAAAAGAAAGAAAGATATTAAGAAGAATTCCTCTGCATATTGCATATAGGGAAGTGGGAAGCTCTTATAGCTCACTGGGAAACTATTATCTTTTTAAAAAAAATTTAGATTCAGCAGAGTATTATCTTCAAAAGTCACTATCAATTCTAAACAATAAAGAACATCCGTACGAAATTGAAGCTTTAATTGGAATGGGAGATCTTTACGTGTATAGGAAAAGGAATGATAAAGCTATTCAATACTACCAGGAAGCATTGAGTAAAGCAAGTAATGATAATTTGCGTTCGCTTGGGATAATATATAAAAAACTGGGGGATTTCTATTTTAAATGCAATGACATCGAAAAAGCCAGGAAATATTCAATTTTAGGACTGCGGTTTGAGGATAGTATCAATGTAAATATGGATCGTGATCGCAATTTCATTGTCAATGAAATCTTGGAGGGAGAAAAAGAAATTTACGAAAATGAAAATAGGAAAGTTAATTATGAAATAGAGCTGCTGGTAGGTGTAATTATTTTATTATTGATAATTATTTATGTTTTTCAGAAATCAAAGAAGCAAAACGACTTGAAGCTGAACATCAAAGAACTTGAGATAGCTAAAAAGGCAGCTTATACTAATGAACTGGAGCAGAAATTAAAAATATCTTTACATGAAGTTATAGAAGCTGCAAAAAAAAACAGTCCTGTTTTTTTTGAAAAATTTCAATCTTTACATCCGGATTTCAGTATAAAGTTGTTAGAGATCAATGGTAGCCTTACCACCAATGAATTGATACTTTTGGCATATGTTTACCTTAATTTTCCATCTAAGGAAATAGCATCATATACTTTTAGATCATACCGAACAGTGCAAAGCAGAAAATATATGTTGCGGAAGAAGCTTAATCTGGAGACCAATCAAGATCTCTATTTATGGTTAAAAAGAAAGACATAAAGATATACTTATGTAGTACGTAAGCATTAAGTATTTCTGTTTTTTTCAAAATATAATACATTTAATATTCTGATTATAAGATATTTATGCAATTAATCCTTTTTACGTATCTGGTTTTTTTTATGAGATTTCCAGTTTATTTTCCTTTGTAACAGAAATTCTTATAAAATGAAAAAAATATTATTACCTATGGCTGCGATATTTTTTGGCACCATAATGCATGGACAAGTTGGTATTAACACTTCAACTCCAAAAGCGACTTTTGACATTATGGCAAAAAATTCGAGCGGAACTTCCACTTTAGCAGACGGATTGCTAATACCACGTGTAGACAGGCAAAGGGCGGTGAATATGACTTCAGTTGAGCCTTCTACTCTTATTTATGTAAATAGTATTGCCACTGGCAGCGCTACAGGACAGGGATCAAATATAGATAGTATAGGGTTCTACTATTTTGATGAGACAACAAGTAAATGGAGCAAACTTATTACGCCTGTCGGGGATCCTACTCCCGATGCGTTTGTGGATGATAGCGCCAATACAATGGTTAAGCTTGGAACAACCTCTTCGGGTTCAGCCAGAGCTGCAGGATCAGAATTTGTTATAAAGGATGCCGGAAATGTTGGAATTGGTACTTCAACACCGGCACAAAAGCTTGATGTAAGAGGAAATGGAAAATTTGAGTCTAATTTCGCTCAAATTATGGCCAATTCTACAGGTAGTAATCCAGCAAGTATTGATTTGACTAGAGTTAATGGCAATACTAATATTCCTGCTCAGGAAATTGTAGGATATCTCAATTTCAATGGTTATGTTAATAATGGTACTTGGACATTGGGAGCTATTTCTGTAACAAAAGAAGATTCTCCAACGACTTTAGCATCAAAAATGAAATTCTACATCAACGGAAATGAGAGCAGCCCTAAAATGGTATTAGACAACTTGGGAAATCTCGGTATAGGAACCAATGCTCCAGCCCAAAAGCTGGAAGTAAATGGAAATGTAAAATTCAATGCGGTACCTAATGCTTCATCTGTAGATAATACTGATAGAATAATGGTATTACAAAGTGACGGTACCGGTAAAAAAGTTCCTTTAACTAGCCTTCAACCGCCTAATACTTATACTCCAAGAGGAATATTTCGTTATCAGGCTCCTAATCCTGCTTTATATGCATTGAATACATCATACCCAACCACAACTATCATCAATAACATTGATATTGGTTATAATACCTTTACTGTATATATTCCCGCAAATACATCTTCATTGATCCTTTTTAATTACTCAATACCTAATGGATTAACTGATTCTACTGGAGATGCTCTTAGGTTAAATACAAATGGTTACATTTATCAGGGAATAAGATTTTTAAAAGCAGGAGTAGAAGAACCCAGCGGATCAAGGAAATTTCTTCAAACCGGAGTTTCTTGTGTATCAGGAATCTATTCGGAAACTATTGATAACCCTACTTCCAGTCAAATTGCTATAGTATTCTCGCTTCATGGTTATTTAGAGATAGGAGCAGGCACTAATTTCCCAAGTGGTGCATTTGCAAGATTTAATATGAATAAAGCAGTTGGGGAAAATTATAACTGGGGGAAAGGTATTCTAACATTACAGCAGTTTGATAAACCTCTGTAGTAGTTTTGACGCACAAAGCATTTAAGATTGTGGCTTATCGGAATTGAAGAAGGAGATGTTTGTACTGGTACTGTAAAATTTAAAAAGTAATTCTGAAGAGGTTCTCGCTTTAATGTATAGACATATAAGTGGATAAAAATTAGTTGAAGATAATGGAAAGGTTTAAATATTTCAGATTGGACTTCTCTAAAATAGAAACCAGCATTGGTAGATAAAATAATAAGAAAGGGCATAGTTGTTAAGCACTAAACCTTTATAGAAAAAGTAACTTTCGGAGTATATTGTTAAAATCCATTTATCTTATAACTTAACAAAATACTGTATAATAATTAAATAACGAATTATGAAAATTAAACAATTATTTTATTTGGGGATATTTGTGATATCCATTTCCTCAGGGAAAGCCCAGGACTTTTTTACAGTAATCAGTGAAAGGTCCATCAAAGCAGATCCTAAAAACAGGACAGTACAGCCGGAAAAGTCATTGACCTACACATTGGATGTGGTAGGAATGAAAAATTATTTTAATTCTGTTCCGGAATTGAAAGATAGTGATCGTAAAGATAACGCTCCGATTATTGTTTTGCCAATGCCTGATGGTACGAAAGCAAAATTCAGAATCTGGAAATCTTCAGTAATGGCTCCGGGATTAGCCAGTCAGTTCCCTCAGATCATTACCTTTACAGGGCAGGGGATAGATGATAAGTTTGCCACTATAAAACTGGATTTTACAGAATTGGGTTTCCATGCGCAGATAAAATCTGTGGTAGCTGGTGATACATACATTGATCCTTATGCAAAACTGGATGTCAACAATTATATCATTTACAAAAAAAGTGATTTAATTGATAAAAAAACGAGGTCTTGTGGAGTAAAAGATGAAGACGATACTCCATTAGAAAAAAAAAACGCTCAAAAAACCACATCTCCAAGCGTAGGAACTCAAATTAGAGTTTTCAGGCTTGCTGTTGCGTGTACAGGAGAATATGCGGTAGCAGCAACGGGTACAACTACTCCTACTGTTGCGCAGACACTTTCAGCAATTGTAACTTCTGTGAACAGGGTGAATGGAGTGTATGAGCAGGAAGTAGCTTCAAGATTAGTATTAGTGGATAGTGAAGTAAATGTAGTCTTTACAAATGCTTCTACAGATCCATTTAACGGAAATAATGATGCCGATACATTAATTGATGAAAGTCAGACTCAGATTGATTTATTGATAGGAAATGCCAATTATGATGTAGGACATACTTTTAGTACTGGCGCTGGTGGACTAGCTGGTCTAGGAGTTATTTGCATGAATGGTCAAAAAGGAAGTGGAGTTACTGGCTCGGGTAACCCAGTCGGAGATCCTTATGATATAGACTATGTTGCCCATGAAGTGGGACATCAGTTTGGTGGTCCACATACTTTTAATGCTCTTACTGGTGCCTGTGGGGGTAATCGTGATTCTGACAATGCAGTAGAACCAGGAAGCGGAATTACCATCATGGCTTACGCTGGCATTTGTGAAGCCACAAATGACCTAGATTTTCATAGTATTCCTGTTTTTCACACCAAATCATTTCAAACGATAACCACAACGGTTCAGTCAACAACATGTCAGGTGACAACTCCAGTTGCTAATACCGCTCCCGTTGTAAATGCAGGAAATGATTATATTATTCCTAAAGGCACCCCATTTAAGTTAACCGGTTCTGCAACAGATGCACAAAATAATGCACTTACCTATTCATGGGAACAAAATGATGTAGGACCTGCAGGAAACTGGAATGCACCGACTGGAAATGCCCCTCTATTCAGGTCATTTGTACCGGTAACAGTTCCTTACAGATATTTTCCAAAGATCACAGATGTTATTAATAATACGACAACCACAGGCGAGATTTTACCATCATACGGAAGAGCAATGGAGTTTAGATTGACGGTAAGAGATAACAATGCAGGCTGTGCAGGAGTTGCAAATGATGATGCAAAAATTACTGTGGATGCCAATTCTGGACCATTTACGGTAACAGCACCTACTACAGCAGTAAGTTGGACAAGCAATACTACTCAAACCATAACATGGAATGTAGCCAATACAAATGCTGCTCCTGTAAGCTGTGCCAATATAAGTATTTTACTGTCAACAGATGGAGGTTTTACTTATCCTACCACTATTATCGCCTCTACTCCAAATGATGGTTCCGAGACTATTACGGTTCCTAACGTAAATACATCACAAGCAAGAATTATGGTTTCAGGACAGGATAATGTGTTTTTTAATATTAATCCTGTTAATTTTACCATTACCCAGACGTTAGGTGTTGGTGAAGTAACTGGAAGTAAAGATGTATTTATAGTATATCCTAATCCAAGTAAAGGACTTCTGAATATTAAATTTACTAATTTTAATGAAAATTATGATATCATGGTATATGATGTAAGCGGAAGATTGGCATTTAGTAAACTGAATAATATGTTAACGGTTGATAAAATCAGTACGTTCAATTTAGCTCACTTAATGACAGGAGATTACGTGATTAAGATTAAAACTAAGAATATGGAGAAATCTGTAAAATGGGTTAAAGAATAAGAATATCTAAATCCATAAATTGAAAAAAAGGTTGTTTTACAATGAAAACAACCTTTTGTATGCTTACTTTCCGATACAAAACTTGGAAAGTGTTTGTTTACAGCGGTTTGTCACCATTGAGGGACATATAGGGGATAAATACACACAAATCAAAAATATCTGTTACAAATTTACGGATATTATAAAAACAAACAAAATATAATAGAAGCAATTTTTATTACTTACCATTGAAATTCAAGAATTTATTGTCAATTTTTAACGAAGTAACATTGTCAAAAAAAGGGTTTTATTTTGGTAATTTGATAATGGCAAACAATGTTCATTTGATGCAGTTTTCAAGTTCACGTCTCTCTTCAAACTAACTATTTTTGAAAGAAAGGGACAAAATGCTCAATTTTAAAAAACCTATTTTTCATAAAACGCTGTAAACCAAATAATTAATTAAATATCAAGTGACATTGTAACTGACTGAACTTAAGGTAGTTGTGGATTGTAATTTATTTTATTTAAGCCAAAAATAACTTTATGTCGGTGGTGAAATAATTGGTGAATTCACCACCTATATTGGTAATTAAAGAATGTATTTAATTTTGGATGATGAAATGTTTGTCAAAAAGTAAATGATGTTTTTGCTAATATTTTATTCTCACGTTTTGTCCTACATTCTGTTGATCACTCTTAAATTGATAATATATATTTTTGCAATTTTTAAGATATACTGAGTCAGTCTATTTTTAACGAGTCATTATTACTTATACAATCACAAAACTGTGCTTGAATTTTATACAATGTTTGAGCTAAGTTGCGGATTGTAATTTATTTTATTTAAGCCAAAAATAACTTTATGTCGGTGGTGAAATAATTGGTGAATTCACCACCTATATTGGTAATTAAAGAATGTATTTAATTTTGGATGATGAAATGTTTGTCAAAAAGTAAATGATGTTTTGCTAATATTTTATAGTCTCGTTTTATCCTACATTCTGTTGATCTCTCGTAAATTAATAATATATATTTTTCCAATTTATAAGATTTAATGATACAGTCTATTTTGAATGAATCATTATTACTTATACAATCATAACTGTGCTTGAATTTTTTATACAATGTTTGAGCTAATATAGAATGATTTTTTATCGAATCTTGAATATGTGAATTTTATGGCCTAATTTGGCATTCAGAAGCTTTATAGGTAATAATATTATAAGGTAATACCTACAACAATTCATATTATCTTACGTTACAAAAAAAGGGAAACATACTAAATTCAGTTTATTAATTTATTTTGCTTATATGGAAGATACGATCGGTTCAAGTTTTGATAGTACCGCCGGACAAATTTTTAGGATCACGTATAAGAATAGAGATTTTCAGATTCGACTTTTAAAAAGAGGAATTTCAAAAGACGACACCCAAGTAGATCTTCTACTAGATGGAGTAATTCAAAAACTTGTTAATAGAGATAAAGCTTGGTTTTTTGAAAACTCTGATGCGGATCAAGAACTTGCTAAAGATATATGGAGGGCTATTTCATTAAGGTATCGGTTATGATATCTTTAAATCTTTAGGGTTTCCGTAAAATCAAAGATTTTTTAAAAGTATTTTTTAGACATTAATAAAACTACCCTATCCAATAATGTAATGATGTGATCGTGGAAAAGTCAGATTCATTTGGATCATAATCCACCTGCAATTTAAATGTTTTGTTAAAACGTGACAGAAATTCAGCAGATTTTTTATCAATATTTTCAGCGGTGATCTTTTCCAGCTCGTCCTGCAAGTCTGTTTCCAATATTCCATAATCGTAGTGTTCAGTAGAATTCAAAAATTCCAAAGCATTATCTTCCTTGTCAAACAGTAAAAAGAATTTCTTATTAACATCAGCCATTACTCGAAATTCTGCTTTGTCCTTATGTTTGGTACAAGTTTTATGCGTATTTGGATTTTGCCTAAAAAATTCAAAATTCAGTAAATCTTTCCTGATTGCTTCAAAATCATTAAGATCATATTTTGTTTAGACGATTTTAAAATTCTGTTGTGCCTTCCCCCAAAAACCTTCTTTTTTTATTGAATTCTGCTGACAAATAAATCCCTTTAAAGGGAAATAATAACGGTACGACTAGGTTTTTTAACCATATTAACGCAATTAAAAAAGTATCCGTAAAAACCCCATATTAAAATGGGGTTTTCCCCCAGATTTTAACTTATTATTTTTCATAATATTGTTGGATAAAACAATATCACGCGGTTTGTATTTTATTGATTAACAATGATATGATTAGATTTAAATTTGAAATCTTTACGATTTGAACGTTTCTTTTTTGAATCTCCCAAAATTCCTAAAAATGATCATTAATTTCTAATTATAAAATGAAAAACCAATGTGTTTTTAAGTCGAGTTTAATCATTTTTTTGTGAATTATGTTCTATTAAATCACCTTTTTTGGATATGTAAACAATATAATCAAAAATTGTAAGTACATAAGGTCGCTTTGTATTTCGAAACAGTAAATAGCTTTCGAATGTAAAAGTGGCATTGATTATTGAAATGAAGTTATTCTAACCCTAACTTCTTTTATGTACAGATAAAGAATCTCCTCGATTTGTACATGGCCGATAGGCTAAGCGTCTTTTGAGACTACCCACGCCCTGATCGAATAATCAGGAATATTGAAACCTTCAAAATAACCTAAATGAAAACAAAACTTTTTTCCGGATAAAACTATCCCGTCGTCAAAAATTAGTCGATAAGACGATATATCCCATTTGAGGGGATAACCAAAATCTAATTTAATCTAAAAACAAAGCACATGTACAAAATTTATAATGATACACCGTATCGGTGTCCATGCTCCGGTCATCACGGCCGAAGGATTCCTTTACATAAGGAATTGATACCATCGCAATGGGATCGTCATATCAGCCTTTTCGATCTTCTTCCTAGAAAGCGAGGGTTTATGGTAAAGAAATCTATCTTTTTGTTTTGCTTATTGCTGGGCTTTTTGGGGTATTCTCAAACGGAAGTCTACTTTAAATACGATGAGGCAGGCAATCAGCGATACAGGGGTCCAGACTCTACAGCCAAACAAGCTTCCGAGCAATCTAAAAAAGTCCCATTAGCTGGCGCACAGACAATGGATGAGAAGACATTCTGGAAACAGATCAGGCTTTATCCTGTTCCGGTTAACGATGTGTTAACCATAGACTGGACAGAGGAAGCAGACGGATTAATCCAATCAGTTTCTCTGTATCAACATAGTACAGTACACTGGAAATTCCAACAGCAGAATATCCCTTCTCTAAACAAGCAATTGAAGATCAATATGACAGGTTACGACTGGGGCGTATATGTTTTGCGTTTTTCCTTAAAAGATGGAAGAATTATCAGTAAAAACATCACTAAAAGATAATCGTCATGAAAAAATATAATCTAAAGAAAATACAGATATTTTCATCCCTCATATTATCTTTTATTTCGGCTCTTTGCTTTTCACAAGCACCCCCGAAATTTCACGATACTGAGGGCAATATCGAAGTCACAAGGGCGGGACAGCTCCAGTTCTCATTACCCATCGAGGTACCTCCTGGGATAAAAGATATAACTCCAAAAATAAATTTGGTCTACACAAGTGAATCCGGTAATGGTATTGCCGGGTATGGATGGAATATCTCGGGAATTACAGCAATTACAAGAATTGCAAAGACTATAGAAAATGCCGAAGAAGTCAAAGGAATCCAGCTGAATTACTCAGACTACTACAGTTTTAATGGTCAAAGGTTGATTCTAAAAACTGGGGAATATGGAAAGGATGGAGCCGAATATGTAACGGAGAAATATTCAAATATAAAAATAAAGTCTGTAGGATCGGTTACTCTCGGGCAAGCCTGGCAAGGGCCTGACCACTGGGAAATCACTTTTGAGGACGGCTCTCAGGCCTTGTATGGGATGGGTCTGAACGCAAAAACTTCGACAGAGTATAATATTAGCGAATGGAAAGATGCTCAGGGAAATTATATTAGTTATAGCTATAGCCCAGGAAACCAAATTACCGTTCTTGACGCTATAGAATGGGGAGGGAATATAGATTTGAATACACCCCACATGAATGCCATTCGGTTCAATTATTCCGAAAGAAATTTAAAAGAAGAATCTTATATACAGGGAATTAAATATTATCAAACCAAAATTCTTTCAGAAGTTAAGGTCACTACAGATAATAACCAATTCAGAAGATACGGTATTGAATATACCAATAATGGAACAAGTTACCAGTTTGCCAATAAGATTATCGAGTATAATGCTAACAATGAGTCTGCTAATGAGGTGGCATTAAACTATCCAACTATGGTTAACTCTTCATATGCGGAGTACGCTGCAGAACCAGAACCTTTTGATAATGTAAAATTAGTAGGAGATTTTAATGGGGACTCTTATCTGGATTTCCTGATGAATGATGGTACAGTAAAATTGGGTGCTTTCAACGAAACTTTTTCAACCGTTTCTACAGGGAAAGTTTTTGCCGGTAATGCTAAATTAGTAAACACCTTATTGGATGAACAGGGCCAAGTTTATAATGGAAATGGTGTTGTTGAATATAAAGACGGCAAAGTTCTCTGCTATATTTTTAGAGATAATACCTTTGTAAAGGTATTCGAGAGAAATCTAGCGCTAGGTTCTCCAGATGATATGATCACCCTGGAGGTAGGGGACTTAGATGGTGATGGAATACCAGATCTTTTTATTGATGATGGAGATCAAGGGTCATTTAACACAAAAGCTCTTGTAGATCTTAAAAATCCAAGTACGGGATTTCATTACATTATTTCGTCAATCAATGACAGCTCATATCCAGATCAGCATTATACTGATATTGACGGAGACGGAAAAGTAGAAATCATTAGTGTATCAGGTTCACAATATACAGTCTTTGAATTTGTAAAATATGATGCGACCCATTATGAGAAGAAAATACGCTTTTCTGGAAACCTGCTTGAAACAAAAGATCCGGAATTCCCGGTGTTATACGGGGATTATAATGGCGATGGAAAGCTTGATTTTACCATTCCCATTACAGATTATGCGATCGGAAAACCTGATGACTGGAGATTTTATATCGGAACAGATAAAGGCTTTGTCCCTTTCCTGAAAAAAGAATTCTTTACCTATAGAAAGTTCCAGAAGGAAATGACGGGTAATTATGCAAAATATGCAAAACAATATTTCTTTTCTGTTACTGATATGAATAAAGATGGAAAATCTGATGTCGTTCAGATTTTCTCTTACAATCAGATTAATCCTTTCCAAGCAAATGGGTATAGAGAGTTTGGGTATATAGTTAGCGCGAAAATGGCGAATGGATCTGAGATTGACGGAACGCCGAATTTCACGCCAAACTGGTCATTTCAGAGTCCGCTATATGGTACACCGGACATTACTGATCTTACGTTGTTTTCTCCGCTTACCAGCCCAATAAAATCAGGGAATAATTATTACAATGTCTTTGTATACTGGAAAGAAAATCTGAAAAAAATAAAGGGCCCCACTCCACTTTCCGAACTTGCCAGAGTTAGCTCAATCACTCAGGGAGGAGTTACCACTTCAGTAGAATACCTCGAAGTAGTTCCAAATAATACCTCTAATGCATCTTTTTATAAAAAAGAAAAGAATGAGTTTTATCCATACTATTCTTTAAGCAGGGTGGATCAGGCTTTTGCCGTTTCCCAGCTTAAGCAGGAAGGCAGGAAGCAGGATTTCCGTTACAGGGGCCTGTCCGGAAACTTACATGAGAAACAAATGATTGGTTATCATCAGGTCGCCCGTTCTTCCTGGTATGCTGATGGATTTGAAAATACCAAAATATGGTCAGGATCAGAAATTGATCTCCTTAAAGACGGAATTCCAGTAAAAAATTGGAGCATCAGAACGAACAACGAAACTAATATTTTCCCGGTAGATATATCAGAGAATAATACTCAGCTGTTGAGCTTTGAGGGTGTAACATACAAGATAGACAAACTTGTGAATGGCCAGGTCGTTTCTACTGTGCCTCCAGCATACAAAACCAAGGTTGTTACTGCTGTTGTTCCGATATCTACGAAGACCAAGGATTTTTTAACTGGTGTATTTACTGATCAAACTACTACCTATGAAAACTACTACCTTCCTTCCCAAACGGTAATCAATACTAATTATGGGTATGCTGTCTCAACAACAGAGTTTGATTATGAGCATAATTTAGCCGGTATAGGAAAGAATTATTATGTGGGAAGACCGTCGAACAAACTTGCAATAATAGAAGCCTATGGTGACACTCAAAAAAATTTCACAACATACACCTATGATAACAATCTATTAAAAACCAGCACTTATTTTCCAGGAACAGATGCTACTAAAGCAATTGTGGAAAAATATGGGTACGATGGCTTTGGAAATATTACTTCTACGACAACAACATCAGGACTTGATGGCAATTCCAAAACTGAATCGGTACTATATGACTCGCAGGGAAGGTTTTTAGTTAAAAGAACAGATAACCTCGGACTGGTAACTGTATTTACTCATAATGCCTGGGGTCAGATGCTTGCGAAGACTGATCCAGATAATAATACAATAACAAATACTTATGATGGATGGGGTAAATTAATGAGTGTTGCATCCAGCCTGCTTGGAACTACCACATATCAATATGAAAAAGACAACCTGTACAATGTCACCATTACACAAAATGATTCCGATGGAGGTGTTTCCAAATCTTTTACAGACAAACTTGGAAAGGAATATAAAACTTCTACGAAAGCTTTTGGACAGGGGCAATATGTCTCTAAAGAAGTACAGTATGATATATTAGGAAGGAAAATTAATGAATCTGAGCCCTATTTTGATGGACAGGGTGCCAGCCAGTGGAATACTTTCACGTATGACGATACTGTCTTCCCTTCCAAAGTAACTGCTGTAGCGTTTACTGGAAAGAGAACTGAGACTACTGTTTCGGGAGTAACCACCACCGTAAAAGAAACGAACCCAGCAGACTATGGAAGAATTACTTCTCAGACGACGGATGCATTAGGAAATATAATTTCATCTACAGACAAGGGGGGAACCGTACAGTTTACTTACAATGCTGCAGGACAACAGATCCAAGCGAAGTATGATGGGAATATTGTGACTACAAAATATGATGACTGGGGAAATAAAATACAGATGGAAGATGCTTCCAATGGAACTTACCAGTACGAATATCTAGGGTATATGGGAGCATTGTCCAGAATTCTAAGCCCCAAGGGAGAGAAAAGATATGAGTATAATAATCTGGGCCAGCTGATCAGCCAGATTGAGAAATCCAGTCCCGGAAACGAAACGGAAAAGATCATCACCTTTTTGTATAACAATAAAGGAAGGATAGATCAAAAAACAGGAACTTCCAATGGGAAAAAGTATATATATACAATAAAATATGATTCTCAGGGACGGGTAATGTCTTCTTCCCAAACAACCCCTGAAGCTTACTTTTTTGATAAAAATATAGTTTACGACAGCAATGGAAGAGTAAGTACTTATGAAAAAGAATTACAATCCTCAGGAATAGTAACGAAGGCTTCTATTGAAAATGTGTATAGCCCGTGGAATGGAGAACTTTATCAAGTAAAAGACAAAGCTACTGGAAAAATTCTATGGGAACTACAAGAGACAAATGCAAAGTCGAAGGTTCTGAAAGCAAGGTTAGGCACTTCAGAGGTAACCAACACCTATGATGCTGCAGGAATGCTTCAGGAAATAAAACATTTATCTGCGTTATCGGAACCTATAGCCCATGTTCAGTACACCTTTAATGCCATAAAAAATGAATTAAATTTTAGAAAAAATGTACTATTTGACATCAGTGAAAATTTTCGTTATGACGATAATAACCGCCTTGTTAACTGGACTGATCCGGTATCGGGATTTATGCCTTCTGTCGACCGAAATATTTATGATGTAAAAGGTAGGATCATGGAAAATGATCATATCGGAGTTATCAAGTTTGAGAATGCTGGAAAGATCTACCAGCCTAGCGGAATGATCCTTAATAATAATGGAGTTGAAAATTATGACCATGATCTGGTTCAAACGGTCATTTACAATGAGAATAATGATCCAGTATTTATAGACGGTGAAAAAGGAGATGTTGGCTTTCAGTATGGATTGTCAGCCATGAGACAGCGAGCAACCTACGGAGGTAATTTTGGAAGTGATCATGATGGAATATTCACTAAGATTTATAGTGAAGAAGGAAGCTTCGAAGTAGTAAAGAACAATACTACTGGGAAAGAAAGGCATATTATTTATATCGGTGGATCACCATATGAATCTGATATTGTATATTTGAAAGACTTTGTTACAAGTACTGCCTCGTACATGCTTTTGCATAAGGACTACTTAGGAAGTGTGTTAGCAGTCAGCTCACTAAGTGGTAAAGTTTTAGAGAAAAGACATTATGATGCTTGGGGTAATTTTACTCATTTGCAAAAAGGTAATGGGGGTATTGTTACGGATAAGAATTCAATCAATGCTACTCTATTATTAATAGACCGGGGGTATACCAGTCATGAGCATTTTTCTGAAATAGGGATTATCCATATGAACGGAAGGCTCTATGACCCACTGCTCAGAAGGTTTTTGAATGCAGATGAGCACATTCAGGCACCATTTAATACCCAAAATTACAACAGGTATGGGTATGTAATGAATAATCCGCTGATGTATAATGACCCTAACGGGGAATTTGTATGGATTGTTGCGGGAGCAGTTATAGGAGCCTATGTTACAGGAGTAAAAGCTAACGGCTCATGGAATCCTGTTAAATGGAACTGGGGAGCGACCTGGGGGAAAATTGCAATGGGCGGTGCTATTGGAGCATTTACAGGTGGTGTAGCGTCAGTTGTAGGCGCTTCTGCCCTTACCGCAGCAGCCACAGTAGGTATAAAGGGTGGTATTTTAGGTGGGGCCATTGCAGGAGCGTCAGGAGGAGCAGTAGCTGGGGCTATCAATGGCTTTGCAACTGCCGTAATGTTCGGCGAAGATGTAGTCCAGGGTACCTTGATGGGTGGTTTGACCGGAGCCGCTATGGGAGGTGTTATCGGCGGTGTTGCAGGCGGGATTCAGCGGGCTGTAGCTAATGCTAAGGCCGTTACGACAGGTGCTCAACAAGGAACCATCTTAAAAAATGCGCCTATTGAAGTAGGAAGAACGCAATGGACACTGAATAATACACCTAAAACGACCACTGTAGGCGCAACACCTGCACCAAAAGGAAACCTAGTAGTTGGTAATGTTAATGGTGGATATGCTGATGAAGTTGTAGGCTATCAAATTGTCGATGAAGGGGCTAGCACCACTCCAATATTTAAGGAAACTCCCAAATTCAGCTTTCAAGGTGAACAGACGTTCCCGAAGGTATTTAGGTCAAATGAACAAATCGTATCCCAAGCCGCTGTTAGAGCAGAAAATGCAATTGGGGGAACGGGCAGGTTTGCGGGAACCTCTAAACATACATATGCAACTACTTTTATAAAAAAATATCAGGGTATGTACGGTAATAGAGGAATGGAGGTTAACAAGTATTTTAACAGGGCTTTTGGAAAAGGTTATTTAGATGTTCATGACACTTCAAACGGTGTTATTTATGATTTCAAATTTGGAAAACCTGTGATGGGAACCTCTCAGTTTAATAAATATTATAATACATTTCAACAACCAATAAGGATAGTAGATCAATATGGTAACATTATAGTGAGATAAAACAATGGATAATAAAACAAAGAAAATAATCAAAGAGGAGTGGTTAAGTGCATTTCCTGGCTTAAGTGCATTTTCCCAGAATAAGCTATACAAAATAATTGGTCCGGCTATATGCGGTATAGAACTTATTAATTTGCCAAGGAGCGAGAACTACAGACCCCATTTTGTCATATATCCCTTATATAAGGCGGATATTAAATCTTGTCTGGCTTATCCGGTCTTGATGTTTGAATTTTATAATGGTAGAAATTTACAATTAGATCTTCCTTATAATGATGTGAATGAAAAGTTAAAAGAAGCAATTCAAATTGTTTCTGATAGTCTGCAATTATCCCTGGAAGATGATGTACCATTGAACAGTTTTTACAATCTAATTGATGACGTTCAAAAATATGATAGTACTTATCAATCAGCCACGGCAAGCAATGCATCATTACTTGAGTTCAGATTTTATTTAGCATTATATGCAGGAAGCGAAAGTCAGATTCAAAGTACATTAGATCAAATTGAAAGAGCAAGTAAAAACTGGAATCTGAAAATCTTTGAAGCAGCGTTTGGAGACTTTGGCGCATGGTTTCAGAAATTGCAGCATGTAGCGAGTAATAAAGATTTTTTACTGAAACAGGTAGAAGCGAATAAATTGGATAAAAAAATATCCCAATTAGCGAGTTCAGATCTTACTTTATAAAAGTGTAGAAGTGAATCGAGTTTTTTGATAAAGAGAAATAATCCTTATTGAAGTAAAGGATGAATTAGAAAGCTCATGAGCAATTAGTTAATAAGTTCCAATAACTTATTATAAGAGTTGCCCGACAAATCGGGCAACTTTTTAAAAAAAAAGCCATATATTTCCAAATTGTATGAATTAATATACACCACAAATTTGCGTGGAAGTGACGGCCTTTACTTTTCAACCAATGAACAGCAAGCCATTATAGTTATGCAGAAATTTTTTAAACTTAGATCTTGCAGAGAATTAATTCATTGAAAAAGGTAATGAATATCGTGCTAATATTATTAAAACATATCGTGGGGAAATCGCCTTTTAAAGGCTATTAGATGCAAAATCAAACTTGGTAATTAGAACACAATTTTTATAAACTAACCTATGAAAAAACAATTAATAAGCTTATGTATGGTTTTAGGAACTATGGCATTTGCCCAATACTCAGACGAGACGAGATTTGGTATTAAGGCAGGGGGTAATCTGTCAAATATAACAGACGGAGATTCCAAATCCAAACCCGGATTTTATGGTGGGGTATTTGTAAATATTCCAATTTCTGAAGCATTTAACATTCAACCGGAGGCAGTATATAGCCAACAGGGGGCAAAATTAAAAGATGACTATGACTTTGTGGGATATACAATAACGAATATGAAACAAACCCTTGGTTATATTAATGTTCCAGTAATGGTACAATACAATGCCACTCCTGAATTTTATCTTGAAGCTGGCCCCGAATTTGGGCTCCTTATTAATGCTCAAGCATCAGGTGATATTAATGGCACCTCTAATAAAGTAAGCAATAAAGATGGATTGAAAACCTTTAATTTTGGTTTAGGCTTTGGCTTAGGCTATAGATTTAGTTCGAACATAGGGATTAATGCTCGTTATATTGCAGGATTGAGCAATATTGTTAAAAATAGCGGCGGAGAGATTTCAAAAAACACTAATTTCCAATTAGGGCTTAATTACTATTTTTAGAAAGCTCAGTTGTAATAATAATTTATCTGTACGGGAAAGCCCGTCAATTATTGGGAAAGTATAAAATTATACTGACAAAGAAGGCGTAACAGAAATGAAAATAATAGTAACGCTCCAAGCATTAAATTTGTAAGCGAGCTAAAATTAAGAAATGGAAGCATTTTTAAATGCCCTTAAAGAACGCGCTGGTTTTTTTTTACTCCAAATGGGCGAGTTCAAACCGTTTAGGGTCCTTTTTCGCTCAGGCGAAGTTGTTGATACAGTGAAAGCGTATGAAACATTTTCAGAAACTCAAATCTATGATTTCCTTATCAAGGAGGTAAAATTAGATTTGGCAGATTCTGAGATCACTGCCTCAGCAATTGTCCTCACTGGCCAATCAGATGGATATGATGTAGTAGTTATTGAAATATTTAGAAATCGTAGGAAAAAATATCAAGTAGTATTTCCTTATATTATTAATAACGGAACAATTATCTTCGGTCCGGACCTTAATCAGAGTTATCAAACAGATAAGGATTGGTAACTTCATCCGTTCGGTAAAAAACCGTATAATCTTCATCATTACGCTTAGAACGCAAGTAAAGTTCAGATTATCTGATTATATGTTGATGTGACTGTTTTTGAAACCATCGGAAGGTGGTTTCTTTTTTTTAAAGGAATGTAGGAGTTTACTTTACAATTATGTAATAATCTCATTAAGCATCGCTATTGCAAATAGTGGATCTGTAGACTCAAAACGAATGTCGGCTTCCTCATGTTTAGGCATTTTTGCTAAGCGATCAAACAGACGATCCTGAAAATAACCCCATCCAACAAATGCAATAGCGATCTCAGTAAAGATTCTTGGTTTTAAAGTTTGCCAATTTGAGTATCCCTCTGCTCTAGGTGAGCAGAATTCTTTTAAAAAAGTTTCTGCATAGTCTGAGATGATATCCAGTGTATTACTATGGCCTTCAGGATTATGGTCATGGATCGCTTTTATAAGTTTATTGGAGAAAATATTTTCATTAACAGTCGAATTTTCGATAGTTAACATAGGTGTTTGAAAAGAAGCAAAATTCATTACGGTAATATTGTATGGTGCAAAACCAACATCAAAACGATGACGCCACAAAAACGCGAATCCATGTGCCTTCAATGAATTACCCTTTGCTGACATGGCATTTAAGGCAATAAACATTGAATTCTCAAATTCCTGCAACCTCATGTAATCTCCACCAGCATACAGCTGGTCATCATAAAGGCAAATCTGGTACCCCCCTAATTGTTGAGCCGAAATTGAGGGAGTCATTTGTTCTTTAAAAATTAAATAAGGATCTACTATTTTTAATGCTCTTTCTCCACCGCTGTGAGTGGGTTCTAAACAGATAATACGTTTATGTAACCAAACAATTTCATTATACGTGAAATGACAGAGTAATGTTGGCCATTCACTAGAGACAATCACATTCACCAAGTCACCTTCTGATAGAAAAGGTAGATAGCTTCTGAGTTCTGCTGCATAGGCCCCGATTTCAGTTGCGGTTTGTCTAGTGGAACTTTTTTGATTTTTTAGCTCAACTATTATAATACTTTCGGTTGCGGACGAATAAAGTAAGAAATCGGGTCGCAAAATATCATCGGAATTTAAGGAGATATTTTTATCCTCCACTAAAACTTCATGGTTTTCAAAGGACTTAAGACAATGGAGAAAACTATGTGCTATTTTCTGATGGGAAGAATCTGGATAATTTAGATGGTCACTACTTGAAATAAACTCCTCGTAATTTATTATAACATCAGCTAAGCACTGTCCTTTTGCAAAGATATTACTCAGCCATTTTTGCATTTCTTTTTCACTTTCAAATTCCATAACCTTGGATATTTTATTAATGGTACAGTACCTTATTTTTTTTAATATCTAGGGCTTTAGGCCGAAGAACATATACCTAGACTTAAAGGTAAATCATTTCATTAGATGAGAAGAAAGAAAAAATGATTAACTTTAATTATCATTAAATTATTGACTAGCAGTCTGATGGGTAATCTTTTTGAAAATAAAACCTTAGAAATTTCAGCCGAGGGCGTGAAAATTGTTGTATCTGAATACACAGTTAATGATCAACAGGTCTTTAGGTTGCTATTTTCTGATGGTCGGTTACCGCTCGTTATTACTCGAATTTCCGCTCTGTCCAGTAATCTCTGGACAAGTATACCGCAAGGACGGCAAAAAGAAGCCGAATTATTTGGCAAAGAAATTAGTAAACATTTAAAAACTTAATCATATGTGTTATTATAACGGACAACGTGTATCGAGAGATGAATTTATCCGTCTCATGGATCTGGAAAAAGCTGTTATGAACTACGATTTTCTAGATCAAGAAATACACGAGGGATTTAATTACGGAAACATTGCAGTTTTGCGGCCAACGGAAGACAAATGCAATTTTGATATCGTCCAAATGGAATGGGGCTTCGTTCCATCATATGTGAAAAATAGAGAAAATCTGAAAAAGATGCGTTTTGGTTATAAGGACGACAAGGGAAAATGGCATCAGCCCTATACGACGTTGAACGCAAAAGGTGAAGAACTTTTACTGAAGGATGAAAGTACTGGTCGAGAAAAAATGTTTCGGAAAGCAGCGCTGGAAAGAAGATGCTTAATACTTTCAAGTGAATTTTACGAGTGGAGGTCTGCCTACAATGCTCCCAGATGAATCAGCTTGGGAATGGATGATGCAGGACCTTAGTGAGGAACGAATTACCGAACTTGCTACTCATCAAATCAGTGCCGCTGAAATGGAAGCGTATACAATTGAAAAAGATTTTAGAAAAACTGGAACTCCTACAAAAGCCTTTGTTTATGCAGAAGTACCTGAACTTAATTATGAAGTTTAAGTTTAGTCTCCTAATAAAATAATAAACGTGATGTCATTAAAAAAAAGAATATGAAAAATAAGGCCCTAACTGAGTATACAAATGAAGAACTTGTAAGCAATGAAAAAAAAATCAAAGCCATAACGATCATGTTGGGCATAGCAATCCTGCTATTATTCTTAAGTAATATAGTCATAACATTTAAACGCGGTTTTAGCGCGTTAAATGTGATACCTCTAGCTCTGCTTCCAATCTTAATTTTAAATATCAATAATTGGAACCAATTAAAAAAAGAGAAGGCAAACAGGAAATTGTAATAAAAAGGCTATCCTAATTTGACATTTTCTAAAAATGTTATTAAATTCGAGTAAATAATTTTATGCTCGTTCGAGCATACTTTTCATAAAATAGGTTAATAATGGCTAAAACACCCGATTCTACCCAAGATTCGGGTGTTTTTCTTTATGCAATCAAGAATAGCAAGCGATATTGAGCGTTGACTTATCTTTATCTTTCAATTTAAATAAACATTAAAATTTATACTTATGGAAATAGACTTAATGGAAATGCTGTTAGAAGGAAAACACAGCTTTGAGTTTCAAGATTACTGCGAAAGATATTTTGATGCAATTTATGGCATAGAATTTCAACGTGTAGCATCATATGGAAGTAATGGAGATGGCGGTAAAGATGGTTATATTCCGCATTCGAAGGAATATTTTGCTATATCTTCCAGAAGCGATGTCAAAACGAAGATTCGGCAGGACTTTGTTAACTGCGTCACTAAAAATTACAATGTTGAAATTTTTAATTTTGTTACTAATCGAATTTCTACTTCTGATGAATTGGCTGTGGTTGATAAATTACGAATGCATAATCCAAACATTAAGATTAATGTGATCACTCATAAACATATTGCTGCTAAAATAATGCAGATGCCTAGCCAGCAAATTAGAACGGTACTTTGTCGGTCTTTGGATTTTCAAGATGATAATACAGTCTTTTTCAAAGCGGATGAAAAGGAAAAGATATCATTTCCATTCTCACAATCGGTTAAAGATTCGTATGTGTATTATCTGATCGTAATGACGCTGCTTACTTTGGTAATAGCAATTGGAATTTATTATATATTGTCCTCAAATGAATGGGTCTGGAAAATGTCAATGATGAGTTTGCTTTGTGCACTTCCGATATTCTTATATTTTTATAAAGAAAAACTCAAAAAGACCAAATTTCCCCATAAAATTTTATACTTGATCTTGGGTGAAAAATTGCCGGTAGAGCGAGAGGTTCTATTTGATGAACAAACTCATATTTCAATTCGGAGAAATGGACCTTGGCATTTTACTTTTAACAAAAGATCTGCGGACTGCATTAAAAAGGGATGTTGCGGGAAGGTTTACTTATATAGGTCGGAGGAATATAACCTCGTTGGACGATGTGAAAATGATAAGATTAACCATGTTTATAAAGTTGACGGTAATTTTTATGGTGATTTGCTTTCCTAGTATCTAAATTCTAAATATGGCGTAAAAATTATCGCATCTAACTTTGATGATATAAATGAGCGGCTATTATTGCCGTTAATCGAAAGGAAACGTTTTTTTATCTATTGGAGGGAAAAATACAAAGACCACAAATCTGTGGTCTTTGTATATCTGAATGGAACTATTTTTCCAGCTGTAACTTAATAGGTTTAGATCTCAAATCTACAGGTATGTTTTTTCCATTTAAAAATAAGTCGGAATATCCAAGGCTACCGCCATTTTTTTGAACCTTAACCTTAATTGTTATATCATCATAACCTTTAACTTTTAATATGCTTTCTGCATACTCATTATTTTGAGCTTCTACATTTGCAAACACAATCAGCATCTTATCCACCCCCTCATTTACAATATTCATATTCTTTGGAAAATCCAGATTTTCATGATTTTGAAGGATTTTATCACCTGCACTTGTGACGTAATATAGATCCAGGTCAGCTATTGTCAACTTTGAATTCAGGACATTTACACCATTCTCATCTACTAAATTTAGGTAAACCTTATCATATAGGTTTGTTTGCTTAGCTTCCTCTTTCTTACATGCAGTGAAAGAAAGAACACTTACGATTATTAACAATAAATTTTTCATATTGATTTTATTTATGAATCGAATAAACCATTTGTCGTTTATATTGGTAATTTCCATTACCTGAATTTGCATCGGCATACCCGAACCAGCCGTTATGGGAACCACCCCATCCCCAATTCATGTGGAACCACAGATAACCCCCTCCGCCAACTGTTGAACCGTCGGGCAACGTTTCAGGACATGTCATGAGGTGGTGTGCTCCGTCTACTACCCATACATGTCCGCCGCTGTATGTAGGAAAAAGTGATCCGCTCTTGGTACTGTAACCTGATAATATAGCGGGCCTGTTACTTGTTATTTCACTCAAAACTGTCGAAGAATTAAAATCACCCGAAGTTGCGGATGTGGAATACCCAAGACTTTTAAAAGTAGAGGAAATATCACTTATATCTGCAGCCGCGCCGGTTCCATCACATTTATAATCTGAGCCAACTGCATCTGCTGCCCGCCACATAAGTTTAGATATTTCATTTGCTCCTGCAGAAACATCTGTATAATTTGGAACACTACTGGGCATAATGCTATAATTAAATGTAGTTGGATACTGATGAAATCTCATGACTTGTGCCATTGCAGTGGCTACACAACCAGTAAAAGCTTTACCATTGCAATAATAAGGAGTACAACTTTTCGCCGGCATATAATTATTATAGCCACCGATTTGGTCCCAATTTGTACTAAGAAGCGGACCATTCATATATTCACTATCCTCACATTGTGGGGGTGGCGGTTTTGCGACATTGCCTCCAACTGCCTTTGTTTTTATAGTAGAGACCATGTTACCGGATAATAGCTGTGTATATTTGGCTTTCTTCAATAGAATATCCGCAACATTTGTTCCCTGAGTTCCTCTTGCTTTGATAGCATCAATTTCAAGCTTCGTATCGTTAAGCCATGCATCTGTGGCAAGTGGCACAGTATCTGAAGAAAAGGAAGTTTCGTCTGAATATGCGAGTACCGGGTTTGCTCTTCGGTCAGCTGCTAAAATAATAAAGCCGCCATCGGTATAGTTAAATATACGCATGACAACCGTTCCATCACTGCCTACTATTTCTTTCTCTAGAACTGTATTACGGCTTTTATTTACTCCCCGCCTGGCTTTTGCTTTCCTATGTAATATGAACTGCTGTAAAGAGTCAGCGATTGATTTGCTCTCTTTTAAGGTAACATAATTCTCATCATTTGAGTTGTCCGTATTAATATCCTCCCTGTTACACGAAAAGAAGATAAGAATAGCTAAATACAAATAGAATTTTCTCATAATCTAGTTTTTATGGTTAGTATTATATATATACAATAAATATAACCATAAACTTTAATTAACGAAATAGATAACTTTTTTTTAACCTATATAAGTTAATAAAAACAATAAATCAACTACGATTTCGTAATTTTTTTAATGAATTGGTTTTAGGGTATAGAACATAAAGAAGTTCAACAATTTCATAAAAATTTCAGGTTCCTCAATAAATGAGGCATGATCCAATTTCTATAATTTTTCCGAGGGCATGCTGAAATTACGGTATAGCTTCTTTTTAACTGGGGCGTGTCTAATTCAGACCGCGCTTTTTGTTCCAAGTCCTCGCTGAGCTGTGGGCTATCCACTTCAATCGCTCACGCAGTTTTATATTGTTCCCCAGGCACACACCAAAGCACATTTACCTCCTTGCTACTTTCCACCCTATAAAAGAGCTTTTGGCTTCTCATTATTAGAAAAATGTAAATCCGATCCTTAACACAATTCCATACCACGGGTTTACAATCCTCTAATGTCCGAATCAATGATCGATTCGGATATTTTGATGAATTGAATTTCAAGTAATATGATTTCCAAAGAAAAGGATAAAAAGGCAGCCAAGTTAGTTCATCCATCCGGCCCACTTCCCACCAATAGAAAAAATGAATGAACGGTTCCCCCCCAAAGGACCCCCCATTAAATCATTTTTTCTCTTGGTTTTCGCATTTGGATGATCTGTTTGTCTGCTTTCTTTTTTTCCTTTTTTTCTTTTGAAAATAATATCGGGGCCGAGCCTCGGAAAGGACTGGAAGAGCATAACAGAATCGTAAAACAATTTAAAACAAAGCGTTATGAACATCACAGCGAAAATCAGTAGAGATGCGGTAGTTAGAACTACTAATTACGGCAAAGAGGTAGTGAATTTTGGGGTTGCTACCAGACACACATTCCGAAACAAAGAAGGCGAAAAAATCAAACAGACAACATTTTTCGACTGCGCATTTTGGAGAACTGCAAACATTGCCCCATACCTGACAAAAGGCACTATTGTAGAACTTTCGGGAAGGGTCAGCGCAAGTGCGTGGACTGATAAAGAAGGCAACCTAAAAGCGGGGTTAAATTTTCATGTTACAGATATCATTTTTCACGGTGGGGACGGAAAACAGAGCGGGGAAACAGTACAAAAAGAAACCGTAAAAACTGTCACTGCACCCGCTTTTGCAGGTGACAATGACGATGATCTACCATTTTAAAACAATCCAAATTTAAAAGTATTATGAAAAATTCAGCCCAAAGCACAGGGGTACAGATACCCGATAATATAGCACAGATTGCCCTAATGGTCAGAAAAGACTGGAAAAACGTCTATTTCGGGGCAGTGCCTTATTTGGATGCCATGCGCTCACTAAATAGCGTAAACGACAATTATTACGAAGATTCGGCAAGTCTGGTAATCAACTATTTCCTTGCAAATGCAACAACTTGGCGCGGAGAGGTTGCAAGGGCTGTAAAAGCCAAATTAAAACAGCTTGTAGCAAGCGCAAACTAATCTTTAAACCTTCAAAAATTTAACATCATGGCAACAACGCAAATAGATATAACAGAAGCAAGTGTATATGTGGGAACATATGCCAAATATAATGACGGTTCAATTTTCGGAAAATGGTTAAAACTGTCAGATTATGCCGATAGGGGCGAGTTTTACGAAGCCTGTGCCCAGTTGCACAGTGACGAGGAAGACCCCGAATATATGTTTCAGGATTATGAAAACATCCCGAAAGGCTTGATCGGTGAATCGTGGATCAGCGAAAATATTTTTGAAGTATTGGAAGCCTTAAACAATCTGGACGAAAACACCTTGGAAGCCTTTCTAATTTGGTGTGACAACGATCATAAGGATTTGTCAAGTAGTGATGTTTCCGAACTATTGGAGGATTTTGAGAACGACTATGTTGGGCAATACGACAGTGACGAGGATTTTGCGAGGGAATTGATTGACCAGCGCGAAGACCTCAGCGATTTTTCAAAGCAATACTTCGACTATGCATCCTACGCAAACGATCTTTTCTGCGGAAGCTATTGGAGCGAGGACGGACACGTATTCTATAACTAATCATTAACCACAGGCGACTGTGAAAGCAGTCGCCTTTAAATTAAAAAAATGGTACTGGAAACATTCAAAATAACACTTAAACATGATAGAGGTTTTTTCAAGGTCAAAGTAACCTCACTCAGCGTAGAGCAGGGAGCAATTCAGCAGGTAATGGCCTGTGAAAGATGTCCAATAGGGGCAATAATCAGGATTAAAAAAATCGGTCAGAAATCAATCATTTAAAATATACCGCAATGAATATTGGCGTAATAACCTATAAAAAGTACGACGAAAATGTGCTACTGAATGCACATTTCAATGTAGATGAATTATTCAGGATCATCCTGCACGACAAAGATTTTGTACGCTTTGAAATCTTCAACAGGGAGAAAAAATTACTGGCATCCACCTATTACCCAAATGTTGACGGAAAGGGGCTGTATATCCATCCGGTCAAGGTGTTCAGGGACGAGGAACTTAAATGGATAGATTATTACGCATTTAGGTCGCCTTCCACAATTAGGCATTATAAAGTGACTTGGAAAGTAGACGGTGCGGTTTTCGGAACAAGGAAAAAAGCCACTGAATACGCAAATCTTGTCAATAAAAGGGTCTCTTGCAGAATTGAACCTTTCATTGATCGAAGCACTTACCGCAGGTCGCAGAACTGAATTTTACACATCAAAATTTATCAAAATGAAACCATTGGACGAAATGAACAATACAGAAAGAGCGTATGTACTAGCCCGATTATTTCCTAAAGATTTAAAAGACCTTATCAGCTTTGTTCAAAAGGAGATAAGCCATTTTCGGGAAAAACAGGAGGATATTAAACTGGCTTGGCCACCCCAATGCCTGATAACAGCGAATTATTGGTACAGCCTGATCACAGAAATTGAAAAGGTGATCGAAAAGCTCAATGTTCAGCTTCACAGAAACCCGAAAATATTTTCCGAACATCTTTTTTGGGGACACAATTCCATTTTTATGATACACTGCCTTGTGCGCTTTATCGGGTGTGAAAACCCCCACCATAGTCTGAAACTGGCAATAGAACTGCTGTTCGGAGAGAAAGAAGTAGTCTCCATTGAATTTACGGAACAAACGGAAGATTAAAGTTTAACCACAGGTGACTGTGAAAAGTCACCTGGAAATACAAAAAAAATGACACAGGCAGAATTAAAAGATAATTTCAGAGCACTCCTGACCATAAACCCACCCTTAAAGGAAATCGAAGAACTTTTCTATAAGGCTGTGAATAGTGGCGCACTGGATTTTGAAGACGAACAGCAGGACAGTTATAGGACTGCGAAGATTATTTATCATGCCATTCTTTGTACGATGGCGGCACAATGGTTTCCGCTCGCAAAAGAAAACTGGCAGGAAACCGAAAACCTTAAAAAATTCTTGTAATCATGGCAAACTGGTGTAATAATACGGTTGTCTTCGTGGGATCGACCGAAGCAATCCAGCAGATAACAACGCTATTTAATACAATAGCTGAAATGGGACAGAAACCGGAAAATCAAAAACTACCCGATTTCCTAGCAGATACAGACGAACATTTCTTTTACTATATCAGCCATAACGCGGACGGTAAAATCGAATATGAAACGAAATGGACACCCAATATAGAAGCTGTGTTACAGATTGCACAGCTTTATAAGGTGGATTTTGTACTGGACTATCAGGAAGTAGGCAATTGTATATTCGGAAGGGCAACTTATTCTAAGGGTATTTTTAATAACATCTATTTAGATCCCCATGATTTTGGTTGGTTCTAATATCGATCAATCTAAAATTTATTTAAAATGAAAATCACGGATTTAAACGGTTTTGAGATCACAGTAACCGACTTGAATAAAGCTATCGAGCAGGCGGAAAATTTTAAGGACTTGCACCATGTTCCGCCTGTCCCTTACGATAAAGTGAGGCAGGAATACTGGAATGACATATACAACAAACTTTTGGAACTAAAATCAAAATTGGATCATGAGCAACCTAGCAGATAAAACAGAATATCGGGCATTATCCATCATAGCCCGAATGGTTAAGGATTTTGAACGTTTGCACTGCCTGAATATGACGGCATCGGACGATTGGGATGCCACAGGAGCAAGGAATCTTTTGGAAGGTATCATACAGAGCAACGGCTACAAGATAAATTATGACCGTGAAGGTAAAGGCAATAGACCGCTTCTCAAAGATGACAGCATCCCAAAGGCAAAACATAATTATACACGCTAATTTTTTACAACATGGAAAAAGATAATAGGTTTATGGACTATCTCTTCAATGAGTTTCTGGAAATAGAACGGCGCATCGGAAAAAGTCAGTCACATCGGTTTTTGTCCATTATTTCTAACTATATCCAGTGGGGGTTCAAGTATGATAATCCTGAAAAGGCACAGCAATATGCTTGTATGACGTATTCAAGTATTTTACACGCCATTTATAACTGGAAAACACATTTACTTGATCTTAAAGAAGAACACGGGCGGGATGCAAAAAAAAATGTGAAAAAGTATATAAAAAGACTAAGATACCTGAAATATTCGGAGGATGAAATTGCGAATCTTCTCATTGAAAAGTATAAGCTAAATAACCCTTCCGAAATTATCTCACCATACGATCAATTATAAATAAATCAATAATCTTAAACTACAATATTATGGAAGCGAATTTTTTTAAGCAGATAGCAAAAATGGACTTGCAAAGCAAATTAACGCTAACGGTTGCCAAAGCTACAGAAGATAAAATAGTTGTGTCTATTTTGGTTCAGAATGACGGCTGTGGAGATAAAGCAAAAAACATTATCCCACCCCTTAACCTGAAAGGAACGGCAGAAGAACTGGATGCTGAATTTTTCTCACATATCAAAAAACCAGTTGAATCCGCTTCGGGGCTTATGTCCAATATGGAAACTTTTATGAAGCAGATGGAGGAAGCCAAAAAACAGTCTGCAATGGAAAAGGAAAAAGCTGATAAAACGAAAAAAGAGAAGGAAGCCAAGAACAAGAAGTACATCGATGCTATGGCAAAAGCCGAAGCACTGGAAAATGAAGGAAAATTTAAGGAAGCATGGACAGCACTGCCTAAAGCTTCCGAATATCCCGAACATGCTGAAACAATCGGTCAGAAACAGGATTTATATCAATCCCATTTTGCACCTGACCTTTTTGCAAGACCGCAGAGCGAAACTGATGAGCCTATAGACCAAATGAATGTTTAACAATAAAATTGAAAGATCATGTTATTAGCACTTGAACTAGCGAGAGTATTTGTACTCATGGACAAAGGATTGAAAATAATTCTTGACGACCCCGAACCACGTTGGAGCGTGGATGCAGTGATGAATTTTTATGCAAATACCTATCCCAGTTTGACAACTTCAAAAGTTTCTGCACCTGTAATTAAGGATGATTCTGTGGTATATACTTTTGAAAGTGTTATGGGTACGAAAGGATAAAACCGAAAATTTTAAAACAATGAACAATGCGAAAACAGATCATATCGGGAACAATACAAATACCCGAAAAAGAAAGAGAAACCAAAATGCACCGCAGGATTGCGGAGTTCGCCAGTTGGATGCAAAAACCGAAGGATGCGCAGGAAATTTTCAAAGACAAAAGGAAATGCGTTCCAATAGCCATGTTGCCAATGGTTTACTAAACTGCACATTTCTGCCAAAATTCAGGCAGACAGAAATGAATCAGGTAAATGAAACATCTGTTAAACTTGAAAGTGACTTTTTTCAGTCACTTTCAAGACTGGCAGAACACTACAAAATTGAACCATTTGTACAGTCCGAACAATTCAGATTTCCCTACAATATCAATCTTGCCCTTTCTGACATAAAGGGGAAATTAAAAAAGAATGTGCTGAACTGGGATAGTGTTAGATTCAATAAAGAAAATGACAAGTTTTATCTGGTTTCCGAAGAACGCTATGATACAGGTGCTACGCTCTTTTATATTCCTGTTATTCCACTTTTCAGAATGCTCGGTGACAAAAAGAGAAAAAAGGCAGCCCACCTTTTGTTGTCTGTGTTTTCCTATCTCTACCACATTGCTGATATACCTTATTACAGACAGGAAGGTAGCTATTTATATTATGAGTACGAGATGCTGAAAGACTGGATACTGGATGATCCCTACGAAGAAGATGAAGAGGATGAAGACCACCGATTAAGTGAAATCGATTATGCGGAATGGGTCGGGGATAAAATTGAACAGAAAATTTACAACCGTGAAAACCTCGTTTTTTTCGATCAGCGAATTGTTCGGTTTAAACCAAAAGATGATTTTGATACGGGCTGTTTGATGTTGGCCCGCAAAACACTGGCAATTTATCGGGAATATCCCGATGCCAGTATTTTTCGCAATGCCAGCAGTATGTTCGATGAGGATGAAGAATATTTGGAAGATCAGATCATTCCGATGGAAAAATATATTTCATTTTACGCGGACAATAAAGGTTGGCTCGCAGGAACCATATTTGAATCCGTCAATAACCAGTTTCAGGAGTATAGCGAAACGCAGGAACCTGCCCTAATCAAATGTTTTGACGGACAGGAAATTGAAAGCAAAGACCTTTCATTTGAGAAAAGGCTTTTTGACCTATTGCATGACATTACTGATTTAATTTATGACTATAGACAATTGAGCAATGAACAACAATAACATAGATATTACACCCGATTTTGATAAACTCTATTATCCGAAATGTGCATTGGTGCTTTACCAGTCACAGGGGCTTGACCCTGACGTTTATGTTGAACATTTTGATATGGACGTTGACGGAAACCCAATAAACGCCCATCCGCTAACGGTGATGGAAGCCGATCATTTGGCTAAAGCCCTAATGGTTGAACATGAAAAAGAAAGTGCATTTTTAAAACCAAAAACTGTCCTGCCAGGCAATGTTTTAAGTCTTGATCCGAATACGGAAAAAGGAACAGTAATATGGCACACAAAAGCTACGCAAAAAGAACTGTTTTTTGTCGAAAGTCTGGGCATTCCAAACGGTAAAGCACATGTGCCACCTATGCTGTGGAAGGCTAGTAAATCCAGTCTTACGGTATTTGCACTTAAAAGCAACAGAAGGCCAACACTAAAAACACAGCTTTTCCATTGTCCTTATTTCAATATCTACGCAGATGGGAAAGTTTGCTTAGGGACAATAAAAATCGATATTAAAAATTCTACTTCGGTAGAGGAATTTATAAAAGCATGGGAACACTATTTTTTCCACAGTTATTTTAGCCATGCGCTTGTTACAGGTGGACAGAGCGGGGAAAATCTCGTGACACTCTGGAAAAGATTGATAGAACAGGAAACTGTTTTTCCTACGGAGGTACTACTACCCCATAAATTAACCCTCAAAAATATATTGTTATGAATGCCAAAAAAACAAATGTACATTATACAGACAATTACCTGTTAGCCCCAACTAATCCGATCAGCGTGAACCTCATAGGAGCAGGGGGGACAGGTTCAAAAGTGCTTACTGGACTGATGGAAATAAATGAAAGTTTATTGGCACTCGGACATACAGGACTGCAGGTCAGGTTATGGGATGACGATATTGTTACCTCCGCAAATTTGGGCAGACAGCGTTTTTTTGAATGTGAAGTCGGATTGCCAAAGTCCGTTGCGCTAATTAACCGTATCAACCGCTGTACAGGTGCGAATTGGAAAGCGGAAAACCTTAAATTTGAAAAGGACAAGTTTGGAAATATCCCAAAACAGTCAGTCGCAACAATTACGATTACCTGTGTTGATACAGTACAGGCGAGATTTGGAGTTGCCGATATACTTACAGAAATTAATGGACAGCGAAACCGTGTTCGGGATTCTCCGAAATATTGGATGGACTATGGAAATAGTAAACAGACTGGACAGGTAATTCTTTCCACGGTGGGCAATATCACTCAGCCGGAATCCGAAAAATACAATCCTGTAGCCAATATGCCGTTTGTTACCGAAGAATATGGTGACCTTCTTTTACAGTCTGAAAAGGACGATAATACGCCAAGTTGTTCACTTGCCGAAGCATTGGAACAGCAGGATTTATTTATCAATGCTTCACTGGCGCAAATGGGATGTAAATTATTGTGGAGCATGTTCCGTTACGGAATGACCAAATACAGAGGATGTTTTCACAATCTTGAAGATTTCAGAACAAGCCCGATATTGATCGATTGATCCAATCGGGCAAAAAGACATTTCCATAGCTGGAAACGTCTTTTTGCGTAAAGCGAGATGTCCGCTTTGAATGCCCACCGCATATGCACCTTGCTGGGCAATATGTAGCATGACTTCTTTTCTTTTTGGATAGACGACCAAAGAAAAGAAGCAAAAGAAGGTCGTATTATTAAAAAATGAGTTTTAATATTTCTAAATTTTAGTTTTCGTTTTCATTTCCATTGTAATACTCATCCTCCCATTTCAAAATACTTCTCAAGTATTCCCAAGCTTTATCAAGCACAGAATTTTCATCAAATTCAAGTCTTTCGCAATTATTTTTTACGAAAACACCCGTATATCGAAACTCATTATACATGAAATCTTTGTGCTTATTTATAAAATTATAGGGTTCACGGTTGTTCATTAAAACAAATTCGATTAATGATTCACTTAATAAATGATAAACCCATGTACGTTCATCCGGTACAGTTAAAGCAAACGAACGTTCATCTTCCGTCAGGAAACTTCCAGTGCTATCATAATCCTTTAAAGGCTTCTCACACAATAGAAATTCAGGTTGGTCGATTTCAAAACTTTCCATATTAATCATTTCTGGCAATTCTATAATTAAAACACTGCAATTTAATATTTCTTTTGAATTATGATGTTAGCTTGGAAAGATCTGATTTGATTTCATTGAACATCCTGATAATAGTTTCATTATCCAGCTCACTACTGTTCCTATCAAATTCTTCAGTTGCTATACTGCATCTGAATTCCCATATTTCTAGCAGATTCTCTTTTGCGATTTCATATGATTGATAGAATTTATTATCTGCTGAAACTTTTATTTTGGATGATGACTGATCTTCAAGTCTTTTGTAGGTGATTCCTTCACGCGTTATAAAAATATAGGTTTTCCCTACTTTAAGATCACTAAGAGATTCAATATATTGGCCAATAATAAAATTTCCATCTTTGTACGGTGGCATAGAATCGCCTTCTACCGGAAATGCTCTATATTTTCCATGATTGAGAAATGGAAGGGACATCGTCTGCAGGTTCTCAATATAGTCCGGATCGGAATAGCCTACTAAATAACCCATTGAAGCTTTGAAAGGAACGACTTCAATTTTATTTTCGCCTTTGCTATCCGTTTTGATTGGTAATAAAATCCTATTATCAGATAGTTTTAAAAGCTCTTCCAATTTATATTTCCGTAGATCTATTGAAATCAACAAATCCACACTTACCTTATAATAACGAGATATTTTAAGCAGAATGTCTATCGGGGGATCACTGGCGCCATCTTCATATTTGCTATACCTCCCCCTGGTAATAAGGAGCGCGTCCGCAACAGATTGCTGGGATGCATTGAGTTCGTTCCTCAGAAAACGCAGATTTTCAGCGAGTAATAACATTGCTATAATTTATAGCAACAAATTTAGTGTGTTTTGCTAAAAATCATAGCAATTTTGTAAAAGAATTTTAATTTTATGGAGCGTGCTATCGTACATATGGATTTGGATACATTTTTCGTATCCTGTGAGAGACTGGTCAACTCAGAGTTGAACGGTGTTCCTCTCATTATTGGAGGTGGAGATAGAGGGGTCGTTTCGTCCTGTTCCTATGAAGCAAGGAAATTTGGTGTAAGGTCGGCAATGCCTATGAAAATGGCATTGCGTCTTTGTCCACAAGCTAAAGTGGTAAAAGGGGATATGGAGCTTTATTCTAAGATGTCTCACACAGTTACCGAGGTGATCGAGGAAAGCGCACCGCTGATGGAGAAAGCATCAATAGATGAATTTTATCTTGATTTGACGGGTATGGATAAATTTTTCGGCGCGTACAAATGGACAAATGAACTTGGGGCAAAGATTGAAAAAGAGACTGGCCTTCCGATCAGCTATGCATTGTCAGTCAATAAAACAGTTAGCAAAATTGGTACGGGCGAATCAAAGCCTCACGGTCATCGGGAAATACCACCAGTTGGTGTTCATTCCTTCTTGAACCCATTGTCGATAAAAAAGATGCCAATGGTAGGGAATGCAACATTTCAGCTCTTTTCAAGAGTAGGAATCAGAACCATTGGTACTTTAGCTGAAATGCCTGTAGAGGTCTTGCAGCAGATGATCGGTAAAAATGGTGCTGATCTCTGGAAGAAAGCTAATGGTATTGATGAGACACCTGTGATACCGTATTCAGAGAGAAAATCGATCTCCAAGGAAAGGACTTTTAGCAGCGACACAATGGACATCGCTGAGGTTAAAGGTCTGATATCTGGAATGGCGGAGCAACTTGCCCATCAGCTTCGTCACGAGAAATGGTTGACGGCAACTGTTGTGATTAAAATTAGATATTCCAACTTCGATACGGAGTCTAAACAATGTAGGGTTTCATATACATCTTCTGATCATACGCTAGCAAGGGTTGCACTGGAACTTTTCGATAAAATCTACACAAGACGTATGCGTCTTCGTCTGGTAGGATTACGTTTTACCGATCTCGTTCATGGCAGTTATCAAATGAATTTATTTGAAGATAATGCAGAGCTTATCAGTCTCTACCAAGCGATGGATAATATCAAGAACCGGTTTGGAAGCTCTGCCGTTGGCCGAGCTGTAGGATTTGACTTTTTACGTTAGAGCGCGAAACTATGTTTTTAAACTGCCATTCATACCATAGCCTTCGATATGGGACATTATCAATAGATGACCTTATTTCCCAAGCTTCCTCATTGGGAGTAAAAGAGCTTGTTTTGACGGATATAAATACGGTTACCGGAATTTATGAATTCAAGAAAAAATGCGAACAACAGGGAATTAAACCAATGGTAGGAGTAGAGGTACGAAAAAACAACACCCTACTCTACATATCCATCGCCAAGGAATTTATCGGATTAGAAGAAGTGAACAGAATGTTGACATCGGCTAATTGTGATGGTCTCGAATTACCGTTGCAGCCGCAATTACAGGATAATTTCATCATTTATCCTTTAACCAATATCCCAGAAATCCTGAATGAAAATGAATTTATAGGCATTCGTGAAGAGGAACTAAATCTCTTGATCCGGCCACAGTATAAAAAACTTATTATCAAAATGGTTATACTCCACCCGATCACCTTCAGTACTAAAAAAGAGTATAATCTCCATCGGATTCTCAGAGCAATTGATAACAATGAATTGCTTTCTAAAGTACCGGAAAGTGAAGTGTGTTCCAAGAAAGAATATTTTCGGCCGCCGCAAGAAATTTTGGATGCCTACAGGAATTACCCACAAATCATCCACAATACCAATTCATTACTTTCGCAGTGTAGTTTTGACTTTGCTTTTGAAACTCCACGGAACAGAAAATTTTACACAGGCTCAAAGAAGGATGATTTGCAGCTTTTAACAAGGTTGGCTTTCGCAGGGTTAGAAAGGCGATATGGAAGAAACCATGAAGCTGCAACAAAACGAGTTGAAAAAGAATTGAAAGTTATCGATGAACTGAACTTTAGCGGTTATTTTCTAATTACCTGGGATATTGTACGATACAGCAACAGTATGGGATTTATGCACGTCGGTCGTGGAAGCGGTGCTAATTCCATTGTTGCATATTGTCTTGGTATAACAGATATTTGTCCGATTGAGCTTGATCTTTACTTTGAACGTTTTCTAAATCTGAACAGAAAAAGTCCTCCGGATTTTGATATAGATTGGTCATGGCAAGAACGAGACATCATTCTTGACTATATATTTAATCGTTACGGAAAAGAGTATGTAGCGTTTTGTGGGACAAATGTAGAATTTAAGTACCGTTCGATCATCCGTGAAGTTGGAAAGGCCTTTGGTTTACCCAAAGAGGAGCTGGACGAATTAAGCAAATATCCCGAAAGAGTATTTCGCGATGCTATCGTAAAACAGGTGCAGAAGTATGGAAAATTATTAGAGAAATTTCCAAACCAACGCTCCATGCACTCTTGTGGTATCATTATTTCTGAGGAACCCCTGACGAATTTTACAGCACTAGAAATGCCACCTAAAGGCTTTCCGATCGTGCAGTGGGACATGCATGTCGCAGAAGAGATAGGTTTTGAAAAGTTTGATATTCTATCACAACGCGGGCTGGGTGCGATTAATGATACTGTCCGGCTTCTGGAAGAAAAAAGGGGGATCACCGTTAATATCAAAGACACTACCATTTCAAAAGATGAGGCAAAATGCAATGAATATTTAAGCCAAGGTAGAACAATAGGCTGCTTTTATATCGAATCCCCCGCTATGCGTGGTCTTCTCAGACGACTGAAATGTGATAATTACAAAGTATTGGTTGCAGCATCATCAATCATTAGGCCCGGAGTTGCACAATCGGGTATGATGCGGGAATATATTTTTAGACACAACAATCCAGACAAGTTCGAATATTTCCATAAAGTTTTTGAAGAGCAACTCGGAGAGACCTATGGCATCATGGTATACCAAGAAGATGTCATCAAGATTGCGCTTCATTATGGTGGGGTTTCCGCTGCTGATGGGGATATACTGAGACGTGCAATGAGCGGAAAAGGGAGATCACTTTCGGCCTTGCAAAAGGTTAAGGACGATTTTTTTATATCTTGCAAGCAACAAGGACACCCAGAAGCACTGAGTGCAGAGATCTACCGGCAGATCGAATCTTTTGCAGGATATTCATTCTGTAAGGCGCATTCGGCGTCTTACGCTGTGGAAAGTTACCAGAGCTTATACCTAAAGGTTTATTATCCATTGGAGTTCATGGTATCCGCTATCAATAACATGGGTGGATTTTATAGAACCGAGGTGTACATCCACGAAGCGAAGATGTCCGGAGGGAAAATCCTTAATCCCTGCGTGAATAAAAGTGAATATGAAACTACCATCTATGGTGATGAAATCTATCTCGGACTGATGCTCCTAGAAAAAGTCGAGTCAAAACTTGCCCAATTAATCCCGCAGGAACGACGCGCGAATGGAGAGTATAGGTCGATGGAAGATTTTATAAAACGAATTCCGATTGGCATTGAAACTTTACAGACATTAATCTTTATTGGAGCTTTTCGATTTAGTTGTGTTCCGAAAAATGAACTTCTATTGAAGGCAAGAGTTCTACTTGGATACTTTAAGCCTGAGCGTAGATTTGAAGCTTTGTTTGAAGAGCCAGTAAAGGAGTTTAAATTTCCAGAATTAAAACGAAATGTATTTGAGGATGCGTTTGACGAAATCGAGATTTTGAGCTTTCCGGTATCGTGCACGCCTTTTGATTTGCTACAAACAAAGTACAGAGGAACAGTAATGGCAAAAGATTTGACTACCTACCACAAGAAAGAAGTGAAGATGCTTGCGTATCTGATTTCAAGAAAACATGTACCCACAAAAAGGGGAACTATGTATTTTGGAACCTGGATAGATGTTGAGGGGAATTACTTTGACACCGCCCATTTTCCTGATTGCCTTGAAAAGTTTCCTTTTCAAGGAGGAGGCTGTTATCTACTTTTGGGGATAGTGGAGGTTGATTTCCATTTCCCTACGATTACCATCACCAAAATGGCAAAGATGCCATTTATGGCTGATCTAAGATATGCTCACGATGAAGAGAAACGGTTTGAGACACAGGAGCGAATTAAAGAAGATGTCAGTATGACTTTTCGAGCACCTTATCCTCAGGAGCATGAGATTGGGCTTCCGAGAAAAAAAGCTTAGCTACCCATTATCTATATCTCCCATTATAATTAAATTCATTAAGCATTAAAATTTAAGTGATATTATCTAAATTAAAACTTATCGGAAAAATATTCTTTGAAATTACCCAAAAGTGTAGTTTTTAGAAGTGATTATTGGTTAGATTGATATTTTAATTAACTTAGAAGTGAATTGTAGACAATATTAATCTAAACTAATAATCACTATGAAAGTATTTAAATACCTTTTACTTTTTGTTGCCTCTTTGGGCATTCTTTCATGTCAACAGGAGGACATGTCGATTAACAAAAATGATAAATACGGCGTTACTGTAAATGATGCCAGAAAACTGGCAGATCTCGCATCCCAGATATCCATATCTGGATCGAAACAGGCGAGCGGAAATAACAGAGAATTAAAAGAACGACAAATCAAGGAAGTTCTTGCTTATCCCAATGCGAATACACCCGCATTTTATATAATCAATTATGTGGACAATAACGGGTTTATTCTTTTGGCAGCAGATAAAAGATCAGTACCTGTTCTTGCATCATCTGCCCGAGGTAATTTTATCTTAAACGATAGGTCAAGTCCAGAGCTGAAAAATTGGGTAGATCTTACAGTGGTTTACATTCAAAATATTGAAAATGATAAAACAAATAGGGCCACCAATACTTCGAATATGAATCCGCTATGGGACGGACCATGCCCTGATGCCGTATTTAGGGGGATCGATCCGGAGTTTGGGATAAATACCGTTTGTGAGGTTGAGCCTTGTAATTATCAGAATATTGTTATTGCACCCAAAATAAATTCAACCTGGGGACAAGGTGTAGGTTATAATGATCAATTAGCTAACATGTCCTGCATAAACTATAGCAACGGAAAGCCACCGGTAGGTTGCGTTGCGACAGCAATGGGACAAGTTATGAAGTACCACAATTATCCATCACAGTATAACTGGAACGCTATGCCGCTTACCTCAGCCTCAAGTGAAACTGCAAAATTAATGAAGAACATTGGCGATGCAGTCGACATGGATTGGACTTGTAACGGATCAGGTGCGAATACTCAAGATGACGTTGCTAAAGCATTTAAAAATAATTTTGGTTACAGTTCGGCAAAATATATGGATTTTAATGCAGATAAAATGTTGACGGAATTACAGGCAGGCAGAGTTGTAATTATGAGAGGTGGGGAGAATGTAAATGGAACCTATACAAATGGTCATGCCTGGGTCGTTGAGGGTGCACAATTGAACTGGTCTTGTAATTGGGATTGGGAAACCGGACAGATAATAGCCGCTTATGGCTACATATATGGTTATATGAACTGGGGCTGGAACGGTATTGATAATGGTTATTATCAGACAAATTATCTAACCAACTCAAATGGTTCTTTTAACTATAAACAAGGAATGGTATACGATATTCGTCCATAATTTTACTTAAATTAGAAGATATGAAATTAATATGTTTGGTAGCTGTTTTCTTAACATTCGCTTCATGTAAGAAAACAGAAGGAAACGGAGGATCGGTAGTTGTCGAGCAGTCTTTAAAGGTTTCTTTTGTCAACAAGGACAAGAAAGACATTCTAAAAGCACTTGGCGATGCATCTATCTCCAAAATGAGGCTGTATTATCTTATTAATGGTAAAAAAAATTTGTACCACGATCCAAAGTTAAGTGATCCATATGGAATAAAATTGATTGTTCCGAATGACCAAGCAAAACCATACCAATTACAACTGGTGCTAAATAACATTGGAACTATTGGTGAAGGTGTTACTTCTACCACCTATTTAGCTTGGGAAGATGGCCGGGAAGATACAGTCGTTGGAACTTTTTTTAATGACGCAAATAACCGCATACTTACCAAATTCAAATTCAATGGTGTTGAAGGCGGACTAGAAGAAAAAGAAGGTATCGTAATCGTACGAGAATAAGTTCGTAAGAACTGCTTATAAATCACTGAAAATGGTTGTATACAATAAAAAAAGCTGTCTCTTTTAAGACAGCTTTTTTCTCTCGGCCTACCTTATCACCTTATGAAAAGGTCATCTTACTTTTTGTAAAATGATCCTTTAAGATAACCAAGTACTATGAACTATTTTTTAATACGAAAAATGGCATATTAGAACTTTACCACGAATCAAAATTTTCAAGATCCTCAACGACCTTAACCTGTGGAAAGTCCTTTTCAACATCACTACTCTCAACCTTTTTGAAGGAAATTTTATCTTCATTTTTTTCGTATAGATAAAGACCCTTTTCTGTGTTAAAGAATAAGCAGGTTTCATTTTCATCCTCATCCTCTATAAAGCTCAAAAGAAAAGTATTCGTAGGCGAAAGATCATTCTGTTCAGCAACAGAACGAACATCGTCCCATTCGTTTCTTAGTAATTCAGTTAGTTCTTTGACCTCCTGCTTATATAAATCTATAGATACCATAAGTTTCTTTTATCTAAAGAGTAACATACGAAAAGACGGGATTTGTTTACTACCAACTCATAAAACCAAAGTCATTTGGTATTTGCCAATTTGGTTTATCAAAAGCAGATTTAATTATTTCTACACACTGGTCATAATCGCATTCTTTCTGAAAGGAGCCCCGTTTCTGCGGATCGGGAATATCCGCCATCCATAGATTATCATCGTTCCAATCAAATTGAATTATTTTATCATTGGTCTTAAAGCCAATAAAGCTTCCTTTTTCTTCCGATAGATTATAGAAAGTTTCTAATGCATTTTCTAAAGTCATTTCACGGGCTTCACTAGATTCAATTCCTTCGTCTGAGGATGAATCATAATAGAATGTCCTAATCATAATAAATTTAATTTTTTAATAATTTTATCTTTCGAACCAATTATGTTTCCTGAAATCTCTCCTGAAATTGGGTCTTCTTTTAGACCATATTTTATCTTTGTCAGATCCTGAAGTACAACAACGATTATAGCAATCAGCTGTTCATTTGATTCTGACTTTAACTTTTCATAAAGGAAAGGTAGTATCATGTCTTTAGCAGCTGGAATCCTAAAATATATCTGACGCATTGCAGTGATCAGAAAACATTTAAGATCCAGTTCTTTTTCCGTTAAAAAATGATTTTGTAAAATACTTATCATGTCTGTATCTCCTAACCATCCAATTGCGATAATAGCCTTATACCTTAGATCATAACTATTGCTGTCCAAATATGGAGTTATATCGCTGAGATATTTCTTAACGCCGGATAATCCTAATAGATGAATTACATTTGATTTTTTTGTTGTATCGTTTTCATTTTTAAGTTTTTCTCTTAAAAAATTCAAACCAGCTTCGCCTCTTTTTAAAAAACCTTTTCCTAGAATTCCTTTTAGATCTTTATTTTGACTGTCTTGGAATAACTGATAATGTTTTTCCATCCCTTCATGGGAGGTATCTAACAATAGTTGGTTTAGAAAGTCATTATGTACTTTGAAACTATCGGTTTCATTAGCCTTTTGATAGTTCAAATCTATATTATCATTCATTTTGCTATGTTTATGAAATGTGAAATTCAATCTTTAATTTCGCCTCACACTTAAACAAAAATAAAACTATCCATGTGACCGTATTTACTACACCAGAAGTCAGCCCATAAATGAAATGCTTTCTCAGTAGAGACTTGTTTTAGCCGCTGTAATCTTTCTCCAACCTCGTTAGGATTAAAGCCAGGTCCATTTATTGTAAGCCAAGCTTTGTCATATTCTTTTTTTACCATGTAATATTCAAATAATTCTTTCTTTTCAATATCCGGTTTAAGCCAATCAGGAATATTATCTAGGGGCTGATATTTAGGTTTCCTATTAAAAAATGAAAATCCTCTATTTTTGATATTGTATCCAATCCATTCTTTTTGAAAGATTTCAAAGAAAGAAGCTTGTAATATATTTCTTTCAATAATGACTACTTCATTGCTAGGATGACTACCGTTATAGTTATTTTTATTGTAGATGCAGTTTAATGGCTGATTCTCAATGAAAATTGGAAGATAACAATCAGTGTTATTAGTTTCCCTTTCACTAACTTCATAAAATTTAGATAAAGCTTCCTCTGAAATCTGCAATTTTTTAGCAAGACTTAGAAATTCATCAGTCATCACATAATTGAATTGATCAATAAATTGTTCAAATAACATTCCTTCAATAAACTGTTCAGAGCTTCTGGCAGACTCACCTATTAGAAAACCGCTTCCAAAATCTATATATCCAAATGTATATTCTCGCTCACAAAACCAATGCTTAATAATTCCCTCTGCTACTGGAGTGGAATTATAATCAATTATGATCGGAATAAATAAAGGAGGAAAGGGAAAGTCTGCTTTATCATTTTTAGATGTAGTTCCATAATACTCCCGACCGCTATATTCACTAAAGGGTCTTATTGTTCCCATAGAAATCTCAGTTATTCTGGGATCTGAACAAATTTCATTTAAAATTTCTTTCATTCTTTAATTTCGCCTTACACTTATATGAATATAAAACTATCCATATCTCCATACTTTTCACACCAAAAGTCCGTCCATAAATGATAGGCTTTCTCATTGGTGAATTCTTTCAGGCGGTATAGTCTTTCGCCAACTTCTTTGGGAGTAAAGCCAATACCATTAATTGTGAACCAGGCTTTGTCGTACTCTCCGGTAACAATATACTTTTCAAATAGCTCTTTTTTATTTGTATTGACTAAAAGCCATTCGGGAATATCGTCGATTGATTTATATTTTGGATCTTTTTTAAAAAAGGAAAAACCTGACTTATCCTTATTATACCCGATCCATTCTTTGTGAAAGATTTCAAAATAACAAGACTTTGGAACATTGCTTAAAATTATCCGATTATCGTTAGAGGGAAATTCACCATCATAAATTTCATTTTCTTTTAGACATGAAAGTGGTCTATTTGCATTGATTACCGATATACTACATTCTGGATTTTCTTGATGGCTCTGATTTGCTTGTTGAAATTCTAAAAAATCCTGATTACTCAACCCCATGAGTGCCGCACATTTTTCTAGTCTTTCGGTAACAATACAATCCTCGCTGTTTACGAATTCGTTAAACAACAATCGCGAAAACAGTTGTTTCTCGTTTCTGGCAATTTCACTTGTTTGAAACCCATATCCATCTGTCATGTCTCCAAAACTAATTTTTCTGTCTGAAAACCAGTGTTTAACAATTCCCACATGATAATGGTCTGCGTCATAACTATACATAAAAGGTATGAGAAACGGTGGATGAGCAAATGAGCCTGTATTTGTTTCTTCAATATAAAACTTAAACATGCTATACTCATCAATAATCGGAATTTCACCTTTATACAATGATTTAAGTTCCTTTCCTAAATTTAATTCATTTAATATATTTTCCAACATAGAATAACAACACTTAAACAAAAATAAAACTATCCATATCTCCATATCTATCACACCAGAAGTCAGCCCATAAATGGTAAGCCTTCTCATCTGAAAATTCCTTTAAGCGTTGAAGTCTTTCTCCAACTTCAATTGGATTAAAACCGGGACCATTTATGATAAGCCAAGCTTTATTAAATTCACCTGAACTGATATATTTCTCAAACGATTCTTTTTTGTCAGTTTCTGGCTTTAACCATTCCGGAATATTATCTAACGCTTTGTACTTTGATTCTTTCTTAAGAAATGAAAATATACTTTTCTCTGCATTATAGCCAATCCACTCTTTATGCGATATTTCAAAGAATGTGGCCTCAAAAAGGGCCTTTTGATTTAATATACTCTCTGCTGTTGGAAACGCTCCTTTATATTCACTGACATTATTGACAAACATCCATAATGGTTTATGTTCTTTATAAGAATTGAGCAACTGAGCCCGCTGTGTCGAATTTAATCTTGAAATTCTTTTTATCTCTTCAAAACTATAATTAGTTCTTAGTTGATTCAACACAGTATACTTTTTACTATCGCTAATATCATTATCTTCAATTGAATCTATGAAATATTCAAAAACTAGATTATCAATAAATTGATCTGCCGTTCTAGCAATTTCTGCATTCAAAAATTGTTCAGAGAACTCCATGTAGGTAAATGAGTATTCTCTTCCTGTAAACCATTGTTTAGTAATTCCATAAGAAATTGGTGTAGCGTCATAATTAATAATTATCGGAAGAAAAAGCGGTGGATAAGCATGGTTTTTCTTTAAATTAACTTCATTCAAGCCGTAATACTCCCAACCACTATACTCCCTGAAAACACTAATATTACCAAGACACAGTTTCTGTACCCTGTCATCAATTCCCAATAAATCAAGTAGCTCTTTCATTTTTTAATCATTATCGTTGTCGTCAATTGGACGTGGTTTATATTCATATAGTGGTTTCTCATGTTTTGGGCTTACAGGTGTATTGTACGGATGTGGCCCTGTACTTGTAGTCCTGTGAATATCTCTATGTTGATCTGTTGTCGCCGTTTTCGGTTCAGTAGGATATAAATTCTTTGGATCTGTTGCATGATCGGAATATTTTTCAATAGGCCAGTTATTATGATGAATAGGACCTTCAGGAAATTCCACATTATCTCGCCTAGCTATTTTTTTAAACTCATCTCTAACAGCATCAAAAGCTTTTCGTTCATAAGATGGGCTTTTGTTATCATTTGGGTCAATTTTCCCTCGGCGTCCATTTTCATAATTTCTCAAATGTTCACCTGCTCTAGTGTCCGAGTTTCGTAAATTTTCCTTTGCTTGTTCCCATAAAGCACGCCAAACAGGATTATCATACAGTGATTGCAATCCAAATCTGGCCTCTAAAGTAACACGCTCAAAAAGCTTACCATTTTTCAATGCATTAACTGTCTGCGCTCCCTGTTTGTAAATTCCAACCGCCATATTTGGATTTGTCTTCGCACTTTCAACCATCGCTCTTTGCCCAACAAGTGATAGTCCTGCATAATAAAAATCCTGCCAATTCAACGGTTGTGGATTTGCGCCAGTTGCTTTTTGGTATATCTGAATGAAAGGTTGCTCAAACATAGTTAAACCTGAAATAACTTCGTCACCTGTTTCGCTTAGATTTTTACCATTTCTTAATATCCCCTCGAAGCCTACTTGATCTACAACAGCAATTCCCCTTGCGGAAACATTCAAAAAAGCAAAATTGAGCAAGGCTGTAGACATCGTTGGTGTCGCTGTTCCTGCGAAAGCGCCAAACCCTGCCGATCCAAGTTTACCCAGCATAGCACCTTCTAAAACTGCCCAGCCTGTGTTTCTTGCGGTGTAGATCATAGCCTGCCAGGTACTTGTAATTCCTTCTGCATAAGTAATCGTGCCACCTATAATGCAAGTCATTTGGCATTTTGAAGTTAAAGAATAGGCATCTCTACGACCATATGCATTTAACGTGGAGTAACCTACCCACTTCCTGAAAGGAGCAGCCAAACCTCCACAAAGTGCAGCACTCGCTGCCACAGCGACGGCAGCTAATACAACCAATGCTGCACCTCCCGTAACAATGCCAGCTGCCGCTATTGCCGCAGCTATGACCACTGTCCAACGACAACAGAAATCTCCCATCTGTTGTGTTGCAGTATCATCTTTTACTAAATAATAGAATTTATCTTTTGTCCCGTGGTTTGTTTGTGTCGGGTACATCTTTGCCGGAGCAAGACCAGAAGAACAGGTAAAATACATATCACTGGTTAATGCGACGTAGCCGGTTTGTCCTGATTCACTCATACTGTTTAATTTTATAATGAACTTCACCTCCAAATTTATCATTGATCGCCTCAGAAAAATTCACTTCCCCATCAACAATAAAGCCACTCAATAGGTCTATATTATATTGTGCGTTATACAGAGAAATAGGTTTTAAAGCGTCAAAATCCGAAATAGGAAATCCGCCATATAAATCTTTCAGATGATTCTCTGCCACTATATTCGGATATCCATCAACCTTGATATTATAGATATTATCCTTATCCGGACTTTTGTTCCCGTCGTACCCCAAGGCAAAAGGAATTAAACCTGACCTAAATAAATTAGGAATATTTTTTTTTATCCTTCCAAAAAAATCCCTGCCATAAATATTATTTAAATATATGTCAAAAAATTCCATAGCCTTTACCATTGCATCGACACCGCCAACTTTTTCAAAAGCTTCATCTTGGATTTTAAACAACTCAACCAATGAGGTATTTGCCTTATTGTATTCAATTGTCTCAGCCTTTACATCTTCCCATCGTTCCTTTATCTGTTCCAAATTTTTAACCTGCAGAAGAGTACCTTGCTTATCTACGGTAAAAGTGATTTCATTGAGAGCCTTTTGTAATTGGCTGACAACTTTATGAATTTCTATGTATCCCATGTTGTCCGCTTTGACCATACGGTGATCAAGCGTAATAAGTTCAAAAGTATAATCGTGGGAGCCTATTTCTTTAAGTGTAAGCATCCACCTTAATTCCACTTCTGTTTCACTCACCATCCCATTTAGAAGCATATTGCTAATTATGTTGACGAGATATTTCTTATTACTTAAGGTCTTAAAATTTATATATTCCATTCAGATAACCTTAATTAATAAATACGTTTCCACCACTCCAGGAACCTTCACCAGTAATTTCTATTTTTGCTCCGTTCACCTTGATTCCTGCCGTTGAGATTTCAAGACTGTTGTCACCAACTTTCAGGGTTAGCTTTTCCAGCGAGCTTAAATCAATGACACCATCTTTTCCCATTGTAAGCACACTTTGACCATTTCCAACATCTGTTTTGTGGGTATCTCCAACAGTTACCGTATTTTTTTCACCCACAGAAACTGATTTATTCTTGGTAGCATTGGTGTTCGCATTCCCAGCACCATCAAATTTCATGTTCGCACCACCTTGATCTGTCAGGAAAACAGATCCTTCACCGTCATTCAATTCTAGCTTATTTCCACTTCTGCTACTCAGACTTTTGATATTATTTCCTTCTCCTCCTCCGGCGCCAATCCCTCCGTGATACATTCCTCCCATAACAAAAGGACGATCAGGATGCAGATGGACATAATTGACAATTACCTGGTCTCCAACTTCTGGTATGGACATAAATCCCCGGTTTTTTCCAACTTTATCGCTGCTTCCAGCATCTGGTGACATAACGCGGATAAATTCCGTAGTATCCTGACCTTTTTGCCAGTCCAACTGTACCTGTACTCTTCCCTGATTTAATGGATCGGTATTGGATGTTACTTTTGCAAACTGTGGCTCCGCTAATGGATTGATATATTCTGGTCTTGGAAGAAAGCCCGTATCGGAGGCAATTGCTTTAAATGATCCTTCATAATAGCCTCTGGCATCCACCTCATGAAGAGCTTCAATAACCATTAATTTCGTAAAGAAAGTCGTCTCATTGGAATCCGGTTTACGCATTTCTATATCAGTTATGCATCCTGGATAAAGAAATGGCAAACTTGTTTTTCCAGAGGTGACGAGTACCTCAGCGGCTTTGCTCCCTGCTGTACCTCTTTGGGAAGCATCAATATCCATAAAAGATATCGCTTTGATAGGAGCAACACGTAAAGAAGGTGTTTGAAAAGTGCGTTCTGAAATCTCATAAGCACGTTTTGCAATGTCTGAAGTATGTGTGATTTTTGAATTGCTTCCGATAAACTTTTCATCTTTACTACTATTGTAGCCATAAAAAGTTGGTTTAACATGCTGTGCCTTCATTTTGATCTTTACATCACTCAAATTGCTTCCATAAACCAATTTTATTGGTTTCTCTTGGGGTGGCAATTTACCAAAATGAAGAATCTCGCCATCATAAAAGAACTGCTCACCATAAGCTTCAGCAATTCTTGACAGGTAATTAAAATGTGTTTCCTCATATTGACAACTGTAAGAAATATTACCATGCTGAGCATCAACACGAAAATCAAATTTTCCTTGATCCAGGCCTTCTTTAATCACTTCATTTGCTACGCTGTTCAAACTTATCGGTTGCGAACCTCCGAAACTTTGTATATGTGGAGCTGCGTCTAATAGGATCGTTGGACTATAACCCTTAAAAACGATGTTTCCTAAACTTCCTTTTTCCTGACTAAAGCCAATCTGTGTAATAACACCTACAAAATTTCTCTCCGGGCTTTGATCCACGTCTTTATATTTAAAAACAACTGTGATTCTTTTCCCTAGAAAACTCTGTGCGTTTTCAAGATTATGGTTTTCAGGATCTCCCAATGCATCGTGGGCAAGAACCATTTCAAACTTATGATGGTTAGATGCCTTCTGTTTTAATCTAAAATGTTTAAAATGCTTAATTTGTTTACCTTCAACGTGAATGTCAAGTTTTACAACGCGGTTAATACCGGCAATTGCATTTTCCGGTATTGCCTGGGCATTGTAAATTTTTGAAGTTGGTTGATTGCTCCAGATCTTTTCGTTGGAAATTTCCGCCACATTAGGAGTTATCGGCTTATTGAACATCTGTTTTCCTGAACTTATAGCATCTTTGACTTTTACGGCATCGTTCGTCAGGTTTTCAACATTTACATTTTTTTTGAATTCGTTCTCATAATTCATCTTATCTGAATACTTTCCGGTATGGGAAAGATCCTTGTCTTCTTGAAACATGATAATAATTTTTTCGGTTGTGTTTAAATAATATATAATCCTTCTGGTAGGATTCTTTGAGGACAACTGTAAAGAAATAGGTGGCCCTGTTTCGTTTACATTGATTTCACTTGCTTATAATTATAGCAAAAACTATCGGAAATACCTCAACAAGAGGTGATTTGAAGATTAAATAAATGATTCATCAGCGGTTTTAAAAGGTTAATAATTAGTGACTTGGAAAGCCAATATATCACTATAAAAATTCATGACAAAATTTTACACCACCTTTTTGAGAAATTGTCGTAATTCTACGACCAGAGATATAAGGATATGATTATATGAAATTTTGGCTTTAAAAAAGCTTATTTCCGATAGGCTTCAATACTCATCTGACGTCTTTCCTGATCTTTTTTGAAAGTTTTTGCTGTCCATAAAAAACCAATACCCAAAATGATCAGAGCATACGCTATCCATTTGCCAAATCTTTCTGCTAAGGTTATAATGACGGATCGCTCATAACTGGAAAAGCCTTCAGCGCCTGCAGGACCACGACGGTAGAATTTACGCCTGTTTATCCAATAACGTAACGCCAGTCCAAGAATTAATGAGCTAATGCCCATAACTAATAACGGTGTCATATTCAGTGATTTGGTTTCTATAAAAATACAAAAAAATATTTTCTTCATAAGATATAACTTGGACAAAATGGGGTTGTTTCATTGTGAAACAACCCCATTTTCATTTCCCTAGCCGGATAATCCTGCAATCCTGATTTAATCTATAATCTGAATCCTCCTTTTTTCCGTTCCGGTTTCCGGTTCTTTTTCTGATCTGAAAGACTTTTGTCTTGTTTATCTTTTTGCTGAGTGACTGGGTTTTCTTTTTCAAAACGTCCGACATGCTCAGCAGTTTTGTCTTTTGGGTTATTTTTTTCATTACTGTTCTCCTTATTTTCAGTTTTTGTTAGTTCGTTCTCCACTTTGAGAGCATAATAAAAAGCTGTCATCTCCACATCGATTATATCTCCTTTTCTTACAAGTATGGTAGGATCTTTAATGCCTTCCAGCATAGCTTTATAAATCCATTTTACCAATAATTGAATCACAAAATCACGATCAGTGGTGTTTTCAAAGCAATATTCTGTTGCATCACAATTAGTCCGGAAAGTGAAAGTGATTTCAGGTCTTCAAGGGTGCATACTGCTATCCAATCACCATAGGCTAAATATTTGTCACCTTTATCAAGTGTTTTTTTAGATAGTCCACTGTGAGCAAATAATCGATTTCTGAAATCGTCATCGTTTAGTTTTAATGGGAAAAAAAATAAATGAGACAGCTTTGATCTTAAAGCTGCCCCATTTCACTACTTAATACTGTTAAATTGAAAACTCAATTGTCTTTCATTTCCAAAATTATCAAGTATCCAAATGTCAAATGATTGCTGGACGTTGGATTGTGAGGTGTAATAGAAGGTGATCTCCGAACTTTTGGCATCGGAAAGAAAGTATATTTTATTGGGTAAAAAGGCTTTTTTACCTGTCTTACCAATTTCATAGTTCAAATTTCCATTTCCGTCATATTGAAAATACCGGAAGAAATATTGAACGCCAGAAAAACTTCCTGTATTTTTGATTTTCATGGAGATTGCCTCTGTATGACCGACTGCAATTGCCTTGTTAACAGGAAGTACGATAACTTCAAATGGGAAGTTCTGCTGAATATCAAGATCATCATTTTTACAGGAAAATAATAAACAAATACTAAAAAGTAAAATGAACCAGCGAGTCTGGAATTTTGTTACTAATAATGTTTTCATACGGATAAATTTTAAAGATTAAAACGAAGCCCAATACCGGCGGAAGGGCGGAACTGATTAAAATTCGTTCCCCAAATGTATTTCGCCCTGGCCTGTACGGACAGAATAATGAAATTGGTCAGGTATGCCTCTATGGTCAGCCTGCCTCCAGCGCCGTAAACAAAACTGCTCTCATTGTTGATCTGGGAACCATCCGCTAGCAATAGTTTGTTGTGATTGACCAGCTGATAACCACCACTGGCTTCGATTCCTGAATTTAAACTCACAATTTTATTTGGTAAGCTTATAAGATGGAAACTATATCCTCCCGTCAATAAATAAGTTTCTATGGGAATAGGGTTTTCAGCGTAAAATGTCGTCCTGCGCTGATATTCTGCTGAAAAGAAATGATAATTTCCTTTTTTGTGATTTTGTGTCAGCTCCAGATTCACAAAATAATTGTCCTTTGGTTGGTCTTTGGAAAACATGCCAGCAGTGACCTGTAAACCTTTTTGATAAGGTAGTAATCGTTGCGCCAAAATCGACGAAAACGGTAATATACTCATTAAGAATATGCTTAATATCTTTTTCATATCGTTTTAAATAAGATTGTTATTTAATTTTCAGTGGTAGATCCCTTAATAGTACGGCGCGGATCAGATCCTCATTTTCAACTTCAAGTCTTTGATGCCTTCCACCATTCTTTTCATAAAGCTCAATGACAAGGATTTTATCATGATCAAGTGTGAACTGATCCAGCAGATAAACTTCACGGCATGTTTTATTGTCCGGTACTTCGGCAATATCGCTGTACGTCCGGACAATATTTAATGGTTTCTCTTGAAATACAGTACGTTTTGCAACTTTTTTATCGACTATCTTAAAATTTATAAAGTCTATCTGGTAGGAAACATTGGTTTTATTCTGGATCTGTGTATTAAAGTAATATTTCCCCTGGTATATGTAAATCCCTTTCAGACTAAAGAGAATTCCGAAACTTCTGGAAGCGATGTGCCTGATATTGTTCCGGTTTTTTTTATAGATAGCTTCCATGAGCTGATCGGGAATCGAAGGAGAAAAACCCAGATCCTCCAGATGTATATTGGCTCTGGAATTTGAAACGGATTTATCATTTGGATCAAGATTATAGGTCAGAATCTCAGGATAAGAGCTGTAAAAAACACTGAAGCTATAAAATTTTCCGTCATCCGTAATCACAGAGAAATTGGATTCATCTTCAAAATCTTTCACTGCTGCTTTGATTCGTAATACATTCTCCGCATCATCAGCTTTTCCCGCGGTAAGAAATTCACTTCCCAGATCAACATAACGGATCGCAGATGGAAAGATAAGGTGCGTTGTTTTATTATAAGTTACAGTAATACGATACGGCTCAATCTGTTCTGAATCAACCTTATGATTTAGTGAGTCTGTATTTGTTTGTGCACGGGAATAAATAAAACCAAGCATTGCACAAATCGTTATTAATATTTTTTTAATGATCGATTTCATTTCTATTTGATTTAAGGATTAGTATTATTTTTTTGAAACTAAAAAGACTTGATGACCGGCCTTTAACATTACTTTGGGTGTTCTTGTTTTCTTTGAAAAATACCCCGAAACTCCCTGAACCAGACCACGGGAGAGATCGCCCGCTATTTGCTGGCCTGCTGACCTGCTCATCATGATAGAAGTTCCGGAAGACTGGCTCATATTGGATACTATTTCATTTACAGCATTCATTTCAGCAGAATATGGAACACTCAATCCCGGTTGGCCGTCTAAATCATAAATGTTGATATCAACCGGGAAAATATTTCCCTCAAATTCTATTGATGAGACCTTTAACAGTAGACGGCCATTGTTGAATTTTGCTCCTGCTGTAACGATAGATCCGGAAGGAATAGTAAAATCTGGTGTTTTCGCAGATTCAAGTAATCGTAATTTCACCGTTCCATCAGTGGTTATGGTAGTAGTCTCATGAATGCATGCCCCGATACTATTCTTCGGTTTGGAAACCTGTTCTGTCACACCCACAGTGTAGAATCCACGGTTTCTTTCTCCGTTAATGTTTTCCAAAAACTCACTATCGGTAGGTTCACGATAAAGGGCAGAAACCACATTGGTGCGCATAGGGGAAAAAGCGACAAAAGATGCTTTCTGAACTCCAGTATTTCTAATGGTTGTACTATCTGTCTTTTTTTGCTCACCACCATTACTTGGAAGATATTTAGACGCCATCTGGTAGGATTTTTCCATGAGCTGCAATTGGTCATTAACTGTTAAAGGAGCGGGATTCGCATCCCTTTCATCAAGTTGCTTTTTTAATCCTGCAATCTCTTTGCGAAGTTCCGTCGATTCGTAGTTTTCGTTACTGTTATAAAATGAACCTAAAGTCGCTTGCGCATTCCGATAGGAGTTTAAAGCAGTATTTTCAGTTTGATAACTTTTTCCTAAAGGATTATTCGTTGCATTCCCATTTAAACCGGAGTTCGGATCGGTGGCCTGCATAGTACTGTCGCTATTCCAATAATCCGAAAGTGATGTTAGCATGGTCTTTTTCTGCTGATTTTTCTCATCCATCATGGCCTGTTCATAGGCTTTTTGTTTATCAGACTGCATTCCAATTTCTGTGGCCTGCGGGACAGCACCATTGAGGGCTGAATCTTTATTTTCCTTCTTATCGGCCGAAGACTTAAAAATTAGATAGAGACAGGCAAGGAAAACGATTACCATCAAAAGATAAATCAATGGCTTTTTTAACTTTTCCAACTTGGACTTTTCATTCCCGCTAATTAAATCTTCAGATTTCTGCTCAGATTCTTCGACTAGAATACTGATTCTTTTATTCTCGTTATTTTCCATTATTCTCATTTTTTAGATTAATTGAAGTACTGTCCATGCTCATTTTACTGGACTTTTCAGTTTTTCCGACAGGATTCTCAATATGTCTGATCGCGACTTCCTGATCTGCTTCCCCCGTTTCCACACACACGTTCGCAACAACAATAAGCGTTAAAATGGTATAGCACAGGAAAAAATAAATAGTATATTTTCGTTGCATTTTTATGGGTAATTCGCGCCAACGGTCATCTAGATCGTTAATGTGATTTTCGATTTTTGTTCTAATATTCATAATGATAGATTTAACGTTCAACAACTTCTAGATCTCTGTTCTCCAAAACAGCGAATTTCTCAATATTGAACCCCTGCGGATTGTTGTCGCTACGAACGGAGTTAAGAAGATTGCAGGAAGTCACGAGATTACGCTTAGTCACGTTGCTTGAACGGATAATAAATTGAGTGGCGTAAGTCTTAACAGAATAGGGGTAAGAATCAAAGTTGCAGACTACACTATCAACTTCGACCCGTTGCTGTACATTTCCACTAATTATACGATTATAATAGCCCTTTTCTGCCAGGTCATTGTAGTAGTCAAAAACACTCTTATCGGCGAGATTAAAGGCCCTTTTCATATTACTCTCAATAGCATTTTTGTCTGGGGCCAAGGTGAAAAATAGTTCGTGAAAACGTCTCACATGCTCTCTTGCTTCAACAGGGCGGTTGATGCTGGCATCTTGCGCTAGCGCCAGCATCAACGATTTTCCCTGATCAAGAACATAGATTTTCTCCCGTTGCCTTTCGGCGAAACTATATGACTTCCAGATAGCATATCCAACTATACCAGTACATAATACAGCGAAAATTATCGCATAAAGCCTGATTTGGCGGAAGCTATTTTCGATATTTCGGAGGGTTTTAAATTCCATGTTTTTAATTTTTAGGTTTGTTATTTTTTTAGTAATTGCCCACCGATGTTTCCTGCTACAGCGCCCGCACCACCACTAGCAACACTGGCCGCCTGCTGAATATTTTTGGTGTAATTGGTTGCGCCAGATGCCTGGATGATCCAGCCCGTTACAGTAGGCACAGTAAAATATCCTACTATCCCAATAATCATAAAGATGATATACACGGTGTTCGTCGTGTCAGGAATAAAGGAAGGGTCAGATAAATTCTCGATATCGCGCTCTAAAATCAGAGACTGTATCCTGGCCAGAATTGAGCTGAACAGGTCAGCAACAGGTAGCCATAAATAAACACTAACGTATCTGGTAAACCATTGATTTAATGTAGACTGAAATCCATCCCAGACGCTGATGGCAAATGCAATTGGGCCAAGGATTGAAAGGACGATCAAAAAGAAAGTTCTTATGGTATCAATGACCAGCGCCGCTGCATTAAATAATATTTCCAATAGTTCCCTGAAAGCATCTTTTATTTTCTGACCCAATTGGAACATTCCACGCTCAAAATACATCCCCGTCATGGTGGAAAGGTCGCTCGGCGACCAGCCTAATTCTTCAAGCTTTTTGTCAAATTCGTCATCAGAAACCAAATACGCTTTTTCAGGATTTCGGATCATTGCTTCATATTCCAGTTGGTCTTTCTTTTCCTGCAGCACATTAAGATCAATGACCTGATTTTCGAGCATGGCATGCGTTCCCTTTACAACTGGACTTAAAACAGCATTGATAGATCCCAACACAATTGTTGGGAAGAACATTATACAGATGCCCAATGCGAAAGGCCGCAGTAAAGGGAAAACGTCGATAGGTTCTGCGCGGCTTAATGCCTGCCATACTTTGAGGGCAACATAAAATAACGCGCCCAATCCAGCTACGCCCTTTGCCACTCCCGCCATATCTGCCGATAGTGGAATCATCTCATCATAGAGTGAGCGCAAGATTTCGTGTAAGTTCTCGTATTCCATGATATTACCAATATTTTTGATCAGGCGTGCCATAGAGTTCAAGAACTCTTTTTGTATTGTTTTTCTTTTTGGCCCGGATAATACTTACCGAAATGTTTTTATTGGTGAAGTATTTGACAAGCGCATGGTATTCTTTGACTTCCTTATATACTTTGTCAATTACCTCCATTCTTTCTTTATCATTTAACGAAAGTCCATTGGCTGTAATAATCTGCTTCAACTCCTTTAAGAGTTCGGTACTTTCGTTCAATAGTGCTGAATATCCGTTTGCAATGGCAGCCAATTCATTTGGTTTGAAATTGGGGTCATTCATCATTTTGCCAAAGTTGGTGACGTACATTTCTGAAACATCCCCTACAAGCAATACCGTTTGCTGAACTTTTCGGGCATCTTTGACCAGGTTATTGACCGCCTTAAGCTTGTCGTAATATTCTTTACCTTGCTCGTAAACCCGCTTTACTTCATTGAAGTTCTTCACCACATTGGAAACTGTAGATGATGTCTGAACAATTTCGTTGGCACTGTTGACAATTCCGGAAGCCAAGTTTGTGGGATCAGTCACTACCCACTGGGCTCTTGCTTGCGATGTGATGGCAAAGGTTAATACCATCATCACCACGAAAATGAGTTTTTTCATTGCTTTAAAAATTTTAAATGATTAATTATTATGTTGATTTTCGCTCTTTTTAAGCACGATACGTTTGATAGCATGCTCGACGTTTCCTCCAAGTTTCTCCGCTAATTGCATGACCTCTAATTTTTCAGTTTCCTCTGTGGTATAGGCATAATATTCCGCCATTGAAACTTCTGTTGCGTACACAGCTGAGTGAGTACCCCCAAGCCCAATCCAAACCTCCTTGTATTTCCGGGCAGGATCATTATTCATATTGATCGAAAGTATCTGGGATTTCTCTTTTTCAGTTAATCCCAACATCGCTTGGATATCATCGAACTTATTCATGTATTTTCGCTGATCAAGAAGAATTTTGCAATCGGAATTATTGATGATAGTCTCTTTGACGACAGGAGAATGAATGATGTCGTCAACCTCTTGGGTCACGACAATTGCCTCACCAAAGAACTTTCTGACTGTTTTAAACAGGTATTTTATATATTCCGCGAAGCCTTCTTTTGCAATCGCTTTCCAAGCTTCTTCAATTAGTATGAGCTTACGGATACCCTTTAAGCGTCTCATCTTATTGATAAAGGTTTCCATGATAATGATGGTCACTATTGGGAAAAGAATTTTATGATCTTTTATTGCGTCCACCTCAAAGACAATAAATCTCTTATTTAGCAAATCAAGCTCTTTTTCAGAGTTCAATAGGTAATCATATTCGCCTCCCCGGTAGTAGGGTTCCAAAACGTTTAAAAAGTTGGCTAAGTCAAAGTCCTTTTCACGCACTTCCTTCGCTTCAAGCACTTTTTTATAGTCATTTTTTACATATTCATAAAATCCATTAAATGAAGGCTTGCCTTCCAAGGTCTTGATATGATCTATATATCCGCTCACAGCATTGGACAGTGCGACTTCTTCAGAACGTTTCGGAGGTTCATCGTCTCTTTTCCAAAGTGTTAAGATTAGAGTTTTAATGCTTTCTCGCTTTTCAATATCAAAAACATTATCATCTGTGTAAAAGGGATTAAATGAGATTGGGTTATCCTCTGTATAGGTAAAATATACACCATCATCGCCCTTAGATTTCCCCTTTATCATTTCGCAAAGACCTTGATAGGAGTTTCCGGTATCGATCAGCAGAACATGGGAACCCTGTTCCCAATATTGTCTAACCATGTGATTCGTGAAAAATGATTTCCCGCTTCCGCTAGGCCCCAGTATAAACTTGTTCCTATTTGTGATAATTCCTTTCCGCATTGGAAGGTCTGAAATGTCCAAATGAACCGGTTTTCCTGTAAGACGGTCCGCCATCTTGATCCCGAAATGGGAGGGGGAATCATGGTAATTTGTCTCTTCTGTGAAAAAACAGATAGCTGGTTCGATAAAGGTATAAAAGCTCTCTTCACTGGGGAAATCACCTGAGTTGCCGGGCATTGCTGCCCAAAAAAGTGTGGCAACATCAACCGTGTTATGTCTGGGCTTGCATTCCATTAGAGCCAGTGCACTGCCGGTATCATTTTTTATTCTTTTCAACTCAGCAGGGTCATCTGACCATGCTATCACATTGAAATGTGCACGAACCGAAGAAAGCCCAAAAGAATGTGCTTCATTGAGATACTTCTCGATCCACTCTCTGTTTATTTGATTGCTACGGCTATACTTTGCCAGCGAATGCATGTTCCGGGCGGATTTCTCAAACTTCCTGAGGTTATCATCGGAATTATCTAAAAAAAGGTATTGATTATAAATGTGGTTGCAATTCAGCAGTAAACCAACTGGGGATGCAAATGATAATAAACAGTCACTTCGATCTGTGGACAGCTTTTCATAGCGAGTATCTATTGAAACAGTACCCGGAAGATCATCAGTGTCCGATAATGTGTGCAAACAAAGCCTTTTATTGCCGATGCGGACCTCCTCGTTGCCTAAGGATATATCCTGCAATGGTTCATCTTTTTCCATCGAAAGGGTAAAGTACTGGTCAAGTAGCCCCGGATGATTATCAGAACCCGTGATATCTTCAGCTGTAAGTCTTTCAAGAGTTATAAAACCACTGTCGTTTAAAATCCGCTCAAACTGTGCCACCGCCTCCATGAACCGATAGATATTTTCTTTGTCACGTATTTCCTTTGGTATCAAGACCCCTTTGCACAGCGAAGAAAAATTCGATTGCATTCGCATTCTTTCCTTACTGGTCTTTGTTAAAAAAAGATAACAGTAGTGGTTCAGGAAAGGACGTTCGTTAAAGTGCTGTTGATAAGATTTTCCCAAAAAGCTTATTCCTTCATCGGAAAGATCTGGCTCATAACTTTCTCTAACGAACCAATCTTGTTTATGTACAATCGAATAATCTGGTAAAGTTTTTATTGCTTTGTGCCAGGCAGAGTGCATTGCATCATATTCAGCAGATGATACCGTAAATACTTCCGGAAGGATAACTTTGAAACATACAGTGATGTCCGCTTCTTTCGATATAATACAGTTCTCTTCAACTGCAAGTAGCGGAAACTTTGATTCCAAAGTCCTTGTCTTTGCCATATTCTTCATGATATTTTGGATTTGAAGTTTAACCTGGATTTTAGTAAGCGATAAATTCGCTTCTGACTGACGATGAACCTTGGATGTCGCTTTTTTGAAGCTATTTTCATAAGGCCATGTTCACCATACTTCCCATTAAGGGAGAAAGTCTGCCAGATGAGAACCGATGATCCAGAACCTCCAAGAATTAGGCATACATAGGGGTTAATTCCGATCATATACATGATCATTACAAGGATCAATACGCCCAGAAGACCAGCAGCAAAAATGAACAGATATTGGGCCTTAAGTCCTTTAAACTCAACCGAACGGCCCACACCTTTATTGATATTAAATACTTTCATTGGTCTGGTTTAAAAGTTTATAGTTCCTTGAATAGCATTCAGGTCATAATTCGCAGTCAAGACCTCAATCTTCTTTTTATGGGGTTTTCCATGCGCATTATCAACCATTACATTTGCCTGCATCTGTATGCTGAACCAATCATGATTTTTTATATATTGCTTCAACTCAGGGCTTGGATAACTGCTTAGCAGAAATTTTCCCTTTATCTCGGATAGACAGCGAAGGAGGGAGGCATAATCTTCTCTCGAATAGCCATCGTAATGCCCACAATCAGAATTATAATATGGTGGGTCGCAGTAATGAAAGGCAGAAATATGATCACGAGAATTGATTATGCGTAGCGCATCCGTGTTTTCAATTTGTACATTCTGTAACCTTATCGCATATTCTTCTGAAAATGAATTACGTTTATTGCTGATCTTCTTAGCGGTTGTGGAGCTTGTTTTATCATACCCCCAGGCGTCCCCGATAATAGAACTAAAGGATTGGTTGCAGAGAACCCATACTGCCCAGGCGCGCTTCAGCCGATCAAAAAGATGTGGGTTGTTATAAATGACAAGCGCATCGTTATGTAATGATCTGCTGTGAAGGCTTATTCTGATCAATTTTTCCAATTCTACGAACTGATTCTGCACCATTTCGTAGAAATTGATCAATTCTCTATTGTAGTCGTTGATAACTTCAACCTCGGTAATTGGTTTTGACCAAAATATAGCCCCGCCACCTACAAAAGGCTCAACGTATGTTTTGTGCGGTGGAATAAGTGGAATAATTACCTTTGAAAGTTTCTGTTTACCCCCATAGTAAGTAAGAGGAGTAGTTATATTTTTCCTAGTCATATCTGCTGATTTAAAGGTTTGAAAGGAAGACTACAGGAAGAATGATCGTAAGATCGTAGCCGCAACAATCAGGAATATGCAGGCGCCAAACCAGCTTGCCGCAGTCTTACTGGTATCGGGATCACCGCTGCTGAACTTGTTGTAAACTTTGACACCCCCTATCAACCCGACCACAGCGCCGATCGCATATACAAGCTGGGTCGCTGGATCAAAGTAACCAGTGATCATCTGGGTTGCCTCCTGAATACCACCCTGTCCGTTTCCCTGTGCAAATGCACCAACTGTTGATAGCACTAATACTGCTGTCAGCAAAATTCTTTTTCTTTGTTTTTCCATGATTTAAACGAATTTTTTGTTATTCTTTTCCTGCTCCGTGCAGGCTTACATGGCAAATGTGAGATAGAATTAAAAGCACCCTTTTAATCTGGAAATCAGAGGAATTATTTGGCGTTCAGAGGCTTTAAGCGGTTAGATTTATGTATGAAAGATTTAAGATTTTTGAACATTTGGAAGTCTGGGAGAGGTTTTACAATTGATTGGTTTTTGCCTGTATCCCCCTCAAAAAAAGGTGCTAAATCTAAGATTTAGCACCTTTTTTCTCGGAATTAGGTTATGGAATTAAACCAAATTACATCTTTCGGCCTTTGCTATTATTTGACGGCTTATTTGTCTTTTGATTATTTTGTCCTTGTTGTTGTTTCTGCTTATTTTCTTTGATCACATCAACAATAAACGTTTTTTTCCACGGAATTTTCTTTGCTTCAAAATGGCTCTGTACGCCAACCCATTTTAAATCACTTTTCAGATCCCAGCCACCTTCACGGTTCCATCCAATCGGGTCAAGTTTTGTTTGAAATGGAAATTCTATAGCAATCAGATCTTTGGGGAAGCTGGAAATATTAGCATAGTCCAGTTCACGAAATTCATGTTTTTTGGGATCGTAGGGAATGAGATAGGCATCTTTCTCTTCGGAATAATAATGGTCAATATCATCAAAATTTATCCCTTTGGAAAGGAAATCACTTGCTGAGCGAAGCATATTCATCCTGATGTCAACAGTAAAGGTATGGCCTTCAATATCAATAGTTGGAAGTTTGCCCTGCATACGGGAGTGAAAAGCCTGTTGATCCACCATAAAATGAAAGTCATCATGCGCTTCCACTTCCTGAATGGAGACGTTGTATTTTTTTGCCATTGCTGCAGGATCAAGTACAACAAATTCAGGTAAGTGAATATCCTTATCATTATACTCAATCAGATATCCATCCCCGCAATCCTGCATTTCTTTTAAAGGAATTACATTATTTGGATCGAACTTATCTCGGAATTCAAACGTGTTAACATCAACAATAAATGTAGTCCCCTCGATCAATAATTCCAATTGTCCCTGCTCATTCCTGTTAGTCGGTATAATTTGGCTAATTTGATCATGACTATATGCAAGGTCGTATTCAAGTTTTAAATCATGGTATATGAGGCCAAATTTAAGTGGCAATTTTGAAGCATGGTTTTTCCCTATGGGGTCAATGGTACGTATGTCTGGAATCTCTACAAGCTTTACCGTTTCGGTATCCATGACACTTTGTTTTTTGAGATCAATAACCCTCCCGCTTATGGGTTCATATAATATATTAAATGCTCTATTTTTATCACTATAATAATCTTGCAAACCTTTAAGCTCAATATCAGGTTTTCCTTCAATGGACCATAAGATATCATTGTCAGGATCAACAACATATTGATTGCCGCATATGTTCACTTTGACGGGATGCCCATCAATTCTTTTATTGTATACTTCCTGATTGACCATTAATTCAAAGTCAGTTTTCTCAACCATATCTTTGGTAGTACAGTTATACTTATTGCTAAAACCCAAAGGATCAATTTCGGTAATCCGCGGAACTGTAACCATTACAGAAGGGTTTAATGCAGGATCAAGAATCTTATCGATCATTTCATCGATACTTGGACCTTTCATTATAAAATCGTGAGTTTTATATAATGGGCTATAACTAAAGGAATAATGCGTACCATGATCTTTCATATAGGCAAAGCTGATCGAATTGCTAGGATTATCTTTTTCAATGAGCGCCAGCCTATCAATGTCAAATTGAAAAATTGTTTTCTCAATTTCAATCTCCGGTAATTTTCTGTTTTCTTTATCCATAATTTTCTTTTTTATTTTATGGGTAAAAATGATCCGAAAATTAATGACATTGGATAAAGTTGAATTCTTAGGAACTATTTGGCAGTTACTGGCAATATTCAGGTTTCAACACACTTCTGGATGCATCTAAAATCAAGTGATGGCATATCAAAAGCAGATATTTTTCAGAGATCTCACTTGGGAAGCTTAGTTCGCCAATTCAGGGAATTATAATTTTGGCCCTTTCCTTTGCTTTGGAATTTCAGTTTTTTTTACATCACTTTTCAAGCGCTGTTCAACTAGCCAATCGATGTACGATTTAGCATCTTCGAGATTGTTAGGTACCATTATTCGTCGCCCAGAAGATTTACTATCGTCCAGCCCAATACAAAATCCATAGTCTGGAAATTCCTCTTTTTTATAAACTAGAATAAAATTATGCACATGCCGTTCGGCAACATTATTTTTGTGGCTGGCAATTATATATCCTTTATATTCCTCAAATATATAATTGGGATCATTATTTGATTTAATCATAACTATTTAAAGTTTTGTACAGTACTAAAAAAGACATTGGGGATCTTAGATAAAATCCCCAATGTCAAAATCATCACCGTTCTCAGAAGTTTTAGGTTCTACCTCGTCTGGCAAATTCTTATTCAAAAGATCTGCAATCTTGCGGGAAGAACCTTCCATAGCATTTTCCAATAGATAGAAAAGATCGGTACCTTCAATCTTACGGACTACTGCGACTGCCTTTTTAATTGAAACAGGATCAGGATCATCGTTCCGTAATACCTGCCCGGCATCATTGAGTTCCTGAAAGGAAACCCCTTTGGCATACCCTCTGACCGTATTTGGATCCACTATCGTTTTAAATTCTTCCTCTTCTTCCTCGTAGTCAATATCCTCTTCGGAATATTCCTCAGAATTTTTCTCTGGAACTGGATGTTCTAAACCCTTTCCCTCGGTGTTCATTTCAAAATTATCCTCTTTATCGTTTCCATCATTAATTTGGCTCTCTGTGGATGCTGTTGGCGCAGAAAGGCCATTGACATACCTAGATTTACCCATGATGTCTTTTGGATCTTTCCTGGAAGCGACAACCGGATTTCTTCTAATCTTATTTATGACCAATTTATCTTTCAACAAAAGAATAATTATTGTTAAAAGGCATGTTAAAATCAATACTTCCATTGCTATAATATTGGTTTCTGGTTCATGGCATGCATCGTGTTTATTTCATCACCGAAATTCTCAAAATGTTCCTTTAACACATTATGAATATAATCGGTTAACGTAATTTCTCCGTCTCCAAGAATACAAACGATTCTGGTCAATTTCTTGTGGAAGTCGGAGCATATATAAACTGATTTTCCACATCGGGCTACCGTGCTGGTCGGCTTCAAAAAAGAAGATTCATATTCATCTATATGAAGTGTTTTTTTCGATTGGTTCTGTTCTTGTTTTTTCATTGCGATAATATTCGTTCAAAAGGAATTAATTAGAAAATAGGTTTAAACTTATCATTGAAATCATCTGTAATCGCCTTTTCAAAAAGCTCAAAATGATGATTTAAAATATTGTCCAGATAGGCATAAAGCGGTATTTTGTCTTCACCAATAACCTGTACAATCCTGGATAGACGTTCATGAGACTCCTGCCTTATGTAGATACTCTTTTCACCTCTTCGGTTCATAGAATGATTCTTAAGAAAAAGTTCTCCGTAGGTCTTTTCTGATTGCTTTTTGATTTTTGCCTTTTCTTTTACCACAGGTTTATTTTCAACGAGCGGGTCATTGGCAAGTGGAAGGTTTGGATCACGTGTTCCTTCAGCCATAACTTGCATCAGATATTCTTCATCAACCTCTGGAATATTTGCCTTTTTTCCATTTTTATCCATTATCCTGCATTTTTATAGTTTTTAAAAATTCCTCGATGAACATATCCATTTTACAAGACTTTATAAGTCTTCTATCCGGTGGGAGCAAGGTTGACCTAAAAACGGTCTTTGCTTCTGATTCACTTTCTTTTCGAAAACGTTTGCTGTCAGGAACTCTAGTTTCCATTAGTGTCAGTCCCAATTCATGAATGATTCTATCGTAATGATCGTACAGAACCGATTTCTCCCTTCCATCTACTTGATTCCAGAAAAGTCTGATTGTTTTAATGGAAGTTTGACCATTTTTTATCAGAACGTTGGTCATGACATCCGTAAAAGATAGTGTACTCTCAAGCACAACACGGTCCGCTGTGATCGGAGAAAAAATGTGGTTCATTCCCGCAAGAGTGCTTAAAAGACCCGGAGTGTTCACTGTTCCTGGAAGATCAAAAAATATGATATCAACAGGTAACTGTGACAATTGTAAATACTGTTCAGCCTCTTTTAAGGCCAGCTCTGGCTTGCACTGAAATATCGGATAAGCTTTCTTATTTATAGCCTTAAATTGTTGGAAAGCCAATTTCTTAAAGCTTTCATTTTTCATAATTGCAGACTGGTCTCGCTGTCTCATTTGAGCGAGACTATGTTGCGGATAATCGCAATCGAAAACTGCTACATTCAGTCCACGGCCATAATGTAATGTACTGGCTAAGATCGCTGTGAAAGTACTTTTACCTACACCTCCTTTTTGGCTGGAGAAGGCTACAAATAATGTGTTTTTCTTCTGTTCCATTTTCTTTAATTTTTAAAAATTTTTATGTTATTGTATTTTGTAAATCCTGCAAGCACGCTGGATCTACGGAATGCTTTCTATATATCTTCTTTTCTGTCCTGAAAGAATGATAGACCTATAACCTGAAAGGAAATCTTCACGTATGAAAACTTGCAGATTTTCATTCTTTCTGGCAGACTTTCTATCAATCATGCTGATCTTAATTATAACTGTCATGCGTTCTTGCATTTTTGCTTTCTTCACTGACTCCAGGAAATTTTTCAGACCGGACAGCATCTTTATTGGCATGTCCTCTTGAAAACAGGTTTTCTAGCCTGATTGAAAACCTGTTCTCCGTATAGCCCCTCTGATGAATTGCTACCATGATTATTTGCAAGCCTGATATCAAGGTTACAATCAGCTTATCTAGCTTGATTGCACAAATAACAAGTAATTATAAATCCATTTTAGCTGCCTGGAATTGATTGGCGAAATGCGGCACTTTTTGGCTCTGGCTTGTATGGTGGGCCTTTAAAAATGTTGCCTTTACTTTGTATTGAATTAGTATGGAGGGGTAAAGCAATTTTAACTTTTAATGGATTAGAGGTCTATAATCCATGAATTGTTTTTATTCAATCCGCCAATGATGGCGGAATCCTTTCATCGGAAAGGAGCAAGTTATCTTTTGAGCTGCTCGAAATAAATTCCGCAGCTCAAAACAACTTGCCCTAGCGGGGCTTTAAAAACACTCTCCGAAGTCGAGGTTTTCATTAAAACAATAATTTTTGACAATGGATAATCAAAAAAAAGATCAAATAAAAAAGTCTGGGCGCAAGCCCAAGATTGATCCGGCAAAACACCGATATACGATAAGTTTGAACGATAAAGAGAATGATCGTTTCTTGTCGTTATTTGAAAAATCAGGAATGAAGGTTATGGCACATTTTATCACGGCTTGCATGTTCGACAAGGCCATCAGAACAGTAAAGATTGATATGAATGCAGTAGAATATCATACCCGATTAACAAATTTGTATAGCCAGTTTAGGTCAGTAGGGGTTAATTATAATCAGGTAGTGAAGATTTTGTACCGAAATTTTTCAGAGAAAAAAGCGTCTGCCTATCTATATAAATTAGAAAACCAGACCTCGGAATTGGCGAAATTGTGTCGAGAAATTATAGATCTAACACTTGAATTCGAGAAAAAATATCTTCAAAAATGATTGCAAAAATTGGAAAAGGAGCAAACCTTTACGGTGTAATAAATTATAATTTTCAAAAAGTAGCCAGCGAAAATGGTCAGATTCTCGGTCTCAATAATATGCCGGAAAGTTTAAATGGAACATATTCTGTTAGTTATCTGATGAAATGTTTTGATCCATATCTTACTGCGAACCATAAAACAGAGAAAACAATCCGTCATATTTCTTTAAATCCTGATGCATCTGATTACCTAAATGATGAAAAGTTGGTAGCAATCGCAAATGAATATATGACAAAAATGGAATTTGAAAAACAACCTTACATTATCTTTAAGCATACCGATATAGAACGAACCCACATTCATATTGTCACAACTTGTGTTAGGTCGGACGGAAGGAAAATTCCAGACTACAACGATCACAAAAGATCAATGGCTATTTGTAGAAATATTGAAAAAGATTATGGTTTGTTACCAGCAATGGAAAAAGCTACCAGTGATGATCTTCATTTTCGACCTGTTGATTATAAAAAGGGAAATATCAAAAGTCAGATTTCATCAATAATAAGGTATCTTCCGTGGCACTATAAATTTCAGACTTTAGGAAGTTATAATGCGCTATTATCATTATTTAATATTAGAGCTGAAGAGGTAAAGGGAGAAATTAATGGGCAGATGAAAACTGGGCTTGTTTATTTTGCACTTGATGATGCAGGTAATAAAATAAGCAATCCTTTTAAAGCTTCTTTGTTTGGGAAAAAGAGTGGAACGGAATTTTTAAATAATCATTTTCAAGAAAGCAAAAGAGCCATGAAATCCACTTCTGTAAAATCAATTTTAAAAAACACTTGTGAATCTATTTTAGCAATTACCAACGGCGAGGCCGAGTTTAAAAAACAGTTGGCACAACAGGGGATAAATATAGTGGTACGAAGAAATGAGGAAGGTAGGGTTTACGGCATTACTTTTATTGATCATGAAAGTCGTACCGTTTGGAATGGTTCTCAACTGGGAAAAGAGCTTTCTGCAAATGTTTTCAATCTGCATTGGAAAGACGATTTTGAATCTTCAACAGATAAATCATCATCCTATAGTTTTTTTCGCAACGAAAATACTGAATCTACAAATCCAAATAATATCTTACATCAATTATTTGATTTCTTGGATGAAGGAGTCGTCGAGAATTTAACAGAAAGTTTTGTAGATGGACTTGGTTCTTTAGTGCCTGGTGCTCAGGGGGATGATTACGAAGAAATGGCATTTGCGAATAGGATGAAGAAGAAAAAGAAAATCAGGAGAACGAAATTTTAGCCTATAATTAACGAATTCTTTTTCTTCCGTATTTCGTATATTTACTGAAAAGCATTTAATAACCATATTGAATTACCAAAAATCATGAGAAGGTTTTACAATTTTCTAAGCCAGGATATTGTCCAATATATCAGTAAAATATTTAATTACATAATCATGGCCGTTGCCATCATATTACTCGTGGTTTCTATTTTGGCATTTGTCTCAAAACAATACGAACTATTTTCTACATCACTCTCTATTTCGTCTGAGGGAGTGAGTTTTTATCTAAAGCAATTCTCAAAATTTTATGGACTTATTGGTGCAACGATTACGCTGATCGTAGCATATTATGGTATTGAAAGACTTAAAGCGGCAGAACGTGCCAATTATGATAAGGTTAAATTAGACAGGTATGCCGATTGGAGATTGGTAACAGATATAAGGATTGATCTTATAAAAGATGAAAACCCGCTTTTCAGAAGGGAATTTTATAAAATACGATATCAACTTTTTGAGGTTCTTTATCCTGATTTTTCTATCAGTGACCAAGCGCACCTCACTCTTCTTTTTAATAAATATTTTAAAAATGATATTGTATCCTTCGAAAATAATAATAAGAATCAGCAACGAATGGGTGGTATATATAGATCGTCAACACATCATTATTTTGGAGAAGATTTATTATTCGTTTTTTTAGGCAGTCTTTCTGGTAAAAATTATGATACTGTGAATGAAGATTTTCTACAATTGTATATCGACAATCTATCCTCAGAAAGATTGGTTAATGCTGAGACATACCTAATAGTACAAGAACGCTATTTTGGAAGAGAATTTTAAAAAATGTGTTTATATATGAATTTAGAACAGGTAAGAAAAAGTTGTTTTTTTTGTGGGGAAGAAATTGAGAAAAACAAAACTTTAGAGCATATTATTCCCAATGCACTACTGAAAAAACTCAATATTAAAGAAGAGGTTTTAGGGGGAAATTTAAACATCCAGTATAGCCGTGTAAAGGTTCCTGCCCATCAGTATTGCAATAGTACTTTCGGAAGTCAATATGAAGCATTGTTATTAGACATGCTAGACGACCCTGCGCGAATTTATAAATCAATAGCAGATGACTATGGTATTGAAATTCAGTATGGTCCAGAATTTAACGATATATCCATAATCAGAACTTGGATGACAAAAATTTATTACGGTCTTTTTTATAATGATTTTCTAAAAACAAAAGATGAACAATACCGTCAGATATGTCAGAAAATCATTGGATCTAAAAATTTTGAGCTAACAAGGGAATCTTATAAAAATCAGTACGGTTTTAACATTCCCTCTAGTTTGTATGTTTTTAAAACGAAAAATACCGAATTCAATCTTAGGACAATCATTGATCCAGCCACTCTGATGCTCAGAATTAATGGATTGATCTTAATTTTATCCATAGGAGATGGTTTTTTATGCAGGCAATATTTGAATGGTGAATCACTAAACCAGCTTAATGACTACTTAGCATTGCATGAGGAAAATATCCCTGATTTCCCCTCTCCAGAATTAGCGCTAGCTGAAATTTTAGCCCTACGTGTAAACATTCCTAAACAGCCTTTCTTTATGTTTAATGCAAAAAGAATGATCAATTTAAGTTTGAATACGATGGCGGCAAATCCTGATTCTCTTTATCAAGTTGATCCCGAACAAATTGCTAAAGACAGATCAGATATTCTTGCAGATTTTGGAATAAAGTTGGAAGAAGATGATTAAAGTAAATTTACAAAACATGTAGTTCACCAAAATAACATGTTTATGCGAGGATCAATGGGTTAATCTAACATCTTCATATTTTTTTCGTTCAGTTTTCAAAGAAAGCAGCCATTCAAGGTACATTCCTTCAGGCATATTGCGATAACCTACTTCATGTATATGCTTATATTCTTTATTGAGTAAAGTTACCAGTTCTTTTGCCTTTGAATCGGCAGAATCTAATTTTTGATATTGCGCTTTATAAGTTTCAGCTTTTAAAATCAAGGCGGTTATCAAATAGGGGTGAACCTCCAATGCGCGCAACGCACACCTCAATGGGAAAGTTCCATCATTTTTAGGAAACGACCTATTGTATGCGTTTGCAAGATCTACCAAGCATAATGCAAGACTTTCGCGGTTTGTAAGCGCCTTCATATACACACCATTCTGAATAGCATCCAAATGAACAAACCCTGAAGCCATTAGCCAAGCATCTTGTGGAAAAATTCCACTTGTCAATTCAGTATTATACCAGCCGATGGACTTAATATTATGTTTGATATAAATATGATTAGGTGCTAGAGCAAGGTTCGCATCGGCACCAATTTCCTCAGCTAGGATTTTATAAAGGTATGGCAGTGAATTACAATTACCTTTCTGCGTATTCACTAATTTGGAAACGAAAAGATTGGAAAGGTCTTTATGCCCAAATACATCATTAAAATCGTAGGAAAAAGCTTTATACTCGAGCGTGTCACTATTAACAATAATAGGCGTTTTCTGGCAGATAACTGAAAATATAGCGGCGTATTTACTAACAGCTGCTTTATCCTTTTCTTCATAGGTCAAGTCCCTATTTTGAACTATTTTTTTTGCAAAGTTTGCCATGAATTTTATTTTCCGGCTCACTTCGGCTGTATCAAGTTTACCCTGATAATAAGCTTCCTCCACATTTAATACAGCAGTTTTAAAACTATAAGGCTGCTTATTGGTAAGCATATTGTCAATTGTGAGAAATGCATCATCATAAAAGCGGTTGTCCTGAGCTTTAACAAGGTTGCTTAGCAGTACAAATAAGGTTAAAATAAAGTACTTCATATTGTAGGTGTGGTGAATTAAGAATATTGATTATTGTTAGTATCAAGGTAATCAAGAACCTCAATTACCAATATATCATCGTCTTTTTTGGAATATTCTGAAAGAAAAGAATTTATTAAATTATCTAACTCTCGAATGGAACAGAGCCTTTCATAATTTACATTGTTATCTTTTATAATTTCTCCTAACCCTCTTTTTGATTTAAAGAATTTATAATCACTGTCAGCACCAATCGAATATTCGGCATAGATAATAATCTTATCAAGATCTAAATCAACAAAATTTTCACTTAATAATTCCCCTAATTGGTTAATTCTTACGGCTTTAATTATTTCTTCTAATTTCATCGTTTATTTGCATTTCATAATTAGTTTTTCTCAACCAGATTCAATACTTTCCAGCCACAATGACCAGAATTCCAAACCCATAGCTCATTTATCGTAATTGCCCCATCCCTATAAATAACTTTTTCCTCAATCAATTGCTGATCTTCCCTTTGATCTTTCAAAGTGAATACTCTTTCTATATCTTCAAAATTTGGAAAACCACTTATTTCTAAATCATCAACAAAAGATGTTTTCAATGCGGATGTTATCATTGTAAGATTCTTTTCATTAACCACTACAGAATGATCAATCATGATATTTTCAGCCTCTTTTCTGAAATCTTTACAGGAAAATATTCCATCAAGGTCCTTATTATTATAAAACTGCTCAATTGTGATTATTGCACCCTCCGCGGTAGACAAATCTGGCCTGAAGAAATCATCTCCCTCATCTATTCGATATCCGCAATCTATTTCGAAATTCAGCTTCTCATCTTCTCCAAGCATATTTCTATAATGCCTTACAGTATATCCTCCTAACATTCTTTGATTCTCAATAATTAGCCAATCCACAGCTTCGCTGCATGGAACTTTTTCGGGATCATTATTTTCTGCCAAAATTCCACTGTAATAGCCATTCTCGATCCTAACATCCTCCAGCCACACAAAAATTTCATCCTTATTCTTAAATTTTATTGAAGAATAGCCTACATACCCTTCATTAATCAGTTTATTGAAATACCAGATGGTATTTTTTGCCTTATATAATAAATAGAGATATTCTTGGTTTTCCTCTAATTGAAAAGTATTATTCATTTTACAAAGGTCAGCGTGCCAGCTGTTTTTCTTATTTTTATCGAACTTTAGTCTGGAAACCAGCTTTTTCATTCATGATTTATGACATTGTATCTTGGGTTTATACAATGTTACGGTAGTTCTCAACTACACCAAAGTATTATAAGTTAGTTCAGGACAAATTACCTGTAATCCAATGAGCCGATTTCAAAAACCTCTTTGCCGTATCGTCGCCCCAGACCGCACCATAATCAAACTCGTAGTTTTTGCAATTTTCATTTTCCAAAACTGTAGTTGCTGTTTGTAACAGTAAGGCAGTCCCAAAAGTTCCAGCCAGCTCATGAAACTTTTTGTTCCAACTTGCAGTAGGATTTGCTCCCCGGGCTGTATCGAAAAAATTAATTAGCTGAACTTTAATCTCAAAATCATTCCAAGCGTTTTCAGCTATTGGCAAATTCAAAACGTCATGGATAATTCTATAGCAACCTTGATCATTCAACACTTTAAATTTCTTCAAATAATCAATTAGTGCAACATCCTCTGGTGAAACTAGTTTTAATATCTTTTTAAAACATATAATATCATGGTGAAAAGTCTTTTGATGAATAATATGCAATATGTTTTTCAAAATTGAAAACCTATCTTTGACAGTCCCCTGTTTAAGAATACCGCGAACATGTTCAGCTTTTAAAATATCCTCTAAAAAATTACTATTAGGAGAAACAAAATAGTTCTTACTAAGATAGACCGTAGTATGAAAAAAATCTTCTGGCGAATAGACAATCATCTTGTCATTCACAAATTTGCATATCAAATTATCTCTAAGTAAGGCTCCGAACCTTGCTATATATAGGGATCTTAGAAAAGCTCCGTTAAATTCGTTATTGTAATTCAGTAACTTAGGCAAAATGTACTTATAACTTTTCCTCTCGATTTCTGATGAAATCAATTCGTTAAATTTGTTCTCTAAATCTTCTTCTTTCTGTAACTGATCCTCCCAATCACTAGTTGCTTCTTCGTGTTTCAAAAGCAATAAGTCAAACCAATTTTGAATTTTAATAAAATCACTTTCAGAAATTTTAAGCGCCTCAGCTAAATCTTTCGATTTCGCCAGCTCATTATTTTTAAAAGTTATATATGCATCATTCATTTTCAATCGAATTTAGATCATATCGCCAAATTTTACTTGTGTTCCTTCTACAGTATAAGGATATATTTGCTGAAATTTGTCTTCAGGTGATAGAATAAAATCAATAACCAGTACATCCATTCCTTGATATCTTCCGTCTTGAGCTATTGCATAAACCCGAACATCCTCATCTTGCAAATCGTCATAAGCTCCAGCTAATAAAATATCATACATTTCTTTGGAATCGGTTGATTCTGAGTATGCAGAAATATTAGCCAACTTTCCATTGGCCCTGATGTATGCGCCATACGGGGCAAACTCGCCATTTTCAAGCAAGAATTTTTCAGCTTGTTCTTTAATTGCCTCAAGCAATTTTTCAATATTATTCATCGCTAAATTTAAGAATTTTTATACTAAGCACATCCAGGAACACCTCCGCAAGGGTCTTTGGGTTTTGGTACAGGCATCAATTTCGGTGCGGGAGCAGGTGTAACTTTAATATTATCAATTTTTGGTCTTGCAGGAGGAGTATATCGTTGAATATTTATACCTGACTTTTTCAGTGGCTCACTTAATTTTGCAGCGTCATTAATTTTCAATATTGCTTCCTGTCCGTTCGCTTTCGAAACTTCTTGTTGTCCTCTAAGTTGTTTTGTAAAAGATTGTTTCGCTACATGCTTTATTTCAATTGTTCCTCCTTCATCTGTCATTGCATCAGGGATAGTTCTTCCAGTTTTTCCTGTTTTAGGATCGGTATACTCGTACGTTTTTGTATTTTTCTCTTTCCCCATTTCAGCAAGCTGCTTTTTTTCCACATACCTGCCAAAATTAAAATGTTCTTGCTGTGCTGATGTTTCTCCAGTCTTTGTTCCAACCTCACCTGTTTTAGAAAGCGTTTCAATAACAGGTGATGGTTTAATTGACGACTCCTCGAATAAAGGCATTAGTCGCATCCACCAACAACATTCAACTGCATCTTCTGGTGCAAGCCCCGTTGGATCTTTAAATTTAACGGGGTTATTAAATGACATGTTATAAGGACTCCAATCTGGAAATTCTTCACTTAGCGGATCGGGGCTTATCCAGCGACCATGAGTATCTCCAATCGGTTGGGCGTCTGGATCGTCAAGATCAACTTCCAAGAAATCGACAACTTCACCCTTCTTAACATTGAAGCGAACTGATCCGATAGTGACTACACTATCCTGATCGTGAAATTCAAGATATTTTCCCTTACTTAATGTTGCAACCTTGGGGTAGTAGCCATATTTCTTAAAGGGATTTCCAGCTTCAATATTCCTTCTTCTTCTTTCCGCTTCATCAGGACTTAGACTATCTCTAGTTTTTAGCACTTCCATCATATAGGGACGTGAGCGCTCTTCCTTTGTCAGTTTAACCGGGTTGACCCATTCCTTTTGCTTGGTGTTTTTTTTCTTTTGATTGACCTGAGCTTGCGAAAAGCTCACAAGGAACAGGAAAACAAAAAATAAAATCTTTCTCATAATTTAATTGTCTTTTGATTTTTTTATAAAAATTCCTTAGGAATCATGTAGATTTTGGGTGATTCTTTTTTCGGAATGATTGGTTTTGGTTTTTTATTGGCTTCTTTTTGTTTTTGCGCATTTAGGATCTTAATTTTTTCAGCGATTTCATCACTCTTTTGCTTGTTTTCTGTACTCTTTAATGAACCAAGCCATTTTTCATATTGGTCGAGTGGCATTTGGGTAAAGCCCGATTGATCTATATAATCAAAGCCAATATTTATTTGGCGAAATTGATCTTCCAGCGGTGGGTAATTGCGGATATATTGAAGCTGCTCCTTATTTTCAGGATCAATTCCAAACCTGCTACAAGCCTGCATGAAGCGTACCTGATCAGTGTTACTTTTCCATAAAGTAGCATTAATATTATTTGGATTTAGTGCAAGTGCTTTATCCAAAACTTTGGACACAAATTCATCGTAACCGTATTTGTGTATATAACCGCTCGCAAGATCAACGTAGGTCTGTGATAAGATCTCACGCTTATTGAGGTTCTGCATATATAGCTTATTCTTTAGCGCTTCTGCTTTGATATAGCCAGAATTAAGCACGAAGGAGTTAGCAGAGAACATTCCATTGGTAAGTTCAACACTAAGCATTTCACCATCAGCATCTTTGAATCGAATGTAAGAGTGATTGGGAGACATTACCAGATAAGCTTCTGCACCGATCTGTTCAGCTAAAATAAGGTATAGCAAGGGCATTGAATGACACTGCCCCGTATTAGTTTTCATCAGCTTGGAAACAAACATTTTTGAATAGTCTTTTGCGCCCATATAATCATCAAAATCATACTTAATGGCTTTGTGAACTACTTTTCCATTTACCTTACTGTCCTCGGCAAAGTATTTGAAAATGGACAGGTTTTTCGAAACATTGTCGGAATCTTCAATTCCTCTAGCCTTAATTTCTTTCCGAACTATATTTGTGGCTTTTTGGATCTGGCCCTGATAAGTTGACTGGAATTTTTTATCATTATTATTGTATGCATTCTCCACAAGAAAAACCGCGTCGGCAATTGAATAACTTTCGGGATCAAGTTTTGAAAGATTTTCATAGGCATCGTAGTAAGCGCCAGTTCCTTTCCTATCCGATAAGGGAGAAAGCATAAAATTTCTCGAAAATGATTCCGACCGTATCTCCGCAATCTGACGTTCAACTTCTCTATTGATATGTTCCTCATCAGATTTCGGACTTACATTCTTGTAAGGTTTTTCAGCAGAATAATTCGACTTTGGAAAAATCACCTCTGATTTGTATTGTGTTCCCTTAGTGCTATATAAGGTAGCTTGCTGTGGAGTCTCAGGCAACTTTGGTATCTGCCCAAAGCAAAAGGAACTAAATACAATAAGGTATAAAATTGCTTGTTTCATCAGATAAATGTGTCTTTTTAGGTCGGTAGGATTTGCAATTTAATTTATTTTTATATTGTCGGATATAGGTATTTTCACGGAAATTTGATTTATTTTCAAATATTCCTGTATCCTAAATCTATAAAGCGAAGGTATATCGTGGAAACGTCAGAACCCGTCGTATTTTAAACTTTTAAAAGTTTATCTAATCTTCCTTATGCATTCAGTGGGGATAAATACAAAAAGGCATGGGTACTGAAGCCAATCGTCTAAGAGGTACCGCTAAGAACCCAGATGCCGAAAAGACTTAGCCCATGCCAATAGTAGGCACAGGCGTAAGTCTATCGAATTGCATCTTTTTTGAAAATTAGCGGTTTTCTTAGATTAAATTTTCGATAGCTTACGCTCGTTTATATCGTTATATTCTATTAATATTCCGACTGCTAATATATTAATTTTTTAGAAAATAGATTTCTTTATTGGTTTTTATTAATTTTCAACCAGTGTCAGGTTATTAAATTCCTGTATAATGTGGTATGTAATCTATGTTTAATAAAAAAATATTGCCTTAAATTTAATTATTTGTTAAAATATTGCTAATTTTGTTATTCATACAATGTGGTCTTCTAACCGACATATCAGAATTGAAGAACTGGAATATTATACGCTTCTTCATAAATTCCATCCATTAATAATTGCTCTCATTTATAAAAAGATTAAGAATAGGGACGATGTATTGGATGTTTATCAGAATGTCATAATTCATATATGGCAGTATAGATCAAAATTAGATTCTAAAAATATTGAGGGCATAATTGTAAAGACTTGTTTACAAGAGATAGCTCATTTCTATAGAAATACAAAAAGAACGCAAACTGATACTCTACCTTTAGATCACTCCGATACTACAATGGAAGATGTACTTATTGCGGAGAGAAAAGAACAAAATCTTTTAGAAATCGAAAAAGCAATTGAAGAATTATTCCCACCGCTTCGCAGGAAGATTTTCAAGATGAATAAGTTAGACGGAATTACGCAAGCAAAAATTGCTACAACCTTAAATATCTCAAAAAGAAGTGTTGAACAGCATATTTCCAAGTCCATAATCTTCTTAAAAAACAAGGTGAAAATTTATTAAAATTTGTTAAAAATCCATAAAAAGAGTTAATTTTTCTATAAAACCATGTGGTATTTTTCTACTTCCTCCTATATATAATAAAGGAACTCTTATGGAAGATAAATTTAATCTGACAGAGGAAGAAGATAATAAAGCGTGGACAAATGCTTTTATCACAATTCGTCGTAAGGAACAGCAGAAAAGAAAACGAAGATATATAATATTCGGGGGAATGGCTGCCGTAGTACTATTTAGCAGTAGTATTTTAGGTTTTAATATCCTTAATAAACCGGATGTATATTTTGCCAATTCAAATAGATTAAAGGTATTATTGCCGGATAATTCTGAGGTCATTTTACAAAAAGGTGCTAAGCTCACCGTTGAGAAATCTTTTCCGGCAGATACTAGAGATGTGAAACTTGAAGGTGATGCTGTTTTTAAAGTATCTAAATCGAAAACGCATCCGTTTATTGTTCACGGAAATGATTATGAAACAAAAGTCTTAGGGACTGTATTTAAGGTTTCACAGAACGGAAAAACATTTACTGTAGATCTTTTTGAAGGGAAAATACAGGTCAACAAAAATGGGACCTCAGAAAAGCCACTTATACTGCGTCCAAAAGAAACCTTTTCAAATATGGGGTCACTTGATGTTGGTGTAGTAATGAAAACAGAAAGTAAAAATAGCCCCACACAACACAATAATAAGCTGATAGGTATTCATTTTAGCGAGTGTCCTGTGAAGACAGCTATTCAAACTCTTGAAAGAAACTATGGACTGAAGATATCCTACCCATTGGAGGTCAGCAGCGAAAATGTTTCAGTAGCGAGAGAAGATGCAAACGCAACAGATATAATCAAGGCAATTGCCTTACAGTTGAACCTAAATATTAAACAGATCAATGCTACAACATTTGAACTGGAAAAATAGGCTCTGGTGCTTAATGACACCAGCATTTATTCCAGAAAGATAAGTTAATGTTCTTGATACACGAAACGACCGACGGGGCCAACCGTCGGTCAAGTATCTAATTAATAACAAAATCAGAAAGAAGCTATTAATTTTAATACAATGCAAAAATATGAAAATTTTATGCACTGCCGCCATATTCCTATTTTTCGGCTGGCAAGGGCTCTGGGCCCAACAGAATCTCATTGAGAAGAGAGTAAGCTATCAAACAAACCGAATTCCGGTTGCCGATGCCATTGATAGGTTTATTTCCGACAATAAGATAAAGCAATATGCCTATTCAAAAAAATCATTGAAGGGTTATTTTGTACAACCTGTAAAATGTACCAATGAAACTGTTATTGCATGCCTCGACAAGCTATTGAAAGAATTGCCATTTGAGGCGCTGATCGACAACAATATGGTTATTATCCGTGAAAAGAAGAATAAGTCAGTATCTATTAACGAAGAGTTTTCTCCAATACCCATTTCAAAGCAGGATACGATAAAACCCTTAGCAAGCAAGGAAACCAATATTGAAGAAATTGTCCTGAATGCCGGTTACTACAATGTAAAAGACAAAGAACGAACGGGAAGCATTGCAAAAGTTTCTGCTAAGGATATTGAGAACCAGCCTGTCTCTAATGTTCTTGCAAGCGTTCAGGGACGTATGGCAGGTGTTAGTATAGTCCAAAATGGGGGTACGCCTGGAGGTGGTTATCAAGTTCAGATCCGGGGACGGAATAGTCTTCGGACAACCACAAATAGTGGTATGGATGGTAGTCAGCCACTTTACGTTGTCGATGGCGTACCAGTTGGTAATGAAATGACTTCCGTATTTGGTGGAGCATCTATTCCACTTGGAAGTATAAACCCCTTAAATAGCATAAACCCCAATGACATAGAAAGCATCGAAGTACTCAAAGATGCTGATGCCACTTCAATCTATGGTTCAAGAGGAGCCAATGGCGTGATCTTAATTACAACCAAGAAAGGTAGAACAGGAAAACTTTCATTAAACTTCAATACAAATTATGGGATAAGCAATGTCATCTCGAACTTGAAGATGATGAATACTGAGCAATATTTAAATATGCGTCAGCAGGCATTTTCAAACAGTGGTATAACAAATTATCCAGCAACAGCATATGATGTGAATGGTACTTGGGATAAAAACAGATATACAGACTGGAAAAAAACACTGATAGGAAATACAGCGGATTTTTCCAATGTGCTTATATCATTGACTGGAGGAAGCGAACAAACTAATTTTTTGGTCAGCTTGGGCCATAATGAACAGACGACAGTTTTTGACCATAATTTTAGGTACAAAACAAACAATATTACCTCTTCATTATTCCATAAATCCACCGACAATAAATTTCAGCTAAGTGTCAATAATATGTTCTCATCCCAGAAGAATAATGTGCTTAACGGCGATATTACTGGACAGGTTTACATTTTGCCGCCCAATGCACCTGCCTTATATAAAGAAGATGGAAGTCTAAACTGGGAGAATAATACGTTTAATAATCCTGTTGCAGCTTATAATGGCACCTATTCATACGAAAACTTACAGTTTCTAACTAACATTGCAACACGCTACGAACTTTTCCCTAGCTTTAATGTAAAACTCAATGCTGGTATCAACTATCAGGCTTTTGAAGAATGGGCACTTAAACCCAATACCGTAAATAATCCTGCTTACATAAGCGGACAGTCCAGTGCTTATTCAACAGCATCAAAAAGTAATCAGGATAGATTGTCCGTAATTTTAGAACCCCAGTTAAACTGGCATTACAAAAATGAAAGACATGAATTAGATATTCTTGTTGGAGCTTCATATCAACAGGAAACAAATAAATTGGGCTCAATGAGAGGCACTGGATTTGAAAGCAATGTCTTTATCAAAAATATTGCGGCCGCTCAAACAAAAACAATAAACGATCAAGTTACGAGTGAATATAAGTACGCAGCAGTATTTGGTCGGTTGAATTACCAATTTGATAAAAAATATATTTTAAATATTACTGGAAGGAGGGACGGTTCCAGTCGTTTTGGACCGAATAATAGGTTTGCAAATTTTGCGGCAGTAGGTGCGGCTTGGATATTTTCTAAAGAAGATTTTTTAAAAGATTCCAAATGGCTAAGTTTTGGTAAAATAAGAGGTAGCTATGGTTCGACCGGTAGTGATAATATTGGTGATTATCAGTTTTATGATACTTACACTGTATCATCGCTCATTTATAACGGGGTGACAGGGTTAATACCTTCGCGACTCTATAATCCAGATTTCAGTTGGGAAAAGACAAGAAAATTAGAAATAGCACTGGAACTTGCATTTTTGCAAAATAAAATAAATTTAACCTCTGCTTGGTATTCAAATCGTTCTTCAAATCAGTTAGTCGGTTATCAGCTTCCAGCAGTAACTGGTTTCCCTTCTGTTTTGGCAAATTTAAATGCAACTGTACAAAATGAAGGTTTGGAATTTGAGCTATCGGCACGTCCCTTATCTACAAACCAACTAACGTGGGAAACGGCTTTTAATATTAGTTTTCCCAAGAATAAATTGTTATCATTTCCTGGTTTGGAAGGGTCTACCTACTCAAATCAATTCATCATAGGGCAACCAACTTCTATGGTCAAACTTTATAATCTTGAAGGAATTGATCCACAGACTGGTCAATACAAATTCACCGATTATAATGGTGATGGAAAGGTGACTTCTGCGGATGATCGTCAGGTCGTTGGAGACCTCAGCATGAAATTTTTTGGAGGCTGGAACAATACCTTTAGATATAAAAATTGGGATGTCTCTTTCTTATTTCAGTTTGTAAGCCAGAAAAGTCGAAATTATAATTATGTCATACCGTCCCCTGGAATTATAAACAATTTACCCATTCAAGCACTGGACGTTTGGTCACCATCAAATCCCAATGGCCTATATATGCCATACAAATCATCGGCGAATCCTCAGCATTCTCTTTTTCAAAGTAGTACCGCTTCTTATTCCGACGCTTCTTTTATAAGACTGAAAAATATAGAATTAGGCTACAAACTTCCATTAAAGGAGGGCCTTTTCAAGGAGGTGAAAATATATATTCAGGGACAGAATCTTGTGACATGGACCAAGTATTTCGGGATAGATCCCGAATTAGGGTCTGGAAGCTTTCTTCCACCACTAAGGACCTTTTCTTTTGGCATTCAATGTAAACTTTAAATTCAAAAAAATGAAATCAATAGAATTTTCAGCAGTACTTATGCTACTGTTACTCCATATAACTTCATGTGAAAAACTAATTGAAGTAGACCTGCCACAGAATCAGATTGTATCTGATCAGGTTTTTGACAATGTACAGACTGCAAATTCTGCTTTGGCCGGGCTTTATGCCGGGCTTTGGGACAGTTCACCGCTCTCTGGTGATAAAACCGGAACCTTATTGGGACTTTATACCGACGATCTTGATTATTATACCACAGCATCAAATACTGGTGTATTGGAAATTTCTCAAAATGTGCAAATCGACAATAACATTGCTATCTTAAATTATTGGACTTCTGCTTATCAAAAGATATATCAGGCGAATGCGATTATTGAAGGAACAGAAAAGTCTTCAGGAATTCCTGTAAACGAAAAGAAAAGAATCAAAGGAGAAGCGCTATTGATCCGCTCTATCTTATATTTATACTTGGTGCAAATCTTTGGTGATATTCCTTATGTGGATTCAACAGATTACCAAATTAATAAAACTATCCCTAAAACAGCGCAAAATGATGTTTTAAATAGATTGGTAATTGATTTAAATGAATCGATTGGAGGGCTTGTTGACGATTATCGAAACCCTGAAAGAATCTTTCCAAATCGAAAGGTTGCTCAGTTATTGCTTGCTCAGGTTAATATGTTGCAAAACAAATGGAATGAGAGTGAAATGATTTTAAAAAATATAATTCAAAGCGGTGTCTACCAGTTTCAACTTGATTTAACAAAAGTCTATAAAAAAGGAGGGGTTCACATACTGTGGCAATTAAAGCCTAAAAATAATGGTGATGCCACAAAAGAGGCAATCTCTTATTACTTTAGCAATGCAGCCCCGCTTTCTTTCGCCCTTTCTTCAAATCTGGTTAATTCATTCTCACAGAATGACCTCCGTAAGCAGAATTGGATGAAGCCCGTAACATTTAATGGGACGACTTGGTATCGAGCCGATAAGTATAAAAATAGAACCAACAATACTGATGAATATTCAATAATATTCCGTCTTGAAGAAGTATACCTATTACTGGCAGAAGCGTTGGCAAAGCAGAATAAAGTAAATGAGGCTTTGCCTTACTTGAATGCGACTCGTCAAAGAGCAAATCTCGCTCCAATTGTATCACCAATTACAAACGAAAACTTACTTAATGAAATTTTATTGGAGTATCGAAAAGAATACTTTACAGAAACTGGACATCGTTTTTTTGATTTAAAAAGGATTGAAAAGTTAGATGTGCTGAACACGGTAAAAGCAAACTGGAAAACATTTCATTCAAAATGGCCATTGCCACAAAATGAGCTTCTATTAAACCCTAATCTCAATCCCCAAAATGCTGGTTACTAATATGAAAAAGTTAGAAATTGTATTAATAATTCTATGTTCTTTATATTGTACTGGACAAAAACAAAAAAACTCGGACACCCTAAAAGGAGAGCTATCAAAGTTTTATGCTATTAGAAACTTAGTCGTATCGGATGATAGTAAATGGTCTTCTATAAAAAAGGAGTATAGCAATAACGTTGATACTGTTCTCGTATTTAAGAATGCAGAGCCGGAGCAACCTGTTGCTACCTTGATCGGCTTAAATCAGAAACGAGTTTTTTTAAAGAACAATAAGTTCTTTGCTTCCGGAAATAACAAAGCATTATTGCTGGATCTAGTTAAAGGTAAAGGTCTAAGATATCAAAAAGTAAAATCGGCAGAAGTTTTAAGTGCTGCAGATAGATATTTCATTCATTACAATGATCAAAGCATTTGTGTTTACGATGGGAACGGAAAAGTGCAATCCTCGGCTAAATCTATTGATTCATTCCCTGTAACAGACAATGTAAAAAATCTTTTTATTTTAAAAACCGTTGGAGACACCCAAAATATTGTAGATCTATCTGACAGCAGTTTGAATATTTACCATACAACTAACCGTATTATTCAAATGGAAATTTCCAACTCTGGTAATTACTTGATGCTGGTGGAGAAAATTATTAACACAGGTTTGCTAAAACCTGTGTTGATCAATTTAGCTACAAAAGCCATTAGCTACCCTTATGGAGATCTATACAGACAAGCTGATGCAATAAAATTTTCGGAAATTCAAAAGGGAGAATCGTTCCTAATCGATTTTCAAACAAAAAATAAAGTGAATACTGAATTAGTTGATATTTGGTATGGTAATGACAGCAATTTAAAAGCTAAGGATATAGGTTGTATACGGTCAGAGTACTATCTGTGGAATACTTTAACCAGTAAATGCATTAAAATCCCAAATGATAGGTTTCCATCATTTGCCGCCATTAACAATAAGAGGTTTCTTTTAAGCTTCGATCCGGTTGGAAATTATAATTATGTTACCTATGTTCCACTCGTAGATTATTACTTATATGATATAATAACTGGTAAATATTGTCCATTATCTTCAAAAACTTCTGGCATTTCACATTCTCCAAATGGTCAATACTTAGTTTTGTTAAATGAAGCTGATAAAGATGGTCGGATTTTAGATCTGGATTCCGGTTCAAGTTTATTTCTGCCACCTGGCCTTCATAATCCAGTTTTCAGTTTAGATGGTAATTATATCTTTTTTAATGGTATGGAGGATTTCTGGTGGTTTAAAACAGAAACAATGCACTTAAATAGAATGGGTGAAAAAGGGAAAATTTCAAGTATATTAAATGTTAAAAGAAATCCATCGAATGGAAATTATAGTAGTTTTTCAATAAATATAGATTCAAATACTGTAGACCTGAATAAGGGACTTCTACTTACATTGAAAGACAACGAAAATAGATCATCAATCTTAAGTTATAAGAATGGCAATTTTAAAGTATTACACAACCAAACTCTAAATTATATTTCAGAAATTAAGACTGATCCGACACAGCGACATAGTTTTTTGATAGAAGAAAACTACAATTTAGCACCTCGGTTGATTTATACTTCCCTTGGAAAAATACAGGATAGAGTTATTTATCAGAGCAATAAATCTGATCGTATTTCAAATACAATAAAACAGGAAATTGTCCACTATAAAAACAAAGACAATGAAGAATTGAAAGGAGTCCTTTATTATCCAATTCATTTTGATCCTAAAAAAAAGTACCCAATGATCGTACAGGTTTACGAGAAACAAAGTACTTCTGCAAACAAATATCCAGTTTTGGGAATATCTTTTATTGGCTATGATCGAAGATCATTACTGCGAAGAGGATACTTTGTTTATGAACCTGACATTTCTATCTCTACAAAAGGGATGGGGGTTTCTGCATTGGACTGTGTGGACAAGGCTTTAGATGCGGTGTCGGTCAATTCAAACATTAATATGGCAAAAGTGGGTTTAACCGGACATTCTTTTGGTAGTTATGAAACGAATTTTATAGCGACCCAATCTAAGCGTTTTGCTGCTTATATTTCAAGTTCTGGATTTAGTGATATCGTTAGGGCTTACTTTTCATATAATTATAATTTCAAAATTGCAGAATATGCTAGAATCGAAAATGGTCAGCATCAAATGCCACCCTTTTCTGAAAACAAGGAGCAATATTATAAAAACAATCCGATAAATTTTGTTGATCAGGTCAATGCTCCCATATTGCTATGGGCAGGGATGAAAGATAAAAATGTTCCATGGCAACATACACAGGAATTTTATATCGGTTTAAAACGGAATGGCAAACAGGTGATAGCAGTATTTTATCCAAACCAAAGCCACACAATTTTAAATAATACCCCGGAAGCAGAAGATTTGCAGGTGAGAATATTAGAATGGTGGGATTACTTTTTAAAGGATCATAAAAATGCAACTTGGATTGATAAACAATTACATAATAAAAAAGGATGCACTTTATAATGCCTGAACGTTATACAACGTTAGTTATTAAATTTGTTATAATGAGCCCGATATTCCTTCGGGCTCATTTCTTTTAAGGTTTAATTTTGTGGAATTTTGTACAATTCATCACCACACATAGTTTCACCTTGCTCGTGTAATGTAACTGAAGAATTTTCTGCCCAAGTACATACTTCTGCACTTTGAATATCGCTACATTGTTGGTTTTCGACTTTCACACAAAGGTTCTGTGCGTTGTCAAATCGGTAGGCATCTACTAATGCTTTCTTAGCGCTACTGTTTAAATTTCCAGCAAATGCCACACCTGCGCCCAATCCCAGAATGATTGCAGGCATTAATAATTTTTTCATAATGTGTTTATTAAATTTGTTATTACCTACTCTTTTAAAGGTTTTCGGTTTCCCCTTTGTCTTTTTTAAAGTAACTTAATATTGGTTCTCTGAAATAAAACCTTTGTAACTTAGAGCCAACTAGTACATACAAATAATTATCAGTAACCCAAAAGTCTTTCACACTTGAATTTTTACCGTTATAGAGATAAAAACTTCCAATATAGGCCTTCGCGTCAGTTCGATAAACATCTATTATTTTTGCTTTTTTCCATGATTCCCTTGACTCATGTTTACCCATGAGGTTAGACTGTATGAAAATGAGATTACGATTCGCGTGTGTCATGCTATTAACTTTAAACGGCGGAGCGCTTAGTTTATGCCTTCCATCCGATAGTGCAGTTGTCTGAATATTCGCATGTGTTGTAGTGTCGATTGTATTTAATCGTTTTAGGACATTTAATTTGTCGTCCATTGAAATAAATTGATTTCTATAATTGTACGTGTATAATATATTTACTGTATTATTACTCCTGACTAACCCTCCATCAACATCAAAGACTCCGTCAACCTGCTTTTCAAGAACCATAGGATATAATTTTAACTTAGGAGTTGCATTTAAATCCAAAGATGCTAGTGTAAGTTCTTTATTTCTCCTGCTTAGCGTTCTTAGGACAAATTTTGTAGAGTCAATAGGAACAAATTGTGTAAAAAAAGCATCTTTTAAACTTATCGTTTCTGCATTCTCTTTCCCAAGGTTACCACGGAAGATTACAGGTACGGAACCATCATAAAAATAATAGTATGGAGCCTTAACTTTTACCTGAATATTACGGAAGTTGTGTTGAAGATTGTCCGGTATTATTTTAATTCTTACGGAATCACCAAAAGCAGTATCAATAGAGAACAAAGTTTGAGGGTAACTTTTATTGCCTAAATATATATGAGACTTATCATTGCCAGCAAAATAATAGTTTTCATTATCTAAACTAATTTTCTTGTCTCCAATAATAGGATGCATCAAGAATCTCCTCGTGAAATTATTGGCTTTTTTTATAATATGTTCCGAACTTAAAAATAAAGCAACCACAAGTCCACAGCTAATTATGATGGTACTAAATGAAATGGATAGGGGTAAGGTTAATTTTTTGAGACGATTTTCTTTCCATGAACGGTAAATAATAGCCGAAAAAATAAGTACCACTACCACTATATTAAAAATCAAGTGTTCGGTCCAGCCTAACTTTTCCAATATTCCTCCACATGAACAAGGAACAAAGTCACTATATTTTAAAATAAGGTATATATAAATGGTAAAAGCAGACATTAGTCCTAACGAACCATACAATGCAATTATCTGAGTATTGGGTAGACAAAGTAATATTGCAAGAAGTAGCTCTACAAATATTACAGCATAGGAAATAAACCCTGCATAAGCACTTAACAATGGGGATTGCGCAAGCTGAACTTCAAAATTTTCAAAATCCAAAAGTTTACTCATAGCAGCATATACAAAAAGCAGTGCTATAAAATAAGCAACAATATTTGCATAGTCTTTTGCTAAATACTTTTTCATCACAATCGGCTTACTGATTAATTACAATCAAATTTCCAAAACCTTTTGTGAAAAAAAATATCTAGAAAGAGCTAATGTATTTCAAAAAAATGCTTTTTTATTATATTAAATTCCCACTAGTAGGAATATTATTATCGATAATATAATATTTGTTTGAATCTGGGTATTTTATCCAGAGATATTTTATAATGTTGATTAAATAATCTATACAGATTTAAATAGTCTCCGAATTGGTTATTATATGCTACTTCCTTCATGGTCATATCCGAAAAAAGAATATCCCGGTTTGCCCCGATCATCTTTTTTTTTATATAAAATTGATAAAACGTATCTTCGAGATAAATCTTACAATCTTTTTGAAATTGCTTATAGTTCCTATTATACGATGTAACAAAGTCCATTAACGACCGTCCTACTTTTCCATCATATATGTCCAAGAAACGTTCAATGTAATCAAGATCTTTGGGAATTATATTAATTAAAACCCTTGGTATCGTAAATTCATGAAGGATAAAAGTGATGATTTTACCACATGAATCGGTTGCAGCGATTCCAGTCAATAATGCGAAATTTGTTGTCTTAGGATATTGTACTTGGATAGGAATTATCTGATTTTTTACATTATCTTCTATCTGTTCAATGACAAATGAGAAACCCGATAAAATTTCATCATTTTTGGTTTTTTTAAAATTCTTTATTTTTCGTTCAATAACGCAAGACTTTCTAAATAAATCCAGTTCTGTAGGCAGAAATCCAGTTTTTTGAAAAAATTCAATATAATAATCCATGAGTTTATTCAACTGAAGTTGAATAACATCAATTCGATTAGTGTGAAAAGCCGGAAAGACCCAGGGAAGTTTTGCGAACTCTTCAATAGCGTCCTTAACCGTTCTTTCTACCAGTGATAATAGATATGTGTTCATAATTATTGGCTAGTTAGTACAACAAATTTCTTATAGAAAAGAAAATCCAATATTCTACTAAGTAATGAAATATTTTTGGTTTTCTAAAAAAATATAAAATTATTGTATGAAGTAAATGCTGAAAAACGTGTTGATAATCAATATCATGCATCGCACTATTGTAACACAATAATATATGCCACTATTCCTTCTTTAGTAAATGAGCTAAATCCGGATCATTTGCAATTCGATCTAATTCCCTATCAATAATTCCAAGAATATCTAGTTTGACCTGCCTATAATTCAGCTCAATAACTTCTTTCATGCCATCTACTCCATTATCATTAGTGAAGGATAATATCTGCGGAATCTTTTTATATGCTTTGGTTTCAGCGGCTACCTTTTCATTATCCACGACTATCTCTGCGTGAAATATTTTTTGTTCGATGCGCTCATCGAAATTATCGGAGACCGCGCCTACAAACATTCCTTGTGTTAAGGTCGAAATTTTTGAAGCTGGAATAAGACTATCTAACTGTGTAGAAATTGAAGTGGATTTATCGTTACGATTGATAGTCATACTTTGACGCTTCTGCAATACCTTTCCGAAACGTTCTGACAAACTTTTCGCTGTTTCTCCAACCACCTGGCCGCTGAAAATATTACCAACCGTATTCTGTATTACCTTAGCTTCTTTATCACCATAATCACGTATTAACTGTGAAAAATCTTGAAAGCCCAAACAAACCGCCACTTTATTACTTCTCGCAGTCGCGATAAGATTATCGAGTCCCCTGAAATATATCGTGGGTAGCTCGTCAATAATAACCGAACTTTTTAATTGTCCTTTCTTATTAATGAGTTTTACAATTCTTGAATTGTACAACCCCAATGCGGCAGAATAAATATTTTGCCTATCTGGATTATTACCGACACACAAAATCTTTGGCTCTTCGGGATTGTTGATATCGAGCGAAAAATCATCTCCGGTCATTACCCAATACAATTGCGGACTTATCATTCTTGACAAGGGAATTTTTGCAGATGCTATTTGCCCTTGCAACTGGTCTTGCGCTCCTCCTTGCCATGCGTCCATGAAAGGTGACAAATAGTTCTCCAATTCGGGGTATGACGTAAGAATAGTAAATACATCTTCATATCTTTTATTCAGCAATTCTATAGCGTGAGGGAAAGTGCAGTACTTGCCATTATCATAGATTTTCAGGTACCAGATAATGGCTGCTAGTAGAATAATGGGAGATTCGACGAAAAAATCGCCCTGTTTTTGGATCCACGACCGATTTAGATTCAGCATTATGGTGTAAGCAGCCTCGTAAGCATCCGAAATGTCAGTCATAAAATCTGGATTAAGTGGGTTGCAACGGTGGCTTTTTCTCGGATCATCAAAGTTGATTACATAAAACTGTGGTTTGATTTTATATTTATCTGTATTCCTCAGCAAGTGATTGTATGCAATGGTAGAGAGGTCGTCAAACTTGAAATCATAGATATACATTGAAAAACCTTTTTCAATTTGTTGTTTTATGTAATTGTTTACGACTGCATATGATTTACCAGATCCAGGTGTACCCAGTACAATCGTTGCTCGGAATGGATTTACAATATTTATCCAGCCATTATTCCACTTTTGCTTATAGTAGAATTTTGTGGGAAGGTTCACCGAATATTCATTTTCCATCAATTTGGTTTCCTGTTGGAAACTTTCGTTTTCATTATTGAAAACATCATCCATCAGATTATTTTTCAATAATCGACTTAACCAAATTCCACCTACCATCAATGAAATGTAACCAGTACTTGTCGTGAGAATGTATAAAAAGAAGCCTATTTCGGGAGAAAGGAATAATAATGATGTGTTAAAAAAATATAGAAGAGTTCCAACTATTAAAACGGAATTAATTTTTGTCCAAGTAATTTTTTCATTTTTTACACCCTTCGTTCCCAAACAACTTAAGGCAAGGAGCAGGAATGCAAAAGCCTTGGTATAAAGGGTATGTGAAAATAAACCTACTGTCCTTTGGAAATTTGTCAAAATACGATTAACGACCTCGATGGTCCACCCCTTATCAGCAAACGCACTGAAGCAAAACCAATAAAAATGCATAAGTATCAAAATGATACTCACTGCCCTCATAAAAGCAATAATTTTTGCCAATCCTCTTAAATCGTCATCTCCTTGCATATCAACGTTATTAATGTTGCAAGCGAAAATAATTGTGGTGATTATCCGATTGTTATTGTGACCTTCATAGGCATTTGAAGGTTACTTTTGGCAATATGTACCAATGAAAATGAAAGAGATTGAATTTAATCTTTGCCAAAGATTTTTTGCACTTCATCGATTAGAGACGAGAGGTCTTCAGAGATGTAAGAACTTTTGTAAAGATTATTTTGTGAAACTTCGACGCACCAGAAACCTAATTTATCGTTCCACCATATTAAGCCATGAAAATGATAAGCTATAAATTCAGCAATTAGAGGTTTATTCAATATTTCATTTGCAATATCCATATTCAATTCAGTATCGAAATTTGAATATAATGGACCTTTGCTAGAATAGAGCTGGAAGTTCTCTGGTATTCTGATTTCAGCTTTCATACATAAAGATAAAAAGAATAGTAATTTTTAAAAATCAATAGTGACTTTACAAAGAAAAAACTGCTGATAATCTTAAAAATTAACAACAGCTCTTCTTTTGTTTTCTGGTAATGTAGGGTTCTCTTTTGAAATTAGGATTACGGATTTAAGTTATTTTGCAAACAGACCGTAATAGTATTCTTTAGATCTTGATAAAGATAATCATAGGAAGTACTATATGCAAAGTCATCTGTTAAATCATATTTTTTAAATACAAATTCACACTCTTTAAGCATTCTTAATGCAAATGGTCTTAATTCTTCGTCCATGAAATAAGTATCGAATTCATAAATAATGACTTGTAATACAGTGTTGAACTTGGAAAAGTATAGTCGCTCAAAAAGTATTGAGTTTGCAATTTTTTCAGCCTCTTCTTCGCTGTTTTTTCCTTGCAGAGCCCCTTCATAAGCTTTGTATGCCCAATTTGAACGTTTGGAAATGAAATTTGAATCATAAGCTTTTTCAGGAAAGTTTGTATCCAGTAATTCTTGAAGGCTTGATCGAAAATAAGACAAGTTTTTAACTAAAATATCCATACACATTAAATTTTGTAATTAATTGATGGATAAACTTAAAAAGGAAATCAATATCTTTTTGAACTAGGCATCTATTGTCATCCAAAGGATAAACTTGACACTTGAAGACTTTAAATATTGGTACTTTGATTTTATTTAAGGCGTTTAAAATCAATTATTGAGAATCACATTCGTTTAAATATGCATTGCGCACTGCATATAAACGAACGATAAAATTTAATCTTTAATCCTCCATTGTCCCTGGTTTTTTGGTGGTGGATCGCCTTCGAGTGCTCCGCCCTCATCAACTTCACTTTGATAAATCTGTACTTGGTTAATGCTATCAGCACCAATCTTTCCTTCATTAGCCATCGTTTTTAAACTTTCATTTTTTACTGCCATTACAGGTTCTTCATCTTCCTGCGTACAGGAGTGCATAATCACAATTCCCGCTAAAATTGAAATTATTGAGATAATCTTTTTCATTGTAAATAGTTTTAAGAATTATCCCGGTCCCGGATATTAATAGAATTCTGATGTCGAAATTATAGGTCTTTCATGTGGTAGGAAAGCGTTAGTGGCGCTCTTTCCTGAATGCGCACGTGCTAATTCATGAATTCGCTCGCCTCAAAATATAGCTAATGATGGTGACTGTGTGGACGTTAATCAATAAAAGAAGTACACATAATGACCGTATTCATAATTGAGTGAATTTTTATAATTTTGATGGTAAACTTTCCTATTTCCATGAAAACCAAGGCTAGCCAATATTTTTTTATTCTATTAACCATTTTTGGTGAATGCCTTTTTGCGCAAAAGACTGAGAAATTTAGCGATTACTATATACTTCGGAGAAATTATGAGGGCCTTCCTGAAAACGATTCCAGTGCTAAACCGTTCGTAGAAAAGTATATTGCAAAAGCGAAAAAGGAAAAAAATTATGAAAGGCTCGTAAGAGGTTATCTGGATGCTATATTATTTTCGCCGTCGCCAAACGACAAGCTTAAATTTGCAGATAGTACAATTTGGGCATCAAAAATGACAAGAGATCAAGGAATGATCAGTTCCGCGTATCTCGAAAAAGGGGTTGTCTATTATTTCCAGTTTAAAAAATATCAATTGGCATTGGACGAATTTCTTAGAGCATATGAATATTCAGTAGATGGAAACGATATCTTCTACCGGAATAGGTTGTTATATTTTATTGGAATAGTAAAGAGTTATATTGGCTATTATGGCGACGCCTTAGAACACTTTAAGAAAACAAGCGCTTTTTTTCAGGCTGAATCAAAAAAAAAGATGCATCCTAACTTACTATACGCAAATATCCGCGGCTATCTGAATAGTGTACATCAAATGGCCATCTGTTACCGCAATCTTAAAGATTACAAAACTGCAGATTCCCTAGTATCTATTGGACTATCTGAAACTTCTGGGAGTAAAGAGTATCTGCAGGAGTATGGGTATTTCTTAAAGGAACGGGGAATAGCGGAGTTTAGAAAGAAGGAATATAAAAATGCGATTTCTTCACTGAGATCATCAATTGGTTCTATTTCTGCAGTAAACGATTTTGCATGGATCACAGTTTGCTACTCTTTTATTGGCAAATCCTACCTTGCGAGTGGAAACAATCCTGCTGCGGTATTATATTTTCAAAAAGTCGATTCAGTGTTTCAAAAACATAATTTCGTATTGCCAGAAGTGAGGGATAATTACGAATTGCTGATTAATCATTATAAGGATGAAAACAACATCCAACAGGAACTGTTTTATACAAGACAATTGTTAAAGGTTGATGCCTCTCTTTCCTTAGACTTTAGACATTTATTTTCTAAGCTTTACAAAGAATATGATACAAAAAGGTTGACCCAGGAAATGAAAAGATTAGAAAAAGAGTCCTCACGTGCCTCCTGGATTAATATCTCTATCTTTATTTCGGCTGGTATTGTAATAATTCTTACCGCTTTAAAATATAGGAAAAGGGAATATCATATCCAGAAGAACTACAAAGCGCTCGAACAGATTATTCTTAATAAAGAGGAGTATATCTCCTCACATATTCCCACTAAACAAAAGGAGAATGACAGGCAGGATCTTAACGAAAGCCTTAAAGATGGCATTCTGTATAAGTTAACGCAATTCGAAAGGAAAGAGGAGTTTTTAGAGGAAGGTCTTACAATCGCAAAATTAGCTTCTAAATTTGATACAAATGTAAAATATCTCTCTCAAATAATAAATGACCACAAGGGAATGAATTTCAGTAAATATTTGATTGCGCTGCGAATTGGGTACATTACTGAAAAACTTTATAAGGATCGAAAATTCCTTACATATAAAATTACAACTCTTGCGGAAAAATGTGGTATTGCTTCCAGATCCAACTTTTCAAAGCTTTTTCAGGAAATTAATGGCATTCGACCTACAGATTTTATCAAAAACCGACAAAACGACTTGGCTATGAATGATTCTACAAATAAAACTGATTCATTCAATCGTGCAAATTAATCATTGTTTTTGCGTCTTTTTTAGACGTAATTACTGTCAATCTTTTGCATAAATTTTTTGCTTATGAAAAATAATCAGTAATTTTATATTACTTGACCCCCTCAATGATGAAGAACTTGGAAAATATGACGCAGGATTTTTTAGCGCTAAGATTTGCAGAAGGGGATCAATATGCTTTTAGCGAAATCTTCCATAAATTCCAACCAGCACTTGTTTTCTTTGCCAACAGACTTATATTATCTTATAATCTTAACGATGCTGAAGAAATTGTTCAGGACATTTTTGTAAAACTCTACGATAAAAGAACTTCTTTCAAAACGATGGATAGTGTGAAGGCTTTTCTTTATATTTCTGCTAAAAATGCCTGCCTCAACAGGATCGAGAAAGAGAAAGTACGTCTACGACGGTTTGACCAATACATTTCATCATTTGATGAATCAGAAGATAATATTTTGAAAAACATTATCTATTCTGAATTGGTCAGGGAAATCAGCGCTGAAATTGATCTTTTGCCCACAAAGTGCAAACTGATAATGAAACAGTTATTTGAAGAAGATAAAAATGCAAAAGAAATTGCTGACGATCTAGAAATAACTGTAAGTACGGTAAAAGCTCAAAAAGCTAGAGCGATTTCTATCCTAAAAAAGAGGCTCAGCGGTGCCGGTATAGCATTTCTATTGATTAATTTCTAATTTTTTTAAAATTCTTTTAGTCCTACTGTACCTTTTTCCTGTTTCTATAGAAAAAAAGGACGAATGGAAAGGCAGGATATCTACAATAGTTTTGAAATAAGCACGATACTCAAAAAAGTTGTTCAGGAAGTTCCTCTGACAGTTCATGAGCACGAGACGTTTAATAATTGGCTGCAGAAGGATAAAAAAAACAAGATCTTTTATGAGAATTTAAAAGATGATAAAAATCTTGCTAATGCAATAAAAGAGCAGTTCAGTACTGATACAAGCTTCCAGTTTAAACTCGTTGAAAGAAAAATTAGACAAAAAAGGAAAATTAAATTTTTCCGTGTTGCAGGAGTGGCAGCAGCCCTTGTTTTATCCATTGGTGTAGGAACTTGGGTTTATATAAACAATAGGGATAAAGAACCTCAATCAACGCTTACTGCCTTTGGAACTGACGTGCTTCCTGGTTCTAATAAAGCAATAATTAAACTTTCCACAGGTCAATCCATAAATTTAGATAACCATCAGGGAATCCTTATCACGGATGCTGGATTTTCCTATACTGATGGCACAAGCGTAGCAAACGTGGCCAACGCTGAGTCCGCTACATTAATTACGCCCAGAGGTGGACAATATCAGATTACGCTTTCCGATGGCACTAAAGTATGGCTAAATGCTAATTCTTCTCTTCAGTACCCTTTAGCATTCAAAGGCAAACAGAGAGAAGTTCGACTGAAAGGAGAAGGATATTTTGAAGTAACCCATAATCCGGCAAATCCTTTTATTGTTAAAACAGATTTGCAGCAGATCAAAGTTCTTGGAACTGCCTTCAATTTACGTGCTTATTCCGAAGTACAATTCACAACCCTTATTCGTGGTAGTGTATCTGTCACTTTAAACCATGCTGGATCTCCGGAAGTACTAAAACCCGGTGAGCAGGCCATTGTCCAAGATCACATCATTTTAAAACAAAAAACTGATGTGAACGACTATGTAGGATGGAAAGACGGTAATATTATTGGATCAAGTGTTAGTCTGGAAGTAATTGGTAGCGATATAGAAAATTGGTACGACGTGGATTTTATTTACCCCAGAAATTTTAAGAACTGCGAAAAGGCTCACATCAACATTAATAAAAATGAAAAGCTTTCATCGGTACTGAAAGCAATAGAAAATAATTATGGTGTCAAAACCGAAATCCGAGGAAAGGAGGTGTTCATCAAGTAAAGACGTTTCATATGTGTTTATGCCCGTAGTTTTTTAATAATATACCGTCCCGAGGTCCAGTCGGGACGGCTGCGGGTTAAAATTGAATTTATAAAAGCTATTAACTAACCCTAACTCAAATGTAATGATTTATACCATTAAAGACAATGGTAAACGGCAGTCTATTCCCAGAAAAGATCAGCAATACATTGTCACATACTCTAACAGTAGACCAACCATGAGAACTACGATCTTCTATATGTTCTTACTCTTATTCTTGGCATGTACCAAGGTAACAGCACAGAAGATTGTTCTTTTCTCAAAAGACGCCCCGTTTAAAAGTGTCATCCAACAGGTTCAGAAACAGTCTGGTTATTCATTTGCCATAGGTGACAGACATATGCGCATGGCAAAAACCGTCACAATTTCTGCGCAGGATAAAGACATTAAAGAAGTTTTGAATGCAATATTTAGCAGTCAACCATTTAGTTATATCATTGATGGTAAGGTGATAATTTCCGTGGATAGGGGTAAGGAACCCCAACCAAAAACTCCAGAAGAAAAAAAACAGGAACCCATCAAAGGAAAAGTCAGCAATGAAAAAGGGGAAGCACTTGCTGGCGCTTCTGTTAGGATCAAAGGAACAACCGTAGATTTTTTTACAGATGCAAACGGAAGATTTGAAATTCCTGCCAATTACAATAATGCAGTTTTACAAGTGTCATACATCGGCTATGCGAGAACTGAAGTATCCGCTAGCGCAGCTGACAACATTTTTTTGAATCCTTCCAACAATACCATTGATATCGTTGATGTTGTATCAACAGGATATCAAAATATACCGAAAGAAAGAGCCACAGGCTCCTTTGTCCAAATCGACAACCAACTATTAAATAGACGGGTTAGTACAAATATTTTAGATCGTTTAGATGGTGTCACAAGTGGATTGATATTTAATAAAATTTCAGGTCCAATAGGGTTGAATCCTCCGAATGAAAAATTAGGAATAAGCATAAGAGGAAGGGTTACAATTGATGATAAAGTTAGCGCTGATCCTCTGGTTGTACTTGACAATTTTCCCTATGAAGGAGATATTAATAATATAAATCCAAATGACATTGAAAGCATCACAGTACTTAAAGATGCTGCTGCTGCTTCGATCTGGGGTTCGAGATCTGGGAATGGTGTCATTGTAATCAGTACCAAAAAAGGAAAATTTAATCAACCTTTAAAGATTGATTTTAATTCAAATTTAACCGTAGGGGCAAGGCCAAATTTAAAATATTCAAGAAATTTTCTTAAATCCTCTGAATTTATTGATGTCGAGACGTTTCTTTTTAATAAGGGGTATTATGATCCCAATTTAAACGATAACAATTACTACCCTGTAATATCACCAGTAGTTGAGCTTTTATCGAAACAAAGAAACGATCCTTCAAATGAGAATATTACTGACCAAATAAATAGATTGAGAAATGTTGATGTTCGCGACCAAACATCCGAATATTTTTATCGTCCCAGCATTAATCAACAATATTCATTGGGTTTTAGAGGCGGTTCGGAAAAAGCTATTTATTCACTTTCGATAGGATATGACAAAAACCGTAATACATTGTATGAATCCGGAAACAATAGGTTTACTATTAATTCTACAAATACATATCATCCCATTAAAAATTTGGAAATTACAGGTTCTGTATTATATACAAAGAGTGAGAATAAATTTGGATATCAATACACTTCTCCGTATCCATATATAAGTTTTGTTGATGATAGTAAAAATCCGCTAGCAGTACCATATGGAAAAAGAGACAGTTATCTTGAAAATAGCCAAAATTTAGGCTTTTTAGATTGGAAATATAGGCCCATTCAAGAAAGAGACCTTTATGATACCAGTACTAAAACTGATAACATCCTTATAAGAGGCATTGTCCGTTATAATTTCACTGATTTCTTAAATGCTGAAATTCAATATCAGCATGAAAATGAATTCGGAAATAATCGTGGTTACCGAAGTCCCGACAGTTATGAAGCAAGAAATTTCGTTAATATGTACAGCCAGCGATCTAGTGAGGGCTCATTTACATACCCTTTTCCAAAAGGAGGAATTCTCTATTTAACAGACAGAAAATTGTATTCCAATAACTTCAGAACACAGCTGAATTTTAATAAAGAATTTTCACAAAAACATTTAGTATCTGCAATTGCGGGATCTGAGGTAAGAGAAATAGTAAGTGAGAGTACTGATAAAGCGTTGTATGGCTACAATGATGAGTTTGGAACTTCTGTAACTAATTTAAATTATAATATTCCTTATCCAATCAACCCATCGGCACTTGGATCAACGGTTCTTCCGTCTCCTCTTGGGAAAATTATAGGTAATACAAATAGATATATATCTTATTATGCAAACGGCGCTTATACGTATTTAGGTAAATATACTTTATCGCTGAGTGGAAGAAAAGATGGTGCAAACATTTTTGGAGTGAAAACAAATGATAAAATGACACCACTTTGGTCAACTGGTGTTGCTTATGATATCAGCAAAGAATCGTTCTATAAATTTTCGTTAATACCTTATTTAAAACTAAGGGCATCATTTGGATATAATGGAAATGTATATAATGCCTCATCCTATTTGACGGCAACCTATGATGTCAGCCCAATTACTGGACTACCAATTGCCTACATCACGAGTGCCCCAAACGCAGAATTAAGGTGGGAAAAAATTAGAAATAAAAATCTAGCTTTAGATTTTTCATCTAAAGGTAATCGCTTGAATGGTTCATTTGAAATTTATGAGAAGTTAGGTACTGATCTTATCGAGGATGCTTTGTTAGCACATTCAACCGGGTTTTCTTCTTACAAAGGAAATGCAGCAACTGTTAAGACAAAAGGTTTTGATATTAATTTAAACTCAGTAAATCTTAATGGTAATTTTAAATGGAATACGACTATACTATTAAGTTATAATAAAGATAAAGTAATATCTTATGACACAAAATATACTTCGCAATATCTAACATCGACATCGAGCAATACTGGTGGGCCCGCTCGTTATGGCTTATATATTAAGGAAGGAAACAGCTTATTTGGTATTTATAGTTTTAAATCTGCAGGTCTTGATCCAACAAATGGTGATCCCCAAGGATTTCTTAACGGCGAATTAAGTAAAGATTATCTTAAGATCATAACAACCTCTAGCATAGATGATATAATTTATCACGGTTCATCAAGACCCACACACTTCGGTTCTTTGAGAAACTCCTTTTCATATAAAGGATTTTCATTATCCGCTAATATTACTTTCAAATTTGGACACTATTTCCGACGGAAATCTACATCATTAGTTTATGCAAATGTTATTGCAGACGGAAGTGTTAATCAAGAATTTCAAGACCGATGGCAAAACCCTGGAGATGAAACGCGTACTACAGTTCCCTCTGTTTTATATGATTTCAATTACAATCGTAATACTTTTTATCAAAGTTCCGAATCTCTGATTGAAAAAGCTGACCATATACGACTACAGGATCTTAGTCTAAGTTATGATTTTAATAAACAATCACTCCAGAGTCTGCCATTCTCTACATTGCAGGTTTACAGTTATATAAATAATATCGGAATATTATGGCGAAAAAATAAAAAAGGTATTGATCCCGACATTAGTGAGTTCTATTATTCCGGTTTTAATACATATCCAAATCCAACTACGATTTCCATTGGAATCCGAACTACTTTTAAATAAAATGATGATGAAAAATATTATAATTTATATTTTATATGGAGTATTGCTTTTAAGTTGCAAAAAGCAAGATGAATGGTTAGAAAAGAAATCTGGTAAGTCAGATATTATACCTTCGACAGCAGACGATTTCCAAGCATTATTGGATAACACAGATGTAATGAATGTGGGCTATCCAGCAATTGGAATTATTGGGGCAGATAACTCCTATGTTTTAGACCAAATAGCAACAACTTCTGGGACAGTGATGGAAAGAAATGCCTATAAGTGGGCTCAGGATATATATGAAGGGAATTTATTAGCAAGTGATTGGACCAACCCATATAAAGTTATTGAATATGCTAATGTGGTTATTGAAGGTGTAGAAAAGTTTAAAACTAAGGATATTAGGCTGCTAGAAATTAAAGGAAGTGCTTTATTTTTTAGGGCATTTGCTTACTATCAACTAGCACAAATATATTCGAAACAATACAAAGAAACCTCTGCTTCATCAGATTTAGGGTTACCTTTAAAATTGAATTCTGATGTTAATGATTTACCTCAACGTTCCACATTAAAAGAAACCTATGATCAGATCTTTAAAGATCTTTTGGAGGCGGAATCATTACTACCTACTAAAGTGGATTTTAAAACAAGACCATCAAAACCTGCGGCGCAAGGAATGCTTTCAAAGGTATACTTTAATACTCAAAATTATCAAAAAGCAAAGGAGTTTGCTGACCTTGTGCTGGCTAGAAACATCGAACTTTTAGATTTCAACATTTTAAGTACCACAGTAAATTTTCCATTTCCTACAATCCGAAATAATAATCCGGAAATTATTTTTTATGGAGAAACAAACAATTATAATTTTAATAATAGGCAGAACATGGCGGTAGTTAAAGAATTACTGGACAGTTATGAACCTAACGATTTACGTCGCAAAGTATTTTATAGATTAAACGCAAATGGGACGGTTAACTTTGGAGGACGCTATACAGGAGGGACTGCATTTTTCTGCGGTATTGCTCTAAATGAGATTCTTACAATCCGAGCTGAATCATTGGCACGATTGGGTAGTTTTAAAGAAGCAATTAGTGATTTAAATTTATTACTTAAATATCGTTGGAAAAAGGAAAACGGTATAAGTACTTATATAGATAAATCAGTCCAAAATAGTGACGAAGCCCTATCATTAATAATTTTAGAGCGCAGAAAAGAGCTCCCGTTTACTGGAAATCTACGATGGGAAGATTTAAGAAGGTTCAATCTCGATTCTAAAAATGCTATAACTATCACAAGAACAATTGCTGGTGAAAATTATAAAATAGAACCTAATAGTCCTAGATATGTCTTTCCAATCCCTCCAGTGGAAATTAATCTTAATCCATTAATTCAAAACATTCGGTAATGAAAAAAACACTAATATTCATTATATTAAATTTTTTGACCATAAACATAGTTTTAGCTCAGCTAAAAATAAGCGATAAAAAAATATCGAAAGCACAATTTTATGTTCATTCAAGGAACTACTCTATCAAAGACAGTTTGTTTCTTATCTACCAGGAAAATCAGTGGAGTAATTTGTCAGGGGTTCCTCGGCAGATTATAAATGGTAAGCTTGGCTACCAGCTAAAAATGAATTTTGAAAATGGTGAAAAATTCCTTTATGGAAGTCTTTCTATTGGCGATTGTAGACCTTTGCTAATTGAGAATATAATTGAACCAAACGATAGTATTGTTTTTCATGTACTTAGAAATAGAATCATCATAGATGGACGAGGCAAAGAGAAATATCAATTTGTGCAAGAAGTAGAAAATGAGCTTGAATTATTGAATTTTTTCCGAGACGATTCTCTTTCGAAAGTTTCAGAATTATCAAATAATATTTCGAATGCAGTTACAGAAGAGTTTAATGTTGAATCAACAAAACAGGGTTTCATTAAAAGCTTGCAATACAACAAAAAAAAGAAACAGATTGTTTTAACTCTTTTAGATAAGTATAAAGGGAGGATACCCCAAGAAATATTTGAATTATTAAAATTAGATTACTTAAGTAAAATCGAATCTGAATATCTTAAGTCCTTTAATGATGGTATTAACTATATCATTTTTAAGGGAAAGGAAAATGCTGACTCTAGCTTTATGGTTCTTGATAAAATAAATCCAGAGAAAGCAAATTATATACGTCACTCGTTTAAAAATACTGTTTTGCATCCTTTATCTAAGGAGTTAATCGAATTTTTATTGCAGGATATAAGAACACAGATGTATAATCCTAAAACTAGAATTACCAACAGCCCAAAAGCCATTGTTGATTATATAATTAATAATTACTCAGGGTTACTTAGAGATAGATTGTTGACTCGCTTTCTTATTAAGAATAAAATCAAATCAGATCGAGAGGTAGAGACAATTTCTTATGCTTTGAAACATATGAATTCAGAAAACTGTATTGAAATACTCCGAAAATCTTTATGTCATTCTTCACCAGGAAGCGTGGCCTTTGAATTCGAACTGACAGACACTCTGCGAAATGTTGTAAGACAAAGTGATTTTAAAGGAAAAGTCGTTTTGCTCGACTTTTTCTTTACCGGCTGTGGCTCATGTAAAATTTTGAATGATAAAATGACGCCAATTGTGCAATTATTCAAAGATAACCCAAATGTCAAATTTGTTAGTGTAAATATTGACAAAGATAGGAAGGAGTGGATCAATTCTGTGCGAAGTTTAGAATATACACATAAGGGAAGCATTGATTTGTATACAAATGGGAATGGAGCGAATTCTAAAATAATTCAGCATTATAATGTTTATGGTTATCCCACACTCATATTAATAGGAAAAGATGGGAAAATAATTAGTGCTAACCCGCCAAAACCACATAATAAAAAGAATAGCACAACCCTAATTCAGATGATTAAGACCGCTTTGTAGAAATTTTAGTTGTAAAAATAGCCGTCTTAGTAATTATCGATCAAATCTTGATGATTATTTGCTAACCATAAAAAGATTGTTCGAGGTAAAAATAAAGTGTAGAAAAATTAGTATGAATACATATTTCAATTACATACATTGAAATGAATATTCATCCATAAATTCTAAATATATGAAAATGAAATATTTAATATTGACCTTAGTCTATTGTTTGCTAACCCTCAATTATGGCAAAGCAGCACCTAAAAACAAAACTAAGGACGAAACTAAAGTAGCGTTTATTACTGTCAGCTTTGACAAGCAACTATCTAATGATAGTGTTGATCTAACATATCGAGATAATAATTGGGGAATTGGCTCAGCGGAATTGTCAATGCCATTGAATACAATTTCAGCTAAAATTGGAGAACCAATAAAGATTATATTCGAAAAACAACAAGCTTTTCTATACGCTAATTTAATAACTCGAAGTGGTAAAGTTCTATTTCTTTCTTCAATCGTTGAACCATCCGATAATATTGAAATTAAAATTTATAATGAACGGGTAATCTTTTCGGGTAGAGGAAAAGAAAAACTTCAATTCAAGAATAAAATTGAGGAAGATTTTGAAAGTTGGCGCAAAACTCAAACTAACTTAAGTTTTTTTAAAGAAGGTAAAAGCAATATTGTTAAAAAAGCACTGAAGGAGTTCAAGCCTAAAATCAAAAAACATATCTTTCAAATTATAAAAGCGGACTATTTGTTTGACGCTAATTTCGATTTTATGTATGTAAACTATGAAGATTTCATTAGAAAATCAGAGTCCAAGCTAGGAATGTCCGATAAGGTTTTAAATGAGTCTTCTGGTTACTTGAATTATATTTTGAAAGCAATTATGATGAGAAAGTTAGAACCTCAAACTGCTGTTGAATATATTAACAAAAACTTTCATGATATATTGAGAGATCGATTACTAACATTATATTTTATTAATAAATCCATCAAAAATAATCAGGATGTTGCTTTAATTTCAGATGTTTTAAAGACTATTAAAACTGATTATTGCATAGATGCCTTGAAAAATTTCAAAGCAAATTCATCGCCAAAAAGTCCAGCATACGACTTTGCTTTAAGAGATACGTCAGGAAATATAGTTAGGCAAAGTGATTTTAAGGGCAAAATAGTATTATTAGATTTCTTTTTTACAGGTTGCGGTTGGTGCCAACTATTAAATGAGAAAATGACTGGTATTTATCAACTTTTTAAAAATAATCCAAATATAATTTTTGTCAGCATAAGTATTGATAGGGATCAGAAAATGTGGAAAAATTCAATAAAAAATCATAAATATACGCATCCGGGAAGCATAGATTTGTATACTAATGATGAGGGAAGTAAATCAAAGATCATTGAACATTATAACATTAAAAGCTATCCTCACACAATTCTAATAGATAAAGATGGACGGATTGTTAGCGCAAGTCCACCTGAACCTCATACTCCAAAAGAAGAGAATTACCTAATTGAATTAATAAATTCATGTCTTTAAATATGGTAGCCGCTTCCTTTATTTGCCTTAGAAAACACAGGAAGCGGCCACTATATTTATTTTAATTGTCTAGTTTGTAAATGTTTCCCTTTGCAATTTTTATTCTTCTTCCCATTTTGCGTTAATAGTATTAGGGACAAAATTGGAAGGATCAACATTGCTGCCAGAAGGATTAATTTTTATATAATCACAAACCTCTCCAGGCTGGATTACACATACTCCGGGAGGGCGTGAAGACATCAAATGAAAAGTTGAGCCAATTAAAACATATTCCTCCGAAGTAACCTTTATTTTTGTGTTCAGCGCAGCTGCCAATGCTATATTAATTGACGCGAATAGTATTAATTTGAAATTTTTCATGTTCTTGGTTCTATGGATTAATAGAAGTATGAGCAAAAGTGATCATACTTCTATTTAAACATTATTACTCAACCCAACTAGCGTTAGTCGTATGAGGAGTAAAATTTGATGGATCAGTATTACTTCCTGACGGATTAATTTTAGTATAATCGCAGGTTGCACTTTGCATACTTTCGCAGTTTCCTGCTGGTCTGCTTGATTTTAATTGGTAAGTACCACTAATTAACACATACTCTCCAGCGGCTTTATTACTTGAAGTGAAAGCGCTTCCAACGGCAAATAATACTGCCGCACCTAATAATAATTTAAAATTTTTCATAATAAAAAGTTTTTGATTTGTTGCTTACTCTGGTTTGAAGGTTTTCAGCTTCCCCTTATTTTGGACCCAATAATTATGATTCATTAAACTGATCTCATTTATTGTATTTGATTATATGTATAGTTTTCTGGCTCAGATTTTTTGAAGGACCAAATAGCCAAATAGGTGATAACAACAAAAAATAGATTGAAAATTAAATGTTGCGGCCAGCTTAGATGCTTTATTACACCACCACAGCTACATGGTACATATTCGAACACATGGAATAATACAAGTGCTGTATAAATTGTGAAGAGGCTCATTAAAATTAATGATGCGTATAATGCCAGTAACCTTGTTTTTTCAAATATGAGTCCTAAAACTATTCCTATTTCAGTAAGCGGAACTAACCATCGCAGAATCGGGGTTAAACTGTTTGGGAATGGTTGATTATTTAAGTCATAAGTGAAACCCTTAAAATCCACAAATTTGCTCACTGCTGTATAAAGAAACAATATCACCAGTAGCAGGACAACAATATCTATAATTAGTCTTTTATTTCGCATGACTTGGTTAATTTGTTAGTTTTGAAGGATTTAACTTTAATTATTTCTTTTCGGCATTACTATACCAGTTTCCTTCAATTGAAAAATCATATCGTGAACAAGACAAATGTAAAGTTGTATTTCATTAGAAAGCAACACTTTAAAGTGCTAATTCCTGAATTAGCACCACCAGAATAGCGCTACCATTGATCAACATTACATTTAAAATTTCACTGAAATTTGAATAAAAAATAAAATGGTGACATGTTAGCCACCATTTTAACTGTATTATTTTCTCTTTTTTTTCGGTTTTCCAAAATCAAATGATGTCTTCCCATCTTCATCTAGTAAAATATATGCATCAAACTTGTTCCCGGACCTGCTTTTCATTCCTCGTAAAAGGGATGTTTTCTTTTTTAAAATCAAGTTCTCTATTTCTTTATCACTAAGTGTAACCTCACAAACAGATTTAAATTGAATCCATTGGCAATTCTGGTCAGGACATTTAACAACATAATCATTAAAAATTAAATTATGATTTTTGCATTTTGGGCATTTTAATGCTGGAGTATTGGCTACTATAGTTGTAGATAATAATTCCGAAGTAATACTTTTAGCGTAATCCTCCATTTCCTTTTGGAACACCTGTGAATCCAATTCGTTGTTTTCTATTTTTTGAAGAGCTAATTCCCACTGGGCTGTCATTGATACATCAGCGATTTTCTTTTCCTTTACAAGTTCATAAACTTGAAGTCCTTTTTGGGTAGGGATTAGATTTTTTTTCTCTCGTAGAATATAATTCCGATCAAATAAAACCTCAATTATTGCTGCTCGCGTGGCAGGAGTACCAATACCAATATTATCAAGCGATTTTCGTTCTTCTTCATTCTCAATCTGTCTACCTGCATTTTCCATTGCTGATAAAAGACCAGCCTCAGTATACAGTGCAGGTGGTCGAGTTTTCTTTTCTAAAATACTTCCTTCTTTAATATTGAGTGAATCACCTTCTTTTAAAATTGGAATGTCCATTAAAACTTCCTCTTCCTTGTCCTCATCTTGAAAATGATTTTGTATCGCACGCCAGCCGGGATCTATAACTCGTGCTCCTTTCAAAATGAATTCATAATGCAAGGATTCAAGTTTTATGTCTGTAATTTCTTTTGCGCATTGATAGCAAATGGCTTCAAGGAGTCTTAGGGCAATCATATCATAAATTGCATTTTCCTTAGTTGAAAGAGCAGAAGGAATTTTTTCTGTTATCAATAATGCATGGTGATCAGTAACCTTTAGATCATTAACAATCCTTTTATTAAATCGACCCCATTTAACATTGTTGATCCGTTCTTTATATCCTTCTCGATTTTCCAGCGCTCTTACCAAATCTGGTATTTCCGGCCAGATATCGTTAGAAAGATACTTGCTGCCAGTTCTAGGATATGTAATGAACTTTTTTTCATACAGGGTTTGAGCAATCGATAAGGTTTCTTCGGCTGTGAGGTCTAGTTTCTTGTTGGCTTCTTTTTGCAGAGCAGTAAGATCAAAAAGTAATGGGGGCTGTTCATTTGAATTACGAGTAGTTACAGAATTAACAACTGAATTTCCGAGACGCTCGATGGATTTCATGACCTCCATCGTTTTATCTTTATCTTTCCATTTATCTTTGGAGATGCTAGAAAAGGTCATTCCATCTTTTGAATATTTAAGTTCTAATTGCCAATAGGTCTCAACTTTAAAATTTTTATTATCTATGTATCTCTTGCAAATTAAACTTAAAGTCGGAGTTTGAACTCTCCCTAAAGAATAAACCCCATTTCCGGCTTGCAATGAAAGTGCCTGCGTTGAATTTATTCCTACCAGCCAATCAGCACGGCTTCTGGCTTGGGCGGCAAAGAATAATCCGTCAAAATCATATCCTGGCTTTAAACTTGCAAAACCTTGATGGATGGCTTTTTCTGTTAATGAACTAATCCAAAGACGATCAAATGGTTTTTTACAATTCAAATAATCATAGATATACCTGAATATGAGTTCACCTTCTCTTCCGGCGTCAGTAGCAACGATTATGCTTTCACATTCTTCAAAAATCGTTTCTATAATTTTCAACTGCTTTACTGCACCTGGATCATCCAGATACCCTTTCTCTTTCTTTATTTTCCTTACTGTAAGGATGAATGGATCTGGTAAAATTGGTAAACTTTCCTTTTTAAAGCCTGCTATACCATAATCTGATGGCATTGCTAAGGAAATCAAATGACCTATTGCCCAGGTGACCACATACCCATTGCCTTTGAGGTATCCATCATGCTTTTCTGTAGCCCCCAGGAGAGATGCTATCTCGCGGGCGACACTTGGTTTTTCTGCTATTACTGCTTTCATACTTTAGATTTTTATGATGCCCTGCGACCTCTTTTTTTAGTAGCATTAGATACCCCATTTTGTTTATTCTGCGGCGTTTTATTGCGAGGTGATGTTTGTCCTGACTTTAATGGGTCGTTAATATTCTTTGTAGCTACATTTGTTTTACCCTCAGAATTAACTGCAACTTGCGTTTTTTGAGTTTCTGCAGGGGTTGACTTTTGCTTAAGATTATTGGGATTTTTAAAATTAAAGTCTAACTTCCCACTCTCTTTATTAAGCCAAACATATCCAGGATATTCTTTTCCTGAATCATTTTTAAAATCAGCAATATATACTGTTTCGCCGTTTGAAATCTTATTGTACTGGTCGAATGTAAACTCTTTCCTTCTGTAAACTTTAGGTATCTCAGTGGATTGACTTTGAGAATTTACCTGATTTTGCATTTTAGCATTACCTTTATCAAACTGAAACTCGATATGGCCTTTAAATGCATTAAATTGAATTTCTCCGTTAAACAAAGAATTACGCTTTGAAAGCATTCCTTCAAGGTATATTGATTTCCCCTCCAATAACTCTTTTTTTTGCTCAGGTGAAATTGTCACTCCCTTGATCACATCATCAATTTGAATGTTTGCTACTGAATAAGCAACCACTTGCTTTGTATCCTTATCAAGGCTTATTAAATGAGGCAGATGAGTTTTACCGTCTTCCGTCAGATTAACAGCTCGTCCCATGTTTCCTTTTTCCAACAAGTGAGCCTTGTCTTCATCTGTAAATTGATGGCCAAAAAACGGTTTATCCAATTCTATTTCATTCTTCTTTGGAAGCATGTTAAAGACAGCCTTACCATTTTTGCCCATTTCAAGCCAAAGTTTGCCTTCTGTATCGAGTTTTTGATTTCCGACTTTTACTGATATTGGAAGCATTTCGGCTGTTTTGAATCCTTTTAATAGAGAATCAAGTAGACCAGTTTTGGCGAAATCTTCCCGTGTCCAACCAAAATTTTGAAGACTCTTCCAGTCAATTTTGTCCACTGAATAGCGGTTGCTATTTTCAGGTTTGTTTTCTTGTTGTGCCATAGTATTTTTATTATTTTGTGGGTTTATAATTTCTTTAAGACCTTTCAAAAGATCTGCTCCTTCAAGTTTTGCGGAATTAACAAACTGTTGCATTTTTTTTGCTATCAGTACCGCACTCTGAATAGGGACTTTAAAAAAATTAAATCGTGTAGGATTACTAATCTGGCTAAAGAAATTCCTTAAAAAATTGGAAAGCATATCTTCATTTTTATTAATTTTCAAAAATGAATTTTCCTTTCTTTTTGCCGGATCTACCGTTTCTAATTTATCCTTCTCTCCAGATTTTTTCTTAATACCCTTTACAGCCAAAATTTTATTGGCCTCCTTATCATGCACAAGTAATGTATCCGTTAAATCATTTACCTGATCTGATTTGTGCGTTGGTGATTGATTATTGCTCATAACATTAATACTTTATAAAATCTCAGATCAAGGTATTTTATATATTGATACGAACCTGCATGTTGGAATTAGAAGGAACTATTCGTCTGTCATTTTCCTTTTACGTTTGGTTGGAGTATTGAAACTGTCCCGAATAAATTGGTGAACATCCGACAATTTGTAATAAAGTTTACCGCTAATAGTGTAATAGAGTAATTTACCTTCGGACCTGTATCGTTGCAAAGAACGATTACTAATTTTCAGCATTTGAAGTAGATCTTGATTGTCAAGCAATTCTTCTCCATCAATTGCATTATTATTTTTTTTCATTTCTCTTACACTTTGGGAAATCAAATCAAATCGATCCATGATTCGTTCCATCCAGGCTATAAATTCTAATCTGTCAATATTCATATCTGATCATAATTATTTGTTCTGATACAAATTTCTTCGACATAAAAAATATAATCAACCAAGTTTACGACAGCCGTACCAAGAGAAATATGAAATATTTATTTTTTTCATTAGTGCTAAAATTCGTTATAAAAGGTATTATCAATGATCTAGAAAAATTAGGAAACTTGGTAGACCTTGGCAGATCTTGGCAAAAAAAAGACAACCATTTGGTTGTCCGTTGGTTTGAATGATTAAAGATTTTTATTCATATATTCTTCCAAACTTACTTTTAGATAATCTAAAAATGCTGTCTTACTTCCGGCTCTAACTTTCATGCGATGGAATGCATGATGGAAATCGCCCAATTCGATCTGAAATAGTGTTTCTGTTATCGCACTGATTTTTGATATAGCCAATCTTCCATTTGATAATGACCTGGCTGCATATAAGGCATAAATTAGTTCTATCAAAGCATTTTTGGAATCGGTCCAGAACATATCATCATAATTTATGTAAGTTAAGGACGTCGACTGACCTTCAGATTCAGGATTTAATCTGTTTCTTATGTAGTTATATAAAAGTTCATCTGCGATAATATGGGCAACTTTGTAATCGTAGTATGTAGAAAAATGTGGATCAATTTCAAATACAAAACTATTCAAGCCTTCCATAATATCTATATTCCCCAGTGAGAAATACTTTTCATCAAGATCCTCTCGACCTGATTTAATATATCGGTAGAAATCTGAATCTACGAAATGCTCTTTAAACTCTTTGTTTAATTTATCTAATTCATTTTCAAAATACGTTTTGTAAAACTCGCCACCTTTGGCAGGACAAGATGTTTCAATCCTATAAATCTTATTGTAGTATATAAGTTTTCCAAGAATCTGAGGTTTAATGTTCTTGAAAAAATTAATCTCCTGTTTTTTATCAATAAATCCTTTTTCTGCTACAAGATTTTTAGTTTCAATAAGTAATTCTTGGAGGACAAAAGTCATTTGGTTAGCTTCTTTAATTACCTTTTCCTTATCTAGTGTAATTTTGTACTCTTGAATTTCAATACGTTTTACTATAGTATCATAAATTGATTTTATCATGGTAAAAATATATTACTAAGGTTCGTAAACTATCAGGTCCAGTGATATCAGCAATCTTAAAAATATAATATTTTTTCCCTACGTCGCGAAATATTTAATTTCCTTATTAATTATTCATTATATATTTTTTACTAATAACATCCATTCAATACGTGCGTTTCTGTTATAATATTTATGTGTTTATAATTTGATTGTAAAGCAATTTAAATTAATGTATGGTGTAATTATTTGCTATTTAATATTTGAAAGTATTAAGTCAATATTCGTACACTACTGTGCAGTTACCGTATAAGTCAAAATCAGTTTTATCGGCTCTTATGAAATGTGAACAATAATCGAATTTTAATGTTAAGGTCTTATTACTTAACCTGTTTCCTGTTATTATGGCTAAGAGAAAAAAAACGGGGTACAATTATGAAATGCTTACTAATGCATGTTTTATAGAAATAGAAGGGTTAGACCTTGAAAATATAAAGAAAATTATGGAAAAGGAAGATAAACCTGTTTCTGATGAAGAAGCAGAGGAAATAGGTGAGTTTTTGAAACTTCTAAAAAGCATAACCATTAAGGAATTTTTTTCCCCTAAAAACAATTTGGAATAATTCATTTTCATAAAGTTTATAAAATAATAATCCTTCCAAACCTTATATTTGGAAGGATTAAAATGGGGGACACTTTACTACCACCTTTTCTTTTCCATTTTTTTTAAAAAATCTTTTCCGTTTTCATGTAATTCATTTAAAGACTTTTCTTTACCCTCTTGAATCCATTCTAATAATTCTACTTTAGAAAAATGGAGCCTATTGCCTTTTTTATAAAATGGTATCTCGCGTAAACAGACCTTTGAGTAAAGTGTTGGCAATGATAATTTCAAAATCTTACATGCCTCTTTTGCTCCAATAAATTCAATATCGTTCGATTCCTTTTGAATTCGATCCAATAAAATGTTTTCTATACTGTCCAATCTTTCTTCAATTCTTTTAAGAATATTTGGCAATTGGTCAAATGTGTATTCCATAATTTTCTATTCAATTTAAAAAGACAGAGGGGATTATATCCATAAATGGCTTTGACTGACGCAAATTGGCCTTCAAAGGTAAACGCTATGGTAATTTCTATAGATGTTTAGGCAAACCAGCACAACTTTAGATATTAATAATATCTTTTGGATTGTCACACTTTTCCAGATCGACAATGTTCTTGCCGATGTCAAATAGATTGATCTTAATTTTTTCAGAAGCTTCTTTTTTTAGACTGTCCACAATCTTAGCGTATATTTGAGTAGTTTTGATATCCTTATGACCTAATAGTTTTGAAACAGTATATATAGAAGTTCCAGCTGCAATTTGCAATGTTGCAAAAGTATGCCTAAAACCATGAAAAGTAAAATGTTTCTCTATGCCCGCATTTACTAACCATTTTTTTAATTCAGCAACTGTGTTATGGTAATTTAAACCTTCGAATACTCTTGAATCAGAGTTACCTCTTTGCCCTAATAATTTGATTGTTTGATCTGATACTGGATGATACTCTGCATTTTCTGTTTTTTCTTGGTTGTAAACTATGTAATAATTTCCTTCTGTGCCGTGAATCTCACTCCATAATAACTTTTCTACATCCGAATATCTGAAACCGGTCATCGCTGAAAATAGTCCAGCTTTTTTTACAATGGGATTGCCGCATTTTGCATTTGCCATTCTTTGCAATTCTTCCATAAATAAAAATGGGCGATGTGTTTCTTGGGGAGTGATACTGTCTATTATTGAGCCTAAATCTGTTGGAAGAAAACGTTTTTTAAAAGCTTCTTTCAATGTTAATTTGAACCGTCCATAATAGGCTACCGCCGTATTTTTCTTGATTGTTTTCCTACGTCCCAATGCGGGACAGGTTAATAAGTAGTCAGCATATTCTTCGCATAGGGTTTCATTAAGCTCGTTGAAAGGTATTTTAGGACCCACAAAAGTCTTAAAATATCTAACTGACATTACCCAGTTATAACAGTTATTCCTCTTTCTTGCTTCCTGTTCAAAGAATTCGATAAAGTTAGACTTCATCTTTTCCTCAGAAATAAAATCGAATCTTTTACTTTGTAATTCTATATGACGCTGGGCTCTTACATACTCGGCTAGAGCTAAAGTTTCCTTATTAAACTTCCTTTCGTTGTCATTTTTAGGACGATTATATATGAATAATTTCAGGTAGTGCTTTCGTTCCATTTTACCTGTTTCTGGATTATATATTGGAGGCCATATGTCCAGAAATAAAGATTGTCTACCTTTAGATATAGGTTTTTTTCTTAGTGTTACTTTTGACATAATCTTAGATTTTAGAGTAATATAAATACTGTATGATAAAGACTAGATATACTGGTTGTTAAAGGGGATATTTGGCGTCAGAGTTCCAAATAAATTGATAATTAACCACTATAAATACCTAACTGAATCCTCTTCAGAATATGTTCAATTTTAACTCTAGGTACATACACAAATTTTCCCTTTTGGAATTTGGGAATATTATGTCTTGCAATAAGATTTTTTAAAGATGTTTCTGAAATGCTATATTCTTTTTGAATTTGTCCAATGGTAAAACAATCTTTTAATGGTGTCCATTCTAGGTTTTCCAAATCTTCCGTTGGTTTTTGATCTACCTTTGGTTTGACTTCAAACAATGCATCAATATCTTTCTTTAATAGACGTATCTTTCTGATTGATAAATTAGCTGCTGGAATACTGCCGCTCTTAACCATTCGATAGACTGTTCTCTTATCACATTTCAGCAATGCAGCAGCTTCCTTGATTGTTAAATAATCAAGGGTTTTAAGTGCAAAATAAGAGTTAGGATCTTCTTTAGGTTTTGATTGGGTTTTGGGAACTAGCTGAGTTGCTTCAGTTAATTTTTCCCTAAGTTCTCTAATATTAAGCTTATAAGCTCTCGAATTACAGGTTTTGCTACAGTATTTGGTAACTGTTGTTTGGGCAATAAATTCAAGCCCACAATGGTCGCAAATCTTCTTGATTTTCATAATATTTTATTTGTGGGAGGAATAATTTGGCTTAAGGTGCATTACGGTACATTTAGGTACAATAAGATGCAATAAGATACCTTAAGTGACATTACCTCACCCGGGTTAAAAAAAATAAAATATTATTGATTTGAGGGACAAATAGGGGACAAAACTGAGTAAAACTAACCAAACTTAGAAAAACTCTTACAAAATTAGAAATTCTATAAGTGATTAATAATCAATAGTTTGGTTTGTTTTAGTTTGTTTTATTTGTTGTACTTATTTGCCGATACAAAACTTGGAAAAAATATTCCCCAGCACCTCATCATTCGTCACTTCACCGGATATCTCACCAAGATGTTCTAAAGCATTTCTCAGTTCATAGGCCAGCAGTTCTGTAGAAATCTGGAAAGAAATGGCTTCTTTTACTTTATGGGTGGCCTCCAAAGATTTCCGAAGGGCTTCAAAATGTCTTTGGTTGGTAATGACCACATTATTTTCCTGAGACTTTAACTGCTCAACGTAGGAAGACAGTTCATTTTTAAGGTCCTGGATATTTTGGTTTTCTACCGCTGATATTCTGATAAAATCAAATTCCTGGGTAATTTCATTTCTGAAAATGTCTTCTACAGCTTCATATTTCGGAGGCAGTACTTCGTCAATTTTTGTGGCACAGATAATCAGCTTCAGATCGTCTCTCTGTAAAGATTTTATCATTTCAATATCCTCAGAATAATCTTCTGTAGCAGCATCTGCAAGGTAAACCAGAATATTGGCATTCTCCACTTTTTCCTTCGCTTTTTTCACTCCGATTGCTTCAATTTCATCCTGGGTTTCACGAAGTCCGGCTGTATCGATCAAACGGAATGCATGACCTTTGATATGCAGCACTTCTTCGATGGTATCCCTTGTGGTTCCGGCAATATTACTGACGATCGCCCTTTCTTCTTTCAATAAAGCATTTAATAAGGTTGATTTTCCAGCGTTCGGTTTTCCAATGATAGCAACCGCTGTTCCGTTTTTGATGGCATTTCCATATTGGAAACTTTCAATAAGAGAGTCTAATTTTAATTCGATCTTATCCAGCAGTCCGTTAAGAGCCGATCTGTCCGCAAATTCTACATCCTCTTCAGCAAAATCCAGTTCCAGCTCAATCAGGGAAACAAAATTCAGAAGATCTGTTCTCAGGATCGATATTTCATTGGTAATTCCTCCTTTCAGCTGATTGATCGCTACTTTTCGGGAAGCTTCATTTTCAGACGCAATCACATCTGCAATGGCTTCCGCCTGCGAAAGATCTATTCTTCCGTTGATAAAGGCACGGAGGGTGAATTCTCCTGCTTTTGCCATTCTTGCCCCGTTCTTAGTCAGAGTTTCCAAAATACGTTTTCCGATATGCGGTGAGCCGTGAAAAGCTATTTCCACAGAATTTTCTGTAGTAAAACTTTTCGGAGCCAGAAAAATAGAAAGCATCACTTCATCAATAGCTTCCTCACCATCCATAAAATACCCGTAATGGATGGTATGAGACTTCTGCTTTTCCAGTTTTTTGCCCGGAAAACTCTTCTGGACAACCGGTAAAGCATCGTTCCCTGAAACTCTGATAATCCCTAAAGCTCCTACTCCATTGGCTGTGGCCAGTGCGCAAATCGTATCGTTATTCATGGTGCAAATTTACGTTTTTTCAGGCTAATTTCTGATGGGGTATTTTATACAGATTGTCTATGACTTTGATCGGAATTATTGGAGTTTTCAAGTCATTGCAAGGAACAAAGTGACGAAGCAATCTCAATTCGTGATCATTCGTGCTAAACATTTATATTATTTGTGTTGAGATATCAATAATTCTGCAAAAACAAAAATCCCGTGTAATTAGTCTCCGGGAGATTAAAACATTCCCTTTTTAAAATAAGGCTACTCCGCCACTTGTTCCTTGCAATGACAATTATTTCTGCCGTTTTCCTAATTCTCTTACTTTCTGAAGCCATCCGTTACGCTGTATCTCGGTAGAATTTCGTATGACACCTATATAAGTAACCTTCACCGGTTTTACACCACAGAATTCCAGCGTTGATTTTTTCAGCTGATTAATGCTCGGCCTTCCATAAAAAAGCAGGTAATACCATCCCGGCTGATCCAGTGTTGTAATGATGTGGGCGGTTTTCCCTTTCAGCAGCTTATCCCACCAAACTGAATTTTCTCTGTAGCGGTAGGCAAATCCCGGAAGAAAAAGTCTGTCAATAAACCCCTTCATCAGGGCAGGCAAACCGTCCCACCAGACTGGATGGATCCAGACCAGATGATCTGCCCACTGGATAATTTCCCAGGCTTTCAACAGATCGGGCTCCAGTTCCATTCTTTTCTGGTACCCAAAGTGAAGAACAGGATCAAATTCCAATTCTGCTATTATGATTTCTCTGACTTCAGCTCCTGATTGCTCGGCTCCTCTCTTGTAAGCTTCTGCCATTCCAAAATTGAAGGAATCCTTGTTGGGATGCCCGTTAATAATGGCTATTTTCTTCATCTTGATGTTTGTATATGTATGGATTCATAAGCTTTAAGCTTCTCCAGAAGTAAGGATGGCTGATGCAGCTGGTGGCTGAAATACGTATTATTTTCATGGAAATTATTCAATAGCTCTTCCGTATGAAGCACCGCAGAAAGTGCCGTTAATTCTGCCTGTCCCTTTGTGCTTTGAAGGCTTAGTTTTTCATTCCCGGATTTAGTTTTTATAATAATCTCAAATACGCTCTGATCGCCATTTCCACTTGACCCAAAAATCATTCTCCGTTCTTTAAGTGATAAAATATTGAAAATCCTCACCTTTTGAAATGCCCCTAAAAGCCATGTGATGAACTTCGAATTATAAGTCATCTTCACACTCACATTAGGTATGTTTTCTATCTGATTGAGAATATATAAATCCGGTACATCAAAGTTGTAAGCTTCTCTTTTCCCTATTCCAAATGAAAAGTTAAAATCTTCGGAATCTAAAAAATGTTTTATGGGAACCTGTCGGTTATTTTCATACCTGATAAAAGGCTTGGCTACATTTTCGGCCATAAAATGCGCCGAGCTTTCTCCTGCAAGGTCTTTCACGGAATAGTATACAAAAAGTTTCACTTCCTGAATATCGTCCGTATTACCTGAAAGTGTTTTTACCAATCCGTTGACAATACCTCCCATCCATCCGGAGCTGAAGACAATCCTGCTATGGACATCTCTGTTTTTAGCAATTGCATAGGCTTTGACAAGATCGGGAGTCGGTTTGGTGATATCCAGATAATCTATTTTATTTTCGATGGCAAAACGAAGAATATGATCCTCTTTATCATTCACAGAAAGAATGACCAGATCTATTTTCTTTTCCAGAATCACCTGAAAAGTCCCAGGATCAGTAACATCAATTTTAAGATGATTGCCTGTTCCTCCCTTTCTTCCGCCAACGAATATATTGACATGTGGATTTCTAGATTTTAAAATCCGGATAATTGTTTTACCTACAAGGCCGTTTCCTCCAACGACCAGAATATTGTGCTCCATAATATTTTTTTTACAAAATTATAGAGCTGTAATGCCGTGGCGTAGGACAAATGTCTAAAAATTATATGACCGTTTCTTTTCTGATTCTGCTGAGATGTCTCTGTGTAATTCCTAAATAAGAGGCCAAATACTGCAGAGGAATTTTCTGAACATAATCGGGCTGATTGCCAAGCAGCGTTTCATACCGCTGTGCTGCACTGTCTCTTTGGAGCTGAAAAAATCTTTTCTCGAGCTCAAGATATTCCTGTTCAGCTATCATCTTTAAAAATTTCGTCCAGTTGAGATCATCTTTTATCAGATCATCTATTGCATCTTTTTTTAAAACCAGCAAATCGGCATCGGTAATAGCCTGCATATTTTCCCTGCTGAGACAATCTGAAATAAATGAGGAATAACTGGCCATAAGCTGATTGGGAAACCTGAAGCAGTAAGTCATATCCTTTCCATTATCCGCAATATAATAGGAACGGAAAATTCCCGATATAATGAATGCTATTTCCCTGCATTTGTCGCCTTCCTGCACAAAAAAGTCATTTTTATACACTTTTCTGGCTTCAAAAAGCTGTAAGAAATCTTTAATCTCATGGTCTGAGAATATACCAAAGCTCCGGAAATAGTTTTCTATCATATTTTTCAAATTGTACTTAAAACCCTGAAAGTTTTTCTTCAGCTTTGTTTTTTTACAAAATTAAACAAATACAAAAGCGGCTGCAAGCCTTTTCTTTGATGCTTATTTTAACTTTAGCCTTTTAAGTATGATTATATTCAAAATTTGAATGTAATCATCTACCTGTTAGAAATCTTATCCGATGATGAAAAATAAAACCATTTCAGAACGAAATGGTTTTACCTGCTTTGAATTTAATAAGTATATGAAGATATGAATGATGTTTTTTATTGACACAAAGATAGATGGTCCCGTAAGATGTTCTGTCAGGGGAATCCCTAAAATTATATCCGTGAAAATACGGTTGTAGATATAAAAAAGCCCTGCGGATTTCTCTGCAGGGCTTCAGAATTTATCTAACAATTATTAATGTTCAAAGTATGGAATTCAATGTTTAAAGTCTAAAATTGACCATTCACATTTATCTATTAAAGCGGACTTACCAAATCAAGGAACCATGTTTTAATGTCTCCCTCAAGGTAAGGCCCAATTTTTTCTTCACATGTTCTGTGATAGTCATTCAGCCATTTAATTTCTCCTTCTGAAAGAATTTCTTTTACAATAGTATCCTTAAAGAACGGGCAGAACGTAAGGGTTTCAAACTCATAGAAAGTTCCGTGAATTGTTTTTTCCGCTTCTTTTACAGCAATCAGGTTTTCGTGTCGGATTCCATATTCTCCTTCAAGATAATATCCGGGCTCATTGGAACATACCATTCCAGGTAGAAGATCTTGTGGATTCATATCTTTTCTGATGCTCTGCGGACCTTCATGAACGTTCATGAAGCTTCCTACTCCATGGCCAGTTCCATGATTGAAGTCCTTTCCTTCCATCCAAAGTGGAAGCCTTGCAATGGCATCAAGGTGAACCCCTTTTGTTCCTTTCGGGAATTTCACCATGGATAAACGGATCAGACCCTGAAGCACTAAAGTGGAGTTTCTTTTGAACTCATCGGAAACAGCTCCTAACGCCAGGGTTCTTGTAATATCGGTCGTTCCTTCCAGGTACTGCCCCCCTGAATCTACCAGGATACTTGCATCGTTGGTAACCTCTTTACTTCCTTCACTTTTTGCTGAATAGTGCATGATAGCTCCGTTATCCTTATATCCTACAATGCTGCCGAAGCTTTCTCCAACGAAGTTTTCTCCTTCTGCACGGAAGCCTCTCAGTTTTTCACCGATAGAATATTCGTTCATACTTTCTTTTCCTGCATTATGGGTCAGCCAGTAAAGAAATTTCACCATGGCAACACCATCCCTTACCATTACTTTTCTGAACCCTTCCAGCTCGGTTTCATTTTTCTGAGCTTTCATCAGGTTACCGGGAACCGGAGCTTTTATAAACTGGTTGTTTTCTTTTAAAGTTTCAATGATCATCTGGTTACTGTTTGGAGAAACCAGGATTTTTTCATTTTTGAATGCTTTCAGATAATTGTAAAACTCTTCATAAGGCATCATTTTCACAAACGAGTCATCCATTTGTTTTCTTGCCTCCACTTCCAGCTTTTCAAGATCTGTGAACAGTACTGCATCATTTTTGGTAATGACAACATATCCTAAAAACACAGGATTGCTCTGTACATCGCTTCCCCTTAAATTCAGTGTCCACGCTACATCATCAAGACTGGAAATAATATGAACAGTAGCTTCCTGGTCTTCCATTTTCTGACGGATAGCTCCCAGTTTATCTGTAACAGATTGTCCGGCTCTCTCTACAGGATGTACGAAAATAGGATTTTTTGAGGGTGTACCTCTGTCTTTCCAGATCTCTTTTAATAACGGAAGATCTGTTAAGGTAATATTTTTTGACTGCAATTTTTGTGAAATCAGCTCCCAATTGGCATTGGAAGTGGCAACAGCATTAACGGCTACTTTTCCGCCTGCAGGAATCTGGGAGATAATCCAGTCAATATAATTGGGTGTTCCTTCCATTCCGTCTTTGAAAAGATCGATTCCTGAACCTTCCAGCTCTATGGCAGCCTGAGTAAAGTATCTTCCGTCTGTCCAAAGCCCTGCTTTGTCTTTTGTAATTACCACAAAACCTGCAGAACCCAAAAATCCTGACAGCCAAGCTCTTTCCTGCCATTCTTCAGGTAAATATTCGCTCATATGCGGATCCGCAGAATATACTATAAATGCATCAACATTATTCTTTTGCATTTCTTCACGAAGTGCAGCCACTTTTTCCTTTGAAGTCATTCTTTTCTTTTTTAAACACCGAAAGTTACAAAAAAATTGAGGTTCAGAAGTGTATTCCATCCTGTATTTTCGTTAATAATCTGTTATTTTTTCTTTCATATGCATTAATCCTTAAAGGCAACAATATTTATAATTACATACCACAAAAACAACATTATTGCTAAACATATAAAGTTTTGGAGAGATTATTGCTATTATTCTGGCATGAGAGAGCAGAATTATAAAAATCACAGGAAATTTTATCCTCCCCATCATTTTATTTATCTTCCGCTACTGATCGTGCTGGAAATTCTTGGAATTTATAAAATCTGGGACGATCCTGAAAATAAGCTGATATGGATATTATTTTCGACCGTGATATTTCTGCTTTTCTACCTGACTTTTATGACGAGACAGCATTATGCGCTGGGACTTCAGAACCGTCTGGTAATGCTTGAATTTAAACAGCGGTATTTTGAAATTTTCGGACAGAGATCTGATGAAACGGCTGATAAGCTGAGATTTGACCAAATTGCAGCATTAAGGTTCGCCTATGATGATGAATTCAGGGAACTTCTGTACCGGGCACTTCACGAAAATATATCAGGAGACGAGATCAAGCGTTCTATCAAGAACTGGAGAGCCGATCGCCAGAGAATCTGATTTAACACCAAAAATATTATATCATGAGAAAGTTAACTTTATACAGTATGATCGTTTTCACATTGCTAACGTTAACAAGCTGTGAAGCAATTGAAACTATTTTTAAGGCTGGAATGTGGTGGGGAATTATCCTGGTCGTTGCAGTAGTAGTAATCCTTTTTCTAATCTTTTCGAGGGGTAAGAACTCTTAACCATTTTTTATGGAGAAGAATACGGATCTGGAAATTATTTCCCACTTAAAGCCTTCAAAAATTATCAAGATCATGAATGATCCCGAAGCCTCCGCAAAGGCGGTACATCTTGTATATACCACCGATGCGGAAACTGCCGGGATTACCCGTAAAAAAACGGGGAAAAAGTATTCTTATTACAAAAACGGAGAAAAGCTTAAAGATAAAGATGAGATTGCCAGAATCAATAAGCTGGTGATACCCCCTGCCTGGGAAAATGTATGGATTTGTGCATTGGACAATGGTCATCTTCAGGCCACTGGTTTTGATATAAAAAAAAGAAAACAATACCGGTATCATCCCTTATGGAGTGCTTTAAGAAATCACACAAAATTTTACAGAATGCTTCAGTTCGGGTATGCATTGCCCAATATCCGGCTTCATGTGGAACAGGATCTCGCTTTAAGAAATTTTGAGAAGAGAAAAATCCTGGCATTAATTGTAAGTTTAATGCAGCATACAAACATCCGTATCGGTAATAATGCCTATGAAAAGCTATATGGCTCTTTTGGTTTAACGACTCTGAAAGGCAAACATGTGAAAATTAACGGTCAGAAAATTTCCTTTTCGTTTAAAGGGAAGAAAGGGATTATGCATAATATTGATCTCAAAAGTCGAAGATTATCAAGGCTTGTGCAGAAATGCAAGGATATTCCAGGAAAAGAACTTTTCCAGTATTTTGATGATGAAGGAAACCGTCATTCGATAGATTCGGGGATGGTAAATGAGTATATTAAGGAAATAAGCGGGGAAGATTTTACAGCCAAAGATTTCAGAACATGGTCGGGAACAGTAAGTGCTTTAATTGCTTTTAAAGAGATAGGCTACGCCGAAAATAACAGTCAATATAAAAAGAAAGTAAAGGAAGCCTTGGATATGGTTGCAGAACACCTGGGGAATACCAGTACGGTCTGCAGAAAATACTATGTGCATCCGCTGGTGATCAATCTTTATGAGAATAATACGATCAAAAAATATCTTGATGAACTGGAACAGATCGAAGAAAATGACGGAAAAGCAGGCCTCACCCAGGAAGAAAAGCTAGTCCTGAAAATTCTGGAAAATGAAAAGATGTAAGTTGCCGATAAGAATTTAAAGATCAACAAGAAAACACCATATCTACTCATTTTGAATCATCAAAAAATGATATTTTTTAAATTTAAAACAGTATTAAATTTTATTTTATAAAGATGAGCTGCTTTTTTTCTTTGCGTTAATTATTGTAAATTTGTATACCAACATATTTATCAATTTTAAAATAATATAACATAATATGTCAAAAGCAATTTCGCAAGTACCATTTGCAGTAAACGAGCCGGTAAATTCTTACGTACCGGGATCTCCAGAAGTTAAAAGCCTTATCGCTACTTACAAAAAGATGTGGGCTGAGAAGACAGAAATTCCAATGATTATCAATGGCAAGGAAGTAAAGTCTGATGAGAAAGTTCAGCTTCAGTCTCCTCAGGATCACGCTCACGATTTCGGGTTTTACTATAAAGGTACGATGCAGCATGTAGATGACGCTATCAACGCGGCACTGGCAGCTAAAAAAGAATGGAACGAACTGGGCTGGGAACAGCGTGCAGCTATTTTCCTGAAGGCAGCTGACCTTTTGGCCGGACCTTACAGAGACGTAATCAATGCAGCAACCATGATCGGGCAGTCTAAGAACGTACACCAGGCTGAAATAGATTCTGCCTGTGAATTCATCGATTTCTTAAGATTCAATGTAGAATTCATGACTGAAATGTATTCTGAACAGCCGGTTTCCGACAGCGGAATCTGGAACCGTGTAGAGTACAGACCACTGGAAGGGTTCTGTTTTGCAGTAACTCCATTCAACTTTACAGCGATTTCCGGAAACTTACCGACTTGTATGGCAATGCTTGGAAACGTTGTCGTTTGGAAGCCTTCTGACAAGCAGGTTTATTCTGCTAAAGTAATCATGGATGTATTAATTGAAGCGGGTCTTCCTGCAGGGGTTATCAACATGGTTTTCACAGACGGAAAAGAAACTGCTGAGAAAGTATTGGCACATCCTGATTTTGCAGGTCTTCATTTCACAGGTTCTACGAAAGTATTCCAGGGAATGTGGAAAATGATCGGCGATAATATCCATAATTACAGAACATATCCAAGAATTGTTGGGGAAACCGGAGGAAAAGACTTCGTGATCGCTCATCCTTCTTCCAATGTGGAGGCCGTGGCTACTGCTTTGGTAAGGGGATCTTTCGAATATCAGGGACAAAAATGTTCTGCAGCTTCAAGAGCTTATATTCCTAAATCTCTTTGGGCTGATGTGAAAAAAGTAATGGAAACTCAGATGAATTCTATCAAAATAGGTTCTCCTGAAGATCCGTCAAACTTCGTTAACGCAGTTATTGACAAAAATTCTTTCGAAAAGTGTAAGGGATATATCGACAGAGCAACTGCTTCCGGTGAGGCTGAAATAGCAATTGGTGGAAAAGTTGATGATTCTAAAGGATGGTTTGTACATCCTACCGTAATTGAAACTACGAATCCTCATTACGAAAGTATGGTAGAAGAGATCTTCGGACCTATCTTATCTGTATATGTATATGAAGATCAGGACTGGAAAGAAACTTTAAAATTAGTAGATTCTACTTCTCCATATTCATTGACAGGTTCTGTTTTCTCACAAGACCGTTATGCAATCAATGAAGCCTTCAAAGCGTTGGAAAATGCATCAGGTAATTTCTATATCAATGACAAACCGACAGGTGCGGTAGTAGGCCAGCAGCCTTTCGGAGGAGGAAGAGCTTCCGGTACCAATGATAAAGCAGGTTCTAAAATGAACTTATTAAGATGGACCTCCGTAAGAAGTATCAAAGAAACTTTTGTTTCTCCAAAAGATTACAAATACCCATATCTGGGATAAAAGTTATAGTTATAAATTGTGAGTTATAGATGATAAATAATCAGTAATAAGCAATGAATAATAATCATAGAGCCTCGAAATTATATTTCGGGGCTTTTTTATTAATGATCAGATCTAATTTCATTATTCACAGCTTTCTTCTAATCATCTATAATCTTTTACCATTGTTTTTTTTCTAACAAAGTTTAACAAAGTTTATCTATGTTTTAATATTTTGAACGGCCGGTTAGGAATAATTATTGAACTTTAAATAACAACATCAAAAATAAAATATTTATGAAAAAGTTTTTGTTAGCAGCCATAGGTTTAGGAATAATAGTTGTGAGCTGCGGAACCAAAGAATCTTCTATGTCATCCAACATTAAGGATTCCACTGCAGTAAGCAATACCCAAACCGTAACGCCTAGTGCAAAGGATTCAACAAAGATGACTACTGATACGGCCAAGATCAAAATAGATTCATCGGCAACCGTACCTCTATCTAAATAGATACAAACAAGTTTAATCCAAAAATGGAAAATCCGCAGATGAAAGCTCTGCGGATTTTTTTGTTTTTTTCACAATGTCATTTCATTATCTTTGCAAAAACAAAACAAAAACAATGATAAAAAAACTTTTATATGCCGCTACTCTTGTAGCAGGTTCCTTTCTATTTGGACAGGGTGTCAAATTTGAAGAAGGTAAATTTTCCGAAATACTCACTAAAGCAAAAAAAGAAAACAAATTGGTGTTTATTGATGCCTACACTTCCTGGTGTGCTCCCTGCAAGCTTATGGTTAAAAATATTTTTCCATTACAATCTGTTAGTGATTACTACAATACCCATTTCATTAGTGCAAAAATTGACATGGAAAAAGGTGAAGGTATTCAGTTAGCAAAAAAATATAAGGTAAATTCCTATCCCACTTATTTATTTATTGATGGAAATGGCGAAGTTATTCACAGAGGTTTAGGTTATTTTGAAGAAAAGGATTTTATCCAGCTCGCGAAAGATGCTGATGATCCCAATAAGAAGCTAGCTGTTTTAAAGAAGAAATTTGAAAAGGGTGAGAAAAGTCCAGAATTTCTAAACAATCTTGCTTCACTTGCAGATTCTTATGGTGACAAAGAACTCGCAGTAAATGCATTAAGAAGATATTTTGAGACTAAACAAGGAAAAGATTTTACAGAAAAAGACTTTAATTTTATTTTGTTTAATACTAAAACTACGGATGCTCCCACCTATATCATTTTTCAAGAAAGAAAAGATGACATTCTTCAATATATTTCAGAAGAAGAATACAACAAATCAAACAACCGCTTCAAATTAAACACTATTTCTAAAAAATCCTATAATCAAGATACCAAATTATTTGATGAAAAATACTTTTTATCTGAAGTTGGAAAAATAGTTGGAAACGCAGAGGCAGAAAAATATCTTCAAAAAGAAAAAGCAGAAAAAGCACTAAAAAATAAAGATTTTGCTACCTATGAAAAAATCTCTTTAGATTTATATAAAGATCCTTCAAAAGAAGATTCCGGAGAACTGGCTATGGCAGCATGGAATTTCTATGAAAAGGCAACAGATAAATTTTCTCTGGAAAGAGCAACTCTTTGGGCTCAGGAAGCTGTGAACAAGGGTGAAGACCCTATGAATACAGGTACTTTAGCAAACCTTTACAATAAAATTGGAGATAAAAAAAATGCTAAAATCTGGGCCGAGAAATCTATAGAGATAGCTACTAAACAATACGGAAAGGAAGCTGTAGATCCAGATATGATAAAGCTATTAGACAGTTTAAAATAATAAAAGAATGCAGAAATTCATAGAACTATGGATTTTTTTATTCCGAAAAATATGTTTCTTTAAAATTGCACTAGGATTTCTTATATTTGATTAATACTAAACAATTAAAAGAATTACTATGAAAAAATTATGGATAGGAGCTGTTCTGGGGATATTATTTTTAGGAAGCTGCGCCCAGAATAAAGAGAAAAGAGAAGCGTTTAAAGATGAGCACAATAAAGATTCACTGAGAAACAATATGGGAGATTCAGCGGTTGCCAACTCTGAGCCGGCTCCGGTAGCTAAAGATACTGCCAAAGTAAAAGCCGACAGTCTGAAAACAAAATAAAAAAACAAATCCGCAGCATACTGCGGATTTGTACTTAAAAAAACTTGACTGAAAAAAACCGGGCAATCAACCCCGATTGTATTATAAATAATTATTGCACCAGGTCAGATTACTAATTCTGATCAATAAAAAAATATTTACTATTTGTTACAAGAAAGCTTGAAGAAATTCTCTCAGCTTTGGATCCGTTGTTTATTATAAATGACACCGAGACCGCAACCGGCACAGCTGTATTGGATTTCTATCTTTTTAAAGGTGTTGATAGAAAATATAAATTCCAATACGGCCGCTGAAGTTGCCATCCGTTTAATTTTTACTAGCTTAAAAGTTTTCATGGTTAGCATAAAAATCAGAGATATTTACACTTCTAGTAATTTTAGTATTTAAATTTGAGCGCTGTTCTGCTTTATCGGAATGAAGATTAAAATATGAGTGACAAACCGCAGTATGTCTATTCCCATAAAGCTGGCGCAAAGATATAGATGTGAAGGCCTTACGTAAAACAATAGGTTAGCCATTTTCATGAAAATGAAAAGACAGAATACGTAAAAACATCTGCTTTTTAATTGTTTTCAGGAAAATGGGTATTTTTATCTGATTGATTTTCATCCAGATATTTAATATAGGCTGAAGGAGAAAAATCGGTCACCGCCTTAAATACTGAAGCGAATTTGCTGTGTGAAGAAAAACCGCATTCTTCAGCAAGGATACTTATTTTATACTGCCTGTATTTATCATCATTGATGAGCTTGTCTACAATATAATTAATTCTTAAACGGTTAACATATGTTTTGACATCCGTACATTTATGTCTATTGATCACATAGGACAGATACTTTGTATTGGTATTGAGTTCCGCAGCCAAAAATGATAAAGACATATTTTTGTTGTTGTATAACTCACCTTTTTCAAATTCCTCCAGAAGTTCCAGGAGCTTTGATTCGGTTTCGGAAGTCATCAGAGAGTCACTTCTTCGTTTATCATTTTCCCCTGCCCTGTCATCTACTTCTTCCACAGAAATATTTGGAAAATCAGAGTATTCCCTTTTTAAAGGTAAAGGCTCACTGCGTACACTGATCATCCGGAGTTGGGCCCTAATAATATTCCTGAATTTTGCACGCTGCTTTTTCTGTTTGGTTCTGAAGAAAACAACAATGGCAATCAGAGCCGCAAAGAGTACAATAATTGCTGCATTTTTAACAATACTGATCCGGGCACTTTTTTTACTGGGCTTAACTAGAATTTCTGAGCTTTTAAATGCAAACTCACGGTTTTTTGCGGTAAGGCTGTCATAGGCTCTTACATATTTTATGGCATACAGGGAAGCTTTAACGTTATCGCCTGTCCCTTCATAATAATCATTAATATTGGAATATACGGCTTTCTTAAGCTTAAGACTCCGCGAACTGTCCGCTATATTTTCTGCTTTTTTTAGATATATTTCAGCATCTTTCCAGTTTTTCTGCCTTAAGCGGATGCCGCCCAATCCATTATATACCAAACCCAGAACACAGCATTTATCTTTAAGGATTGATTCTGCTTTCCGGTAATTCTTTTCAGAAGTAACGTAATCTTTAAGCTTAAAATATATATCACCAAGAACTTGGTAAGAGGCTGCTACAGCCCGTTCATTATTCTGAATATTATCTTTTCCGAAAGAGTGTAATGAGTATTCGATATAATTAATGGCATCGGAATAATTCCCCTGTTCGATTTCATAATAGGCCATTTCCTGATTCAGCAGCCCCATTACCTCTCCTCTTTTTTGAGTATCGCTTATGCTTTTTGCTGCTTCCATACCCAGCAGCGTATATTTTTTCGATCTTTCAAAGAGACCAACCAGCCGGTACTCTTTAGCCAAAAACTCATTGACACGGCAAAGCCATTCTGCATCATCAATCTGCCTGAGCAGGGAGTGAGCATTTTCACCATAACATATGGACTTTTTGAATTCACCTGCTGAGTGATAAAGTTCGGCAGAAAGTAAAAGGCTTTTCACTTTGTCCAGAGGTTTCTGCGCCTTCATGTATAAGGAATCTGCTGTTTTTAAAGCTTCGGGAATATCTTTTTGTGTCACCTGAACAGATGTTCTTTCACAGATCTGGTCAAAATTGTATTTTTTCTGTGCCCAGATGGGGACAGCGGTAATGAACAAAAACAAAAGTTTTAGCAGACTCCTGGACATAAAAAAATAAATTATTATTTTGACTTTATAATAATTCATCATTCTCATGGGCTGTCTTTTTGTTTTTACAAAGCTACTAATATTTTATATTTTATTAAAATATTCTTCTATTATTTAATTTTTTAAACTAAAAAGTTTAAAACTATTTATTTTAATAACATTTCATCAATGATTTTCACTTTAAATAGACTTATTACATTTTAAAATAAAATTCTCAGTAAATATACATCAAAGATTAAAAACAGGTAAAACGGTTGTAAATAAAGGCTTTACAGCCGTTTTATGATTTTTTGGTAATGAGATAAAAAGCAGTAAAAAGCAAGGTTTGGCAAAAGTAAGGTTACTAAAACGTTACTTTTGAAAATAGAAACTAACATCTTTAAAATACTGTATTTCAGCTTTCTGCACTGTATTTCATATTGTTCCATAGCTCACATAAGTTTAATTTTATCATTAAGAATTGTGAGTATGGAAACGACAAAAAAATCAACATTTAAGGTATTATTCTACCTTAAAAAGAATGCCCCAAAGAAAAACGGAAAAGTTACGGTTATGTGCAGGATTACCGTAAACGGCACACAGTCTGCGTTCAGCACCAAACTGGATATTTCCGCACAGAATTGGGATTTGAAGTACGGCAGAGTCTTGGGGAAAAGCCGAGAAGCACAAGAGGTAAACGGAAAGCTTGATAAAATCCGTCTGGGTATTGAGGAGTGCTATTCCAAAATCCTAAAAAACGAGGGAACGGTCAATAGCACGAAGCTTAAAAATACCGTTCTCGGTATGGAGAACGGAGAACTGACCTTTTTCAAGTTCTATGAACAATTCCTTTCCGATTATGAAAAAAAGGTTGATAGCGGACTTCGGGTAAACGGAACATACAGTAAGTACAAAACACTTTTAAAGCATCTGCGGAATTTTGCCATTGTAAAATACGGCTATTCAGATGTACCCTTTAGCGACCTTAATTGTGATTTCGTACAGAATTTTGATTACTATCTGCGTGACGACCGAAGTTTAACACACAACTCCATTTGGTTGTATATGATTGGCTTTACCTCTGTCTGCCGATTGGCAAGGAGCAGAAAGCACCTTGCTTTCAATCCGTTCAGCGAATATAAAAATACCAAAAAGGATAAAGACCGTGGCTATTTATTACGGAATGAGTTGGAACAGCTTGTAATATTTGATTGCGACAAAAGAAAAGACGAACTGGTTAAAGACCTGTTTGTTTTTAGTTGCTTTACAGGGCTTTCCTATTCAGATATAAAAGGACTTAAAAATAGCAATATTCAGGATTTTTTTGATGGCAATAGATGGATTATCGTACGCAGAAAAAAAACGTCTACATCGTCTAATGTAATGCTGTTGGATATTCCCAAAATGATTATCCGTAAGTATGAAGGGCTTTCCAAGGAGGGAAGGATTTTCCCCGTACCTTGTAACACTGTATGCAATTATAGTTTACAGAGAACATCCAAACTTATTCCCTGCCTTGAAAACAAAAAGGTAACGTTTCACCTGGCGCGCCACACCTTCGCCACGCTCTTCCTTAGTGAAGGTGTTCCGCTTGAAAGTCTGAGCAAGATGATGGGGCATAAGAACATTGCTACTACACAGATCTACGCCAAAATACTCAACGAGAAAGTTGGTAAGGATATGCAGAAGGTATCGCAGAAATTTAAAGGAATGGAACGCTCTTTTGTTGCAAACCTGTAGAACGGTACAGCCCATTGTTTTTTAAGCAATGGGCTGTTTTTTAATTGACTGATACGGTTACAATTTTAAAGCATTCTTTTAATCGACTAACGCTGATAGTTATCTTCCAATACCTTGATAATATCCGACTCCCGGAAAAGGATTTTCCGTTCGAGCTTGATAAAGGGTATCAGTCCGTCATCTCTGTACTGTTGCAACGTCCGTTTGCTGATATGTAACATCTCGCAAACCTGTTCGCCTGACAGGTAGATTTCCCCTTTTATGAGTGGATGAAAATATTCCCTGATATACAGCAGTTCATTTTTGATACCTACCACAGCTTCCAGTAGAGCAAGCATATCTTCGTTTGAATTTCCAATCTGTTTCATTTCTTTTGCTTTTTTAATAGTCGCTCTCCCTGCATAAGTAATTCCACATCGGATAATCTGAAATACGTCTTCCGATTGATTTGCGTTGCTCCAAGAATACCTTTTGCCCTGTATGTCTGTAATGTCCGTTTGCTGATGTTCAGCAATTGGCAGGCTTCCTGTTGGTCGAGCCATTTTGTTGCCTGTTGCAATGCCTTGTATGGTGCAGTCATTTCCGAAATCAATAGATTTACTTCCTTTACTTCCCCATGCAATGCCTTTAAAATCTGAATGTCTAAAACTGTTATTTCCATATCTACATTATTTAAACCTCGAAAATAAAAGCTATTCACATAGATTATTGTAATGTTGCGTTCAATGGCAGTATTTGGCGTACAGATGCCAAATACTCGGCTATAATCTTAGTTTTGGTTTCTTACTTTTTGAACGGGACTGCTGCATTCTGATTTCATTGTCCATTTTTAAGGTAGGCTTTTTGTTGGTCTGTACAGTCAGGTTTTTTTCATCGTTTTTGAAATCCGAACGCATAACCGTTTTTGTTGCACCCATCACGCTTTCGTGCTGGACTGGTTGTTTTGGCGATTCAGTACGTTTGCCCCCGAACAGCGTGCCCCAATTTAATAAACCTTTTGCTTCCTTGAATTGGCGTTTAAAGTTTGTGATAAAATTGGAAATCGGGTCGCTCTGCTTATCAACCTGTATCAAAGGACTATGCTCTTTTTTTCTGATTTGTTCTTTCTCTTTCTGCTCTTTGTCAGGTATTACTTTTTGTGCCATAGGTTCAAAATTTGCCCCCAATATAGAACACAAGGGAATGTATTGTTTTCATTAGGCATTATGTGGCAGTATTTAGCTTATGTTGGCACAATATGAATGGAAAGTAATCCTCAAAACACTTTAAATTTTCCTTGCAAAGCCCTCGCACATTTAAAGAGTTTTTTACGGATAAGGGAAAGCATACCAAAAACACCCTATCTTTAGCCCTTACGTGTCTTTAGTAACCTTTCATTGATTGGAATGGATTAAAAAAAGAATAAAAAGGGAGCAAAGATAAGGCGGACAGCCACCGCACCACCCAACCAAAAGACTACGGCATAATGGCAGGGCAAATATGGTGGCTTCGCCGAGTGGTTGTGTTTGCCCTGCCACCCTTCGGGACTTATTCCGTTTCCTTTTGGTTTTTCCGCTTGTCCGCCTTGTTAAAATGGCTTTCTTTTTTTTCTGTTTTTTTCTTTTGGAAAATAATTTTTGATGATAGCAAGCAGGTAGGTCATATAGCTTCATACTGCTTATGGAGTACTTCAATCGATGTCCGGTACTTCAATGTATTGATTTACCCTGACTTCTTTTTCTTGTAGAAGTTGCAGAGCAAGAAAAAGAAGTAAAAAGAACACTACCTTTTAAGTTTGGATCTCACTTTTTATATCCAGTGATAAGGTTTATCTTTTCTATTAAGGTAACAGTACATTTCTTCTTTCTTAAGCTCAGGAAAGAATTTCAGGGCATCTTCAATCGCATAGTCGGGCAGGAAATAAATCTCGTCACGGATAGCCTCAATCACTTTTTCTCGGCCGTAAAAACGGACAATCTCATCTATTTCATCCTTACCACCACGTTCTACGATACGGGTGATGACAGCCAGATGAGCTTTCTGCCAGTCCAATTTATCTACATCCGTATCCCAAAAGAATTTAGGATGCAGATTTGGTTTCTGAGTGCTGTTTTCTACCTTTTTCATATAATAAATTTAGTCAATTTTACCAAACTGAACAAATATTTACCTGCGAAAACCACGACCTTTTTTCGAAGGTGTATGTTTATTTTCCTGCTTAGGGCTTATTCCAAATTTTCGTTCAGGATCAGCTACAGCTTGTTTCAAACGTTCGGACATCTTTACCCAATCTTTCTCTTTTCCTGTAATCATCGAAACATCGTATTCCTTTCTGATATTATCAAAATACGAAAGTGCGTAACCTGCCAAAAAAGCGTTACCATCATATTTTTTTTCATAAGCCTGAAGATAATATTTCAGGGGCTTGTCATTAAGAAGAAAATACATATCTACAAAATCTTTCAGCCTCTGACCGCTTTGAAAAATGGCATGTAGTTTCATTGCCCCTATATCTTCATTTGAGATCATACGGACACCTTCTGTTTGCTCAACAGGATTTAACAGAGGATATTTGTGGGTAACAATATCTACTTTTATATCATCGATATAAGTAAGCACTGTATTATTGAACAACCTGCTTTCAGCTTCTTTTGCACCATAGGTATTTTGTAAGTATCTGAGCATTGCTTGTGAATCAAAACCTTTTGTTGTGAACAAGTCTATATCAACCGATAAACGATGTCCCAAGCGCAAGGCTAATGCAGTTCCACCAACCAAAATATACTCTTTCAACTTTTCATCTTTCATGAGCTTTTGGAGAAGTTCCCACATCTCCGTGCTGACCGTTTCTTTATACAACATGACACACTTTTCCGGAAATTAATCCCGGAATCGAGGCACGACCTCAAACTGGCATCGGGTGGCAGTGTTTGGCTTTAAGAGTACCTTGCTCTGTCAATACTCTTATAGGATAGGCTCGTTGTTCTTTCTGTTAAAATCTGCAATGATCTCTTTTTCAAAGAGACTGAAATGATGTTCCAGTATATGGTGCAGATAAGTGAACAGGCTTATTTTATCTTCACCCACTATTTGCAGGATGCGCGTGATCCTACGGTGAAAATCAGGGTGGATGTAAACTACCTTGCCCTTGCTTCCCGAAATATTCCTTCCCTGCAAAAAAAGAGTTTCATAATTATTTTGTACGGTGCGCTTGGATTTACCCTTTAAAACGGTAGACATCCCATTGTTACCGGAAGCGCCCGAAGAGGTATTTTCTTCATTCTGTATATCACTTTCCACTTCAGGAACTATTGCTGCTACCGGAGAAGGTTCAGCAGGTTCAAGTATTAAATCTAACATTTCGGTATTGCTTATTTCGGGCAGGGCTGGCTTTTTCTTTTGGTCTGGTTTCTGTTCTTCCATGATGATATGATTTTTTAAAGGTTGATGGCATTTTATATGTAATCATTTGGGTATTGCTCCACAGATTTATTCAGCTGTTGCTGTATAACATGATGTATTTGTTGAACTGTATCTTCTTTTTATTGGTGCGGTTCAGTACTGATTTAAAAGTGTAGCTTTTACATTCTATATTCTTTTATTTCCACATCCTTTCAGCGATTTAATTCAGCAGAGGTTTAAAGATGTACCCATTCCTCTTTTTACTCTTTTATTTCTTTACTTCTTTATTTTTTTGGTTCTGTGCCTATTCATTTATCTGAATATGCAGATACAAAGGAAATATCAATTTCCTAACCTACCGAAAAACAAACCCTGTTTGGCTTCATTTGGCATTAAATGGCATCATTTGGCTTGGGTTAAAACAGCTGTTATTCAGCTGCTGCTTCCTAAATTTGAATTGGAGAATGGGTTCTTTATCCCTGCTAAAATAATCCGCCTTAAAGCGGATTATCCTTTCACCGGAAAGGAGCAAGTTATGTTTTGAGCAGCTCGGAATGAATTCCGCTGCTCAAAACCTTGCCCTGCCGGGGGCTTGAAACCGGCTCCGAAGTCGCCGGTTTTTAAAATACTTAATAATGGATTGATATGGAAGAAAACAATAACAACAGGCCAAAGAAAGGCGGACGTAATCCTAAAAATGATCCTGCCGTATTTCGTTATTCTATTAGCCTGAATGCTCAGGAGAATGCAAAGTTTCTTTCTCTCTTTGAGCAGTCCGGAATGAAAGTCATGGCGCATTTCATCACCGCCTGCATTTTTCAGCGGACCATTAAGACCGTAAAAATTGATATGGGAGCTATTGATTACCATACACGCTTAACAGATTTTTACGGACAGTTTAGAGCAGTGGGTGTCAATTACAACCAGGTAGTGAAGATATTGTACCGTAATTTTTCTGAAAAAAAAGCAGCGGCTTACCTCTTTAAACTGGAAAAAGAAACTGTAGAAATGGCAAAGCTATTCCGGGAAATTATTCGTCTGACGCAGGAATTTGAAGAAAAACATTTGAAAAAAGATCATTAAAATGATTGCAAAAGTAGGAAAAGGTGAGAATTTAATGGGTGCGCTAAGCTATAATCAGCTAAAAGTAGATAAGGAAAACGGGAAAATTTTGCTTACCCACAAGATACCGGATACTGTAGATGGTATTTATACTGTTGGTCATTTGTACCGTTCTTTTGAGCCCTATCTCCTTGCCAATAACAAAACAGAAAAGCCTGTTTTACATATTTCACTCAATCCTGATCCCAAAGATCAGGTCAGTGACGAAAAATTCAAGGCTATTGCCGAGGACTATATGGAGCAAATGGGCTACGGAGACCAGCCATTTGTAGTTTTTAAGCATACAGATATAGACCGAACTCATATCCATATCGTATCTACCTCTGTAGCTATCGATGGGAAAAAAATTTCTGACAAATATGACCGTCCCCGTTCAATGAAAATTTGCAGGGAACTGGAAACTAAATATCAACTTACCCCCGCAACGGAAAAAAGCACCTCAGTGGATGACCGGATTTTCAGCCCTGTAAACTATAAAAAGGGTGATATAAAAAGTCAGATTGCATCTGTCATCCGACATGTTCCAAAATATTACAGGTTTCAAAGCCTGGGCGAATACAATGCTCTGTTATCTCTTTTCAACATTACCTCAGAAGAAGTGAAGGGTGAATTGCACGGAATACAAAAACAGGGCCTGGTCTATTTTGCACTGAATGAAAACGGAGAAAAGGCCAGTAATCCTTTTAAAGCCTCCCTATTCGGAAAAAGCGCGGGATATACAATGCTTCAAGGCCATTTTGCTACTTCGGCAGAATCACTAAAAAAAGAACCCGTAAAAGGTGTAATTAAAAATACCATTGATCGGGCCATCCATAAGGCAAAGGACGAGAAAGATTTTAAAAAACAACTCTTGGATCAGGGTATTAATACGGTTGTACGCAGGACCTCTGAGGGACGAATCTATGGGATCACCTTCATTGATCACCGATCTAAAACGGTTTGGAATGGTTCACGTCTTGGTAAAGAATTTTCTGCGGGTATTTTCAATGAATGGTGGAACAATAATCAGAAGCCTGAAGTTAAAAATACGCAGGACGAAAAACCGCATCATCTTTTTAATTTCCCAGGTAAAGATGAACCGGATTTTGTTGAAGGATTGGGCGGATTACTACCGGTAAATAATGGTGATGATTTTGAAGAACATCTATTTGAAAACCAAATGAAGAAAAGAAAGAAACGAAAACCGGGACAACAAATGTAAATTACCATAAAGAAAGATGCCTAGATTACACCAGTCGATTAAAATTGTTGGTGGCGTTTCTAAAAGAAGAATATCTAAAAACCGTTTTTTTCATTTCTGTCAATCAACTTTACCGATATGGTTTTAGATTGTCCAGTGGGCTTCCGGAAACTTCGGATTAGAAAATGCTATAATGCCTTTTTATAAAAGTTAAATTATAGCTTTAATCTAGGTACTGATACTGAGCTGATTAAAATTACTTTTGTAAATTTATTCTCTAATAATATTTCACATGGATGTGTGATATAAAACTTTTACCATGAAAACCATTACTTACAACAACACAAAACTATATCTAATTTTAATTTTTGCTTCATCTTTTCGCGTTTTCCTGCATGGCAAGCCTCAATTTCTCCTACATGCACTACTATCATCGACATTTTATATTAGCGTTGTTATGAATGTTAGTATATTATTATTGCTTATCATTTATATACATACAATTACTACGTGGCTTGACGAAAAATTAGATTGGAGACGAATACCTGTTGAACGGTCTTTAGTGCAGTTTGGGCTTGGTATAGTTATTCCGGTCATAATACTGCTTTTACTCATTTCAAAATACGCTCAGACTCTCGACCAGAATATTATTGAAAATGGCTTTTTACTGATCGAATTTCCATTTCTTTTATCTTTTTTTATCTTTTTGAATGGATCTTATCTTTTTTCTTATCTGGTACTAACTGAACCTTCGTCAGTAATTAATTTCGATAATCATTACAATCTACACTCTAAAAGTATAGGAACATCAACGTTGACCATACAATATAAAGGCAATGATCTGGAATTTGATATATCCCATGACATACTATATTTTTACCGTTTTAGAAAACAGGTGAAATTTATTGCATTTAATGGAGAAGAGTATCCTGTTAAAAAAACGCTTGGAGCTGTAACAGACCAGCTCAAAGATTACAACTTCTTACAGATCAATCGCTCGGTTGTGCTGAACTTTAGCATGGTTGAAGGGTACCGACCCGGTTTGAAAAGAAATACGCTTGAACTGATCTTTAAAAATAAGTATTCCCATCTTTTGGAAAATCAGAATATGAATCAATTTGTAGTGACAAAAGAACATATTTTGAAAATTACTCGTTTTTTTAACACGTTTTAACAGAAAAATTCATGCTATTTCATGTCCATTTCATGTTGTTTCATATCCTTTTTATGTCATTACGCACCCGGTGCGAAAAAACACAGCCCCTGTTCATAGGCTTTCAACGGCTGTCCTTATGTTTTTTCGCACCCTTTATGTCACAACCTATTGACTTGTACGTTTTTAATGTTATAGATTTACAATCAGATAGATAACGAATTGAATTGGCAGCTTCACTATCACAATAATGCCGTGTCTGCCCATCTGAACATTTAAAACCAAAGCCATGCGAAACAAATAAATTGCCTAGCGTAATCATTTAGGCAACCCCCGAAATAATTATTGAAATCGATTCATTATGTACCCGATATGCGATGCCACAGGAAAACGGTCTTTGCCGTCTCTGGATCAGGCAGTAGGTTTAATGTATTTCTTCAGAAAGGTAATAGTTAACAAGCTAACTGGAAAACGCATCAAGCACCGGAGAGGAAAGCCAGTACAAATAAGGGCGTACCCATGTGATTATTGTAAAGGCTACCACCTGACCAAATGGACACAGCAAAGATTCAAAAAAGCCCCACAACATGAATAACAGGGAGGTGCTCCGGCATGATCACTGATTTCTGGGCAAGGCGGTTACGGCTGATGTACAATCAGACCGATGCAATGGTTCCGTTAGGGAATTAAATTTTATAAACAATGTTTAACCCTTTTCAGATTGCAAAAGTAAAACATAGACAACTACCCCCGTCTGTGCCTTTTCAATTCATTCACGGTAATATTTTATTGCCAAAATCTTAACCATAAAACAAATAAAATGAACACATTAAAAACTGCCGTTACAGCATTAGTTATTGCTGGCGGCACAATCGCAACATTTGCATTCACAAGATCAGATAACAATAATGAGAGATTATCTGCACAAACCGAACTTCACTGGTTTAGTCCTGGTGGCAGCTATTTAGGAGAAAAAACAATTGCCGAACAGGAAGCTGAATGTCCAGGGAGTAATTTTACTTGCGCTAGAGGATATGACGATGAAAATAACGGGGCTCCGGTAGGACCGGTTCGCTATACAGCTCAAAAGGCACAACCTTAATTAAGATTGGGGAGCTGCTGTTGCAGCTCCCTTTTTTATTTTTTACTTAATACAATAACCTGCATATCGCGGTATTCTCTAGTAAGAATAAGTCCTTCTTTGTCTAATCCTAATATCAATTTATCAAAATCTGATTTTGCCTTTAGAGGTAAAGAAACACTTAATCGTTGCCTTTTATCTAGTCCTGTTTCATCGACGATGGCTAGAGGAAATAATGGCGTATCTCCATCAATCCAAATACTAAGCAAATTTTCAAGAGGCACATTATTTTTAATTGTGGAGTCCTTGGTTTCAATAAATTCTACTTTTGAATTAGGTGCAGATAGCCGAATTCCTTTACCTGCTTTTAATACAAGGCACTTCACACGTCTGTTTTCAATTTTAGAAGTTATTCCAAATTCAATATCTAAAATCTTTTTCATTTTATCTAAAGCTTCTTTTTCATTATTCCCCGGTATGATCTGGTCATAGGAAAAAAGATTTTGTTTGGTCGTATGATCAGCTTTAAGTTCTTCAATTCCTTCATACATTACTCTGCTTTTATGGAAATAGCTCATTCCGTCCAGCCCCAGATATGCAAGGGTATAGAGTTTGGAAAGTGATGAATTAATGGCCCTGATTCTATTTGTATTAGTTGTTTTGTCAAACAGCGGAGCAGTACTAAAAGACTGTGTTTCCTTTTGATAATTTCCGAGATAATAATAGGATTTCAACGCGGGGAAGCCTCGTTTTTCATCAATCTGGATGAGCGGACTGAGCACCTTATAGGTTGCAACATCTTCCTGTTCATTTTTAACCGGAAGCGATAATGTATCCCCTGCGATAAGTTTCCTTACATTCTCTTCATTAACATATTCAGGTGTTGTTATAGCAACGACTACGCCTTCTTTGCTGATCCACACATAATGGGGTATCTCGCGGTGGGGAAAGTATCTTTTCAGGAGCTGATCATCAGTAACAGAAGCAACCTTGATGCCGAAGTTCTTTTCATAGTTTATTAAAAACTTGCTGACGACTGTATTCTTATCACTCGTAACACCGATAATATCAAGATCCTTGGAAAACTTGTTTTTCAGGGAATCTGTTTTCGGAAACTGCGCGATACAAGGCGAACACCATGTCGCCCAAAAATCGAGAATAAGCGCCTTCCCTTTTTTATAAGAAAACTCCTCTTCTTTCCAGTTCACCAAAGACTTTGCTTTAATCGTTTCTACAGTATCACCTATCGCATAGACCTGTGCCTGGGCTTTAAAAATAAACAGGGCAGCTATTATTAGTAAAAGTGTCTTTTTATGCAAAAATTTTGGATTATTCATAACCTTGATTTTGTTTAATAAACGGATTTGAAAGAAGTACAGAATTGGGTATCGGATAGAAAAGATCGGTGGCAGTTATATCCGGCTGCTTAGCTTTTAAAACGTCTAAAGCGCGCCCTGTCCTTTTCAGGTCAAACCAGCGGTGTCCCCACTCGGCAAATAGTTCCGATTGACGTTCCTTCTCGATCAGCGTTACAATATTCTGAGCGTCACCGGTAATTTTAGCGAGCCCGGCTCTATCCCTCAACCTGTTAATATCATCAGCCGCCAGTTGATTGTTGTTTTGATGTGCATAAGCTTCGGCCCGTATCAAATATTGCTCTGCCAGTCTGAATACCTTATAATATTCTGAAACCGTTCCTATGGCAATGGCCTTATATTTTTGTGCGAAATGGTACGTTTTATTGCTTACAATTTTTGAAACTGTATATTGATTCCTTCTTACATCGCCCGCTTCAAAGCCATTTATTACATAATCTGTTAAAGCTATTTGACCCAGTGTGGAAGCAGAAGTGCTGAGGGGTAATAGCTGTCTTGCTTCAGTGGTGTTCCAAGAGGGCTGAACGGGCATAAGCTGCCAGATGGTTTCGTTCCCTTCGATAGAGAATATTTTATTGAGCGGATCAAGCGAATAGATGCCGGACTCAATCACTTCAGTGGATTTAGCCAATGCCAGATCCCACTGCTGGGTATACAGGTAAACCCTTGCCAAAAATGCCTGAACAGTTTTTAGATTGGGGCGTACTCTGTTGGAGGTAACATAGGAATCCTGTAGCAGCTTTTCAGCTTCAACAAGATCTGCAACAATCTGGATGTAAACCTCGCTCGATTTGTCTCTGCCTTTTTCGGTGCTGTGCCGATAGTCTGTGGAGAGGATAAGAGGAACATCACCAAAAATATTTACAAGATAAAAATAGACAAATGCTCTTGTAAATAGTGATTCTCCCAGGAGCTGTTTTCTAACACCGTTGGGTAACTGATCTGCTATTCTCAACTTTTCAATACAGATATTGGATTGGTAGATATTCTTATAAGCCCTGTCCCATATATTAAAATCCAATAGGGAATTTTTAGAGGTTAAAGAATTGGTCCGAAGTTCATTGTAGGAACTATTGGAGGTATTGGTGTTGTAAAACTCATCCGAACTGAGCCCTGTGAATACGGTTATGCCTCCCGATGAATACCACAATGAAGTTCCCATATATTGTGAATATATGCCAACTACGGCGGAAGTTGCTTTCTCGCTATTGTTAAATATATCATCTGCTCCTAATCGGTCATGCGGCGCGCCAACATCCAAAAACTTATTGCAGGAGGTCAAGCATACAGTTATTACCAGCATGATCACGGTAAGCACTTTTTTAACCACTCTTGTATGGTCATATGGTATCCTATTTCGTAATGTCTTTTTCATAATTTGATGAGTTAATAGTGTAACGCTATGCCCAATGTTAAAGAGCGCAATGGAGGTACTGCAAGTATATTTCCCTGCGTTTCCGGATCCCAGCCATTATACCTGGTAATAGTCAGCAGGTTCTGGCCTTGAATGAATAGATTACACGATCCGGCTGCAATTTTTTTTGACAACAAAGTAGGGAGATTATAGGATAATTCGAGGGTTTTAAGCCTTATAAAAGAAGCATCTCCAAGAACAGCATTGGATTGTAATACGTATTCATTGGCAATCCTGTACGCTTCACTGGAAGTGGTCGCAGAGACTTTTTGGACGGTAGTAATATCACCCGGGTTTTTCCATCTGGCCATCACGGCACTAGGCTGATTGAACATCATTCCGGGAAAACTTTGCGAGTTCGAATAGATCTCATTGAGGATGGTTGTTCCGGTCTGTTTTTTGAACTGGAAAAAAGCACTGATGGAAAATCCCTTATATTTTAAAGTATTAGACCAGCCGCCATAGAACTTAGGGTCTAACGTTCCCAAAACTGCGTAATCGAAATTATTTATTGTACCATCACCATTAGTATCCTGAAATTCATATACTCCGATTTGGGGATCCACACCCAATGATCTGTACCCATACATAACATTTAGGGATTCACCAATGACATATTTCGATTGATAAGCAGAGGTTTGCAGGTTTTCAAATCGTAACAACCTGTTTTTTGGAATTGTTATATTAAAGCCTGTTTCCCACTGAAAATTTTGATTTTTGAAAATCTTGATTGTAAGTTCTGATTCCCATCCTTTATTTTCGATAAGCGCAGGGAAATTCCTATTGATACTGAAGTGACCGGTCTGGGATGGGAGGATGTACTGGACAAGCTGGTTATCACTCCTGTTTAGGAAAAATGCTATATTCAAGAATATCCTTTCATTAAGCCACGCCGTTTCCAGTGCCGCTTCATATTTTTTGTTGACTTCCCATCCGTAATTGGGGTTAAATAGGCTGCTTGGATATAATGCTGTGCTTCTCTGGTAAGGGCGCCAGGTGGACCAGGTATCCAGATACTGATAATTGCCGATCTGGTCGTTGCCTGTGATCCCGTAGCTTGTCCTTAGTTTTCCAAAAGACAGTATGCTGTTTTTTTGTGAGAGAAAATTTTCATTTGAAAAGATCCATCCGGCACCAATGGCATAAAAATTACCCCATTGGTTATCAGACCCAAAACGACTTGATCCGTCTCTGCGGCCTGACAAGTTGATCAGGTATTTATTGTCCAGATTGTAATTAATCCGAGCAAAAGCTGCTGCGTATTTATACGGCGCATAGGAGTTAAATTGATTGCTCAGGATGGTTGCTGCTGCAAGCGACTTTAGCAGCTGGTCGCTGCTATAACCGGAAGCTTTAAGCGACTGCACCTCATTGAGGGTACTCTGCAAGCTCGCCCCCAGGGTGAAGTGCAGCGAGCCTCTTTGCCTTTTGATACTATAATCAATCTGCGGTTCTATGATCCAGCTGGAAAAAGAATTCGTGGAATATTGTGCGAATCCCTCATAATCATCCCCTGACGGGTCCTGCGTAGACAGAGGATCATACGACCTTTCATCTGCATTGAGGTCATTGTACCCAAAAGAGGTTTTGATATTCAGATTGTTGAGTAGGGAATAGGATACCTGCATTCTTGAAATCAGGTTTTTGCGATAGGAACTAAACTCCTTTTTGGTAAAAGCAACGGGATTGTAGAAGGAAGCACCATCCTGGCTCCAATTCAGATCTCCATCAGCATTATAAAGCTGGGGAAGGTTGGGAGGAAGGTTGCTGTAATAAAGAGCATTCCCATTAAAAAGTCTATTGGATTCAAGGGAATAATTGGTCGAGAAGGCGATTTCAAGCCTGTCCTGAAGAGCTTTATGATTAATATTGAGGTTAATAGTCCCTTTTTTATACCTTGAATCCCCGGTAAAAACAGTGGATTCCCTGTTAAAGCTTCCTCCTATTAAAAACTGGGTCCTGTTGTCACCTCCGCTCAAATTTACAGCGCTGTTCATGGTGCTCGCCGTCTGTCCCATAATCAAATCTCTTAGGTCAGTATACCTGTTTTTGTCCCATAGTAAAAGATCAGGCGCGTAAGCTTCGGTGCCGGGTGCAGAAGACGGAGTAATATTGTCATTTCTAAAGGCTTCTTCCCGAAGTGCCAGGTATTGCTCAGTGGTAAGCATGTTCATTTTTTTGGCAATGTCACTGTATCCCTGTAAGTGTCGGACATTGAACCGCGTCGCACCCGATTTTCCTTTTTTAGTACTGATAAGAACCACCCCATTGGCTCCGCGGCTACCGTAAATAGCCGTTGCATCGGCATCTTTTAGAACCTCTATGCTTTCAATATCATTCGGATTAATACTCGAAAAAGGGCTTAAGCCATTGGAAACAGAATTTTGGACGGCAATGTTGTTGTTATTAGGTGCAAAGGGTACTCCATCGATAATAAACAGGGGTTCTGAGCCCTGCGCCAGGGAATTCCTGCCTCTTATCTGGATGGAAAAAGTAGAACCGGGGACCCCATTATTCTGTATTACATCTGCTCCGGGAACACGTCCTATCATGGTGGCTAAAAGATTGGATACGGGCTGGCTTTCTATTTCCTTTGCAGATATTTTAGCCACCGATCCGGTATTTAGCCGTTTGGTTGTCGTTCCGTATGCAATAACCTGCACTTCGTCAAGCTTTGATTCACTTTTGATAAGGATAATCTTTCCTGCATTTTTTACACTGACTTCTTGTGTGATATACCCGATATAGGTAACCAGTAAAACAGCATTATCGGTTACATTATGCAGGGTAAATTTCCCTTCACTATTTGTACCGGTATGAACACCGGTACCCTTTACCGTAACAGTTGCTCCGGCCAAAGCCTGGTTATTTTCATCGGTCACGGTTCCGGTTACCGTCTGTTTTTTTAAAAAATCAGAAATTTGCTCTATAATTCCTTTTTCTTTTGGTTTTACCAGAATGGTTTGATCAATTACTTCATAGACTAGTGGCTGGTCCTTAAAGACTTTATCAAGGACTTCGGTCAGGCTCTTGTTTTTGAGGCTCAGTGTCACTTTGCCTGTCCTGCATAGAATGTTTTCGTCATAAAAAAAACTGTACCGGCTTTGCTTCTGTATTTTTTCAAATACTTTTTCAATAGGTTCCTGCTTTACGAAAATACTGATACTTTGCGCATGTACTGTTGCGGTTACTTTAAAACAGGATACCAGAATGAGCAGTGCAATGAGTTTCATAACCAGCAGGTGTTTGGTCAGGTGCTTTTGCCAATGGCCACAGCCGTAGCGAAGCATGTAAAAAATTTCATACATTTGTTTGTTGGGTTAGTTGATTTCTCTTTTAAACTGGATGATCTTAACGCCCCCAACTTAGCCGGCAGTACCCATCACAGTACTACCGGCATTTTTATGTTGGAAACGATCATTAACTATTACTAATCTTCTTTTTTATGGCATAGGCGGTCGGTGTTAATGTTTTTTTTACTATGGTGTTATAATCAGTGTTCTTCCCTGTGGATGGTCTTCTACCGTAAAATGGATGTCATTGAACCGGAACATTCTAAATAGTGTAGAAAGGCTTGTGTTCCTTGATACCCCGCCTGTAAACAGCCTGCGCGGTACTTCGCCATGAAATTCTACTTTAATATTGTACCAGCGCGCCACCTGCCTCATAATGGTTCTGAGATCAGCTTTCTTAAAATACATCATGCCGTCCTTCCACGCCAGTGCCGTCTGCAGATCAGCTTCACGAACTTGGAAATGCCCGTCTGCATATAAAGACTGCTCACCAGGCTTTAATATGATGGGTTTTTGCTTACCGCTGTTGTCCGACGGCAAAACCTTAACTGAGCCCTCTTCCAGAGTGGTTACAGTTTTGCCTTCATCTGCATAGCTGTTGATGTTAAAATGTGTTCCGAGTACTTCAACTTCCTGAGTGGGGGTCGCTACGACAAAAGGATGTTTTTTGTCTTTTGTTATTTCAAAGTAGGCTTCGCCGGCTACCAGTATTACTTTCCGCTTTCCCCGCTCTCTCAGGACAGCAGAATACTGTAACGTGGTGCCGGCGTTGAGCCATACTTTGGAGCCATCCGGCAGGATGACCCTGTACGTTTCGCCATTGGCGGTTGAAAGTGTATTGAATGAGGAAGGGTTTGCAGGCGGAAGGTCGTTCCCGTTTTTGGCACTGGAATACACCAGTTCGCCATTTGCCGTTTTGGCAATGCTAATGCCTGTTTCTTTTGCAATCAGCCCGTTGGCGGAACCCTCTAATATAAGGGTTTTCCCATTGGCAAGGGTAAGTGTTGCCTTCTGAGTGCCCGGTGCAATATCACCGATCGTTACAGTCTTTGGTATAGTAGTCCCAGGATGGCTGCCGATAAAATACACTGCCAGGGTTATTAACAGTAGTGCCGCTATTGCAGCAGCTATCCTTAGGTATGGGATGCGGGGTTTTGAAACAGCATGTATTTTTCTATTTAACGAATTTCTGACGTATGCGCCTACTTCTTCTATCTCACCGGCATTACCGGAAAAGTCTAACGGACTATTAAGCTCTTTTTCTATGAGTGCCTTCAGTCTGTCGCCCTCTTTATCTATCTTAAAATAGTGAAGAAGTGCAGTAAGTTCTTCTACGGTATATTTACCCGAAAGATACCTGCCGAAAAGATATTCGATTTCTGCTCTGTTATCCAAAATCTATGCTTTTATAGGTAATACAACCGAAACACATTTTCCGGGGACAAGAAAAAAAATAAATTTTAACAAACTGATAAAACAGCGAAAAACCTAATTAAGATGGTTCAATCCAAATGACACAGAAATGATAACGGAGGTGACAAATTCGGGATAACGGGACAGGCTTTCCTTAATAAAAAGATTGGCTCTTTTAATGTGGGTATGTATGGTGTTAGTGGATATGTTCAGTTCCTTACCTGCCTCTTCATAACTCTTTCCCTGCAATTTACAGAGTACAAAAACTTCCCGCTGCTTTTTAGACATCCTCTGCATGATTTCCCCCAGCATCTGCTCGTTTTCCTTTTCGAAAACCCGTGCCTCGATGTGTTCATAACCTACCTCTATAATTGGAAAAAGATAAGCCCTGTACTTTTCATCGTATGCAGCTTTTTTAAAGATATTGAAGGTATTGTTTGTGGCTGTTTTAAAAATATAAGATTTTAACGGTCTTTCAGTGTCAATACGGTCCCGATGCTCCCATACCGCCATAAAAGTATCCTGAACAACCTCTTTTGCCAGCTCAGTTGATTTTAGCAGCCGAATAAGATGGCCGGTTAAGCTTTGATAGTATTTATTGTAGAGAAGCTCAAAAGCAATATGATCCCCTTTCCGCAATCTAAGCAGCAGTTCCTTTTCATCGGTGGCAAGTGACAGCTTCATTATAAATACACAGTAAAGTTAAAATTTTGTTAAGGCAAAATCAAGTGATTGACAATTTAGATTATTAATAGATGTTAATATGTAAAAATAAGTGTATTGATTCCTTCATGTGAAGAAGAAATTGGATTACGCAATTTTCACTAGCATGATTATTATAATACGACATGTTTTGTCGCTATCCGTATCTACCTTTGTATTAACAAAAAATTAATAAGTAATTGTTTGTTGAAAATATTATATCTCACCGTAAAAACCACAAACAAAATATGGGGAAAACCCCATTGTAGTGAAATAAATTTTCTTTAAATTTAACTTTTTAAAATCGAAATACAATTGCCTATGAGAAAAACTTACTCAGGTGCACTTATCATGTGTGCTATTTCTACAATTTACAGCCAGGATATACTCTGGCAGAGAGACATTAAATCCTCCACGCAGGATTTTCTAAGCCAGGTTACCACAACCATTGACGGACAATATCTCATTTCGGGCAGTTCGATTCAATCCGGCGCTTTGACAAGCTCTGCGAGCGCAAAGCAGAACAACGGCTACGACTATCATTTGGTCACACTCAACCAGAAGGGTGAACTGGTTTGGGAAAAATATTTCTCAGGAAATAACCATGATTACTTATCTGCTTCCATCGCCACCCAGGAAGGAGGATTTCTTCTGGCGGGAACTTCTTATTCAGGGAAAGGTCTGGATAAGAAAGACGAGTCTAAAGGAGGTTCAGACCTATGGTTGATAAGGCTTAGCGAATTTGGTGATCAAATCTGGCAGAAAACTTTAGGGTCAGCATCCGATGAAGAAGCAAGATCAGTTATTCAAACTACAGATTTAGGATTCTTTGTAGCCGGAAATGTTCAGAATTCAGCTAAAGGCCACGGTTCAAAAGATGTTTTGATTATAAAACTGGACAAAGACGGGAAAGAACTCTCCCAGTCTATTTTAGGAGGAAAAGGATTGGATGAAGTTGAAAAGATGATTCCCACCAAAGATGGAGGAGCCTTGCTAGGGATCTATTCCAGGAGTGGTGTTGGAGGAACAAAAAAGACAGAGAACTACGGCGAAGGAGATTTTCACATTATCAAACTGGATAAAAATTGTAAGGTTCAATGGGAGAAAAACTACGGTGGTACAGCTGATGACCATTTGAGAACACTGGCTTTGACTTCAAATGGATATGTCATCGGTGGAGAATCCAGATCAGAAATATCCGGCAATAAAACGGTGGGAATAGAGGAAAAAACTGACCTTTGGCTGGTTGCCCTTGATGAAAAAGGCAACGAGCAGTGGCAGAAATCCTACAATTTTGGTGGCAGAGACGTTTTAATGGGAATGAGTGTTTTACATTCTGCTGATGACAAAAATACAAAGGGAGTATTGATTGGTGGCTACACGCAATCCGAAGAAAGGATTAAAGCTGATGATGAAAAGTTTTGGATGCTATATTTAGATCAAAACGGCAATGAACAGTGGCGTAAATACATCAAAGGCGAGTCCAGTAAGAGAGAAGAAAGGCTTTCAGACATCAAATTAAACAGAGATGGCTCGATCATTTTAGCAGGAACCAGTGCCGATACGCTTGGAGAAGAAAACTGGAAAATCATAAAACTGGGGGATAAACAGATCGACCAGTTGATCGAAAAACAGGACATCAAAATCTATCCTAATCCTGTTTCAGATTATGCTTACGTAGAAATAGGCCTTGAGTTCAAAGAGGCTGATATTATGCTGTATGATATGGGTGGAAGACAGCTTCAGAGCCTAAAAACTAAAAATAAAGTGACGAAGATTAATACTCAGAATCTAATTCAGGGAGCATATCTGGTGATGATAAAAACAGATTTGGGAAAAACAGCTAATGCTAAACTGATAAAAAAATAAACATAAATAATGAAAAAAATCTACATGTGTCTTATAAGCCTGGTAGG